>NZ_JBIVDQ010000004.1:30864-666796 GCF_044747185.1 Streptomyces sp. NPDC090108
CTCGTCACCGGGAACGGGGCTGGGCCGGGTGTGGGACGAGGTGTGCGTGCCCGGGGCGGAGGGGACGGGGTGCGGGTAGGGCTTGCCGTTCTCGTCACCGGGAACGGGGCTGGGCCGGGTGTGGGACGAGGTGTGCGTGCCCGGGGCGGAGGGGACGGGGTGCGGGTAGGGCTTGCCGTTCTCGTCGCCCGGGACCGGCGTCGGGTCGGTGTCGGACGAGGTGTGCGTGCCCGGGGCGGAAGGTACGGGCTTCGGGTCGGCCGGTGCCGACGTGCCCGGCGTGGCCGGGCGCGCGTGGACGGCGGTGGCCGCCTGGGCGGCGATGCCGCCGCCCGCCACCAGGGCGAGACCGGCAGCCGACCCCAGCACCCAGGTGCGCAGGGAACTGTTCGACTTCGTGGCGCGCTTGTGCCGCATGGGAAACGACTCCAGAGAGTTCGGGGACAACACTGAGGGTCGGGAGGCCCCGGGACCGGAAATCCCGTCCCGGTAACCGCCCTTCACCCCACCAGACGTGCGGCCCCACCCGGGGTTGTCGCGTTCCGAAAAAAATTCCGCGGACTCCCTGGAACCCACCGGACGGTCGCAGGCGGCCGCCGACGGGTGCGACGGCGGCCGGAAGCCCGCGGAGCAGCGGCGAGGGTGTGGCCGCTGCTCCGCGGGCCCGTTCTACGGTCCTGACCGGGCCCGTTCTCCGTTCCCGACCGGGCGCGGGATCAGAGGTGCTTGTCGAAGAAGGGGATCAGTGCGGCGAGGGCCGGCTCCACGGCTTCGGGCTTGTCGTACAGGTCGTAGTGGGAGACATCGGGGATGACCACGATCTCCTTGTCCTGCGACCGGGCGCGGTCGAAGACCGTGTAGGCGTCCCGGTACGCGCCGAACTCGCCCGGCTTGTTGCCGACGACGAGCATCAGAGGCTGCGTCAGGAGGTACTCCGCGAGGTGGTACGCGTCGTAGCCGACCGTGGCCGCCATGGAGGAGAGGAGCGACAGGTTCGTTCCGTTGGGCGCGGCGCCCCGGGGCGTCTTGTAGTACTCGGTCGCCTCCGCCATGTCGATGTGCAGCGGCGGTACCAGCCCGAGTTCGGCTGCCTTCTCCGGCGACGGCGGCAGGAAGCCGTCCACGCGTCGTTCGCCCCCGCGGGCCTCGGCGGTGCGCTGCGCGGCGATCGCCTCCAGCGTCCTGATGGCCGCGTCCGGCGACATGTCGCCCTGGCGCATCAGACGCCCCATGTTCACCCCGGTGACCGTCGCGACCGCCTTGAAGCGCCGCTCCGTCATCGCGGCGGTCCAGGTGTACCCGCCACCTCCGCACATGCCGAAGACGCCGATACGGTCCTCGTCCACGTACGGGAGCGTGACGAGATGGTCGGCGGCGCAGCGGAAGTCCTCCACGCGCCAGGTCGCGTCCTCGACGTGCCGCGGTTCGCCGCCGCTGGAGCCCTGGAAGGAGGCGTCGAAGGCGAGGACGACGTACCCGGCCTCGGCGAACCGCTTGCCGTAGACGGTGCCGGAGGTCTGCTCCTTGCAGCTGCCGATGGGGTGGGCGCTGACGATCGCCGGGTACCTGCGCTCCGGGTCGAAGCCGGGCGGGAAGTAGATGTCGGCGGCGACGTCGATGTTCTTGTTCTTGAAGGTCACGGTTTCCACGTGAACGCATCTCCTGGGGATCGGATCCGGGTGACAGGGATATCTCGATGCCGTGTGGCAATTGCAGCCTGGCACGAGAGAGCGGAGTGTTCCAGGGTATGAATCCGTACCCCCTTTTACCCGGTGTCCCGGTCGGCATCGGGAGGGTGCCGGGTACGGTTCTCTACCCCTTCGGGCGAACCGCCCGGACCGGGCCGCGGCAGTAATATGGCAGGCATGGCCACGGAGGTGAACCGGAGCGAGCTGGGTCGGTTCCTCAGGGCCCGGCGGGCCGAATTGACCCCCGCGGCCGTGGGGCTGCCCGAAAGCGGCGGTCCGCGGCGGGTGCCCGGCCTGCGCCGCGAGGAGGTGGCCCAGCTGGCCTCCATCAGCGCCCAGTACTACACCCGCCTCGAACAGGGGCGCATCCAGGCGTCCACCTCGGTCCTGCATCTCCTGGCGCGGATCCTGCGCCTGGACGACGACCAGCAGGAATATCTGTTCGAGCTGGCAGGCAAGGCGAACTCGTCTCCCCGGCGGAAAAAGGGGCAGAATGTCAGGCCGCCGATACAGCGGCTGCTCGACAATCTTTCCGACATTCCAGCCGTCGTCCTCGGCCGGCGCATGGACATCCTCGCCTGGAACCCCCTCGCCGCCGCCATGCTCACGGATTTCTCCCGGTATCCGCGAGAGCAGCGGAATTACGTACGGCTGGTTTTCACCGACCCCGTGATGAGGAGCCGGTACGCGGAGTGGGAGTCCCTCGCGCGGGACTGCGTCGCCTTCCTGCGCATGGAAGCCGCACGCGATCCCGACGACCCGCGTCTCACCGCACTCGTCGGCGAACTCTCGGTCCAGGACCCGCGCTTCCGGCAGTGGTGGGCCGGTCACCATGTGGCCCACCGCGCCTTCGGCACCAAGACCATCCGTCACCCCGTGGCCGGTGACCTCGTCCTCGACTGGGAGAGCCTGGGCTCCGCCGCCGACTCCGATCAGCAGCTCACCGTATGGACCGCCGAGCCTGGTTCGCCCTCGGACGACGGACTGCGCCTCCTCGCGTCCTGGGCCGCCACGCGTCCGGCCGCACCCGATTCCGGGAGCACCGGAAGGTCCTGAGGCGCCGTCCGCGCAGGAATCCAGGAGCACCGGGAGCACCGGGAACTCCTGAGGCGCCGTCTCGCGCAGGGATCCGCCCCTGGGGGGCCGAGTTCTGTACCTGGCAGCGCTATGGCCCGGTGGAAGCACCCCGTGTTTCAGTGAAAAAGGCACCGCGAGACCAGGGGCCACCTACGGGATTCCGGCGAGATCGTCAGCCTTCCCGCACGTCGGCCCGGCGCCCACCACGGCTTCCCGGCCATGCCTCCCCGGCTCGCACCCGTTGCCCCGCTGCCCGGCTCGCGCCTTCCGCGCGGACCCGGCAGCGCCTCGGCTCACCCCCGGATCCAGGAGCTTTCTGATCATGACCACGGCCACACCGGAAGAATTCGTCTCCGCGCTGGCACACGGGCTCGCGTTCGCCCGGCGGACCCCCGTCGTGCGACGCCCCGACGAGTACGGGCTGACGTACGAGGACGTGCGGTTCACCGCGTCCGACGGCACGGCCCTGGAGGGCTGGTTCATCCCGGCCGACTCGGACAAGCTCGTCATCGCCAACCACCCTTCGCCCTGCAACCGCTACGGCTACCCCGGGCACCTGGAGGAGTACGCCACCCCCTTCGCCGACTTCGAGATCAACTTCCTGCCGGACTACAAGAACCTCCACGACGCGGGCTACAACGTCCTCGCCTACGACCTGCGCAACCACGGCGAGAGCGACGCGGCGGACGGCGGCGTCTGCGGGATCGGGCTCCTGGAGTACCGCGACGTCGTCGCCTCCCTGCGGTACGGCCGTGAGCGCCTGGGCGTCGACAACTCCCGTATCGGGCTGCTGAGCCGCTGCCTCGGCGCGGACGCCACGATCGTCGCGATGTCCAGGCACCCCGAGGAGTTCGAGGGCGTGCGTGCCCTGGTGGCCGTCCAGCCGGTGTCGCTGCGCGCGCTCGCCGAGACGGCGACGAACGGGATTCCCGGCGGGATCGAGGGGTTCTCGCGGGAGATCAGGACGCTCACCGGTTTCGACATCGACGAGATGTCTCCGCTGGAGTACGCCAAGGACGTCACCACCCCCACCCTCGTCGCCCAGGTCCACCAGGACTCCGCGACCACGCCGGCCGACGTCCAGGGCATCTTCGACAACCTCGCCACCGAGGACAAGGAGCTGCTCTGGATCGAGGGAACCACCCGCCGCTTCGACGGTTACAACTACTTCCCGGAGAACCCGGAGCGGATGCTCGCCTGGTTCGGCGCGCACTTCGCCTGATCACACGAAACGGCCGCGGGACCCCGGCCGGTGACGGCACTCGTCACCGGGGTCCCGCGCCTCATCGCCCCGCGCGCACCGAACCGGAAAGGAGAAGCGTGCCTTCGTGAACGGCAAGCCGGACCCCCAGGAGCTGGGGGCGTTCCTCAAGGCACGCCGCCGCGAGCTCAGCCTCCGAGCCGTGGGGCTGCCCGACTGCGGCGGCCGGCGGCGCGTCGAGGGCCTGCGACGCGAGGAAGTGGCCTCACTCGCCGCCATCAGCGTCGACTACTACACCCGCATCGAACAGGGCCGCGTCCAGGCGTCCTTGTCGGTGCTGAACGACATCGCCCGGGTACTGCACCTCGACGACACCCGGCGCGCACAGCTGCACCGGCTCGCGGGAGACGCCCCCGGCCGCCGCCGTCGGCCCGCGCCGCAGCGGGCGCACCCTCAGCTGCGGCGCCTGCTCGGCGAACTCGTGCACACCCCCGCGCTCGTCCTGGGGCGCAGGATGGACATCCTCGCCTGGAACCCGCCGGCCGCCGCCCTGATCACGGACTTCGCCGAACTGCCGGTGCGAAAACGCAATTATGTACGACTGGTCTTCACCGACCCCGCCCTGCGCGGGTTGTACGTCGACTGGGCGGGGACCGCCCGCGCCGCCGTCGCACAACTGCGCCTGGAAGCCGTCCGCGATTCCACGGACCCACGGCTGGCCGATCTGGTGGGTGAACTGTCCGTCCACGACGAGGACTTCCGGCAGTGGTGGGGAGAAGGCCGCCTCAGTGCGCACGGCGTGGGGATCAAGGTCCTGCGCCATCCCGTGGCCGGGGAACTCACCCTCCACTGGGACACCCTCACCTGCCCGGGAGATCCCGATCAGCAGCTCGTCACCCTGACCGCCGAACCCGGCAGCCCCTCCCAGGACGGGCTGCGCATCCTTGCCTCCTGGACCGCCCGGACCCGGCGGACGCCCACCGGTTGAGGGAGGCGGCCCGCACCGCACACCGCACACCGCACACCGCGTACCGGCGGTCCGGCTCTCGGCCGGACCGCCGGTACGCGGTGGAATGGTTTCTCTCAGGCGGCCGTTCGCACCGAGGTCCGGCTTTCCCGGGCGCTCTGCCCACCGACTGCCGAGGACAGGTCCTCCACGCGAAGGGTGACGCGGGCGAAGACCTCCGGAACGTCGTGGCCGGGGTGCCGGGCCGGCCCGGGGTCCGCTGCCTCGGCACCGAAGACGTCGTGCAACCGTGCCGTGAGTCCGTCCTGCGGACGCGCGCCGGTCCCCGCCGCCGTGGCCAGTTCGGCCATCAGCCCGTGCAGGCGACGCGCGTACCGTGCGGCGGACGGTACGCCCGGCATCTCCGGTCCGGGCAGGCGGGCGGTCAGCAGCGCGGCACCCTTGGCGACCTCGTGCACCGCCCCGCACAGCAGCCGCAGTTCCGGTCCGCTCCAGCGGGCGAGGTGATGGACCGGCTCGGACTCCGCGTGTTCCGCTGCCTCGGTGAACGCCTGGCGTGCTGTACGGGCTTCGTGGCCGAGCCGCTCCAGCAGGGCCGGATCGGTGGTGGCGGGGTCGGCCCAGGCGTGCGCGAGAGTGCCCAGGCGCAGGCCCTCCACGCGGATCCACCGGCTCAGCAGGCCGGGCAGGGCGTCGCTGTGCCAGGTGGGCGTGAGCAGTTGGACGGCCATGGCGATGGCGGCGCCGATCACCGTGTCGGCGGTCCGGGTCCACGCGCTGCTGCCGCCTGCCCCGAGGCAGGACACCCAGGCCGTGATCCACATGATCATCAGCGGCTGACCGGTGCTGCGGAAGGCCAGGTAGAGGAAGAGCAGCACGATCAGGACGGCGTAGTGGAGCGCGCGGTCGCCGGGGAGCAGGGCCAGGGCCCAGCCGATGAGACCGCCGGCGATCGCGCCCGCGCTGCGGCTGATGCCCCGGCTGAAGGTGTGCTCGAAGGTGGGGAAAAGGACGATCGCGGTGGTCAGGAAGAGCCAGAAGGCGTGGTTCGGCTCGCCGAGACCTCCCCAGTCGCCGGTGGCGTGCCCGACGGCCTCGGCGACAGTGGACGCGGCGGCGAGGCGCAGCGCGTGCCGCAGGACGGGCGAGCGCCAGGTGAACTCCGCGCGCAGGCGCCGGAGTCCGCGGACGAGGAAACCGGGACCGGTGTGCAGCAGGGACAGTTCGGTGTGCTGCCAGGCGCCGTCGGACGGACCGCCGCCCCGCACGCGCACCAGCCGTTCGGCCTCGGTGAGGGCTTCGGTGAGGGCTTCGGTGAGGGCCGCGGTGAGACGGCGGAGAAGGATGTCCGCGTGCGGGTCGCCGGAGTGCGCCGGCACCGGGCCCTCGGACCCGTCCCCCGCCGTCGCGAGGGGCGGCCGTCCACTCCGTACGGCGGAGGCCACCGAGGCGAGGACACGCGCGGCCGAGGCGAAGTGAGCTCCGCGGGCCTCGGACGCCACATCCGTGGACAGCTCGACGGCCCGCATGTACCGGGCGATCCGTTCGGCCTCGCCCACCAGAGCGAACAGCGGAGCGGCCTTGGAGCGGGCGGAGCGAGGCAGTCCGGTCAGGGACTGCCGGGCCGCCAGCAGTGGACCGGGCCAGGGCTGATGAGCCGCGCCGCCCTCCGCGTGGACGCGCGCGGCGGCGGCGAGCGCCTCGTAGAGCGCGGCCACGGCCCGGCGCCGGCCGGCGAAGCGGGCGTCGTAGGGCGGGAGCAGCTGGCAGATCCAGCCGAGGGCGCCGCCGAGGGCGAGCCACTTCACCACGGTCAGGCCGGTGGAGACGCCGGGTGAGAGGTCGGCCAGCGCCACCGTCAGGACGGTCATGATGATGGCCCTCATGCCCAGGCCGACCCCGAACGCCATCAGCATGCCGCCGGTGAAGACGCCGAGGAACGCCAGCACGTAGGCCAGCCACGGGATGCCGTGGGCGAAGACACCGATCGTCGGACCGACGACGGACAGAAGCACCGTGCTCGCGGCCGACACGCCCAGCCGGTGGCGCTGGTGGGGGACCATCGCGCACAGGCCGGCGAGCCAGGCCCCCACGCACAGCATCTGCTGGTCCAGGACACAGCCGACGGCGGTGCCGAGGACGATGCCCGCGGCCACGCGGAGCAGGGCCCGCGGGTCCTGCAGCGGGCGTCCCACCCGGAAGCCGTGGCGGGCGGCACGCAGAACCGCCCGCCCGTAGTGGGTCACCATTCGAAGACGCCCTTGCCGTCCGTCTGCCGGTCGAACCACGCGTATGCCTCGGCGGCCTGGTCGAGCGACCAGCTCCGGGTGAAGAGGTCGTCCACGGGCAGCTCGCGGGAGGCGATGAAGTCGGCGCAGCGGCCCTGCTCGATCGAGGACAGCGTCCAGGAGGTCATGAGGGTCCACTGGTTCCTGAAGACGTCCTCGGTGCGGAAGCTCACGTCCCCGGGAAGTCCGATGAAGCAGGCGCGTCCCCACTTGCCGAGGATCTTCAGCGCGTCGGCGTTGGCCCTGCCGGAGGTCTCCAGGACCAGGTCCGCCCCCCGGCCGCCGGTGAGGTCCTGGATCACCTCGGTGAGGTCGGCCGTCGCGGAGTTGACGACATCGCTCGCGCCGAACCCGTGCGCCCGTTCCAGCCGCGCGTCGTTGATGTCCACGCCGATGACCCGGGCGCCGAGAGCCGAGGCCAGCATGGTCCCGGACAGGCCGACCGGTCCTTGTCCGAGGACGACCAGGTTGGCGCCGCCCAGGTCGCCGAGCCGCTTCAGACCGCCCCAGGCCGTTCCGGTGCCGCATCCGACCGCGGCGCCCGCCTTGAAGCTGAGCCCGTCCGGGAGCGGCAGCAGTGTGCGGACCGGCACCACCATGTAGGGGGCGTGACCGCCCGGTTCGTCGATGCAGAGGGTGTGCACGTCTCCGCCGTCGCACATCTGCGGCCAGCCCGAACGGCAGTGGTCGCACGTCTCGCACGCCCAGTAGTGATGGATCATGACCCGGTCGCCGACCGCCGCCATGTCCGGCGTGACGCCCGCGCCCACCGCATGCACCTTGCCGCAGGGCTCGTGCCCCTGGATCATGTCAGGGCCGCCGCCGAAAGAGGCCGTACCCCGGTAGAAGTGCAGATCGCTTCCGCACATACCGGAGGCGCGCATACGAACGACGACCTCTCCCGGTCCGGGCTCAGGGTCGGGGAAATCCTTAAGAACCGCACGACGGTCACCGGGGAAAGTAATTCCTTGCACTTTTCTTCCTTTTCTCTCGACTGCCGTGCAGCCACATTGTCGCTGGTCACAGGCTAGGACCGCCTCAAGAGCAATCCAAGTGAAAATCTACGAACCGGCACTTCGCCGCAGGGAAATCGGAGCCTGCCCGGGGGGTACGAATCCCTACCCTGCACATTCTTCCGACGCTGCGGGAGGCTGAGATGGAGAGAAAAGGATCGGTCGATCCGAGAAAGGTTTCCGAAAGTGGTCATCAAGCACGAGTCCCACTACATGGACGGCGCTTTCCGTCCCGCCCGCTCGGCGGCACGGATCTCCGTCGTCGACCCCGCCACCGAAGAGGCGTTCGCATCGATCGTCGACGGCGACCCGGACGACGTCGACGCCGCGGTACGCGCCGCTGCCGCCGCCGGGGGTGCGTGGGCCGCGCTCGGGTTCGCCGGGCGAGCCGCTCACCTGCGCCGGCTGGCGGACGTCTACGAGAAGCGCACCGAGGAGATCTCCGCACTCGTCACGCGGCAGAACGGCACACCGATCAGCGTGTCCCGGGCCATGCAGTCGCAGGTGCCGGCGAACTACCGCTACTTCGCCTCCCTGGCCGAGGGCATGGCGGAGGAGGAGCCGCTGAAGACGTCCGTCGGCGACGCGCTGGTACGGCGCGAGCCCGTCGGCGTCGTGGGCGCGATCACCCCCTGGAACGGACCCCAGCCGCTGCTCGCGTGGAAGATCGGCCCCGCGCTCGCGGCGGGCTGCACCGTGGTGATCAAGCCGGCGCCGGAGACGTCGCTCGATGCCTTCCTCTTCGCCGAGATCGTGGCGGAGGCCGGCATTCCCGCGGGTGTCGTGAACGTGGTGACCGGAGGCCGCGAGACCGGCGCCGCCCTCGTCGCACACCCCCTGGTACGCAAGATCGCCTTCACCGGCTCCACCGTCGCGGGCAAGGCCATCGCCGCCGCCTGCGGCCAGGACCTCAAGCGCGTGACGCTCGAACTGGGCGGCAAGTCCGCCGCGATCCTGCTGGAGGACGTCGACCTGGAGGCGTTCAAGCCCTTCGTGGCCACGGCGTGCTCGCCGAACACCGGCCAGATCTGCCGGTCCCTGACCCGGGTGCTCGCCCCCCGCTCCCGGTACGACGAAGTGGTCGACGCGGTCGCCACCGCCATGAGCGAGATCCCGCTCGGCGACCCCGCCGACCCTGCCAACCTCTTCGGTCCGCTGGTGTCCGCACGCCAGCGGGAGCGTGTGGAGTCCTACCTCGAACTGGGACGGCAGGAGGGAGCCGAGGCCGTGGTCGGCGGCGGTCGTCCCGCAGCCCACCCGCGCGGGTACTACGTCGAGCCGACCGTCTTCCGGGACGTCACCAACGACATGCGCATCGCCCGTGAGGAGATCTTCGGCCCGGTCCTCGTGGTCATCCCCTACGAGGACGAGGAAGAGGCGATCGCCATCGCCAACGACTCCGAGTACGGCCTCGGCGGCGGCGTCTTCTCGCGGGACCGTGAGCACGCCACCGAGGTGGCACGCCGCATCGTGACCGGCACGATCGGCGTCAACAGCTCCTCCTTCCCCATGGAGGCACCGTTCGGCGGCGTCAAGAACAGCGGCATGGGACGCGAACTCGGCCCCGGCAGCCTCGACCCGTACCTGGAGCAGAAGACCATCTTCCGCAGCGTCTGAGGTCCACGGCGTCCGCACGGCGACGCGGCAGCGCGTGCGTGCGCGCTGCCCGCGACCGGCAGGGCGCGACGGGGCGGCTCCGGTGGCCGTCGGGCCTCCGGAGCCGCCCCGTTCACGAGGGCCGAGGTCCGGCCCGCCTCGGCGTCGTGGCGCTCAGAAGAAGCTCATGGGCCGCGCGTCGTCGCGCGGCCGGTCGAGCAGTTGCCCGAGGAACGCCTCGGCGGCCGGGCTCAGGGCGCGTCCGGCCGCCGTGGCGATGTGGATCCGGCGCACGGCCCACGGCTCGGCGAGTTCCACCGCGGCCGTGGTGGCCAGGACCTCCTGCGTGACCAGGCACTCGGGCAGCACCGACACCCCCAGCCCGGCGCGCACGAGGCTCATCGCGACACCCGCGCTCCGCACGGTGAACTTCGGCTCGCACACCTGGTCCAGCCGGCGGGCCGCCGCGCGCAGGCTGGGCAGGATCGAGGCGACCGCGATCAGGTCCTCGGAGAGCAGGCCCTGGAAGGTGACGTCGGACCGCGTGCCCAGCCGGTGATCCCGCGGGACGAGGGCCACCAGGCGGTCCTCCCGATAAGGCTTCACGTCGACACCGTCGAGGTCGAGTTCCCCCAGTGCCGCGAAAACGCCGATGTCCGCTTCGCCGTGTGCCACGTGCTGGGGGATGTCGGCGTTCTCGATGTCGTGCACGGCCAGATCGACAAGGGGGTACTCGCGACTGTAGTCACCGAGTTCTCGCGCGAGGAACGGCACGAAGATCGTGCGCGCGGAGGCGATCGCCAGCTCTCCGCGTACGCCTTCCGTGAAGGAGGCGATCTCGGAGCGCATGTCTTCGAGGCTGCCGAAGATCTGGCGGACGTACCGCGCCAGCACCGCCCCGGCCGGGGTCGGGGTGACCCCCTTCGGCCCGCGGTCGAGAAGCTGGATGCCCGCGATGTCCTCGAGGATCTGGATGCGCTTCGTCGCGGTCGAGGCGGCGATGTTCTCCCGGATGGCCGCCCGGCCGATCTGCTCCTCCTCGATCGCGGAGAGGAAGAGACGCAGCGTGAACAGATCGACCTGGCGAATCAGGTGAAGTCTGTTGAAGGTTCCCATTCCGCCGCCTCTGATCCTTGTGCTGATCTCTTCATGATGGAATCCGGCGAGTCGATCGTCCCCCGCGCCCGCCGGCTCGGACGCACCGGCCCTGGCTCTACTCTGCGTATACACGCACCTCATGTCCGACGTGGGTACGCGAGGCCGCGCCGCCGTGGATGCTCGGTGCGGTGGGGATTCCGTGAGCGGCGAACCTCCTGGAGTCCCCCTGACGCTCGCGCGAGGGCGTGAGAGGTGAGAAATATGCAGGTCATAGCGGGTATGGAGCAGACTTCATGCGGTTGACGGTCTTCTGGCAGCGGATGGCGGAGCATTTCGGGCGCGGCTATGCCGAATCCTTCGCGCGGGATCACGTGATGTCCGAGCTGGGCGGACGCACGGTGAACGAGGCGCTGGACGCGGGCTGGGAGGCCAAGGAGGTCTGGCGCGTGGTCTGCTCGGTCATGGACGTGCCGGGCGAGAAGCACTGAACGGCACCGGAGACGGCCGGCGTGCACCGAGCATCGCGCGCGGTGCGCGAGACTTGGCCCGTGGCACGAACTGACGACATCGAGCCGGCCGACCGGCACGCAGACTCCCCGACCGGTACGACGCCGTCCGTGGAGCCCTCCGCCGACGGCGCGGCCCGGACCGACCGCATGCCGCGCTGGCTGCCGCGCGCCATGGTGCTGGCGCTCGCGCTCGTCGCCTCGTTCCAGCTGGGCAGCTGGGCCTTCCATCAGCTGACCGGGCTGTTGATCAACGTGTTGATCGCGTTCTTCCTGGCCCTCGCGATAGAGCCCGCCGTGAGCTGGATGGCGTCCCGCGGCATGCGCAGGGGGCTCGCCACCTTCCTGGTCTTCCTCGGCCTGACGATCCTCACCGCGGGGTTCATCACCTTGCTCGGGTCGATGCTGGCCGGCCAGATCATCAAGATGATCGAGGGATTCCCCGAGTATCTGGACTCGCTGATCAACTGGATCAACCAGTCGTTCCACATGCGCCTCAAGCGGGTGGACGTCCAGGAGGGCCTGCTCCACTCCGACTGGCTGCGCAAGTACGCGCAGAACAGCGCGGCCGGCGTCCTCGACGTGTCCGCCCAGGTGCTCGGCGGACTCTTCCAGCTGCTCACCGTGATGCTGTTCTCGTTCTACTTCGCCGCCGACGGCCCCCGGCTGCGCCGCGCCCTGTGCTCCGTCCTGCCGCCCCACCGCCAGGCCGAGGCGCTGCGCGCCTGGGAGATCGCCGTCGACAAGACCGGCGGCTACCTCTACTCGCGCGGCCTCATGGCGCTCATCTCCGGGATGGCGCACTACATCCTGCTCCAGGCGCTCGGGGTGCCGTACGCGCCCGTGCTCGGAGTCTGGGTCGGCCTCGTGTCGCAGTTCATCCCGACCCTCGGCACCTACCTCGCGGGCGCGCTGCCGATGCTGATCGCGTTCACCGTCGATCCCTGGTACGCGGTGTGGGTGCTGGTGTTCGTCGTGATCTACCAGCAGTTCGAGAACTACATGCTGCAGCCCAAGCTGACGTCCAAGACCGTCGACATCCACCCGGCCGTCGCCTTCGGCTCGGTGATCGCCGGCACCGCGCTGCTCGGCGCGGTCGGCGCCCTGATCTCCATCCCGGCGGCCGCCACGCTCCAGGCCTTCCTGGGGGCCTACGTGAAGCGGTACGCCGTCACGGACGACCCCCGTGTGCTCGGCCACCGCTCCCGCCGCACGGGCGGCCCGGGGCTGCTCGCCCGTGTCCGGCGGGCACGCGAGCGGCAGGGCGCCCCGGAGGAGGCCTGATCGGCCGGAGGAGGCCTGATCAGTACGTCAGGGCCGCCCACACCCCCGCCCCGGCGACGGCCGCCCCGTAGCAGCCGGCCGCCGCGGCGACGATCCGCCGGCGCGTCCGTTCGTGCCACGAGGTGCGCGCCAGCAGCCGGGCCAGCAGCGGCAGCACCAGTACGGCGTGCAGGCTCACCCCGTGCAGGGGCTTGAAGGGGGCCGTCGAGTGATAGGCGGCCTCCTGGTGGCCCGTGCGGGTGAGGACGACCCCGCGCGCGATCATCACCGCGCCCGAGGCCAGCGCCACGAGCAGGAACGCGAACCCGGTGCGCACCGCGAGCGCCATGCCGGCCGGACCCTCCGGCCGGTACCTGAAGGCCGCGACCGCGAAGACCGTGAGCACCACCACCAGGACACCGCCGCCCACCGCCAGCGTCATCGACACCGCGGTGTCGAACGGCGTCTCCATGTTCAGGTGGGACGGCACCCCGCGCCACGCCTGCAGAGTGATCCCGCCGACCTCGGCCACGCAGTCCGCGGCGAGCACGAGGAGCAGCACCGTGCGTGTCCGCGCCCCGGCCCGCAGATACGACGTGACCCAGGTCAGCGAGATCAGCGTCACCCCGAAGGACAGCCCGAACGTGACGGGCTTGCGCCAGGAGACCGGCCCGTCCCACGGGCCGCCGTCGGCCGCGAACACCACCAGGTGGACCAGGCCGGACAGGATCAGGACCAGACCGGTCGCATGACAGAGCCGTTCGGCGGCCCGCGGATTCTTCATGGGCCAAGGCTCCCGGGAGCGCCCCGGACCGTCGTCGTCCGTCCGGAGACAGCGCCCGTACGACGTCGGGAGCAGCGGGTGCCGCGCCGTACCGGGGCGGGTGCCGCGCCGGTACGGGCGGAGGGTCAGGAGGGGACCGTGGGTGCGGGCGGTGTCCAGCGGTGGGTGCGGGGGACCGCGCCGTCGACGCCGTAGTCCTTCTTGAGCTGTTCGGGAATGGCGTAGTGCATGACCCGTCCGCGCGTGAGGGAGGACAGTTCGAGGACGGCCGTCAGGTGGCCGAGACGGTCCAGGGCCCAGGCGCCCAGCGGGGAGCGGTCCTCGATGCTCTCCAGGACCCCGAGAAGGTGGGGGACGGCCTTGACGACGCCGTCCCACCGGGTGCGGGGGACCTGCAGCCAGTCCGCGCAGGTGTCGCCGACGAGATAGCGGATGAGAGCGGACACGACCGGGTCGAAGAGGGTCCCGGGCACGACCTCCTCGTAGAGGTCGATCAGCTGGCGCGTCAGCCGCGCCCCCTCCTCGGAGGGGCCCATGTGCCGGATCATGTACAGGTCCAGGAACCGGCGGGCCTCGTCCAGGTCCTTCGGTACGGCGTCCTGGTCGACACCGAGCATTGCGCCGACCACGCGCCAGGCGTAGTAGTAGGCGTCCGCGCCCTCCGCCGACATGTGGATGCCGAGGCGGTGCAGGCTGTCCAGCACGAGCATGGAGAAGAACATCTGCCCGCCGATCATGTCCTCCTGGCAGATCGGCGTCCCGAGGGCCTCGGTGTCCCAGGCGTTCTCACGCTTCAGGTGATGGCGGATCGAGGCGTGCAGAAGGCGCACCTTCTGGGCGGCGGGCACGAACCTGCTGCCGGCCTCGAAGGCGCCGGGCTGCATCAGGTAGACCGTGAACTGGCCGGTCTCCGCCATCCGTTTGGACGGGTACTTCAGCGAATGGGTCGCCGACAGGAGTTTCGCCACGGTCGGCACGACATAGCAGGCGGGCATCGAGGCGAAGGACAGGGCCGTCGAGATGTGCACGTTGTTGTCGATGAAGAACAGCCGCGCCTTCTCCATCTCGCCCCAGTCCACCCAGGCGGGAGGGGCGCTCGTGGCCTCGAGGTACTCGCGGGCGACCTCGGGCAGCCCGTCCGGCAGCGGGGCCCCGGCGGTGGAGACGTAGCGCATCAGGGTGTTGAACTTGCCGACCTCCCCGCGTTCGAAGAGCGTGGCGACGGTGGCGTCGGCGAGTTCGTCGCCGGTTCGGCGCAGGGCGTCCATGGACGCCTCGGTACGGGTCATGACGGGGACTCCTTGTCCGGGCACGGGAGGGTCCCGGCCGCAGGGAGGGGGAGGCCGCGCGGGGCGGCACGCGCGCGTGCCGCCCGGTTGCGGTCAGGACGGACGGACCGCCGCCGCATGGGCCAGTGAGGTCAGGGCAGCGGCGGCGGGCGCGGGCACGTCCAGCTCGTGGAGGGCGTCGAGTGCCTCCTCGACCCGCGCGGTGATCATGTTCTCGACGCGGCCGGGCGCCCCCAGCCGGTGCATCGCGCCGCGTACGGCGTCCAGGCCGTCCTGGTCCAGGTCGCCGCGGCCCAGCAGCGCCCGCAGCCGCTCCCGCCCGTCCTCGTCCGAGGCGCGCCAGGTCTCCGCCAGCAGGGCGGTGGGCCGGTGGCCGCGCACGTCGTCCGCCTCGGCCTTGCCGGTGAGGTCCGGGTCCCCGAACAGGCCGAGCAGATCGTCCCGCAGCTGGAACGCCTCACCGAGCGGAAGCCCGTAGGAGGAGTAGCCCTCGCGCAGCCGCCGCCCGGCTCCGGCCAGGGTGCCGCCGATCAGCAGGGGCTGCTCGACGGTGTACTTGGCCGTCTTGTAGCGGACGACCTTGAGCGAGGCCGACGTGTCCGGCGCGGTCCCGGTGAGCATGATCTCCAGGCACTCGCCCGCGATCAGCTCCCGGGCCAGCGCCGCCCACAGCGGGCGGGCCCGGCCGAGATAGGCGGCGGGCAGCCCGCTGTCGGCGAACAGCTGACCGGCCAGCGCCATGAGCAGATCGCCGACCAGCATGGCCAGCGATCGCGCGGCGGCGGTGGACCGCGGATGTCCGGGCACGGCCGCGCGCAGGGCCCGGTGGGCGGTGGGGCGCCCGTGCCGCAGGGGGCTGTCGTCGATGAGGTCGTCGTGGACCACGGCGGCGGCGTGCACCAGTTCCATGGAGGCGGCGGCCCTCACCAGCGCCTCGCTGTCCGGCTGCCCGGCCGCGCGCCAGCCCCAGTAGCAGAACGCCGCCCGCAGGCGCTTGCCGTCCGCGACGGCCGCCTCCAGCTGCCCGGCCACCGGGCCCAGGACCGGGTCGACCGCCGCGAACCGGTCGGCCTCCTCGGCGACGAAGCGGCGCAGCACCCGGTCGACGCGCGCCTTGAACGCGGCCGGCTCCCACGCCTCAGACGCCATCGGCCGGCCGCCGGGTCAGCGCGTGCCGGGCGAGGACCTCCAGATGGGCCGGGGGCACGGCGGCGTACCGGTCCAGTGCCAGGCGGCCGCGCGCCAGCAGTTCGTGTTCGGCCTGTGCCGCCAGCTCCGCCGTGTCCGAGCGCCGCAGCAGTCCGCGTACCGCCGTCAGGGCCGAACCCAGTGTGCTCACGGCCAGGTCGGCCACCCCTGCCACCAGGAGCACCGCCTGCTCGTCCAGGCCTCCGCGGTGTCCCGCTTCTCGGTGTCCCGCTCCTTGTGTCATGCCCACTCCCCACCGGCACGTACGGACATGGCGGCGGTCACCCGCCGCGTCCTTCGAGCATCACGGCACCGTGGCTGCGAGGAGGGGGGAACTCACCATCGGGTGAGTGCGTCGGCCGGGCGCACCGCTCGAGTGGGTGATCGCCTCGCGCAGGCGTACGGCCGGGCGCCGGGACGCCGCGTGGCGCGCTTGACACAAAAATCGAACATACATTCTCATGGAGGCTCGGGCGAGGCTCTCGACGGGAATTTGAGCACGGTTTACGTTGGTATGTCCCCTAGTTGTCCACAGGGAGAGCCGGCGTCGGGGCGCATTGTCAGTGGCAGGCGTTAGCGTCTTTGACGTGAAGCGATCGACTCAAGCAAACCGGGTGGAACCCATGGCAGGAACCGACCGCGAGAAGGCGCTCGACGCCGCACTCGCACAGATTGAACGGCAATTCGGCAAGGGCGCGGTCATGCGCATGGGCGAGCGGTCGCTGGAGCCCATCGAGGTCATCCCGACCGGTTCGACCGCGCTCGACGTCGCCCTCGGCGTCGGTGGCCTGCCGCGCGGCCGCGTCGTCGAGGTCTACGGCCCGGAGTCCTCCGGTAAGACGACCCTGACCCTGCACGCCGTGGCCAACGCCCAGAAGGCCGGCGGTCAGGTCGCCTTCGTGGACGCCGAGCACGCTCTCGACCCCGAGTACGCGCGCAAGCTGGGCGTCGACATCGACAACCTGATCCTCTCCCAGCCCGACAACGGTGAGCAGGCGCTGGAGATCGTGGACATGCTCGTCCGCTCCGGCGCGCTCGACCTGATCGTCATCGACTCCGTCGCCGCGCTCGTCCCGCGCGCGGAGATCGAGGGCGAGATGGGTGACAGCCACGTCGGTCTCCAGGCCCGTCTGATGAGCCAGGCGCTGCGGAAGATCACCAGCGCGCTCAACCAGTCCAAGACCACCGCGATCTTCATCAACCAGCTCCGCGAGAAGATCGGCGTGATGTTCGGCTCCCCGGAGACCACGACCGGTGGCCGCGCGCTGAAGTTCTACGCCTCGGTGCGTATCGACATCCGCCGCATCGAGACCCTGAAGGACGGCACCGAGGCGGTCGGCAACCGCACCCGCTGCAAGGTCGTCAAGAACAAGGTCGCGCCGCCCTTCAAGCAGGCCGAGTTCGACATCCTCTACGGCCAGGGCATCAGCCGCGAGGGCGGCCTGATCGACATGGGCGTGGAGCACGGCTTCGTGCGCAAGGCCGGTGCCTGGTACACGTACGAGGGCGACCAGCTCGGCCAGGGCAAGGAGAACGCGCGCAACTTCCTCAAGGACAACCCCGACCTGGCGAACGAGATCGAGAAGAAGATCAAGGAGAAGCTGGGCGTGGGTGTCCGGCCGGAGGAGCCCGCCGCCGAGCCGGGCGCGGACGCGGCGACCACCGCGACCGACGACACCAAGACGGTGCCCGCCCCCGCTCCCGCGGCCAAGGCCACCAAGCCCAAGGCCTCCGCAGCCAAGAGCTGACCCGTGACGCGACGAACCGACTGGGCCGAGTACGAGTACGCCGACTCCGGTGCCTCACGGGGGAGGGGCACCGGAGCCGACCCGCGCTCCGCCGCGGCCGGTGACGACGGGCACGAGGACGCGGGGTACGCGGGACACGGCGGACACGGGGACGGGCGGTACGCCGGCCCCGGGGCCGGCGGCGGACATCAGGACGACGAGCCCCACGGGGGCGGCTCGTCGGGCCGGGGTCTCCGGGGTGGCGAGGAGCCACTGGACGCCGAGGGACCACGGGGCGGCCGGAGGCGTGGCCGCCGCCGGCGCGGCTTCGGCGATCCGTCCGGGGAGGACGAAGACGCCCCTTCCTCGTCGAGGGCCGAGCGGGGGGAGTCCTCGGGAGACCCGGCCGAGCGGGCGCGGGCCATCTGCCTGCGCCTGCTCACCGGGACCCCGCGCACCCGCAAGCAGCTCGCGGACGCCCTGCGCAAGCGGGAGATCCCCGAGGAGGTGGCGGAGGAGGTGCTCTCGCGGTTCGAGGAGGTCGGGCTGATCGACGACAGCGCCTTCGCGGACGCCTGGGTGGAGTCGCGGCACCACGGCCGGGGGCTCGCCCGGCGCGCGCTCGCCCGCGAACTGCGCACCAAGGGCGTCGAGTCGACCGTGATCGACGAGGCCGTCGCCCAGCTCGACTCCGAACAGGAGGAGGAGACGGCCCGGGACCTGGTCGCGCGCAAGCTCCGGGCCACCCGTGGCCTCGATCGCGACAAGCGGATCCGCCGCCTGGCCGGCATGCTCGCCCGCAAGGGCTATCCCGAGGGCATGGCCCTCCGTGTCGTCCGCCGGGCGCTGGAGGAAGAGGGAGAGGACACGGAGTTCCTGGAGAGCGACGGGTTCTGACGGCCGGCCACCTGGCACCTCGGCCCGGTGGGTGACGCGTCGGCTCCGCGACGCGCCGCCCCCAAGACGCGCCGCCCCCAAGACGCGCCGCCCCCAAGACGCGCCGACCCCGTGACGAGCAGGTCCCGTGCGTGACGCGTCAGCCCTCTGCCGTGCCCGCCTCCCGCACCGGCAGCCCCGCCGCACGCCACGCCTGGAAGCCGTCCACCAGGTCCGTCGCGCGGTGCAGGCCCAGCTGATGCAGGGAGACCGCCGCCAGGCTGGAGGCGTAGCCCTCGTTGCAGATGACCACGACACGCAGGTCGTGCCCCGTGGCCTCGGGGATGCGGTGACTGCCCTGCGGGTCGAGACGCCACTCCAGCTCGTTGCGCTCGATCACGACGGCGCCCGGGATCAGCCCGTCCCGCTCGCGCAGCGCCGCGTACCGGATGTCGACCAGCAGGGCCTCACCGGCGCGCGCCTCCTCGTGGGCCTGCCGCGCCTCGACGCGCCGGTAGCCGGTGCGCACCCGCTCCAGCAGCTCGTCGATGCCGACCGCTCCTGCCCGCGTACCGCCGCTCAACTCCAGTCCTCCGGGCGTTCGACCTGCTCCAGGCGGAGTACCTGGCCGGTGCGACTGTAACGACGGATCCGCGGCAGCGGCGGGTAGTAGGCGTGGACGGAGACCGCGTGTCGGGCGGGCGACTCGTTGAGCACCTCGTGCACATGGTGGCGACCGAAGCCGCGTCCCTGGCCCGGGGCCAGACGGCGTGTGCGGTCCACGCCGTCGGAGAGTTCGAGGGTCTTCCAGCCGTCGGTGGGCAGCCGGGCGGCCAGCGCGTTCTCCCTGAGTTCGCCCGACGCGGTGACGAAGGCGCCGACCGAGTCGGCGTGATCGTGCCAGCCCGTGCCGGAACCGGGCGGCCAGCCGATCAGCCACGCCTCGCTGCCGCCCGGGCCCGTCAGCCGCACCCAGGTGCGGCCCTCGGGGTCGAGCGGGAGGGAGGCGATCAGCGCGGCGTCGGTGGCGGCACGCCGTACGAAGGCGAGGAGGTCGGCCTGCGAGGGCGCCGGACCGGTGGCCGGCGCGGCGGCGACGGGCACGACGGCAGCGGGGGACAAGGGAGGCAAGACAGACACGTGCACCGTCCTGAGGAGAGTTCGCCGAACGGGCGCACGACGGCGCCCGGAGAAGAGGAGGGAAGCGAATTCAGCGGGACGGGCGACACATGCAGCCCGCATAGCGGACGAGGTCCATATGGACCCTCCGCCACAGGCGCACACAGGTGTCGGTCACGATCCGGAGTACAGCACGCGGCCGTACTCCGGTCAATCGAACGTCACCATGTGGACGGAGCGCGCCGGGTGCGCGGTCAGCGCACGGGAGAACCGGCCTCCGCGTCCTCCTTCACGGCACCGCCCAGCGCGGCCTCCGCGGCCGCGTACAGATCGGCCGGGCGGACCCCGCTCAGCGCGGTGACCAGATGGCCGTCGGGCCGTACCAGCAGCACGCTGTGCGCCGGCGCGCCCGGGTAGGTCTCGGCGACCAGCAGTTCGGCCGGGTGCGGGAGCGCGGTGACCGCGGCCGCGAGCCGCGGCATGACCCCGGCCGACATCCAGTGCCTGCGGTCCCACACGCCCGTGCCCGGCGCGATCAGCACGACGAGCAGCGCGCCGCGGCCGAGCCGGTCGCGCAGCCGTACGAAGGACCCGTCCTCCGCGGTGACCCGGACATCGGTCACCGGGGCGCCGGGCGCGGTGCCGACCGGGATCTCGGCCTCTAGGTCCCGGGGCGTGAGCGGCGAGCCGGCGTACGTGCCCGGCGCGCCCAGGGGCCCGCGCCCCAGGTGGCCGTCCGTGAGGAGCAGGTCGTGGTTGCGGGCCGTGCCGGGCACGTAGTGCCGCAGTCCGCCTCCGCCGCGCAGGACGGGCAGCGCCTGGTCGGCGGCGCGCAGCCGGGCGGCGACCACCGCGCGCCGCTCGGTCTGGTAGCTGTCCAGCAGCGCCTCGCACGGGCCGTGATGCCAGGCCGTGGCCAGCTTCCAGGCCAGGTTGTCGGCGTCCCTGAGGCCCTCGTCGAGCTCCTGGGTGCCGAGGGTGCCGAGCAGGTGGGCCGCGTCGCCGGCGAGGAAGACCCGGCCGGCGCGCCAGCGGCGGGCGAGGCGGTGGTGCGCGGTGTGCACACCGGTGTCGAGGAGGTCGTACGCCGGTGTGGAGCCCTCGGTCCACCCCGCGAGGGTCTCGCGGATCCGGGAGACCAGCAGTTCCGGCGTGACGAGGTCCTTGCCGGGCGGCAGCAGCCAGTCCAGCCGCCACACGCTGTCGGGCAGCGGACGGGCGGTCACCTCTCCGGCCGTCGGCCCGGACGACCGCCACGGCGGCAGCCGGTGGAGCAGTGCCTCCCCTTCCCAGGGGAGTTCGGCGCGCAGGGCGGCGACCGCGTGCCGCTCCACCGCCGTACGGCCGGGGAAGCGGATGTCCTGGAGCTTGCGCACGGTCGAGCGGGGGCCGTCGCAGCCGACCAGGTAGCTGCCGCGCCACCACGTTCCCTGGGGGCCGCGCGTGTGCGCGCTGACGCCGGAACGCTCCTGCTCGATCGCGTCGAGCCTGCTGTCGGCGGCCACCTCGACGAGCGGCTCGGCCGCGGCGGCGGCGCGCAGGGCGCCGGTGAGGACGTGCTGGGCGATGTGCAGCGGGGCGGTTCCGTCCGCCGGGAAACGGGTCTCGCTCATCACCTGCCTGCGCCGCAGCGACCGCCATCCGGTCCAGTGCAGTCCGTGCTCACCGGGAGCGGCTCCGGTCAGCCGTTCCAGCAGGGCGGCCGTGTCCTCGCGCAGGACGACGGTGCGCGCCGGGCGCGGCTCGTCCTTGCCGGGACCCTCGTCCAGGACGACGGACGGCACCTCCTGGCGGGCCAGCGCCAGGGCGAGCGTGAGCCCGACAGGCCCCGCTCCGACGATGATCACCGGGTCCACGGCGCGGCGCCCCCTGCCCGCAGCGGTGCGGTGACGGATGCCGGTGAACAGGAAGGTGAAGCGGGGTGCACGATCACAGAACGTATGCAACCCATTGGCAGAGTTTGCGTCAAGTGCCCAGAGGCAGTGGCGATCAAGCCGCTGCCTCTGGAGGTCATGCTATTTGAGTGATCGTCAGTTTCGCACGTCGGTGTCGGCCGCGGCCGCGTCCTTCTCGACGACGGTCGCCACGTCCTGGGCTCCGAGCACCGCGCCGGTCGACTTCTTGCTCCGCCGCAGCCACTGCTCCAGCCGGCTCGCGAACGAGGTCAGGGAGAAGTTGATGAGGACGAAGATGACACTGACCGCGGTGAACGAGGCGAGGGTGTTGGCGCCGTAGTAGGCGCTCATCGTGCTCGCCGAGGCGAGCAGCTCGGGGAAGGTGAGGACCGCGCCGCCGAGTGCGGTGTCCTTCACGATCACGACGAGCTGGCTGACGATCGCCGGGAGCATCGCGGTCACGGCCTGCGGCAGCAGGATGAGGCGCATGACCTGCCCCTTGCGCAGGCCGATCGCCATGGCCGCCTCGGACTGGCCCTTCGGCAGGGTGAGGATGCCCGCGCGGACGATCTCGGCGAGCACCGACGCGTTGTACAGCACCAGGCCGGTGACCACCGCGTACAGCGGGCGGTCGTCCGAACTGACGTCGGTGTACATCGCGTACAGCGCGTTCCCGAAGATCATCAGGACCAGTACGGGTATCGCGCGGAAGAACTCGACGAGGGCCGCGGCCGGGACGCGTACCCACGCGTGGTCCGAGAGGCGGGCGATGCCGAGCGCGGCACCCAGCGGCAGCGCGATGACCATGGCCAGCGCCGCGGCCTTGAGGGTGTTCTGCAGACCGGGCCAGACGTACGTGGTGTAGGCCTCGGAGCCGAACAGCGGCTTCCAGAGCACCCAGGCCAGCTGGCCCTTCTCGTCGAGGGCCGAGTACACCCACCACACGACGACCGCGAGGACCGCCAGGAAGGCCGCCGTGTACAGGATGTTGCGCCGCTTGGCGCCGGGACCCTGGGCGTCGTACAGGACAGAGCTCATCGCTTCACCGCCACCTTCTTGCCCACCCAGCCGAGGATCAGACCGGTCGGCAGCGTCAGGCAGCAGAACCCGAAGGCGAAGACCGCGGAGATGAGCAGCAGCTCCGCCTCGTTCTCCACCATCTTCTTCATCAGGAACGAGGCCTCCGCCACGCCGATCGCGGCGGCCACCGTCGTGTTCTTCGTCAGCGCGATCAGTACGTTGGTCAGCGGACCGACGGCGGCGCGGAAGGCCTGCGGAAGGACGACCAGCCCCAGCACCTGGGTGAAGCTCAGGCCGATGGCCCGTGCCGCCTCCGCCTGTCCGACCGGCACCGTGTTGATGCCGGCGCGGATCGCCTCGCACACGAAGGCCGAGGTGTAGAGGACCAGCCCGAGCACGGACAGCCGGAAGTTGACCGTGTCGACCACGTCCGAGCCCAGGCTCACGCCCAGCGTCTGGTACAGGCCGAGCGAGCTGAACAGGATGATCACCGTGAGCGGGATGTTCCGCACGATGTTCACGTAGGCGGTGCCGAAACCGCGCATCAGCGGCACCGGACCCACCCGCATGGCAGCCAGCAAGGTGCCCCAGACCAGGGAGCCGACGGCGGACAGCAGCGTGAGCTGCACGGTCGTCCAGAAGGCGCCCAGCACGTCGTACTTGTCAAGAAAGTCGAACACGATCTCCCGCGCTTCCGCGTGTAGGGATGCCCGGGCGCGCCGCCCTCACGGACGGCGCGCCTGCCGGGCGTTGCCTCAGCTCTTGATCTCGCCGATCTTCGGGGCGGGCTCGTTCTTGTACTGGGCCGGGCCCAGGTTCTTGTCCACGGCCTTCTGCCAGGAGCCGTCGGAGACCATGTCCTCGAGAGCCTTGTTGATCTTGGCCTTGAGGTCGCTGCCCTTCTTGACGCCGATGCCGTAGTTCTCGTTCGTCATCTTCAGGCCGCCGAGCTTGAACTTGCCCTTGAACTGGGCCTGGGCGGCGTAACCGGCGAGGATCGAGTCGTCGGTGGTCAGGGCGTCGATCGCCTTGCTCTGCAGACCGGTCAGGCAGGCCGAGTACGTCGGGTACTGCAGCAGCTGGGCCTTGGGGGCCAGCTTGTCGTGCACGTTCTGCGCCGACGTCGAGCCGGTCACCGAACACAGCTTCTTCTTGTTCAGGTCGGCCGGCGTCTTGACGGAGCTGTCGTCCGCGCGGACCAGCACGTCCTGGTGGGCCAGCAGGTAGGGGCCGGCGAAGTCGACCTTCTGCTGACGCTCCGGGGTGATCGAGTACGTGGCGGCGATGAAGTCGACGTCACCGCGCTGCAGCATGGTCTCGCGGTCGGCGCTCTTCGACTCCTTCCACTCGATCTGGTCCGGCTTGTAGCCGAGCTTGCCGGCGATGTAGGTGGCCACGTCCACGTCGAAGCCCGCGTAGCCCTGCGGGGTCTTCTGGCCGAGGCCCGGCTGGTCGAACTTGATGCCGACGGCGATCTTCTTGCCACCGCCGGAGGCGCCGTCGTCCTTCTTGTCACCACCGCACGCGGTGGCCGACAGGGTGAGGGCGAGTACGACGGCCGAGGCGGCGGTGACCTTGCGGAGCTTCATCGTGAACATCCTTCGGGTGGTGAGGAACGCGGTCCGTGAGGGAGCGGGGCCCGGTGCGCGCGGGCCCCGTCCCGTCAGTGGTGCAGGATCTTGGACAGGAAGTCCTTGGCCCGGTCGCTGCGCGGATTGCTGAAGAACTGCTCGGGCGCCGCCTCTTCGACGATGCGGCCGTCCGCCATGAAGACGACACGGTTCGCGGCCGAACGCGCGAAGCCCATCTCGTGGGTGACGACGATCATCGTCATGCCCTCACGGGCCAGCTGCTGCATGACCTCGAGGACCTCGTTGATCATCTCGGGGTCGAGCGCGGAGGTCGGCTCGTCGAAGAGCATGACCTTCGGGCCCATGGCCAGCGCGCGGGCGATGGCGACACGCTGCTGCTGGCCACCGGACAGCTGCGCCGGGTACTTGTCGGCCTGCGCGCCCACCCCGACCCGGTCGAGCAGGGCACGCGCCTTCTCCTCGGCCTGCTTGCGCTCCGTGCCGCGGACCTTGAGCTGGCCCAGCATCACGTTCTCGAGCACGGTCTTGTGCGCGAAGAGGTTGAAGGACTGGAACACCATCCCGACGTCCGCCCGCAGCCGGGCCAGCGCCTTGCCCTCCTGGGGCAGCGGCTTGCCGTCGATGGTGATGGTGCCGGAATCCATCGTCTCCAGGCGGTTGATGGTGCGGCACAGGGTCGACTTCCCGGACCCGGAGGGTCCGATGACCACGACGACCTCGCCGCGGGCGATCGTCAGGTCGATGTCCTGGAGCACGTGCAACGCGCCGAAGTGCTTGTTGACGCTCTTCAGGACGACCAGTTCGTCCGACGCGACCACGTCTTCCTTGGCCACCGATACTTCGGTCATCGCTCTCGGGCTCCGTCCTCCTCGGTTTCGGTGGACAGTAGTGAGCCCCGGTGACCAGCGTCATCACATCTGAGGTGAATCTGAGCATCACGATCCGATAGCAATCGGACACGTGTCGTAGCACTTGCCTTCCCCGCGCGTTGCGGCCGGATAACGGAACCCCCGGGCAACCCGAACCCTCTTGACGCCGTCTTGGTCCATCGGCATCACTGCCATGGTGCACGCGCGCGGGTGCGCGGCCCACCGCCCGGACGAGAACCGGAACCGTACGACCACCGAACCGGAGGGAGACGTCATGAGACTGCTGCTCGTAGAGGACGACAACCACGTCGCCGCGGCGCTCTCGGCGATCCTCGCCCGCCACGGTTTCCAGGTCACCCACGCGCGCAGCGGCGAGGAGGCCCTCCAGGCCCTCGTCCCCGAGGGCGACGGATTCGGCGTGGTCCTGCTCGACCTCGGACTGCCCGACCAGGACGGCTACGAGGTGTGCGGCAAGATCCGCAAGCGCACCAGCACCCCGGTCATCATGGTCACCGCCCGTTCCGACGTCCGCTCCCGCATCCACGGGCTCAACCTGGGCGCCGACGACTACGTGGTGAAGCCCTACGACACCGGTGAACTGCTGGCCCGGATCCACGCCGTCAGCCGGCGCACCGTGCACGAGGACCCCGCGGCGGCCGGTGAGGACGCCCTGCTGCTCGGCCCGGTCCGCATCGAACTGCCCACCCGGAAGGTGCTCGTGGACGGCGCGGACGTCCAGCTGACCCGCAAGGAGTTCGACCTGCTCGCCCTGCTCGCGCAGCGTCCCGGCGTGGTCTTCCGGCGTGAGCAGATCATCAGCGAGGTGTGGCAGACGAGCTGGGAGGGCACCGGGCGCACCCTGGAGGTGCACGTCGCCTCCCTGCGCGCCAAACTGCGGCTGCCCGCACTGATCGAGACCGTGCGCGGCGTCGGGTACCGGCTCGTCGCCCCGGCCCGGTAGCGGGCACAGGTGCGCACCCGGCTCCTGCCGCTGCTCATCGTCCTGATGGCCGCCGTCCTCCTCGCGCTCGGCATCCCGCTCGCCGTCAGCGTCGCCGGCGCCCAGCAGCAGAAGGTCGTCGTCGACAGGATCGACGACACCGCCCGCTTCGCGTCCCTCGCGCAGTTCGTCACCGACGCGCCGATGGGCTCCCGCCCCGCGGCCCCGGACGAGCGCCGCGAGACACTGCGCCGCGAACTGGACAGCTACTACGACGTGTACGGCATTCGCGCCGGTGTCTTCTACCGCAACGGCTCGGCCATGGCCAACGCACCGGACGACTGGTTCGTACCGCCGAAGGGGGAGGTCAGGGAGGCGTTCGACGAGGCGCTGCTCAGCCGGCGCAGCCATGACCCGCACCAGGTGTGGCCCTGGCAGCGGACGGGCGTCGTCGTGGCCTCCCCGGTCATCCGGGACGGTGACGTGGTGGCGGTCGTGGTCACCGACTCGCCCACCGGGCAGATGCGTTCACGGACGCTGCGCGGCTGGCTGCTGATCGGGGCCGGTGAGATCGCCGCGATGCTGCTCGCCGTCGGAGCCGCGCTGCGGCTGACCGGCTGGGTGCTCAAGCCCGTCGGGATACTGGACGCCACCACGCACGACATCGCCACCGGACGCCTCAAGTCGCGTGTCGCGGTCGCCGGCGGCCCACCGGAACTCAGACGTCTGGCGCGGTCGTTCAACGAGATGGCCGACCACGTCGAGGATGTGCTGGAGCAGCAGCGCGCCTTCGTCGCCGACGCCTCGCACCAGTTGCGCAACCCGCTCTCCGCGCTGCTGCTGCGCATCGAACTCCTCGCTCTCGAACTGCCCGAGGACAACGAGGAGATCGCCTCCGTCCGTACCGAGGGCAAGCGTCTCGCCCAGGTCCTGGACGACCTGCTCGGACTCGCGCTCGCCGAACACGCCGAGGCCGACCTCCGCCTGACCGACATCGGCGCGCTGGCCGGGGAGCGGGTGGCCGCCTGGGCGCCCGCCGCCCGGGCCAGGGACGTCCGGCTGACCGGCGACTGCCCGCCCACCACCGCCTGGGCCGACCCGATCGCCCTGTCCAGCGCGCTGGACGCGGTGATCGACAACGCCGTGAAGTTCACCCCCGAGGGCGGCACGGTGGAGGTCGCCGTCCACTCCACCGGTGACACCTCGACGATCCAGGTCACCGACACCGGGCCGGGCCTCACCGACGACGAACTCGCGCGCGTGGGCGACCGGTTCTGGCGCAGCGGCCGCCACCAGAACGTCCAGGGCTCGGGCCTCGGACTGTCCATCACCCACGCCCTGCTCGCGGCCGGCGGCGGCCGTCTGTCCTACGCGCACCACGAGCCGTGCGGACTGCGGGTGACGGTGACGGTGCCCCGGCACCCGTGACCGAGCGGCGGCCGCCGGGGCCGCGGCCCCGGGTGCGTCCGCGGGCCCGTGCCGCTACGGCTTCACGGACCGGTAGTAGCGCCGGGCGCCCGCGTGCAGGGGCAGCGGGTCGGTGTAGACGGCGGTGCGCAGATCCACCAGTTGCGCGGAGTGGACGTGCGCGCCGATGCCGTCGCGGCTCTTGATCACCGTACGGGTCAGCCACTCGGTGAGCCGGGGATCCATGTCCGCCCGGGTCATCAGCAGGTTGGACACCGCGATGGTCGGCACCGAGGAGCCGTGCTGCACGGACGGATAGGCCGACTCGGGCATGTTGGTCGCCCGGTAGTAGCGCGCGGCCTCCCCGGTCGCGTGCAGACGCGTGACCAGGTCGCCGTCGATGGGCACGAACCTGAACCCGGACCTGTCCGCCAGCTCGCTCAGGCCCTTCGTGGGCAGGCCGCCGGACCAGAAGAAGGCGTCGATCCGGCCCTGCCGCAGCCGGTCGGGCCCGGTGTCTATGCCCTCGGCGACCGGGGTGATGTCCTTGTGCGGATCGATGCCGGCGGCCCTGAGCACCCGGTCCGCGATCAGCCGCACCCCGGAGTTCGGCAGTCCCACGGCCACCCGCTTGTGCCTCAGGTCGGCGACGCTGTCGACCGTGGACCCGGGCGGCACGATCAGCTGCACGTAGTCGTCGTAGAGCCGTGCCACCCCGCGCAGCCGGGCGCCGCTGCCGGGATGGTTCAGCTCGTACGTCTCCACCGCGTCGGCCGCCGCGATGGTGAAGTCGGCCCGGCCGGACGCCACCCGCTGGACGTTCTCCTGGGAACCGGCGCTGTTCAGCAGCTTCACCGTGAGCCCGGGCATGTCCTTGGCCAGCTCGGTGCGCAGCCGCTCGCCGTACTCCTGGTAGACGCCCCGGGGCGTGCCCGTGCTGAACACGATCGTGCCGCCCGGCGGCTTCTCGCCCAGCGGCAGCAGCCACCACAGCAGCAGCCCGAGGACCACGGCACCGACGGCCGCGATCCCCAGCACGCCGCGCCTGCCGGGGGAGGGGAACACCTGGGACATGCGGGCGATCCTGCCAGCCGCGTGCGGGGCTGACCAGGGGCGGGGGGCGGCCGCGGGGCCCTGTGGAAAACCTGGAGGCGCTGTCCGGGGTGCCCGTTACAGTCGACGCATGAGCACTTCGCCCGCCCGCCTCGTCCACGAGTTCCACCACGCCTTCGGTCTCGACGCCCGCGTCACGCCGTCCGCGGTGTCCCCCGGACTGGCCGCGCACAGAGGCGAGTTGCTGGCCGAGGAGGCCGCCGAGGTGGCCGAGGTGTCGGTCGAGGGCCCGCTGGACCGGCTCGCGCACGAACTGGCCGACGTCGTGTACGTGGCGTACGGCACGGCGCTGGTCCACGGCATCGATCTCGACCAGGTGATCGCCGAGATCCACCGCGCCAACATGAGCAAGCGGGGTCCCGGCGGTGAGATCGCCCGCCGTTCCGACGGCAAGGTCCTCAAGGGGGAGCACTACCGGGCCCCCGACGTGGCGGCGGTCCTGCGCCGCCAGGGGTGGGTGCCCGGCGAGGGGTGACGCCGGGCGCGCGCCGTGCGCGGCCCGCCGTGCGCACGGCGGCCGGGCGGCCCGGGACAGGTGACGCGTCCGTGCCGCCCTGCCGCGTCCGACGTCACGTCAGCGAACCGCCCGCGAGCCTCTGTTCGTGGTGCAGCGAACCCAGCGGGACGCTCCGCTGGAGCACCGGGGTGCCGAAGAGCGACAGCTGGATCCGCAGCGTGCCGGACAGGTCGACGCCCCCGTACACCTGCCAGACGCCGTGCGCCCTGGCTCCCCGGGCGGCGGGGGAGGGGGCGGCCCGCTTGCCGGTGCCGGCGCCGGAGTCCTGGTGGGCGGGCGTGGTGGTGCCGCTGTGCGTGCCGGTGCCGGTGCCGCTTCCGGTTCCGACGGTGACGGAGGCCTCGCCGCGCAGATACGGCGCGAGGTCGGCGGTGACGCCGACGGTGCCGTAGAGGCCGACGGAGGCCTCGGCGCCGAGGGCGGTCCGCAGCCGGCCGGCGGTGGTCAGGGAGGCCCGTACGGGCGTACTCGTCACGTCGGTGGAGCTGACCGGCGTCCACCCCTTGGCCGGGCCGAAGGTGCCGCCCGCCCTGAAGCCGCCGTGGACCGTCTGCGCCATGTCGACGCTCACACGGCCGTCGCCGTCGATCTGGACGTAGCAGGTCAGGTCGAGGCTGACGACCACGGGCACCGGGCCGACCTGGAGCACCGGGTCGGCGTGCAGTTCGGCGAACGGGATCCGCACCGGGGTTCCGCCCCCGGCGGCGGCCCGCCCGGTGACCGACCAGCCGGAGGTCCAGCGCCCGGACACGCCGAGGTAGGCCGAGCCCGGTGCCGCGTGGGTGCCCGTGCCGCCGTAGGTGAAGTCGACCCGTGGCGCGACCTGGACGAAGCCGGACACCGAGGCGGTGGCCGGGACCGGGGTGCCCGGGGCCGTCGGCACCTTGGCGCCGACGTCGACGCGGAGGCTGCCGAGCGGCACGGTCGCGCCCTCGGGGCCGATGTGGACGCCGCCCGGCTTCGACCAGGAGACCTTGACGCCGGGGAGCAGCTTGCGGACGTCGAAGGCGGCCGGGGCGACCGGGACCGTGCCCTTGGCCGTGCCGTCGCCCAGCACCGAGTTGAGCGCGGCCGGTTCGGTCTGCACCTCGGTGCCCCGGTCCGTGCGGCCGATCACCTCGGTGACCCGGGCCAGCAGCCCGTGCGGCGCGCCGGGTGCCGGGGCGCTGGCGATGACATCGCCCACGGCGGCCTCGTGCGGCGCCGCCGGGGGAGCGGGCGCGGGCGACGACGGCGCGGGGGACGAGGGTCCGGGAGAGGGCGGTGCGGGGGTGGCCGGCGACGGGGATGCGGGGCTCCCGGCGCCGCCGGAGATGACGGCGCGGCGGGTCCGGGCGTCGTAGGAGCTGACGGTGAGCGTGGTCCTGTGCGCGTGCCGGCCGGAATCCCGCGGACCGGCGGTCGCGGCGGTCGCCCCGGGGGCCGCGGGAGCCGCCGCGACGGTGAGCGAGCGGTCCGGGTCGGCGCCCGAGGCGTCGGTGACCCGGATCGCCCGGTCGTGTCCGGCGGGCCGCTCCGCGGTGTGCGGGGCGGCCGACGAACAGCCGGCGGAGAGCAGAAGGGTGGTGGCGGCGAAGGCGGGCAGCAGGGCGCGCCCGTGCCTCATGCGTCTGCGCAAGGTCGGTCCTGGAGGAAGTGGGGGGGTGCTGAGGTCACACCACGGACGTGCCGGTGACGGTTCGTACCGGCCAGTAACAACGTGATGGGGCATGAGGATGCCATGACCTCGGGCACCGGGCCCCCACAATCCGGCCACCTCCCAAGTCGGCCCGAAGCGGGGCGACTCGGCGCCCGGCGGCGTCCGGGAACGGGCGGCCGCGGCGGGTGTCAGCGGGCCGGGCCGCCGTGTTCCGGCAGGCCGGTGCCGCCGAGCCGGGACAGGAGCCCGGACAGGGTCCCGATGTCCTGCGCGTTCCACTGCGGCGCGGCGAAAAGTCCGGCGGCGGTCTCCTCCGCCGTCCCGCGCATCTCCGCCAGCAGCCTCCGGCCCGTGTCCGTGAGCGCCGCGTGGGCCACGCGCGCGTCACGGGCGTCCGGTTCGCGGCTCACCAGTCCGATCCGCTCCAGGGGTGCCAGCGCGCGGGTCACTCCGGAAGCGGTCAGTCCCACCGCCTCGGCCAGGTCGACCCGGCGCATCCGGCCGCCGGGCGCCTGCCCGAGCCGCAGCAGCAGGGTGAAGTCGGCCAGGCTCACGCCGTGCAGACCGCTCAGGCGGGCGTCGAACCGCCGGGCCAGGGCGGCCTGAGCCCGGATCAGCCGGAGCGACGCGTCCAGGGCGTCGGCGGCGTCAGTCATTGACATCTCCTTGAGTACTCAAGTTCATGAGCCGACGATACGGGCGTTGCGCCGCCGGCGCTTGCCCAGGGGGGCCTGGGAGAGGTCCTCGGCGGTGGAGCGGAGGTTCTTGAAGTCGTAGCCGCGCCCCGTCAGCCACGCCCGCGCGGACTCCTCGGCCTGCTCCGTCGCCTCCAGGATGTCCTCCTCTTCCTCTCCGGTGGCGGAGAAGCGGAAGGTGAAGGCGGGGCGCGCGGCGATGTCGTAGCTGAGGTGCCCCTCGGGCCTGAAGGCGGCGTGCAGCATGTCGTGCTCGGCGGCCTCGGCCAGCAGTTCGGCGCGCTGTGCGTCGGTGAGGCCGGTGAAGGCGCCGCGCACGGTGATGCGGAAGGTCCGTGTACTCATCGGACGAGCCTAGGCGCATCGCGCGGCGTCACTCCACCGGTTTTCGACCGCTCAGGCCGGCGGCCGGCACCGGCTGCCGCCTGCCGGTTGTGAGCCTGTGAGCCCTCTGCCGTCAGCCGGTGCCGGGCAGTGCGAAGACGGCGCAGGTGGTCGTCCCGTGGGCGTACAGCTTCCCGTCGGCCGCGCCGGTGACACGGGCCTCCGCGGTCGCCGTGGTGCGGCCGACGTGCAGGGTGACGCCCTCGCAGCGGAGGGCCGGGGTGGTGGCGAGGACGGGCCGGACCAGGTTCACGCCGAGCTGGATGGTGGTGTAGGCGCGGCCGGCCGGCAGGGCGCTCAGTACGGCGGTGCCCAGCGCGGAGTCCAGGAGGGTGGCCAGGTAGCCGCCGTGCACGGTGCCCATGGGGTTGAGGAGGTGCTCCCCGGGTTCGCCCTCGAACACGGCCCGCCCCTCCTCGACGGCCACCAGCCGGAAGCCGAGCGTGCCGCAGACGGGGGCCTCCGGCAGGCTCCCGTCCAGGCTCATGCGGGCCAGTTCCAGCCCGGTGCGGCCGGCTGCGGTCGCGTAGCTCGCCGGGGGCTGCCAGGTGTGGGTGCGCGTACGGGTGCCGGCGGGGGCGGCCGCGCCGGGGGAGGCGTCGCGGGCCGTGCCGGACGAGGGGCCGGATGCGGTGTCGCCGGTGGTGCCGCGGTGCTGGGTGGCGGACTGCGTCATGGTGCGGGGCGTCCTTCGCGGGGTGTCAGGGGGGCGGGGTGGGGCGGGCGCGTGAGGTGTACGACGAGAAGGTGTACGACGAGAAGGTGTACGAGGAGAAGGGGGAGGGCGGGCGAGCCGGGCGGCGGCGTGGAACGCGCGCCGCCGCCCGGGTCCGCCGGCCTTGCGGCCGTGTTTCGGCGTGGCCGTGCCGCCCTGGGGCGGGCCGGGTCAGGGGAGCTTGACCGCCAGCAGGTCGACGGGCCGGATGTCCGGCGCCTCGGCCAGCATGGTTCCGGCGGCGTCCATCAGGGCGGCGGCGATCGCGCCCCGGAGGTGCCCCTGGCGGCCTTCCTCGTCCTCGAAGGTGTCGAAGACGCCGAAGGTGGTGGGCCCCTGGCGGAAGGAGAACCAGGTGACCGTGTGCTCCTCGGCCCGTGCGAGCTCGAGCGCGTCCCGCAGCAGGGCCTCGACCTTGTCGGCGTACTCCGGCTTGGCCTCGATACGGGCGAGCAGTCCGAGCTTTGCCATGGTGATCTCCGATGTCGTGTCTTCGTGGTGGTGAGAGGGACGGGACGCGGCGGGCCGCGACGTGGGCCGCCGCGCTCCGGCCGCCGTCGGCCGTCCTGGTCCTCGTGAGACCTACGGCGGCCGGCGTCCTCGTGAGGCCGACGGCGGCCGGTGCCGGGCACCATCCGGTCTCGTCCGGACATCCACGAATCTATGGGCGTCCCCGGATCGCGCCCAGTGGCGGAAACGACGCATCCGATATCGTTTCCGCCATGCGTGTAGCCGTACTCGCCTACGACGGTGTCTTCGACTCCGGACTGGCCGCCCTCCTCGACGTGCTCGCCGGGGCCAATGCCATGCGCGGCGAGCTGCCGCAGCCGCCACCCGCCTGGGACGTCTCGACGATCGGGTTCCGGCGCCGGATCCGCACGGGTGCCGGGCACCTGGTCCAGACACTGCCCGCGGGAGCGGCCGAGGGGGCGGACCTGCTCGTGGTGCCCGCCCTGGCCGAGCGGCGCCCGGACGCGCTGATCGCGCACGTCTCGGGCCCGGACGCGCTGCCCGTACGGCGTCTCGTGGCCGCGACGCGCGCGGCGGGCGTTCCCGTCGCCTCCGCCTGCACGGGCACGTTCCTGCTGGCCGAGTCGGGGATCCTCGACGGGCGCCGCGCCACGACGAGCTGGTGGCTCGCGCCGTACTTCAGGAAGCGCTACCCGGCGGTGACGGTCGACGAGAGCCGCATGGTCACCACGTCCGAGGGCGTGACCACCGCCGGCGCGGCGTTCGGGCACGTCGACCTCGCCCTCGCGGTCGTACGGACGGGCAGTCCCGCCGTGGCCGACCTGGTCGCCCGCTATCTGGTCGTGGACGAGCGGCCGTCGCAGGCGGCGTACACCATCGCCGAGGCGCTGGCGCAGAGCGATCCGACCGTCGCGGCCTTCGAGCGCTGGGCCCGCGTCCACCTCGACGAGCCCCTCTCCATCGCCGAGGGGGCACGGGCCATCGGGGTCAGCGAACGCACCCTCCAGCGGGCGGTGAGCCGCACGCTCGGCAAGTCGCCCCTCGCCTTCGTCCGGGACCTCCGTGTCGAGCGCGCCGCGCATCTGCTGCGGACCACCGGCCTGCCGCTGGACGTCATCGCCCGCAAGGTCGGCTACGAACACGCCAACACCCTGCGCGTCCTGCTCCGCGAGCGCACCGGGGAGACGGCGAGCGCGTTGCGGGGACGGTGATCCCCGGGGCTCGCGGCCCGCGGCCTCCGGCCTCCCGGCCCCTCCCGGCTTCCCGGCCCCCGGCCCCCGGCCCCCGGCCTCCCGGCCCCCGGGCCCCCCGGCCTCCCGGCCGGTCCCGGGGCTTTCCGGGAGCCGTGTCCCGGCAGCGCGACGGCCCGGCCGCCGTCCTGCCACCCCCGTACGGCGGGTGGCGGGACGGCGGCCGGGCCGGGCCGCCGCTCTCCGTGTCAGCCGAGCCAGGACCCCGTCATCCCGACGGTGGCGGAGCCGTCGTTGTCGGCGAGCTTGGTGCCGGTGAAGGCGCGCGCCCAGTCGGAGGTCTGGAGGCGGAAGGCGGGCCGTTCGGCGGTGAGGGCCTCCAGCACGGTGACGGCGGCCTCCTCGGGGGTCTGCGCGCCGCCCGCGAACTGGCCCAGGATGTGGGTGAGGTAGTTCTTCAGGGTCTCCTCGTAGGCGCCCGCGGCGGCGATCGCGTCGGCCGGGTCGACGCCGATGTTGTTGACGAACTCCGTCGCCACCGCGCCGGGTTCGACGACGGACACGGTCACGCCGAGCTTGGCGGCCACCGGGGCGAGGCTCTCCATGAAGCCCTCGACCGCGAACTTGGCGGCGCAGTAGGCCTCGTTGAACGGCTGGCCGATCACCCCGCCCACCGAGCTGACGGTGATCAGCCTGCCGCCGGACGCGCGCAGGTGCGGCAGCGCGGCCTTGGTGGTCTGCACCACGCCGAAGAAGTTGACCTCCATCACCTGCCGTACGTCGTCGACGGACTCGTTCTCGATGGTGCCGACATGGCCGGCGCCGGCGTTGTTGACGAGCGCGTCGAGCCTGCCGTGGTCGGCGACGACACCCTCGACGGCGGCCGTCACCGAGTCCGGGTCGGTGACGTCGAGCTGCCGGATGTCCAGCGTGACCCCGGCCCGGTCCGCGGCCTCGCGCAGGGCACCGGCCCGGCCGGTGTCGCGGAGGGTGGCGACCGTGGTCCAGCCGGCACGGGCGGCGGCGATGGCGGTCGCCAGGCCGATGCCGGAGGAGGTGCCGGTGATCAGAACGACGGGAGAGGGCATGGCTGGCTGCCTTTCATGGGATGCCCGGTGCCGCAGGAGCCCCGGTGCTGGTTCTAAATAGTTATGGACTACCACCATTATTGTCAACCATGGTGGTGGCCATCCAGCTGAAAGGACTAGAATCCGGCCATGGACACCCCGGACCCGCTCACCGCCGAGGTGATCGCCCTCTTCGCGAAGATCACCGACCTCTACAAGCGCGAGTACGAGACCGCCTCCTCCCGGCACGGACTCACTCCGCAGCAGGTCAAGGTGCTGTTCGCCCTGGACGAGCCGCTTCCCATGCGCAGGCTCGCCGAGCGGGTGTTCGCCGACCCGTCCAACCTGACCGGCATGGTCGACCGGCTGCAGGGCCGTGGCCTGGTCGAACGTGTCCCCGACCCCAACGACCGCCGGATCAAGCGGATCGCCGCCACCGACGCGGGCCGGGACGTCGTCAAGGATCTGCGCGCCGCCCTGCGCTTCGCGGCCGACCCGCTGGTGGCCCTCGACGAGGAGCAGCGGCGCGGCCTGCGGGACCTGCTCCAGCTGATGGTCGACTCCCAGCGGCCGGCCGGCTGAGACCCGCGGTTGTCCCGCCGGGCGGGGGCCGGGGGCGCCGGCGGTGTGCGCGGACCCTCTTGACCGCGCCCGGACCGTGCGTGACTGTTCATGCCCGATGAACCGACGCGCGGGTCCTGCCCGGTGAGCCGACGCGCGGGTCCTGCCCGGTGAGCCGGCGTGCGGATCCGGCTCGGTGAGCCGGCGCGCGGGTCCCGCTCGGTGAGCCGGCGTGCGGATCCCGTCCGTCCGCCGCGCAGACAACGTTCTGGGGAGGATGCCGCCGTGGAGCCGAGGACGTCATCCGCCGGGGTCGACCGGACCGCGCTCTTCGTGGCCTGTCTGCGCCGGGTGGAGAGCGAGCGGCCGGACGCGCTCTTCCGGGACCCGCTGGCGGCCGCGATGCTCTCGGCGCTGTCGGAGGATCCGGTGCTGGCCCACGTGACCGAGGGGATCGAGCGGGCCCACGAGGGTGCGGCCGGCTTCTCCGCGTACTTCTCGGTGCGCACGCGGTTCCTGGACGACGGGATCCTCGCCGGGACCGGCGCCGGGATCCGCCAGATCGTCACACTGGCCGCGGGGGTGGACGGTCGCACCGTACGGCTGGACCTGCCGGCCGGGACCCGCTGGTTCGAGGTGGATCTGCCCGGCATGACGCGGTTCAAGGACGCCCTCCTCGCCGGCTCCGGACTGCCCCTGGCGTGCGAGCGCCACGGGGTCGCCGCCGATCTGCGCGAGGACTGGCGGTCGCCCCTGCGGGCCGCGGGGTTCGACCCGTCGCGGCCGACGGTCTGGCTGGTCGAGGGGCTGCTGATGTACCTGACGGATGCGGAGGGGGAGGCGCTCCTCGCGGACCTCACGGAACTGTCCGCACCGGGCAGCCGGTTCATGCTGGAGCACCTCAACGAGGTCATGCTCGGGGAGGAGGGCACACCCCTGCGCGAACGGACCGAGGAGCAGGGCGCCCGATGGCTCTCCGCGCGCGACGACATCGAGGAGTGGCTCGGCGGCCACGGCTGGCGCGCCAGGGTCCACGCGGGCGACGACCCCCGCATCGGCCACGGCCGCGCCGTGGGCCCCCTTCCGGCCGCCTGGCTGGCGGCCGCGGAACTCGCCTGAGGGGGAACCCGGATCACCGGGCAGCCGGAGGGCGAGCCCGCATGCCTGCCCGGGGAGCGAGCCCGCACGCCGGGCCGGAGGATGACCCCGCACGCCGGGCCGGCGGCCGGCGCCGGCCGCCGGGGTGAGGGCGCGTGTGCGACGGGACGGCCCGGCGAGGTCTCCTACGTGTACACGAGCAGGTAGTCGCAGGTGCTCGTGCCGCCGTGGAGCGAGGTGTCGCTGCTGAGGACGTAGAAGGAGCCGGCGAACCCGGCGGCCGTCATCTTCGGCACCACGATCAGGGTCTGGTCCGCCATGTTCAGGCCGCTCGGCACCACCACGTACCGGTACAGCAGCGCGAAGAGGTTCTGCTGGAGGTCAGGCAGTCTGAGAATGCGGTACGTGCGATCGCCGGAGCCCTGGGGGCCCGAGATGGGGGCCTGGTTGCCGGGGTCGTTCCAGTGCGACGGCTGGGTGGCCATGCGGCCCATGGTCTCGAGTTCCTGCAGCCGCCGCTGCGTGCTCGGCCGGATGCCCGCCATGTGGATGTGCAACTGATGCAGACGCCGGGCGCCCTGGGAATTGATCCCCAGCCCGATGTCGGCGTACCGCACGGGAACGCTGCCTCCGCTCCGCGCGTTCTCCCATGCGTCGTTCCAGTAGTTCTCCACGCCGGAAGTCTCCAGGAAAGGACACTCGATTCCCGTGATCCGGCAGCTGGGCACCAGCAGGTAATTGTGCGTGTTCTCGGGCTTGCCGTGCAGTACGACGTAATCCGGCGTCGTCTTCAGACAGTCGGGCTTTCCCTGGGACGGCGGCGGCACTTTTCCGGTCGTGCAGTACTGCACGTCGTTCCACAGCGGGTCGTTGTCGGTGGGCCGGCCGCACAGGGGCTGGAACTGGGCGGGCGGGCAGGGGCTCGCGCCCGATCCGGGAGGCGAGGTGGGGCAGGTGGCGACCGGGGTGTCCCCGTAGACCGGCCCGGGGTCCGCGGCCGCGCTCCCGGCCGATGCCGCACCGGTCAGGAGCGCCGCCGCGCCGACGGCACCCGACAGCGCGACGAATTGGCGCCGAGGCACCTCGGTGGAATTCTGCTGGTCATTCATGCGTGATCTCCCCATGGTGATGACCGCCGCCCGGAGTTTCCGGCCATGGGCGAGGGAAGGCGCGGCCCCGTCCACGCCTTCCCTCGCCGATTCGCTCACAGGGTAGGCAGGGGAATACGGATCGCTCGTCGGCCGCACGGGTGACCGGCAGATGTTTCCGCCGACTGGCTCACGCGACGGCGGAGCGTGCGTTCAGGCGACGACGGTCCGGTAATGGGTGGTCAGCCTTCCCTCGTCGTCGAGGACATGGAAAGCGAGGGCGGGCGGCTGGTCGAGGTGGACGTGGTCCTGGGGATGCGCCCGGTGCTCCCAGGGCAGCCGGGCCGTGGAGACCACGCCGGGCGCCACCAGCAGCGGCCGCCCGGCGAAGGTGGTCGCCGCCGGGGTGTGCGCGTGTCCGCACAGGAAGGCCGTGAGCCGGGGGTGACGGGCCGCCAGAGCCGCGAGGCGCTCCTCACCGAACTGCCGGATGCCGTCGACGAAGGGGATGTGCAGGAGGGCCGGCGGGTGGTGGAAGGCGACCAGCACCGGCACACCGTCCGGTGTCCGGGTGAGGACGTCGTCCAGCCACGCCAGGGTCTCGTCCGCGAGGAAGCCCTCGTTCTTGCCCGGCACCGAGGAGTCGCACAGGGCGAGGACGAAGCCGTCGGCGCGGTGCACCTGGTCGACGGGTTCCGCCGACGGCGGCTGCCCCAGCAGGAACTCCCGGAACGCCGCCCGCCCGTCGTGGTTGCCGGGGCAGACCAGGACCGGGTGCCGCGAGGTCAGCAGCCGCCGGGCCCGCTCGTACTCGGCCGGCAGCGCGTGGTCGGCGATGTCTCCGGTGACCAGGACCGCGTCGAGGTCGTGGGGGAGGCCCTCCAGGTAGTCCATGACAGCCCGGGTGCGCGCGGCGCTGCGGGGTTCCTCGTCGATGTGGATGTCACTGAGATGAGCGATCACGATCACTGCTTCGGTCCTCTCGTCGAGATGCGCGGGACACGGCCGAACTTCACTGCCTGGTCACGTCGTTCGGACCCGCCGACTCGAACCTAGGCGGCCTCCGGCCGGTGAATAAGATCCGGTTCCATGCCGAATTCCTGGTCCAGTTCGCGACTGGACCTGCACATCTCCCTGGACACCGCGGCCGGGCGGCGCTCCGGTCTGGAGTCCGCGCTGCGGACGGCGATCCGGCAGGGACGCCTGCCCGCCGGGACGCTCCTGCCGTCCACCCGCGGCCTGGCCGGGGAACTCGGGCTCTCCCGGGGCACCGTCAGCGCGGCCTACGGCCAGCTGGTCGAGGAGGGGCACCTCACCACGCGGCCCGGATCCGGCACCAGGGTCGCCGGGGTGCCGCGGGGCGCGCGGGCCGCGGTGCCTCCCGCGACCGCCCCGTCCGCTCCCCGCCACGACCTGCGTCCCGGGCTCCCCGACATCAGCGCCTTCCCCGCCCGGGCCTGGCTCGCCGCCACCCGCCGCGTCCTCACGCACGCCCGTCCCGAGGTCTTCGGCGCCGGAGACCCGCAGGGCAGGACCGAACTGCGGCAGGCCCTCGCCGACTACCTGGGCCGCACACGCGGCGTGATCACCAGCCCGGACCGCATCGTGATCACCTCCGGCTACTACCAGGGGCTCAGCCTGCTCAGCGGCGTACTGGCCGCCGGCGGCACGCGCACCGCGGCCGTGGAGGACCCCGGCCACAACGTCTTCCGCGCGGTCGTCCAGCGCTCCGGACTGGCCACCACCGCCCTGCCCGTCGACGACCGCGGCGCCCGCGTCGAGGCGTTGACACAGGAGACCGGCGCGGTGTTCCTCACCCCCGCACACCAGTACCCGACCGGCGTTCCCCTGCATCCGGGCCGCCGCCGGACCGTGTGCGCCTGGGCGCGTTCCACCGGCGGCCTGATCGTCGAGGACGACTACGACGGCGAGTACCGCTACGACCGCCGGCCCGTCGGCACCCTCCAGGGCACGGCACCCGAGCACGTCGTCTACTGCGGCACCGTGTCCAAGACCCTCGGTCCCGCCCTCCGGCTGGCCTGGCTGGTCCTGCCGTCCCACCTGGTCGGACCGGTGACGCGGGCCCGCCTGCGGGCCGACCTGTACAACGAGACGCTGGGACAGCTCGTCCTCGCCGACCTGATCGGCACGCACGCGTACGACCGCCACATCCGCGCGACCCGTCAGCGCTACCGGCGGCGCCGCGAACTCCTCCTCGCCCGGCTGACCGACCGCCCCGGATTCACCGCCCACGGCGTTCCCGCCGGCCTCCACACCCTCGTCACCCTCCCCGGCGACGGCCCGGCCGAGGCGGAACTCCTCGCCCGGTGCACCCGCCACGGCGTCGCCCTGCGGGGCCTCACGGAACTCCACCACGACCCCGCCGGCCGTCCGCAGGGCCTGCTGATCGGCTTCGCGGCCCCTTCCGAGCGCGCCTTCCCCGCCGCCCTCGACGCCCTGTCCACCGCGCTGGCCTCCGAGGGCGGTGATCACGGAGGAGGTGGGGCGGAAGGCAGGGCAGGGGGCGATACGGAAGGCAGGGATGGCGCGCTCCGGCTACCGCCTACCCTTGAGGCATGACCATCAGCAGCGACCGGAGCCCGGCAGTGGACGTCCCAGCACCGAAGACCTACGAAGTCCGTACCTACGGGTGCCAGATGAACGTCCACGACTCCGAGCGATTGTCCGGGCTGCTCGAGGACGCCGGTTACGTCCGGGCCCCCGAGGGGTCGGACGGCGACGCCGACGTCGTCGTCTTCAACACCTGCGCCGTCCGGGAGAACGCGGACAACCGCCTGTACGGCAACCTCGGCCGTCTCGCGCCGCGCAAGGTGAGCCGTCCCGGGATGCAGATCGCGGTCGGCGGCTGCCTCGCGCAGAAGGACCGCGACACCATCGTGAAGAAGGCGCCCTGGGTGGACGTCGTCTTCGGCACGCACAACATCGGCAAGCTGCCCGTCCTGCTGGAGCGCGCCCGCGTCCAGGAGGAGGCGCAGGTCGAGATCGCCGAGTCCCTGGAGGCCTTCCCCTCCACGCTGCCCACCCGGCGCGAGAGCGCCTACGCGGCCTGGGTGTCGATCTCCGTCGGCTGCAACAACACCTGCACCTTCTGCATCGTCCCGGCGCTGCGCGGCAAGGAGAAGGACCGCCGCACCGGCGACATCCTCGCCGAGATCGAGGCCCTGGTCGGCGAAGGCGTCTCCGAGATCACCCTGCTCGGCCAGAACGTCAACGCCTACGGCTCCGACATCGGCGACCGCGAGGCGTTCAGCAAGCTGCTGCGGGCCTGCGGGAACATCGAGGGCCTGGAGCGCGTCCGCTTCACCTCCCCGCACCCGCGCGACTTCACCGACGACGTCATCGCCGCCATGGCCGAGACGCCGAACGTGATGCCGCAGCTGCACATGCCGCTCCAGTCCGGCTCGGACACCGTCCTGAAGGCGATGCGCCGCTCCTACCGGCAGGAGCGCTACCTCGGGATCATCGAGAAGGTCCGCGCCGCCATCCCGCACGCCGCGATCACCACGGACATCATCGTGGGCTTCCCCGGCGAGACCGAGGAGGACTTCGAGCAGACGATGCACGTCGTGCGCGAGGCCCGCTTCACCCAGGCCTTCACCTTCCAGTACTCCAAGCGCCCCGGCACCCCGGCCGCGACCATGGAGGACCAGATCCCCAAGGAGGTCGTGCAGGCGCGCTACGAGCGTCTTGTCGCCCTCCAGGAGGAGATCTCCTGGGAGGAGAACAAGAAGCAGGTCGGCCGCACCCTGGACCTGATGGTCGCCGAGGGCGAGGGCCGCAAGGACGGCGCCACCCACCGCCTCTCCGGCCGCGCTCCCGACAACCGCCTGGTCCACTTCACCAAGCCGGAGCAGGAGGTGCGCCCCGGCGACGTGGTCACGGTCGAGATCACCTACGCCGCCCCGCACCACCTTCTCGCCGAGGGCGACGTCCTCGCCGTGCGCCGCACGCGCGCGGGCGACGCCTGGGAGAAGCGCAACACCGCGGAGGCGGCCAAGCCCGCCGGCGTCATGCTCGGCCTGCCGTCGATCGGCGCTCCGGCCCCCGTGCCGGCCGCCACCGCCACCACCGGCTGCGGCTGCGACTAGGGGGCGTCGCGGACCCACGAAGATCGGGGAGACGCCCCCTAAAGGGTGTCCGTGGAGGGCGGCCGAACCCGGTCGCTCTCCGCCGTCGACCCGCGCCACCGCGGTTCCCCGCCAGGCCGTCGTAGCGCCCCGTCACGACACCGGCTCGTCCCGTCGGCCGGTCGTGCGGGCGTCGTCGTGGTGTGGGTGACGTCCAGCCCCGTGCGGGGGCGTCGCGTGGCGTGGGTGACGTCCGGTCGTCGTGCGGGGGTTAATCTGCGGATCATGCTTGTCGCCGCCGCCGTCTGCCCCTGTCCGCCGCTCCTCGTGCCCGAGGTCGCCGCGGGCGCCGCACCCGAGATGGACGCCGCGCGCGCGGCCTGCACCGACGCGCTCGGCGTGCTCGCCGCCTCCCGTCCGGACCTGCTCGTGGTCGTCGGCGCGGCGGGTCCGGGAGAGGCCGGCCGGTATCCCCAGGGTGCCGCCGGATCCTTCCACGGCTTCGGTGTCGACGTCGGCGTACGGCTCGGAGCGGCCGCCGACGCCGTACCCGGACCTGAGCTGCCTGTCCCGCTGGCCGTCGGCGCGTGGCTCCTGGAGCGCACCGGCTGGGCCGACGCCCCCGTCGAGGGACTCGCGGTGGAGGAGACGCTGGCGCCGGAGCAGTGCGTCCGGACGGGCCGGGAGACCGGCGCACGGGCCGGGCGGGTCGCGCTGCTGGTGATGGGCGACGGCAGCGCGTGCCGCACCCTCAAGGCGCCCGGCTACCTGGACGAGCGCGCGGCGCCCTTCGACGCGGCCGTCGCCCGCGCGCTCGGCTCCGCCGACGTGGCGGCACTCGCGGCACTCGGCACCGAGCCGGCCCACGGGCTCAAGGCCTCCGGCCGCGCCCCCTGGCAGGTGCTCGCGGGCGCCGCCGAGGACGCGGACCTGACCGGCGCGCTGCTGTACGACGACGCGCCCTACGGCGTGGGATACATGGTCGCGACCTGGTCGTAAGAGGCCCGGGCCGGAGACGGTCGCGAGCGGCCGGCGGCGGCCGAGGCGTCGGAGCACGGCCGGGTGACCGCGTGCGTGCGACGGACGGCCGCCGGGCCGTTCCGCCCGGCGGCCGTCCGACGGCCCGCGCGTACCGGCAGGGCCGCGCACCGGCGCACGGAGCACCCGGCGCGCGGCCGCACCGTTCAGGAAGCCGGAGGCGGGTTCTCCGGAGGGATCACGTCCGGGTGGCTGGCGTCCCGCTGGAAATCGCCCGCGCCGGTCTTCGGGTGGGCGGACCGGGTGGTCATGTCGCCGTTCTGCACCTGCTCGGCGTGCGCCTCGCTCGGGTGGGTGGCGTGCGGGGTGTGCGCGGTCTGGCCGGGGTGCGTCGCCTCCATGTGCGCGAGGCGGTCCATGGCGTCCTTCGCCTTGTCCGTGCCCGCGTGGATCTTCTCGCTGTACTTTCCCTTGGTCCGTTCGTCGACGGCCTGAGCGGCCTTGTCGATGCCGTGCTGAACCTTGTCGCCGTGCTGGCGCGCGAGGTCCGACATCTTGTCCTTCATGTTGTCCAAGAGACCCATTGGTCCACCTTCCCTCGCGGGACAGTCGGGACGATTGTCTGCGGGCCGAGTGCGGGCGTCCTCGCCGTCCGGTACGGGGCGGCCCTCCGGGCTGTCGCCGTCGGGGACACCCGCCGCGGACGGTCGTAGGCCGTACCCGCGGTACCCGGCCCCGCCGTCGTGCCCGTGCACCTCTCCGGGGCCGGGTGCTGCCGACTCCTGGCCCGAGCCGCCTCCGGCCCGCCGGGAAGCCGTACAAAAACACCCATTCCCACCCCTTACGTTACTCGTGTGGACCAGATCGCGCGTCACGCGGTGCGTCCGCGCGCGCCACCCGGGTCACCGCTCCCGGGACCGGGAGACCGCGGCCCTCCCCCTTCGGCTACCCGGAGAACGGCCCCGGCACCCCACTCGTTCGAGGGGCCGTCCCGGGGTTTGCGAGACTGGTGGGGTGAGCAGCGCACCCCTCGCCCCCCGTGTCATCGCCGTCGTCGGCCCCACCGCGGCCGGAAAGTCCGATCTCGGCGTCTTCCTGGCCCAGCGGCTCGGCGGCGAGGTCGTCAACGCCGACTCGATGCAGCTCTACCGGGGCATGGACATCGGCACCGCCAAACTGACGCCCGAGGAGCGCGGCGGTGTGCCGCACCACCTGATGGACATCTGGGACGTGACGGTCGCCGCCTCCGTCGCCGAGTACCAGAGGCTGGCCCGCGCCCGGATCGACGCCCTGCTGGCGGAGGGCCGCTGGCCGATCCTGGTCGGCGGCTCGGGCCTCTACGTCCGCGGAGCCGTCGACAACCTGGAGTTCCCCGGCACCGACCCCGAGGTCAGGGCCCGGCTGGAGGAGGAACTGGCGCTGCGCGGCCCGGGCGCCCTGCACGCCCGGCTGGCCGCCGCCGACCCCGACGCGGCCCGCGCCATCCTGCCCGGCAACGGCCGCCGCATCGTCCGGGCCCTGGAGGTGATCGAGATCACCGGCCGCCCGTTCACGGCGAACCTCCCCGGCCACGACTCCGTCTACGACACCGTCCAGATCGGTGTCGACGTGGCGCGCCCCGAGCTCGACGAGCGCATCGCGCGCCGCGTCGACCGTATGTGGGAGGCGGGACTCGTGGACGAGGTGCGCGCGCTGGAGACGCGGGGACTGCGCGAGGGCCGTACGGCGTCGCGCGCGCTCGGCTATCAGCAGGTCCTCGACGCGCTGGCGGGCGAGCGCACGATGGAGGAGGCGCGCGCGGAGACCGTGCGCGCCACCAAGCGCTTCGCGCGCCGTCAGGATTCCTGGTTCAGGCGCGACCCCCGGGTGCACTGGCTGAGTGGTGCGGTGGCGGACCGCGCGGAACTTCCCGGACTGGCCCTGGCGTTGGTCGAACGACCGGTCACAGCCTGATCACGTCATGGCATCGGGATGCGCCGCCGGTCAACGCGGCCTCTGACGCCGTGCCATCATCGAGCTCGATCGACCAGTGGAAGTCCTAGTTGGGAGGGCGCGTGGCGATGGAGGCCGGCCCTCGTGACACCGCACCGGGTGCCGAGCACGTCACCACCGACGGTGACGAGCCGGGACAGGGCGACGAGCGCCCCGCTCAGGACGCTCGGAGCGCCCTCGACGCAGACGGCCCCGCGGGGGAACCGCTCGGCGAGGACCGTCTCGCCGAGGACGCGCTCGACGAGATCACGGGTGGCGTGACCGCCGACGGCCCCGCGCCCGAGGAGATGTACGCGAGCGGACCGGAGGTCGAGGTCGAGCTGCGCCCGCAGCGGCGGCTGCGCATCTGGCAGCTCGCGCCCATCGTGGGCCTCGCCGCGGTCGGATCGCTGATGTTCGCCTTCCCGCTCGCCTTCGACTTCGGCGACAGCGGTGCCGTCATCGCCATGCTGGGCCTGCTGATCTGCTCGTGCGCCGCCGGCTGGGGGATGACCGCCGCCCGCCGCGTGGGCTACACCTTCCCCGGCCTGCCCCCGCGCGGCTCGGGCCGCCGCCCCGACTGGCGGGTCGTGCTCGCCTACGTGCTGCTGGTGGCCGTCGTCGCCGTCCTCGCCGTGTGGCGGGTGGCCCGCCTGCGCTGAGGGCCGTCCCGGCCCGCACCCCGGACGGGCCGCCCCGCGGCGCCCTCACGGGGACTCCGCGTCGGACTCCGGGGATTCCGGCCCCAGGGCCAGGGGGAGTCCGCCCCAGCCCCCACGGGACTCCGGTCCAGCCGCCACGCGGGGCTCCGCCCGGGTGTCGTGACCACCGCCCGAGGCGATGCCGTACCGACCCCGTACGATCGAGGAATGAGCACGCGGATCGCCTTCCTCAAGGGGCACGGCACCGAGAACGACTTCGTGATCGTCCCGGACCCCGAGAACGCCATCGAGCTGACCCCGGCCGCCGTCGCGGCCCTGTGCGACCGCCGGGCCGGCATCGGAGCCGACGGCGTCCTGCACGTCGTGCGCGCCGCCGCGCACCCCGAGGCCCGCGAGATGGCCGCCGAGGCGGAGTGGTTCATGGACTACCGCAACGGCGACGGCTCCGTCGCGGAGATGTGCGGCAACGGCGTGCGCGTGTTCGCCGGCTACCTCAAGCACGCCGGACACATCGGCGAGGGCGACCTCACGATCGCCACGCGCGCGGGCGTGAAGACCGTCCACCTCGCGAAGAACGGCGACATCACCGTCGGCATGGGCGCCGCGCGCCTGCCCGAGGGCGAGGTCGGCGTGCGCGTCGGCGAGCGCAGCTGGCCCGCGCGGAACGTGAACATGGGCAACCCGCACGCCGTCGCGTTCGTCGACGACCTGGCCCACGCCGGCAACCTGTACTCCGCGCCGCCCGTCAGTCCGGCCGGCGCCTACCCCGACGGCGTGAACGTCGAGTTCGTCGTCGACCGCGGTCCCCGCCACGTCGCCATGCGCGTGCACGAACGCGGCTCCGGCGAGACCCGCTCCTGCGGCACCGGCGCGTGCGCGGTCGCCGTGGCCGCCGCCCGCCGCGACGGCGCCGATCCCGCCCTCACCGGGGTCCCGGTCACCTACACCGTGGACGTGCCCGGCGGGCGCCTGGTCATCACCGAGCGGCCCGACGGGGAGATCGAGATGACGGGTCCCGCCGTGATCGTCGCCGAGGGCGAGATCGACGCCGCGTGGCTGGAAAACGCCGTCGGCTGATCCGGCGGAGCCACGCTCACGGCGGCAGCGGACCCCCGCGATCTGCGGCGCCGGGTATCTCCCCGGCCCCGGGGCGCGTTCGAAACCGCGGCCGAGGGCAGAGCAGGTGGCGTAAACCCTAAACCTCCTCCGCATCGCTCGAATGGGTGATCCGTTTCACGCTCTCCGGGAGGCGGTCGGTCGCGCGTGATGGGCTCGGTAGCATCAAGCACCGGCACGGACGGGGGAACGTCGCCATCCCTGAGCCGCGTATGCCCTGGAGCTCCGTCCGCCGGTCCACGAGCCGGAGGTGCCCATGAGTGCGGAGGCCACGAATCCTGCGACCCCTGGCCCGGTGACGCCGGCGGCGCCCGTCGCGCCCGGTCTGCCCGCGGCGGCCCGCAGGAAGTCCCGGCCGCGCATCGATCTGCGCCGGCTCGGCCGGGCCGCGCTGCTCGGTCCCGCCGCCCGCGGCCGCCTGCCCGACGCCATCGGCCACGTCGTGGAGGCGCACCGCGCCCACCACCCCGACGCCGACCTCGAACCCCTGCGCCGCGCCTACGTGCTGGCGGAGTCCTCGCACCGCGGCCAGATGCGCAAGAGCGGCGAGCCGTACATCACCCACCCGCTCGCCGTGACCCTGATCCTCGCCGAACTCGGCGCCGAGACCACCACGCTGACGGCCTCCCTCCTCCACGACACCGTCGAGGACACCGATGTGACGCTCCATCAGGTGCGGGAGCAGTTCGGCGAGGAGGTGCGCTATCTGGTCGACGGCGTCACGAAACTGGAGAAGGTCGACTACGGGGCGGCCGCCGAACCCGAGACCTTCCGCAAGATGCTCGTCGCCACCGGCAGCGACGTGCGCGTGATGTCGATCAAACTCGCCGACCGGCTGCACAACATGCGCACCCTCGGCGTGATGCGCCCCGAGAAACAGGCGCGGATCGCCAAGGTCACCCGCGACGTCCTCATCCCGCTCGCCGAACGGCTCGGTGTCCAGGCCCTCAAGACCGAGCTGGAGGACCTCGTCTTCGCCATCCTCCACCCCGAGGAGTACGAGCACACCCGGGAACTCGTCGCGGCGAACACCGCCCGCCCCGACGACGCCCTCGCGGAGATCGCCGACCAGGTCCGCGGCGTGCTGCGCGAGGCCGACATCCCCGCCGAAGTCCTCATCCGGCCGCGGCACTTCGTCTCCGTCCATCGCGTCGCCCGCAAGCGCGGACAACTGCGCGGTGCCGACTTCGGACGCCTGCTGGTCCTCGTGAACGAGGACGCGGACTGCTACGGCGTCCTCGGCGAACTCCACACCTGCATGACGCCGGTGGTCTCCGAGTTCAAGGACTTCATCGCCGTACCCAAGTTCAACCTGTACCAGTCGCTGCACACCGCCGTCGCCCGCGCGGACGGACAGGTCGCCGAAGTCCTCATCCGCACCCACCAGATGCACAAGGCCGCCGAGGCCGGGGTGATCGCGCTCGGCAACCCCTACGCGCCGCCCGCGGAGGACCCCTCCCTGGCCGCCGACGGCGAACGCGCCGACCCCACCCGTCCCGGCTGGCTCTCCCGCCTCCTCGACTGGCAGCGGGCGGCCCCCGACCCCGACACCTTCTGGTCCACGCTGCGCGAGGACCTCGCCCAGGACCGCGAGATCACCGTCTTCCGCCCCGACGGCGGCACGCTCGGCCTGCCCGAGGGCGCCACCTGCGTGGATGCCGCCTACGCGCAGTACGGCGAGGACGCCCACGCCTGCATCGGCGCACGTGTCAACGGCCGACTCGCCACCCTCAGCACCGTCCTGCGGGACGGCGACAGCGTCCAGCTCCTCATGGGCCAGGACCCCGCGTCCGAACCCTCCCGCGCCTGGCTGGAGCACGCACACACCCCCGCCGCCCGCATCGCCATCCAGCGCTGGCTGGCGACTCATCCCGGCGGCCCGGCCGCCGAGGCGCACTCACCGGCCGGCCGCGGCACCCCGGAGAACGCCGGCCTCCCGGAGCCCGCACCCCGCGACACGGCCGCGGCGCCCGCCGGGAACCCGCACGCCGCCGCTGCCGACCCGTCCGTGGACGGCGAGCCCGCCGTGTCACCGCCCGCGTCCGACGGCTCGGCGGGCCCACGCACCCCGGCGGCGCACACGACCGTCCCGGGGGCGCACGCGGCCGCCGCCGTGGCGGACCCGCCCCGCGCCGCCTCCGGGACCACGTCCGGGGGCCGCCCCCGTCCGGCCGCGCCCGTCGCCCGTCCGCGCGGCGCGGACGTGCTCGTGGACCGTCCCGGGGCCGTCGTACGCCTCGCCGGATGCTGTACGCCCGTACCGCTCGACGAGATCACCGGCTTCGCCGTGCGCGGGGGAGTGGTGACCGTCCACCGCGTCGGCTGCTCGGCGGTGGCCCACATGAAGACCAGAGGACGCGCCGAGATCGGGGCGCGCTGGGGAGACACCACCGCGTGCCGGGTCACCCTGTACGCCGAATCGTTCGGCCGCCCCCATCTGCTGGCCGACCTCACCGAGGCGATGGCCCTGGAGGGCGCGGAGATCGTCTCCGCCACCGTGGAACCACCCAGCCAGCAGCGGGTACGCCACACCTACACCCTCCAGCTCCCCGACGCGGCCCACCTCCCCGCCCTCATGCGCGCCATGAGAGACGTGCCGGGGGTGTTCGACGTGAGCCGGGCCCAGCCCCCGACGGCGCGCTGAACACGGCCCGCGAAGCGGGGGACGATGCCCTCACGCGGGGTGGGACGGAAGGCCTTCAGGCGGGGACGTTGCGGATGGCCCTCAGGCGGGGGCGGAGCGAAGGCCCTCAGGCGGGGGTGGGGCGAAGGCCCTCAGGCGGGGGTGGGGCGGAAGGCCCTCTGACGCCGACCCGTTCGGGTGGGCTTGGCGCGCGCCGCCGCCGCGCCGCACGGGCGCGCTGGTAGCGGTGAGGGATGCTGCTCACCCCCCGCTCCCGCCAGGCGCCCGACTCCGGCCCGCGCCGGGAAACCGGACCGCTCCACCGCCCCGGCTCCCGTCCGGACGCCGGCCCCCGCCGGACCCCGTGGCTCCTGCGCCGCAAGGCCGCCCTGCTCGCCTCCGCCGCGGCCGTCTGCCTCGTCGCCGCCGGCACCCCCGCCGAGCCCCTGGGCGTCGGCGACCGGCTGTTCCCGTACCTGGGGAACCCGGGGTACGACGTGGCGTCGTACGACCTGTCTTTCACCTACACGGGCGCCAACGACAAGCCGCTGCAGGCCGTCACCACGATCGACGCCTGGACGACCGCCTCGCTCGACCGCCTCAACCTCGACTTCGCCCACGGCACCGTGCAGTCCGTCGAGGTCGACGGTCGGCCCGCCGAGTTCACCGGCGCGGGAGAGGACCTCGTCGTCACCCCGGCCCGCCCCCTGGCACGGGGCACCTGGACCCGGATCACCGTGCGGCACACCAGCGACCCCGTCGCCGCCGAGGGCCAGGACGGCGGCTGGGTGCGCACCACCGACGGCCTCGCCATGGCGAACCAGGCCGACGCGGCGCACCTGGTCTTCCCGTGCAACGACCACCCGTCCGACAAGGCGATGTTCACCATCCGGATCACCGCCCCGAACGACTACACCGCCGTGGCGAACGGCCTGCCCACCGGAGTGGAACGGGTCGGCCCCCGCACCACCTGGACCTACCGCTCCCAGCACCCCATGGCCACCGAGCTCGCCCAGGTCTCCATCGGCCGGTCCGACGTCACGCACCGCCAGGGCCCCCACGGACTTCCGGTCCGCGACGTCGTGCCCAGCGCCGACCGGAAGGCGCTCGAACCCTGGCTCGCGAAGACGCCCGACCAGATCGCCTGGATGGAGAGCAAGATCGGGCCCTTCCCCTTCGAGACCTACGGCGTGCTCATGGCCCAGGCCTCCACGGGCTTCGAGCTGGAGACGCAGACGCTCTCCCTGTTCGAGAAGGATCTGTTCACCGAGTCCGGCTACCCCAAGTGGTACCTCGAGTCGATCATGGTGCACGAGCTGTCCCACCAGTGGTTCGGCGACAGCGTCAGCCCCCGCACCTGGTCCGACGTCTGGCTGAACGAGGGGCACGCCACCTGGTACGAGTCCCTGTACTCGGAGGAGAAGGCGCACCGGCCCATGGAGGACCGGATGAAGGCCGCCTACGGTGCCTCCGACCGCTGGCGCGCCTCCGGCGGGCCGCCGGCCCGGCCCAAGGCCCCCGCCCCCGGCCAGAAGATCAGCATCTTCCGTCCCAACATCTACGACGGGGCCGCACTCGTCCTCTACGCCCTGCGTCAGGAGATCGGCCGCCCGGCCTTCGAGCGCCTGGAGAAGGTGTGGGTGCAGGAACACCGGGACTCCACCGTCACCACCGCCGACTTCGTCCGTCTCGCCTCGTCCGTCGCCGGTCGTGACCTCGGCGGCTTCTTCCAGGACTGGCTCTACGGCGAGAAGACCCCGCCGATGCCGGGCCACCCCGACTGGAAGCCGGCCGCGCCGGGCACGGCGAAGACCTCGCGGCCCGGCGGCACGGCGGCCACGAAGGTGAGCGCGGAATCCGCGGGGACGACCAGGAGGTAGGCCCCCGGGCGGACGGGAGAAGCCGCGCCCGGCCCGGGCGGGACGCCGGGTGAAACCGCACCGGGCCCGGGCGGGACGGCGGGAGTGGCGGGGCCGGGCCCGGGCGGGACGCAAGGAGAAGCCGTACCGAGCACGTGCGGGACGCCGGGCGGAACCGCACCGGGCCCGGGCGGGACGGCGGGAGTGGCGGGGCCGGGGACAGGGAAATAACGCGGTGACGGGACACTGCGTACCGTGCGACCATTTTCAGGCCGGTCTCCGGGCCGGCACGGCGCGCGTCACGGGAATCCCCCGGGGTACTCGTGCGTTGTTCCGTAAGACCGCCGGTCCCGTCACCACCGGGCCGGCACCCCCATCGACCATCGGCGTAAGGATCCAATGAGCTCCTCTTCTTCCCCTTCCCAGGACACCAAGCGCCTCGCGCACGCCTACCCCGAAGGTCTTCGGGCCGATGCCCTGATGGAAGAGGACGTCGCCTGGAGCCACGAGATCGACGGCGAGCGGGACGGCGATCAGTTCGACCGCAAGGAGCGCGCGGCACTGCGGCGCGTGGCGGGTCTCTCCACGGAGCTGGAGGACGTCACCGAGGTCGAGTACCGCCAGCTCCGCCTGGAGCGGGTCGTGCTCGTCGGCGTGTGGACCACCGGCACCGTGCAGGACGCCGACAACTCCCTCGCCGAGCTGGCCGCCCTCGCGGAGACCGCGGGCGCGCTCGTGCTCGACGGTGTCATCCAGCGCCGGGACAAGCCCGACGCCGCCACCTACATCGGCTCGGGCAAGGCCCTGGAGCTGCGCGACATCGTCGTCGAGTCCGGCGCCGACACCGTCATCTGCGACGGTGAGCTCAGCCCCGGCCAGCTGATCCAGCTGGAGGATGTCGTCAAGGTCAAGGTCATCGACCGTACGGCCCTGATCCTCGACATCTTCGCCCAGCACGCCAAGTCCCGCGAGGGCAAGGCGCAGGTCGCGCTCGCGCAGATGCAGTACATGCTGCCGAGGCTCCGCGGCTGGGGTCAGTCCCTGTCCCGTCAGATGGGCGGCGGCAAGGGCGGCGGCCTCGCCACCCGTGGCCCCGGTGAGACCAAGATCGAGACGGACCGGCGCCGGATCCGCGAGAAGATGGCGAAGATGCGCCGGGAGATCGCGGAGATGAAGACCGGCCGCGAGGTCAAGCGCCAGGAGCGCCGGCGCAACAAGGTGCCGTCCGTCGCCATCGCGGGCTACACCAACGCCGGCAAGTCCTCCCTGCTCAACCGGCTCACCGGCGCCGGTGTCCTGGTCGAGAACGCCCTGTTCGCGACCCTGGACCCGACCGTCCGCCGCGCGGAGACCCCGAGCGGCCGCCTCTACACCCTGGCCGACACCGTCGGCTTCGTCCGGCACCTGCCGCACCACCTGGTCGAGGCGTTCCGCTCCACCATGGAGGAGGTCGGCGACGCCGACCTGATCCTCCACGTGGTGGACGGCGCGCACCCCACCCCTGAGGAGCAGCTCGCCGCCGTGCGCGAGGTGATCCGGGAGGTCGGAGCCACCGACGTTCCCGAGATCGTCGTGATCAACAAGGCGGACGCGGCCGACCCGCTGGTCCTCCAGCGTCTGCTGCGCGTCGAGAAGCACGCCCTCGCGGTCTCGGCACGCACCGGCCAGGGCATCGCGGAACTGCTCGCGCTCGTGGACGACGAGCTGCCCCGTCCCTCCGTCGAGGTCGAGGCGCTCGTCCCCTACACGCAGGGCAAGCTCGTGGCCCGCGCCCACACCGAGGGCGAGGTCCTCTCCGAGGAGCACACCGCCGAAGGCACCCTGATCAAGGTCCGGGTGCACGAGGAGCTCGCCGCCGACCTGGCGCCGTACGCGCCCGCGTCCGCGGCCTGACGGCCGCACCGCCCCGGCGGTTCGGCCCCGCACGGAAGGAAGGCCCGCCACCCGTTCCCGGGTGGCAGGCCTTCCCCTTGTCCTGCGCGGGTCCTACCGGCCGGCGAACTTCTTGCTGACCGAGTCGTACACGCCCTTGGCCACCTCACCGAGCCGCGGACCGGCGAGCCACCCGGACGAGGCCGGGCCGATCGAGGTGTTGGACACCAGCGTGGGCTTGCCGTCCGCGCCGGTCTCCACCCAGCCGCCGCCGGAGGAACCACCGGTCATCGTGCAGCCGATGCGGTACATCGTCGGATCCGGCGCGCTGACCGACAGCCGGCCCGGCTTGTCCTGGCACTGGTACAGCAGCCGGCCGTCGAACGGCGACGCCGCCGGGTAACCGCTCGCCGTGATGCTCTGCACCTTCGCCACCGCCGGGGCGTCGAAGTCCACCGGCAGCGCGCCGCCGACCGTCTCCTCCAGCGACTTGCCGGTACCACCCTGCTCGGGCGTCACATGGATCACCGCGAAGTCGTACGAGGCGCCGTCGCCGCCGGTCTCGCCGCCCTTGTCGATCCACTGCTGCGAGGTCTTCGCCCCGTCGGCCCACCAGACGCCGAGCGGAGCGACCTGTTCACGCGAGGCGCTCTTCATCTGCTCGGGCGTCATGCCCTGGTTGTTGTACGACGGCACGAAGGCGAGGTTGCGGTACCAGCCGCCCTTCTTTCCGGCGTGGACACAGTGCCCCGCCGTCCAGATGAGGTCGGACTTGCCCGGGTGCGCCGGGTCCTCGACGACCGTCGCCGAACAGACCATCGTGCCACTGGGGGCGTCGAAGAAGATCTTGCCCGAGGTGGCGGCGTTGTTGTGGTACGGCGCCGCGACCGGGCGCGCCTTCACCGGCGCCGGCTCCGGGTCCGTCACGCCCTGGTCACCGGAGATGTCGTTGTCGTCGACGGCCTTGTCGGGGTCGTCGGCGCCCCGCATACGGTCCGGGTTCCACAGGCCCTTGATGATCGGGTTGATGAAATCGTTGGCCTCGCGGAGCCACTGGTCCCTGTCCCAGTTCTTCCAGGCGCCGTTCTTCCACTTGTCGACATCGACGCCGTGCTCCTTGAGCCGCTCGCGGATGTCGTCCGGGATGGTGATCTTTCCGTCGCCGGAGCCGGCCGCGGTCGCGGTGGCGGCCGGCCCGCCGTCGGCCTTGTCGTCGCTGCCGCCACCGCACGCCGTGGCGGTCAGCGTGAGCGCCGACACGAGGGCGAACGCCGCCAGCACGGGGGGAGTTCTGCGCGACGCGTCCCTCCCTCGGCGAACAGTGAACGACGGCCGTATGGATCGCATGGTCTTGACTCCCCCTGCTGTGAAGGAACTCGGCACCGCGAACCGCCACCGGGCCCGCCCACGAGGGGAGTTCGGACCGTCTGACGGCTCTTCTGGGAACGGGACCACACTATGCGCTCGCCGCAGGCGACTCTCACCGGGACCGCAACGTTTTCGCTACGAGCGACGCCGACCGCACCCGCGTGACGGGAACCCCCCGGAGGCTTCCCGGTCCAACGGCCAGCCGCGGCAACGATCTTCAGGTCACCCGTAACCCCGAGGCCCGTGCGCGGTTGGTAGCGGTGAGGGGCCCGCTGTCCGTATCCGGGCCCCGTCGATCAACTCGTCTCCGGACGGCGGGGAGGACAACGGGCCGTGGCCGTGACCGAGTCGGTGGCTGAAAGCGCGTACGGGGGAGCCCGTTCCGTGCACGAGGGAATTCTGGGACGCCAGTCCGCGCGCGAGTCCGCGGCACGCACCTACGCGCGGGCGCTGCCCATCGTGCCCGTGCGCGCACGCGGTCTGACCATCGAGGGCGCGGACGGACGCCGCTATCTGGACTGCCTCTCCGGCGCCGGGGCCCTCGCCCTCGGCCACAACCACCCCGTCGTGCTGGAAGCCATCCGCAAAGTCCTCGACTCCGGGGCCCCGCTCTCCGTGCTCGACCTGGCGACCCCCGTCAAGGACGCCTTCATCACGGAGCTGTTCCGCACCCTGCCGCCCGGCCTCGCCGACCGCGCCCGCGTCCAGTTCTGCGGACCGGCGGGCACCGACGCGGTCGAGGCCGCGTTCAAGCTCGTCCGCGCCGCGACCGGCCGTACCGGCATCCTCTCCTTCACCGGCGCCTACCACGGCATGACCGCCGACGCCCTCGCCGCCTCCGGCGGGGCCGGCGAGCCACGGGGCGGTCGGCTGCCCTACCCGCAGGACTACCGCTGCCCGTTCGGCGTCGGCGGCCCGCGCGGCGCCGGACTCGCCGCCCGCTTCACCGAGTCGCTCCTCGACGACCCCAAGTCGGGTGTGCCGCTGGCCGCCGGAATGATCCTCGAACCCGTCCAGGGCGAAGGCGGCGTGATCCCCGCCCCCGACAACTGGATGCGCCGCATGCGCGCCCTCACGGCGGACCGGTCCATCCCGCTCATCGCCGACGAGATCCAGACCGGAGTCGGCCGCACCGGCGCCTTCTGGGCCGTCCAGCACAGCGGGGTCACCCCCGACGTGATGGTGCTGTCCAAGGCCATCGGCGGCAGCCTCCCGCTGGCCGTGGTCGTCTACCACGAAGACCTCGACGTCTGGCGCCCCGGCGCCCACGCGGGCACCTTCCGCGGCAACCAGCTCGCGATGGCCGCGGGCACCGCCACCCTGGCTCATGTCCGCGAGCACGGCCTCGCCGAACGCGCGGCCGACCTCGGCGCCCGCATGCTGTCCGACCTCGCCTCCCTGGGGACGGAGTTCGACTGCGTGGGGGACGTGCGAGGACGCGGGCTGATGATCGGGCTCGAACTCGTCGACCCGGACGGCCGCCCCACCGGCGAGAACACCCCCGGCCCGGGGCCCCATGGTGCCCCCGACGACTCCTGCCCGGCCCCGCGAACCTCGCCGGAATCGGCCACCGAACCGCTTCCCGCCTCGCCCGGCCTGGCCGCCGCCGTGCAGCGGGAGTGCCTTGACCGCGGCCTCATCGTCGAACTCGGCGGCCGCCACAACAGCGTCGTCCGCCTCCTTCCGCCCCTGACCATCAGCGACGAGCAGGCGGCGGCGGTCCTGGACCGCCTGAGCGACGCGGTGGCGGCGGCGGCCCGCGGACACCAGGGCGACGGCCATCGAGACAACGGTCACCAAGGTGACGGCCGCCGCCGGTACGACGGCCCTTCCGAGCGCGCTGGATAAGAACCGCCCGGAGGCCCACCACCCACCGCGGCGGCCCCGCACCCGTCGCCGCGGCCTGGCCGGCACCGGCCGCACCAGGAACCATCCGCAGCCCTGAACGCGGTAGCTCCGCGATCCTCTCGCCCTCACATCCACCCCTCTCCCGGCTCCGTCACACCGCTCCATCTCCACCCCACTCCCGTCCAGCGCCCCCACCGTCGCCCCGCACTTCCGTCCGCCGGCCCGGACGGGCACCCTTCCCGCCCCGCAGCAGCCCCTCCGACCGCCCAATCTCTCCCCGCTCCGTCGCCCCGCCACGGTCCGCGCCCCGACCCATCTGACCTAGGCCGGTCCGCCCTTCGCCGATCCGGACCCCGACGGCCGAGCGCCCCACCACCCCACCGACTCAAGCCCCCCAGACCCGAGGAGCCGTCTTGACCGCCACCCCCACACCCGACGGCCGATCCGGTACGGGCGACGAGACGGGGGACCCCACCGCCCCCGAAGCCCCGGCCGCTCCCGAAGCCTCGGCAACTCCCTCGCCGCGCGCCGACTCGGTCCCACCGCAGACGCGGCGGGAGCCCACCGCCGAGCGACGAGCCGAGCCCGACGCCGACCCCTTGGCCGACCCCGACCCGCACCGCGCGGCCCAGGCCGCCGCGGTGGACAACCTGCTCCGCTGCTGGATCCGCGAGACAGGCCTCGCCGCCCCCGCCACCCACACCCTCCGTATCTCCCTCCCGGCCGGCGGCACGGCCCTGACCGTTCCCGTCCGCCACTGGTCGCCCACGGGCTGGCACCGCTTCGGACCTCCACGTCACGCCGACGCGCCCGAGGACAGCGCACCCGTCGACGCGGTCACCCTGGCCGCGCTGCTCGCCAGGGAGACGCACGGTGACGCGGGCGTCGGCGCCGCGCACCCCGAGTCCGCCTCCGGCGACGGGGTCGACCTCGTCGTCAGGGTCGCCGACTCGTCGCGCCGTACCGCGGCCTTCCTCCGGGACCGGCGGGCGCATCCCGCCGACGGCCAGGACCTCTTCCTCGGCGCGGAACAGGCCCTGCTCCTCGGCCACCCCCTGCACCCCGCACCGAAGAGCCGGGAAGGATTCACCGAGGCCGAAACCCGCCTGTACTCACCGGAGTCGCGAGGCTCCTTCCCCCTTCACTGGATGGCCGCCGCCCCGGCCCTGCTCGCCACCGACTCGGCCTGGACCGAGCGCGGCCGCCCCGTCACCGCCGACCACCTCACCCGCGAGCTCTGCGGCACCCCGCTGCCCCTGCCCGAGGGGTACGCCGCCCTGCCTCTGCACCCCTGGCAGGCCCGCGAGGTACGACACCGCCCGGAGGTCGCCGTCCTGCTCGACTCCGGACTGCTCCGCGACCTCGGCCCGTTCGGCGCCCCCTGGCATCCCACCTCCTCCGTACGCACCGTCCACCGGTCCGACGCCCCCGCGATGCTCAAGCTGTCGCTGGGGCTGCGCATCACCAACTCCCGCCGGGAGAACCTGCGCAAGGAACTCCACCGCGGAGTCGAGGTGCACCGCCTGCTGCGCACCGGACTGTCCAAGCAGTGGCAGGCCGTGCACGAGAGCTTCGACATCGTCCGCGATCCGGCCTGGCTCGCCGTCGACGCCCCGGACGGACTGCCCGTGCCCGGTCTCGACGTGATGCTGAGGCACAACCCGTTCTCCCCGGCGGATGACGTCGGCTGCGTCGCGGGACTCGTATCGCCCCGCCCGCTCGCCGTACCCGGCGTCGACTCCTCTTCCGGGCAGGGAGGCTGGGCCCACGGTTCCCGCCTCGCCCAGCTCGTCGCACGGCTCGCCGTACACACCGGGCGTCCCGTCGGAGCCGTCGCCGCGGAGTGGTTCCTGCGTTACCTGGAACAGGTCGTACGTCCCGTGCTGTGGCTCGACGGCGAGGCCGGCATCGCCCTGGAGGCCCACCAGCAGAACACGCTCGTCCTGCTGGACCACGACGGCTGGCCCGTCGGCGGCCGTTACCGCGACAACCAGGGCTACTACTTCCGCGAGTCGCGGCGGGCCGATCTCGACGCCCGGCTGCCCGGTATCGGTGAGCACAGCGACACCTTCGTCTCCGACGAGGTCACCGACGAACGGTTCGTCTACTACCTCGCCATCAACAACGTGTTCGGCCTGATCGGCGCGTTCGGCTCCCAGCGCCTCGCCGACGAACGGCTCCTTCTCGCCGCTTTCCGCCGGTTCCTCACCGACGTCGCCACGGGACCCGCCGCCCTGCGCACCACCCTGCCTGGCCGCCTGCTCGACTCACCCGTCCTGCGCTGCAAGGCCAATCTACTGACCCGCCTGCACGGCCTGGACGAACTCGTCGGCCCGGTCGACACCCAGTCCGTCTACGTCACCATCGCCAACCCCCTCCATTCCTGAACCGATCACTGCTCCTCGATCTCCGATCACCACTCCCCGGTCACCGCCCCTAGATCTCCAATCGCCAGTCACCGATCACCAGCCGCCGTCCCGACACATCACCTGCCTCCGTCCGCCGAATCCGTCCCCGGACCTCACCCCGAGCGAGGAGCCCACCGTGCCGCCCACCGACGCGAGCGCCGGACCCGGACTCGATCCCGCACTCGGACCTGGCCCCGCACTCGGAACCGGCCCCACATCCCCGGAGGACAGCGAGGACAGCGAGGACACCCTCGCCCTCCGCCTGCCGGACGGCTTCGGCGCCCTCGGTGACGCCGCGGCACCGGCGGGCCCCGGTTCCGCCCCGGCCGGCGAGCTCGTCGGCGATGTCGCGGCCTGGGGACCGGCCGCCACACCCGTGGGCCTGTTCCGCCTGCTCCCGGTGTGCGTCGAGCGTGACCTGTCGCTCATCCACCGGTGGATGAGCGATCCCGTCGTCGCCGCGTTCTGGGAGCTGGCCGGGCCCCCGGTCGCGACGGCGAACCACCTGCTTTCCCAACTCGACGGCGACGGCCGCAGCGTGCCGTGCCTCGGTCTGCTGGACGGCACCCCCATGAGCTACTGGGAGCTGTACCGTGCCGATCTCGACCCGCTGGCCCATCACTGTCCGGTCCGTTTCCAGGACACCGGGATCCACCTCCTCATCGGCGCCGAGGGCCGAGGGCGTGGGCTCGGTTCCGTTCTGATCCGGGCCGTGTCCGATCTGGTCCTGAACCGGCGCCCCGCCTGCTCACGTGTCGTGGCGGAGCCCGACCTCCGTAACACCCCCTCCGTCGCCGCTTTCCTGAACGCGGGCTTCCGTTTCGCCGCGGAGGTCGACCTGCCCGACAAGCGGGCCGCTCTCATGCTCCGTGACCGGTCCCTGCGCGATGTGTTGTGACGTCACGTGACCGACTGCTCACATGTTGTACGTACGGCGATCCGGTCGAGTTCCCCGCATTCGACCTTTTTCGCTTTTTTCATCCGGGACGCCCGGTCGCCAGCCGATGCCCCGCTCGCCGGCCGATGCCTGGGCCGCCGGTCGATGCCTGGGTCGCCGCCCGGTGCCTTGCGCGCCCGGCTCCCCGCCTCGCCCCGCCCCGCTGCACCCACCCCATCCCGTCGAGTCGAGGAGTCCGGCAGTGATCCGTCCTCTCGTCCCCGCCTCCGCCGCCCGATTGTCAGTGCCGGGCCGTAGGGTGGTCGGGCTATGACGAAGCCCTCACTCCCCGAACTCCTGCATGCCGCCGTCGCAGCCGTCGGCGGCACGGAGCGCCCCGGCCAGGTGGCGATGGCCGAAGCGGTCGCCAAAACGATCGACGACGGGTCCCACCTGCTGGTCCAGGCCGGTACCGGCACCGGAAAGTCGCTCGGCTATCTCGTGCCCGCGCTCGCGCAGGGGGAGCGTGTGGTCGTCGCCACGGCGACGCTCGCGCTCCAGCGCCAGCTCGTGGAGCGCGATCTCCCGCGCACGGTCGACGCCCTCCACCCGCTGCTGCGCCGCCGCCCGGAATTCGCCATGCTCAAGGGCAGGTCGAACTATCTGTGCCTCCACCGGCTGCACGAGGGGATGCCGCAGGACGAGGAGGACGGCCTCTTCGACCAGTTCGAGGCGGCGGCCCCCACCAGCAAGCTGGGCCAGGACCTGCTGCGGATGCGCGACTGGGCCGACGAGACGGAGAGCGGCGACCGCGACGACCTCACCCCGGGCGTCTCCGACCGGGCCTGGGCACAGGTGTCGGTGTCGTCCCGGGAGTGCCTGGGCGCGTCGAAGTGCGCCTACGGCGCGGAGTGCTTCGCGGAGATGGCCCGTGAGCGGGCCAAGCTCGCCGAGGTCGTCGTCACCAACCACGCGCTGCTGGCCATCGACGCCATCGAGGGCGCCCCGGTGCTGCCGCAGCACGAGGTGCTGATCGTGGACGAGGCGCACGAACTGGTCTCCCGGGTCACCGGCGTCGCCACCGGCGAACTCACCTCCGGCCAGGTCAACCGTGCCGTGCGCCGGGCGGCGAAGCTCGTCGACGAGAAGGCCGCCGATCAGCTCCAGACGGCCTCCGAGGGCTTCGAGCGGCTGATGGAGCTGGCCCTGCCCGGCCGCCTGGAGGAGATCCCGGAAGACCTCGGGTACGCGCTGATGGCGCTGCGTGACGCGGCACGGACGGTCATCTCGGTGCTGGGCTCGACCCGGGACAAGTCCGTCCAGGACGAGGACGCCGTCCGCAAGCAGGCGCTGGCCTCGGTGGAGACCGTGCACGACGTGGCGGAACGCGTGCTGAACGGCTCGGAGTACGACGTCGTCTGGTACGAGCGGCACGACCGCTTCGGGGCCTCGCTGCGCATCGCGCCCATGTCGGTCTCGGGTCTGCTCCGGGAGAAGCTCTTCGCCGACCGCAGCGTCGTCCTCGCCTCGGCCACGCTGAAGCTGGGCGGCGACTTCAACGGTGTCGGCGCGTCGCTCGGCCTCGCTCCCGAGGGGGTGGAGGGCGACGACCTGCCGCAGTGGAAGGGCATCGACGTCGGCTCACCCTTCGACTACCCCCGGCAGGGCATCCTCTACGTCGCCAAGCACCTCGCGCGCCCGGCGCGGGACGGCGACCGCACCGACATGCTGGACGAGCTGACCGAGCTGATCCAGGCCGCCGGCGGCCGCACGCTCGGGCTGTTCTCCTCCATGCGGGCCGCCCAGCTGGCCGCGGAGGAGCTGCGGTCCCGGATTCCCGAGTTCCCGATCCTCCTCCAGGGCGAGGAGACACTCGGCGAGCTGATCAAGAACTTCGCGGCCGACCCCAAGACCTGCCTCTTCGGCACGCTGTCGCTGTGGCAGGGCGTCGACGTCCCGGGCCCCAGCTGTCAGCTGGTGGTCATGGACAAGATTCCGTTCCCGCGTCCCGACGACCCGCTGATGAGCGCGCGCCAGAAGGCCGTGGAGGACGCGGGCGGCAACGGGTTCATGGCGGTCGCGGCCACTCATGCCGCACTGCTCATGGCGCAGGGCGCCGGCCGCCTCGTGCGGGCTTCCGGGGACCGCGGTGTGGTCGCCGTACTGGACCAGCGGCTCGCCACCGCGCGGTACGGCGGTTATCTGAAGACCTCGCTGCCCGACTTCTGGTACACCACGGACCGCAATCAGGTCCGCAGATCGCTCGCGGCGATCGACGCGGCGGCGAAGCAGACAGAGGAGCAGACGGAGGAGTAGGCGGGGAAGGGGCCGGGCGGAGCAGGTCCCCGTTCCCGGCTTGTGCCTGAGCCGCCCGTCGTCGGACGGGCGGCTCAGCGACGCCCAGCGTGAGGCTTAGGGATGTCCCTGGAGGGAGCCCAGGCACGTGCAGGGCCCCGGAACCGGCGCAGAGGTTCCGGGGCCCGGTCAGGGAGGAGCCCTGGGGCTCGCTCGCCGCGCGGATCAGACGCGGCGCAGCACGGCGACGACCTTGCCGAGAATGGTCGCGTCGTCGCCGGGGATCGGCTCGTAGGCCGCGTTGTGCGGCAGGAGCCAGACGTGGCCGTCCTCGCGCTTGAAGCGCTTGACGGTGGCCTCGCCGTCGAGCATGGCCGCCACGATGTCGCCGTTCTCGGCCACGGGCTGGCGGCGGACGGTGACCCAGTCCCCGTCGCAGATCGCGGCCTCGATCATGGAGTCGCCGACGACCTTCAGCACGAACAGCTCGCCGTCGCCGACCAGCTGGCGGGGGAGGGGGAAGACGTCCTCGACCGACTCCTCGGCCAGGATCGGACCACCGGCCGCGATACGGCCGACCAGCGGCACGTACGACGCGGCGGGCTTGCCGGCCGTGTCCGTGGGCTGCACGGTCATCGCCTGGTCGGAGCCGCGGACCTCGTAGGCGCGCGGGCGGTGCGGGTCGCGGCGCAGGAAGCCCTTGCGCTCCAGCGCCATCAGCTGGTGCGCGACCGAGGAGGTGCTGGAGAGGCCGACGGCCTGGCCGATCTCGCGCATCGACGGCGGGTAGCCGCGCCGCTGCACGGAGTCCCGGATGACCTCGATCACCCGGCGCTGCCGGTCGGTGAGCCCCGAGCTGTCCGCCCGGATGCCTGGAGGTCGGCCCGGCAGGGAGCGCTTGTGCCCCTCGGGATTCGTGGCTTCGTTCATCGCATGTACCGGCTCGACTCGGCCCTGGACGCGGTCCTGGGCGGTGATGGTGGCACTGTCTGCGGTGGTGGTCACGTCAGCCCCTCTCGATGGTCTCCCTGCTGCACAACGGTAGTTGGTTTCGAAAGGTTGCGCCAAACACACGTTCGAGTGAAAAAGTGCGATTCACCTGACGTGATCATGTTTCCAGGTGTATGGCTTGTCCGGCTGACGGCGGACAAAAATGTCCATTGTTGTACTCTTCACCGCTGAGGTGGGCGACCTCGTGGGTCATGCCCAGTGTGCCATCCGGAATCCCGTATGCCGGGATCCGGGTCCCGTGTGCGCCGGAGTCCCACGTGTCCTCCGTGCCGCGCCCACGGTATCCCCGCAAGCCCGGCGGCGTCCCGCACGCGCGCCCGTGAGTCCGGCTCCCGCCTCCGCGGGGCGCCCGCGTGGGCGCCAGGGTGCCCGACCTGGCCTTTCGCGGACGCGTCGCGACGGGCGCCGGCAACCGCGCTGCGGGCCCATGTGCGGCCGGTTCCGGGCCGACACGCGAGCTCGCCTCCCCGAATGCCTCAATCCCTACATCTAGTGGTTGTATGGCTACTGCGACCCACAAGTTGTGTTTCGGGCGAGCCCCTGGGTCTTCGAGGCCTCCGCGATCGCCTATGCTTAGGGCTGCTTCGAGGGGCCCGTGCGGCCCGGCGAGGCCATGGAGTCTGCTGTGAGGAGGGTTGGAGACCATGCACTGCCCCTTCTGCAGGCACCCCGACAGCCGTGTGGTCGACAGCCGTACGACCGACGACGGCACGTCGATCCGCAGGCGCCGCCAGTGCCCCGACTGCTCCCGTCGTTTCACGACCGTGGAGACGTGCTCGCTCATGGTGGTGAAGCGGTCCGGAGTCACCGAGCCCTTCAGTCGTACGAAGGTCATCAATGGCGTGCGCAAGGCATGCCAGGGACGGCCTGTCACCGAGGACGCGCTCGCCCAGCTCGGCCAGCGGGTCGAGGAGGCGGTGCGGGCCACCGGCAGCGCCGAGCTGACGACCCACGACGTGGGGCTGGCCATACTCGGTCCGCTGCAGGAGCTCGACCTCGTCGCCTACCTGCGATTCGCCTCCGTCTACCGGGCGTTCGACTCGCTCGAGGACTTCGAGGCCGCCATCGCGGAACTGCGGGAAACGGTAAGAGGCCCCGTCGCCGACGACGAAGACGCGCAAGCGGGGAGCCAGGAAGACCAACGCGGGCCCGGGCGGACCACTCAGGTCCCGGTGCCCGCGCACGCCGCCGACTGACCAGCGGACGGAACGGGGAGACCCGGCTTCCGGCCGAGAGGCGGCGATCTCAAGACCTGTCGTGGGCGGCGTTCGAGGGCGCTCGCGACACAAGACAGAACACCGTGCCACGGGAACAAACGGGGCACTTCTGGGCGTTTTTGCCCGTACAGGGAGGCGGCATGACAGAGACGGCGAGCGGTCCGGCACGAGGTTCCCGAGCAAAGGGTGCCAAGGCCACCAAGGGCCTGCGTATCGAGCGCGTCCACACGACCCCCGGCGTGCACCCGTACGACGAGGTCGAGTGGGCGAGCCGTGACGTCGTCATGACCAACTGGCGCGACGGCTCGATCAACTTCGAGCAGCGTGGCGTCGAGTTCCCCGACTTCTGGTCGGTGAACGCGGTCAACATCGTCACCAGCAAGTACTTCCGCGGTGCCGTCGGCACGCCGCAGCGCGAGGTCAGCCTCAGGCAGCTGATCGACCGCATCGTGAAGACGTACCGCCAGGCCGGCGAGGACCACAAGTACTTCGCCTCGGCCGCCGACGCCGAGATCTTCGAGCACGAGCTGGCCTACGCCCTCCTGCACCAGATCTTCAGCTTCAACAGCCCCGTCTGGTTCAACGTCGGTACGCCGCAGCCCCAGCAGGTCTCCGCCTGCTTCATCCTGTCCGTCGACGACTCCATGGAGTCGATCCTCGACTGGTACAAGGAAGAGGGCATGATCTTCAAGGGCGGCTCCGGCGCCGGCCTGAACCTCTCCCGCATCCGCTCCTCCAAGGAGCTGCTGTCCTCCGGCGGCAACGCCTCCGGCCCGGTCTCCTTCATGCGCGGCGCCGACGCCTCCGCCGGCACCATCAAGTCCGGTGGCGCCACCCGCCGCGCCGCCAAGATGGTCGTTCTCGACGTCGACCACCCCGACATCGAGGACTTCATCCAGACCAAGGTCAGCGAGGAGGAGAAGATCCGCGTCCTGCGCGACGCGGGCTTCGACATGGACCTGGGCGGCGACGACATCACGTCCGTCCAGTACCAGAACGCCAACAACTCGGTGCGCGTGAACGACGAGTTCATGACGGCGGTCGAGAACGGCGGCAAGTTCGGCCTGCGTGCCCGCATGACCGGTGAGGTCATCGAGGAGGTCGACGCCAAGGCTCTCTTCCGCAAGATCGCCGAGGCCGCCTGGGCCTGCGCCGACCCGGGCATTCAGTACGACGACGTCATCAACAACTGGCACACCTGCCCCGAGTCCGGCCGGATCACCGCGTCGAACCCGTGCAGCGAGTACATGCACCTGGACAACACGTCCTGCAACCTCGCCTCGCTGAACCTGATGAAGTTCCTCAAGGACGACGGCAAGGGCAACCAGTCGTTCGACACCGAGCGCTTCCAGAAGGTCGTCGAGCTGGTCATCACCGCGATGGACATCTCGATCTGCTTCGCGGACTTCCCGACCCAGAAGATCGGCGAGAACACGCGCGCGTTCCGCCAGCTCGGCATCGGCTACGCCAACCTGGGCGCCCTGCTGATGGCGACGGGCCACGCGTACGACTCCAAGGGCGGCCGCGCCCTGGCCGGCGCCATCACCTCCCTGATGACGGGTACGGCCTACCGCCGTTCCGCCGAGCTGGCCGCTGTCGTCGGCACCTACGACGGCTACGCCCGCAACGCGGACGCCCACAAGCGCGTCATGAAGCAGCACGCCGACGCCAACGGTGTCGCCGTCCACATGGACGACCTGGACAACCCGGTCTGGGCCGCCGCCACGGAGGCCTGGCAGGACGTCGTCCGCCTCGGCGAGCAGAACGGTTTCCGTAACTCCCAGGCGTCCGTCCTCGCCCCGACCGGCACCATCGGTCTGGCGATGTCCTGCGACACCACCGGTGTCGAGCCCGACCTCGCGCTGGTGAAGTTCAAGAAGCTCGTCGGCGGCGGCTCCATGCAGATCGTCAACGGCACCGTCCCGCAGGCCCTGCGCCGCCTGGGTTACCAGGAGGAGCAGATCGAGGCGATCGTCGCCCACATCGCCGAGCACGGCAATGTGATCGACGCCCCCGGCCTGAAGTCCGAGCACTACGAGGTGTTCGACTGCGCCATGGGCGAGCGCGCCATCTCCCCGATGGGCCACGTCCGCATGATGGCCGCGATCCAGCCCTGGATCTCCGGTGCCATCTCCAAGACGGTCAACATGCCGGAGACGGCGACCGTCGAGGAGGTCGAGGAGATCTACTACGAGGCCTGGAAGCTCGGCGTCAAGGCGCTCGCGATCTACCGCGACAACTGCAAGGTCGGCCAGCCCCTCTCCGCCAAGAAGAAGGAGGAGGAGAAGGTCGAGGTCACCGCGAAGTCCGAGGCGACGATCCGCGAGGCCGTCGAGAAGGTCGTCGAGTACCGCCCGGTCCGCAAGCGTCTGCCCAAGGGCCGTCCCGGCATCACCACGTCCTTCACGGTCGGTGGCGCCGAGGGTTACATGACCGCCAACTCCTACCCGGACGACGGTCTCGGCGAGGTCTTCCTGAAGATGTCCAAGCAGGGTTCGACGCTCGCCGGCATGATGGACGCGTTCTCCATCGCGGTCTCCGTCGGTCTCCAGTACGGCGTTCCGCTCGAGACGTACGTCTCGAAGTTCACCAACATGCGCTTCGAGCCGGCCGGCATGACGGACGACCCGGACGTGCGGATGGCGCAGTCGATCGTCGACTACATCTTCCGCCGCCTGGCGCTGGACTTCCTGCCCTTCGAGACCCGTTCCGCGCTCGGCATCCACTCCGCCGAGGAGCGTCAGCGTCACCTGGAGACCGGTTCGTACGAGCCGGCCGACGACGAGGTCGACGTCGAGGGTCTGGCCCAGTCGGCTCCGCGCCAGACCGAGCTGAAGGCCGTCGCCGCTCCGAAGGCCGCCGAGCCCGAGGTGGCCAAGGCCGCCCCGAAGCAGGCGCACACCAGCGCCGAGCTGGTGGAGATGCAGCTGGGCATCCAGGCCGACGCCCCGCTGTGCTTCTCCTGCGGCACGAAGATGCAGCGCGCCGGTTCCTGCTACATCTGCGAGGGCTGCGGCTCGACCAGCGGCTGCAGCTGACACCGGGCGGAACCGCGCCGGACGTGATGTCCGGCGCGGGCCGCGCCGGTAGCTGACCAGCAGCGCACGAAGGGGACCGACCAGTGGTCGGTCCCCTTCCGCGTGCGCCCGGCCGGGGCTCCGCCGATGCCGCAGCGCCCGGGACGCCGTTGCGCTGCCGGGGCGCGGAGCCGCTGTAAGACGAACACGGTGCCGGGTTCCGCCCGTCCCGGGACGGGCCGAGGACCGGCGGGCCTCAGGATCAGGCCGGCCGTCGCCTGCCCATGATCCGGGTGAAGGTCTCCGGGTCGTCCTCGAAACCGTGGACGCCGGGGCGGAGGGCCCACTCGCCGGATTCGTCCCGGACGAACTCGGCGACGGTCGCCGCCGTGGCCGCGAGGGCGGAGCCGAAGTCGTCCTCGGCCAGGACGGTGTGGCCCTCACGGATGCGCATCGCCGGGTTCAGCACGTTCACGAACGTCCGGTGGCCGGAGCGCTGCTGGATGACGACGCCCACCACCACGCGCACGTACCGGGCGTCGAGCCGGTCGAGTTCGAGGGTCATGACCTCGTCCCAGCCGAATCCCTGGCCGTCCGCGCTGTCCCGGTTGAGGAAGATCGTGCCGTCCGGAGAACGGCTGTCGAAGTGCACCAGATAGGCCGGAGCCCCATAGGCGTCGTCCGTCACGAACGTCGCAGCGACGATGTCGAGATCGGTCGGTGGCCGCCCCGCCGGACTCGGGTCCCACTTGAGCGCGACCTCGACCTTGCGGATCCCCTTGCTGAAGCCGGTCAACCCGCTTCCCTCCCCTGACGTCTTCTTGCTCCAACTCCCCTGAAGTCGGCACTTCTTGTCCATCGTGCCATGCGCGGGCGGATGTTGCCCGGGGCATCTCCGCCGAGCGTGACCGGCGCCACGCCTACGGGCCGTACGATGGCGCGGTGCTGGTCAAGTGGATTCGCTGCACCGTGGTGGACCGCCGCGGCTTCGAGCGGGGGCAGCGGAAATGGGCGGGGCTTCTGGGGGAGCCGGGGTTTCGGGGACAGGGCGGAGGATGGAGCCGCCGGCGCCCCGGTGTCGCGCACATCTTCGCGTTCTGGGAGAGCCGTGCCTTCTACGACTCTTTCATGGCCCGGTCCCACGACCGGCTGGCCGCGGCGCAGTCCGGCACGTTCAAGGACCCCCAGGTCAAGCTGTTCGAGTACCGCTTCGACGTGAAGACCGGCTTCGAACCCCGGTTCACCGACAGCGACCTGATCCGGGTGGCACTCTGCCGGGTGCACGAGGAGCGGGTCGACCACTTCACCCTCATGCAGGAAAAAGTCTGGAATCCGGCGATGGCCGGATCGCCTGGCATGATCCGCGGCATGTTCGGTGAGGCACCCGAGCAGGAGTTCCTCGTCCTGTCCATGTGGCGGTCGGCGGCCGAGCACGGAAAGTACCGGACCGAACGCGTGGAGCGTCTGGCGCTCAGGGCGCAGACGGAGGCCGACATCGCCGCCCTCTCGGGCGACATCGTGGAACTGGAGCCCTCGTGGACGGTCTGAGGGGGTGATCCGTGTGACCTACGCCGTATGGGGCCCGTACGGGTGCTCGATCACCCCTGGTTCGATCTAGGGTTTCGGCATGGCACGACCACGGCGCATCGTTCTTGTCCGGCACGGCGAGTCGACCGGCAACGTCGATGACTCCGTGTACGAGCGGGAGCCCGACCACGCTCTCGCACTCACCGAACGCGGCCGGCGGCAGGCCCAGGAGACCGGCAAGGGGCTCCGCGAGCTCTTCGGCCGGGAGCGTGTGAGCGTGTACGTCTCCCCGTACCGCCGTACGCACGAGACCCTGCGCGCCTTCCACCTCGACCCCGGCCTGATACGGGTACGGGAGGAACCCCGGCTGCGTGAGCAGGACTGGGGGAACTGGCAGGAACGCGACGACGTACGCGTGCAGAAGGCCTACCGGGACGCGTACGGCCACTTCTTCTTCCGGTTCCCGCAGGGCGAGTCCGGCGCCGACGTGTACGACCGCGTGGGCGGCTTCCTGGAGAGCCTGTTCCGCAGCTTCGAGGACCCCGACCACCCGCCGAACGTGCTCCTGGTGACGCACGGCCTCGCGATGCGGCTGTTCTGCATGCGCTGGTTCCACTGGACGGTGGCGGAGTTCGAATCGCTGTCGAACCCGGGGAACGCGGAGGTGCGGATGCTCGTTCTCGGAGAGGACGGCAAGTACACGCTCGACCGGCCCTTCGGGCGCTGGCGGGACCCCGAGCCCTTCTGGATGTCCGGATAACCGTACGACGGCGCTCCACCCGAGCGCCTAGAGTGCGGCGCGATGACCTTCGACCTCACGCCCGCAGGGCGTCTGGAGCGCGCCCTGAGCAGTCTGGGCGGACTGGCGGTGGGCGACGCGCTCGGCTCACAGTTCTTCGTACCCGTGAATCTGCCGCTCTTGCGGCGCCGCGAGCTGCCCGCGGGGGCGTGGCAGTGGACCGACGACACGGAGATGGCCTGCTCCGTGGTCGCCGTCCTCGCCGCCCACCAGCGGGTGGACCAGGACGTGCTGGCCCGCTCCTTCGCCGAGCGGCACGACTTCGACCGGGGCTACGGTCCCGCGGTCAACCGCCTGCTGCGCCTCGTCCGGGAGGGTGGTGACTGGCGCGAACTGGCTGCCGCCCTCTTCGAGGGGCAGGGGTCCTGGGGCAACGGAGCGGCCATGCGCATCGCGCCCCTGGGCGCCTGGTACGCCGATGATCCGGAACGGGCGGTTCATCAGGCGGAGCTCTCCGCCCACCCCACGCACCGGCATCCGGAAGCCGTGGCGGGGGCCATGGCCGTGGCCGCGGCGGCCGCGCTGGCGGCTTCGCCCGACGGCCCGCCCGGCGCCGAGCGGCTCCTCGACGGCGTCATCGCCCTGGTGCCGGCGAGTGCCGTAGGGGAGGGGCTGAGGCGCGCCCGCGACCTGCTCGGCCACGACGAGCCCGCCGACGCCGCGGCCGTCCTGGGCTGCGGCCGTCGTACGAGCGCGCAGGACACCGTTCCCTTCGCCCTGTGGTCCGCCGCGCGGGCGCTCACCGACTTCGAGCGGGCGTTCTGGACGACTGCCCAGGCGGGCGGAGACGTGGACACCACGTGTGCGATCGTCGGCGGCGTCCTGGCGTCCCAGGGGGCCGGCGCGCCCCCGGCCGAGTGGGCGGAGCGGACGGAGGCGCTGCCGGACTGGGTGGTTCCGGGGCGCTGACGGAGCGCGGCGGCTGCGGGGGATCCCCGCCATCGTGCCTGCTCCGGGGTGCCATGTTCTCGCGTTCCAGGCGCTGTTGGCCCGCCGTGACCCTCTGGTGGCGAAGGTAGGGTGAGGCGATGTACGGAACCTTCGACGCGGGCACGACCATCGTCCACCGGGAGATCCTCGACGGAGCGGTGTGGCTCTCCTACCCCATGACCGTCGTGTCGGACGGCCCGGTGCTGGCGGCCTACCTGGCCAGGGGAACGCCGCTCACCTTCGGCACCGGCGACTTCCGGTGGGGCCCGCACCCCTGGACGGCCATGGAGCCGTACTGGCTGTCGGACGGCGTGCTCCAGCTCCAGCGGCCGGGCGACGGATACGCCGTGTGGATGCGCCGCGAGGGCGGTGAGTTCAGCGGGTGGTACGTCAACTTCCAGGAACCGATGCGGCGTACGGCCGACGGGTTCGACACCCTGGACCAGGAGCTCGATCTGTGGATCCCGGGCGACGGGAAGCCGTACTCCTGGAAGGACGTCGAGGAGTTCGAGGAGCGGGAACGTTCCGGCGGCTTTCTGCCGGGTGAGGCCGCCGGCGTCAGGAGAGCGGCGGGCCAGGTGGAGGAGCTCATCGCGCGCGGCGCGTGCTGGTGGGAGGAATGGCGTCACTGGAGTGCGCCGCAGGACTGGGACCGGGACCTCCCGGCCGGGACGCCCGTCTCCTCCTGACCGCGCCGGCGGGCACACAAAGAGATCGTTTGCCGGAAGAAATCATCTCCGGCTCGGGGGGGGGAATTCGCCGGAATGCATCCCGGGTCGGAGAGGGTGAATTCCCGCTGGTCCCGCGGGGTGAGGTCGGGGATGGGGAGTGACTTGGGCTGACATCAAACATGCAGGTCAGGGATGTTCGTGTGCTTCGGGTGGGCTCTCCCGTCCTGATCTGAGGACGCCGGTGCGCACGGAATGGAAAACAAGGCGCAGGTCGCGCGAAGCGCCCCCGCTCCACTTTTCCTTCTGTTCGCCGGACGCCCGCTTACCCCTTCGCTGGCGGAAATGCGGAATCCGCGGTGGCGGTCCGGGGTGCCCCCACTCGTCCTCGCTCCCGGCCCGCGCCAGGGGCCGGGGTGTCGCGGGTCGGACCGGTCGGCGTACTCTGAGGACGCCATGCCGTACGAACCACCTACTCATACCGTCGAGCGCTCCCTGCGCGCCACGACCGGAGCGAAGGTCATTGCCGGCGTCGACGAGGTGGGGCGGGGGGCCTGGGCCGGACCCGTCACCGTCTGCGCGGCGATCACCGGACTGCGCCGACCGCCGGAAGGCCTGACCGACTCCAAGCTGCTGACGGTCAAACGCCGCACGGAGCTGGCGGAGACCCTCCAGTCGTGGGTGACGGCCTACGCCCTGGGACACGCGTCCCCGGAGGAGATCGACGACCTGGGGATGACCGCCGCGCTGCGGCTGGCCGCCGTGCGCGCGCTGGAGGCGCTGCCGGTCCGCCCCGACGCCGTCATCCTCGACGGGAAGCACGACTATCTCGGCGCCCCGTGGGCGGTGCGCACGGTGATCAAGGGCGACCGGTCGTGCGTGGCCGTCGCGGCGGCTTCGGTGATCGCCAAGGTCCAGCGCGACAAAATGATGGCCGAACTCGGTGTCGACCATGCAGACTTCGGCTTTGCGGCCAACGCCGGGTATCCGTCACCCGTGCACAAGGCCGCACTGGAGGAGCGGGGCCCCACCCCGTACCACCGCCTGTCGTGGGCGTATCTTGATGCGCTGCCCCAGTGGCGGCACCTCAAGAAGGTCCGCAGCTTGGCGGACGGAGGCGTTCCGGTGATCGAGGGCCAGCTCGGCTTCGATTTCTGACGATTCCATTCGCACTGATGTGCCACCCCCGGTCATCCGTGCCGCACCAACGTTTGATAGACAACAGCTCATGCCTCTCATTCCCGAGGAGCCTCAGATTCACGAGAGTGCCCAGGGTCCCCGTGTCGCTCCGGCCGCCGGCCGCACCGCGCAGACCCCCCGCCCCGTACCCGGCCCCCGCCCCGCGGCTCCGGCCCGCCCCGGTCGACCCGGCCCTCCGCGGCCGGCCCCGCCGGTGCAGCGCACGTCGCGCGAGGCGGCTCCGGCCGTGCCCGGCCCGTCGGGCCCGGCCGCACCTGCCGCCCCCGCGGCCGCCCCGCAGATCCAGCTGATCCCGGCCTCGGCCGAGGGTGCGCTCGACGCCGCTGAGGAGGCGGTGGACCTGCTGCTCGACTCGGGCCGCGCCCCCGGCGAGGTCCTGGTGATCACCACCGGTGCCCAGCACCCGTGGGCCGAGCACGAGCTGTCCTTCGGTGACTCCGCCTACTGGGCGCAGCAGGACACCGGCGACGACGTCTTCTACGCGGACGCCGCCGCGGTGTCCCGTGCCGCGTCCCGTCCCGTGGTCGTCGTCGCCGTCAACGGAGGCCCCGCCTCCGCCGTCGCCGGCGCCCTGCCGCAGGCCCGCACCCGGGCCGGAGAGCTGCTGATCGTCTGCGGTGAACCGCAGCAGGTCGAGCCGCTGCTGGGCACGGGCGTCTGACACGCGCTCCGCGGCCGGCGGCCGCGGGCCGGGAAGACGACCGCTCGCGCGGTCCCGGCACGGCAGAGGCCTTCGCCCCCTCCGGGTGGTTCCGGACCCGTACGCCCAGGACTTCGGTCCTGGGCGTCGTGCGTGCACCGCCTTGTACCCGCGTACGGCCCTGCTGGCCGGCGGCTCTCCTCAGCGTGCCGCCACGCGCCGCAGGACTTCGGAGACCGGGCCGCCGGTACGGGGTGCCAGTGGCGGTACCTCCGACAGGGCGACGGGTTCCGGCGTCGAGTGCGCGTGCGGGCGGCGTCCGCCACGGCCTTCCCCGAGCACCTGCCAGCCCTCCTGGGTCAGCGTGATGTACGCGCCGCAGCGCAGCCCGTGCAGGGTGCACGCGTCGCGCAGCCCCCACATCCAGGCGCCGTCCTCCTCGGTCCAGCGTGCGTCGCCCTCGCGGCAGTAGAGCAGCACGGCGGTGCGTACCGGCGTGCGGCGGCGCAGGTCGTGCGGGATGACCCGGCGGAGCTGGTCGAGCAGCGCGTTGCGGAACATCCAGCCGTCGGCCGGGGCGGGACGACGTGTGAACGACGCGCTGGCGCGCAGCCGTTCGTCCGGATCGAGCACGGCCACGATCGCCGTGGACGGCTTGGGATGATGGCGGGCGTGCAGTCCGCTGACGACCTCGCGTGGGTTGTTCAGCAGGGGGATCGCTGCGGCGGCCCACTCGGCGGGCTCGAGCAGGCGACTGGCGGAGGCGGCGGCTGTGGACGTCGACAACGAGGCCGCCGAGGACGAGGCGAATCCGAAGGTCACGTTCCTCCCTTCGGCTACGCGCCCACACTGAGGGCGAGGTCGGATTCGGGGGAGCGCGCACCGCAGGGAAGCCCAACCGGATCACGGGCCGGCCGTGCGGGGAGCGGAATTCAATTCTTCCTCTCGAACTGGAATGCGGCAACGAGCAATTGGGGTCGCCGAGGGGTATCTGGTGGTGTGTGATGTATATCCCTACCCACAGAGGTGCCTGTCGACGCCCGGGACGACCCGTCGAGGTGCGCGAAGACCGTTCCGGCCGTCCGTGACGAACCGTTCCGGCCGCGCGTGAAGAATCGTTCCGGCCTCGCCGGACGATGCGTCCCGGTCTCCCGTGACGATGCGTCCGGCCTCCCGTGACAGAGCGTCCCGGTCTCCTGCGATGGAGCGTCCTGGTCCCGCGTGCCCGACCGTTCCGGTCCGGCGTGACGAAGCGGGTGCCCCCGGTTCTCACCGCGGCCGCCCGCGCGGATTGGCCGATCGTCGTCGCCATCGGGTTGCATGGGGGTATGGACCCTGTGGAACTCCGTACCGAAGCCGATGCCGTCCTCGCCGAGCTCGTGGGCGATCCGGGAGGGACGGCGCGGCTGCGGGAGGACCAGTGGCAGGCGGTCGAGGCGCTGGTGCGCGACCACCGTCGTGCGCTCGTCGTGCAGCGCACCGGCTGGGGCAAGTCGGCGGTGTACTTCGTCGCCACCGCCCTGCTCCGCCGGCGCGGCGCCGGCCCGACCGTGATCGTCTCGCCGCTGCTCGCGCTCATGCGCAACCAGGTCGAGGCGGCCGAGCGGGCCGGTATCCGGGCGCGCACCATCAACTCGGCCAACCCGGAGGAGTGGGACACCATCCAGGAGGAGGTGGAGCGGGGCGAGACCGACGTTCTCCTCGTCAGTCCCGAACGCCTGAACTCCGTGGACTTCCGGGCGCAGATGCTGCCCCGGCTCGCGGCCACGACCGGCCTCCTCGTCGTGGACGAGGCGCACTGCATCTCCGACTGGGGCCACGACTTCCGCCCGGACTACCGCAGGCTGCGCGCGATGCTCGCCGACCTCGCCCCCGGCGTCCCGGTGCTCGCCACCACCGCGACCGCCAACGCGCGCGTCACCGCGGACGTCGCCGAGCAGCTGGGCACCGGCGCCGGTGAGGCCCTGGTGCTGCGCGGCTCGCTGGAGAGGGAGAGCCTGCGGCTCGGCGTGGTCGAGCTGCCGGACGCCGCGCACCGCCTGGCCTGGCTGGCCGAGCATCTGGACGAGCTGCCCGGCTCCGGGATCATCTACACGCTCACCGTCGCCGCGGCCGAGGAGGCGACCGCCTTCCTGCGGCAGAGGGGCTTCAAGGTCGCCTCCTACACGGGCCGCACGGAGAACGCGGACCGCCTCCAGGCGGAGTCCGACCTCAAGGACAACCGCGTCAAGGCGCTGGTGGCGACCTCGGCGCTCGGGATGGGGTTCGACAAGCCGGACCTCGGCTTCGTGGTCCACCTCGGATCGCCGTCCTCGCCGATCGCCTACTACCAGCAGGTCGGCCGCGCGGGCCGCGGCGTGGAGCACGCCGACGTGCTGATGCTGCCCGGCAAGGAGGACGAGGCGATCTGGCGCTACTTCGCCGATACGGCCTTCCCGCCCGAGGCGCAGGTCCGCCAGACCCTCGCGTCCCTCGCCGACGCGGGACGGCCGCTGTCCGTGCCGGCCCTGGAGGCCGCGGTGGACCTCAGGCGCACCCGTCTGGAGACGATGCTGAAGGTCCTCGACGTGGACGGTGCCGTGCGCCGCGTGAAGGGCGGCTGGGAGAGCACAGGGCAGTCCTGGGCGTACGACACCGAGCGCTACGCGTGGGTGGCGCGGCAGCGTGCGGCCGAGCGACAGGCCATGCGCGACTACGTGAGCACGTCCGAGTGCCGGATGGAGTTCCTGCGCCGCCAGCTGGACGACCAGGGGGCCGTCCCGTGCGGCCGCTGCGACAACTGCGCGGGCGACTGGGTCGGTTCGTCCGTCTCGGCCGACGCGCTCACGGGTGCGGAGAAGGAGCTCGACCGCCCGGGAGTGGAGGTCGAGCCGCGCCGGATGTGGCCGACGGGCATGCCGGCCCTGGGCATCGATCTCAAGGGCCGCATCCCGGCGAAGGAACAGTGCTCCACCGGGCGGGCCCTGGGCCGGCTCTCGGACATCGGCTGGGGCAACCGGCTGCGCCCGCTGCTGGCCGAGGGCGCTCCCGACGGCCCGGTTCCCGACGACGTCCTGCGGGCGGCGGTGGCGGTCCTCGCCGACTGGGCGCGTTCCCCGGGCGGCTGGGCCTCGCCGGGCCCGGACGCCGCGGCCCGGCCGGTGGGGGTCGTCGCCGTGCCCTCCCTGTCCCGTCCGCAACTGGTCGGTTCCCTCGCGCAGGGCATCGCGGGCATCGGCCGCCTTCCCTTCCTGGGCACCCTGACCTCCACGGACCCGAGCGGCGCGCACACCGCTCGCCGCAGCAACTCCGCCCAGCGACTGAGGTCGCTGTCCGGCGCCTTCGCCGTCTCCGCCGACCTGGCCGGCGCGCTCGCGGAATCTTCCGGCCCCGTTCTGCTGGTGGACGACATGACGGACTCCGGCTGGACTCTCGCCGTCGCCGCCCGGCTGCTCCGCCAGGCCGGATGCCAGGAGGTTCTGCCGCTGGTCCTCGCGGCGGCGGGCTGAGTCGGGTTGAGTCGGGCTGTCCGCTGTCCGCTGTCCGCTGTCCGCTGTCCACTGGACGCGGGTGGCGGGTGGCGGGAGGTGGCCGCGTTCGGCGGTCCCGGGCGAGGCTCGTATCGGCGGTCTCCGGCGAGGGGGCGCCGCCGGTTTCGGCCGAGGGCCGTGTCGACGGTCGTGCCGCCAGTCTCGGGCGATGAATTCTTGTCGTGTCCCTGGTGCGAGTTATCCACAGGCTCAAGCGGGATTTCGAGAACCGCGAGATCGTCTGGGCATGACGAATCACGGCGAATCCACCGGATCCTTCGAAAACGGCGACATCACGGGAGGAATGCATCGCGGTGTCACGCGGGGAATCCCGCTCGACGGTCGCTCCGCGCACGACGCCCAGGTCACCCTGCGCACCCCCGCCGAACTGGCCGACGCCCTGCCGTACCTGCTCGGCTACCGGCCCGAGGACAGCATGGTCCTGGTCGCGCTCCACGACCGGGGCGGCCGGGGCAGGTTCGGCGGCCGGGCCCGCCTGGGCATCCCGGCCTCCGAGGACGACTGGGCGGCGGCCGCGCGGCAACTGGCCAGGGGGCTGGTGACCGGCAGCGAGCGCCGCGGCGCCAAGCCCGAGCAGATGGTCGCCTACGTCTGCCAGGAACCGCGCCCGGGTGAGTCCGGCCAGGACGTCAAACGCCGGCTCGGCCCGCTCGCCCACCTGCTGCGCACCGAGTGCGGCGGTCTCGACGTACCGGTGATCGAGACCCTGTGCATCTCCGACGGCCGCTTCTGGTCGTACTCCTGCCCGCTCGTCGGATGCTGTCCGGCCGAAGGAACACCGATGGGACTGCCCGGCACCTCGGTGCTCGCCGCGGCCGCCACCTACGCCGGCATCCAGGTGCGTGGCACCCTGCGCGAACTGCGGGCCAGGATGCTGCCCTGGGAGACTTCGGCCGCGCTCGAACAGGAGGTCGCCCTGGACGCCGCGGGCATGGCGCTGGTGCCCCGCATCCTGGACGAGGCGATGCGCGCGGAGGTCGCCGTGGAGACCCTCGGCCTCGCCGATCGCGTCATCCGCCGGTTCGCGGCGGCACCCCCGGTCACGGGTACCCACACGGCCGACGCCCGGGACGACGCGCTGCTCGCGCACGACGAGGCCGCGACGCTGATCCTCGGACTCCAGGACCGTACGACGCGCGACCGGGCGGCCGCCTGGATGGAGGGCGAGGAAGCCGCCCCGGCTCTGCGGCTCTGGCGCGCGCTGGCCCGCCGCTGCGTCGGACCGTACGGCGAGCACGCCGCGGCCCCGCTGACCCTGGCCGGCTGGGTCGCCTGGTCGAGCGGCGACGAACTGGAAGCCCGCGAGGCCCTGGCGATGGCCCTGGGCGCGGATCCCGACTACCTGTTCGCCCGCCTCCTGCACCAGGCCTGCAACGAGGGGCTCGACCCCGAGGCGGTCCGCCGGTGCCTGCGCGCGGACCGGACCGGACCTGCTGCGGCCGGGAGCACGGACGACGCTCTGGACGAGGGTCGGGGGGAATCCGCGGAGACGAACCGTGGCCAGGTGCAGAACCGCCCCGCTCCTGGGCAGGGGCCCGGTGTGGATCAGGCGTCGCGCCGGGAGGGCACGCCGGGCGGTGGCAAGCCGGCTGTTGGAGCCGGGTCCGGGGAGCAGGCGGGGGATCAGACGGGCGACCCGGACGGCCGGCCGTCCGGCGGCGACCACGACGGAGGGGAGGCGGCGGGCCCTGCTGCCGATTCCGAGGACGCTGCCGGTTCCGAGGGCCCCACCGGTGCCGAGGACGGCACCGGCACCGGCTCCGCCTCGGCCTCACGGAACACTCCTCGCCGTCGGCGCCGCGTACGGCCCCTGGACACCGGCGACGCCGGCACCTCTCCGGAGCGAGCCACGCGCGGACAGCGGCGGTCGGCTCCCACGCACCCGCAGTCGCGCACCGCCGGACCCTCCCGCCCGGCCGGCCGCGAGCCCGGCAGCAGGCGCACCGGGGCGGCTGATTCCCCGGGCGGAGGCACCAAGGCCGACTCCATCCGCCACAGGACCGAGGCCGACGGCGGCTGAGTGCGGACCGGGGATGGCGCTGCGGCGACCGGGGATGGCGGCTGCGGGGACCGGTCCTGAACACGACAGCCGTGTCCATCGCTGCGGGGTCGCTCCAACGGGCTCGCGTTCGCCATGACCGACCCGCGTTCGTCTTCCTCGCGGCGGATCCTGCCGCAGTGGCACGGGCCCGCCGTCGGCGCGGCGAACCACGTCGGCGGGGACACGTCCCGCGCGCCGAGGGCGAGTGTCGCGCATCACACCGCCATTCGGTCGGCTTCACCGCCTGGGCGCGTGACCCGGACAACTCCCTCCGCGTTCACCTGAGTGGCGGAGCGCCGCAACGGGCGCCACCGCCGCACGACCCTTGTCCCTCCGGGCGCCTCAGCACGTCCGGCACGTCCGAGGCGCACCGTGCGCAGAGGAAGGCACGCCATGCATGAGCAGCCGACTCCGCCCTCCCTCGCCGAGGACAGACATCCGCCCCGGTTCCGCTTCGAGCCACTCCCGCCGGCGGCGGACGCCACCACCACGCGGACAGCACCTGTCGCCGTCGCCCAGGTGCCGCCCCCTCCACGCAGCGCACCGGCGACCGCATCGGTCCAGAGCCGCTCCCAGCCGTCCGCCCTCTCCACGGTCCGCGCCCCGCGGCCCGCCGGAGCCGCCGTCCCGCGCACGCAGCCTTCGGGTCCCCGCTCCATTTCCGGCCTGCCGCCCACGCACGAGGCCCTGATCTGCGTGGCACTGCCCGGCCTTGCCATCTCCGACGAACGCGGACAGCTCACCGGCCGGGGTCTCGACGGTTTCTACCGGGGCGGCCGGCGGCTGCTCTCGCGATGCCAGGTCCGGATCGCCGGACGGGAACCTCTTCCGGTGCAGGGCAGGACGATCTCGGCCGGTCAGGCCCGGTTCACGGGCACACTGCGCGCCTCGCCCGCGACGGGACCCGACCCGGACGTCGTCGTGGAACGAATGCGCCATGCCGACGGGACCGAACGCATCACGCTCCGCAACACCGGCCTGCGCCCCCTTCACCTGCCCGTCGAGATCGCCCTCGGCACCGACCTCGCGGACCTCGGAGCCGTCGCCGCCGGAACCGCGGGGCCCGAACTACCCGCGACCGTCCACGACTCGGGACTGCGCTGGACCGGCAACGGCGCCGGTGCCTGCGTGACGGCGGACCCACCACCGGCCGACGCCCTGGCCTCCGCCGGACTGCTCCGCTGGGAAGTCGCGCTGCCGCCAGGGGGAACGACGAGCCTGGAACTGCGCGTACGGCCGGTCGGAGCCGGACCGCTGCGTTCCGCGGGCCGTTCGGCGGCCGTCCCCTTCGGCCCCGCACGGGCGGCAGGCGACGACCCGCGGGCGGCCGCATGGCTGGAGGTCGCGGTCGACGACCTCCAGGCTCTGCTGGTCCGTGATCCCGCCCATCCGTCCGACACCTTCCTCGCGGCGGGCGTCCCCTGGCGCTGCGGCATGGCGCCGGCCGACGCACTCACCGCGGCACGCATGACGCTGCCCCTGGGCACCCGGCTCGCCGCGGGCACGCTGCGCACCCTGGCCCGCACCCAGGTGAAGGCCCCCGACGCGCGGGCCGGCCTGATCCCCGGCCCGCTCCGCGACTCCGGCGCGCTTCTCCCGCCCGCCTGCACCGGCACGGAGGCCACCCTTCTCTTCCCGGTGCTGCTCGCCGAGGCCCGCCTGTGGGGGCTGCCCGAACAGGAGACGCGGGAACTGCTGCCCGCGGCGGAACGTTGCCTGGCCTGGCTGCGCACCACCGCCGGTGACGGCACCTACCTCGCCGATCCGCAGCCCAAGGGCCCGGTCCGCTGCGAGACACAGGCCCACGCGTACCGCGCCGCCCTCCTCGGCGCCGATCTCCTCGACGCATACGGCAGACCCGGCGCCGACGAGCTGCGGCAATGGGCCGAAGCCCTGCGGTCCGCGTTCCAGCGGGAATTCTGGGTCGACGACCGCGGCGGCGGCCGTCCGGCCATGGCACTCGCCCCCGACGGACGGCCGCTTCCCCAGCTCTGCTCGTCCGCCGTCCACCTCCTCGACACGGGACTCCTCGGCGGCGGACGGCTCGCCCAGGGCCTCCTCGACAAGGTGCGCACCGAGCAGCTCGCCCGGCTCCTCGGCGCCCCCGCGATGGACACGGGCTGGGGGCTGCGCGGGCTCGGAGCCAAGGAGGCCGGCCACAACCCGTTCGGCCACCGGACCGGAGCCCTGCGCGTCCAGGAGACCGCGCTCGCCTTCGCGGGACTGGCCGCCGCCGGCTTCGAGAAGGAGGCCGGTGCCCTGCTGAAGGGCCTGCTGGACGCGGCGGAGCACTTCGGTCACCGGCTGCCCGACATGTTCGCGGGGGAGCAGAGGTCCACCGGGAGCGCACCTCTCCCGCACCCCGCCGCCTGCCGTCCGGCGGCCACCGCGGCCGCCTCCGCGGTCCTCGTGCTCAGCGCGCTCGCGGGCATCCGCCCCGACGTTCCCGCCGGCACGGTCACCCTGCGCCCGGTCCGCAGCGCTCCCCTCGGCGAGCTGGGCCTGACCGGACTGCGGGTGGCGGGCGCCCCCTTCGCCGTGCGGGTCAGCAGACTCGGACTCGCCATGGTCGAGGAGGCGGCGGATGCCCTGCAACTGGGAGTGTGAGCCCGTACGGCGCCGGCGAAGAACCCGCGAGGTCCCGCAGGCCGTCGTGCACGCCACCGGTTAGAACCTGGTACGACAAGTGCGTGCGACCTCGCACGACGCGACCGGCGCGACGAACAGGAGCCGACCCTGCGCCCCATACCGGAACGAAGCGGATCCGCCCTCGATGCGACCGACGAAGGGCGTGCTTATCGTCAGGCAGACGACTATGATCGCCGCATGCCCTACGACCCGTCAGCCTTCCCGCCTTTCGCCGTCACCGTTGACCTGGTCGTCCTGACCGTGCGCCGCGACGCCCTGTGCGCGCTGGCGGTGCGCAGGGGTGAGCCGCCGTTCCAGGGACGCTGGGCGCTGCCGGGCGGATTCGTGCGGGCGGACGAGGACCTCTCCCAGGCGGCGGCGCGTGAGCTGGCCGAGGAGACCGGGCTGTGCGCCCACGATCCGGAGGCGCCCGCCCAGGACAAGGGCGCCCACCTCGAACAGCTCGCCACCTACGGCGACCCCGACCGGGACCCGCGCATGCGGGTGGTCAGCGTGGCCCACCTCGCTCTCGCCCCCGACCTGCCCGCACCCCGCGCGGGCGGCGACGCGAGCAACGCGCGCTGGGCGCCGGTCGAGGAACTCCTCCAGCAGGGCGGCTACGGCCGGGACGGTGAGCCCGTGGCACCGCTCGCCTTCGACCACGCGCAGATCCTCGCCGACGGGGTGGAGCGGGCCCGGTCGAAGATCGAGTACTCGTCGCTGGCCACGGCGTTCTGCCCGCCCGAGTTCACCGTCGGCGAGCTGCGCCGGGTCTACGAGGCGGTGTGGGGTGTGGCGCTGGATCCGCGCAACTTCCACCGCAAGGTCACGGGAACGCCCGGGTTCCTCGTTCCCACCGGTGGCACGACCACCCGCCAGGGCGGCAGGCCGGCCCAGCTCTTCAGGGCCGGCGGCGCCACCCTGCTCAATCCGCCGATGCTCCGCCCCGAGGTCTGACGGGACCCTGCGGAGCGCGCGAGCCTCACGCGGCAGGCGGAGCCCGCCGGAACCTGACGGGATCCGGCCGGCTCCGTATGCGAACGCCGCCGGACGCACCGGATGCGCGAGAGGGGCGGCGCCCGCCATGACGAGGGATCGTCCCTGCCCTGTCCGGTGGTCCCCCGAACGGCCCACCCAGGTTGCGCCACTGGGCACACCACCCAGCCGTAAATCAGGCGATGAGCGAAAAAACGGACACCGCGCGCTATCTTGCGTCAGGTGATCCAGGCCTTCGGACTGACCAGTAATCCCCGCAAGGCGCACCCGCCCGACGTCGACGACGTCTCGTTCGAAGCGCGTGCCGGCCACGTCACCTCGCTCCTCGGGGCGACGGGCGCGGGCAAGACGACCGTGCTCCGGCTGGCGCTCGAACTCCAGCAGGGGCGAGGCATCACCTGCTTCAGAGGGCGCCCCCTGCACCGGATCGCCCACCCCGCGCGCGAGGTGGGAGTGCTCCTCGGCGACGTGCCGGGGCACCCCGCCCGCTCGGTCCGCGGCCACCTGCGCATGCTCTGCGCCGCGGCCGGAGTTCCCGCCCGGCGCGCCGACGAGGTGCTCGAAGTGGTCGGACTCGCCGGACTCCGCGAGGAGCGGCTCGGCACGCTGTCGCGCGGCATGGACCGCAGGCTCGGCCTCGCCTGCGCCCTGCTCGGCGACCCGCACACCCTCGTCCTGGACGAACCCACCGAAGGCCTCTCCGCCGGTGAGGCGCGCTGGGTGCACGGCATGCTGCGGGCGCACGCCTCCCAAGGGGGAACGGTGCTCGTCACGACCGCCGACCCCAAGGAGGCCTCGCGCACGGCGGACCACGTCGTCACTCTCGACGGCGGACGGCTCGTCGCCGACCAGAAGGCCGGGGACTTCGCCCGCACCCGCCTGCGCCCCCGTGTGGCCGTCCGCAGCCCCCACGCCGCCCGCCTGGCGGCGCTCATCACCAAAGAGGCCCGTGTCGGACGGCGTTCTGTCGAGGTCGTGCGCGAGGACGGCAATCGCCTGTCCGTGTACGGCAGTACGACGGCCGACATCGGCGAGATGGCGTTCCGGCACGGCATCCTCGTCCACCAACTCGCCGACGAGGTCGGAGACATGGGGCCGGGAGCGGGGGACGGCCCGGACGGCGGGACCATGACCACCGAGCCCGCGCATGTCGTCTCGGGGCCCTCGTCGGCCGAGACGGCGCGGACTTCCTCCGCGACTTCGTCCGCCGAGACAGCGCGGACCCACTCCGGGACCTCGTCCACCGAGCCCGAATCTGAGCCCGGTGCCGGAGTCCCGGTGGGCGACGAGCCGGCCGCGGCCGGGGCACGCGCGGTGTCCACCTCGTCTGCCGGAGAGCGCAGGCATGCAGCCTCCGGCGTTTCGCTGATCGGACAGAAGCAGGCCGGGCCCGGCAGGGCCCCCGGCGAGCAGCAGGCCGCCGTCGGTCTGACCGCGTTCGCGGAACCGCGCCGGCCGCACTCTCTGCCGGAACGTGCCGCCACCGACGGCGCAACGTCCGACAGCGCGACGGCGGCCACCCACCGGGCCGAGGTGAGGGCATCCGGCGCGACCGCCGGCGGACCCGGCCGGATGTCTGCCGACGGGACGTCCGCTCGCGGGGTGTCCGGCGCCGAGGCGCCCCTCGGCCGGACATCGGTCGCCGGGGCGACCGCCCGCGAGACGGCTGCCGACCCGACCGCCGCCGCAGGCGCGTCGGACGCACTGGATGCACTGGATGCGCGGAACAGGTCAGGCAGGGCGGCTGATCTGGACAGGGCGGCCGGTCCGGACAGGACAGCCGCGTCCGGCGATGCCGCCGGTCCCCGTCCCGGCGTCGGGCAGCCGGACACCGAGCGACCGGCCCCCGCTGAAGCCGCGACGGACAGAGAGCCGTCCGTCGAAGCACATGCCTCGCGATTCCCGGAGACCCCGGACGCGCGACCGGGCGCCGAGCCCTCCGCCCCGGCGGGGACCACCGGCACCGGTGCCACCTCCGCCGCCGGAGCGGCCCTGCCCGGGGCGAGGAACCCCGGCACCCGGCGCCACGAGGACGACGACTCCGAGGTCCCCGCCGGATCGCCCGGCGCGGGCACGACGACCCAGCTGCCTCCGCCGATCTCCGTCCGCTCCGCCCGCACCCCCCTGCGCCCCCTGCGCTACGAACTGCGGCGTGCCACCGGGATCGGCACCGGCTTCCTCACCTGCGGAGCCGTACTGGTGGTGTCCGCGCTCACCGCCGTGCTCCTCGCCCGGGTCGGCCACACCCCGCAGGCACGCCTGTTCGCCGCATGGCCGCGCGAACTGCCGCTGCCGCCCGTGGCGCTCGCCGCGGGACTGCTCGGCGCGCTGGCCTTCGGGGACGAGTTCCGCCACCCCGCGCTGGCGGCGGACCGCGGCACCGTGCCCCGCCGGCTGGGCCTGCTCGCCGCGAAACTCCTCGTCTCCGGAGCCACCGCCCTGCTGCTCGCCCTCCTCACCCTGGGGTGCGACGCCGAAGCGCTCTACCTCGTCTACGGCCGGGAGCTGACCGAAGTTCCCGCGGACTGGCTCTCACTGAGCGCGAGTTGGTTCGGGCTGGTGACCGGGTGCGCCTGGGCCGGGGTGCTGGCGGCCGGAGTCTTCCGGTCCACCACGGCGGGCCTCGCCGCCGTCCTGGCGGTGCCCGTCGCCGTCGTACCGCTCGCGCACAAGGCGCTCGGCGGCGAGGCCGTGAGCGTCGCCGGGGGACTCGCCGTGCGGATGCGGGAACTGCTCCTGCTGCAGTGGCCCTTCGGAGGCGAGCGCTACCTGCTCGCCACGGCCCGTGTCGTCACCCAACCCGTGGGCGGGGCAATGACGTTGTCTCTGTGCGCGCTGCTCTGCGCGTATGTGTTCACCACGCTGCGCACCAGGACGCGATGACGGCTCTCCGTATGGTTCGGGACCCGCTGTGCCCACAAGTCCCCGGGGAAAGCCCATTTCTTTCCGATAAGTCGTCAATTGCGACGGGGTGAGCGATCACCCTTTCGTGTGCTTTTCACCAAAGCCCTCAAGGGAGTTGGAGACCACGCCGACAAAGGTTCCGTGAGTACCCTTGCGCACACCATGATGACCGCCGCCCGCTCCACCGACTCCGGTCTGGTCGGCCCGGGCGAACTCGACCGTTACCCCTACTCCGAGGGCCCGGTGCCCGACCGCGTCACGCCCCCCGCCTGGGACGGGGTGGAACCCGAGCTGGGCCGGGTGGGCCGCCGTACCGCGGGCAGCCGTGGACGCGGACTGCACGGCCAGCTCGTCCAGCAGCTGGGCCAGATGATCGTCTCCGGGGACCTGGGCGCGGACCGCCCCCTGGTGCCCGAGGAGATCGGCCAGCGATTCGAGGTCTCCCGCACCGTCGTCCGCGAGTCCCTTCGCGTTCTCGAGGCCAAGGGGCTCGTCAGCGCCCGCCCGAACGTCGGTACCCGCGTGCGGCCCGTCAGTGACTGGAACCTCCTGGACCCGGACATCATCGAGTGGCGGGCCTTTGGGCCGCAGCGCGACGATCAGCGCCGTGAGCTGAGCGAGCTGCGCTGGACGATCGAGCCGCTCGCCGCCCGCCTCGCCGCCGGGCACGGCCGTGAGGAGGTGCAGCAGCGCCTCTCGGACATGGTCGAGATCATGAGCCACGCCCTCGCGCAGGGTGACGCGCTGACCTTCTCCCGTGCCGACGCGGAGTTCCATGGTCTGCTCATCCAGATCGCGGGCAACCGCATGCTCGAACACCTCTCCGGGATCGTCTCGGCCGCCCTCCAGGTCTCCGGCGGTCCGGTCACGGGCTGCGACCGGCCGAACGAGGCGTCGGTCGCCCAGCACGCCCGGATCGTGGACGCGCTCGGCACCGGCGACGGGACCGCGGCCGAGTCGGCCGTGCGTCAGCTGCTCACCATCCACCCCGAGGTGGAGCGCGTGGTTCCCGCCCCGCGGGAGCACTGACCGGAAGCGGTGCGGTCGCCGGTGCGCGGCACGCGGGTGGGCCCGGGCGGCACCGGGTCCGGAACCCGGCCGCCGCCGGACCCCACCGGATTCCGCGGTCCGGCCGGGCCCGGCGCCGTGCCGGGCCGTCCGGGGCGGCGGAGCGGTTCCGGACGTGACGACAGAATCCCTCTGTGTTCGCATATGACTGCTTTTGACTGCTTACGGGGTGTGACTCGGGCCACGCAGATTGGGCGTAACGCTCTTGGAGACAGCGCGATGACCTAAGAGGTGACAGCCGAGGAAGGAATACGGACGCCGCACCAGGCGCTGTGTATCTTCCCGGCCCCCGCCCGCGCCGTCGACCCATCCCCAGGTCGGTGGTCGGCTCCTGTCCGTCGTGGACGGGGCCGGAAGCCGTTTTCCAACGTGTCGAGAGGTTGTTCGTGTCGGCCAGCACATCCCGTACGCTCCCGCCGGAGATCGCCGAGTCCGTCTCTGTCATGGCGCTCATTGAGCGGGGAAAGGCTGAGGGGCAGATCGCCGGCGACGACGTGCGTCGGGCCTTCGAAGCTGACCAGATCCCGGCCACTCAGTGGAAGAACGTACTGCGCAGCCTCAATCAGATCCTTGAGGAAGAGGGTGTGACGCTGATGGTCAGTGCGGCAGAGCCCAAGCGCACCCGAAAGAGCGTCGCAGCGAAGAGTCCGGCGAAGCGCACCGCCACCAAGACGGTCGCGGCGAAGACGGTCACCACCAGGAAGGCCACCGCGACCACGGCGGCCCCGTCCGCCGCCGCTCCGTCCGCCGATGATTCCGCCGAGGCCCCGGCCAAGAAGGCCGCGGCCAAGAAGACGGTCGCCAAGAAGGCGACCGCGAAGAAGACGGTCGCCAAGAAGACGGCCGCGAAGAAGACCGGTGCCAAGAAGGACGACGCCGAGCTCCTCGAGGACGAGGTCATCGAGGAGACCAAGGACGCGGCCGAGCCGGAAGGCACCGAGAGCGCGGGCTTCGTGCTCTCGGACGAGGACGAGGACGACGCGCCCGCCCAGCAGGTCGCGGCGGCCGGTGCCACCGCCGACCCGGTCAAGGACTACCTGAAGCAGATCGGCAAGGTCCCCCTGCTCAACGCCGAGCAGGAGGTCGAGCTCGCCAAGCGCATCGAGGCCGGTCTTTTCGCCGAGGACAAGCTGGCGAACTCCGACAAGCTCGCCCCGAAGCTCAAGCGCGAGCTGGAGATCATCGCGGAGGACGGCCGCCGCGCCAAGAACCACCTCCTGGAGGCCAACCTCCGTCTGGTGGTCTCCCTGGCCAAGCGCTACACCGGCCGCGGCATGCTCTTCCTGGACCTCATCCAGGAGGGCAACCTCGGTCTGATCCGCGCGGTCGAGAAGTTCGACTACACCAAGGGCTACAAGTTCTCCACGTACGCCACCTGGTGGATCCGTCAGGCCATCACCCGGGCCATGGCCGACCAGGCCCGCACCATCCGTATCCCGGTGCACATGGTCGAGGTCATCAACAAGCTCGCGCGCGTCCAGCGTCAGATGCTCCAGGACCTGGGCCGCGAGCCCACCCCGGAGGAGCTGGCCAAGGAACTCGACATGACCCCGGAGAAGGTCATCGAGGTCCAGAAGTACGGCCGCGAGCCCATCTCCCTGCACACCCCGCTGGGCGAGGACGGTGACAGCGAGTTCGGTGACCTCATCGAGGACTCCGAGGCCGTCGTCCCCGCCGACGCCGTCAGCTTCACGCTCCTGCAGGAGCAGCTGCACTCCGTTCTGGACACCCTGTCCGAGCGCGAGGCCGGCGTCGTCTCCATGCGCTTCGGACTCACCGACGGTCAGCCGAAGACCCTCGACGAGATCGGCAAGGTCTACGGCGTGACGCGTGAGCGCATCCGTCAGATCGAGTCCAAGACCATGTCGAAGCTGCGTCACCCGTCGCGCTCCCAGGTGCTGCGCGACTACCTCGACTAGATCGCGACCGGTACAGGTCCGAACGGCCCGAAGGCCCGGCTCCCCGTGCGGGAGCCGGGCCTTCGGGCTGCGCGCGGCGATGCGGTGCATGACTCTGGGTGTTCACACCACACCCCTGAGTGAGGAGTATCCATGCGCCGTTCCGTTGTCCGGACCTTGGTCCGGCCGCTCGTGCTCGCGGCCGCCGCCACCGCCATACCCCTGATCGGGGCGACCGCGTCCGTCGCGGACAGTGTGGTGGTCGGAGGGTTCCCGATCGACGTCTCCCAGGCCCCGTGGACGGTGGCGCTGTCCAGCCGTGACCGGTTCGGGGGTACGCGGGCGGGTCAGTTCTGCGGCGGGGTGGCGATCGCGCCGACCAAGGTGCTCACCGCGGCCCACTGCCTGGCTGACGACGTCCTCGGCTCGCCGCCGAACCGCGTGTCCGACCTCAAGGTCATCGCGGGGCGCACCGACCTGACGGGGCGAGGCGGCAAGGAGATCACGGTGAAGGACGTCCGGGTGAACCCGGGCTACGACGCCGTCGCGAACTCCGGCGACTTCGCCGTGCTCACGCTCGACAAGGAGCTGCCGCAGAAGTCCGTGGTGTCCATGGCGGCCGCCGGTGACGCGGCGTACACGCCGGGAACCCAGGCCCTGGTCTCGGGATGGGGCGACACGAGCGGCGGGGGCGCCTACCCGCGCCGGCTCCACGCCGCACGCGTCCATGTGCTGGCCGACGACCTCTGTTCCCAGGCGTACCCGGGAGGCCCGGACGGTGCTTACCGCGCCGATTCCATGCTCTGCGCCGGGGAGGCCGAGGGCGGCCCGGACGCCTGCCAGGGAGACAGCGGTGGCCCTCTGGTGGCCAAGGGCCGGCTGATCGGTCTCGTGTCCTGGGGGAGCGGGTGCGGAGAGCCGGGCCGTCCCGGTGTCTACACGCGCGTGTCCGACGTCGTGCGGCTGCTGGGGTAGCCCCGGCGCCGACGAAGGGTCGCAAAGGGCCCCAGGCGCCCTCCAGGGCGTCTCCGGGGTACACGAGCGCGGGCGGCCGCTCCTTGGAGAGGAGCGGCCGCCCGTTCACCGGCCTTCGCCGGGACTGGCTCGTCGTGGGTGCGAGGTTCAGCGCTCTTCGGTCGTGGCGGTGTCCGGGGCGGACGTCAGCCGCTCCGTCTCGTCCTGTATCTCAGCGGCGATCTTCTTGAGTTCCGGCTCGAACTTGCGACCGTGGTGGGCGCAGAAGAGCAGTTCTCCGCCGCTGAGCAGGACCACGCGCAGGTATGCCTGGGCGCCGCAGCGGTCGCAGCGATCGGCGGCCGTCAGCGGGCTCGCGGGGGTCAGAACAGTAGTCACGTCGCCTCTTCTCTAGCTCGACGAGCTGTCGTACCAGGGTCAACATCCAACCAGCCCGAAAACGTTCCCGCTCGTGGCTTTTCCTCGAAAAAATCTTTTCGAGGTGGCTGTCTGCTGCCGGTTGGCGGCGAATGTGCCGTAGTGCGTGTCTTATGTGCTTACGGGTTCGCGCAGTCTTCAGTCTCGGTCCTCCCGGCCGGGTTGCCGGTTGTTCATGAGGACGTGCCCGGAGCCTAAATGGTTCATGCCTCGAAGGGAACGTGATGTGTGCTTCACTCCATCGAGTGATCGAACACCCATGCGACCTTGGACTAGTCTGAGTTTCCCGACGAGGGTGGCGTTTCACCGGCTCTACCAGGCCTCGGTACCCTCTGAGCGGCGACCGAAGCCGGCCCCTTACCCCAAAGGGGCTCACCTGAAATTCAGCGAGGAGCGAACCGCGTGACCGCCGATACGTCCGTGCCGTCCACAGCGCTGCTGGCAGGAGCAGACCGGGACGGCTCCAACTACACCGCGCGGCACCTCCTCGTCCTCGAGGGCCTCGAGGCCGTGCGCAAGCGCCCGGGCATGTACATCGGCTCGACCGACAGCCGCGGTCTGATGCACTGCCTGTGGGAGATCATCGACAACTCCGTGGACGAGGCCCTGGGCGGGTACTGCGACCACATCGAGGTGATCATCCACGACGACGGATCCGTCGAGGTACGGGACAACGGCCGCGGCATCCCCGTGGACGTGGAGCCCAAGACCGGCCTGTCCGGCGTCGAGGTCGTCATGACCAAGCTGCACGCCGGCGGCAAGTTCGGCGGCGGCTCCTACGCCGCCTCCGGCGGCCTGCACGGCGTCGGCGCCTCGGTGGTGAACGCCCTCTCCGCCCGGCTCGACGTCGAGGTGGACCGCGGCGGCCAGACCCACGGCATCAGCTTCCGGCGTGGCGTCCCCGGCGCGTTCTCCGGGAACGGCCCGGAAGCGAAGTTCGAGGCCGCGAACGGTCTGCGCAAGGCCAAGAGGATCCCCAAGACCCGCACCGGCACCCGGGTGCGTTACTGGGCCGACCGGCAGATCTTCCTCAAGGACGCGAAGCTCTCCCTGGAGAACCTGCACCAGCGGGCCCGCCAGACCGCCTTCCTCGTGCCGGGCCTGACCATCGTCGTCCGCGACGAGCTGGGTCTCGGAGAGGGCGGAAGCAAGGGCGAGGAGTCCTTCCGCTTCGACGGCGGCATCAGCGAGTTCTGTGAGTACCTGGCCGCTGACAAGCCGGTCTGCGACATCCTCCGCTTCTCGGGTCAGGGCACCTTCAAGGAGACCGTCCCGGTCCTCGACGAGCACGGCCAGATGACGCCCACCGAGGTCACCCGAGAGCTCGGGGTGGACGTCGCGCTGCGCTGGGGCACGGGCTACGACACCGGCCTGAAGTCCTTCGTCAACATCATCGCCACCCCCAAGGGCGGCACCCACGTGGCCGGCTTCGAGCAGGCGCTCACCAAGACGATGAACGACGTCCTGCGCGCCAAGAAGATGCTGCGCGTCGCCGAGGACGGCGTCACCAAGGACGACGCCATGGAGGGCCTGACCGCGGTCGTCACCGTGCGCCTGGCCGAGCCGCAGTTCGAGGGCCAGACCAAGGAGGTGCTCGGCACCTCGGCGGCCCGCCGCATCGTCGCCAACGTGGTCTCCAACGAACTCAAGGCGTTCCTCACCTCGACCAAGCGGGACGCCGCGGCGCAGGCCCGGGTCGTCATGGAGAAGGTGGTCGCCGCCGCGCGTACACGTGTCGCGGCCCGCCAGCACAAGGACGCGCAGCGCCGCAAGACGGCTCTGGAGTCCTCCTCCCTGCCGGCCAAGCTCGCCGACTGCCGCAGCGACGACGTCGACCGCAGCGAGCTGTTCATCGTCGAGGGCGACTCCGCGCTCGGTACGGCCAAACTGGCCCGCAACTCCGAGTTCCAGGCGCTGCTGCCGATCCGAGGCAAGATCCTCAACGTGCAGCGGTCCTCCGTGACCGACATGCTGAAGAACGCCGAATGCGGCGCGATCATCCAGGTCATAGGAGCGGGCTCGGGTCGTACCTTCGACATCGACGCTGCCCGCTACGGCAAGATCATCATGATGACCGACGCCGATGTGGACGGCTCCCACATCCGCTGCCTGCTGCTGACGCTTTTCCAGCGCTACATGCGGCCCATGGTCGAGGCGGGCCGGGTCTTCGCCGCGGTGCCCCCGCTGCACCGCATCGAGCTGGTCCAGCCCAAGAAGGGCCAGGACAAGTACGTCTACACGTACTCGGACCGCGAGCTGCGCGACACGCTCATGGAGTTCCAGCGCAAGGGGGTCCGCTACAAGGACTCCATCCAGCGCTACAAGGGACTGGGCGAGATGGACGCCGACCAGCTGGCCGAGACCACGATGGACCCCCGTCACCGCACCCTGCGCCGGATCAACCTCGCCGACCTCGAAGCGGCGGAGGGGACCTTCGATCTGCTCATGGGCAATGACGTGGCCCCGCGCAAGGAGTTCATCTCCAGCTCGGCCGCGACGCTGGACCGCTCGCGCATCGACGCGTAGCACGTCGCACCGGCGCGCAGTCCTTTACGCGCCGAATCGTGAAGCCGGCCGGGGCCCCGGCCGGCCAGGTGCCCGCGCACCTCGGCCGGCCGGGGCCCCGGCGCAGGTTCTCCACCCTGGGGTGGAGACAGCGGATGTGCGGCTTCCACCCGTGATCCACCCGCGCTCCGATCTCACGACCGCCGGATCTCCGTAGATTCGATGGTGTCGGCGGCGATCGCTCCCGACACCCCCTTCTCCCTCACGGAGGCCGTCATGTCCGGGCTGATCAACGCGCTCGTGATCGTCGCCGTCGTCGCCCTGGTGATCGGCCGGCAGTTCCGCGAGCGTCCGGTCGACACGGACCGGCGCTGGTGGCTGCTGCCGGTGATCCTCGTGGTCGTGGCGCTGCGCGAACATGCCGTGCTCGACCCCCACCGCCCTGCCGCGTCCGCGAGCCTGCTCGCCGTGGAAGTGCTCATAGGGCTGGCCACGGGAGCGGGCTGGGCCTGGACCAGCAGGGTGTGGCGCGCCCCGGACGGCGTCGTGTGGACCAGGAGCAGCAAGGCGAGTGCCGCCGTCTGGGGCACGGGCATAGTCGTACGGGTCGGCCTCTTCGCGCTCGGCCGGGTCATGGGAGTTCACCAGGACACCTCCGCCCTGATGATCGGCCTCGCCGCCACCCTGCTGGTCCGCGCCGGGATCGTCACCTGGCGGGCCCGGGCCCTCGTCGCCTCCGAGACCGTCCCCGCGGTGAACGGTGACAGCCTGGCGACGGTCGGGAAGGGGCGCGCATGACGGAGAACGTCTGGACACGCTGGCCCTCGCGCGAGGCACTCGGCCGCAACGGCGTCACCGGCCCCCGGCTCCTGCTCACCTGGAGCATCCGGCTCCTGGTCCTCGGCATGCTCCTGTGGAGCGCCTTCAGCCGGAGCGACGTCGGACCCTGGGACGCGCTGGCGGGAGCGGCAGGCGTACTGCTGGCCGGACTCGTCTCCTGGGGCTTCTTCCGCACCACGTACGCGCACCGGCTGGTTCCCTCCCTGGCACTCATGGGAGTGCTCCTGGGCATCGCCGTCGCGGCTCAGGCCACCGGGTTCCGGGGGCCCGCGCTGGTCATCTGGTGCGGCTGCGGTGTCTCCTCCCTGGAGCGGCTTCCCCTCGCGGCGGCGCTGCCCGTGGCGTCCGTGGCGCTCACCTCGTACTCCGCGTTCAACAACGACGTATGGCTGACCACGGCCGCCGCCGTGGCGGGGATGGCCCTGGCCGGATACGTGATGCGTCTGGACGCCGAGGCGCGGGGCAACGCGCAGCGGCTGCTCGTCCAGGAGCGGGCCGCGCGGGCCGCCGAGGCGGAGTCGGCGGCCCTGGCCGAGCGGGCCAGGATCGCCCGGGAGATCCACGACGTGCTGGCGCACAGCCTCTCGGCCCAGATGGTGCACCTGGAGGCGGCCCGGCTCCTGCTCGAACGCGGCGCCGACCGGCAGCAGGTCCTGGAACGGGTGGTGGCCGCCCGGGGAATGGCCCGTGACGGCCTCTCCGAGACCCGGCAGGCGCTCTCCGCGCTGCGCGGTGATCTCAGTCCGCTGGAGGACTTCCTGACCGAAGTGGTCGGCCGGACCGACGGCGCGGAGGTCACCGTGACGGGTGAGTGCAGACCGCTTCCCGTCGAAGCCTCCCAGGCCGTGCGCCGCGTGGCGCAGGAGGCCATGACCAACGTCCGCAAGCACGCGCCGGGCGCCGAGGTGCAGGTGCGGCTCGACTACAGCGACCACGAAGTGACCCTGCGCGTGCGTGATTCGGGCGGGCGGCCGGGCGAACTCGCAGGGTCCGGCGGCGGGTACGGTCTGCTGGGTATGCGGGAGCGCGCCGAACTGCTGGGAGGCTCGCTGGACGCCGGTCCGGACGAAGAGGGGTTCACGGTGACGCTGAAGGTGCCCGTATGACGGGAACGGAGGGGGAGAAGAAGTCCGCGCGGGTGGTGGTCGCCGACGACCAGACCGTGGTGCGGGAGGGGATCGTGATGCTGCTCGGACTGCTGCCCGGGGTGGAGGTCGTCGGCTCCGCGGGGGACGGCGAGGAAGCCGTACGGCTGGTCGGGGAACTCGCCCCGGACGTGGTGCTGATGGACCTGCGGATGCCGCGCTGCGACGGCGTGGAGGCCACCCGCAGGATCCGGACGCGGTATCCGGGCACCCAGGTCGTGGTGCTGACCACGTTCGCCGACGACGAGTCGCTGTTCCCCGCGCTGCGTGCCGGAGCGCGGGGCTATCTCACCAAGGACGCCGGCGGTGAGGAGATCGTGCGGGCCGTGGAGAGCGTCCTGTCGGGCGAGGCCGGGCTGTCGCCGAGCATTCAACGCCGTTTGCTGGAGCGACTTTCGGAGCCCCGGAGCGGGGCCGTGGCGCCGGCGGATCCTCCCGACGGACTGACCGCGCGGGAGGCCGAAGTGCTGGTGCTGATCGCCGAGGGACTCACCAACCAGGAGATCGCCCGGAGACTGCACGTCTCCACCGCCACGGTGAAGACGCACATCAACAATCTCTTCGCCAAGACGGGGCTCAAGGACCGCGCGCAGGCGGTGCGTTACGCCTATGCGAAGGGACTCGTGCTGCCCCAGGTGGATTGAGTCACCTAATGGGGTGAAGTGCGGGGGGAAGAAGAGTCAGGGATCTTCCCGATCTGTCCATGCTTGGGCATGCAGTCAAGCAACGATCGTTCCCGTGGAACCGGGGACGGTCCCGAGAGCACGGCAGAGAACCAGGAACACCACGGTGTGGCGTCCCGGGACGTGCGATACGAAGACCCTTGGTACGACAGGCCGGCCCCCGGCTGGGGCGCGCCGGACGGTACCGGGATGCCGGCCTCCGCCGTACCGTCCGCACGCAGGGAGAAGGGGTCGGCGGACGTTCGCGCCCGTGATGTGTACGCGGAAGTGCAACGCAGCGAGGCCTTCCGGGAAGTGCGCGGCAGGTACCGGAGGTTCGTGGTTCCCGGGGTCGCCGCCTTCTTCCTCTGGTACGTGGGTTACGTGGTCGCCGCGACAGCCGCCCCCGGTCTCATGGCCGAGCCGGTGATGGGAGCGGTGAACCTGGGGATGCTCGCGGGACTCGGGCAGTTCCTCAGCACGTTCCTGCTCACCTGGGCCTACGCCCGGCACGCGCGGCTGCGCCGGGACCGGGCCGCGCTGAACCTGCGGTGGGACACCCAGGAAATGACCCGTGGCGCGCAGGGAGGCGCTTCGTGACCAGCCATCACCAGACACTCGCTCTGGCGCTGTTCATCGGATTCGTGGCCGTCACCCTGGGGATCACCACCTGGGTGAGCCGCCGACGGCACGGGTCGGCCGAGGAGTTCTACGCCGGCGGGCGCCTCTTCTCCCCGATGGAGAACGGCTTCGCCATCGCGGGCGACTACATGTCCGCCGCCTCCTTCCTCGGAGTGGCGGGACTCATGGCCCTGTACGGCTACGACGGCCTGCTGTACTCGGTGGGCTTCCTCGTGGCGTGGCTGGTCGTGCTGTTCCTGGTGGCGGAACTGGTCCGCAACTGCGGCCGGTTCACCCTGGCCGACGTGGTGGCCGCGCGGATGAGCGAGCGGCCGGTGCGGATCGCCACGGGCACCTCCTCGGTCACCGTGTCCGTCATGTACCTGGTGGCCCAGATGGTGGGCGCCGGCAGCCTGGTGGCGCTGCTGCTGGGCCGGACGAGCGGGGCGGCGCAGGCCTGGACGGTCATCGGGGTCGGCGCGCTCATGGTCATCTACGTCTCGCTCGGAGGGATGCGGGCCACCACCTGGATCCAGATCGTGAAGGCGGTCCTGCTCCTCGGCGGCACCATCGTGCTCACCGTGCTCGTCATGGTGCGCTTCCACGGCGACTTCGACCGCCTCCTCGTCACCGCCGCCGAGCGCAGCGGGCACGGGAACGCGTTCCTGGCGCCGGGACTGAAGTACGGCGGCAACTGGACCGAGCGACTGGACTTCATCAGCCTGGGCTTGGCGCTGGTCATGGGGACGGCAGGCCTGCCGCACATCCTGTCCCGCTTCTACACCGTGCCGACCGCGCGGGCCGCGCGGCGTTCCGTGGTGTGGTCGATCGGCCTGATCGGCGGCTTCTACCTGATGACCATCGTCCTGGGCTTCGGGGCGGCCGCGGTGGTGGGACCCGACACGCTGCGCGAGTCGAACGCCGCGGGCAACACGGCCGTTCCGCTGCTCGCGCTCGATCTGGGCGGCGGGGCCTCGTCCACCGGCGGCACCGTCCTGTTCGCGGTCGTCGCCGCCGTCGCCTTCGCCACGATCCTCGCGGTGGTCGCCGGTATCACTCTGGCCTCCTCGGCGTCCGTGGCACACGACCTGTACGCGTCACTGAGGCGGTCGTCCACCACTCCGCGCAGCGAGGTGGCCGTGGCGCGTGTGGCGGCGGTCGGGATCGGCATCGTCGCGATCGCCCTCGGGCTGCTGGCCCGTGATCTGAACGTCGCCTTCCTGGTCGGTCTCGCCTTCGCCGTGGCAGCGTCGGCGAACCTTCCGGTGCTGCTCTACTCGCTGTTCTGGCGCGGCTTCACCACGCGCGGCGCCGTGTGGGCCGTCTACGGCGGCCTGTTGCCCGCGGTGGCGCTGGTGCTGCTGTCCCCGGTGGTGTCCGGGAGCCCCGGATCGCTGTTCCCGGACGTCGACTTCCAGTACTTCCCGCTGCAGAACCCGGGCATCGTCTCGATCCCGCTCGGTTTCCTCGCCGGCTGGCTCGGCACGATCACCTCCGACGAGGTCGCGGACGAGAGCAAGTTCGCCGAGACCGAGGTGCGCTCGCTCACCGGAGCCGGAGCCGTGTGACCCGCGGTGGCGCCACGGCCGTCGTGCGTGCAGCGGTGCACGGCCGTGGCGTCACTACGGTGCCACCCAGGCATAGCGGTGCTCCGGGCGGCCGGTGTCGCCGTACTTGAGGGAGAGCCGCAGCCGGCCCGCCTGTTCCAGGTGGCGCAGATAGCGCTGGGCCGTGGAGCGGCTCAGGCCGGTCCTGGCGGCGACCTCGTGGGCCGACAGCGGATGCTCCGAGCCGTGCAGGACATCGCAGATGAGGTCGGTCGTGGGCTCCGAGTGCCCGCTGGGCAGGCCCGGCGCGGACGGCGCGGGAGCTGTGCGCAGGGCACCGAAGATGCGGTCGACCTGCTCCTGTCCGGTCAGTCCGCGGCCGCCCACCCGGTCCACGGTACGGCGCAGCGCGGCGTACGCGTCCAGGCGGCTGCGCAGGGCGGCGAAGGTGAAGGGCTTGACCAGGTAGTGCAGGGCGCCCAGCCGCATCGCCTTCTGGACCGTCGTCACATCGCTCGCCGCCGTGATCATGATGACGTCGGCGCCGTGCCCCTGCTCCCGCATGCGGTGGACGAGTTCGAGCCCGGTGCGGTCCGGCAGGTAGTGGTCCAGCAGCACCAGGTCCACGGGGCCGCGTTCGACCGCGGCCAGCGCCTGGGCGGCGCTGTGCGCGCGGCCGGTCACCCGGAAGCCGGGAACCTTCCCCACGTACTTGGCGTTTATCTCAGCGACGCGGAAGTCGTCGTCCACGACCAGGACGTCAATCATCGGGCCTCTCCTTCAAGGCCGGCGAGCACGGGGGCCCGCGATTCGGCTCCGCAGTTGTAACGCGAGCAAAATGAGCACAACAGGTTCTTGCGAGCAAAAGAACAGGCAGTGCACACAAGACTGCTGCTGCGAGCGGGACCCCGCCTACCGTCCCGGGCCATGAGCGCAGACACCGGCCCCGCCATCGAGCTACGGGGCGCGAGCAAGACCTTCAAGACCCCGTCGGGGGGTCTGCACACCGCGGTGCGCGGGCTGGACCTCACCGTCCGCCGCGGCGAGTTCGTGGCCGTCGTCGGCCCGACCGGCTGTGGCAAGTCCACCACGCTGACGCTGGTCAGCGGCCTGGAGGAGCCCACGGAGGGCGAGGTGCTGGTGGCCGGCGAGCCGGTCCGCGGGGTCGGTGACAAGGTCGGGTTCGTCTTCCAGCAGGACGCCACGTTCCCGTGGCGGACCGTGCTGTCCAATGTCATGGCGGGCCCCCGGTTCCGGGGCGTTCCCAAGGCGGAGGCCAAGGAGAAGGCCCGCGAATGGCTGGCCCGAGTCGGCCTCGCCGCCTTCGAGGACCGCTATCCGCACCAGCTCTCCGGCGGCCAGCGCAAGCGCGTCGCCCTCGCCGCCACCTTCGTCAACGATCCCGACATCCTGCTGATGGACGAGCCGTTCTCGGCGCTCGACGTGCAGACCCGGGCGCTGATGTCGGACGAGCTGCTGGAGCTGTGGGAGGGCACGGGCGCCTCCGTCGTGTTCGTCACCCACGACCTGGAGGAGTCCATCGCGCTGGCCGACAGGGTCGTCGTGATGACCGCGGGCCCCGCGACCGTCAAGCAGGTCTTCGACATCGATCTGCCCCGGCCGCGCAAGGTCGAGGAAGTGCGCCTGGAGCCGCGGTTCATCGAGATCTACCGCGAGATCTGGGAGTCCCTCGGCGAAGAGGTCCGCATCACCCGCGAGAGGGGTGCCGCCCGTGTCGCCTGACGTCATCAGCACACCGGCCGTCGACACGGCCAAGGTCCAGGACCGCGCGGAGTCGCGCGCACAGGGCGCCCGCAGGCGCAAGGCGGCCGTCGCGGCCGTCCGGGTGCTGCTTCTGGTGGCCGTCCTCGGGCTGTGGGAGGCGCTCTCCCGGGCCGAGGTCATCGACCCGTTCAACTTCTCGATGCCCTCCGAGATCTGGAACCAGATCTACACCTGGGTGACGCACGGCACCGCGCTCGGCTCCCTGGGCGAACAGATCTGGTTCACGCTGTACGAGGCGCTGGCCGGCTGGATCATCGGGGTGATCGCGGGTGTCCTCTTCGGCATCATGCTGGGGCGGATCACGTTCCTCGCCGATGTCCTCGGTCCGTACATCAAGGTGCTCAACTCGATCCCGCGGATCGTCCTCGCACCGATCTTCGTGATCTGGTTCGGGCTCGGCCCCGCCTCCAAGATCGCGTCGGCCGTGGTGCTCGTCTTCTTCCCGGTGTTCTTCAACGCCTTCCAGGGCGCCCGGGAGGTCGACCGCAACCTGGTGGCCAACGCCCGTGTCCTGGGCGCCGGTGACCGGCAGGTGACCCTCCAGGTCGTCATCCCCTCGGCCACCTCGTGGATCTTCACGAGCCTCCATGTCAGCTTCGGCTTCGCCCTCATCGGCGCCATCGTCGGGGAGTACATCGGTGCCACCAAGGGCATCGGCCTGCTCGTCGCGCAGTCCCAGGGCACGTTCAACGCGGCAGGTGTGTACGCCGCCATGGTCGTCCTCGCCGTCGTCGCCCTCGTCGCCGAAGGCCTGCTGACCTTCGCCGAGCGCCGCATCTTCCGCTGGAAGCCGACCGGTTCCGACAGCTGACCCGCCCTCCCGCGGCCGTGCCGCGGGACCTCGCGCGCACCGACCGCAACTCCTCCCCGCACCGCCCTCTCACAAGGACGTGAACCGCCATGCGCAAGACCACCCGACACGCCTCGCTGGCCGTCGCCGGCCTGCTCGCCCTCACCTCGCTCACCGCCTGCGCCAACGACGCGGCAAGCTCCGCGGCCTCCGGTTCCGGCGTCAAGGGCGACGGCAAGGGGACCAAGGTCAAGATCATGGTGGGCGGCCTGGACAAGGTCATCTACATGCCGGCGATGCTCACCCAGCGGCTCGGCTACTTCGACGCCGAGGGCCTCGACGTGGAACTGCTCAGCGAGCCCGCGGGTGTCCAGGCCGAGACCGCGCTCGTCTCCGGCCAGGTGCAGGGCGCGGTCGGCTTCTACGACCACACCCTCGACCTCCAGGTGAAGGGCAAGTCCGTGGAGTCCGTCGTGCAGTTCTCGCACGCGCCGGGCGAGGTCGAGGTCGTCTCACGGAAGGCGGAAGGCGAGGTCACCTCGGCGAAGGACTTCAAGGGCAGGAAGCTCGGCGTCACCGGACTCGGCTCCTCCACGGACTTCCTCACCAAGTACCTCGCGGTCAAGAACGGTGTCCGGGTCGACCAGTTCACGCCGGTCGCCGTGGGAGCCGGTCCCACGTTCATCGCGGCACTCCAGCAGGGGTCCATCGACGCGGGCATGACGACGGACCCGACCGTGGCGACGATCCTGGCGAAGAAGGCCGGCAAGGTGCTCGTCGACATGCGCACCCCCGAGGGCTCGCAGCAGGCGCTCGGCGGCCCGTACCCGTCGTCCAGCCTGTACATGCAGACGGACTGGGTGAACGGGCACAAGGAGACCGTCCAGAAGTTGGTCGATGCATTCGTCAAGACGCTCCGGTGGATGTCCACCCACAGCGCCTCCGACATCGCCGCCAAGATGCCGGCCGACTACTCCCAGGGCGACAAGACGCTCTACGCCGACGCCATCAAGAGCACGCTGCCGATGTTCACCAAGGACGGCGTGATGCCGGCGAACGGCCCCGAGACCGTCGAACGCGTCCTCAAGGCGTTCAACCCCGCCGTCAAGAACGCCAAGGTGGACCTCGCCGCGACCTACACCACCGAGTTCGCCCAGAAGGCCGCGAAGTAGGCGTTCGCCGAACCCGGCCTGTGCATGGGCTCAGACGCGGGCCGCCCACACGTAGAGGTGTTCGGGGCGGCCCGCGTCGCCGTACCTCAGCGTCAGCCGGGCGCGTCCGGCGCGCTCCAGCAGCTTCAGGCAACGCTGGGCGGTCTGCCGGCTCACCCCGGTCCGCTCGGCGGTCTCGCGGGCCGACAGCGGCCTGTCGGCGCTCATGAGGGCCTGGCGGACCAGTTCGGTGGTCGTGGGGGAGTGACCCCTGGGCGGCTCGGGCCGCGAGCGCGCGGAGAGGGCGCCGAAGATGCGGTCCACCTCCGCCTGTTCGGCCTCGCCGCCCCCGTCCAGGGCGCGACGCAGCACGGCGTACGCCTCCAGCTTCGCCCGCAGACCCGCGAAGGCGAACGGCTTCACCAGGTACTGGAGGGCGCCGAGCCGCATGGCCGCCTGGACGGTCGCCACGTCCCGTGCGGCCGTCACCATGATCACGTCGGTCCGCCGGCCCCGCCGCCGCATCTCCCGGACGACCGACAGCCCGGTGCCGTCGGGCAGGTGCTGGTCCAGCAGGACCAGGTCGAGCCGCGGCAGCGTCTCCAGCAGGCGCAGCGCCCCGGCCGCGCTGTGCGCCTCGCCCGCCACGCGGAAGCCGGGCACCTTGCCGACATAGGCGGCGTTGACCCGGGCGACGCGGACGTCGTCGTCCACCACCAGGACCTCGATCACCCCGCCGTCCCCCCGGAACCGGCCGGCGTGGACGCGGTCTCCTCCCCGGTCAGTGTCTCCGCCAGGGCGTCGGGCAGCACGACGGTGAACTCGGCGCCCCCGCCGCCCGCCGTGCCCACCGTCGCGGTCCCGCCCTGCCGTTCGGCGAACCGCCGTACCAGCGACAGCCCTATGCCGCGTTTGCCGTGCGCCGGCGGCTTCTTGGTGGACCACCCGTCCGTGAAGACCAGCTCGCGCTGCTCCTCCGGCACCCCGGGCCCGGTGTCGCGCACCCGCAGGACGGCCGTACGGCCCTCGGTGCGCAACTCGACCTCCACGCGCGCGTGCGGGCGGCCCGCGACCGCGTCGAGCGCGTTGTCCACGAGGTTGCCCACGACCGTGACCATCCCCCTGGGATCGACCAGCCGGTCGGGGAGCCGGGTGGGTTCCGACACCCACAGCGCCACCCCGCGCTCGGCGGCCACGGTCGCCTTGCCGACCAGCAGCGCGGCGAGCAACGGGTCGTGGATCTTCTCGGTGACCTGCTCGGCGGTGACCCGGTGGTCGCCGACCACCTCGCCGACGAACTCCACCGCGTCGTCGTACATCTCCAGTTCGAGCAGCCCGAGCAGGGTGTGCATGCGGTTCGCGTGCTCGTGGTCCTGGGCGCGCAACGCGTCGATCAGGCCGCGCGTGGAGTCGAGTTCGCGGCCCAGCTGCTCCAGTTCCGTGCGGTCGCGCAGGGTGGCGACGGCGCCTCCGTCACCGGTCGGCATCCGGTTGGCGACCAGCACGCGCCGGCCGCGCACGGTGAGCAGATCGGTGCCGGTCACCCGCCCGGCCAGGACATCCGTCGTACGACCGCCGCCGAGCGCCTCGTCCGGGGAGCGTCCGACGGCCTCGTCGCCGATGCCCAGCAGCCGGCGGGCCTCGTCGTTGAGCAGGCGCACCCTGCCGTGCCGGTCCAGGGCCACCACGCCCTCCCGTATCCCGTGCAGCATCGCCTCGCGCTCCGCGAGCAGCGCCGAGATGTCGGAGAACGCGAGGTCCCGGGTCTGCCGCTGCACCCTGCGCGAGACCAGCCAGGCGGCCAGCGCGCCCACCGCGAGCGCCCCGCCGGCGTAGGCGAGGAGTCCCGGGATCGCGCCGATCAGCCGGGCGCGCACGCTGTCGTACGCGATGCCGACGGAGACCGCCCCGACGATCCGGTGACCGGCGCCGTACAGCGGCACCTTGCCGCGCGCGGAGCGGCCCAGGGTGCCCTTGTCGATCCCCATGACCTGATCGCCCGCCAGGGCCCGGCTGGGGTCGGTGGAGACCCGGTGGCCGATCTCCGCGGCCGTCGGGTGCGACCAGCGCACTCCGCGCGTGTCCATCACCACGATGTACTCGGCGCGGGTGGCGTGCCGGATCCGCTCGGCCTCCCGCTGGACGAGGCCGTCCGCGGCCGGGGCGGTCCGCTGGACGCCCTCGGCGATCCGCGGGTCCTGGGCGGTGGTCTGCGCGATGGCGAGCGCGCGGCGCATCGCCTCCTGGTCCAGCTGGCTGCTCAAGGGGGCGAGGAACAGCCCGGTCGCGAGCACCGCGACCCCCGCGGCGATCGTCACCTGCATGAGGAGCACCTGGGAGAACACCCGCCGGGGCAGACCGAGGCGCAGGCGGCGAGCGGGTGCGGTGGGGCTCATGGCCCCGACGTTACGCGGCGGCGCCGGCCGGCCCCCGGCGGGGTGCGGCAGGGCTCTCGCGGGGAGCCGCCGGGAGGACCGCGGGGGAGTTCAGCTCGCCAGCGCCGTCGTCCGCAGCGTGCGGACCTCCACGACCTCCAGCCGGCCCGGGGTGCCCAGCACCGCGGCGCCGCAGCTCTCCGGGCGCGGCGGCAGACCGGCGGCCTGAGCCACGGTCACCCGCCAGCCCCGGCCGTCCGCGTGGGCGACCGTGACGTCCCAGCGGGGCGCCGAGCCCAGGGTGCGCACGACGCTCAGCACACCCGCCGCGTATTCGTCCGTCATCGCGCGCACGGCCAGCTCGGCCGCCTGGCCGGGCCGTTCCCACGCCGAGCAGCCGCGGCAGCCGTCCGTCAGCACGCGACCGTCGCGCGCGGAGCGCAGGGCCTCCTCGACGGTGCGCGCGTCGGCGCGGCCGTACGCGTAGCCGTACGGCAGGACCAGGACCGTGGGTGCGAAGCGATGACCACCCAGATGGGTGACCTCCCAGACGCCCTCCACGCCGGAAGCGGCCAGCTCGGCGGCGAGGGGACGGCCGAGCAGCGCGCAGCAGCGGTCGCGCTTGCCGTTGGTGCACACGAGCGCGAGCGGATCGCCGGCGTGCGGCCGGCCGCCGAGTGCCGCGTCGAAGGAGCGGTGGTCGCCGGCGCCCAGCGCGGCGAAGTCCAGGCCGAGCAGCCGGTGCGGATCGCGGGTGGTGGCGCTGTGCAGCCAGATGTTCCCGGGGACGGTGTGGGCCACGTACACGTGGCGCAGCGGCGGCGCGCCGTGGTCCGCGTGGCGGCCGGGACGCCGGATCAGCGCGATGCGGACGCCCGTTCCGGCGGCCGCGGCCTCCAGGGCGCGGCCCAGCGCGGGGTCGAGGTGGCTCGACGTGAGGGCCTTGGCACCCCAGGGGCCGGGTTGCTCCAGCAGCAGCCACGTCGTCGCCGTGGCCGCCGTACCGGAAACGGGCTCGTCGAGGCCCTCGGAGACGGTCGTGCACCTACTCACAGAGGTGAGCCTAACCTGACTTCGAGCGGGGTGACTTCCCGGCCCCGCCGTGTCCCCGCGGGGGCCGCCCCGCTCGCCCCTCCGTCCCGCCCCTCCGTCCCGCCCCTTCTGTCCCGCCGCTTCCGTCCCGCCCGCTACTCGGGCATGGGCTGTGGCGGGCGCGGTCCGGCGTAGTGCCCGATGGGGCGCATGCGCAGCGGGCGCTCGCCGTACTCCTCCAGGGCGTGGGCGATCCAGCCGGCCGTGCGGGCGACCGCGAAGATCGTCTCGCCGGCCGTGGCGGGCATGCCGCAGGAGGCGGTGAACACGGCCAGGGCCAGGTCCACGTTGGCGTGCAGCGGGGCGTGGCGGGCGGTCGTGGTGACGATGTCGCGCGCGGCGAGCAGCGCGGGTTCCGCGCGCGGGACCTGCTCCAGGAGACCGAACAGGACCCGCGCGCGCGGGTCCTCGCCGGTGTAGAGGCGGTGCCCGAGTCCGGGCACGCTGCGGCCCGCGCGGAGCACGTCGGCGATCACGGGGACGGCGGTGCCCTGGTCGAGCACGTCGAGCAGCAGCCGGTGGGCCAGTCCGCTGGCGGCGCCGTGCAGCGGGCCCTCCAGTACGCCGAGCCCGGCCGAGACGGCCGCGTAGGCGTGCGCGCGGGCCGAGGCGGCGACCCGGACGGCGAGGGTCGAGGCGGCCAGGTCGTGGTCGGCGAGCAGGGCGAGGGCGGTGTCCAGGACCCGCAGCGAGGCCTCGTCCGGGGTGCGCCCGGTCAGCCGGCCCCACAGGCGCTGGGCCAGGCGGGGGCCGTCCTCGTGGCCGGGCCGGACCGGGGGCAGCGCGGCGACGAGCGTGGGGATGAGGACGCGACCCGTGCCGAGCACGGCCTGCTCGGACAGGTCGAAGCGCAGGGGGTCCTCGGCGGCCGCGGCGATCGCGGCCACGCGCAGCCGGTCGGTGGGGGAGGCGTGCTCGGACAGGGCGTTCACGGCACGGCGCGCGACCGCGACGGTGGACGCGGGCGCGGTGAAGACCGCGCCGGGAGCCGGCCGGCCCGTCCAGAGCCACTCCGCGACCTCCTCGTAGGAGTGCCGGGCGGCCAGTTCCGTGGCGTCGACCCCACGGAAGTAGTAGCGGTCCTGCTCGATCAGCGTGAGGCGGGTGCGCACGGAGAGGTCGTTGGCGGAGCCCGAAGTGCCCGCGGCGTCCCGCCTGTTGCGGCGGGCCAGGGACTCCACCTCCTTCGTGTCGAAGGTGCTCGCGCGGCCGCCGGGCTCACGTCTGCTGCTGAGCAGGCCGCGGCTCACATAGGCGTAGACCGTCTCGGGTTTCACGCCGAGCAGCTCGGCGGTCTCCTTGGTGGACAGCCTTCGCCCGGGCCGGTCCTGGGCGGTTCCGTGATCGCGCATGGGGTCACCGTAGCCGTCTGTGCACACGTTGATGCGTTGATGTTGATCGGATCAATATTGACAGCCATTGAGTCAAGCATGGACAGTCGGATCAAGTTCAGGGAGGAACACCATGCCGATCAACAGGACCGCACCTCTTGTCGACGTACCGCGCGGTCTCGCGGGCGTCGTCGTCACCGACACCGAGATCGGGGACGTCCGCGGACTCGAGGGCTTCTACCACTACCGTCAGTACCCGGCCGTCGAACTCGCGCGCACACGCGGCTTCGAGGATGTCTGGCACCTGCTCGTCCACGGCACGCTCCCGGACCCCGAGCGCCGAGCCGCCTTCCTCGCCGAGACCTCGGCACTGCGCCGGCTGCCCGAGGAGGTCCGCGCCGCACTGCCCGCCGTCGCCGCGGCCGGACGCACCTCGGGCCCCCTGGCCGGGCTCCGCTCGGCACTGTCGCTGCTCGGCGCCACCCAGGGGTTCCGGCCGGTCTACGACATCGACGCGGACCGGCGCCGCGCCGACACCGTCGCCGCCTGTGCCGCCGTACCCACCCTGCTCACCGCGCTGTACCGGCTCGGGCAGGGGCTCGACCCGGTGGAACCGCGCGAGGACCTGCCGTACGCCGCCAACTACCTGTACATGCTGACGGGCGACGAGCCGGATGCCCGGCAGGCCCGCGCGGTCGAGCAATACCTGATCTCCACCATTGACCACGGTTTCAATGCGTCGACCTTCACCGCACGGGTGATCGCGTCCACCGGCGCCGATGTCGCCGCCTGCCTCGTGGGAGCCGTCGGCGCGCTGTCCGGACCGCTGCACGGCGGCGCGCCGAGCCGTGCCCTGGACACCCTGGACGCGATCGGCACCCCGGACCGGATCGACCCCTGGATCCGGGAGCGGGTCCTCGCGGGCGACCGGATCATGGGCTTCGGGCACCCCGTCTACCGCACCGAGGACCCCCGTTCACGCATGCTGCGCGAGATCGCCCAAGGCTTCGGCGGTCCCCGGGTCGACTTCGCCGTCGAGGTCGAGCGGCGTGTCGAGAGCATCCTCGCCGAGCTCAAGCCCGGCCGCGAACTGCACATCAACGTGGAGTTCTACGCCGGCGTCGTCATGGAACTCTGCGGTCTGCCGAGGGAGATGTTCACCCCCACCTTCGCCGCGGCCCGCGTGGTGGGCTGGAGCGCCAACATCCTGGAGCAGGCGGCCGACTCGAAGATCATTCGCCCGGCGGCGCGGTACGTGGGTCCGGCACCGCTGCGGAATCCGCCGACGGCGGCCTGACACCCCGGACGGCTCGAAGCCCCGGACGGCACCCGAAGCCCCGGACGGCTCGAAGCCATGGGAGTCCCGAAGCGATGGGCGTCCCCGAGCGGCCGGGCCGTCCGGAGAGGTGCGGGCTGCCCGGAGAGGTGCGGGCTGCCCGGAGAGGCGAGGGCTGCCCGGAGCGGCCGGGATCCGCGGAGGGGGAGGGCTGCCCGGAGCGGCCCGGGCCGCCGCGCCGCAGGAGGGCGGCACCCGCGGCCCCTCGTATCCTGGACGGCCAGTCCATCCGCGTCCGCGTGCCGCGCCCGGCCAGGGCGCGGGGCGTCCGCGTGCCGCATGAGAGGTGCCGATCGTTGGGGAACAACCGGAACGGCCGCAGCCCGCAGCAGATCCCGGTCGTCGTGCTCGCCGGGTTCCTGGGCTCGGGGAAGACCACACTCCTCAACCACCTGCTGCACCGCAGCGGGGGCAGCCGCATCGGGGCCGTCGTCAACGACTTCGGGGCGATCGAGATCGACGCGATGGCCGTCGCCGGGGCCCTCGGCGACTCCACCGTCTCGCTCGGCAACGGCTGCCTGTGCTGCGCCGTCGACGCGAGCGAACTCGACGAGTACCTGGAGCGGCTCGCCGCGCCCGCCGCGGGCATCGACGTGATCGTCATCGAGGCCAGCGGCCTGGCGGAGCCGCAGGAACTCGTACGGATGGTGCTCGCCAGCGAGCATCCCGGCATCGTCTACGGCGGCCTCGTCGAGGTCGTCGACGCGGCCGAGTTCGACGACACCCGCGCCCGGCACCCCGAGATCGACCGGCACCTCGCGCTCGCCGACCTCGTCGTGGTCAACAAGCTCGACCGAGCCCCGGACGCCGACCGGGTCCTCGGCCTGGTCCGCTCGCTCACCGACCGCGCCGCCGTCGTCCCGGCCACCTACGGACGCGTCGACCCCGAGTTCCTCTTCGACTGCCGGCCCAGCGAGGAGCGCGTCGGCCAGCTGTCCTTCGACGACCTGCACGAGCACGGAGCCGACGATGACGGCGACGCCGCTCACCTGCACACCGGCTACGACAGCCTGTCCTTCACCTCCGCCGTCCCCATGGACCCGCGTGCCCTGATGCGCTTCCTGGACAGCCGCCCCGAGGGGCTGTACCGGATCAAGGGGTACGTCGGCTTCGGGCCGTACGACACCGCCAACCGGTACGCCGTGCACGCGGTCGGCCGCTTCCTGCGTTTCCACCCGGAGCCCTGGCCGACGCCGGGCCCCCGTATCACCCAGCTCGTCCTCATCGGCGCCGGCATCGACGCCGACGCGCTCGGCAAGGAACTGGAGGGGTGCGAGAGCGACGCCCCGCACGCCGACGAAGCCGGCATGTGGGGCGTCCTGCGCTATGTACCGGCCCCGGACGAGGACCCGGAGGAACCGGCCCTCTAGCCCGGACCCGGCCCAGGGGGCGTCTCCCCGATCTTCGTGGGTCCGCGACGATCGAAGAGACACCCCGTAGGGGATCTCCCTAGAACACCGGTCCGGCGACCACCGAGACGGTCTTCGCGAGGGAGATTCCCGAGCCGTCCCGGCGCGGATCCACCTCCGGCAGTTCCACCGGGGTGCCGTTCTTCTGCGCCGCTCTGGCCGGGACCGGTCCCGCCCAGGCCAGGGCCAGGCAGTCCTCGCCCTTCAGGAACCGCTGGCAGCGCACACCACCGGTGGCGCGGCCCTTGCGCGGGTACTGGTCGAACGGGGTCAGCTTGGCCGTCGTCTGCACCGAGTCGTCCAGCGTGCCGCGCGAGCCCGCCACCGTGAAGACCACCGCGTCGACGGCGGGGTCGACCGCCGTGAACGAGATCACCTTGGCGCCGTCGGAGAGCTTGACGCCCGCCATGCCGCCGGCCGGGCGGCCCTGCGGGCGGACCTGCGCGGCCTGGTAGCGCAGCAGCTGCGCGTCGTCCGTGATGAAGACCAGATCCTCCTCACCGGTACGCAGCTCCATCGCGCCGACGATCCGGTCACCCTCCTTGAGGGTGATGACTTCCAGCTCCTCCTTGTTGGAGGGATAGTCAGGCACGACCCGCTTCACGACGCCCTGCTCGGTGCCGAGCGCGAGACCCGGCGACGACTCGTCCAGCGTGATCAGGCAGACCACCGTCTCGTCCTCGTCGAGGGAGATGAACTCGGCCAGCGGCACCCCTCCGGAGAGGTTCGGCGCGGTCGCCGTGTCCGGCAGCTGCGGCAGGTCGACGACGTTGACACGCAGCAGCCGGCCCGCCGAGGTCACCGCGCCGATCTCCCCGCGTGCCGTCGCCGGGACCGCCGAGACGATCACGTCGTGCTTGACGCGTCCGCCGTCGGCGTCCTCCGGCACCGGCTCGTCGTTCTTCGTACGGGCCAGCAGGCCGGTCGAGGACAGCAGCACCCGGCACGGGTCGTCGGCGACCTGGAGCGGCACGGTGGCCACCGGGGCACCCGCGGACTCCAGCAGCACCGTGCGCCGGCCGGTGCCGAACTTCTTCGCCACGTCGGCCAGTTCGGCCGACACCAGCTTGCGCAGCTCCGCGTCCGACTCCAGGATCCGGGTCAGCTCCTCGATCTCCGTGTTGAGCCGGTCCTTCTCCGCCTCCAGCTCGATGCGGTCGAACTTGGTGAGCCGGCGCAGCGGCGTGTCGAGGATGTACTGCGTCTGGATCTCGCTCAGCGAGAAACGCTCCATCAGGCGCTGCTTGGCCTGCGCCGAGTTCTCGCTGGAGCGGATCAGCCGGATGACCTCGTCGATGTCGACCAGGGCGGTGAGCAGGCCCTCCACCAGGTGGAGGCGGTCCCGGCGCTTGGTGCGGCGGAACTCGCTGCGGCGCCGGACGACCTCGAAGCGGTGGTCGAGGTAGACCTCCAGCAGTTCCTTCAGGCCCAGGGTGAGGGGCTGGCCGTCGACCAGGGCCACGTTGTTGATACCGAAGGACTCCTCCATCGGCGTCAGCTTGTACAGCTGCTCCAGGACCGCCTCGGGCACGAAACCGTTCTTGATCTCGATGACCAGGCGCAGGCCGTGCTCGCGGTCGGTGAGGTCCTTGACGTCGGCGATGCCCTGGATCTTCTTCGCGTTGACCAGGTCCTTGATCTTCGCGATGACCTTCTCCGGGCCGACCGTGAACGGCAGTTCCGTCACGACCAGGCCCTTGCGGCGGGCGGTCACCGTCTCGATCGAGACGGTCGCGCGCATCTTGAAGGTGCCGCGGCCCGTCGCGTACGCGTCCCGGACGCCGTCGAGGCCGACGATGCGGCCGCCGGTGGGCAGGTCCGGACCCGGGACGTGCCGCATGAGGGCGTCCAGGTCCGCGTTCGGGTACCTGATGAGATGGCGGGCGGCGGCGACGACCTCGCGCAGGTTGTGCGGCGGCATGTTCGTCGCCATGCCGACCGCGATGCCGGAGGAGCCGTTGACCAGCAGATTCGGGAAGGCGGCGGGCAGTGCCACCGGCTCCTGCTCCTGGCCGTCGTAGTTCGGGACGAAGTCGACCGTGTCCTCGTCGATCGACTCGGTCATCAGGCTGGTCGCCTCGGTCATGCGGCACTCGGTGTACCGCATGGCGGCCGGCGGGTCGTCGTTGCCCAGCGAGCCGAAGTTGCCGTGGCCGTCAACCAGCGGGACGCGCATCGAGAAGGGCTGCGCCATGCGCACCAGCGCGTCGTAGATCGACGAGTCGCCGTGCGGGTGCAGCTTGCCCATGACCTCGCCGACGACACGGGCGCACTTCACGTACGCCCGCTCCGGGCGCAGGCCCATCTCGTTCATCTGGAAGACGATGCGGCGGTGCACCGGCTTGAGGCCGTCACGGGCGTCCGGCAGGGCGCGCGAGTAGATGACCGAGTACGCGTACTCGAGGTAGGAGCCACGCATCTCGTCCACGACGTCGATGTCGAGGATCTTCTCCTCGTACGACTCGTCGGGCGGCGGGGTCTTCGTGCTGCGGCGGGCCATCGCTGCCGGCTCCTCCTGTTTTCTGCTCGCGTTCGACGGATCTGACGCGGACCATTGTGGACCGCGGCACTGACAACCCCTGCCGCGACCCGGTCCCTGCGGCCCGCCCCGGGGTGTGGAGGCAGCCCGGTCCGGCACCGCGGCGCTCATCCGGCGCCGCGCCCGCGGGCACGCCTGACGCAGGCTACGCGATCCGCTGTGGGCGTACGTCCAGCGGGAACTTCGCCGGGGCCCCGCACGCTTTGCATACAGTGGCAGGAACGGCAGGAAAACCGCGGTTTCTTTCGACCGCTTCCGCTCGCGAAGGGACGTACATGCCCATGGGTCACACGACCACGGCCGAGGCAGGCTCCGGGGGCCTGAAAGCGACCGAGCACCGGCTGGCCAACGGTCTGCGCGTGGTGCTCTCCGAGGACCACCTGACCCCGGTGGCGGCGGTCTGCCTCTGGTACGACGTCGGTTCCCGGCACGAGGTCAAGGGCCGCACCGGCCTGGCTCACCTCTTCGAGCACCTGATGTTCCAGGGCTCGGGCCAGGTGAAGGGCAACGGCCACTTCGAACTGGTGCAGGGTGCGGGCGGCTCGCTCAACGGCACCACCAGCTTCGAGCGCACCAACTACTTCGAGACGATGCCGGCCCATCAGCTGGAGCTCGCGCTCTGGCTGGAGGCCGACCGCATGGGCTCCCTCCTGGCCGCCCTGGACGACGAGTCCATGGAGAACCAGCGCGACGTCGTCAAGAACGAGCGCCGCCAGCGCTACGACAACGTGCCCTACGGCACCGCGTTCGAGAAGCTGACCGCGCACTCGTACCCCGAGGGCCACCCGTACCACCACACGCCGATCGGCTCGATGGCGGACCTGGACGCGGCCACCCTGGAGGACGCGCGCCGGTTCTTCCGCACCTACTACGCGCCCAACAACGCCGTGCTGTCGGTCGTCGGCGACATCGACCCCGAGCAGACGCTCGCCTGGATCGAGAAGTACTTCGGCTCCATCCCCGCCCACGACGGCAAGCCCGAGCCCCGCGACGGCTCGCTGCCCGAGATCCACGGCGAGGAGCTGCGCGAGGTCGTCGTCGAGGAGGTCCCGGCGCGTGCCCTGATGGCCGCCTACCGCCTCCCGCACGACGGCACGCGCGCGTGCGACGCTGCCGACGTGGCCCTCACCGTCCTCGGCGGCGGCGAGTCCTCCCGTCTGTACAACCGCCTGGTACGGCGCGACCGCACGGCCGTCGCGGCCGGCTTCGGCCTGCTGCGCCTGGCCGGCGCGCCCTCGCTCGGCTGGCTCGACGTGAAGACCTCCGGCGACGTCGAGGTACCCGTCATCGAGGCCGCCATCGACGAGGAGCTGGCCCGCTTCGCCGAGGAGGGCCCCACGCCCGAGGAGATGGAGCGCGCCCAGGCCCAGTTGGAGCGCGAGTGGCTGGACCGGCTCGGCACGGTCGCCGGCCGCGCCGACGAACTGTGCCGCTACGCGGTCCTGTTCGGCGACCCGCAGCTCGCCCTGACCGCGGTCCAGCGCGTGCTGGCGGTGACCCCCGAGGAGGTCCGGGAGGTCGCCAAGGCCCGCCTGCGCCCCGACAACCGCGCGGTCCTCGTCTACGAGCCGAAGTCCCCGGAACTCGCCGAGGACGCCGACGTGCCCGAGGACCCGGAGGCCGAGGCCACCGTGGAAGCGGCCGACCACAACGAGGAGACGGGCAAGTGACCGAGCTCGCCACGATGGACTTCCACCCCCAGCCGCAGCCGGGCGAGGCCAAGCCGTGGGCCTTCCCCGCTCCCGAGCGCGGCACCCTGGACAACGGCCTGACCGTCCTGCGCTCCCACCGCCCCGGCCAGCAGGTCGTGGCCGTCGAGGTGCTGCTGGACGCCCCCCTGGACGCCGAACCGGCCGGCCTGGACGGCGTCGGCACGATCATGGCGCGGGCCTTCTCCGAGGGCACCGACAAGCACTCCGCCGAGGAGTTCGCCGCCGAACTGGAACGGGCCGGCGCCACGCTCGACGCGCACGCCGACCACCCCGGTGTCCGGCTCAGCCTGGAGGTCCCGGCCTCCCGCCTGGCCAAGGGCCTGGCCCTGCTCGCCGACGCCCTGCGCGCGCCCGCCTTCGCCGAGAGCGAGGTCGAGCGGCTGGTCCGCAACCGCCTGGACGAGATCCCGCACGAGCTGGCGAACCCCTCCCGCCGGGCCGCCAAGGAGCTCTCCAAGGAGCTGTTCCCGGCGACCTCGCGCATGTCCCGCCCCCGCCAGGGCACCGAGGACACCGTCGAGAAGATCGACGCCGCGGCCGTACGCGCCTTCTACGACCGCCACGTGCGCCCCTCGACGGCCACCGTGGTCGTCGTCGGTGACCTCGACGGCAGCGATCTGGACGCCCTGCTCGCCGACACCCTGGGCGCCTGGACCGGCACCCCGGGCACGCCCCGGCCCGTGCCGTCGGTGACCGCCGACGACACCGGCCGTGTCGTCATCGTCGACCGGCCCGGAGCCGTCCAGACGCAGCTGCTCATCGGCCGCGTCGGCGCCGACCGGCACGACCGCGTGTGGCCCGCGCAGGTGCTCGGCACCTACTGCCTCGGCGGCACCCTCACCTCCCGCCTGGACCGCGTCCTGCGCGAGGAGAAGGGCTACACCTACGGCGTGCGCGCCTTCGGGCAGGTCCTGCGCTCCGCGCCCGCCACCCCCGACGGCGCTCCCGGCATCGCGATGCTCGCCATCAGCGGTTCCGTCGACACGCCCAACACCGGCCCCGCGCTCGACGACCTGTGGAAGGTGCTGCGGACGCTGGCCGCGGAGGGCCTGACGGACGCCGAGAGGGACGTCGCCGTGCAGAACCTCGTCGGTGTCGCGCCGCTGAAGTACGAGACCGCCGCCGCCGTCGCGAGCACGTTCGCGGACCAGGTCGAGCAGCACCTGCCCGACGACTTCCAGGCCGAGCTGTACCGTCGGCTCGCCGCCACCGGCACGGTCGAGGCGACCGCCGCGGTCGTCAACGCCTTCCCGGAGAACCGCCTGGTGACCGTCCTCGTCGGCGACGCGGCCGAGATCAAGGAGCCCGTCGAGGCGCTCGGCATCGGCGAAGTCACGGTGGTGGCCGCCGAGTAGAGGCGGGAGAACGGCCGCGCCCGGCCGGCCGCCGGCGAACAGCCGTACGGCGCACACGTGCGAGTGTGGGGATCTGAGGACCGACGGGTCGTCAGGTCCCCACGCCGTTCCCGGGGCCCCGCCGGCTCGGGCTCCCCCTCACCCCCAGATGTCCGGATTGGTACGGGTGTTGCCCGTCTGCCCTGTGGGATGCGCTACAAAAGCCCGGATCCGTTTGAGGATCCCGAGCCGCCCCCTTTAGCGTCATCCGGGCTGTTCGTCAGGCACCACGCCGCGCCCGCGGCACCGGACAGCCATCGCCGAGTCCCCGTACGGCGCGAGCCAGGGGAGCCGGGGACCCAACCACGTCCCTGGGGTGAATCGGATGCCCGCGCGCGAGCGAGGGTGCCCGTAGGAGACCTTCCTGCTCCGAACCCGTCAGCTAACCCGGTAGGCGAGAGGGAAGGAAAGGACCAGCCACTCCATGGCGTTCATGTGCGCCACCGGGAAGCATCGCAAGCCCGGCCGGGTCAAGCGCACCACCGCTCACGCGGCCGGCATCGCGGCCCTCACCACCACCGGTGTCGTCGGCACCCTCGCGGCGTCCCCGGCCCTCGCCGCGGAGAACTCCGTCGAGCGGACCGGCCTCACCCCGGTGATCACCGTCAACGACACCCTCGCCGCGGAGATCGACGCGCAGGCGGACGCCCAGAAGGCCGCGGCCGACAAGAAGGCGGCCGCGGAGAAGGCCGCGAAGGAGCGCGAGGCCGAGGCCCGCGCCGCCCGCGAGGCCGAGCGCAAGCGCCTGAACGCCTTCGTCCTCCCGATCTCCGGCTCGTACGTCTCCACGGGCTACAAGACCGGCGGCTCCCTGTGGTCCTCCGGTTCGCACACCGGCATCGACTTCCACGCCGCGAGCGGCACGACCGTCCACGCGGCCGGCGCCGGCACGGTCGTCTCCACCGGCTGGGGCGGCGCCTACGGCAACCAGATCGTGATCCGGATGGCCGACGGCATGTACACCCAGTACGGCCACCTGTCGTCCATCGGGGTCACCCCGGGACAGCGGGTCACCCCGGGCGAGCGGATCGGCCTGTCCGGCGCGACCGGCAACGTCACCGGCCCGCACCTGCACTTCGAGGCCCGTACGACGCCGGAGTACGGCTCGGACGTGGACCCCGTCGCCTACCTCCGAGAGCACGGCCTGGACGTCTGACGACGCCCGCGCGACTCCCGTACGGCCCCCGCCCTCCCCGCCCGCTTCCCGCGGGTCCCGCGGCGGTTTCCGTACGGCGTTCCGAGGCCCCGGCCCGTCCGGCCGGGGCTTTCGCCGTTCTGTGAACGGCTTCCGCACCTTCCGCGCCCGCTGTCCAAAAAATATCCCTGGAATCCGGTCCGCCGTCGGAAATTCCGGCTCATTGCCATAGAGTCACGGAACAACGCGTCCATCGTCGACGTTTCCCGGGGATCGAGACGGAGGTCGGGCATGCGAATTCCCGCACATTCGGTGTGCACGGCGATCCGGGACGACATCGTCTCCGGTGTCCACGAGCGCGGCAGCCGGCTGACCGAGGAGGTCATCGCCCGCCGCTACGGCGTCTCCCGCGTCCCGGTCCGCGAGGCCCTGCGCACCCTGGAGGCGGAGGGCTTCGTGGTGACCCGGCGGCATGCGGGCGCCTGTGTGGCCGAGCCGACCGAACAGGAGGCCGCCGACCTGCTGGAGATGCGCCTGCTGCTGGAGCCGCTCGGTGCCGCCCGGGCCGCCCAGCGGCGCACCGAGGCCCATCTGAAGGTGCTCCGCGGCCTGGTCAGGCTGGGTCAGGAGCGGGCGCGCCGGGGCAGCAGCGAGGATCTGCGCTCGCTGGGCGGCTGGTTCCACGTCACGCTCGCCCAGGCCTGTGGCAGCCACTCGCTGACCTCGGTGCTCACTCAGCTGCGGCACAAGATCGCCTGGATGTACGTGGTGGAGGCGCCGCTCAGCCCCGTGGAGTCCTGGACGGAGCACGGCGCCATCGTGGACGCGGTGGCGCGCGGCGACAGCGAGCGCGCACGGGCGCTCACGGCGCTGCACACCGAGCGGGCGACCCTCGCGCACCGCCTCCGCTTCCCCGCGAACGGCGACCGCGCGGAGCGTGTGAGGAACCCGCAACATCCCGTAAACATGCCGAGTCTCCGGAATTAACACGCGAGCCGTATACAAAAGGGAGGCGTTCGGAGCGGCATTTCCGACGCCTGATTCCGTGTGCCGTGAATTCCTCCGGACGGGTCCGGGAAACGCGGAAGCCGCGCCCCCTCGAAAAGGGTGACGCGGCTTCCAGAAGCCACTCGGAACCGGCCTCGTCCGGAAATCCGGAATCGGCCAGGAATCGGCCTGGAACCGAGGCCGTCGCGAGGCCCGGGACCGAGACGCCCCGGTCTCCGGGAGCGGCCCGGAGCTCAGACCGTCTCGGGCAGTTCCTCCAGGCCCTCGGCGACCAGTTTGGCCAGCCGGTCCAGGGCGGCGTCCGCGCCCTCGGCCTCGGAGGTGAGGACGATCTCCTCGCCTCCCTGGGCACCCAGGCCCAGAACGGCCAGCATGGAGGCCGCGTTGACCGGCGTGCCGCCGGTCCTGGCGATCGTGACCGGGACGCCTGAGGCCGTGGCGGCCCGGACGAAGATGGAAGCGGGGCGGGCGTGAAGGCCCTCGGCCCAGCCGACGTTGACGCGGCGCTCAGCCATGTGATGCTGCCCTTCAGTCACAGGGTTGTCTAGACCAGATTTCCATATCGTGCAGCGCGCCGGAGGCGGTCACCCACCCCGCCCCGGCGTGTCGTCGGACCGCGGCCTCGGCCCGAGCGTGTCTTCCATGGTCCCTCATGAAGCGTTCCGTGATGTTGTCGTGGGCGAGCCGTAACCTGGGGCCCATGCAGACCTCGGCGGACCGGCGGGACCGGCACGAGTATCCCGCCCACTGGGAGGCGGACGTGGTGCTGCGCGACGGCGGCACCGCGCGCGTGCGCCCCATCACCATCGGCGACGCCGACCGGCTGGTCAGCTTCTACGAGCAGGTCTCGGACGAGTCGAAGTACTACCGGTTCTTCGCGCCGTACCCACGCCTTTCCGCCAAGGACGTCCACCGCTTCACGCACCACGACTTCGTGGACCGGGTGGGCCTCGCGGCCACCATCGGCGACGAGTTCGTCGCCACCGTGCGCTACGACCGGATCGGCGCGGGTGGACTGCCCGCCTCCGCGCCGGCCGACGAGGCCGAAGTCGCCTTCCTGGTCCAGGACTCCCACCAGGGGCGCGGGGTCGCCTCCGCCCTCCTGGAGCACATCGCGGCCGTGGCGCGCGAGCGGGGCATCCGCCGCTTCGCCGCCGAGGTGCTCCCCGCCAACACCAAGATGATCAAGGTGTTCACGGACGCCGGCTACACCCAGAAGCGCAGCTTCGAGGACGGCGTCGTACGCCTGGAACTGGACCTCGAACCCACCGACCGCTCCCTGGCCGTGCAGCGCGCGCGGGAACAGCGCGCCGAGGCCCGCTCCGTCCGGCGGCTGCTCGCGCCCGGCTCGGTGGCGGTCGTCGGCGCCGGACGCACGTCCGGCGGAGTGGGCCGCAGCGTCCTCGCGAACATCGGGGCCGCCGGCTACCGGGGGCCGCTGTACGCCGTGAACCAGTCCTTCCCCGAGGACGTCACGGAGATCGACGGCGTGCCCGCGTACCGCTCGGTGCGGGACATCGAGGGTCCGGTGGACCTCGCGGTGGTCGCCGTACCGGCCGAGGACGTGCCCGCCGTGGTCGCCGAGTGCGGAGCGCACGGGGTGCAGGGACTCGTCGTGCTCTCCGCCGGATACGCCGAGAGCGGGCCCGACGGACGGGAGCGGCAGCGGACCCTCGTCCGGCAGGCGCGCGCGTACGGCATGCGGATCATCGGCCCGAACGCCTTCGGCGTCATCAACACCGCCGAGGACGTCCGGCTGAACGCCTCGCTCGCGCCTGAGTCGCCCCGTGCGGGCCGGATCGGACTGTTCGCCCAGTCCGGCGCCATAGCCATCGCCCTGCTCGCCCGGCTCCACCGGCGCGGGGGAGGGGTCACCGGCATCACGGGCGTCTCCACCTTCGTCTCCGCCGGCAACCGGGCCGACGTCTCCGGCAACGACCTGCTCCAGTACTGGTACGACGACCCGGACACCGACGTCGTCCTCATGTACCTGGAGTCCCTCGGCAGCCCCCGCAAGTTCACCCGCCTCGCCCGGCGCACCGCGGCCGCGAAGCCGCTCGTCGTGGTGCAGGGCACCGGATCCGGACCGCAGGGACACACCGTGCAGGCCACGCGCCTGCCGCACGAGACCGTCTCCGCGCTGCTCCGGCAGGCCGGTGTGATCCGGGTGGACACCATCACCGAGCTGGTCGACGCCGGACTGCTCCTCGCCCGGCAGCCGCTTCCGGCGGGGCCGCGCGTCGCGATCCTCGGGAACTCCGAGTCGCTGGGCATGCTGACGTACGACCGCTGCCTCGCCGAGGGCCTGCGGCCGTCCCGTCCGCTGGACCTGACGACGGCGGCGACGGCCCGGGACTTCCACCGCGCGCTGTCGCGTGCCCTGGCGGACGAGACGTGCGACGCGGTGATCGTCACGGCGATCCCCGCGATAGGGGAGTCCTCGCAGGAGGACGCGGAGCTCGCGCAGGCCCTGAGGTCGGCGGCGGCCACGGTCCCGGGCAAGCCGGTGCTGGTCGTGCACGTCGAGCTCGGCGGGCTCGCCGAGGCGCTGTCGGCGGCGGCGAGCACGGCCCCTCAGGCGGCCGGGAAGGCGGCGTCCGCCGGAGACGGCACCCCGGAGTTCCCCCCGGCCCGGCGCCCGCCCACCGAGGCGGCGTCCCCGGCACGTCCACCGGCCACCCCCTGGCCGAAGCCCCCCTCCGCCGCCTCCCCGCAGACACCCCCGACCGCACCCGCGGTCTCCGGATTCCCCGATGGCTCCGGGCCTTCCGGCGCCCCCCGGACCTCCGGGCCTTCCGGTGCCCCCCGGTCCTCCGGGCCTTCCGGTGCCCCCCGGTCCTCCGGGCCTTCCGGTGCCCCCCGGTCCTCCGGGCCTTCCGGTGCCCCCCGGTCCCTTGGAGCTTCCACGCCTTCCGGCGCCTCCGGGCCTCGCGGTGCTGCCGACGCCACCGGGGCCCCCAGGCCCCCTGGTACCGCCGGGCCCTCCAGTGCCCCCGGGTCCTCCGACGCCCCCGGGTCCTCCAGTGCCGCCGGGCTCTCCGGTGCCTCCAGCACCTCCTCGCCTTCGCGTCCCGCTCCGAACCTCATTCCCGCCTACCCCGCCGCCGAGCGTGCCGTCAGTGCTCTCTCCGAGGCCGTGAAGTACGCGCAGTGGCGGCGCGAGGCCGCCGATCCCGGCAAGGTGCCCGAGTACGACGACATCGACGAGCAGCGCGCCGCCCGGCTGATCGGCGGCCTGCTGGAACGCGGCCAGGGCCTGACGATCGGTCCCGCGCAGACCAGCGAGCTGCTCGCCGCGTACGGCATCCATGTCCGGCGGGCGCTCCCCGCGCCCACCCCCGACGCCGCCGCCGACGCCGCCCGCGCCCTCGGCTATCCGGTGGCCCTCAAGGCCACCGCGCCGCACCTCAGGCACCGGGCCGACCTCGGCGGCGTCCGGCTCGACCTCGCCGACGATGAGCAACTCCGCCGCTCGTACTCCGAGTTGACCGGGCTCTTCGGGAAGCCGGAGGAGCTGCGGCCGGTCGTGCAGGCCATGGCGCCCCGGGGTGTCGACACCGTCGTACGGTCCGTGATCGATCCGGCGGCCGGGGCCGTGTTGTCCTTCGGTCTCGCCGGGGCCGCCTCGCAGCTCCTCGGCGACATGGGGCACCGGCTGGTCCCGGTGACCGACCGCGAGGCCACCTCGCTGGTCCGCTCCATCCGCACGGCACCGCTGCTCTTCGGCTGGCGCGGCTCCACGCCCGTGGACACGCCCGCCCTGGAGGAACTGCTGCTGCGGGTGTCCCGGCTGGTCGACGACAACCCCGAGGTCGTCGCCGTCACCCTGGAGCCGGTGGTCGTCGCCCAGCACGGCGTGAGCGTCCTCAGCGCGACGGTCCGGCTCGCCCCGCCGCCCGCCCGCGACGACCTGGGCCCCCGGATACTGCCGGCCTACTGACCCCGCCCGCCGGGCCCGCCCGCACCTCGGCGGAGGATCGCGGAGGGCCGCACCGGGCCGCAGAAGGCCGCGGAGCGGTCCCGGAGGCACGGGCGGGCGTCCGGGGGACTCGCGGGCAGCCGTCCGGGGTATCGAGGGGATCAGGGGGAGGACAGGGACGTCGGCGGCCGGAAAGTGGCCTTCGTCGCACCCGCCCCCGCGCGCGGGCGGTCCGCCGCCCGGGTTTCCTCCGCGGACCCGCCCCGCAGGGGGCGCCGGGCGCGGGACGGGGCGTCCGGGCGCGAGCGTCCGGCGCGGTCGCGGAGGCCGCCACGGCCGCGCGCGACTGGCCCTGACCCCCCTTGCCCACGGATTAGGATGGACGCCATGGCCAAGACCAGTACGACGACCCAGGGGCTGCGCGCCGCGATCGAGCGCAGCGGCTACTACCCGGCCCTCGTGGCCGAGGCGGTGGAGGCCGCGGTGGGCGGCGAGCCCATCCGGTCGTACCTGGTCCACCAGGAGACCACGTTCGATCAGAACGAGGTCCGTCGCCATGTGACCGTCCTGGTCCTCACCGGCAACCGCTTCATCGTCAGCCACACCGACGAGCAGGCCGCCGACAGCACCTCCCCGACGCCGTACGCCACGACGTCCACGGAGTCCGTGAAGCTCGGCCGGATCTCGTCGGTCGTCGTCAGCCGCGTGGTCGCGAACCCCGAGCAGTACACGCCGGGCACGCTGCCCCGCGAGGTCGTGCTGACCATCGGCTGGGGCGCGGTCAGCCGCCTCGACCTGGAGCCCGCCGCCTGCGGCGACCCCAACTGCGAGGCCGACCACGGCTACACCGGCAGCTCCACGGCGGACGACCTCAGCCTGCGCGTCAGCGAGGCCGGGGACGGTCCGGAGACGGTGCGCCAGGCGCTCGCCTTCGCGCAGGCCGTCTCCGAGGCGACCGCGGACCTCACGCGCTGATGTCCCTGCCCTCCTCCTGGGACCACCCGGAACCGCTCGCCCTGGACGGCGCGCCGCTGCCCGAGTACGGCAGCGGCTCGCTCGCCGACCTGCTGCCGACGCTCGCCGCGGGCATGGGCGTACCCGGCATGACCGCCACGATCGAGGAGCTGACCGGCACCGACCGTGCCTGTGTCTTCCTGATCGACGGGCTCGGCTGGGAGCAGCTGCGGGCCCACCCGGACGAGGCGCCCTTCCTGAACTCGCTGCTCGGCACCTCGCGCGGCGGCACCGGGCGTCCGCTCACCGCCGGCTACCCGGCGACCACCGCGACCTCGCTCGCCTCCGTCGGCACCGGCCTCCCGCCGGGCGCCCACGGCCTGCCCGGCTACACGGTCCGCAACCCGGCCACCGGCGAGCTGATGAACCAGCTCCGCTGGCAGCCGTGGACCGACCCGCGCGCCTGGCAGCCGTACCCCACCGTCTTCCAGCTCGCCGAGCGGGCCGGGGTGCACGCCGCCCAGGTCTCCTCGCCCACCTTCGCGAACACCCCGCTGACCAAGGTCGCGCTCAGCGGCGGCACCTTCCTGGGCCGGCTGACCGGTGAGGACCGCATGGACCTCGCGGCCGAGCAGCTGGCCGCGGGCGACCGCTCCCTGGTCTACACGTACTACGCGGAACTGGACGGCGCGGGCCACCGCTACGGCGTCGCCTCCGACACCTGGCGCGGCCAGCTCATGAACGTCGACCGGCTCGCCCAGCGCCTGGCCGAGCAGCTGCCGCCGCGCAGCGCGCTCTACGTCACCGCCGACCACGGCATGGTCGACATCCCCTTCGACGACCAGCACCGCATCGACTTCGACGAGGACTGGGAGCTGCGCGCCGGGGTCGCCCTGCTGGGCGGCGAGGGCCGGGCGCGGCACGTGTACGCGGTGCCGGGCGCGGCGGACGACGTGCTCACCGTGTGGCGCGAGGTGATCGGCGAGCAGTTCTGGGTGGCCTCCCGGGACGAGGCGATCGAGGCGGGCTGGTTCGGCCCGCCCGGCGTGTGCGACGAGCGCGTGTACGCCCGCATCGGGGACGTGGTCGCGGCCGCGCACGACGACGTGCTGATCATCGCCTCCGAGCGGGAGCCCAACGAGTCGAAGATGGTCGGCAACCACGGTTCGATGACCCCCGCCGAGCAGCTCGTCCCGCTGCTCGAAGTACGTTCCTGACCCCCTCCGTGACTACTCGCCGAAAGGTGCTCAACTCCTCATGCCCGAGCTGGTGTTCTTCTCCGGAACGATGGACTGCGGGAAGTCGACGCTGGCTCTGCAGATCGAGCACAACCGCTCCACGCGGGGCCTGGTGGGCATGATCTTCACCCGGGACGACCGCGCGGGCGAGGGCAAGCTGTCCTCCCGGCTCGGCCTGGTCACCGACGCGGTGGAGGTCGAGGACGGCCAGGACCTGTACGCCTACCTCGTCGACCACCTCTCGCAGGGCGGCCGCGCCGACTACGTGATCGCGGACGAGGCGCAGTTCCTCGCCCCCGACCAGATCGACCAGCTCGCGCGCGTGGTCGACGACCTCGGCGTCGACGTCTTCGCCTTCGGCATCACCACCGACTTCCGCTCCAAGCTCTTCCCGGGCTCCCAGCGGCTCGTGGAGCTGGCCGACCGCATAGAGGTGCTCCAGGTCGAGGCCCTGTGCTGGTGCGGCGCCCGTGCCACGCACAACGCCCGCACCGTGGGCGGCGAGATGGTCGTCGAGGGCGCCCAGGTGGTCATCGGGGACGTCAACCGGGCCGGCGGCGAGATCGGCTACGAGGTGCTGTGCCGCCGGCATCACCGGCGCCGGATGACCGCGGCGTCCTCCCGCGCGGCCACCCTGTCCCCGGACGTACTGCCGGTGACCTCCGGCTGACCGCCTCTCCGCTCCGGCGGCCCCCGCAGGCCTTCCCCGCCCCGTGGGCCCCGCGGGTCCTCCCCGCACGGCGGCTCCCCGCCCCAGGTCCTGCCCGCACCGGGTGCCGCCTCCGGTCTCCCGGTAACCCGGTCCTCCCTCCCGGTACTCCGGCCCTCCGGTACTCCGGTCCTCCCTCCCGGTACTCCGGCCCTCCGCGCGGGTCCGGCGGGGCGCTGCCGCCGGACCCGCGCGGGAGGTCAGCAGGGTCCCTGCACCACAGAGAAGAGAGCGCCCTCCCGGTCCGCCACCGTGGCGACACGGCCGTGAGCGGTCTCCTCGGGCGCCCCGACCACCTGGCCGCCCAGCTCGGTGACCCGGCGCAGCGTCTCGTCCACGTCGGCGACCTCGAAGTGCGTCAGCCAGTGCGATCCCCGGTCCCGCGGCAGGGTGTGCCCCCTGCCGTGCATGCCGGCCACCGGGCGCCCCTCGACGCGCAGGGTGACGTAGTCGAAGCCGGCGGCCACCTCCGGCTCCTCCTCGTACCCGAAGACGGTCTCGTAGAACTTGGCGACGCCCACGGTCTCGTAGGTGTGCAGCTCGTTCCAGACGGGGCCGCCGGGGACGCCGGTGACCGTCGTGCCGGGATGCGCGGAGCCCTGCCAGATGCCGAAGACGGCCCCCGAGGGATCCGCGGCGATGGCCATCCGGCCGTCCTCGGCGGCGTCCAGCGGGCCGACGGCGACCGTGCCGCCGCACAGCCGCACCTGCTCCGCCGTCCGGTCGACGTCGTCGGAGGTCAGGTAGGGCGTCCAGGCGACCGGCAGCCGGAGATCCGGCGGCAGCTGGCCGATGCCGGCGACCTCGCGCCCGTCGAGCAGCGCCCTGACGTAGGGGCCGAGTTGGCGCGGTCCCGGCCCGAACTCCCAGCCGAACAACTCCTCGTAGAACTCCCTGGTGTCGTCGAGCCCGTGCACCATCAGGGTCACCCAGCAGGGTGTGCCGGGCGCGCGTCGCGCGTGCGGGCCTGCCGACTCCCGTGCCTCGGTCATCGATCACTCTCTCCCCGGCCCCTCACGGTGGCCGTGTCGCATCCGCTCCCCGCAGGGGCTGTGCCGTTGGCGCGCACACCCGTGCCGGTACCCACATCCGACGCCGTGCCGCATGACGTGCCCCGCCGCCCGGCACCGCGGGGGGAGGGCATCCGCTCCGACGCCTCCCACCGTGTCCGGAGGGCGGCCGGCGGGGATCCGTCAGCTGTACAGCGTGTGTTCGAACCGGTACACCCGGTGACCGAACCTGTCCGGCCGAGCAGAGTAGCCGTCCCTGGACGCCGCGGCCACCCCTGGCGTATGGATGGATGTCATGACAGCCATCATCACCGCATCCGAACTCGCCCGGGACCTGGCCGGACAGACCCCGCCCGTCCTGCTCGACATCCGCTGGCAGTTGAGCGCGTCGAAGGCGGCGGGCGCCCCGGCCTTCGACGGCCGGGCCGCGCACGCGGCCGGGCACGTACCGGGCGCGGTCTTCGTCGACCTGGACGGCGAACTCGCCTCGCCCCCCGGCCCGCAGGGCCGGCACCCGCTGCCCGACGTCGGCGCGTTCGGCGCTGCCATGCGCCGCGCGGGCGTGTCGGCGGACCGGCCCGTCGTCGTGTACGACGGCGGACAGGGCTGGTCGGCCGCGCGCGCGTGGTGGCTGCTGCGCTGGGCGGGTCACCCGGACGTGCGGGTCCTCGACGGCGGGTTGCCGGCCTGGGAGGGTCCGCTGTCGACGGACGTGACCGCCGTGGCCGAGGGCGACTTCGAACCGGCGCCCGGTGCCGTCGGGTTGCTCGACGCGGACGCGGCGGCCGGTCTCGCCCGTTCGGGTGTGCTGCTCGACGCGCGCGCGGGGGAGCGGTACCGGGGCGAGGTGGAGCCGATCGACCCGGTCGGCGGGCACATCCCGGGCGCGGTGTCGGCGCCGACGGTGGAGAACGTGGGTCCGGACGGCCGGTTCCTGCCCGCCGCGGACCTCCGGGACCGTTTCAAGGCCCTCGGGGTGTCGGAGGACGTGCCGGTCGGCGTGTACTGCGGTTCGGGCGTCTCGGCGGCGCACGAGGTGCTGGCCCTCGCGGTGGCGGGCATCCCGGCCGCCCTGTACGTGGGTTCGTGGTCGGAGTGGTCCTCCGACCCGTCCCGCCCGGTGGCGACCGGCGCGGACCCGCGGTAGCCGAACGGAAGCGGGGGCACGCGCGCGTGCCCCCGTCATGCGGCCGCGGGCGCACTTCTCACGCGCCCGCGAACGCACCTCTCACACGGCCGTGCGCGCACCGGTGTACACGGCCGTCCGTCCATGCGTGCGCGCGGCGGCCGTGAACGCACCCTCCGGCACCACCGTGCCCGCCTCCCTCACGGAAGCGCGCACGTCGGACAGGTGTGCGACAGACGGGCGTACGACCTGTTCAGTCCTGCTTCTTGCGCCGGGTGCCGAAGACGATCTCGTCCCAGCTCGGCACCGCGGCTCTGCGTCCGGGGCGCACCCCGTCGGCCTCGGCCTGCCGGTCGGTGGCGCCGATGAGCCGGTCGCGGTGACTGGTCACCGAACGGGGCATCAGGACGTCCGCGTACGCCGAGCCGGCCGACGCGGCGGGCGCCGGGGGCTCCTCCGCCTCGGGCTCCTCGGGAGGCTCCTCCGGGTTCTCCGAAGGCCGCTCCGGCACCACCAGGTCGCCCCGGAAGCTCGGCACCGCCTCCAGGAGGCTGGTCAGCGAGTCGCGTTCACCGGTGCTCTCCTCGGCCGGCTCGGAGGCCTGCGCGGGCAGGCTCGGCCGGTCGCGGTCGCCCCGGTCGAGGGCACGGTCCATCGAGCGCTCGCGCGGCAGGCGGGCGATGCGCGGGACGAACGGGAAGCTCGGCTCGGCCACGGAGAGGTCGTCGGACTCGCCGATCAGCGAGCGCGCCTCGTCGTCGACGGCCTGGACGAGCCGCCGGGGCGGGTCGTACGTCCAGCTCGCCGAGTGCGGTTCGCCGGCGACCAGGTAGACGAGGAGGACCTCCCAGGTGCCGTCGTCGCGGCGCCAGGAGTCCCACTGCACGCTGTCCTTCTCGGCACCGCGCAGCAACAGCCGTTCCTGGACGGTCTCACCGAGCAGCGGGCCGGAGTTCTCCCCGGGGCGGCGGACCGGGGTCTTGCGGGCGCGCTCGGCCATGAAGGCGCGTTCGGCCAGCACGGGCCCCTCGAAGCGGCGCACGCGGTCGACGGGGATCCCGGCGAGCTGGGCGACCTCTTCGGCGGTGGCACCGGCGCGTATGCGGGCCTGGATGTCACGGGGGCGGAGATGGCTCTCCACCTCGATCTCGATCTGGCCGAGGCGGGGACGGTCACCACGTACGGCGGCACGCAGCCGCTCGTCGATCGGAAGGGTGTACTCCGTCGCGTCGGCAGCCTTGAGCACCAGCCGTGTGCCGTCATTGGAGACGGCCACGACACGCAGTTCGGGCATGGGAACCTCCCGGGTGGTGCCTGCCGACGTCACGTGCGTCGCTGCTTCCGCTAGTCGAGTGTGGCCTGCCCGGGTGCAGCCTGCCACAACCTTGCCGAGTTGCCCGGCGTGTCGGGCACGGGCCCGGGAACGCCGTTATGGCACGGTTACCTATTCGCAACGCTAAGTGACAAACATCGTCACCCTGTGCAACCAGCCCCCTCCCGGCGGTCCTGCGAGGCCGCGGACACCCTGGTGGGAGACCGGACCCAGGGCTCGCAACAGTACTCCATTCGGACCACTCGCGTGGATCGGCGCGCCGCCCAACTTCTGGCAAGGAGTGCGACTTGACCGTGCGCGGACGGTTCCACATGGGAGTGAACGTGGCGAACCTCACGCTATGTCCATAAACGGAACTATTGCTTTCGTTCGTACGTCCCTTCTCCTGCAGAAGATCGCTCGATGTCGATCAAGTACGGGAAAGGCAGGCAGGTTCCGGGTATGCGTGAAACGCCCGAAGCGGGTCGGAAGCGGTTCGACCTGAGCGTCCCCCAGGTCGCCGGCAGTGCGCTCGCGGCGGTGGTGGCGGCCAAACTGGCCTCGTACTTCGGGGTGTACGGCACGATCCTCGGTGCCGGACTCGTCAGTGTGATCGCCACCTGCGGCGGTTCCCTCTTCCAGCAGGCCTTCCGCAGGACGGGCGAGCAGCTGCGCGAGGCCAAGACCGTCCCGCGGTCGAAGGGGCGGGCGCGGGAGCAGGAGACGCACCGGCAGGAGCCGTCCGCCGCGGGCGGATTCGGCGAGGCGACCGTCTACCGCGCGCGCGTGAAGAGCTGGAAGCGTCCGGTGCTCGCCGCCGCCCTCGTCTTCGGCGTCACCATGGCCGGCATCACGACGTACGAGCTGGTGTCCGGCAGCAGCTTCAGCGGCGGCGGAGGCACGACGGTCAGCGACGCCGTCGGCGGCGGACGCGGCGCGCACTCCCCGGAGCCCGGGGACGGCGCTCCCTCCTCGTCCCCCTCCAGCACCCCGCGGACCGGCGGCGCCACGGCGGGTGAGCCCGGCGGGACCGGCCGCACCGGTACGGCAGGCCAGGCCACCCCGGAGCCGGACCGCACCCCGGGGCAGGGGTCCGGCACCACCACCCCCTCCGGCCCGGACCGGGCCGCCCCGACGCCCACGCCCACGCCCACGCCCGGCGCGACCACGGCGGTGCCTACGGTCCCAGAACCCTCCGCAAGTAGTCGTTCCGGAACAGCCGTTCCGGGTCTAGACGGTTCCGCAACTCCGTGAACTCCCCGAAGCGCGGGTACACCCCGGCGAGGTACTCCGCGTCCCGTGTGTGCACCTTGCCCCAGTGCGGCCGGCCCTCGTGCGCGGTGAACACGCGCTCGGCGGCGCTGAAGTAGGCCTGGTAGGGCGTGCCCCGGAACATGTGGACGGCGATGTAGGCGCTGTCCCGGCCGGACGCCGTGGACAGCGCGATGTCGTCGGCCGGGGCGGTGCGCACCTCGACCGGGAAGCTCACCCGCAGACCGGAGCGCTCCACCACGGCCTTCAGTTCGCGCAGCGCTCCGGCCAGGGCGGCGCGCGGAACGGCGTACTCCATCTCCACGAACCGCACGCGGCGCGGCGAGGTGAACACCTTGTAGGGGATGTCGGTGTACGTCCGCGCGGACAGCGCCCTGCTGGAGACCGCCGCGATCGCCGGGACCGCGGCGGGCGCGGCGCGGCCGGCCCACTGGGCCGCCTGGAAGACGCCGTTGGAGAGGAACTCGTCCTCGAACCACCCGGCCAGCCGTCCCACCGGCCGCTCCGGACCCGCGCTGCGGTTGTTGCGCTTGGTGTTGGTGCTGCCCGTGTGCGGGAACCAGTAGAACTCGAAGTGCTCGTTCTCGGCCCACAGCTGGTCGAACTCGGCCAGCACCCGGTCCAAGGACATCGGTTCCTCGCGCGCGCTGAGCAGGAACAGCGGCTCCACGGCGAAGGTGAGGGCGGTGACCACGCCGAGGGCGCCGAGGCCGACGCGGGCGGCCGCGAAGACGTCGGGGTTCTCCCCGGCCGAGCACGTGAGCACCGAGCCGTCCGCGGTGACGAGTTCGAGCGCGGTGATCTGCGCGGCGATCGAGCCGGACTCGCGTCCCGTGCCGTGCGTGCCGGTGCTGGTGGCGCCGGAGACGGTCTGCTCCATGATGTCGCCCATGTTGGTGAGCGACAGACCCTCGCGCGCCAGTGCCGTGTTGAGCCGCTTGAGCGGGGTCCCCGCCTCCACCGTGACCGTCATGGCGGTCCGGTCGATCGTGCGGATGCCGGTCAACAGTTGAGGGCGGATCAACACACCGTCGGTGGCGGCTATGGACGTGAAGGAGTGGCCGGTGCCGACCGCCTTCACCGTCAGCCCGTCCTCGGCGGCCCGGCGCACCTCGGCGGCCAGCTCCTCCACGGACGCCGGCGTGACCTGCCGGACGGGGCGGGCGGTGACGTTGCCGCCCCAGTTACGCCAGGTGCCGTTCTTGCCGCTCGCTGTGCTGCTCAACGGTGCCTCCCCGCCCCGCCGCCGGCCTGCGCAGCCGGCGGTACCCGAGGAAACCGACCGCGATCGCGACGGCCCCGGACACGGCCGGAACCCCGTACCCGGCCCGCGCCCCGGCCGCGTCGATCACCCAGCCGGCCGCGGAGGAGCCGAGCGCGACCCCGACCGCCAGGCCGGTGCTCACCCAGGTCATCCCCTCGGTGAGGTTCGCGCGAGGTACGTGCTCTTCGATGAGGGACATCGTCGTGATCATCGTGGGTGCGATGGACAGCCCCGAAACGAACAGCGCCACGGCCAGAAGCGGCAGGTTTCCGACCAGTAGGAGGGGGATCATACTCACGGCCATCGCACTCACGCCCAGCAGCCAGCGGCGTTCCGGCGCCCCGGAGAAGCGCAGCAGCCCGAAGACCACGCCGGCCGCGCAGGAACCGGCGGCGTACAGCGCGAGCACCACGCTGGCGGCGGCCTTGTGGCCGCGTTCGTCGGCGAAGGCCACGGTGACCACGTCGACCGCGCCGAAGATCGCTCCCGTGGCCACGAAGGTCGCCACCAGCACCTGGAGCCCGGGGGAGCGCAGCGCGCTGCCGCTCCCGCCGCCGTGCCGCTCGCGCGGGTGCGGCTCGGGTTCGGTGGCGCGCTGGGAGGTCAGCCAGAAGACGCCGACGGCGAGGAAGCAGCCGGCGAGCAGGGGGCCCGCCTCCGGGAACCAGGCCGTGGACAGGCCGATGGAGATGATCGGCCCGAAGATGAAGCACGTCTCGTCGACGACCGATTCGAACGAGTAGGCGGTGTGCAGCTTCGGGGTGCCCCGGTACAGGGCCGCCCAGCGGGCCCGGACCATCGCGCCGAGGCTCGGCACCGAGCCGATGCCGGCCGCGCACACGAAGAGCACCCAGTCCGGCAGGCGCAGCGACGTGGCGATCAGCAGCCCGGCGGCCGACGCGAGCGCCACCAGGGTGGCCGGGCGCAGCACCCGGCGCTGCCCGTGCCGGTCCACCAGCCGGGATATCTGCGGACCGATCGCCGCGGCGGCCAGCGCGATGGTGGCCGACAGCGCGCCCGCGAGCCCGTAGCGCCCGGTCAGCTGAGAGACCATCGTGACCACGCCGATGCCCATCATCGACAGCGGCATCCGGCCGAGGAAGCCCGCGGCGGAGAAGCTCTTCGTGCCTGGTTCGTCGAACAGGGCGCGGTAGGGGCTGGGCACGTGATCTCCGAAGCGACTCGGTAAGGCGCGAATGCGGCTGATACAGCTTACGAGTTAGGTAACCCTAATCGCACCAGGAATGACGGCCGGGAAAATCATACGAAACCGTCCGCATCGCGACTCCTCGCCCGCTGTTCCCGCGCTGTCGGTGCCGGGTGGCAGGATCGAGACATGCCAGACGTGTTCGATGCCAGCCCCTACGACGCCCTCCTCCTGCTCTCCTTCGGCGGACCCGAAGGACCCGACGACGTGGTGCCGTTCCTGGAGAACGTCACCCGCGGACGGGGCATCCCCAAGGAACGCCTCAAGGAGGTCGGGCAGCACTACTTCCTGTTCGGCGGGGTCAGCCCCATCAACGACCAGAACCGTGCCCTGCTCGACGCCCTCCGCAAGGACTTCGCGGGGCACGGTCTGGACCTGCCGGTCTACTGGGGCAACCGCAACTGGGCGCCGTACCTCACCGACACCCTGCGCGAGATGACCGCCGACGGCCGCCGCCGCGTCCTGGTGCTCGCCACCAGCGCCTACGCCTCCTACTCGGGCTGCCGCCAGTACCGCGAGAACCTCGCCGACGCGCTGGCCACGCTGGAGGCCGAGGGGCTCCGGCCGCCGTCGGTCGACAAGCTGCGGCACTACTTCAACCACCCGGGCTTCGTCGAACCCATGGTCGACGGCGTGCTGCGATCCCTCGCCGACCTCCCCGAGGACGTCCGCGACGGCGCCCACATCGCCTTCACCACCCACTCCGTCCCGACCGCCGCGGCCGACACCTCCGGCCCCGTCGAGGCGCACGGCGAGGGCGGCGCGTACGTCGCGCAGCACCTGGAGGTGGCCCGGCTGATCGCGGACGCCGTGCGCGAGCGCACCGGCGTCGACCACCCGTGGCAGCTCGTCTACCAGTCCCGCTCCGGCGCCCCGCACATCCCGTGGCTGGAGCCCGACATCTGCGACCACCTGGAGGAGCTGCACGGCGCCGGCGCCCCGGCCGTCGTCATGGCGCCCATCGGCTTCGTCTCCGACCACATGGAGGTCCTCTACGACCTCGACACCGAGGCCACCGCCAAGGCCGCGGAGCTCGGACTGCCGGTGCGCCGCTCGGCCACCGTGGGCGCCGACCCGCGCTTCGCCGCGGCCGTCCGCGACCTGGTCCTGGAGCGGGCCGCCACCGAGCGCGGGCAGCGGGTCACCCCGTGCGCGCTCGGCGCGCTGGGCGCGAGCCACGACGTCTGCCCGGTCGGCTGCTGCCCGGCCCGCGCCCCGCGCCCGGCCGCCGCGGGCGCCGACAGCCCGTCGTAGGACCGCCCGCCGGGCCCGCCGGACCGGCCGGCCCGCACCGGAACACACACCCCCTACGCGCAGAGGAGACCCGTGACCGAGGCCCTGCACACGGAACTGCTCGCACTGGCCCAGGAGGCCGCCCGCAGCGCCGGTGAGCTGCTGCGGGACGGCCGCCCGGCCGACCTGGCGGTGGCCAGGACCAAGTCGAGCCCGATCGACGTGGTGACCGAGATGGACATCGCGGCCGAGAAGCTGATCACCGATCTGATCTCCGCCCGCCGCCCCGGCGACGGCTTCCTCGGGGAGGAGGGCGCCGCCACCGAGAGCACGACCGGCGTCCGCTGGGTGATCGACCCGCTCGACGGCACCGTCAACTACCTCTACGGCCTGCCCACCTGGGCCGTCTCCATCGCGGCCGAGCAGGACGGCGAGACGGTCGTCGGGGTCGTCGCGGCGCCGATGCGCGGCGAGACGTACCACGCGGTACGCGGGGCGGGTGCCTGGGCCACCGGAGCCTGGGAGGGGGAGCGTGCCCTGTCCTGCCGCCCCGCGCCCCCGCTGGACCAGGCACTCGTGTCCACCGGCTTCAACTACGTCGCCGGGGTCCGGGCGCACCAGGCCGAGGTCGCCGCACGCGTCGTCCCCCTGCTGCGGGACATCCGGCGCGGCGGGTCGGCGGCCGTCGACCTCTGCGACCTGGCCTGCGGACGCCTGGACGGCTACTACGAGCGGGGACTGAACCCGTGGGACTGGGCCGCGGGGGACCTCATCGCCCGTGAGGCGGGCGCGCTGACCGGTGGACGGCCCGGAGAGCGGCTCTCACGGGATCTGACCGTCGCCGGTACGCCCGGGGTCTTCGAGCCCCTCCAGCGGCTGCTGGAGGACTTCGGGGCCTGGCACGACTGACCGCCACCGGCGGGTCGTCGCGCAACCGGCTCCCGCGGCCGTGCGACGGGTGTAGAACAGCACTCGCGGAGAACGCAACGGGACCCCCGGCGCTGGATTCGCCGGGGGTCCCGCTGTGTTCCGGGTCGATCAGACGCGTGACGCGCCGACCTCCACACCGTGTTCGGCGGCGAGGCGTTTCAGGTCGTCGAGCTCGGCCTGCTCCACCTCGGCGAGGAAGTCGTCGCCCTCGTCACGAGCCCGCGACAGGTCGGTCTCGGTCGCCCTTATGCGCTGCAGAAGTCCTGCGGTGAATGCGTCCATGCTGCGCCCCCTCGTCCAGGGTCGTGGGTCGGTGGCACGGGGGTGTGCCGGGTTGGAGAAGAGACGATCACGGCTCTCGCGGGTGCCCAGCGCTGCCCGGCCGGGCGGCGACGGTGCCTGGACACCCCCGCCGGCTCTGCGGAAGCGGACCGCGGAGTACCGCATGGTGCTGCGGCACATGCAGAGCGTGATCGCGGGGTGTACAGCCGTCCTCCCCGCGCTCCCCTCCGGGGAAACCTGGCCGGAGGAGAAATTCTCGTCGTTCCGTCCCGCCCCACCCGTTCCCGCGGCCCGGGTCCCCGTCTTACAGCCGACTTATGGCCGAAAAGGGCAGGATGGACGTCACACTCCCACGGACACCCTCCGCCCGCACGCGCTGTCGCGCGCTACGCGAGTGGACATCAGGAAGGACAAGCGACGTGCGCGTACTCGTCGTCGAGGACGAGCAGCTGCTCGCCGATGCGGTGGCCACCGGACTGCGCCGGGAGGCCATGGCCGTCGACGTCGTGTACGACGGCGCCGCCGCCCTGGAGCGCATCGGCGTCAACGACTACGACGTGGTCGTCCTCGACCGCGACCTCCCGCTCGTGCACGGGGACGACGTCTGCCGCCGGATCGTGGAACTGGGCATGGCCACACGCGTGCTCATGCTCACCGCGTCGGGTGACGTCAGCGACCGCGTCGAGGGACTGGAGATCGGCGCCGACGACTACCTCCCGAAGCCGTTCGCCTTCAGCGAGCTGATCGCCCGCGTGCGCGCCCTCGGCCGCCGCACGAGCGTGCCGCTGCCGCCCGTGCTGGAGCGCGCCGGGATCAAGCTGGACCCCAACCGCCGCGAGGTCTTCCGCGACGGCAAGGAGATCCAGCTCGCGCCCAAGGAGTTCGCGGTCCTGGAGGTGCTGATGCGCAGCGAGGGCGCGGTCGTCTCGGCCGAGCAGCTGCTGGAGAAGGCCTGGGACGAGAACACCGACCCGTTCACCAACGTGGTGCGCGTGACGGTCATGACGCTGCGCCGCAAGCTGGGCGAGCCACCCGTGATCGTCACGGTGCCCGGCTCGGGCTACCGGATCTGATCCGCCGTGGCCACGACACCCGTGCCGCCCCAGGCGCCCCCGAAGCCGACCTGGGACCCCCGCCGGCCCCAGCCGCCCTTCCCCTGGCTGCGCCCGACCATCCGCATACGGCTCACCCTGCTGTACGGCGGCATGTTCCTGATCGCCGGCATCCTGCTGCTGTCGATCATCTACCTGCTGGCCGCGCAGGCGATCAGCACCGGCAACCAGCCGCTGTTCAAGATCGTCAGCGGTACGGCGATCAAGGTGTCCAGCGACAACTGCCCGGCGATCAACTCCAGCTCGCTGCAGCTGTCGGTCTTCAACCAGGCGATCGCGCACTGCGTGGACCAGCAGCGCCAGGCCGCCCTCGACAACCTGCTCAGCCGTTCCCTGCTCGCCCTGCTCGGCCTCGCCGTGATCGCGTTCGCGTTCGGCTACGCGATGGCGGGCCGGGTGCTGTCCCCGCTCGGCCGGATCACCCGCACCGCCCGCCAGGTGGCCGGGTCCGACCTGTCGCGCCGGATCGAGCTGGACGGCCCGGACGACGAGCTGAAGGAGCTGGCGGACACCTTCGACGACATGCTGGACCGCCTCCAGCGGGCCTTCACCGCCCAGCAGCGCTTCGTCGGCAACGCCTCCCACGAGCTGCGCACGCCCCTGGCGATCAACCGCACGCTTCTCGAGGTGCACCTCTCCGATCCCGGCGCGCCCGTGGAGCTGCAGCAGCTCGGCAAGACGCTGCTGGCCACCAACGAGCGCAGCGAGCAGCTTGTCGAGGGCCTGCTGCTGCTCGCCCGCAGCGACAACCAGATCATCGAGCGCGGGCCCGTCGACCTGGCCGAGGTGGCCTCCCAGGCCGTCGACCAGGTGCACGCCGAGGCGGAGGCCAAGGGCGTCGAGATCCGGGGCGAGCGGAAGCCCGCCGTGGTGCGGGGCAACGGCGTCCTGCTGGAGCGGATCGCCCTGAACCTGGTCCAGAACGCGGTGCGCTACAACGTGCCCGAGGGCGGCTGGGTGGAGGTCACCACCGACGTCGAGCACGGGCAGGCCGTACTCACCGTGTCGAACACCGGTCCGGTGGTGCCGGCGTACGAGATCGACAACCTCTTCGAGCCCTTCCGGCGGCTCCGCACGGAGCGCACGGGCAGCGACAAGGGGGTCGGCCTCGGCCTGTCCATCGTGCGCTCCGTGGCCCGCGCGCACGGCGGTCACATCGGGGCCAGGCCGCGCGAGGGCGGAGGTCTGGTGATGCGCGTCACCCTGCCCTCGTGAACCGGAATCCGACACTCGCGGAACATGTTCGCTTTGCGCGGAATTTTCCGACCACTGAGCACGGTTGTTCTTGTGTGATCGATCACATGGACGGATTTCCGGCCATGTACTCTCCGTGATCATGACACCAGGCGGAAAGCCGGTAAAATCCGGGTTTTCAGGGCTATTGATCACGGGAAGTACACGGTGAGGCGCCTTTGAGGTGCGGCATTCGAACCGTGTACGGTCCTCACCGCCATCCAAGCCGATCACTCTTGAGAGGTCGGATTGGGTGTCGATTGAGTAACAGACCTTGATGTGAGGCAAAATCTCCGCCTCAGGTCGGGCACAAGTCCGGCCTCTCACGCGTTACGTGCGCTGGAGACACCGCAGACACCCAGAGGGGGAGAGCGATATGGCAACCGATTACGACACTCCACGCAAGACCGACGATGACGTCGACTCGGACAGCCTTGAAGAGCTGAAGGCCCGCAGGAACGACAAGTCCACCTCATCGGTGGACGTCGACGAGTTCGAGGCCGCCGAGGGCCTCGAACTCCCGGGCGCCGACCTCTCGAACGAGGAGCTGGCCGTCCGTGTGCTGCCGAAGCAGCAGGACGAGTTCACCTGCATGAGCTGCTTCCTGGTCCACCACCGCAGCCAGCTGGCCCGAGAGAAGAACGGCCAGCCGATCTGCCGCGACTGCGACTGAGGCGGGGTCGGCCGTGACTGGCTCGACCCCTCCACGGAAGCGCCGTTTCCCCTTCGGGGGAGCGGACCAAGGGCCGTCCGACGGCCCCTACGGTGCGCGTGACGACGAGCGGGGCTCACCCGGAGCGGGAGCCTCGCTCGAACCGGCGTCCGGCCGGTCCGACCGGCCGGAGCCGGCGCACGAGCCCGCCACCAGGCGGGCCGTCGTCAAGCGCGAGGCCGCGGTGATCGGCGGCAAGGCCCGGCATCTGGCCCGGGAAGGCGCCCGCAGGGCCGGCAGCCGCGCCCGCGCGGGGCTCGGCCACCTCGCGGACCGGATCATCGAGATCGCCCCGCGCGTTCCCGTACGTGACCTCGCGACCCTGCGCAGACAGTTCCCGGGCCTCGGACCCGAGCAGCTCGCCGACAAGCTCGTGGCGGGCGCGGCCGCCGGTACCTCGGCGGTCGGAGCGGGGATCGGAGCGGCGGCGATGCTGCCCGTGCCGCCGGCCATGCCGACCGAACTGGCCGCGGAGATCACCGGGGTCGCCGCGATCGAGCTGAAGCTCATCGCCGAACTGCACGAGGTGTACGGCGTACGGCCGCCGGGCAACCTCGCCACCCGCAGTGCCGCGTATCTGTCCTCCTGGTCGGGGGAGCGCGGGATCGACGTGATGAAGCCGTCGACGATCGACGTGGCCCTCGGGGGCCGGATGAAACGCGAACTGCGCCAGCAGATCATGAAGCGGCTGGTCAGAGACCTGCCCAACCTCATTCCGTTCATGGTCGGCGCCGCCGTCGGAGCGGTCATGAACCGCCGCGACACCAAGAGACTCGCCTCCCTGGTCCGCAAGGACCTGCGGAAGATCCAGGTCCCCTGGGACGAGCTGCCGGAGCAGCCGCCGCTGGAGGAGCCGCGGAACCCGCTGCCGATGGACGGGTTCCCCGGAGAACCCGGAGACTGACGCCCCTCCCGGGGCCGCCCGGTCCCGGCGCCCAGGAGCGTGCCGGGAAAGCGCCCTGCCGCGCCCCTGCCCGCACGAACGCGGGAGTGCCTCCCCGGACCTCCGGGACCCCTGTCCCGGGCTTCCCACGCGCCCCTGAGGCCCTGTTCCCGGTGACTCCGGTGACCCCCGGTGCCTTCCGGGGTGACGTGGCCGCAGGGCGGCGCCCTAGTGCGCCGTCCGCTCCCTGGCCGCCTCGATCGCCGCGGCCAGCTGCTCGGGCTCCCGGGTCGACAGGTACAGGTAGGGCGTCGGGTCCTCGGGGTCGGTGACCTCGACGCGCAGCGCGGTCGGGATGTACGCCCGCAGCAGCAGGAAGGCGCGGACGTCGGCCTTGTGGGTGCGCCAGGCGCGGGCCTCCTCCGCGTCCATCACCACGGACGTGCCCAGCGCCGCCACCGGGATCTTCGCCTCGCCCGCGATCAGCGAGTCGCCCACCACGCGGATGCGCGGGGAGCCGTACGCGCTGGCCACGACCGCGGTCGCCGCCGTGCCGCCGACCAGGCCGCCGAGCAGCGGCAGCGTGCCGAACGGGAGCAGGACCAGGGCGAACGCGACGCCCACCAGGAAGCTGAGGAACCACCACGAGCGGGGAGCGGTGAGGCGTTCTTCGTACGGGGTGGCGGAGAGCTGCATGGAGCCAAGCTTGGCACGGGAGCCGCGTGTGCCGGGAGCCGGGGCGGAGCCGGGCGCGGCCCCGCAGGGCGGGGCGATGGCGGGCTGCGGACGGGCGGGTAAGGTCTGCGCCTGTGAGTGGTAGTTCCGCGGCTCTTCAGCCCCCCGCCGACGCGGTGAAACCCGTACGGCATCCCGACGCCCCCGCGCCCGGCGAACTTCTCGGCGCCCACTACGAACACTGTTTCGGATGCGGCCCCGGACAGCCGTACGGGCTGCACCTGGAGGCGCGGGCCGGTGAGGGCGTCTCGCTGACCGCCGAGTTCACCGTCCAGCCGGCCCACCAGGGCGCCCCCGGTCTCGCGCACGGCGGAGTGCTGGCCACGGCCCTGGACGAGACCCTCGGCTCGCTGAACTGGCTGCTGCGGACCATCGCCGTCACCGGCAGGCTGGAGACCGACTACGTGCGGCCGGTGCCGGTCGGTACCACGCTGTACCTGGAGGCCGAGGTCACCGCCGTCGCCGGGCGGAAGATCTACTCGACCGCCATAGGGCGCATCGGCGGACCCGAAGGGCCCGTCGCCGTCCGTGCCGACGCCCTCTTCGTCGAGGTCAAGGTCGACCACTTCACCGACCACGGCCGCGACGAGGAGATCCAGGCCGCGATGAGCGACCCGGACCGTCTCCGGCGTACCCGCGCTTTCGAGGTGAACCCGTGACCACCGACCACACCGGCAGCCCCGCCCCGCGCGATCCCCTGGACGTGCGGATCCGCCGCGTCGACCCCGACGTACCGCTTCCGGCTTACGAGCACCCCGGGGACGCCGGCGCCGACCTGCGCACCACCGAGGCGTGCGAGCTGGCGCCCGGTGAACGGGCCGTGCTGCCGACGGGCGTCGCGATCGCCCTCCCCGAGGGGTACGCGGCCTTCGTGCATCCCCGTTCCGGCCTCGCCGCACGCTGCGGTGTGGCCCTGGTGAATGCCCCAGGGACGGTGGATGCCGGGTACCGTGGGGAGATCAAGGTGATCGTGGTGAATCTCGACCCGCGCGAGTCCGTGCGGTTCGAGCGCTTCGACCGGATTGCCCAACTGGTCGTCCAGCAGGTCGAGAGGGTCCGCTTCCAGGAGGTCGCGGAGCTTCCCGGTTCTGCCCGGGCCGAGGGGGGCTTCGGGTCCACCGGTGGCCATGCCGCGGTGGGCGATGCGAGCGGCACAAGCGGTCAGGCCGCCACAGGCGGTCCGACGGGTGGGAATCGATACGCTTCGGTCGTATCCGACCGGGAAGGACAGTGACGTGTTCGGACGTCGCAACAAGAAGGGTGCCGCCGAGGGCGCGGCCGGCGAGGCCGAGCAGGTCGTCGACAGCGTCGACACCGAGGCGGACGTGGTGGAGGCCGAGCGCGAGCGCGTCCGGCTGGAGCCCGGACCCCGGCCCGAGGGGCCGTGGGACAGCACCGAGGTGCGTGATCCGGCCGAGGGCCGTGTGGACCTGGGCGGTCTGTTCGTACCGGGCGTCGACGGCATGGAACTGCGGGTCGAGGTCGCCGGTGACGCGATCGTCGCCGCGACCGTCGTGCTGCGGGACAGCGCCATCCAGCTCCAGGCCTTCGCCGCCCCCAAGCGTGAGGGCATCTGGGGCGAGGTCCGCGAGGAGATCGGCGGCGGCATCACCCAGCAGGGTGGCATCATCGACGAGGTCGAGGGTCCGCTCGGCTGGGAACTGCGCGCCCAGGTGCCGGTGCAGCTGCCGGACGGGACCAGCGGCTTCCAGGTCGTCCGGTTCGTCGGCGTGGACGGTCCCCGCTGGTTCCTGCGCGGTGTGATCTCCGGCCAGGGCGCCGTGCAGCCGCAGGCCGCCGGCCTGCTGGAGCAGATCTTCCGGGACACGGTCGTGGTCCGCGGCGAGGGCCCGATGGCGCCCCGCGACCCGATCGTCCTCAAGCTGCCCAACGACGCCCAGATGGTTCCCGAGGGCGTCCAGCAGCAGGACGAGGGCTCCCGCTTCTCGGGCGGCATGGGCCAGCTCCAGCGCGGACCGGAGATCACCGAGGTCCGCTAGACACGGACACCCGCCCTCCGCGCCCCGCGGGGTGCGAGGGACGTGGAACGCACGAGAGGGCCGCACCCCACCGGGTGCGGCCCTTCCGCATGCCTGACCCCGCGAACACATGCGTGACCCCTTGACGGGCCAATGGTCTGTACCTACCGTCTCCGGCCAACGCCTTGTTCATGGAGGCGCTCCGAGTTCACTCACATGAACGGAGTCGCGATGCGCCGTACCCCACTGCTCGCAGTCGTGGCAGCCCTGCTCCTGGGCACCTTCACGGCCCCCGCCGCCCACGCCGCCCCCACCGCCTTCGTCCACCCCGGAGTCACCGTCTCCCGCGGCCAGCTGGACTTCGCCCGCGACAAGGTGCTGGCCGGAGCCCAGCCCTGGAAGAGCGCGTACGACCAGATGCTGGCGAGCCGGTACGCCGACCTGAACCGCACGCCCAAGCCGCGGGCCACCGTCGAGTGCGGCTCCTACTCCAACCCCGACCACGGCTGCACCGACGAGCGCGAGGACGCCATCGCGGCCTACACCGACGCCCTCGCCTGGTACATCACCCGGGACGCGCGCTACGCCCAGAAGTCCATCCAGATCATGGACGCCTGGTCGGGGACCATCACCGGCCACACCAACAGCAACGCGCCCCTGCAGACCGGCTGGGCCGGCTCCTCCTGGCCCAAGGCCGCCGAGATCATCAAGTACACGTACACCGGGAACTGGGCGAACTCCGGCCGCTTCGCGACCATGCTGCGCGACGTCTACCTCCCGGTCGTCATCAAGGGCTCCAACTCCAACGGCAACTGGGAGCTGTCCATGACGGAGGCCGCCGTCGGCATCTCCGTCTTCCTGGAGGACAAGGCGTCGTACGACAGCGCGATGGCCAGGTTCCGCACCCGCACGGCGGCCTACGTCTACCTCGCCTCCGACGGCGACGTACCGAAGACCGTGCCCAGCCAGAACCTGAACACCCGCGACAAGATCGTCTCCTACTGGCAGGGCCAGTCCACCTTCGTCACCGGACTCACCCAGGAGACCTGCCGGGACCTCACCCACACCGGGTACGGCATCTCCGCGATCTCCCACGTCGCCGAGACCAGCCGCATCCAGGGACAGGACCTGTACGGCACCGACGTCGGCGAGCGGCTGCGCCAGGCCCTCGGCTTCCAGTCCAAGTACCAGCTCGGCACCGCCGTCCCCGACTGGCTGTGCGGCGGCTCGCTCGCCCTCGGACTCGGCCCGGTCACCGAGGTCGGCTACAACGCCCTGCACAACCGCCTGGGCATCGCCATGACCAACACCCAGACGCTGACCCGGAACAACCGGCCCGCCGGCAGCAACAACCTCTTCGTCGCCTGGGAGACCCTCACCCACGGCGACAACCCGAACTGAACCGCCTCACACCCGAACCGAACCGTCCTGCACCCGAACCGAACCGCCTCGCAGCGGTCGAACCGTTGATCGGCCGGGCGCCCGCGGCCATACTGGCGCCCGGCCCCCGGGGCCCGGGCCCGCCGGTCCGGACCCCGCGCACACGGGAGACGGCCCACCGCGTGAAGGCGCGGGCACCGGCGCGCACGGGGACGGACAGGGGCACGGGGACGCGGGGGAGACGGCATGGGCAGCACAGTGATCACCGAGACCATGGTGCGGGTGGAGGACGTCCACAAGTCCTTCGGCCGCGGAGCCGCCGCCGTGCACGCCCTGCGCGGCGTCTCCTTCGAGGTGCCGCGCGGCGAGCTCGTCGCCCTCAAGGGGCGCTCCGGCTCGGGCAAGACCACCCTGCTCAACATCGTCGGCGGACTCGACACCCCCGACCGCGGCCGGGTCGAGGTCGACGGGAGCGACCTCGCGGACCTCGGCGAGGAAGGACTGCTGCGGCTGCGCCGCGACCGGATCGGGTTCGTCTTCCAGTCCTTCGGGCTCATCCCGATCCTCACCGCCGCCGAGAACGTCGGCGTACCCCTGCGGCTGCGCAGGGCCGACCCGCGCGAGCGCGAGGAACGCGTGGAACTGCTCCTGTCCCTCGTCGGGCTCGCGGACCACGCGGCCCAGCGGCCCGGCGAGCTGTCCGGCGGCCAGCAGCAGCGGGTCGCCATCGCCCGCGCCCTCGCCAACCGGCCCGCCCTGATCGTCGCCGACGAGCCGACCGGCCAGCTCGACGCCGACACCGGGCACGCCGTCATGGAACTGCTGCGCGCCGTCGTCCGCAGCGAGCCGGCCACCGCCCTGGTCGCCACCCACGACGCCGCCCTGCTCGACCTCGCCGACCGGGTGCTCGAACTGCGCGACGGCGAGATCGTCCAGCACTGAGCGCGGCCGCGCGGCGCGGGCCCGGCCGCATGACGCCGTCGGCGCCTCGGCGGCGTACGCAGGGCCCGCATCCGGCCGCCTGGTGGCGTACGCCGGGTCCGTGCCCGGCCGCCTCGCCGCGCACGTCCGGCGCGTGCCCGGTCGTACGGTGGCGCAGGCCCGGTCCGTGCCGGGCCGCGCGGCGGCGGCCACCCCGACCGTGCCCGTCAGGGTTGCGTCAAGGACCACCCCTGACCGGCCCCTTGCCCGCTTTGTCCGCCCCGGCGGCCGTAAGGTCGGCGCTGCGCACGCAGCAGTCACGGGAAGACAATGAGGCCATGGCACGCGGCAAGCTTCGGATCTACCTCGGCGCGGCACCGGGTGTGGGCAAGACCTACGCGATGCTGGCCGAGGCCCATCGCCGCACCGAGCGGGGCACCGACTGCGTGGTGGGCTACGTGGAGCACCACGGCCGTCCGCGCACCGAGGTGATGCTGCACGGCCTGGAGCAGGTGCCGCGCCGCAGCCTGGAGTACCGGGACGGCGTCTTCGCCGAGATGGACGTGGACGCGGTGCTGGCGCGCCGCCCCCGGATCGCCCTGGTGGACGAGCTGGCCCACACCAACGTGCCCGGCTCCCGCAACGCCAAACGCTGGCAGGACGTGGAGGAACTCCTCGCCGCCGGGATCGACGTGGTGTCCACCGTCAACATCCAGCACCTGGAGTCACTGGGTGACGTGGTGGAGTCGATCACCGGGGTGCGCCAGCGGGAGACGGTGCCGGACGAGGTCGTACGGCGCGCGGACCAGATCGAGCTGGTCGACATGTCCCCGCAGGCGCTGCGCCGGCGCATGGCCCACGGCAACATCTACCAGCCGGACAAGGTCGACGCGGCCCTGTCCAACTACTTCCGGCCCGGGAACCTCACCGCCCTGCGCGAACTCGCGCTGCTCTGGGTGGCCGACCGGGTCGACGAGTACCTGAACGCCTACCGCAGCGAGCACCAGGTCTCCCGGATCTGGGGCTCGCGGGAGCGGATCGTGGTCGGCCTGACCGGCGGCCCCGAGGGGCGCACCCTGATCCGCCGGGCCGCCCGGCTCGCCGAGAAGGGCGCGGGCGGCGAGGTGCTCGCCGTGTACATAGCCCGCAGCGACGGCCTGACCGCGGCCTCCCCGAAGGAACTCGCCGTACAGCGGACCCTGGTGGAGGACCTGGGCGGCACCTTCCACCACGTCGTCGGCGACGACATACCGGCCGCCCTGCTCGACTTCGCCCGCGGCGTGAACGCCACCCAGATCGTGCTCGGCTCCTCGCGCCGCAAGACCTGGCAGTACGTCTTCGGACCCGGCGTCGGCGCCACGGTCGCCCGCGACTCCGGCCCCGACATCGACGTGCACATCGTCACCCACGAGGCGGTCGCCAAGGGCCGCGGGCTGCCGGTCGCCCGGGGCGCACGGCTCGGCCGGGCCCGCATCGTCTGGGGCTGGCTGGTCGGACTGGGCGGCCCGGCCGTCCTCGCGGTGCTGCTGAACTCCGTCGACCTCGGCCTCGCCAACGACATGCTGCTGTTCCTGGCCGTCACGGTCGCGGCGGCGCTGCTCGGCGGCCTGCTCCCCGCCCTCGCCTCCGCGGCCCTCGGCTCGCTGCTGCTGAACTACTACTACACGCCGCCCCTGCACCGGCTGACCATCGCCGATCCCAAGAACATCGTCGCCATCGCGATCTTCTTCGGGGTCGCCGTGTCCGTGGCCTCCGTGGTCGACCTCGCCGCCCGCCGCACCCACCAGGCGGCCCGGCTGCGCGCCGAGTCGGAGATCCTCTCCTTCCTCGCCGGCAACGTCCTGCGGGGCGAGACGAGCCTGGAGGAGCTGCTGGAGCGGGTCCGGGAGACCTTCGCGATGGAGTCGGCGGCCCTGCTGGAACGCGCCGGTGACGTCGACCCCTGGACCTGCGCCGGCCGCAGCGGGTTCGGACCTCCCCTGGAACGGCCCGAGGACGCCGACGTCGACATGCCCGTCGGCGACCACATGGCGCTCGCGCTGACCGGACGGGTGCTGCCCGCCGAGGACCGCAGGGTGCTCGCCGCGTTCGCCGCCCAGGCCGCCGTCGTCCTGGACCGCCGGCGCCTGCGGGAGGAGGCCGACCGGGCCCGCACCCTCGCCGAGGGCAACCGCATCCGCACCGCCCTGCTGGCCGCCGTCAGCCACGACCTGCGCACCCCGCTCGCCGGCATCAAGGCGGCCGTCACCTCGCTGCGCTCCGACGACGTGGCCTGGTCCGAGGAGGACCGGGCGGAGCTGCTGGAGGGCATCGAGGAGGGCGCCGACCGGCTCGACCACCTCGTGGGCAACCTCCTCGACATGTCCCGCCTCCAGACCGGCACGGTCACCCCGCTGATCCGTGAGATCGACGTGGACGAGGTGGTCCCGATGGCCCTGGTCGGCGTCCCCGAGGACAGCGTCGACCTGGACGTCCCCGAGACCCTGCCGATGGTCGCCGTCGACCCCGGACTGCTGGAGCGCTCGGTGGCCAACCTGGTGGAGAACGCCGTCAAGTACAGCCCGCCCGGGGGGCGCGTCCTGGTCTCCGCGAGCGTCCTGACGGACCGCGTCGAGGTGCGCGTCGCCGACCGCGGGCCCGGGGTGCCCGACGAGGCCAAGGACCGCATCTTCGAGCCCTTCCAGCGCTACGGCGACGCCCCGCGCGGCGCCGGGGTCGGCCTCGGCCTCGCCGTCGCCCGCGGCTTCGCCGAGGCCATGGGCGGCAGTCTGACCGCCGAGGACACACCCGGCGGCGGGCTCACCATGGTGCTGAGCCTGCGCGCGGCGGCACCGCGTCCCGAGCCCCTCCCCGCGGGGGAGGACACCGCAGAACCAGAAAGGCAGACCCTATGACCCGGGTGCTCGTGGTCGACGACGAGCCGCAGATCGTGCGCGCCCTCGTGATCAACCTCAAGGCGCGCAAGTACGACGTCGACGCGGCGCCCGACGGCAGGACCGCCCTCGAACTCGCCGCCTCCCGCCACCCCGACGTCGTCGTCCTCGACCTGGGGCTGCCCGACATGGACGGCGTCGAGGTGATCAGGGGCCTGCGCGGCTGGACCCGGGTCCCGATCCTCGTGCTGTCCGCCCGGCACTCCTCCGACGAGAAGGTCGAGGCGCTGGACGCGGGCGCCGACGACTACGTGACCAAGCCGTTCGGCATGGACGAACTGCTGGCCCGGCTGCGGGCCGCGGTGCGCCGGGCCGAGCCCGTCGGCGCGGGCGAGGACGACGTGAGGAGCGTGGAGACCGAGGGCTTCACCGTCGATCTGGCCGCGAAGAAGGTCAACCGGGCCGGCAAGGACGTCCGGCTCACCCCGACCGAGTGGCACCTGCTGGAGGTGCTGGTGCGCAACAGCGGACGACTGGTCAGCCAGAAGCAGCTCCTCCAGGAGGTGTGGGGGCCGTCGTACGGCACCGAGACCAACTACCTGCGGGTGTATATGGCCCAGCTGCGGCGGAAGCTGGAGACGGACCCCTCGCACCCGAGACACTTCATCACCGAGCCCGGCATGGGATACCGGTTCGAGAGATGAACCGGCCCGCCGGTGCCCGAGTGGGGAAACCGCTGGACAGGGCGGGTGCGTACCGCTGCCGGTACGGCCCCGTCGGTGCCTCCCGGTACGCTTCAGATATGAGCGCTGTTCCTCGTTCCGAAAAGCCGGCCGGCCGGTTCCGGCGCATGCTCGACCGGCTGTCCACCTCGCAGGAGGACCTGGAGTCCGAGGAACTGCGGGAGGACGCCGCGACCGCCGGCTGCACCCGCATCGGTGACTGCCACGACCGGCAGATCGTCACCGTAACTGGTACCTTGCGCACGGTCACCCTGCGCCCGCGTGCCGGAGTCCCGGCCCTGGAGGCCGAACTCTTCGACGGCTCCGCCGCGCTGGACGTGGTGTGGCTGGGCAGGCGTTCCATCGTGGGCATAGAACCGGGGCGCAAGCTGATCGCATCGGGCCGGATCTCGATGAGCCGCGGCCGCCGGGTGCTGTTCAACCCGAAATACGAACTGCGACCCCTTGGACGGGAGTAGCCGGTGACGTCCCTCGACAAGCCGACCCAGGACACCGGACAGACCGAGCCGGAGGAGACCCGCGACGCCCGTGCGGTCACCGAGGCCGCGCTGTTCGAGGCCTTCGGCGGCGTCCGTGGCATGGTCGAGACGGTGCTGCCCGGTCTCCTCTTCGTCACGATCTTCACGATCAACAAGGACCTGCACATCTCGGCGATCGCCGCGCTGGCCGTGTCCCTGATCCTGGTCGTGGTCCGGCTGGTGCGCCGGGACACCATGAAGCACGCCTTCAGCGGTGTCTTCGGCGTGGCCTTCGGCGTCGTGTTCGCCATGTTCACGGGCAACGCCAAGGACTTCTACCTGCCCGGCATGCTCTACACGCTGGGTCTGGCGCTGGCGTACATCATCACCACCCTCGCCGGAGTGCCCCTGATCGGCCTGATCCTCGGCCCGGTCTTCAAGGAGAACCTCTCCTGGCGGACCCGCAACCCCGGCCGCAAGAAGGCTTACACGAAGGCGAGCTGGGCCTGGGGCCTGATCCTGCTGGCCAAGTGCGCCATCCTCTTCCCGCTGTACTGGTGGGCGGACACCACCCAGCTCGGCTGGGTCCTGGTCATCCTCAAGATTCCTCCCTTCCTCCTCGCCGTCTGGCTGACCTGGGTCTTCCTGGCGAAGGCGCCCGCGCCCATCGACGTGTTCGCGGAGATGGAGGCCGCCGAGAAGGCGGAGAAGGCCGAGAAGGCCGAACGGGAGAGGAAGGCCGCGGAGAGCGGCGAGGCCACCGGAGGACGGCACCGCCGCGGGGCCTAGGGACGCGCGCGTACACCGCGCCCCCGACTTGTTCGCTCCTACGACGCGAGGGGCGCCCTTGGCTTCAAGGGCGCCCCTCGCGTCGTACCGGCCGCGGCCGGGTCCGTCACCGTCGGCCGGGTCCAGGACCCGTGCGCCGGTTCAGGAGCCTTCGCGGCCTCAAGACCCTTCGCGGCGGACCGACAGCAGGTCCTCCAACTGCTCCTCGCGGGCCTGGGCGGCCACGAACAGCAGCTCGTCGCCAGGCTCCAGGGAGTCCTCCTTGGTGGGAGTGAGGACCCGGGTGCCGCGGATGATGGTGACCAGGGAGGTGTCCTCCGGCCACTCCACGTCGCCGACCTGGGTGCCGGCCAGGGCCGACTCCTCGGGCAGGGTCAGCTCGACGAGGTTGGCGTCACCGTGGCTGAAGCGGAGCAGCCGGACCAGGTCGCCGACGCTCACCGCCTCCTCGACCAGGGCGGACATCAGGCGCGGGGTGGAGACGGCCACGTCCACGCCCCAGGACTCGTTGAACAGCCACTCGTTCTTGGGGTTGTTGACGCGGGCGACGACGCGCGGGACGCCGTACTCCGTCTTGGCGAGCAGCGAGACCACCAGGTTGACCTTGTCGTCGCCGGTCGCGGCGATGACGACGTTGCAGCGCTGGAGCGCCGCCTCGTCCAGGGAGGTGATCTCACAGGCGTCGGCGAGCAGCCACTCCGCCTGGGGCACCCGCTCCACCGAGATGGCGGTGGGCGCCTTGTCGATCAGCAGGACCTCGTGGCCGTTCTCCAGCAGCTCGCCCGCGATCGAGCGGCCGACGGCGCCGGCTCCGGCAATGGCGACCCTCATCAGTGACCGCTCTCCTCTTCGGGGCCCCCGGCGAACGCCGCCTCGACCTTCTCCACGTCGTCCGCGCGCATCATCACGTGCACGAGGTCGCCCTCCTGCAGCACCGTCTGCGAGGTGGGCAGCACGGCCTCGCCCAGACGGGTCAGGAACGCCACGCGGACGCCCGTCTCCTCCTGGAGCTTGCTGATCTTGTGGCCGACCCACTTGGCGGAGGCGTGCACCTCGGCGAGCTGGACGCCACCGGTGGGGTCGCGCCACAGCGGCTCGGCACCGGAGGGCAGCAGACGGCGCAGCATCTGGTCCGCGGTCCAGCGGACGGTCGCCACCGTGGGGATGCCCAGACGCTGGTAGACCTCGGCGCGGCGGGGGTCGTAGATGCGGGCGGCCACGTTCTCCACACCGAACATCTCGCGGGCCACACGGGCGGAGATGATGTTGGAGTTGTCGCCACTGGAGACGGCGGCGAAGGCGCCGGCCTCCTCGATGCCCGCCTCGCGCAGGGTGTCCTGGTCGAAGCCGACCCCGGTGACCCGGCGGCCGCCGAATCCCGGGCCCAGGCGCCGGAAGGCGGTGGGGTCCTGGTCGATCACGGCGACCGTGTGTCCCTGTTGCTCCAGGGTCTGGGCAAGAGCGGATCCCACTCTTCCGCAGCCCATGATGACGATGTGCACGACCGTCCTTCCGGTGTCCAAAAGTTACTGCTCGGCCTCAGGGTCTCAGACCGACGCCCAAAGCTACACACGACCGCTCCGGGCTGAGCACCCCCCGGGCAGGGGTTTACCGCGGCCGTGAGCGGTTGACGCGCGCCCGGCGCTCAGCGCGGCCCGCTCCGGGCGCCCCCGCGCGCTCCGCGGCCCGTCCGCCCCCGGCTTCCCCCGGGACCCTCACCCGCGGTGCCTGCCGCGGGTGTTCACCCGCGCCCCGCACCGCCGGCGCGTGTCCCGCCCGTGCTGGATCCGTCACTCGCACGAGGCCGCACGGCCGGGGCCCGTGCGTGGACCCCGGTGCCGGCGCCCGCCCACGGCCCGCGTCATCGATGCGCAGCCGTGACCTGGGGGCGTGCCGTGCGGGCGGCGCCGGTGCGGGACCTCCGTGGGCGGTGGCCCTCCGCGATCTCCGGGGGTGGCGCGGGTCCGCGCTCTTCGGGTGTGGCGCGGGTCCGCGGCCTGCGGGGCGTGGCCGTCCGCCGTATCCGGGCGTGGCCGTCCGCCGCATCCGGGCGTGGCGTCCGCAGTATCCGGGCCTGGCGTCCGCCGAGTCCGGGCGTGCCGCCCGCCTCGTCCAGGGGTGGTCGTCCACCCGCGGCCTCACCCGTGGCTCCCCTCCTCGAGTGATACTTCGCACGCCGCGCGCCGAGTGATGCTGCGCACGCTGCACAGGGTCAGGATTCCGAGGCCGACGAGGGCGACCACGGCCCCGATCAGCTCTGCGGTCGCGGGCATGGAACCTCCGAAGTGCGTGGACAGGCGGGGTCTGCCATCTAGGCACGGAGGGCGCGCGGACCACGGAATCCGTACTTCCGCGCGCCCCTGAATTCACTCGTGAGGCAGATCGCGGCCCCGCACGCCCCCCTCCGGCGAAGTCGGGAGCGGGGGAGGGTGGGCGGCAGCCTGTTCGAACCCTTACGATCCTCTGTCGTGTCCAAACTGACCGACGTGCCCAAACGGATCCTGATCGGGCGCGCACTGCGCAGTGACCGGCTGGGCGAAACGCTCCTGCCGAAGCGCATCGCCCTACCCGTCTTCGCCTCCGACCCGCTGTCCTCCGTCGCATACGCGCCTGGCGAGGTCCTGCTGGTCCTGTCCATCGCGGGTGTGTCGGCCTACCACTTCAGCCCCTGGATCGCCGTCGCGGTCGTCGTGCTGATGTTCACGGTGGTCGCCTCGTACCGGCAGAACGTCCACGCCTACCCGAGCGGCGGTGGCGACTACGAGGTGGCCACCACCAACCTGGGGCCCAAGGCCGGTCTGACCGTCGCCAGCGCCCTGCTCGTCGACTACGTCCTCACCGTCGCCGTCTCCATCGCCTCCGGCATCGAGAACCTCGGCTCCGCGGTCCCGTTCGTCGTCGAGCACAAGGTGCTCTGCGCGGTCGCGGTGATCGTCCTGCTGACCCTGATGAACCTGCGCGGCGTGAAGGAGTCCGGCTCGCTCTTCGCGATCCCGACCTACGTCTTCGTCGCCGGCGTCTTCATCATGATCGCCTGGGGCGCCTTCCGCGGCCTGGTCCTCGGCGACACCATGCGCGCGCCGACCGCCGACTTCCACATCAGGGCGGAACACCAGGGCCTCGCCGGCTTCGCCCTCGTCTTCCTGCTGCTCCGCGCCTTCTCCTCCGGCTGCGCCGCGCTCACCGGCGTCGAGGCGATCTCCAACGGCGTCCCCGCCTTCCGCAAGCCCAAGTCCAAGAACGCGGCGACCACGCTCGCGATGATGGGCCTGCTGGCCGTGACCATGTTCTGCGGCATCATCGCCCTCGCCATGACGACCAAGGTCCGCATGGCCGAGAACCCGGCCACCGACCTGCTCCGCCACGGCAGCCCGATCGGTTCCGGATACGTCCAGAACCCGGTGATCTCCCAGGTCGCCGAGGCGGTCTTCGGTAAGGGCAGCTTCCTGTTCATCGTGCTCGCGGCGGCCACCGCCCTGGTGCTCTTCCTCGCGGCGAACACCGCGTACAACGGCTTCCCGCTGCTCGGCTCGATCCTGGCCCAGGACCGCTACCTGCCGCGCCAGCTGCACACCCGAGGCGACCGCCTGGCCTTCTCCAACGGCATCGTGCTCCTCGCGGGCGCCGCGATGCTGCTCGTGATCATCTACGGGGCCGACTCCACCCGCCTGATCCAGCTCTACATCGTCGGCGTGTTCGTGTCCTTCACGCTCAGCCAGACCGGCATGGTCAAGCACTGGAACCGCCATCTGGCCACCGAGCGGGACCCGGCCAAGCGCCGCCACATGGTCCGCTCGCGCGCGATCAACGCCTTCGGTGCCTTCTTCACGGGCCTGGTCCTGGTCGTCGTCCTGGTCACCAAGTTCACGCACGGCGCCTGGGTCGCCCTGCTGGGCATGTGCATCTTCTACGCGACGATGACCGCGATCCGGAAGCACTACGACCGCGTGGCCGAGGAGATCGCGGCCCCCGAGGGCCCCAGCGACGACAGCGTGCGCCCCTCCCGGGTCCACTCCGTCGTCCTCATCTCCAAGATCCACCGCCCCACCCTGCGCGCCCTGGCCTACGCCAAGCTGATGCGCTCGGACACCCTGGAGGCGCTCACGGTCAACGTCGACCCGGCCGAGACCAAGGTGCTGCGCGAGGAGTGGGAGCGGCGCGGCATCGACGTACCGCTGAAGGTCCTGGACTCGCCCTACCGCGAGATCACGCGGCCGATCATCGAGTACGTCAAGGGCCTGCGCAAGGAGTCCCCGCGCGACGCCGTCTCGGTGATCATCCCCGAGTACGTGGTCGGCCACTGGTACGAGCACCTGCTGCACAACCAGAGCGCCCTGCGCCTGAAGGGCCGCCTGCTCTTCACCCCGGGCGTCATGGTGACCTCCGTGCCCTACCAGCTCGCCTCCTCGGAAGCGGCCCGCAACCGGGCCCGCAGGCGGCAGGACTGGAGCGCACCGGGCGCCGTCCGGCGCGGCCCGGCGACGGTCCGCCCGAAGGCGTCGGCCGGCAAGGACTGATCTGGTCGCGGGACCGACCCGGTCGGAAGAGGCCGTAGACTGGTGGGCTGTTGTCGGCGCACCGGCTGCGGCCTCCCGCGTTTCCGCGGTCCGTACGGGCTGTGATCCGTATGGGACGTGGAGCTGCGGTCCGCTTGGGCTGGGGCGCTGTGGTCCGCATGGGTCGTGGTGCTGTGGCCCGTACGGCCTGCGAGCTGTTCGTTCCGAGGCCCGTACGATCCACGGAACGTCTCGGACCGTCTCGGGACGTCATGGAACCGCACGGGACGCCACGGAACGCACGTCCGCAGCCCTCCCGTCCCTCCCGCTCTCTCTCCCCGATCTGGAGTCACCCCACCATGCAGGCAGAACCGACGAAGTCTCTGGTGGGCGAGGAGTACGAGGTCGAGATCGGCCCCGTCGCCCACGGCGGCCACTGCATCGCCCGCACCGCCGAGGGGCAGGTCCTGTTCGTCCGGCACACGCTGCCGGGCGAGCGGGTCGTGGCCCGTGTGACGGAGGGCGAGGAGGGCTCGCGCTTCCTGCGCGCCGACGCGGTGCGCATCCTGGACGCCTCCAAGGACCGCGTCGAGGCCCCGTGCCCCTTCGCCGGCCCGGGCCGCTGCGGCGGCTGCGACTGGCAGCACGCCAAGCCAGGCGCCCAGCGCCGCCTGAAGGGCGAGGTGCTCGCCGAGCAGCTCCAGCGCCTGGCGGGCCTCACCCCCGAGGAGGCCGGCTGGGACGGCACCGTCATGCCGGCCGAGGGCGACAAGCTGCCCGCCGGCGAGGTCCCGCAGTGGCGCACCCGCGTCCAGTACGCGGTCGACGCCGACGGCAACGCCGGCCTGCGCCGCCACCGCTCGCACGAGGTCGAGCCGATCGACCACTGCATGATCGCGGCGCCCGGCGTCAGCGAGCTCGGCATCGAGGAGCGGGACTGGGCCGGCATGGCCTCCGTGGAGGCGATCGCCGCGACGGGATCCCAGGACCGCATGGTCATCCTGGAGCCGCGCCCCGGCGCGAGGCTGCCGCTCGTCGAGCTCGACAAGCCGGTCTCCGTCATGCGCGTGGACGAGAACGACGGCGGCATCCACCGTGTGCACGGCCGCGCGTTCGTGCGTGAGCGTGCCGACGACCACACGTACCGGGTGGGCAGCGGCGGCTTCTGGCAGGTCCACCCGAAGGCCGCGGACACCCTGGTCAAGGCCGTCATGCAGGGCCTGCTGCCCCGCAAGGGCGAGATGGCCCTCGACCTCTACTGCGGCGTCGGCCTCTTCGCGGGCGCCCTCGCCGACCGCCTGGGCGAGAAGGGCGCGGTGCTGGGCATCGAGTCCGGCAAGCGCGCGGTGGAGGACGCCCGCCACAACCTGGCCGGCTTCCCGCGCGTCCGCATCGAGCAGGGCAAGGTCGAGTCCGTCCTGCCCCGCACCGGCATCACCGAGGTCGACCTCATCGTCCTGGACCCGCCCCGCGCGGGCGCCGGCAAGAAGACGGTCGAACACATCACCACGCTGGGCGCCCGCCGCATCGCCTACGTCGCCTGCGACCCCGCCGCGCTGGCCCGCGACCTCAAGTACTTCGGCGACAACGGGTACCGGGTGCGGACGCTGCGGGCGTTCGATCTGTTCCCGATGACGCATCATGTGGAGTGCGTGGCGATTCTGGAGCCGGTGAAGTAGGACGCGTGACCTGCGGGTTTGCTGTAGTCGTCGGCTACTCGATCTGTTTTCGCTCGTCCAACGGGTGGACGGTGGTGATCGCTGGTGAGAGCCGCCTGACCTGCGGATTCGGGCGGCTCTAGCGGCAGCGGTGTAGGTCGTGTCCGTTCGTTCCTTGGGCTTCTGGCGCTCGTATGACGCTCGTTCTGAAGGTCCGTCACATCAGCAGGTCGCGTCCGGCGTGGCTGTGCGGCTCTGCCAGCGCGGCCGCGTCGGCAACCGTGCCAGGCCGATGCGACCTCGCAGGACGCCGCGGAACTGGGCCAAACTCCACCGCCTGGTCCTCGACGAACGCGGCTCTCGCGGGGAGTTGGACTGGTCCCGTTGCGCGATCGACTCGGTGAACATGCGAGCCCTGAAAAGGGGGAGCTGACGGGTCCGAATCCTGTCGATCGAGGCAAGTACGGCTCGAAGATCCACCTGATCACCGAGCGGACCGGTCTGCGCCTGTCCGTCGCAGTCTCCGGGGCTGACCTCCATGACAGTCAGGCGCTTATTCCGCTGGTGAAGGGGATACCGCCGATCCGATCACGGCGCGGACCCCGACGACGCAGACCGGCAAAGCTCCACGCCGACAAGGGATACGACTACGACCACCTGCGGCGTTGGTTACGCAAGCGCGGCATCGGCCACCGCATCGGCCACCGCATCGCGCGCAGGGGTATCGAGTCCTCGAAGCGTCTGGGCCGTCACCGGTGGACCGTGGAGCGCACGATGTCCTGGCTTGCCGGATGCCGGCGACTGCACCGCCGCTACGAGCGCAAAGTCGAGCCTCGGGGCAGCGGAGCCGGATCCACCGCTGCCGCGGCACCGCCCAGCGACGACACGCCGCAGACACCCCGAGGTTCCCTCGCCCACACCGGAGCCGACGCCACACCGTGGATCGCCGCGAGCGTGGGCCTCCTCATCACAGCCGGCGCGCTCACCCTGTTCATCGCACGCCGACGCATGACCACCCGGCTTGAACCCGACGACGGGGCCGTGATCAGCTAACCGAATACCGACTGCGCAGCCCCCCCCCGGGACGCAATTCCCAGGGGCCTGCGCACGTCTGTAGACACCGCCCTTGAGTATGCCCTCGACCCCGGCGTCGCCTACCCACTGCGCTGCCCGAGTTCGACGGTCAGCGGCGCCTGCCCCCGCGTCGCTGCTCGGGCTACGCTTCCTGGGCGTCGCCGCCGCAGGGTAGCTCCCGTTCGATCTCCCCCGCCGTCCGCTCGAAGGCCGTCCCGGCGAAAGCATCGTCAGCCGCCCCGTCAACGTCTTCATCCACCCCGCCGGCCTTCCCCGGTAACACCTCCATGATCAGCTGTTACGACGACTGGCTCAATCCTCCGTATGAAGCCCGACGGCTGTGGTGAGGCACTGTTCGGCCCAAATGGTCTTTCCGCTCTGGCTGTAGCGGCTGCCTCCTCGCCGGGCATGTCCTGCTCAACTGATAAGGAGAAGAGAGGGGGCCTATCAGTGGGTCCGCAGCATGGACACGCTCACCGATGAGCAGTGTGCCGCGCCTCTTCCGTGTTCTTGTTCTGACTGGTGGACGGAGGCAGCGTGGTGAGTGCTTGCACCGCGGCGATCATCGCGGCGCGGTGGATCTGTAGGCGTTCCCGATCCCATGGTGGTTGGTCTGCCAGTGATCGCAGGGCGGGGGAGGCGTAGGCCCACGCGGTAGTCAGTGCGAGCAGGAGGGCCAGGACGTCGGCGGGGGTGACCGTCTTGGTGACGATGTCTTGCTGTTGGGCGCTGGAGATGGCCTCGATCTTGGGTCTGTAGGCATCCACTTGTGCTGGCGAAGCGTCGGGGCGCTCCAGTTGGGCCCAGCCGGTGAGGCGTAGGACCTGGGGATGGTCCAGGAGGTAGTCGAAGAGGTTGCCTGCGTAGCCGGGGAGGTCTTCGGCGGTGAAGGGGACGGCCTTGGCGAGGTCCGCCAGGCTGTTGGCGACGACGAGGTCGAAAAGGTCGTTCTTGTTGCCGAAGTGGACGTAGATCAGGCGCTTGTTCGCCTGGGCGGCCTCGGCTATGCGGTCTACGCGGGCGCCCGCCAGCCCGAACTGGGCAAACTCGTTGTGCGCGGCTTTGAGTAGGCGCTTTTTGGTGGCAGTGGCGTCCGGTGGCATGCGTAAAGACTAGTCCGTTTGGTAACTACACGGATAGTGAGGCTCACCATGGGCGGACGGCGGACGGCGGACGGCGGTGGGCCGGTGCAGGGCATGTGCGTGGTCTGGCTGGTCGAGAGGGCAGCACGCCCGCCCAGGTGGGGGCGCGCCGTTCGGCCTCACCCGACGGCGCGCCGGGTGACGTGCTGGGGCGGTGTCCCTTCGCAGCATCGAGGTAACTATCTGGTTATTGATGGCTGTGGTGTTCTGCGTTACGGTGTATCTATCCAGATGGTTACCTCTGATGGTCAGGGATCCCGAGTCCCTCCGATCCGAGCGCGGATCCCGCGACAGGCCGCTTCCGCGCCGTTTAACTGCAAGCTAGGAGCGAGATCATGAAGGCTGTTGTGATGACCGGGGCGAACCAGCCGTGGGAAGTCCAGGAGGTCCCGACCCCGGTGGCCGAGCCCGGTCAGGTACTGGTGAAGGTCCACGCGTCGGGCATGTGTTTCACCGACGTGTGGGCCACGCAGGGCTACGGCGGGGACATCTACCCGCAGACCCCTGGTCACGAGGTCGTCGGTGAGATCGTTGAGGTAGGCGCGGGCGTGCACACCCGTCAGGTCGGTGACCGGGTCGGCACCACCTGGGTGCAGTCGGCGTGTGGCCGGTGCGACTACTGCCGTGAGAACCGGCCGCTGACCGGCCAGACCGCGATGAACTGCGTCGCGCCGCGGACTACCGGCTTCGCGGCGCAGGGCGGCCACGCGGAGTACATTGCGATTTCGGCTGAGGGCACGGTGCTGCTGCCCGACGGCCTGGCCTACGAAGACGCGGCGCCGATGATGTGTGCCGGCTACACCACGTGGAGCGGCCTGCGGGATGCCTCGCCGCAGCCGCACGAGAAGATCGCCGTTGTGGGCATCGGCGGGCTGGGGCACGTAGCCCTGCAGCTGGCCAAGGCGTCCGGCTTCGAGACCATCGCGGTCACGCACTCTCCAGACAAGCACGATCTGGCCATCCAACTGGGCGCCGACCACGTCGTCGCCAACGGCAAGGAGCTGCACGAACTGGGCGGGGCGGATGTCCTGCTCATCACCACCAACGCCTTCGGCGCGGCGGAAGAGGCGATGGCCGGCCTGCGGCCCGACGGCCGTGTCGTCCTGAGCGGTCTGGACTTCTCCCGGCCGTTCTCCATCTCCTCCGAGGGCATCCCGTTCCACATGATGCGCCAGCAGGTCATCGGCTCCACCCACGGTGGCCAGCACTACCTGGCCGAGGTACTTGACCTTGCGGCCAAGGGCAAGGTCAAGCCGATCACCGAGACCTTCTCGCTGGACAACGCCACCGAGGCATATGAGCGTCTCGCCTCGGGCAAGATGCGCTTCCGCGGCGTGTTCACGCCGCACAGCGCCTGACCGGCGTGCGTCTGCCCCGGCCCACACATGTGCGGGCCGGGGCGCAGCCCTCATTGGACAAGGACCCCTGCCATGCGTGAGGCGCAGCATCTGTACATCAACGGTGAGTGGACCGCGCCGGAAGGCGGCACGGTCCAGGAGCTGACCGCCCCGGCCACTGGCCGGCCCAGCGGCCGCATCGTCCTGGGAGGCGGCGCGGACGCCGACCGGGCGGTCCGCGCGGCGCGGGAGGTGTTCCCCCGGGCAACGGCCGCGGGTGGGCCGACTTCGGCATCGGTGAGTACCTGGAGACCAAGTCCATCGTCGGCGTGACTGCCCGAGGACACGGCAGGCCGGACAGCCGAACGCGACCTGACCCGGCCCCCCTCCACCACTGTGGACGTCGGCCGACACGGGATCCGTCACAGGGCCTTGACGTGCTGTGGGCGGCGACGTCGCCTGATGGCGCTGCCGCCCTCTGCCACTCCTCGCACGCGGCGGCGGGCGCCGGCCGGCTAGAGCGAGGCCGCAGTCCTTCAGGATCCGGCGGTACTACCCAGGACCTGTGGACGTACGCGAGGGACCTCTGGGTCGAGACCGTGTGACGCCCCCGGGCCCCCGCCATAGCCCCGGGAGGTCACTCGCACGGCGCGTCGACGCTGTCCACCGCCGCCGCTCGCGGCCGCCGCCCTGTCCCTACCCGCACGATCGCAGGCCGAGACGTCCGAAGTCTCCTCAGGGGAACATGATGCGCAATAGCGAATCCCGAAGCACCAGCAGCACAGGCAGAGGTAAACCCCTGCACCGGCTTATGCCGATGACCGGACGCGACCCTGAGGAGGCTCACCGGGTCGCCACACCGCTGGAGCTATTGTTCGACCTGACGTTCGTCGTCGCGGTCGGCACTGCGGCCTCCCAGTACGCTGAACTGCTCGCCGACGGGCATCCCGCACAGGCTGTCGGTGCGTTTCTCCTCGCCATGTTCGCGATCAGCGTCGCCTGGGTCAGCTTCAGCTGGTTCGCCTCCGCGTTCGGCACAGACGACTGGCTCTACCGGGCACTGACGATAGTGCAGATGATTGGGGTCGTCGTCTTCGCGCTCGGCATCCCTGCGATGTTCCACTCCGTCGAAGAAGGCGACCACCTGGAACTGCGGGCGATGGTCCTCGGTTACATCGTGATGCGCGTCGCAGTGGTGCTCCAATGGTGGCGCGTGTCCCGGGAGTCCCAATCGTTTCGCAAGGTGGCCAGGGCGAACATCCTCTGGACCTTGATCGCCCAAGTCGGTTGGACCGTGGTGGGATTCGTACATCTACCGCTCCCGGCGGTGATCATGTCCGTCGTCGTGATCGGAACCCTGGAGCTGCTGCTGCCGATGCTCACTCAAGGCGGGGCTGACAGCACGCCCTGGCATCCGCACCATGTTGCCGAGCGTTACAGCCTGTTCGCGATCATCGTGCTGGGAGAGAGCGTGGTCGGCACCGCAGCCTCTTCGGGTGATCTTCTCGGAGGCGCGAACGGAATGCAGTGGACCGGCAACGCCGTCGCCGTCGTCATCGCCGGCGTCGGACTGACCTTCGGGATGTGGTGGGTCTACTTCGCCACCCCCTTCGGCGACATCCTCGTGCACCGCCGCAAGCGCGGATACCTCTTCGGCTACGGGCACATCCCCGTCTTCATCGGCATTGCGGGTGTCGGAGCGGGGCTGCACGTGGCCGGTCTGTACATGGAACACCACGCGCATCTCGGTGGAACCGCCGTGGTGCTTTCCCTGGCTCTCCCGGCCGGTCTCTATCTGCTCATGGTCTACCTGCTTCACACCTTGCTCCTGTCGGCGACAGACCGGTTCCACCTCTTGCTCATCGCTCTTACCCTCGTCGTGCTGGCCACAGCGACACTGCTGTCGGCCGCGGGGGTCTCCGTCGCGGTGTGCCTGCTCGTGGTCATGCTCGCCCCCTTCGTCACCGTGATCGGATACGAGACGATCGGCCACCGCCATCAGCAGCAGATGCTGAACGAGCTGCACTCCGGACGCCAGCGGACGGGCTGAGCCGACTCGCCATCGCGCGCCACCGGCACCCGCGACCACACCGGAACGCGCCTCACCCGCGCCGGCCACGTCCGCTATGAACACGACACGCTCGGCCGCATCGTGCTGCGCCGGCGAACCCGCCTGTCACGCAAGCCGGACACCTGGCGCTACGCATGGAACACCGACGGCCAGCTGACCGCCGTCACCACCCCGGACGGCACCCGCTGGCAGTACACCCACGACCCGCTCGGCCGGCGCACGGCAAAGCTGCGCATGGCCGCCGACGGGGTCACCGTCCTCGAACGCACCACCTTCACCTGGGACGGCACCACGCTGTGCGAGCAGACCGTCCACAGCCACGGCTCCCCGGAACTGGTGACACTCACCTGGGACCACGACGGTCACACACCGGTTTCGCAGACCGAGTCCAAGGCGCACGCGGCCACGCCCCAGGACGTCATCGACCAGCGCTTCTTCGCCATCGTCACCGATCAGATCGGCACGCCCACCGAACTGATCGACGAGGCGGGCACGGTCGCCCGGCGCACCCGCGCCACCCTCTGGGGCGCCACCACGTGGAACAAGGACGCGACCGCCTACACCCCGCTGCGGTTCCCGGGCCAGTACTACGACCCCGAGACAGGTCTGCACCACAACTACTTCCGCCACTACGACCCCGAGTCCGGCCGCTACCTCACCCCGGACCCGCTCGGACTGCTGCCGTCGCCCAATCCCCTTGCCTACGTGGACAACCCGCACTCGCTCAGCGACCCGCTGGGTCTCACCCCTTGCGACGAGAGCGACGTCGGCTGGGGCGGCCGGGTGCAGTACGGCCCCCTCGGCCCGCACGACCGTGCCACCTCCATGCACGCCACCATCACCGACGACATGCTCGGGGGGAAGACCGCCCCTAAGATCGGGCCGGCTGGGAGCCGGACAAGGGATACAACCGTGCTCACCTGCCGGCAGCCATGATCGGAGGTTCCAACAAGGACCGCCGCAACTTCGTCACCATGCACAGCTACGCCAACTCACCCGTCATGCGCCAGGTCGAACTGCAAGTGCGCAACGCCGCACGGAGCGGCGAGATCATCCAGTACAGCGTCAGAGCCATCTACGCTGACGACCATGCGAAGATCCCCCTCGGCGTGACCATCGAGGCTCACGGCAACAACGGATTCCAGATGCGCCCGCACGGCAGCGACGGCGAGGGAACCAACATCGTCACCACCTGGAATTGCAAGCGGTGACGAAAGGATCTCTCACATGACTCCCGAACTTACCCGGCTCACGGACGTGCTCACCCCGCCCCGGGGCGACATTCCCGCCCCTGACTGGACCGCCGCCGAGACCGCGCTGCGCACCGCTGTCCCCGCCGACTTCAAGGCGCTCATCGAGACCTACGGAGCCGGCACCGTGGACAACTACCTCCTGCTGCTCGAGCCGGGCTGCCCCAACGACGTCTACGACCTCCTCAAGATCTCCGCGGAGCGCGAGGAGGCGAACGACTCCCTGTGGGAGTACGGGGACAGGCCCGAGGAGATGGAAACTCCGGGGAACCGCCTGATCTGTTGGGCCACCACCGACAACGGTGAGTACCTGTACTGGCTCGTGCGTCCCGGCGACGACCCGGACACCCGCCCCATCCTGATCAACAGCGCGTCGACGGAGGACTGGGAGCGCTACGACATGACGGTCACCCGCTTTCTGACCGCCGTCCTCACCGGGGAAGTCCGTTCCGAGGTTCTCTGGGACAGGTTCCCTCTGCCGGAGCACGAGTTCCGCCCCACCCGGAACCTGTAGACACGGGCCGGCTCCGGGCCGCCTCCGGGTGGTCACGCAGGACACCGGCGGCTCCCCAAGGCCGGCACCCGTCTGCGTGGGGACGGCCCGGTGCCGGGGCGTCACTCTCCGGCGGGGGCGCGCTGGGGCGTCGTGCGGGACAGTCGGACGAACCGCTCCCGGGTGGACGCGTCGGCCGGGAGAAAGGTCTCCATCCGCACCCCCTCCAGAGCGGCATCGGTGGGGGCGGTGAGCTGGGCCGAGGTGCTGAAGAAACGCAGCGGGTGACCGTCGGCGGCAGCGAGTTCCAGGGTGAGGACCGGGCTGCCGGTCGGTGCGGTCGGGCGGGTGCCGGCGAGGTGCACCCTGGCCTCCTCGGCCAGGGCGAGGTGGCGCGGGTCGTGGGTGCGCTCGGCGCGGTGGGTGATCTGATGGAGAAGATGTGACGCCCACTGGTCGAAATTGCCGATCCGCGGCGCCAGCCCCTCGCGGTGCAGGCACAGCCGGACGACGTTGACCGGGGGTTCCAGCAACTCCGCCGCGCACCCCGCCAGCAGGGCGTCGACCCCGGCGTTGTAGTCGATGACGTCCCAGTAGTCGTCCAGCAGCAGGGCCGGGTAGGGAAGGTGTGCGTCGAGCAGTTGCCGCAGTCCCTCCATCACGACCGCGACCGATGCGCCGTCCAGGCCGCCGTCCTGGTACCGAGGGGCGTACCCGCCCGCCAGCAGGAGCCGGTTCCTCTCCCGGAGCGGGACGTCGAGACAGTCCGCCAGGTGCAGGATCATCTCCGGCGTCGGATGGGCCCTGCCGGTCTCCACACGGCTCAGATGCCGGGTGGAGACCGAAGAGCGATCGGACAGGTCCTGCTGGCTGAAGTGGCGCCGTACCCGCCAGGTGCGCAACCGGGGGCCGACCTCGCGGGTGTCCGCGGCAGCGGTGCTCATACCGGTAGCGTAGATCGGTTCGGCGCGCTCGCCATGACCTCACAGGTCATGGCGCGACGTGCGGTGTCCGTCCACTGTGGAGCCGTCAACGCACCTGATCCGTCCGGAGGTTCGACATGAATGCGCACGCTGTCGTCGAGGCATACCTGGCCACGTGGAACTCCGAGGGCGAGCAGTTGGCCAAGCTCCTCGCCGAGCACTGGGCCGCCGACGTGACCTACACCGACCCGCTGGCCGAGATCGCCGGCCACGCCCGGCTCACCGCCTTGATCGACGGGGTGCGGCAGCAGTTCCCGGGCTGCGTCTTCACGCCCCTCGGAGAGCCGGACGCCCACCACGGCCAGCTGCGGTTCCGTTGGGGGCTCGGTCCGGAGGGCGCCGGGCCCGTGGCGATCGGCTTCGACGTCGTGGTCCTGGACGCCGACGGCCGCATCCGCGATGTCCGCGGCTTCCTCGACAAGGTGCCCGCCGACTCGTGAGCCCGCGCCCCGCAACGGCCACCACCGGGCAGGGGGCCGGCCGTGGCCGGAGCTCCTCCGCCGCGTCCTGGACGCCGACCACGCTCCGGGCGCCCGCTGGCCCTCATGCGAGACTTGAAAGCCCTTCTGACCTGCTATTTTACCGCCTGCGTCCAGGTCGACATGTTTCCGATGTCGCATCACCTGGAGTGCGTGGCGACTCTGGAGCCGGTGAAGAAGGACGCCTGAGCTGCGGGTTCAAGTGATGTGCCCGTTGCGGGCGATATTTTGACGCTGAAATGACGCTCTCCGAGGTGTCTTGACGCTCGTTCTGATGGGCGTCAGACCCTCCGGGGGCTAATCCGGTGGCCTGCGGATCAGAGCTTGAGGGCTGAGTTGCCCGTCGCATGGATGCCCCAGCCCTCAGGCGCACAGCTGGTTAGGCGGCGGCCGGGGCACCTGCTCGTTGAGTAGCGTGGCGAGAGTGCACCGCACCGCAACTGGTCGGTGGTTTTCCCGGGTACGTCTCCAAGAGCTCGAACCCGGCCGCGCGCATCGTTTCGAGGGCCTTCGGTGCGTTCGCGGCGGAACGCTTGCCCTGCGCTTCCATCGTTCGACAGATACGGCAGCGTTGGCCCGCGTTGCGGACGGATCTTCGGAAACGGCCAGGTACGCTCGTCGCGTCACTCGATCTGGTGTTCGATGGAGTGGGGAGTTCCAGTGCGCGCAGGGCGCGTTGCCGGCCGGGGCCGCTCGCTTGGGTGAGTGCGCGAGATGGAACCTATGGCAGACGCCATGTGCCGGCGCCTCGTGAGAACTTTTCCAGAGCGCGGGTGTTGCTTCAGAACGGGCGATCGGCCGTGCCCAGAACAACGAGTTCGGTGCTGCCCAGCGCCTGCGCGAGCGCCTGCGGCGCGCCGTGCATGTGGCAGTAGTCCCACTGTGCGCGGTGGATCACCTGGTCCGGGTGACCGAGCGCGTGCAGCACGTCCCAGTGCAGGGCCTGGGCCCAGACGTACCCCGGTTCGCCGTCGACGTCCATGTCCTCCGCGTCGATCGGGGTGTCCGCGAGCGCGGAGGCCAAGCGGTGGCTGTCCACGGGCCCGGTGGCGAAGTCCAGGAACGCGGTGGGATCCGCGCCCATGGGTGCCCGGTTGTCGGCGGCATCGTCCCGGTACGGCCAGGAGTCGTAGCGGTGGGCGCGAACTCCGTCCCGCCAGACCTCCAACTCCAGTCGGTCACCGTCGTACTGGAAGGCCGCCAGCACCGGGACGCCCAACTCGGCGCCGATCGGCCCGGCGAGCGCGAAGACACCGTTGCCGTCGACGCACCGGTCCGGATGGGCGAGGCAGAATCTCGGCCCGGCGGGGGTCGCGTAGCCGGCCGTGCAGACCTTGCGCAGGACGGGGGCCGCCTGTTCGAGCGGCACGGGAATCAAGATCGTGCCGTATGTGGTCACGGCCTCACCTCCTGGGACGCGGTGACCCTATGGGGCGGTTACGCTGCGCGGCAAACGAAATACGCCCACTTCAGAAGTGCGCCTCGCGCCATCCGATGGCCTTTCCACGTGGGGAGATCCATCGAGCGGGCTTGGGGGCACCCCGAGCAGAAGGTGGCCGTTTTCAAGGTTCTGACCGCTTCCGTGAAGGATCTTGGAGTCGGTCGACCTGGTGCGATCCGTCCGGAGCTGCCTGGTTGGATGAACGCATGACAGATTGGTCGACGCTCACCGATGCGTGCGGTTCCGCGGAACATGTGCCAGGTCTCCTGGACCGGTTCGAGGCCGATCCGAGTGGTGTGTGGTCCGAGGTGATGGACCATCTCTGTCCGCAGCTGGAAACAGCCTTCCCCGCCAGCTACGCGGCTCTTCCACGGCTAGCTGAGATCGCGACCGCCTGCAGTCCGGAAGATCTGGCCTCGGTGCTGCTGGCAGCCGGAGCGATAGCTTCATGTTCGTCCGGGCCGTCGGAGCCCGAAAGCCCTCTGACGGTCTACTCGTACCCGATCGGGGTTCTGCACCGCCTCGCCGATCGCCACCTGAGCCGGGCGGTCGAGGCCGAGGAGTACGTGAACCTGCTGCAGGCCCTGCTTTCCTTCGAGGGTGTCGAGATCTGGGACCGCTGCTTGGACGGTCTGCAGACCGGGGAGTACGAGGTCGACTGCCCGTACTGCGGCGTCAACATCTTCATTGTGATCGGGCAGGACGGCTACTTCTGCTGCAGCGACGACTACGCGTTGGGCGAAGTGCAGAGGCTGCCCCTCCAACCGGTGCGAACCCAAGACCTGGACGGGCTACCGCAGACGTTGTTCACGCGAGCTATGGCGGACGGGCAGGAGAGCCTGGCTCGCGGCATTCCGTACCTGTTCGGACGAGCCGCCTGCCCGGACTGCCGGACGGACTTCTCGGTAGCGGACCGGATGGCTGCCTGCTGGATTCCCTGACCTGCTCGGCTATGGACCGGCGAAGATTCGGGTCCGCAGCAGTCGGAAACCGCGTCGTCCGCACATGGCCCTTCCTGGTCAGGTCGCCGATATTGGTTGAGGGTCACCGTCAGACAGGGGTGGGGCTTGATCTCCCGCGACTGCGCGTGAGCGTGGCAGAGGGAATTTCTGACGTTACATCAGAAAAGCGACTGATGTGCCAACTCGGGCAGTTGGTGGCTGAAGTTCTGTCATTCGTAAGGCGATTGGGTGCGCAAGGCTGCTGCCCTGGGGCTTCGCGAGAAAAGGAGCACCCCATTGCTGCAAGCGACATCGTGGTAGCCGGCAGTCCGGGCATGCTGGTGGGCGATGCCGGCGACCTGGGCGTGGGCAGCGACCACGTGTGGTCCGAGGCCGCCGGCGACGACCCGGTGCCTTACATCGGCCGACCGTTCCTGGGTGGGCAGAAGTGGGGCGTGCAGTACTGCGAGGGGGTTCCCTACAGTGCCGGTGTCATCCAGACCATCCCGTCCGACGAGGCATTCGGGGCGCATCGGATGGAGGTCAACATGAGTGGGCACAGTGGGTACTGGGACGAGGGGTCGGTTTCACTGGAGAACCAAGGCAGATTCTCGACATGATCGGAATCAAGGACGGTAAAGTGACGGAGGGAGGTGCGGGCGTCTCCCTCTGTGACGAGGACCCCGATCACCTTTACCGCATGCGCCACCCTTGGTCGATCTGTGAAGTGGCCCCCGACAAACTGGAGGCCGGTTTTCAGCGTCTGCGGGAGACCCTGTCCGAGAGCGGCTGGAAAGTCGTCGCGTACGGCCGTGACACCAGCGCGAACAAGAACCTCGAACTCACTGCTGATTCAGAGAAAGAACCCTTCTCGGTCAACGCTTCCTTGCGTATCACGGGCGCGTCCGGAACCCAGCAGCCCATGCTCCAGATTCGCGTCGTCTCCGGCTGCTTCCGCGCCCCAAAGGGTACGGACCTCGGCAAGGAGTACTGACTTCGTACCGATCGGCCGCTCATACGGGTTGTGCATGGCAGAGCGGTCACGTGCGCTGCTGAGGCCAGTATCGGGGCGTGCACGCCCCGTCCTCATTGCGTAAGGGCGATCGGTTGACATACGGCGGAATCCGTGGGCATGTATGACCGATAGGCGGCTTTCGTTCCGTAGGGGTACGGTCGTGGTCATGCATGCGGTCACGGTTGCCGAACCTGGGGGGCCCGAGAAGCTGGCCTGGGCCGAGGTGCCCGATCCGGCGCCCGGTGAGGGCGAGGTGCTGGTCGAGGTGGCGGCCGCCGGTGTCAACCGGGCGGACATCATGCAGCGGCAGGGTGTCTATGACCCGCCGCCTGGCGCTTCTCCCTATCTCGGCCTGGAGTGCTCCGGCACGATTGCCGCGCTCGGCCCCGAGGTCTCCGGCTGGTCGGTCGGCGAGGAGGTGTGCGCGCTCCTCGTGGGTGGCGGTTACGCCCAGAAGGTCGCTGTGCCGGCCGGGCAAGTGCTGCCCGTGCCCAAGGGTGTCAGCCTTGTGGATGCCGCGGCGCTGCCCGAGGTGGTGTGCACGGTCTGGTCCAACGTGTTCATGATCGCGCACCTGCGCCCCCGCGAGCTCCTCTTCGTGCAGGGCGGCTCCGGAGGTATCGGCACCATGGCGATCCAGCTGGCCAAGGCCATCGGTGCCCGCGTCGCGGTGACTGCCGGCTCGAAGGAGAAGCTGGAATTCTGCGCCGAGCTGGGCGCGGACATCCTGATCGACTACCACGAGCAGGACTTCGTCACCGAGATCGAGCGCGCCACCGACGGCGCCGGCGCCGACGTCATCCTCGACAACATGGGCGGCGGCGACTACCTGGACCGCAACGTCGCGGCCCTCGCCGCCAACGGACGACTCGCGATCATCGGCCTGCAGGCCGGCACCAAGGGCGAACTGGACATCGCGGCTCTGCTGATGAGGGAGGGGGCCGTCACCGCGACCTCACTGCGATCACGGCCGCTGAAGGAGAAAGCCGCCATCGTCGCCGGCGTACGCGAACACGTCTGGCCCCTGATCGCCGCGGGTAAGGTCCGCCCCGTCATCGACCGCGAACTGCCCATGTCCGAAGCCGCCGAAGCGCACCGCGCACTGGACGGCAGCCACATCGGAAAAGTACTGCTCACCACGCCATAGCGGGGCAGGAATTTCGACGCGCATCCGGTCAGGCGGACCGTCAGACTCGCACCAGCACCCGAGTGACCGCCACCGCGAAGGGATTGCCGATGTCGACCGTACTGTGCGTCCTCTACCCGGACCCGCAATCCGGATACCCTCCGGTCTATGCGCGGGACGAAATCCCGAAGATCGAGTGGAATGTCAACGGTCGACCGGCCCCCGAACCCCAGGGTCCGCTCGGGTTCAAGCCAGGAGAATTGATCGGGTGCGTTTCGGGTGAGCTCGGACTGCGAAGCTACCTGGAGAAGCTCGGTCACACATTCATCGTGACGACCGACAAGGACGGGGAGCAGTCCGAATTCGAGAAGTATCTGCCCGATGCCGAGGTCGTCATCTCCCAGCCGTTCTGGCCGGCTTATCTGACGAAGGAGCGCATCGCCAAGGCGCCGAAACTGAAACTCGCCCTCACGGCGGGGATCGGTTCCGATCACGTCGACCTGGAGGCCGCGGCGCAAGCTCACGTGACGGTCGCCGAAGTCACCGGCTCGAACAGCACAAGCGTGGCCGAGCACATCGTCATGATGATCCTGTCCCAGGTCCGCAACTACCTCCCGGCGCACGGGATCTCCGTCAACGGCGTCTGGAACATCTCGGACTGCGTCGAGCGCGGCTACGACATCCAGGGCATGAAGTTCGGCGCGGTGGGAGCCGGCCGCATCGGCCTGGCCGTACTGCGCCGGTTGAAGCCCTTCGGCCTGGAGCTCCACTATCACCAGCGTCATCCTCTCGACCCCGAGATCGAGAAGGAACTCGGGCTCACCTTCCATCCCGACCTGGAATCGATGATCTCCGAAATCGACATCGTGAGCCTGCAGATTCCGCTGTACCCGTCGACGGAGAACTTGCTGGACGCCGAAATGTTCAGCAAGATGAAGCGCGGAACATACGTCATCAACTGCGGCCGTGCGAAACTGGTCGAACGTGACGCTGTCGTCGAGGCGCTCGGGTCCGGTCACATCGCAGGCTATGCGGGAGACGTGTGGTTTCCTCAACCGGCGCCGCCCCAACACCCCTGGCGCACCATGCCGTTCAACGGCATGACGCCTCACATTTCCGGAACGACGCTTTCCGCGCAGGCCCGCTACGCCGCCGGAACGCTCGACATCCTGCAGTGCTACTTCGAGAAGCGTCCCATCTGCGAGGAGTATCTCGTCGTCGACGGTGGGAACCTCGCCGGCGTGGGAGCCCAGTCGTACGAGTTGAAGTGATGCTCCGGAGGCGACGGGCATGACGGTGAACCGTACCGGCATGGTCGCCCACACCGGACGGCCCCGGGCCGTGGCCGCTGCGGCGACCGTGCGCGAGTGGTGTGCGAGGCACGCCGTCGAGTGCGCCACCGTCGATGTCTGGCACGAGGGTGATCGGCACAGCGCCCACGACGAGGTCGACACCGCGCACCATCCGGATCCGGATCTGATCGTCGCCCTGGGCGGCGACGGCACCGTCCTGCGTGGCGTCCGGCCGGCCGCCGAGGACGACGCCTCGACGGCCGGATCCGCGGCCTGCTCAACCCCGGCGACCGGATCGGTGTCCCTGCCGCGTCGCGCAGAGACCGTGAGCCGTTGGAGGAATCATGAAGGCAGTCACCGTCGACGCCACCGGCGAAGCACCCCGGGTCACCGACATGCCGGAGCCCAAGGTCGGTCCGGACACCGTCCTCGTCCGCGTCAAGGCCGCCGGGGTCAACCCGGTGGACTGGAAAGTCGCCGCAGGCCGTCTCGACCCGGTCATGTACCTGTACTTCCCGCTGATTCCCGGCTGGGACGCGGCTGGGGTCGTGGAGCGGGTGGGTGCCGCCGTCACGGACTACGCGCCCGGCGACGAGGTGATCGCCTACGACCGGACGGACACGGTGCAGCACGGCACCTACGCCGAGCTCGTGCCGGTGCCCGTCCGCGCGGTCGCCCGCAAGCCCGCTTCGCTCACCTGGGCCCAGGCCGGCGGACTGCCACTGGCCGGACTGACCGCCCTGCAGTCGTTGCAGGCCGCGGACGTCACCAAGGGTGACATCGTGCTGGTGAACAACGCGGCAGGAGGCGTCGGTACCTTCGCCGTCCAGATCGCGGTGGCCGCGGGGGCCCACGTGATCGGCACGGCGAGCGAGGCCAAGGCGGACTTCCTGCGCTCGCTGGGCGCGGAGCACGTGGCGTACGGAGAAGGACTCGTCCAGCGAGTGCGGGATCTGGCCCCCGAAGGGGTCGACGCGTCCCTCGACTTCTACGGAGGCGAGGCGACCTCCGCATCTCTGGAGGTGACCAAGTCGCCGTCCCGCGTCGTGTCCATCGCCGACCCCGCCATCCGGGAAAAGGGCGGCGTCTACGTCTTCGCCCGCCCGGACCACTCCGGCCTGACGAAGCTGGGTGACCTCGCGGACGCCGGGAAGCTGACGGTCCATGTGGAGCGGGAACTGCCCCTGGCAGACGTCGCCGAGGCGTGGCGGCTCAGTCAGGAGGGGCACGTGACGGGAAAGATCGTCCTACAGGTCTCCTGACGCCGGACGACCCTTCGGCCCATGCACCTCGTTCTGATGGGGCGTCAGGTGTTCTGTGACGCTGGTCGGACGGGTTGGTAATGCCGGGCGCGTCAGATACGGGCCGGTGCCGGCCGCGGCCGGCACGGATCGGGTGCTGTGCGTCTGGTCAGCCGAGCGGAACGGCGTTCGCGGGGCTGGTGTGCCAGTTGGTGACGACCGGGGCGTCGACGGTGATGGTGCCGACAGGCAGCGAGACCGGGTTGGGGTCGCTGTCGCCGACGGCGACGATGATGGAGTCCAGCTCCTTGCCGCCGTTGTCCTTGGTGGTCTTCGGGTTCACCCCGGCGTAGGCGGCGACGCTTCCGCTCAGCTTGATCTGCTGGGGCGCGGCCTTCTCCGCGGCACCCGCCTCGGTGCCGTCGGAACCGAACGCCACGGTCGGAAGCGCGGCGGGCAGGTAACACGTGATGCCTGACTTCGCCTTGGCGGTGATCAGGATGTACCCACCGGCCTGAGTCTCGGACTTGGCGCTCCAGGAGATGTCGTTGGCGCCGCAGCTCTGCCCGACCGGCTCCCGCTTCCCGCTACCGGTGTCGGCGCCGGAGCCGGAAGCCGAGCCCGAGCCCGAGCCCGAGCCCGAGTCGGAGCCGGAGTTGGAGTTGGAGCTCGAACCGGAGGTCGAGCCGCCGGTTCCCTTTCCCGCCGCCCCGGCCGTCCCGGCCGTCCCCGTCGTCCCCGTCGTCCCCGCAGTCCCGGCCGAGTCGGCCGCCCCGCCGGCGGGGGTGGCGGACGAGGAGTCCTTGGAGGCATCCGTGCCCGTGGCCGCCTGCCCGTCCTGACATGCGGTCATCAGCATGGCCCCACCGACGAGGACGGCGGAGGCGAGGAGGGTCTTGCGACGGTTGCCGAACATGGAATCCCCTTGTGGTCGTGAGCGGTTGCGGCCCGGAGGCGCTTCGCTTCGTGGTGGCCGCATGACAACCATGAGGCATCTGTGGGTCGAAAAGGCGCGGCAGCGTCGTTCCATGACAACGCTGTCACAGACCGGTGACATGATCACGCCGGGCGGTCGTGCGCGGCTGTCCCATGGTGGCGGTGGCGTTGATGCCGCGGCCCATCCGGGACGCCGGAACCCGTGCGGTCGAGGGCCGTGGTGGAGGAATCGGGCCTCCCTTCGGTCTCATCGACGGCCCCCTTGGCCGCAGAATCGGCGGGCCTGATCCCGCCCCCCGATCTCCGAATCGCCGTCGGGCCGGCAGGAGCGATCCGACGGGCAAGCGCGACAGTCGACCCGACGGCAGTGAGGTCCGTCGGCAGTGAGGTCCGTCGACCGCGAGGTCCGTCTGCCCTGCCCCGATGCTCAATCACTTAGGTTAGGCTTACCTAATGAGCGCACTGTTGCTGGCCGCGGACGCGGCCGGATACACCCTGCCCACAGCCTGGCGGGCACTGACCAAGACGGGTTACTTCGTCGGCCTGACCGGTTCCATAGGCGGCCTCGTCACCTACGCCGCCACCGTCCGACCCGTCGTCAGGGGATCGTCGGACACGGAGGCCGTGGGCGACAACGCCGTGCTGCGCCACCGGTCGGCGAGCTACCTCGCCTGGTCCGGCGTGGTGCTGCTGGTGACCGGATACTTCCAGCTCGCCGCGCGCGTGGCCCGGGCAGGCGCGGGTATGCCGTTCGGCGACGCTCTCGCCCCGCGGCGCCTATGGCAGTTCCTGCGGGCACCCGCCGACAAGGGCGCCTGGACCGCGCAGGGCACCGTCTTCCTCGTGCAGAACCTCGTCCTGCTCGTGACCGCGGCCACCCTCATGACCCTGTTCACGCGGGGCGCGCGGCGCCGACTGGGGCCGATCGCCCTCACCGCTCTGCCTCTCGCACTGGCGGTGACACTGATCGCCGCCGTACCGGTCACCGCACCGCAGGCGACGAGTGACCTCCTGGACCTGGTCTTCACCCAGATCCACATCGTCAGCGGCACGGTATGGCTCGGCGGCCTGGCCCTGCTCAGCCTTCTCGCCACCACGCGACGCCGGTTGAGTCCGGACGCGGGTCTGCTCTGGGCCGACATGTGGCGCCGTTTCAGCCTCGTCGCGATGATGTGCGTCGCCGCCGTCGTCATCTCGGGTCTCTGGATGAGCTGGGAACACGTCGGCACGATCAGCCAGTTGTGGACCACCGGCTACGGAGTCGCCCTGCTGGTGAAGGTCGTTCTGGTCCTGGGGCTGGTCACCGCGGGCGCCTTCAACCAGCTCTGGCTGATGCCACGCATGGCCCAGGCGCGCCGCGCGGGCGAGACCACCTCGCTCTTCCACCTGACGCTGCGGCACTTCCCGAAGGTCGTCTGGGGTGAGGTCGCCCTGGGGCTGGCCGTTCTCCTGGTGATCCCCTTCCTCAGCGGTTCCGCCCGCGCGGAGGCCGGCAGCCCGGAGGCCGAGCCGTCAGCGGGCATCTTCGCCGCCGGCGCGACGCTCGCTCTCGCACTGGCGGTGTCCCTCTACGCCACAGCCAAGACATCCGACGCGCTCGCACGCCGCCAGGTTGCCGTCACTGATCCGGCCTGACCGACCGTGGGCTCCCGCCGGAGGCACGTCGACGGCCACCTTCCGTACGCCGTCCAGGACGGCTTCGAGTCCGGCGCCGAGGCCGTGACAGCGGTCCTCGACGAGGGCAGGACGTGGAGGGGGAAAGCCTGGCGCTCGAACGGCCCTCGTCCCTGCGAGGCCGTCAGAGCCCCGCGTCGTCAGGGGACTTCCGCGGGGCCCTTCCAGCGCCGTTGATCAGGACAGGATCTCCACGTACCCCTCCGTCCCGTGGACCCGGATGCGCTGGCCGTCGCGGATCAGGCAGGTGGCGGCGTCGACGCCGACCACGGCCGGGAGGCCGTACTCGCGGGCGATGACCGCGCCGTGGGTCATCAGGCCGCCGACCTCGGTCACCAGGCCCGCGATGCCGACGAACAGGGGTGACCAGCTGGGGTCGGTGAAGGCGGTGACCAGGATGTCGCCCGCTTCGAGGTCGGCCTTCGCGATGTCGAGGACCACGCGGGCCCTTCCCTCGACGGTACCGGTGGACACGGGCAGGCCGGTCAGCGCGCCGGCCGGTACGTCCTCGCGGCGGTACGACCCGGTGAGGGCCTCGCCGTCCGAGGTGAGCACCCGGGGCGGGGTGAGCGTCCGGTACGACCGGAACGCCTCCCTGCGCCGCTGGACCAGCGCGGCGTCCGCCTTCCGCGTGCGCACCACGTCGTGCAGTTCCTGGAACGTCAGGTAGAAGACGTCCTCCTCATCGCCGAGCACGCCGGCCCGCACGAGGCGCCCCGCCTCTTCCAGCAGGGCCCGCTTGTAGACGAAGTAGCGGCTGACGATGCCGTACTTGGGATACTCCCGGTACCCGATGAAGGTCCGCACGCGGTCGATCATCCGCTTGGTCTCGTCGGCCTTGCGGTCCCCGTCCGGAAGGGCCCGCAGCCGGGACAGCACGTCCCGCTCCTTCTCCCCGGCCCTGTGCAGCCCCTGTTCGAAGCGCTGCGCGGCGACGCCCGGCCCGAAGTTCCGGACGTTGTCCAGGATCACGGGCAGCAGGGTGGCGGGGCGCTCGCTCCAGCGGGGCCGCGTGATGTCGATCTCGCCGACGCAGCGCATGCCGTACCGGCCGAGGTAGCCCTCCAGGGCGTCGCGCGCCGCCGCGCCGCCCGGGAGCTTCGCCAGCTCGTCCATGAAGTCGTCGTCCTCGACCGTCCTGAGGAACTCCAGGACCTCCGCGTGCGGACGGATCACGTCCGCGACGTCGAGCAGCGCCAGCCCCATCTCCGACGTGACGTTGCCGGGCGCGGACAGGGTCAGCGTGTCGGCGGCGTTCTTCTCGCCGAGCCACTCCAGCAGGTTGTCGTTCAGCCACCAGGTGGCTTCCATCCCCGCCATGATCGCCTGGATGTTCAGCGGATCTCCCAGGGCCCGCCTGTGTTCCTCGAAGGCCTCCAGCAGGAAGTCGAACAGCGCCGGTCCGGTCTTCGTCCGGATGTCGCGTTCCAGGGCGGCGACGGACCGCCGGCTGCGCGCGATCAGCTCGGCAACGACCGCCGGATCGGTGGCGATCGGTTCGGGCGCGGCTGCGCCGGAACCGGCCGGTCCGGCCGCGCCACCGGGAGCCGCGCCGCCGGGAGCCGCGCCGCTGGGAGCCGCGCCGCTGGGAGCCGCGCCGCTGGGAGCCGCGCCATCGGCAGCCGTGCCGCGAGCAGCCGCGCCGCCGGGAGTCGTCGCGCCCGCGGCCGGGTCCGGCCGCGACGGGACGAAGCCGTCCGCGTCGAGGACGGTCTCCAGGGCGTCCCTGGTCAGCGGATCGCCCCTCCCGATGACGTCCAGCAGGCCGGCGCGGGTCGCGGGCGAGGCCAGGCGCGGGGTGACGTCGACGAACAGCCTCCCGCCCGCCTCGTGCATCGGCACCATGGCCGTCAGCCGCCACATGGAGAGCCCAAGAGGCTTCATGGCGTCGGTCATCATCTGCTGGTGGCCGACGGAGAGGTAGACGTGGTTCTCCCCGTCGTCCGCCTCCGGGACCGGGAACAGCGTGGTGACCGGGCGGCTCTGGACGATCTGGAAGTCGTCGTCCACCCGGCACCATTCGATGTCCTGCGGGCGGCCGAAGTGCCCCTCGATCCGCCGCCCGAGCTCCACGAGCCGTACGGCCTGCGCGTCCGTCAGCGACGGCTGCTCCCGCCGCCCCGGATCGACCGCCACCTCCCGCGTCCCGCCGCCCGGCAGCGCCTCGACGGCACGCTCCTTGGCGGCGATCGTACGGACGACCACCACGCCGTCGCGCACCTTGAAGACGTCCGGGTTCACCAGGCCGGAGACCAGGGCCTCGCCGAGACCGAAACCGGCGTCCACGGTGGCGACCTTCCGGTTGCCCGTGACGGGATCGGCCGTGAACAGGATTCCGGACGCGTCCGGGAAGACCATCCGCTGCACGACGACGGCCATGCGGACCGTACGGTGGTCGATGCCGTTGCGCAGGCGGTAGATCACGGCCCGCTCGGTGAACAGCGAGGCCCAGCAGCGGCTGATGTGCTCCAGGACCGCTGCCGGCCCCACGACGTTCAGATACGTGTCCTGCTGGCCGGCGAACGAGGCCGTCGGCAGGTCCTCCGCCGTCGCGCTCGACCGCACGGCGCAGGCGGTTCCCTCGCCGAGCCGGGCCAGCGAGCGGGTGACCGACGCCGTGACGTCCTCCGGCACGGCGACCGACTCGACGGTACGGCGGATCCGCGCGCTGAGCGTACGGATCGCCTCGCGGTCGTCCGGATCCAGGCGCAACAGCCGGTCCAGGAGGCCGTCGAGCGCCGGGGCCTCCGCCGTGATCCGGCGGAAGGCGTCCGTCGTCACGCAGAAGCCGTCCGGTACACGGATGCCCTCGATCCGCGACAGCGCGCCCAGGTGGGCGCCCTTGCCGCCGGCGACCGCGAGCCGCGTCTCGTCCGCCTCTCCGAGCTCGTCGAGATCCAGCACGTACCGCTCGGTCATCGCGACACCTCCGTCGTGGCCGGACTCCGTCGTACCGCGGCGGCGGATCGCCTCACCCGGTTCTCCCGTTCCGTCGAACCTCTTGTCGAGCACAGCCCCATCCCTGCCATCCCTGCATTCCTGCCCTCGGCGAGCCGGCCGGCCGTCCCTCCGGCCGTCCGCCCCGCCCAGCCCGGCGGCACGCACCGTCGGACGGGACGCACCGTCGGGCGGCACGCACTGTCGGACGGGACGCACCGACGGACGGCACGCGCCCCGGCATCCCCGCGCCGTGGGGCGTCGGCCGCCGATTGTGCGGCATGAAGGGGGCCTTGCGGCAAGACCCCCCATGCGCTATACGTTAGGAAGGGCAGGGAGAGGTTTCTCCTTGCTTTCTTTGTGTCCGGGGGCGTTCCGGGCCCTCGATTGCGGACTCCTGACTCTCACCGGCCGGCCCGTCGGCGCATGATCCAATAGGAGGCCGTTGACGAGGGAGGACAGGGTTCTTGGCCGGATTGTTGGGTGCGGGCATCCCGCTGTTGGTCGGGGCGCTGTTCCTGGTCATCGGCATCAACCTCCTGCGCGGAGCGCGACGGCTGAGGAGGGACGGAGCGAGCGCCCGTGCCACGGTCGTCGGCTTCCAGACGCGGAGGCAGGTCGATTCCAACAGGATGATGTACACCCCGGTGCTCCAGTGGGTGACCGCTGACGGCCGGACGGTGGAGGTGACGTCCTCCTCCGAGAGCAGCTCGGTGGGCGATCTGCGGCGAGGCGGCGAGGTGACGGTCTTCTACGACCCGGACAACCCGCGGCGCATGCTCATCGACGGCTTCGACGGCAACTTCCTGGCCGGCATCTTCTGCTTCTTCGGCGCTGCCGCGCTGGTCGGCGGGATCGCCGTCGCCTGCGTCGACCTCTTCTGACGAACGCCGGCGCGAGCGCGGGCTCTTCGCCCCGTGGACGTACTCACGCGGAGGTGAGCCGGGTTCTTCACTCCCCGGGTGTACTCACGCGGAAGTGAGTACGAGCGCGCCTGATCGGCGGCCGCCGGGACGGACATGCTTCTTCCATGGGAGAAGAGATACGCAAGACTGTTGCGCGGCCGCTGTCGATCGTCGTGGCCGCCGCCGTCGCGATGGCCGCATGGGCCGCGTGGCTGGGCTGGGACCAGCATCGCGATGTGCACCCCGACGGTTCGACGACCGGCCCCTACGGGGCGTGGCAGGTGGCCGGGCTGGTGCTGACGCTGCTGGTGCCGGTGTGCTGGGCGGCGTACCGGCGCCGGACGGCGGCCGCTGTGCTCGGCGTCCCGGCCGGCCTCACCGTCGCCGCCCTGGTCGACTGGTCCGGCGACGGCGACGGACTCTTCGTGATCGGTGCGCTGCTGGTCCTGGTGGGGAGCCTGGCCGCGACCGGCCTCGTCGCCTTCCTGGCCACCTCGTCGCGGCGCCGCGAAGCGTGACGGGACCGGGCGCCGGGGCGGCCCGAGATGCCCGGTCGGCCCTCCGTTCGCGGACGCCCCCGGCCCGGCGGGCCGGGGGCCGGCACCCGCTCAGTAGCGGTCGAGCACCAGCTGCGTCTTGAGCACGTCCCCGTGGTACAGCCAGCCGTGCGCGTCGGCCGTGGCGATGGCGTCGGCGTGGAGCTGGGCGGCGTCGGCGTAGTCGTCGGTCTTGAACGACAGCTCGACGACGTACTCGGTGCCGCTCCCGCTCGCGGCCTTCACGGGCAGTACCTCGATGGAGGCGTCGTCGGACGACTCCCACGCGCCCGACCAGGTCTGCGAGGTCACCGGGCCGTGGACGCGCGAGGCCGACAGGGTGTTTGAGCCCCAGTTGTTCGCGGACCAGTCGTCGAGCTTGCCCGGGATCTCGTTGACCAGCCAGCCCCGGCCGGTGCTCGCGGCCGGCATCGAGGTGCCCGAGTAGCCGCTCGCGCTGTGGCTCTTCTCGTTGCTGAAGCTCAGGGTCTGCTTGGAGTAGCCCCAGTCCACCTCGGCGTCGTAGTTGGTGTCGCTGCTGTCGAAGCCCTCCGCGTTCGCCTCGTCCAGGGCGGCGTCGATGTCGCCGTTGGACACGGGGAAGCGCTTCTTGTAGCTCTCCTCGAAGTCCGAGCCCGACTTGTGGCGGAGCCGGACGTCCCAGCCCTGGGCGTTCAGGGCCAGCGCGTCGGTGTCGAAGTACTCGTAGGAGCGCGACTTCGCCGAACCCGTGATGCCGAAGGCCGACTTCACCGCGGCCGTCGGGAGATGCGAGGAGTCCAGCGCCGCCGTCGTGAGATTCACCTTCACCTCGTACGTCGGTACGGCGTCGGCGTCGGCGAACGCCGGGGTCGCGGGCGCGAGTACGGCGAGGGAGACGGTGAGCGACGCGGCGAGGGCGAGCGCGGACGCGGCGAACGGGCGGCGTGCCGGCGCCGGCGCCGGAGAAGTAATGGCCATGTCAGGAAGGTCGCGCCGCCCGGTGATCTACAGGTGGTCGGCAGGGGTGCTCCGGATGAAGCGCAGACGTCGGGCAGGGCGCACCCCCGGGGTCGACCCCTAGGCCCGCGCGCCTCCCGGGCAGAGTGAACCCCTGGGCCGGAGCACGGTCCCTGGACGGGCACGCCCCGGGGTCGCGGGCTCCGTGGGATCTCCCATGGCGGCAGCGCGCGTCAGGGCGCCCGCCACACCGTCAGGTCCCCGGTGACGAAGCAGCTGCCGTACTCCGGATTGGCCGTCATCTTCGTCTGGATGACGAACAGGGCGATGTCCCCGGCGCGGTCCTTGACGCAGACCTCGCTGCCGTAGGCGGTGTCGGACATCGAGAGGTGGTGGTTGTGCGAGCCGGTGAGAAGGGCGCGGCACCAGCCGAGAGAGGCTCCCGGGTCGGCGGAGGACAGCTCGATCGTGCCGGTTTCGCTCTCCAGTTCGCATGCGTTCTTGTCGCAGGAGAGACGGATGTCCCCCTTGCGGTCGCTGTGTTCGCTGCCGTCCTTGAGATACAGCGAGTTCTTCTCGATCAGCATCTGGTTGGGGTAGGGGAGGGGGAGCGGTTGCTTCGGCCGGGCGGAGGAGCGCAGCGGCGCTCCCGATGCCGGCTCATCGCCGCCGGACGTGGACGACGCCGCCCGGCTCTCGTGGCGGAGCCGGTCGATCGCGCTCTTGGCGGTCCATGTCGCTCCCATCACCAGCAGGCTCCCGGCCAGCCCCAGCGCGGTCGCGATCAGCACGATGCGGCCCTTGCGGGGAGGCCGCGGGCCCGGGGGGACGGACGAATACCGTGCGGGGAACGGGAACCCGGGCGTGGGGAACGGGACACCGGGGTGACCGTGGCCCGGTGAGGGATAGGGCGCGTAGGGCCCGGGGAAGGGGGTCGGGCCGGGCACCGCCGGTGTCGCCGGTACGGGAGGCGGAACCGTCACCCCGGGTCCCGTGACCTCCTGCCAGACCTCCGGTCCCGCGCCGCCCCCAGCGTCCTCGCCCAGCTCCCGCCGGCACCACTCGACGATCTCCGCCGCGGTGGCCCGGTCCTCCGGTTCGGCGGCCAGACACCGGGCGATCAACGGACGCAGGCGCGCGGGCAGTTCCGACAGGTCGGGTGCGGAGTGCACGATCTGGTACAGCACGTAGACCGCGGGGCCGTCCCCGTACAGCGAGCGGCCCAGCGCCGCGAACGCCACCGTCTGGCCGAGCGCGAAGATGTCGGCCGCCGCGGTGACCTCGCCCGGGGACGCCTGTTCGGGAGCCATGAACGAAGGGGTGCCGGCCGTGGCGCCCGTGGTCGTGCGCGAGGTGGCGTCGGAGGCCAGCGAGACGCCGAAGTCGATCACCCGCGGCCCGTCGGCGGCCAGCAGCACGTTCGACGGCTTCAGGTCCCGGTGCACGATTCCCGCGTCGTGGATGCCCTGGAGCGCCTCGGCCACGCCCGCCATCAGCCACAGCGCCGCCGGCACCGGAAGCGGGCCGTTCCGGGCGACGACCTCCGCCAGGGAGGGTCCGGGGACGTACAGCGTGGCCAGCCACGGCGGTGTACCGTCCGGGTCGGCGTCGATCAACTCGGCGGTGTACGCGCCCCGGACGCGGCGGGCCGCCGCTATCTCGCGGCGGAATCTGCGGCGGAACGACGGGTCCTCGGCGAGTTCGGGCCGCACCACCTTGATGGCCAGCGGACGGCCGCCCTGCGTGTGGGAGAGGTACACGCGGCCCATGCCACCCGCACCGAGCCGTGCGGCGAGACGGTAACCGGCCACGAGGGGCGGATCGTCCGCCTGCAACGGCTGGAACACCCCGGTGGCGTCGTTCATCGGCTGCCGTCCCCCTTCATCCCCGCGCTCCCTCGCGCCGATCCGTCCGGCCGACTGACGTGTGACCAGCGGCAGAAGACTATGCGTGGCGTCGCACCTCGGGGAACGGAGGGGCCTGGACGGGGACGCCACGACCGCGACGGTCGGTGTCGCGGTCGTGGCGGGGTGCGGCGCGGGCGCCCTCGATGCACTGCGCGTTCCCCCGGTCCAGGTCCCGGATGTCAGGAACGGAACCTGGAAGCAGGGGAGTTCAGGCGCATCTGAGCCTGTCCCGGAAGGGGCCTCAGCAGTAGAGGTTCGCGCCGGGGGAGACCCCGAGGATCTGCGTGAACCGCTGGTAGGCGTCGACGCGGCTCTGCACCTGGGCCGGGTTGCGGCCGTCGCACTCGAGCGAGCCGTTGATGCTGCGGATCGTCTGGCCGAACCCGGCCTGGTTCACCATGGCGTTGTGCGGGGTCATGGAGCCGGGGCCGGACTGGGTGTTCCAGTACCAGAGGCCGGTCTTCCAGGCGACCGCCGCGTCGGTCTGCACCAGGTTGGGGTTGTGCAGCAGGTCGATGCCGAGGGCGTCACCGGCCGCCTTGTAGTTGAAGTTCCAGCTGAGCTGGATCGGGCCGCGCCCGTAGTACGCCGCCTGGCCGGCCGGGCAGCCGTACGACTGGCTCCAGTCGCAGTAGGTCGGGTAGTTGGCGGTGTTCTGCTCGACCACGTAGACCAGACCGCCGGTCTCGTGGTTGACGTTGGCGAGGAAGGCCGCGGCCTCCTGCTTCTTCACCGTGTCGCTGCCGGAGTTGGCGAAGCCGGGGAAGGCGCTGAGGGCGGCGACGAGGCCGTTGTACGTGTAGAACGAGTTCCGGCTCGGGAACATCTGGTTGAACTGGGCTTCGCTGACCACGAAGTTGCCGGCCGGGGTGGTCGTACCGCCGTCACAGCTGTACGGGTCCCAGTACCAGGTGCTGATGATGGGGTCGTAGCCCGGGTTGTCGTGCTCGGCGATGTACGTCCTGCCGTCCGTGTAGCGGACGATGTCGCCGGTGGCGTACGACTTTCCGGCCACCCATGCGGGGTAGCTGGAACAGGAGGCGGCCGTCGAGGCCGAGGCGGCCGGGGCCGGCAGCAGCAGCGGGGCCGTCGCGAGGGCGAGCGCGGTCAGCGCGGCGGAGACGTGTCGTCTCGACACAGAATCAACTCCTTTACGGTCCACGGCCTTACCGGGGCGGAGCGGAAGGGGACCGGCTTCCCGCGTGCGCCGGTGGACACCGCACGTGGCGTGGGGGGCGGCCGTGGTGGGGGGTGTGAGGGCCACACTCAACTGCGTTGGTCTGTACCAGTCAAGCCGATGGGGTGGCCGGGGGTGGAGATCGGTCAACCTCGTTGTGGCGTAGGGCAGTTGATGTCCGTATCTTCCGATGGCCGGGGTGATGCGGGCGGGGGAGAGGTGGGTGCGGGTGTGCGGCCCGGTGACCTCGCCGGTGGCGAGCGGGAGGCGTCCCGGGAGGGTCGTCACCGCCGGCCGTCCGCACCCGGTCGTCCGTGGTGGGACGAGGGGCGCGGCCGGTGTTCCGGATGGCCGAAAGTGGTTGCCGGGAAGAGGTTTCCCGGCGGTGATCTCGTGGCAACGCGCGTGCCGGACTCCTCGGGCGGGCCCGACGGGCCGTCCGACGGCCCTCCCGGTCGTACGGCGTCAGCCGGAACCGTCCGCACCGCCGCCGACGGCACCAGCAGCACCAGTGGGAGCGGCTCCACCGGCGGCGCCGGGGGCGGCGGCAACGGCACCTGCGGCGGCTCCGGAGCGGGACGCGTGGCGGGCGATGCGGGTGGCGGCGTACTCCGTGCCCGCCACGAAACGCATCATGGGGCCGAACATCGGCGCCGCGAGGGAGCCGGTGAAGTACAGGCCCGGTGTCGAGGACTCGAACGCCCTGGACAGGTGCGGCGCGTGTGAACCCCGTACACGGGTCAGCGACGCGCGCAGGGCGGGGGAGAGGAACGTCAGGGCGTCCAGGTCGAGCCGGTAGCCGGTCGCCGCCAGGACGTGATCGGCGGTCAGGGTCTCCGGTCCCCGGGGGCCGGAGACGGAGAGGTGGACCCCGGCGTCGTCCGCCGTGGCCGCCGTGACGTGGCAGGACGTGCGGATCGGGACGATGTCGTCGACGCGGTCGCGCAGCCACCAGCCCCCCGACGGGCCGAGGGCCTTGCGGAACAGCAGCATCCGGGCGCGGGCGGGCAGTCGGCGCACACCGCCAGGGGCGGCGCAGACCGCCGCGAGTATCCAGCCGGTGCCGAGCGGCGAGGCGGGCTTGGACAGCCGTTCCGTCCAGGGACGGGACAGCACGGGCTTCTGCCCCCACAGCACGTGCGACTCGCGCACCAGGACCCGCACGGTGGCCCCGGCCTCGTGCAGCAGGGCCGCGCTCTCCAGCGCGGACTGTCCGCCCCCGATCACGACGACGCGGCGGCCGGCGTAGGGGGAGAGGTCCGTGTGGTGGCTGGTGTGGGACACCAGGGCGTCGGCGCCCGGCCCCTGCGGGGCCAGGGCCTCCAGTTCGGCCGGGACGTACGCGAGGCCGTTGAGGCCCGTGGCCACGACGACCGACGCCGCCGTGAACCGCTGCCCGTCGTCGAGAGCCACGGTGAACCCCCGCCCCGACGGGGCCCGTTCGACGGCCGTGACGCGGGCCGGCTCCACCTCGCCGACGTACCGCTTCTGGAACCACATGCCGTAGCGCACGAACACGTCGCACGGGATCGGCGTCAGTTCGGTCAACTCCGGTTCGCCGTGTGTCCGGCGGAAGTCGGCGAGCCTTCCGCCCGGCTCCGGCGCCGACAGGTCGGTGGCGTCCGGCGTCGACTTCAGGAACATGCCGGTGGCCATGGCGTGACGCCAACTGCCCAGCACATCACCGAAGACGCGGACCCGCACCCCCGCCGCCCGCAGATGCGCGGCCACCGACAGGCCGTACGGCCCCGCGCCGATGACGGCGACGGGAGGCGCTCCGCCGCCGGTGAAGTCCAGTCCGATGTCACAGTGTCGCTCCGGAAGCGACTGCGTCATGCGTCCCCCACTGATCCCGACGCCGTCTCCCCCCGAGGCGGCGCGAACCCGGGGATGGCGCGCCGACAGTGAGTCGTCACACACCGGTCCCCCTCCCACGCTCAGTGTGACGCCTCGGGTGCGATCGGGTAGGTGAAATCGACTTACGTTGGTCAAAACATGGCCGAACCGTAGGGCGGCGATGGCCTTCGCCCCTCCCCGTGCCGGGCCCTGCCGTGCCGCGTATACCCGTCCGGGGTATCCTCGGCCTCTCCGGTGCCCGGTGATGGGTGCCGCACGGCGAACGGCTCCCGGGCGCGGGGGTGGCGGAGGAAGGGGCGCACCTTGCGGGACGGACCGGCGCGGGCGAAAGGGCGGGGCGGCTCCGCCCGGCTGCTCGCTCTGTGCGCCGTCCTGTGCGGGCTCTTCCTCATGCACGGCTCCCCGGCCACCGCGGCCGAGGGCTGCCACGGGGGCACGGCCGCGATGCCGGCGATGAGCGCGATGCCGGCGATGGGCGCGATGCGTTCGACGCCCTCGACCGCCTCGACGCCCTCGACCGCCACTACGTCCTCGATGCCCGCGACCCCTTCGACGGCCGCGAGGGTCTCCCCGTCGGGCGACGGGCGTCACGGTCTGCCTGCCGCCATGGCTCACGCCGCTACGACGGCCCGCGCCACGACTCACGCCACGACCGCCCACGCCGCCATGGTCGACGACGCCGACGCGTCCGCTCGGCGGCGCGCCGCTCTCCCGGTCACGGAAGGGGCCCACGGGCACGGCGAGTTGTGCGTCTCGACGCGCGCGCACGACCGTGTCCCCCTCCCGGACCCGCGCCCGCTCCCGGTGTCCTCCGGCGGACCGTCGGCCGTCCGGGGGTGCGTCCCGCCGCGAGAGGCCATGGGCCGGGCCGGTTGGCGCGGGCCGCCGTCCGGCGGACGGGATCTTCTGCTCCAGGTGTGCGTCGCGCGGACGTGACGGGCGCGCCGCCGGTCCGGTCCCACGGCCCGGTCCGGCCCCGTGTCCCGCCGCCGTACGGCGGGACCGGCTTCGCGTCCTGCCCTTCCCGCGCGTCACCGGTGTGGCGTGCGCCCACCCGGAAAGACCTCTGCCCGATGTTCACCTCCTCGTTCGCTTCCTTCCGGCGCTCCGGACTCCCGCGCCGCCGTACTCTCGCGGTGGCCGCCACCGCCACCGCGCTCGCGCTGACCCTCGCCGCCTGCGGCTCCTCCGGGGGCTCCTCCGGAGGCACCTCGTCCATGCCTGGCATGGAGCACGGCCACGGGTCCGCCGGGCCGTCCTCGTCCGGAACCCCGATGGGGGACATGCCGGGGACGGGACGCATGGCGTCCGGTGCCGGCGCCCCGTCCGACACCCGTGACGGCTACCGTCTCGTCTCCGCCGACCGGCGGCTGCCGTCCGGCCGGCGGACCGCGTACCGGTTCACCGTCACCGGTCCGGACGGCCGTCCGGTCACCGGCTTCGCGCTCGACCAGACCCGGCGGATGCACTTCTACGCCGTCCGGTCCGACCTCACCGGCTTCCAGCACCTGCACCCCGTGATGGCCGCCGACGGCACCTGGACGGCCGAACCGGCCTCCCTGGCGCCGGGCTCCTGGCGTGTGTTCGCCTCCTTCGTCCCCGCGTCCGGGGCCGGGAAGGGCAAGGACCTCGTCCTCAGCCGAGGCGTCTTCGTCTCCGGTGACGACAGGGGGACCGCGCCCCTGCCGGCCCCTGCGGCCTCGGTCCGCGTCGACGGTTACGACGTCAGGGTCCGGGGAGCGCTCAAGGCGGGCACCGCGAGCCCGCTGACCGTGTCGGTGTCCGAGGGCGGTCAGCCGGTCAGGGATCTCCAGCCGTACCTGGGCACCTACGCCCATCTGACGGCCTTCCACAAGGGCGACCTCGCCTTCGCCCACCTCCACCCCCTCACCGAGGTCACCGGCGACCACGGCGGCCCGGACCTGTCGTTCCACGCCGAACTGCCCACGTCCGGCGACTGGCGGCTCTTCCTCCAGTTCCGCACCGCGGGCAGGCTGCACACCGCCGCGGTGACCCTGCGCGTCGGATGACGTACGGGCGGGGGTGCCGTCGTCCCGCGGCGCCCCCGCCCCGCCGTCCCGCGGCGCCCTCGCCCCGTCGTCCGGCTACGCCCCCGCCCCGCCGACGGACATCGGCCTCGCCACATGCCCCGTCCGGCGACACGTCTCCGTCGGCGCGCGTGTCCGTGACCGCGATCCGCGCCGGGGAGGGAAGGCTGCACAGATGCACGCCGTACTCCATGCCGTACTGCACGCTCTGTCGATCACCGGGGCCATGACCTGGGAGATCACCTGGGCCCTGATCCTGGGTTTCGGGCTGTCCGCCGTCGTCCAGGCCGTGGTCCGCAGGTCCACGGTCGTCTCCCTGCTCGGCGACGACCGGCCCCGCACGCTCGCCGTCGCGGCCGGGCTCGGCATCGCCTCCTCCTCGTGCTCGTACGCGGCGGTCGCGCTGGCACGCTCCCTGTTCCGCAAGGGCGCGGACTTCACCGCCGCGATGGCCTTCGAGATCGCCTCGACCAACCTCGTCGTCGAACTGGGCGTGATCCTGGCGCTGTTGATGGGGTGGCAGTTCACCGCCGCCGAGTTCGCCGGCGGACCCGTGATGATCGTGCTGCTGGCCGTCCTGTTCCGCCTCTTCCTCAAGGACGGCCTGCTGCGGCAGGCCCGTGCCCAGGCGGAGCGGGGACTCGCCGGGTCGATGGAGGGTCATGCGGCGATGGACATGTCGGTCCGTGCGGAAGGCTCCTTCCTGCGGCGGCTGCTGTCGGGGGAGGGGTTCACCGCGACCGCGCACGTCTTCGTCATGGAGTGGGCGGCGATCCTGCGCGACCTCGTCCTCGGACTGCTCGTCGCCGGAGCCGTCGCCGCCTGGGTGCCCGACTCCTTCTGGCAGGCCTTCTTCTTCGACGGCCATCCGCTCGCGGCCAAGCTGTGGGGCCCCGCCGTCGGACCCCTGGTGGCCATCGCCTCGTTCGTGTGCTCCGTCGGCAACGTGCCCCTGGCCGTGGTGCTCTGGAAGGGCGGCATCAGCTTCGGCGGCGTCGTGTCGTTCGTCTTCGCCGACCTGCTGATCCTGCCGATCCTCAACATCTACCGTAAGTACTACGGCCCGCGGATGGCCCTTTTCCTCCTCGGCACCTTCTACGTCGCGATGGCCCTCGCCGGGTACGTCGTCGAGTTCGTCTTCGGCGCACTCGGGATCATCCCCGACCCCGGCCGTGCCCGGATCCCGATGGGCGGGGTCTCCTGGGACTACACCACCTGGCTCAACATCGCGTTCCTCCTGTCGGCCGCGGTGCTCCTCGTACGGTTCTTCCGCACGGGCGGGCTGCCGATGCTCCGCATGATGGGCGGCTCACCCGACACCGGCCACGACGACGGCGGCGATCACGGAGGCCATGAAGGCCGCGGGGGCGGCGCGGGCGTCCGGACCGGCGGTCACCGCGGCTGACCGCGCGCCGCACGCCGGAGCCCGGGCCGCCCTCCGCGAAAGGAGTGGCCTCGCCCGGCTCCGGTACGCTGTTCGTGAGTGGACGAACAGGTGGAGCCGGGAGGGAGACCCGCGATGGCGGAACAGACCCGGCGGCAGCCGGAGGGCGTGAGCCACCGGACCCCGCCGGTCCACGCCGACCCGGCCGACGTGGCGCTGGAGACCGCTCTGCTCGCCCTCGCCGATCCGGTACGCCGGACACTGGTGCGCGAGCTGGCGGGGTCCGCCGACTGGGAGCGGGCGTGCGGCAGTTTCGACGTCCCGGTCACCAAAGCGACCCTCAGCCGCCACTTCGCGGTCCTGCGCGAGGCCGGGATCCTGGAACAGCGCGACGCCGGCCCGAAACGCCTCAACCGCCTCCGCCGGGCCGAGTTCGACACCCGCTTCCCCGGCCTGCTCGGCCTGGTCCTGCGCGAGCGGAGCGCCGGTTAGGCCGTCGCGGCCGGATCGTAAGGTCGTCGGGCCGACGCATCGTCGTGCCCCTGCGAACGGACCCCCGTCGTCGCCCTGTTCGGCCTGTCCAGCCAGTTCATGCGGTCGTGACGGCACGGCCGTACGCGTCGAGGCGTCTTTGCAGCCGGGGCAGGAGTATGGCGGGCAGACGTACGAGGGTGTAGTCGAAGGCTTCCTTGTGGGGCGTCAGCAGGGCCCGGGGACGCGGCGGCAGCGGGTAGTCGTCGCGCAGGACACCCTCCGGAAGGACTCCGGTCGCGGGTAGCGGAGAGGTCTCCTCCGGGTGTGCGAGGTACGCCCAGACCCCGCTGTCCAGCGGTACGACGGCCCCCTCGTCGCCGGCCGGGCGCCAGGGTGCCCCGGTGAGAGGGTGGCGGGGGACCAGGAGGATGTCGGGACGGGGCAGAGGCGGCGGGAGCCCCGGGCCGGCCGGCCCGACGGACAGGGCCCCGGGTCCGGGCGGGAGGCAGCGCCCCACGGCGCGGCCCAGCCACTCGGCGACGGGACCGGCGGGCAGGTCCACCGGGCGGTCCTCGGTGACCGCCACCAGGTGCGCCAGCACCGCTCCGACCGCCGCCTCCCAGCGCCGGCTCCACGACCCGTCGGGCTCGACGGGCGGGACGCGGTGCTCCGGGCGTTCCAGATCGTCCCAGCAGGGGAGCGGAGCGGCCGGGAGCCCCGAGGGGCGGCGCACGACCGCGTCCGGTTCCAGCCACACCGTCTGCCACATCCCGCAGTCGTCCACGCGGGTCGCCACGGCGTGTCCGCACCCCTCGCACGCCAGGTTGGGGCCGGCCCGGCCGTCCACGCCCCGGCAGTAGCCCTCGCACCTGTCCGGGATCAGCGTCAGGGACCGGGAGTCGCCGGGAGCGATGACGATCCTGTTCCGCGATCCGAAGGAGACGGAGTACACCGGCGCGAACACGCCCTGCCGGGCGGCCGCGTCCGCTCCGACCTCCTGCCACCGCCGCCAGGGCGGTCCGGTGGGCCGGGGTTCGACGGCGTACGTCGCCGGTTCCATCAGCGGAGGATGGAGTTCCTCCCACCCTCCGTGGTGGGTGTGGACGGGGAGGGCGACCCGCGACACCGGCGCCGTGAGCTCCGTGCCGCACCCGGCACACACGAACACGTCCAAACAGGCTTCCTTCCACTCCGGTGCGAGGTGAGGCGCGCGCGTCAGCCCGTGTGGACGCGGGGGCGGCGCTCGCGGTCGGGTTCGGCCTCGCGGAGGACCTCGCGGGTGACCGGGGCGACCTCGCCCTGGCCGAAGAGGAAGAACCGCAGGAAGTTGGCGAAGGGGCTGCCCTCGGTCCACTCGAAGTAGATGTGCGGGATGCAGCCGGTCGTGTCGCGGATGTGCAGGAGGAGGGCCGCGAGCGCGTTGGGGATGGAGGCGGACTCCAGGGTGAGGACGCGGTAGCGGTCGTGCAGCGCCTCACCGCGTACGACCACGCCCGACTCGAACTCGGAGGGGTCGGTGACGGTGACCTCGACGAAGACGAAGTCGTCCCGCTCGGGCATGTCGTTGTCGGCGCGGATCTGCTCGATCTTGTCCCGGTACTCCGCCTTGTCGCGCCGGTCGGGCTCGTTGGCGATCAGCCGGATCTTGCGGGTGGACATGTCCCGGATGAACCGTTCCGCCGACGGGTCCAGCGTCACGCTCGTCACCCGGAGTTCGAAGGCGCGGGCCAGCCGGGACAGCAGGGAGACCAGGATGATGCCGACGATGAAGCAGGCGCCGATCTTGACGCCGTCGGGGCGTTCGATGACGTTGACGACCGTCGTGTAGAGGAACACGGCGGCGATGACCGCGAAGCCGACGGTCCAGGCGCGCTGCCCCGCCTTGCGGGCGGCGATGGTCACGGCGATCGCGGCGGAACTGATCAGCACCAGCACACCGGTGGCGTACGCGCCGCCCTGGGCGTTCACGTCGGCGTCGAAGATCCAGGTGACGAGGAAGGCGATCAGGGTGAAGACGATGACCATCGGGCGGACGGCGCGCGCCCAGTGCGGGGCCATGCCGTAACGCGGCAGGTAGCGCGGCATCAGGTTCAGCAGGCCGGCCATCGCGGAGGCGCCGGCGAACCACAGGATCGCGATCGTCGAGACGTCGTACACCGTGCCGAACGTGCTGCCCAGGTACTCGTGGGCGAGGAAGGCGAGCGCGCGGCCGTTGGCCTGGCCGCCCGGCTTGAACTCCTGGGCCGGGATCAGCAGCGTGGTGATGAAACTGGTCGTGATCAGGAAGGCGCTCATGACCACCGCGGCGGCCGTGAGCAGCTTCTTCGTGTCCCGGATCCGGCCCCGGGGGTTCGCCTCCGTCTCGCCGTCGTCGCCCCGGACGTGGGGCATCACCGCGACGCCGGTCTCGAAGCCGGACAGGCCCAGGGCGAGCTTCGGGAAGACGACCAGGGCGACGCCGATCATCACGAAGACGTTGCCGTGCTCGGCGGTGAGCGCGCCCGTCCAGTCCGTCACCACGTGCCCCGCGGTGGCCACATGCCACAGACCGACCACCACCACGACGACGTTCAGGGCGAGATACACCCCGACGAGGGCGACGGCGACGCCGACGGCTTCGAGGAAGCCTTTGAGGAACACCGCGCCGAGCAGGGCCACCAGGAAGAGGGTGATGATCATCTGGTAGCCGTGGAGGGTGCTGGTGAGGTGGGGGTTCTCCACGAGGTGGGTGGAGGCGTCGGCGGCCGACAGGGTGATGGTGATGAGGAAGTCGGTGGCGGCGAAGCCGAGCAGGGTGAGGACGAACAGCTTGCCCTTCCAGAAGGACAGCAGCCGCTCCAGCATGGCGATGGAGCCTTCGCCGTGCGGGCTCTCCTCGGCCACGCGCCGGTAGACCGGGAGCGCGCCGGCGAGGGTGACGATCACCAGGACGATGGTGGCGATCGGGGAGAGAAGTCCGGCCGCGAGGGCGGCGATTCCGGGCTGGTAGCCGAGGGTGGAGAAGTAGTCGACACCGGTCAGGCACATCACCCGCCACCAGCGCTGCCCCTTGTGCCCGGGCTCCTCCTCGGCCTGCGGGCCGTTCTGGCCACCGCCCTTGCCCATGTCGGACAGCCCCTCCAGCATCCAGGCGCGCAGCCGCGTGGGCGTGGGCAGTTGGTCGGTCGTGGCCATCGGCGTGCTCCTGGTGCGTGGCTCGGCGGGAGGTCGGCCATCACCCGGACGGCGGTCACCAGCGTATGCAAGGCGTCATGTACAGGCCCGTGGATGAGAGCCCGGCAGGCGTCAAGGCTGCGTTAAGACTGCACAGCACGGCAGGTCGGCGACCTTCCGGCGACCTGGCGGCGACCTGGCGGTGACGCGGACCGGTCGGCGACAGGGGCCTGGCGCGACAGGGACCGGGCGGTGGCGTGACCCGGTGGCTGTTCGGCCGCGGGGCCCAGGGCGGTTCGCCGTGTTCCGGCGACAAGATCGCGTCAAGGGCGGCCCGTCGGGCGCGAAGAAGCCGCAAGGACCGGTCGGCCGGCGGCCGGCCACGGACACAGATGGGGTGCACGCGCCCGCACTTCGCCCTGGTGGGGGCGCTCCGACCGAAGGAGCACACCCCATGTCCGTCATGACCACCGAGCCGGACGCCGTACCCGCCGGAGAGGAACCGCCGGACGCCGGTGAACGCCATCGGCTGACCGCCGTCACCGGCCTGGCCGCGCTCTCGCTGGACGCCATGGCGTCGGTCGCGTACGGCCCGGAGGCGATCGTGCTCGTCCTCGCCGCCGCGGGCGCGCGCGGACTGGGGTTCACGCTGCCGGTCACGCTCGCCATCGCCGCGCTGCTCGCGGTGCTGGTGGCCTCCTACCGGCAGGTCATCGCCGCCTTCCCGGACGGCGGCGGCTCCTACGCCGTGGCGAAGGCGCACCTCGGGGCCCGCGCCGGCCTGGTGGCCGCCGCGTCCCTGGTGCTGGACTACGTGCTCAACGTGGCCGTCGCCGTCACAGCGGGTGTGGCCGCGCTGACCTCGGCCTTCCCGGCCCTGTACGACGACCGGCTGTGGCTGTGCCTGGCGGTGCTCGCGGCCGTCACGGGCGTCAACCTGCGCGGGATCGTGGAGTCCGCGAAGGCGTTCATCGTGCCGACCGCCGTCTTCGTCGGTTCGGTCCTCGTGCTGATCGCCGTGGGGCTGTTCCGCTCCCACCCCGTGAGCACGGCGGCCGCCGCCGGACACCCCTCGGCCCTCGCGGACAACGCCTCCGCCGTCGGGGCGCTGCTCCTGCTGAAGGCGTTCGCCTCCGGCTGCGCCGCCCTGACCGGTGTGGAGGCCATCGCCAACGCCGTGCCCTCCTTCCGCGTCCCGCGCGTACGGCGTGCCCAGCGTGCGGAGGCCGCCCTCGGAGCCGTCCTCGGCCTGATGCTCGTCGGGCTGTCGGTGCTGATCGGCCGCTTCCACCTCCAGCCCGTCGAGGGCGTCACGGTCCTCGCCCAGCTCGCGGACGCCTCCTTCGGCCACAACTGGGCCTTCTACCTGGTCCAGTTCGCGACGACGATCCTGCTGGCCCTGTCCGCGAACACCTCCTTCGGCGGGCTGCCCGTCCTGCTGGAGCTGCTCGCCCGCGACCACTGCCTGCCGCATGTCTTCGCGCTGAAGGCCGACCGCCAGGTGCACCGGCACGGTGTGCTGGCCCTCGCGCTGGTCTCGGCCGTGCTGCTGGTCCTCTCCGGCGGTGACACCGACACCCTGGTGCCGATGTTCGCGATCGGCGTGTTCGTCGGCTTCACCCTCGCCCAGGTCGGCATGGTCCGGCACTGGTCCGGGCGGCGGGACCGCGGCCGCCGCGGCAAGGTGCTGCTCAACGGCGCCGGCGCGGTCCTGACCGGCGGGGCGGCCGTCGTCGTCACCGCGAGCAAGTTCACGCAGGGCGCCTGGCTGGTCGTGATCGCCCTGCCACTGCTCGTGGCCGCCTTCGAGACCGTGCACCGCGCCTACGGCCGTATCGGGGAGCGGCTCGGACTCGGCCTTGTGCCCGAACCGCCGCACCGGGAGCGCTCGCTCGTGATCGTCCCCGTCTCCGTGCTGTCGCGGCTGACCTCCGAGGCCCTCACGGCGGCCGTGTCCCTCGGCGACGAGGTCCGCGCGGTGACCGTCTGCCACCCGGACACCGAGGACCGCGCCCGGCAGCGCGCCCTGGAGCGCTCCTGGGCCGCCTGGAACCCCGGAGTGCCGCTGGTCCGGCTGCTGTCCGAACGGCGTTCGCTCGGCCGTCCCGTCGCCGCCTACGTCCGTGAGGCGGCCGCCCGCGAGCCGGGCACCCGGGTCACCGTGCTGATCCCGGAGGCCGAGCCGGAGCGGCTCTGGCAGCGGCTGCTGCAGAACCAGCGGGGTGCCGTGGTCGCGTACGCCGTGCGGAGGGAGACGGACGCGGTGATCTGCCGGCTGCGCCTCCGGCTGTCCTGAACCGGCTCCGGCGGGCACGGGCGCCGGGCATGGGGACCACGCCGGGCACCGGCCCGCCGTCGCCCGGTGCCGGGCAGGGGCCGTATGAGTCCCGTCAAGGCCGCGCGGGGCGCCGTAAGGGAGACGTCAACGGTGGCCGGAACCGGTCGGAAGCGCGCTTTCCTCGGACTGTCCCTATCGACCGAACCTCACTCCAGGAGCTCGCGATGGCCGATCTGGCCTTCGTCGTCACCGTGCTCGCGGCCTTCGCGCTGGTGGCTCTCGTCGCCAAGGGGGTGACGAAGCTGTGACCGCCGAGAACATCGTCGGCCTGGTCGTGGCCGTCGCCCTGCTGGGCTATCTCGTCCTCGCCCTGATCTTCCCGGAGAGGTTCTGAGACACCCATGGGTCCCGTACCTGCCGCCGTCCTCCAGCTGACGGCCCTCATAGGCGCCCTCGCGCTGGCCTACGTCCCCCTGGGCACCTACATGGCCCGGGTGTACTCCTCCGACCGGCATCTGCGCGTCGAGCGGTGGATCTACAAGGGCATCGGCGCCGACCCCGACACACAGATGCGCTGGCCCGCCTATCTGCGCGGTGTCCTGGCCTTCTCCGTGGCCGGCGTCCTCTTCCTCTACCTCCTCCAGCGGCTCCAGGGCGTCCTGCCCGGCTCGCTCGGCTTCTCGTCGGTCGACCCCGCGCAGTCCTTCAACACGGCCGTCTCCTTCGTGACGAACACGAACTGGCAGTCGTACTACGGCGAGCAGACCATGGGGCACGTCGTGCAGACGGCCGGCCTGGCCGTGCAGAACTTCGTCTCCGCGGCCGTCGGCATCGCCGTCGCCGTCGCGCTGGTCCGCGGCTTCGCCCGCTCCCGCACCGGTGAACTGGGCAACTTCTGGGCCGACCTGGTGCGCGGAACCGTCCGTGTCCTCGTGCCGGGCGCGGCGGTCGCCGCGGTGGTGCTGGTCGCGTGCGGCGCGATCCAGAACTTCTCCGGCATCCACGAGGTCGGTCAGTTCATGGGCGGCTCGCAGCAGTGGAACGGCGGCGCGGTCGCCTCCCAGGAGGCCATCAAGGAGCTGGGCACCAACGGCGGCGGTTACTTCAACGCCAACAGCGCCCACCCGTTCGAGAACCCCACGCCGTTCACCAACCTGCTGGAGATCTTCCTGATCCTGGTGATCCCGTTCGCGCTGACCCGCACCTTCGGCGTGATGGTCGGGAACGTGAAGCAGGGGTACGCGATCCTCGCCACGATGGGCGCCATCTGGCTCGGGTTCGTGGCCCTGATGATGTGGACCGAGTTCACCCACCACGGTCCGGCGCTCCAGGCGGCGGGCGGTGCGATGGAGGGCAAGGAGGTCCGCTTCGGGGTCGGCGGCTCGTCGATCTTCGCGGTCTCCACGACGCTCACCTCGACCGGCGCGGTGGACTCCTTCCACTCGTCCTTCACCGGCCTCGGCGGCGGAGTCACCATGCTCGGGATGATGCTGGGCGAGATCGCGCCCGGCGGCACCGGATCCGGGCTCTACGGCATGCTGATCATGGCGGTGATCGCGGTGTTCATCGCCGGCCTGATGGTCGGCCGCACCCCCGAGTACCTGGGCAAGAAGATCGGCGCGCGGGAGATGAAACTCGCCGCCTGCTACATCCTGGTCACCCCGGCGCTGGTGCTCGTGTTCACGGCGGCCTCCATGGCCCTGCCCACCCCGCCGCACTCGATGCTCAACTCCGGCGCGCACGGCTTCTCCGAGGTCCTGTACGCCTTCACCTCCGCGGCGAACAACAACGGTTCGGCCTTCGCCGGTCTGAACGCGAACACCGACTGGTTCAACACCACGACCGCCCTCGCGATGCTGTTCGGCCGCTTCCTGCCCATGGTGTTCGTGCTGGCGCTCGCCGGATCGCTCGCCGGGCAGCGGCCCGTGCCGGTCACCGCCGGCACCCTGCGCACCGAAAAGCCGCTGTTCACCGGTCTGTTGGTGGGCGCGATCCTGATCGTCACCGGTCTGACGTACTTCCCGGCCCTGGCGCTGGGCCCGCTCGCCGAGGGGCTGGCGTGATGTCCACCCGCACAGAGAACCACGAGGACTCCATGTCCACTGCCACTCCCACCCGGGCGCCGCACAGCGACGTCCCCACCGGGCACGGCCCCGGCGAAGGACGCGTCGGCGCGGGCCTGTTCGACCCCGCGCAGCTCGTGAGATCGCTGCCGGACGCCTTCCGCAAGCTCGATCCGCGGGTGATGGTCAAGTCGCCCGTCATGTTCGTGGTGTGGATCGGCTCCGCCTTGACCACGGCGTTCTCCTTCAAGGACCCCGGCGACTGGTTCGGCTGGACCATCAGCGCCTGGCTGTGGCTGACCGTCGTCTTCGCCAACCTCGCCGAGGCGGTCGCCGAGGGCCGCGGCAAGGCCCAGGCTGACACCCTGCGCAAGGCCAAGACCGACACGGTCGCCCGCCGGCTCCTGGCCGACGGCACGTCGGAGGAACGGGTGCCCGGCACCGGGCTGCGCATCGGCGACCGGGTGGTGTGCGAGGCCGGCGACGTCATCCCCGGCGACGGGGACGTCGTCGAGGGCGTCGCCTCGGTCGACGAGTCCGCGATCACCGGTGAGTCGGCGCCCGTCATCCGCGAGTCCGGCGGCGACCGCTCCGCCGTGACCGGCGGGACGAAGGTGCTGTCCGACCGGATCGTCGTCCAGATCACGACGAGGCCGGGCGAGACTTTCATCGACCGCATGATCAACCTCGTCGAGGGGGCCGCCCGGCAGAAGACGCCCAACGAGATCGCCCTGAACATCCTGCTGGCGTCCCTCACCGTCGTCTTCCTGCTCGCCTGCGCCACCCTGCCGCCCTTCGCGGACCACGCGGGCACCCACCTGACGATGACCGTGCTGGTGGCGCTGCTGGTCTGCCTCATCCCGACCACCATCGGCGCCCTGCTCTCCGCCATCGGCATCGCGGGCATGGACCGCCTGGTCCAGCGCAACGTGCTGGCGATGTCCGGGCGTGCCGTCGAGGCCGCCGGAGACGTCTCCACCCTGCTGCTCGACAAGACCGGCACCATCACCCTCGGCAACCGCCGGGCCGCGGAGTTCGTGCCGGTGAGCGGTACCACCGAGGCCGAGGTCGCCGACGCCGCCCAGCTGTCCTCGCTCGCCGACGAGACCCCCGAGGGCCGCTCCATCGTCGTCCTCGCCAAGGAGCGGTACGGCCTGCGCGCACGCCACCAGGGCGAGCTCGCCGGGGCCGAGTGGATCGCCTTCACCGCCCAGACCCGCATGTCGGGCGTGGACGTCGACGGGCGGAAGATCCGCAAGGGTGCCGCGGGGTCGGTCGTCGCCTGGGTCGAGGAACGGGGCGGCGCGGTCGCCCGGGACGCGGGTTCCGCGGTCGACCGCATCTCCGAGGCGGGCGGCACTCCGCTGCTCGTCGCCGTCGAGGACACCGACGGCGCCCGGATCCTCGGTGTCGTCCACCTCAAGGACGTCGTCAAGCAGGGCATGCGGGAGCGCTTCGAGGAGCTGCGCCGCATGGGCATCAGGACCGTCATGATCACGGGCGACAACCCGCTGACCGCCAAGGCGATCGCCGAGGAGGCGGGCGTCGACGACTTCCTCGCCGAGGCCACCCCCGAGGACAAGATGGCCCTCATCAAGCGGGAGCAGGCCGGCGGCAAGCTCGTCGCGATGACCGGTGACGGCACCAACGACGCGCCCGCGCTCGCCCAGGCCGACGTCGGCGTCGCGATGAACACGGGCACGTCGGCCGCCAAGGAGGCCGGCAACATGGTCGACCTCGACTCCAACCCGACCAAGCTCATCGAGATCGTCGAGATCGGCAAGCAACTCCTCATCACCCGGGGCGCGTTGACGACGTTCTCCATAGCCAACGACGTCGCCAAGTACTTCGCCATCATCCCGGCGCTGTTCGCGGCGGTGTACCCGGGCCTGGACAGGCTGAACATCATGCGGCTGTCCTCGCCCGACTCCGCGATCCTGTCCGCGGTCGTCTTCAACGCGCTGATCATCGTCGCGCTGGTCCCGCTGTCCCTGAAGGGCGTGCGCTACCGGCCGATGAGCGCCGACCGGATGCTCCGCCGCAACCTCGGGATCTACGGCATCGGCGGCCTGATCGCCCCCTTCGTCGGCATCAAGATCATCGACCTGCTCGTCTCCCTCATCCCCGGAATCGGCTGACGTCATGAACAACTCCGCAACGAACACCGCCCGGTTGCTGGGAGCGGGGCTGCGCGCCCTCCTCGTGCTGACCCTGGTGACCGGCGTCGTCTACCCCCTCGTCGTCACCGGCATCGCCCAGGGACTGTTCGGCGACAGGGCGAACGGTTCCGAACTCCGGGCGGGCGGACGGGTGGTCGGCTCGTCCCTCATCGGGCAGTCGTACGACCTGCCGCCGAAGAAGGGCCAGGAGACCCCGGAGCCGGACCTGAAGTGGTTCCAGGGCCGGCCCGCGAACGGCCTCGGCGCCAACAGCGTCAACACCCGGTACAAGCTGCTGCTCTCGGGCGCGACGAACCTCGCGGCCGACAGCAAGGACCTGGTCGGGCAGGTCGACGACGCCAAGGCCGCCGTCGTCGAGGACAACTCGGTGCCCGGCTGGACGGTGAAGCCGTCCGACGTCCCCGCCGACGCCGTCACCTCCTCCGGCTCCGGTCTCGACCCGGACATCTCCCCGGCCTACGCCGCTCTCCAGGTCCACCGGATCGCCGCGCGGAACGGCCTGTCCGTCGCCGCGGTGGAGAAGCTCGTCGAGGAGCACACCACGGGCCGCACCCTCGGCTTCATCGGGGAGCCCCGCGTCGACGTCCTCGAACTCAACGTCGCGCTCAGGGATCTCGTGGCCGAGCGCTGACGGATCCGGTCCCGCACCCGCGGGGGCCGGCGGACCGGGGGAGCACCCGAGCCGCCGGCCCCCGCGGGTCCGCGCGTGGGGCTCAGCTGTACGCGGGTCTGCGCGTGAGGCTCAGCCGCATGCGGGTCCGTGCGTGGGGCTCAGCCGTATGCGGGTCCGTGGGTGTGGCTCTGCCGTACGCGGATCGGTGCGTGGGGCTCATCCTCCGTACAGGGCGCCCTTGATCACGGCGATGGCGATCTCGCGGGCCACGTTGGCGCCATGGGTCAGGCGCAGGGCGTCCAGCATCAGGAAGTCGTGCACCATGCCCAGCACCCGCACCGCCGTGACGGGGACGCCCGCCTCGCGCAGCCGCGCCGCGTATGCCTCGCCCTCGTCGCGCAGCACATCGGCCTCGTCGGTGATCACCAGCGCCGGCGGCAGCCCCCTCAGGTCGTCCAGGGAGGCGCGCAGCGGGGCCGCGTACCGTTCCTTGCGCTGCTCCTCGTCGGTCGTGTACTGGTCCCAGAACCAGACCATGCCGTCCCGGGTGAGGTAGTAGCCGTCGGCGAACTGCACGTAGGACGGCGTGTCGAAGTCCGCGTCGGTGACCGGGTACAGCAGGATCTGCGCGGCCAGGCGGACGTCGCCGCGGTCCTTGGCCATCTGCGCGAGCACCGCGGACATGTTGCCGCCGACGGAGTCACCGCAGACGACCATCCGCGAGGCGTCCAGCCCGTGCTCGGCGCCCTCGGCCACGACCCAGCGGGCGACGGCGTGGTTCTGCTCGATCTGGGTGGGGTACCGGGCCTCGGGCGCGCGGTCGTAGACCGGGAACACGGCGGCCGCGCCGGAGCCGACCGCCAGCTCGCGCACGAGCCGGTCGTGGGTCTTCTCGTCGCCGAACACCCAGCCCGCCCCGTGGATGAAGAAGATCACCGGCAGGTCCCCGGTGGCGCCCGCGGGCCTGATGATCCGGGTGCGTACGGTGCCCCACTCACTGGCGTCGACGTCCACCCACTCCTCGTCGACGTCCGGCATGGGCACGCCCTCCCCGGACTGCAGGCCGTCGAGGATCTCGCGGCCGCGGTCGGGCGGGAGCTCGTAGATCCGCGGGTGCGGGGCCGTGGCCTCGGTGAGCTGCTTGGCCGCGGGCTCCAGCGTCGGCGTGGGAGGCGGGGGCAGATGCGCGGGCAGATCGTTCACGGTGAACCTCCAGAAGTGACCGGTCGGTCGCGCCCTGTGCGCAGGAGGCCGGTACGCCGGGCGGCGTGGGGCGTCCTCCTCGGACGCGGCCCGGAACCCGTCCGGCGCCGCCCGCGAGGGCGGTGGGGCCGCGGCACGACGGGCGTGCCGGGTGGTGCCCGGCCGGAGGCCGAGCACACGGCACCGTCTCCCAGTCTCCCGCCGGTGCGGACGCCCGGCATCACGGGCGCGGCCCTCGCGGGCCCGCGGGGGCCGGGACCGGCTGCGGCGGGCCGGTGACGGCCGGCCGCCCCGGTGACGCCCCGCCGCCCCGGTGACGCCCCGCTCCCCGGGGGGAGGGACGCGGCCCGCCCGCCGCCGCGGGCTGGTTCCGGGAGCGCGTACGGTCACCAGGGCAGTACGCCCGCCGCGTTCTGGAAGGTGCCGGTGGGGCCGTCCGCGCCGATGCCCGCCAGGCGGACGATGACCTCGGCGCCCTCCTCGACGGTCTGGGTGCCCTGGTGGTGGTTGAGGTCGGTGGCGGTGAAGCCGGGGTCGGCGGCGTTGATCCGGATGTCCCCGAACGCCTTGGCGTACTGCACGGTCAGCATGTTCACCGCCGCCTTGGAGGAGGGGTAGGCGAGGCCGGGGTAGAAGTGCTCGGGCGCCCGCGGGTCGGCCAGGGCGGGGGCGTGGGCGAGGCCGCTGCTCACGTTGACCACGACCGGGCTCGGCGAACGGCGCAGCAGGGGCAGGAAGGCGTGCAGGACGCGGACCATCCCGAAGACGTTCGTCTCGAACACGGCACGCACGTCGTCGGCGGTCGTCGCCGCGGCCGGGACGAACCCTCCGTCGGGCAGGCGCGGCTCGACGCCCGCGTTGTTGACCAGGACGTCCAGGCCGCCGTCGGCCTCGACCGCCTTGACCGCCGCGGCGACGGAGGCGTCGTCGGTGACGTCGAGCGGCACGAACCGCGCGCCCAGCCGCTCGGCGGCGCGCATGCCCCGTCCGGGATCGCGGGCCCCCAGGTAGACGGTGTGGCCCGCGGCGAGCAGACGGCGGGCGGTCTCGAATCCGAGACCCTTGTTGGCTCCGGTGATCAATGTCTTCGTCATGGCTCCAGCGTCCGCCGCCTTCGGGGCGCCGGCCAGCAGACCCGTTTTCCTGGGACCAGCGGTACCAGGAAAGGCCGCGCGCCCGCGGGCACACTGGGGCCCATGGCGACTGCGGAACTCGGAGCGGCTATCCACCGCTGGCGCGACCGGCTCTCCCCCGGTGACGCCGGCCTTCCCACGGGCGGGCGCAGACGCGCCGCGGGGCTGCGCCGCGAAGAGCTGGCACACCTGGCCGGGATCTCCGTCGACTACGTGACCCGGCTGGAACAGGGCCGCGCCACCAATCCGTCGTCGCAGGTGGTGGAGGCGCTGGCGCGGGCGCTGCGCCTCTCGGCACCCGAACGGGACCACCTCTACCGGCTGGCCGGTCTCGCGCCCCCCGGCCCGAAGACCGTGCCCGTCTTCATCCCGCCCAGCGTGCAACGCCTCCTGGACCGGTTCGCCGGCACCCCCGTCGCCGTCTACGACGCCACCTGGACCCTGCTCGTCGCCAACCCGCCGCACATGGCCCTCATGGGCGACTCCTCCGGGCTGCGCGGCCATGAACTCAACGGTGTGTGGCGCCACTTCGTCGCGCCCTCGGACCGTGTCGCCTACACCCCCGAGGCGCTCGCCGCCTTCGAGGCCGCCCTCGTCGGAGATCTGCGTACGGCGGCCCAGCGTTACCCCGGCGACCGGCGCCTGCGCGCTCTCGTCGGTGAACTCCGTGAGCGGAGCGGCCGGTTCGCCGCGCTCTGGGACAGCGGCGAGGTCGGCGTCCACGAGGCGGCCCGCAAGACCGTCACCCACCCGGCCGTGGGCCCCCTCACCCTCGACTGCGACGTCCTCTCCGTCGCCGGCAGCGACCTCCGCGTCATGGTCTACACCGCCGAGCCCGGCACGCGGGACGCGGAGCGGCTCGCCCTGCTGACGGTGCTGGGGACGCAGGACGTGACGGTCCGGTGACGCGGCAGGTCAGTCCGCGTCCGGACTCTTCAGCGCCGGGCGGGCGAGGGTGGACATGCCCCACAGTTCGGTGATGCGGCCTTCCCGTACGTGGAAGATCTCCATCATCGAGGGCGGCGGCTGGTCCTCAGTGCCCGCGGGGACACCGTGCAGGGTGGTGCGCACCGCTGCTCTGTCCGCGTCCACCAGCATGTCCTCCACCACGACCTGGATGCCGGGGAACAGGCCGTGCAGTGCGCTCCAGGCCTTCACCACGGCGTCGACCCCCACGGTTCCCAGCGGGTGACTCACGAAGTCCGCGGAGAAGACCGACTCCGCCGCGGCGAGGTCACGCGTGTTGAACGCCGCGTACATGCGCTCGGCCACGGCTCTCACGTCGTCCGTCACTTCGTCCGTCAACTCAGGCTCCTGGAAGGGGGTTCGGGGGACGGCCGGCATCTCACGCCCAGCCCAGTTCCGTGTAGGGGCGCCCGGCGCGGATGCCGGAGACGGCCGCTCTCAGGTAGGGGACCGTCGGCTCCGGCAGGGCCTCGGGCGGCCACCAGCCCCAGCTCACGCACTTGTCCGGCTCCAGGACCTCCGGCTCGCCGGTCCACCGCCGGGCCCGGAAGACCAGTTGCAGGCGCGGTTGCGTGTCGGGCCGGTCGATGACGTGGACGGCGTGGACGAACTCGACGTCCTCGGCGGCGATCACCAGCCCCGCCTCCTCCTCCGCCTCACGGATCAGGCAGGTGACGGCGGACTCCTGCTCGCAGTGCCCGGCCAGGAAGTGATGGTGCGCGGGGGCGAACGGGGAGTCGGGATGCCGCAGCCCGAGCAGGATCCTGCCCTCCCGCTCCAGATACAGATGGACGCCGATCACATTGAGGACCGCCCCGGAGCCGTGACCGGAGCCGGAGTCGCCGGTGTGCGTGGGGCCGATGGTGGCGCGGCTGCTCATCTCCCCAGGCTAGCCATCCGCGTTCGGTGCCGCTGGACTTATCCTGCCGCGCCCCGGTGCCGTTCCGCTCGGGGGCCGGACCGGCCCTGGGTCGCCCAGTCCCTGGGGAGCCGAGTCCTAAGACCGCCGAGTCCCGGGACCGCCGGGTTCCGGGGCGGCGCCTCATTCCTCCCGGGCCGTGTCCGTCTCTCCCTCGAACGCCCGCAGGATGCGTTCCGCCGCCAGGGTGGCCGTCAACGAGCCGTCGCGGACCTGCTGTTCGAGGAGGGGGGCGGCCGCGCGTACGGCGGGGTCGGCGTGGAGGCGGCCCAGGAGTTCCTCGCGGACCATGGACCAGGTCCAGCCGACCTGCTGGTCCCGCCGCTTGGCGGCGAGGCGTCCGGTGGCGTCGAGCAGGGTGCGGTGCTGCTCCAGCCGCTCCCACACCGTGTCCAGGCCCCGGGACTCGCGGGCGCTGCAGTGCAGCACCGGCGGTGTCCAGTGCGCGTCCTTGCCGTGCATCAGGCGCAGCGCGCCCGCGAGTTCACGGGCCGCGGTCCGCGCGTCCCGCTCGTGCGGGCCGTCCGCCTTGTTGACGGCGATGACGTCGGCGAGCTCCAGGACCCCCTTCTTGATGCCCTGCAGCTGGTCGCCGGTGCGGGCCAGCGTCAGCAGCAGGAAGGAGTCGACCATGTCGGCGACCGCGGTCTCCGACTGGCCGACACCCACGGTCTCCACGAGGATCACGTCGTAACCGGCTGCCTCCATCACCACCATGGACTCCCGGGTGGCCTTCGCGACGCCGCCCAGCGTGCCCGCGCTGGGGGAGGGCCGGACGAACGCCGACGGATCCACCGCCAGCCGCTCCATCCGCGTCTTGTCGCCCAGGATGGAGCCGCCGGTGCGCGTCGAGGACGGGTCCACCGCGAGGACGGCCACCCGGTGGCCCAGCGAGGTCAGCAGCGTGCCGAACGCGTCGATGAACGTCGACTTGCCGACACCCGGCACCCCGCTGACGCCGATCCGCCGCGCCCGGCCGCTGTGCGGGAGCAGCTCGGTGAGCAACTCCTGCGCCAGCGCCCGGTGCTGCGGGCGGGTGGACTCGACGAGCGTGATGGCGCGGGCCACCAGCGCCCGCTTCCCGTCGAGCACGCCCTTCACGTACGTGCCGAGATCGATCGGTGCCATCGGCCGGCTACAGGTCGTGGCCGAGGTCGGCCGACAGCCGCTTCACCAGGTCGTGCGCCGCGTCCGGGATCACCGTCCCGGGCGGGAACACGGCCGTGGCGCCCATCTCCAGCAGCGTGGGCACGTCCTGCGGCGGGATGACGCCGCCGACCACGATCATGATGTCCTCCCGGCCCTCCTCGGCGAGCTGCTCGCGCAGCGCCGGCACGAGGGTGAGGTGGCCGGCCGCCAGCGAGGAGACGCCGACCACGTGGACGTCCGCCTCGACGGCCTGGCGGGCGACCTCCTGCGGGGTCTGGAACAGTGGGCCGACGTCGACGTCGAAGCCGAGGTCGGCGAACGCGGTGGCGATCACCTTCTGGCCGCGGTCGTGTCCGTCCTGGCCCATCTTGGCGACCAGGATGCGCGGCCTGCGCCCCTCGGCCTCCTCGAAGGCGTCCACCAGAGCACGGGTGCGGTCCACGTTCGGGGACTCACCTGCTTCGTTGCGGTACACACCGGAGATGGTACGGATCTGGCTCGCGTGCCGGCCGTACACCTTCTCCAGGGCGTCGGAGATCTCGCCGACCGTGGCCTTGGCGCGGGCCGCGCGCACGGCCAGCTCCAGCAGGTTGCCGTCGCCGTCGGCCGCCCGCGTCAGCGCGTCCAGCGCGGCCCGGCACGCGCCCTCGTCCCGCTCCGCGCGCAGCCGCCGCAGCTTCTCGATCTGCTGGGCGCGCACGGAGGAGTTGTCGACCTTGAGCACCTCGATCTGCTCGTCGCTGTCGACGCGGTACTTGTTGACGCCGATCACCGGCTGGCGTCCGGAGTCGATGCGGGCCTGGGTGCGGGCCGCCGCCTCCTCCACGCGCAGCTTCGGGATGCCGGCGTCGATGGCCTGCGCCATGCCGCCCGCCTGCTCGACCTCCTGGATGTGCTGCCAGGCCTTGCGCGCCAGGTCGTACGTCAGCCTCTCGACGTACGCGCTGCCGCCCCACGGGTCGATGACCCGGGTGGTGCCCGACTCCTGCTGGATCAGCAGCTGGGTGTTGCGGGCGATGCGCGCCGAGAAGTCCGTGGGCAGCGCGAGGGCCTCGTCGAGCGCGTTGGTGTGCAGCGACTGGGTGTGGCCCTGGGTCGCGGCCATCGCCTCCACGCAGGTGCGCGTGACGTTGTTGAACACGTCCTGCGCGGTCAGCGACCAGCCCGAGGTCTGCGAATGGGTGCGCAGCGAGAGCGACTTGGGGTTCTGGGGCTCGAACTGTCCGACGAGCTTGGCCCACAGCAGGCGGGCCGCACGCAGCTTGGCGATCTCCATGAAGAAGTTCATGCCGATCGCCCAGAAGAAGGACAGCCGGGGCGCGAACGCGTCGACGTCCAGGCCCGCTTCACGGCCCGCGCGCAGGTACTCCACGCCGTCCGCGAGCGTGTACGCCAGCTCCAGGTCGGCCGTGGCCCCGGCCTCCTGGATGTGGTAGCCCGAGATGGAGATGGAGTTGTAGCGGGGCATCCGCTGCGAGGTGTACGCGAAGATGTCGGAGATGATCCGCATCGACGGCTTCGGCGGATAGATGTAGGTGTTGCGGACCATGAACTCCTTCAGAATGTCGTTCTGAATGGTTCCGGCCAGCTTCTCCGGCGGTACGCCCTGCTCCTCCGCCGCCACGATGTACAGCGCGAGCACCGGCAGCACGGCGCCGTTCATCGTCATCGACACCGACATCCTGTCCAGCGGGATGCCGTCGAACAGCTGACGCATGTCGTAGATGGAGTCGATGGCGACGCCCGCCATGCCGACGTCACCCGTCACCCGCGGGTGGTCGCTGTCGTAACCCCGGTGCGTGGGCAGGTCGAAGGCGACCGACAGGCCCTTCTGGCCGGCGGCCAGGTTGCGCCGGTAGAACGCGTTGGACTCCTCGGCGGTGGAGAAGCCCGCGTACTGGCGGATCGTCCAGGGCTGGTTGACGTACATCGTCGGGTACGGGCCGCGCAGGTACGGCGCCATGCCGGGGTAGGTGCCGAGGAAGTCCAGGCCCTCCAGGTCACGGCCGGTGTACAGCGGCTTGACGCCGATGCCCTCCGGGGTCTCCCAGAGCGGCGGTTCGCCGCCGGCGGCCTGTCCGACGGCCGTGCGCCACTGCTCGGCGGTGCCGTCGGCGACCGGGCTGCCCAGCTCGATGCCGGAGAAGTCGGGGATTCCCATCAGGACACTCCCATACGGTCGAGAGTCGCGGACAGCACGGCCACGGCGTCGCAGCCGGCGAAGACGTAGGAGTCCACGCCCGGGTACCCGGCGGGGCGGCCCGCGAGGACCACGTGCCCGGCGCCGGACGCGCGCAGCGACTCGGCGGCGGACGCGGCCTCGGCCTCGTACACGGCGTCGCTGGAGCACAGGACGGCCTCGGTGGCGCCGCTGTCCTCGAAGGTGCCGCCGGTCACCGGCTCGATGCCGCCCGCCTGGAAGAGGTTCGCGGCGAACGTCGCCCGCGCGGTGGACTCGGCGGCGGAGCCGAGCGCGACGAGGTGGATCCGCGGGCGGGCGCCGGTCGCCGCGAGGTGGGCGTCGGAACGGGCCCGCAGGGCCTCGAACGCCTCGTCGCGGCGCACCCGCGGCAGACCGCCGGACGGCCCCTCGGGAGCGGGCTCGCGCTCCACGGGCTTCTCCGCCAGCAGCGGGAACTCGCTGACACCGGTGACGGGTTCGCGCCGGCTGGCCAGCCGTCCGCCGCGCTCCTCCCAGGTCCGCGCCAGGTCCTCGCGCAGCCGTCCCGAGCGCAGTACGGCGGCCATGCCGCCGTCGCGCTCGACCGACCGGAAGAACTCCCAGGCGGCCTCGGCGAGTTCGTCCGTCAGCCGCTCGACGTACCAGGAGCCGCCCGCCGGGTCGATGACCCGGGCCAGGTGCGACTCCTCGACCAGGATCGTGGAGGTGTTGCGTGCGATGCGGCGGGCGAACGCGTCGGGCAGCCCGATCGCGTGGTCGAACGGCAGCACCGTCACGGAGTCGGCGCCGCCCACCCCGGCCGCGAGCGTCGCGACCGTCGTGCGCAGCATGTTCACCCACGGGTCGCGGCGGCTCATCATCACCGGCGAGGTCACCGCGTGCTGCGTCTGGGCGCCCGCGCCCGGCGCCCCGCACACCTCGGCGACCCGCGCCCACAGCCGGCGTGCCGCGCGCAGCTTGGCGACGGTCAGGAACTGGTCGGCGGTTGCCGCGTAGCGGAACTCCAGCTGGGCGGCGGCCTCTTCGGCCCCGAGGCCCGCCTCGGTCAGTTCCCGCAGGTAGGCCACGCCGGTGGCCAGGGAGGCGCCCAGCTCCTGCGCGGCCGAGCCGCCCGCCTCGTGGTACGGCAGCGCGTCCACGGTCAGCGCCCGCAGGCCCGGGTGGTCCGCGGCGCAGCGCACGGCCAGGGCGGCCGCGGGAGCGAAGTCCAGCGGGGTGCCGGTACGGGCCTCGTACCCGAGCGGGTCGGCGCCCAGGGTGCCGCGTACGGCCTTCGGGTCGACGCCCTTCTCCTCGCACAGCCTGAGCAGTTCGCGGGCGGCCTGCGGGGTCTCCCGGCCGGCGTCGAGGGCGACGGGCGCCAGGTCGAGGAGGACTCCGTCCAGGGCGCGGCCCAGGTCGGCGACGGGGATGCCGCCCTCGCCCAGCACGAGCCACAGCGACGTGACGCCGTTCTCCAGGTCGGCCAGCACCGCGCCGTCGTCGAGCGCCGCGTGCCGCTGCCGTACGTCCCAGCCGCCCGCGGTGCCGCCCTCGGGGCGGCCGCCGCGCACGAAGGGCGCGAACCCCGGCAGTCCGGGCTCGGGCGCGGCGTCGCGCGCGGTGTACAGGGGCCGGGTGCGCAGCCCGTCCTCCAGCGTCGTGGACAGGGCGTCCTCAGCTGCCGCGCCCGAGACTTCCTTGCCCGACTTGCGCAGCACACCCTCCACCAGGCGTTGCCACTGCTCGTGCGTCGCGTCAGGGAACTCGGCGGCCAGGGGGAGCCCGTCGTCAGGCAGGACCGTCATGCTCGGATGCTAGGGCAGGGTGCTCAAGTGTCAGCGGAACGAGGCCTGTGACGTTTCCCTCGTTGCGCCTGTGAGCTGCGCCTCTCCCCGTCCGCGAAGCCTCCGTCCCGCCCGTTTCGCCGCTTTCCCTCTCCGGGCGGCACGGGTGACGCCCGGGGTCACTGCTCGGGAGCCAGCTGGGCCGGGGTGACGTCGCGGGTGGAGAGCGTCTGCGGGTCGCCCGTGAACGCGCGCAGACGGATCCGGGTGTTCTTCGCGGCCGGTACGGCGAACGTGCCCGCCGGGGCCCGCAGGGTGACGGTCGCGGAGGTGTGCGGCGCGAGCGTGGCCGGACCGCGGGCGAGCGACCAGTAGCGGCTCATGCCCTGGCCCCGCGTGAGCATGTAGTGCGGGGTGAGCGGGTCGGAGCCGGTGTTGCGCACCCGGAGGGTCAGGGTGGACACCGAGCGCGGCGCCGGTCCGCGCGTCGCCGCCACGTCCATCCGCAGGGGCGGCCCGCCCGTCGCCGCGAGGGTGGCGCTCACCAGGGGCGGGAGCAGCAGCAGGGCCGCTGCGCACGCCAGGGTCCGGCGGCGGTTCGGGCCGGTGAGCCACCGGGGGCGGGGCTGCCAGGCACGGGCGAACTCCGGCAGGGGCGCGGTGACGGCGGCCGCGAGCCACAGCGGGGTCATCATCAGGTAGTAGCCGTCCTGGGACCGGGTCGCCAGGTAGAAGGCGCACCAGGGCAGCACGGTCGCCGCGGGGCCCAGCCGTCGTACGAAGAGCGTGAACAGCGCGAGCAGCGCGGCGGCCAGCAGCATGCTGGCGTGGCCGTACCAGTCGAGCCGGTCGCTGCCGTGCGTGAAGTACAGCGAGACGTCCACCAGGCCCTGGCCGTGCAGCACGGCGCCCTGGGTCAGGGGCAGCGCGATGCCGGCGAGCCAGGGTCCCGGCTCCCGCACCAGAAGGTAGGCGTCGATCACCAGCCACGCCGCGAAGGCCGTCCCCAGGAAGCGCAGCAGCACGTGGGCCGCGGCCCGGCCGCCCAGCTCGCCGCGGCGCACGGCGTAGAGCCCGGTCAGCAGGAACGGCATGACGAACCAGGGCAGTTGCTGGGCCGCGCAGGCGGCGCCCAGGCAGACGGCCCGTGCGATCCCGGCCCTGCCGAGCCTGCCGCCGGCGCCGATGTGCGGCCAGCGCACCACCACCGGGATCAGCAGGACCATGGCGATGATCGCCGGGTAGCCCTGGCGGGCGTACGACGGCAGGAAGGAGAAGCCCAGGCAGGCCATGGTCGCCGCCGGGCGCCACGGCACGGGCAGCATCCGCCACAGTGTCACCGCGCCGGCGACGAGGGCGACCGTCGCCGCCGCCGTGGCCGGTGCGCCGCCGTGGCCCAGCCAGAGGAACGGCAGGGTCAGCAGCGGGGCGAGCGGGGGATAGCCGTACGTGAAGTCGTACCCGCCGTCCATCGTCGGCGTCACGGCGACGCCCTTGCCCTGGAACAGCCAGGGCCACGGCTGGTCGTACACCTGGTGTCCGGCGAGCAGTTCGCGGGCGGCCTGGGCGGTGAGCGCCGCCTCGTCGCCGCCGGCGTGGTTCAGCGTCCAGTTGCACGCGGCGAGCACGATCGCGGTGACCAGCACCACGGCGTCCAGCCGGACCAGGGAGCGCGTGCGGCGGACCGTGAGGGCGAGGACGCCGCTCACCAGGATCGACGCGTAGCAGACGGAGATGATCCCGGCGAGGACGAGGTTGTGCGAGGCGGCCTGCGTCCACACCGAGCGTGTGCCGATGAACAGGCTCACATCGGCGAGCAGCGTCAGCACGCGGTGCCACTGCGCGGGAGATCCGGGCGCTTCCGAGGGGGCGCCCGGGGAGGTGGTCACGATGGGCCACGTCCGCCGGCCGGGTGTCATCCGCTGCTTTTCTGCCAAGTGCACGGCACCCGACGCTAGCGGTGACCGGTGGGTTGTGTGTGGAGCGACATGAAGAGTCGGGTGTGAGGGCAGTAAGAAACGGTCTTATTCGTACATCTGACCCAGGATCTGGCCTCGAGGGGAACGCGCGGACGGTGTCACAGTGTGTCGTTGTTGGGCCGAACGGGTGACTTGGCGTAAGAATTGGCTGGTGCAGGAAACGAACGCCAAGCAGGTCGGGGGGAGCCGGTGAGCCGTTACGACGTCACCGATGAACAGTGGGAAGGGCTCGCCCAGGTCGTGCCGCTGCGGGGCCGGGACGCGTGGCCGTCCGCGGTGAACCACCGCACGCTGCCCGACTCCGACACCGAGGCGCGGCGCCGCTTCGTCGTCCTGCGGGTCAATGTGTTCGCGGACGCCAGGGAGGTCGCGGAGACGCTGATGGCCGGGATCCCGGTGCTGCTGGACCTGTCCAGCGCCGAGGGGGAGGTCGCCAAGCGCGTCCTCGACTTCAGCACCGGCGTCGTCTTCGGACTGGGCAGCGGGATGCACCGGGTGGACCGGAACGTGTTCCTGCTGACACCGCCGGGGACCGAGGTCAGCGGTCTGATGGAGGCGTCCGGGGGCTGAGCGCGGCGGGTGCCCGGCGGCCGGCCGGCGTCCACTTCCCGACCGTCCCGCCGGGGGATCCGTCCCCCGATCGTGGGAAGGTCCGAGGGCTGAACGGTTCGGCACTCCGGCGGAGTCCTACGGTCCGCATATGGCCGTGTCTTCCGCGTCCGCCGGGTCCCCCGTCCCGTCCGGGTTCTCGCCAGGGGCTTCCGCGACGCCAGGATCCTCCGTGGACGCCACGGGTCCCCCGGGGGTGCTCGAGCGGCTGGAGCCGTTCGAGCACCCGGTGGCTTCAGGTCCGCCGGACCCCGCCCCCGTCGTGCCCCCGCAGTTCACCCGGCACGCGGGCGTCGCCGAACCCGTCCCCGGGGACGCCGTCGACGTGCGCGCCCGGATCACCGAGCTGCGGCTGTCCGCGTTCGCCGGGCACCGGCGGGCCGCGTTCCCGCTCGGGGCCCTCACCGTGTTCGCGGGCCCGAGCGGGACGGGGAAGTCCACCGCGTTCGGCGCGCTGGAGGCGCTCGCCCGGCTCGGGAGCGGGGCGTCACTGGCGCAGGTGTTCCCGGACCCGCTCGCCTGGGTGCCGGAGCGCGCGCGGCCCGACGCGCAGGGGAGACGCGGTTTCCGGATCGGCTGCACCGCCGACGGGGCCGCGGGCCCGGTCCTGCTCGACCTCGCCGTACAGGCCGAACCCTGCCTGCGGATCGTGGGCGAGCGGCTGACCGCGGGCGGGGTCGTCCTGCTGGAGACCGCGCTGCGCGACCCCGCCCGGCGGACCGTGCAGGCCGCCTGGCACACCGCGGGCTCCTCACCGGTGACCCGCGCGCCCCTGCCCGACGACCGGCTCGGCACCGCCCTGCTGCCGTTGCGCGTGGCGGGCAAGACGGACGGGCAGCGGCGCGTCCTGGCGGCCGCCGAGCAGACGGTGGTCGCGCTGCGCTCGGTCTTCGTCTGCGATCCGCGTCCCGAGCGGATGCGCCTGCCGGTCCCGGCGGGCTCGGGGCGCCTGCGGTCCGACTGCGGCAACCTGGCCGACGTGCTGGCCCGCACCCGCTCGGAGTGCGGGCGCAGGCACGCCGCGCTGGTCGAAGTGCTGCGCGCCGGCTGCTCGGGACCGGTGGCCGACCTGGTCGCCGACCGGCTGCCCGACGGCACGGTACGGGCGCTGCTCGACCGGGGCGACGGCCACCGGACCGAGCTCGCCCGGCTCGGCGACGGCGAGCTGCGCTACATCGCGCTGGCCCTCGTGCTGCTCACCGGGCCGGGTGTCCTGGAGGTGGACGCGCCCGGCGAGGTGCCCGACGCGCTGCGTACCCTCACGGTGCTGGCCGACGGCCTCGACCGGTGTCTCGACCCCGGACAGCGCCGTGAACTGCTGGGCGCGGCGGCCCGGATGGGCGAGCGCGGCCACATCCGCTGCGTGGGCGCGGTGAACGACGCCTCATGGGCGCTGGGGACACGGGGCGCCACGGTGGTACACCTGACCCCATGACCGAACATCCCGACCTGCCCGGACTCCAGCGCAGGCTGGCCGAGTTCGCCGCCGTGCGCAACTGGCAGCCGTACCACACCCCGAAGAACCTCGTGTCGGCGCTGGGCGTGGAGGCCTCCGAACTGGCCGAGATCTTCCAGTGGCTGACACCCGAGGAGTCGGCCCGGGTGATGGACGACCCGGAGACCGCCCACCGCGTCCGCGACGAGGTCGCCGACGTCCTCGCCTATCTCCTCCAGTTCTGCGGCACCCTCGGCATCGACCCGCTGGCCGCGCTGTCGGCCAAGATCGACCGCAACGAGAGCCGCTTCCCGGTGCCGGAGCAGGGGGACGGCGGCGCGCGCTAGCCCGCGACTCCGGCCCGCCGGAGCGCCGCGCGTCCGCCGGAGGGCACCCCGGCGCGCGGGGCGCGGCCGGTGTCCCGGCCAACTGTCGGACTTTCTGGTTCCGGTATCACTCTCCGGAGTCGATTCCTCTGCCGAATCCGAATTGTTGTCCACAGATTTCAGTCTTCCTCTGGCTTTTCGCCTCAAGCACCCTCACTCTGGGTAATGAACAAGGGAGTTCACGCGCACGTGCGACGGCGCACGGCGGACCGGACGGGGGCAGCCGATGGAAGCGATCCGACTCATCGAGGCGAGCAGGCGGGCTCTGACCGGGGGCGCCGACGCCGCCGAGACCATGGCGGAGGTGTGGCAGGCGCAGGCGCTCGCCCAGGCGATCGGCAGCAGGCTCGCGGTGTCCGGGCCGCCGGAGCTGCGCGGCGAGGCGCTGGGCCTGACCGAACTCGCGGGCAGAGGCTGCGGCGTCCTGGACCCTCCGGAGCTGGACCCCGGCGATCTGCGCGCCGCCCAGCTCACCGAGCTGACCGACGCCCGCCAGACTCTCCTCCGTCTCGGCGGCCTGCTCGGCGAGGTGGGCATCGCGCTGGTCGGCATGGCGAGCGCCGCGTCCGACGAGACGACGTACTGGCAGTGCATGGAGGCGATCGACGCGGCGGACGAATCCCGCGACCGGGTCCTGGAGATGCTGCGCAAGCTGGCGGCGCGGGAGGAGGCGGAGCTGCGCGAGCGCGAGATGGGGTGACGCGAGATGGGGTGACGGGGACGTGTGACGGCGGGCGGGTGACGGGTGACGGGTGGCGGCTGGCGGGGGATGGACCGATCAGCCGGGCGGGAGCGGTCCGCCGGATGGGCCGGTCCCCGGATGGGCCGGTCCCCGGATGGGGCGGTCCGCCGGGCGGGGCGGTGACCGCGGGCGTGTGCGGTGGCGAATTCCACAGTGCGGGGACGCCCGTGCCCGAAGTGCCGGTGACGCGGTCGGGGCGGCCGGAGTGCAGGATGGAGACATGGACCTGCGCATCTTCACCGAGCCCCAGCAGGGGGCCACCTACGACACCCTGCTCACCGTGGCGAAGGCCGCCGAAGACCTTGGATTCGACGGCTTCTTCCGTTCTGATCACTATCTGCGCATGGGCGGTGCGAGCGGTCTTCCGGGCCCCACCGACGCCTGGATCACGCTGGCCGGCCTGGCCCGCGAGACCTCGCGCATCCGCCTCGGCACGCTCATGACCGCGGCCACCTTCCGCCTGCCCGGCGTGCTCGCCATCCAGGTGGCGCAGGTCGACCAGATGTCCGGCGGCCGCATCGAACTGGGTCTGGGCGCCGGATGGTTCGAGGAGGAGCACACGGCGTACGGCATTCCGTTCCCGAAGGAGAAGTTCGCGCGCCTGGAGGAGCAGCTGGAGATCGTCACCGGCCTGTGGGCGACCGAGACCGGCAAGACCTTCGACTTCCACGGCACGTACTACGACCTCGCCGGCTCGCCCGCGCTGCCCAAGCCCGCCCAGAGCCGGATCCCCGTGATCATCGGCGGCCACGGCGCCACCCGTACCCCGCGTCTCGCGGCGCGGTACGCGGACGAGTTCAACATCCCGTTCGCCTCGGTCGAGGACAGCGAGCGCCAGTTCGGCCGGGTGCGGGCCGCGGCCGAGGAGGCGGGCCGCCCCGCGGACGCGCTGACCTACTCGAACGCGCTGGTGGTGTGCGTCGGCCGCGACGAGCAGGAAGTCGCCCGCCGTGCCGCCGTGATCGGCCGTGACGTCGACGAACTGAAGGCCAACGGCCTGGCGGGCTCCCCGGCCGAGGTCGTCGAGAAGATCGGCCGCTACGCGGAGGCCGGCTCCGAGCGGATCTACCTCCAGGCCCTCGACCTCCACGACCTGGACCAGCTGGAGCTGATCTCCGCCGAGGTCATGCCCCAGCTGTCGTGACGCGTCCCGGCCCGGTGGCCCCGCCGAGGGCCGCCGGATCGGCCGCGTGACGAAAACAGGTGGTCAGGCGGCCGCCCAGCCGCGAGACTCGGACGTGTGTTCCTGACGATCTCCACGCGCGGCACGGCCGCCGCCCCCGCCACCGACCTCGGGTTCCTGCTGCACAAGCACCCCGACAACGCCCAGACGTTCTCCACGTCCCACGGCACCGCGCACGTCTTCTATCCCGAGGCGGACGCGGATCGCTGCACGGCCGCGCTGCTGCTCGAGGTGGACGCGGTCGCGCTGGCCCGGCGGGGCAAGGGCAAGGGCCGCGGAGGAGCGCCCGACGCGGCGCTCGCGCAGTACGTCAACGACCGTCCCTACGCCGCCTCCTCGCTGCTCGCGGTCGCGCTGAGCGCGGTGTTCTCCAGCGCCATGCGGGGCGTGTGCAAGGCGCGCCCCGAGCGGGCCGCCGCCCCGCTGCCGCTGCGCATCGAGGTGCCCGCACTGCCCGCACGCGGCGGCGCGTCACTCGTCCGAGGACTCTTCGAGCCGCTCGGCTGGCAGGTGACCGCCGAACCCGTCGCTCTGGACGCCGAGTTCCCGCAGTGGGGCGACTCGCGGTACGTCCGGCTCGTCCTGGAGGCGGAGGGGCTCACCCTCGCCGAGGCGCTGCGCCACCTGTACGTGCTGCTGCCCGTCCTGGACGACGGCAAGCACTACTGGGTCTCCGCCGACGAGGTCGACAAGCTGCTGCGCGCCGGCGAGGGCTGGCTGCCGGACCACCCGGAGCAGAAGCTGATCACCAGCCGGTACCTGTCCCGCCGCTGGTCCCTGACCCGGGACGCGATGGAGCGGCTGGAGCTGGTCCGCCTGGCCGAGGCCGACGACAGCGAGGTCGAGACCCTCGACAACGCGGTCGAGGACGACACCGACACCGACACCGACACCGAGACCGAGGCCGCCGAAGCGGAGGCGGTGGCGGGGGCAGGCACGCAGGCACCGGCCGGCACCGGCCCCGACCGCGCCCCCGGCGCTGAGGAGGTCACCGGCACTCGCACCGACGGCATCAGTGGCGCCCCCGGCACCGCCGACGGCGACGGCACCGGCGCCATCAGCGGCACCCCCGGCACCGACGCGGGCGCCGGACGCGACGCTCACGGTGTTCCCGGTTCGGGTGCGGGCTCCGCTCCCGGCGAGGACAGGCCGGTCCCGCTCGCCGTGCTGCGCCGGGAGGCGATCACCGGCGCTCTGCGCGAGGCCGGGGCCGCCCGCGTGCTGGACCTCGGCTGCGGCCAGGGCCAGTTGGTGCAGGAGCTGCTGAAGGACGTGCGGTTCACCGAGGTCGTCGGCGTCGACGTGTCGATGCGCGCCCTGGGCATCGCCGCGCGCCGGCTCCGGCTGGACCGCATGGGGGAGCGGCAGGCCGCCCGGGTCAAGCTGTTCCAGGGCTCGCTCGCCTACACGGACAAGCGGCTGGCGGGCTACGACGCGGCCGTCCTCAGCGAGGTGATCGAACACCTGGACCTGCCCCGGCTGCCCGCCCTGGAGTACGCCGTGTTCGGCGCGGCGCGCCCCCGCACGGTGCTCGTGACGACCCCGAACGTCGAGTACAACGTCCGCTGGGAGACCCTGCCCGCCGGGCACGTCCGGCACGGCGACCACCGCTTCGAGTGGACCCGCGAGGAGTTCCGCTCCTGGGCGTCGGCCGTCGCCGAACTCCACGGGTACGAGGTCGGGTTCCGTCCGGTCGGACCGGACGACCCCGAGGTGGGACCCCCCACGCAGATGGCCGTGTTCCACAGAGACGCGAACGAGAAGGAGGCGAAGGCGGCATGACCGGGACCACCCCCAGCGGCGACACCAGCACCAGCGGCGACACCAGCATCAGCGGCACCACGGACACCGGTGGCGGCAGGGTCCTGCCCGTCACCGACCTCTCCCTCGTCGTGCTCGTCGGCGCATCCGGCTCCGGCAAGTCGACGTTCGCCCGCAGGCACTTCAAGCCCACCGAGGTCATCTCCTCGGACTTCTGCCGCGGTCTCGTCAGCGACGACGAGAACGACCAGAGCGCGACGGGCGACGCCTTCGACGTCCTGCACTACATCGCGGGCAAGCGGCTCGCGGCCGGCCGCCGTACCGTCGTCGACGCCACCAGCGTGCAGCAGGACAGCAGGCGGCAGCTCATCGAGCTGGCCAGGGAGCACGACGTGCTGCCCATCGCCATCGTGCTCGACGTGCCCGAGGAGGTGTGCGCCGAGCGCAACGCGGCCCGCGTCGACCGCGCCGGCATGCCGCGCCGCGTCATCCAGCGGCACATCCGCGAACTCCGGCGCTCCCTGCGCCACCTGGAGCGCGAGGGCTTCCGCAAGGTGCACGTCCTGCGTGGCGTGCAGGAGGTGGACAGCGCCACCGTCGTCACCGAGAAGCGCTTCAACGACCTGACCCACCTCACCGGCCCCTTCGACATCGTCGGCGACATCCACGGCTGCGCGGCCGAACTGGAGGCGCTGCTGGCCAGGCTGGGCTATGTGGACGGGGTGCACCCCGAGGGCCGTACCGCCGTGTTCGTCGGCGACCTCGTCGACCGCGGTCCGGACAGCCCCGGCGTGCTGCGCCGCGTGATGGCCATGGTGAGGTCCGGCAACGCGCTGTGCGTGCCCGGCAACCACGAGAACAAGTACGGCCGTCACCTCAAGGGCCGCCAGGTCCAGCACACGCACGGACTCGCCGAGACCATCGAGCAGATGGAGGGCGAGAGCGAGGAGTTCCGGCGGGAGGTGAGGGAGTTCATCGACGGGCTGGTCAGCCACTACGTCCTGGACGGCGGACGCCTCGTCGTCTGCCACGCCGGCCTGCCCGAGAAGTACCACGGCCGCACCTCGGGCCGGGTGCGCTCGCACGCCCTGTACGGCGAGACCACCGGGGAGACCGACGAGTTCGGGCTCCCGGTGCGCTACCCGTGGGCCGAGGACTACCGCGGCCGGGCCGCCGTGGTCTACGGCCACACCCCGGTCCCGGAGGCGAGCTGGCTGAACAACACCATCTGCCTGGACACCGGTGCCGTCTTCGGCGGCAAGCTGACCGCGCTGCGCTGGCCGGAGCGCGAACTGGTCGACGTACCGGCGGAGCGGGTCTGGTACGAGCCCGCCAGGCCGCTGCGGTCCGAGGCACCGGGCGGACGCGACGGGCGCCCGCTGGACCTCGGGGACGTGCACGGGCGCAGGGGGGTCGAGACCCGGTACGCCGGGCGGGTGGCCGTACGCGAGGAGAACGCGGCCGCCGCCCTGGAGGTGATGAGCCGCTTCGCCGTGGACCCGCGCCTGCTGCCGTACCTGCCGCCGACCATGGCGCCGACGCCGACCTCGCAGGTCGAGGGGTACCTGGAACATCCGGCGGAGGCCTTCGCGCAGTACGCGCGGGACGGCGTCGCGCGCGTCGTGTGCGAGGAGAAGCACATGGGCTCGCGCGCGGTGGCCCTCGTGTGCCGGGACGCCGAGGCGGCCCGTGAGCGCTTCGGCGCCGGCGGCACCTTCGCGGAGCGGGGGAGCGAGGGCGACGGCGGGACCGGAGCGGGCCCGACCGGGGCGCTCTACACCCGCACCGGACGGCCGTTCTTCGACGACGGGAAGGTGACCGAGGAGATCCTTGGCCGGCTCCGCTCGGCCGTCACGGACGCCGGCCTGTGGGAGGAGCTGGACACCGACTGGCTGCTCCTGGACGCCGAGCTGATGCCGTGGTCGCTGAAGGCCTCCGGCCTGCTGCGCAGCCAGTACGCGGCCGTGGGCGCCGCCTCCGGCGCGGTGTTCCCGGGCGCGCTCGCCGCCCTGGAGGCCGCGGCCGCGCGGGGCACGGACGTGGGAGCGCTGCTGGACCGCCAGCGGGAGCGCGCCGCCGACGCGGCCGCGTTCACCGACGCCTACCGCCGTTACTGCTGGGCCACCGACGGCCTGGACGGGGTGCGCCTCGCACCCTTCCAGATCCTGGCCGTCCGCGGCCGCAGCCTCGCCGCGCTGCCGCACGACGAGCAGCTGGCGCTGCTCGACCGGCTGGTGGAGCACGACGGCAGCGGACTGCTGCGGACCACCCGGCGGCTGTACGTCGACACCGCCGACCCCGAGTCGGTACGGGCCGGCACCGACTGGTGGCTGGAGATGACCGGACGCGGCGGCGAGGGCATGGTCGTCAAGCCGGTCGGCGCACTCGTCCGGGACGGGCAGGGCCGGCTGGTGCAGCCCGGGATCAAGTGCCGGGGCCGCGAGTACCTGCGGATCGTCTACGGCCCCGAGTACACCCGCCCGGAGAACCTCGCCAAGCTGCGGCAGCGGTTCCTGAACCACAAGCGGTCGCTCGCGGTCCGCGAGTACGCCCTGGGTCTGGAGGCCCTGGACCGGCTGGCGGAGGGGGAGCCGCTGTGGCGGGTGCACGAGGCGGTGTTCGCCGTCCTCGCCCTGGAGTCGGAACCGGTCGACCCGCGCCTGTGAGCGGCCGGTGACGGAGGGGACGCGGGGAGGGGCGGGGAGGCGACGGCCGGCCGCCACCTCCGCGCCCCTCCCCGTCCCGCGGAAACCCGTCCCGCGAAAGCCCGCCCCGCCGGAAACCCGTCCCGCGAAAGCCCGCCCCGCGGAAACGCACCGCGGAAACCCGTGGCGACGGAAACCGCCGGGAAGAGCGTGAACCGGGGTGTCCATGGCCAGGATGGAGACATGGCATTCCACGTCGACTCCGAGGCCGGGCGCCTGCGCCGCGTGATCCTGCACCGGCCCGACCTCGAGCTCAAGAGGCTCACCCCGAGCAACAAGGACGCCCTGCTCTTCGACGACGTGCTCTGGGTGCGCCGGGCACGCGCCGAGCACGACGGTTTCGCCGACGTCCTGCGCGACCGCGGGGTCACCGTCCATCTCTTCGGCGACCTGCTCACCGAGACCCTGGCGATCCCGGCCGCCCGGTCCCTCGTCCTGGACCGCGTCTTCGACGAGAAGGAGTACGGTCCCCTCGCCACCGACCACCTGCGGGCCGCCTTCGACCGGATGACCCCGGACGAACTGGCCGAGGCGCTGGTCGGGGGCATGACCAAGCGGGAGTTCCTGGAGGGCCACGCCGAGCCCGCCTCCGTCCGCTTCCACGTCATGGAGCTGGACGACTTCCTGCTCGGCCCGCTTCCCAACCACCTCTTCACCCGTGACACCTCGGCGTGGATCTACGACGGGGTCTCCATCAACGCCATGCGCCTGCCGGCCCGGCAGCGGGAGACCGTGCACTTCGAGGCGATCTACCGGCACCACCCGCTGTTCCGCGACGAGACCTTCCACGTGTGGTCCCGCGGGCAGTCCGACTTCCCGTCCACCATCGAGGGCGGCGACGTCCTGGTGATCGGCAACGGCGCGGTCCTCATCGGGATGAGCGAGCGCACCACCCCGCAGGCCGTGGAGATGCTCGCCCACGAGCTGTTCGCGGCCGGCTCGGCGCGCACGATCGTGGCGCTGGACATGCCGAAGCGGCGCGCCTTCATGCACCTCGACACCGTGATGACCATGGTCGACGGCGACACCTTCACGCAGTACGCCGGGCTCGGCATGCTGCGGTCGTACACCATCGAGCCCGGGGCGGGGGACGAGCTGAAGGTCACCGACCATCCGCCGGAGCACATGCACCGGGCGATCGCCGCGGCCCTCGGGCTCGGCGAGATCCGGGTGCTCACCGCGACCCAGGACGTGCACGCGGCCGAGCGCGAGCAGTGGGACGACGGCTGCAACGTGCTCGCCGTCGAACCCGGCGTGGTCGTCGCCTACGAGCGCAACGCCACCACCAACACGCATCTGCGCAAGCAGGGCATCGAGGTCATCGAGATCCCGGGCAGCGAGCTGGGCCGGGGCCGGGGCGGTCCGCGCTGCATGAGCTGTCCGGTCGAGCGTGAGGCGGTGTGACCCCGGTGTGAGCCGACCCACTGCATAAACGCTGAATATCCATGCTATATGTCGTATAGAATTCCAGAGTCTTGTTGCACCCGTACCTCTGGAGCGCCCCATGGCGACAGTCCCGACCGCCCTCGCCGGCCGCCACTTCCTCAAGGAGCTGGATTTCACCGGTGAGGAGTTCCGCGGCCTGGTCGAGCTCGCCGCGGAGCTGAAGGCGGCCAAGAAGGCCGGGACCGAGACGCCGTACCTGCGGGGCCGGAACATCGCCCTGATCTTCGAGAAGACCTCGACGCGCACCCGCTGCGCGTTCGAGGTCGCCGCCGCCGACCAGGGCGCCCACACCACCTACCTCGACCCGGCCGGCTCGCAGATCGGGCACAAGGAGTCCGTGAAGGACACCGCCCGCGTCCTCGGCCGGATGTACGACGCCATCGAGTACCGGGGGCACGGGCAGGGCGTGGTCGAGGAACTGGCCGCGCACGCCGGGGTGCCCGTCTACAACGGTCTCACCGACGAGTGGCACCCCACCCAGATGCTCGCCGACGTGCTCACCATGACCGAGCACAGCGACAAGCCCCTGGACCGGATCGCCTTCGCCTACCTCGGCGACGCCCGCTACAACATGGGCAACTCCTACCTGGTCACCGGCGCCCTGCTCGGCATGGACGTGCGGATCGTCGCGCCCCGGGTGCTGTGGCCCGACGGGACGATCGTCGCGCTGGCCCGCCGGCTCGCCGCCGTCTCCGGGGCCCGGATCACCCTCACCGACGAGGTGGCCGAGGGCGTGCGCGGCTGCGACTTCCTCGCCACCGACGTCTGGGTGTCGATGGGGGAGCCCAAGGAGGTCTGGGACGAGCGCATCGCGCTGCTCGGCCCGTACGCCGTGACCATGGACACGCTGCGCGCCACCGGCAACCCGGACGTGAAGTTCCTGCACTGCCTGCCGGCCTTCCACGACCTCGGCACCACTGTCGGCCGAGAGATCCACGAGCGGCACGGGCTGACCGAGCTGGAGGTCACGGACGAGGTGTTCGAGTCCGAGCACTCCGTCGTCTTCGACGAGGCGGAGAACCGGATGCACACGATCAAGGCGGTGCTGGTGGCCACGCTCGCCCGACCCGCTCTCGCCTGATCTGCGTCACAAACCCCTTCCTGACCGGCCATATCGGCCCTTATCCTGACAAACGGCCCGGTGCCACCCCCGCCCGGGCCGCTGTCGCGCCCCCACAGGTCGCGCCCGCACCACCAGAAACGAGCACCACCCGTATGCCCGCTCCCCGTATCAAATCCCCCCAGCAGCTCGTCGCCGAATCCGGCGCCGACCGCGAGGGACACGGTCTGAAGCGCACGATGGGCCTCTTCCAGCTCATCTGCTTCGGTGTCGGCGCCATCGTCGGCACCGGCATCTTCGTCGGCCTGTCCGACTCCGTGGCCCAGGCCGGTCCCGCCGTGGTGATCTCCTTCATCCTGGCCGCGATCACCTGTGTCTTCACCGCCTTCTCCTTCGCCGAGCTGGGTGGCGCGATACCGGTCTCCGGTTCCTCGTACTCCTTCGCCTACGCCGGTCTCGGCGAGCGCACCGCCTTCCTGGTCGGCTGGTGCCTGCTGCTGGAGTACGGCGTGTCGATCTCGGCGGTGGCCGTCGGCTGGAGCCAGTACGTCAACGAACTCCTGCACAGCCTCTTCGGCTGGCAGCTGCCCGCCGCGATCTCCGCGGGTCCCGCCGACGGCGGGGTCATCAACCTGCCCGCGGTGATCGTCATCGCCATGGGTGCCGTCCTGCTGGTGCGCGGCATCCGCGAGAGCGCCCGGGCCACCGCCGCCATGGCCGTCGTCAAGATCGGCATCCTGATCGCCTTCTGCGCCATCGGCTACAGCGCCTTCAAGCACGGCAACCTCACGCCGTTCTCCCCGGCCGGCCTCGGCGGCATCGGCGCCGGCACCACGGCCGCCTTCTTCTCCTACATCGGCTTCGACGCGATCACCACCGCCGGCGAGGAGGCCAAGAACCCCCGCCGCGACATCCCCGTGGCGATCCTGGTCTGCATGGGCATCGTCACGCTGCTGTACTGCGCCGTCGCCGTGGCCGCCATCGGCGCCATCGGCGGCAAGCAGGTCGCCGGCCGCCCCGCCGCCCTGTCCTACGTCGTCAACCAGGTCACCGGGTCCGCCGTCGGCGGCGGGATCATCGCGCTCGGCGCGGTCGTCGCCATCGCCTCGGTCGTCCTCGCCGTGATGTACGGCCAGACCCGCATCCTGATGTCGATGGCCCGCGACGGACTCGTCCCGCGCGCCTTCGAGAAGGTCTCCCCGCGCACCGCCACGCCGGTCCGGGGCACCGTGATCACCGCGGCCGTCTTCGCGCTCCCGGCCGCCTTCTGCCCGCTGGACTCGGTCGTCAACCTGTGCACCATCGGCACGCTCGCCATCATGGCCGTCGTCAACGTCGTGGTGATCGCCCTGCGCCGCCGCGAGCCCGGCCTCAAGCGCAGCTTCCGGGTGCCGCTCTACCCGGTCATGCCGGTGCTCGGCATCGTCTTCTGCCTCTACCTGATGTACGAGACGGGCTGGAAGACCTGGATCCAGTTCGCGGTGTTCCTCGCGGTGGGCCTGCTGGTCTACGCCGGCTACGGGCGCCGGCACTCCACGCTGGCCCGTGCCGACGAGGCCACCGCCGAGGTCACCTCGGCCGGCGCTGAACGGGAACGACAGGCAGTCTGAACCACACCGCCTTGCCCGACGAGGTCGGGCGGTGACCACAGGACGAGCTGAGGGCGCGGATCAGAAGGAGACCGCGCCCTCCTTCCTGCCACGGGTCGGGCGCCTCGAGCACCGGACGGGTGAGGTGGCCGGGCGGCTCCGGGTCCGGGTCGTGCACCTCGACCTGGCAGCCGGTCGGCCGCAGCTCCACCACCAGCTCGATCGGGCCGCCCCCGGCGGTGTGCTCCACCGCGTTGGCCACCAGTTCCGCGGTGAGCAGCTCCGCGGTGTCGCCGTCGGGGGAGTGCTCCACCTCGGCGAGCGCCGTGCGCACCAGCGCACGCGCGACCGGCACCGCGGCCGCGGTGTGCGGCAGCGCGATACGCCAGGAGGCCGATTCGGTGGGGCGTTCGTGCAAGGCGAGTCCGTTCATGAAGCAGGCTGTCCCGCTTTCGACTACAGGAATGGTACGGGTCCGGACATGAAGATCGTCTTCGGGCGCCGTCGGGGCGCCGGGGACCGCTCCGTCTCCGGCAGGGGGTGCCCTACCCGTCCGGACACCCCGCCTCCCCCGGCCGCGCCCACTGTTACGCCGCCGTGGCGGACCCGTGACGCGAGCGACGCCGCCGGAGCTCTCGCGACACGCCCTGTCGCGCACTCGTGACGACGGTCACAAACGGGTGATAGCTTCTTGGGTAGCGCAACGTGAGGACCGCCCCCTCTAGGAGGCCGCACGTCATGAGTCCCTTCACCGGCTCGGCCGCCCGTACCGGCGACTGGAAGCACCTGCGGGTCCAGCTCGCCGACGGGGTCGCCACGGTCACCCTGGCCCGTCCCGACAAACTCAACGCCCTCACCTTCGGCGCCTACGCCGACCTGCGCGACCTGCTCGCCGAGCTGTCCCGGGAGCGCTCGGTCCGGGCCCTGGTCCTGGCCGGCGAGGGGCGCGGGTTCTGCTCCGGCGGGGACGTGGACGAGATCATCGGTGCCACCCTGTCCATGGACACCGCCCAGCTGCTCGACTTCAACCGGATGACCGGGCAGGTCGTGCGGGGGCTGCGCGAATGCCCGTTCCCCGTGGTCGCCGCCGTGCACGGGGTTGCCGCGGGCGCCGGGGCGGTCCTCGCCCTCGCCGCGGACTTCCGGATCGCCGACCCCTCCGCCCGGTTCGCCTTCCTCTTCACCCGGGTCGGCCTGTCCGGCGGCGACATGGGCGCGGCCTACCTCCTGCCCAGGATCGTCGGCCTCGGCCACGCCACCCGTCTGCTCATGCTCGGCGAACCGGTCCGGGCGACGGAGGCCGAACGCATCGGCCTGATCAGCGAACTCGCCGACGAGGGCGGCACCGACGCGGCCGCCCAGGCGCTGGCCCGCCGGCTGGCCGACGGCCCGGCACTGGCGTACGCCCAGACCAAGGCCCTGCTCACGGCCGAGCTGGACATGCCCCTGGCCGCGGCGGTCGAGCTCGACGCCGCCACCCAGGCCCTGCTGATGAACGGCGAGGACTACGCCGAGTTCCACGCGGCCTTCACGGAGAAGCGCCCGCCGAAGTGGCGGGGGCGGTGACGGCGACGGCTGGGCCCGGCCCGGCGGACGGGACGGCCGGTGCGCACGGAACGGCCGGTGCGGACGGGGCCGACGGGGTGGACGGGTCAGCCGGAGGGCGCGAGGCCGGCGGAGCGGTCGGGCCGGCCGGAGCACGCGGTGCGGGCAGGGCGGACGGAACCGGCGGAGCACGCGGAGCACGCGGTGCGGGCAGGGTGGACGGGACCGGTGGGGCACGCGGGGCGCGCGGAGCGGGGGAGGCGGCCGGAGCGCGCGGAGCGGCCGGTGCGGGCCGGCCCCGGCGGATCGCGGTCGTCGGCGGAGGGCCCGGCGGCCTGTACGCCGCGGCGCTGCTCAAACGCCTCGACCCCACCCGCGAGATCACCCTCTGGGAGCGCAACGCCCCGGATGAGACCTTCGGCTTCGGCGTGGTCCTCTCCGACGAGACGCTGGGCGGCATCGAGCACGCGGACCCGGAGGTCTACGCGGCCCTCCGGGCGGAGTTCGTCCGCTGGGACGACATCGACGTCGTCCACCGGGGCACCACCCACCGCTCGGGCGGCCACGGGTTCGCCGCGCTGGGCCGCCACCGCCTCCTGGAGATCCTGCACGACCGCTGCCGCGCCCTCGGCGTCCGGCTCCGCTTCCGCACCGGGGCACCCGGCATCGACCGGCTCTCGGCGGACCACGACCTCGTCATCGCCGCCGACGGTGTGCACAGCACCACCCGCGAGACCTACGCCCATGTGTTCCGCCCCCATGTGGCCGCACACCGCTGCCGCTATGTGTGGCTCGCCGCCGACTTCCCCTTCGACGCCTTCCGCTTCGAGATCGCCGAGACCGAGCACGGCGTGATGCAGCTGCACGGCTACCCCTTCTCGGCCGATGCCTCGACGGTGATCGTCGAGATGCGGGAGGAGGTCTGGGAGGCCGCCGGGTTCGGCGAACTGCCCGTCGAGGAGTCGGTCGGGCGCTGCGCCAAGATCTTCTCCGACGCCCTCGGCGGCCGCCCGCTGCGCTGCAACGCCTCCGCCTGGACCACCTTCCGCACGGTGGTCTGCGAGCGCTGGTCGCACGGCAACGTCGTCCTGCTCGGCGACGCCGCCCACACCGCCCACTTCTCCATCGGCTCCGGCACCAAGCTCGCCGTCGAGGACGCGCTGGCGCTCGCCGCGTGCCTGGAGGAACAGGACGACGTGCCCCGGGCGCTGGCCGCCTACGAGGAGGAGCGGCGGCCCGTCGTCGCCTCCACCCAGCGCGCCGCCCGGGCCAGCCTGGAGTGGTTCGAGGACCTCCGCCTGCGGGTCGGACGCCCCTCCCGCCAGTTCGCGTTCGACCTGCTCACCCGCAGCCGCCGCGTCACCCATGACAACCTGCGGCTGCGGGACGCCCACTTCACCGAGGCGGTGGAGCGCGAGTTCGGCTGCCCGCCCGGCACACCCCCGATGTTCACCCCGTTCCGGCTGCGCGGTCTGACCCTGCGCAACCGGGTCGTCGTCTCGCCCATGGACATGTACGCGGCCGAGGACGGCGTCCCCGGCGACTTCCACCTCGTGCACCTCGGTGCCCGCGCCCTCGGCGGCGCCGGACTGGTGATGACCGAGATGGTGTGCGTGAGCGAGGAGGGCCGGATCACCCCCGGATGCACGGGCCTGTACACCGGCCGCCAGGGCGAGGCGTGGCGGCGGATCACCGACTTCGTGCACACCCGTGCGCCCCACACGGCCGTCGGCGTGCAGCTCGGGCACGCGGGACGCAAGGGTTCGACCCGGCTGATGTGGGAGGGCATGGACGAGCCGCTGCCCGAGGGCAACTGGCCGCTCGTCGCGGCCTCCTCGCTGCCGTACAGGCCGGCGAGCCAGATCCCGCGCTCGCTCACCCGTGCCCAGCTGACCGACATCCGGGAGCAGTTCGCGGCCGCCGCCTGGCGGGCCGCCCGTGCCGGGTTCGATCTGCTCGAACTGCACTGCGCCCACGGCTACCTGCTGTCGGGGTTCCTCTCCCCGCTGACCAACATCCGCACCGACGCCTACGGCGGCTCGCGGCAGAAGCGGCTGCGGTTCCCGCTGGAGGTCTTCGACGCCGTGCGCGCGGTGTGGCCCGCCGAACGGCCCATGACCGTACGCATCTCGGCGACGGACTGGGCGGAGGGGGGCAACACCGCCGAGGACGCCGTGGAGATCGCCCGCGCCTTCGCCGCGCACGGCGCCGACGCCATCGACGTGTCCACCGGACAGGTGGTGGCCGGGGAGCGGCCCGAGTACGGGCGGTCGTACCAGACGCCGTTCGCCGACCGCATCCGCCAGGAGGTGCGCGTGCCCGTGATCGCGGTCGGCGCCATCTCCTCCTGGGACGACCTCAACTCCCTGATCCTGGCGGGCCGTACGGATCTGTGCGCGCTGGGCCGCCCCCATCTTCACAACCCGAACTGGACCCTGCACGCGGCCGCCGAACAGGGCTACGAGGGCCCCGGCGCCGTCTGGCCGGCCCCCTACCGCGCGGGCAGCCGGCGCCCCCGTACCGGCCGCACCGACGCTCCCAAGCCCCGCCTGTCGCTGGGCCGCTGAGACCATCCCGCCGTTCGCACGCTGGACGGACGGGTCCGTCTGGTGTACTTCGGTCGCAGCGGAAGCGGACGGAGATCTCATGGGTGTGCTGTACGACTACTTCCACGCGGCCGACCCGGTCACGGCGGTGGACTGGGCGATCGGCCCCGACGGGGACCGCAGGGGCGGACGGTCCCTGGACGCGGCGGGAGCCGACTGGTTCGACGCCAAGGGCATGGATCCGAACGTCGTCCTGGGCCAGCTCGTCGCCTTCGCCGAGGGAATCCCCTTCGGCAGTCTCACCGAGCCCGAGATGGTCTGGCCCGACCCCGAGGAATGGCCGTACGGCCGCCCGGCACCGTCCGGGACCGGATCCCCCTGGGACGCCGGGCTGGTCCTCCAGCAGCTGCCCGACGGGTGGCGGGACGCCCTCGCCGGTGTCGTCGAGGACGCGGTGCCCATGCTCGCGCTCCAGTGGTACGACATCGAGGAGCTGAGGTTCGCGGACTTCCTGGACGCGCAGAGCAGCGTCCGCACCTTCGTCGGGCTGGCCCGCCGCGCCCGGTCGGCCGGGGCCAGTCTGTACTGCCGGTGCGTCGTGTGAGCGATGTCCGTGTGCGCGCGGGCGGCGCGGCCGCACCCGGTCCGGGTGGTCCGCCGCCGTGACGCCGCGCCCGGTCACACCCCGGCGAACACCGCCCCCGCGTCCCGCAGCCGCTCGTGCAGGCCCTTGAAGACCCGGGCCGAGCGGACACCGGGCCAGTCGGCGGGGAGCAGACGGGTGGGCAGACCGGGGTCGGTGTAGGGCAGGTGGCGCCAGGAGTCCAGCGCGAGGAGGTAGTCGCGGTAGGCCTCCTCGGGCGGGGTGTCCTCGCGCCGCTCCCAGGCGAGCAGCACCGGGGCGTGCGCGTCCAGGAAGCGCTCGTGCTCCTTGGCGATCTCCGCGAGGTCCCACCAGCGGGTGACGGCCTCCGGGGTCGGCGCGAAGCCGAGGTGGCCGCCGCGGAAGAAGTCGACGTACGCCTCCAGACCCAGGCGGCTGAGCGTGTGCCGGGTCTCCTCGAACAGGCGGGCCGGGGCGATCCACACCCCCGGCGCCGCCGTGCCGAAGCCCAGGCCGGCCAGCCGGGAGCGCAGCACGTGCCGCTTCTGCCGCTCCGACTCGGGCACGGAGAACACCGCGAGCACCCAGCCCTCGTCCTCGGGAGGCGCGGTGGCGTAGATGCGCAGATCCCCGTCGTCCAGCAACTGGCGTGCCTCGGCGGAGAGTTCGTATCCCGCCGTGCCCTGCGCGCTGCGGCCCGGCAGCAGCAGGCCGCGGCGTTTGAGCCGGGACACCGAGGAACGCACGCTGGGGGCGTCCACGCCGACCGCGGCCAGCAGCCGGATCAGCTCGGCGACGGGCACCGGGCCCGGCATGAAACGGCCGTACGCCCCGTAGAGCGTGACGATGAGGGACCTGGGTGCGTGCTGCTCGGACACGTTGATCATTTTAGGTCTTCGGCATCACTGCTGATCACCATCAGCGCTGGTCACCGTCGGTGCGCAGACGGAAACGCTGGAGTTTTCCCGTGGCGGTGCGCGGCAGCGCGTCCACCAGGACGAACTCGCGCGGGCACTTGTACGGCGCCAGTTCGGCGGTGAGGAACGCCCGCAGCGCGCCGGGGTCGCGCCGGGCCCCCTCGCGCAGCACGGCGTACGCCACCACCACCTGGCCGCGCGCCTCGTCGGGGCGCCCGACCACCGCCGTCTCGAGCACGTCCGGATGGCGCAGCAGCGCCTCCTCCACCTCCGGTCCGGCGATGTTGTACCCGGCCGAGATGATCATGTCGTCGGCGCGGGCCACATAGCTGAAGTAGCCGTCGCCGTCGCGGACATAGGTGTCCCCGGTGACGTTCCAGCCGTCCCGGACGTACTCCCGCTGACGGGGGTCGGCGAGATAGCGGCAGCCGACCGGGCCGCGGACGGCGAGCAGCCCCGGCTCGCCGTCGGGCACGGGCGCGCCGTGCTCGTCCTGGACGCGCGCCTGCCAGCCCGGCACCGGAACGCCCGTGGTCCCGGGCCTGATCCGGTCGTCCGCCGCGGAGATGAAGATGTGCAGCAGCTCGGTGGCCCCGATGCCGTTGATGATCCGCACCCCGGTCCGCTCGTGCCAGGCGTGCCAGGTGGCCGCGGGCAGGTTCTCGCCGGCCGACACGCACCGGCGCAGCGACGACACGTCATGCCCGTCCAGCGCGCCGAGCATCGCGCGGTACGCGGTCGGCGCGGTGAACAGCACCGACACCCGGTGCCCGGCGATCGCCGGCAGCAGCTGCCGGGGCCCGGCCTGCTCCATCAGCAGGGAGCTCGCTCCGGCCCGCATCGGGAAGATCACCAGACCGCCCAGCCCGAAGGTGAACCCGAGCGGCGGACTCCCGGCGAAGACGTCGTCGGCATGGGGGCGCAGCACATGTCTGGAGAAGGTGTCGGCGACGGCCAGCACATCCCGGTGGACGTGCATGCACCCTTTCGGGCGACCCGTGGTGCCGGAGGTGAACGCGATCAGGGCCACGTCGTCGGCGGCGGTGTCGACGGCCTCGAACGGGGCGTCGGGCGCCGGGCGGCGCAGCAGGTCGTCCGCGCCGTCGCCGCCGTACGTGGTGATGCGCAGACCCGGGACCTCCGCCTTCGCCAGGTCGTCCACGGACCGTGCGTCGCACAGCGCGTGCCCGACCCGGGCGATCCCGCAGACGGCCGCCAGCTCGTGCGGGCGCTGCTGGGCCAGCACGGTGACCGCGACCGCGCCCGCCTTCAGCACCGCCAGCCAGCAGGCGGCCAGCCAGGGTGTGGTGGGGCCGCGCAGCAGCACCCGGTTGCCCGGGACCACCCCCAGCTCGCCGGTGAGGACATGGGCGATGCGGTCGACGCGGGCGCGCAGGTCGCCGTAGCTCCACACCGGTCCCTCCGGGGTGCGGAAGACCGGGCGCGCGGGGTCGGTGCGGCCGAGGAGTTCGGCGGCGCAGTTCAGCCGCCGGGGGTAGGCCAGCTCCGGCAGGTCGAAGCACAGTTCGGGCCGTTCCCGGGGCGGCGGGAGATGGTCGCGCGCGAAGGTGTCGACGTGGGCCGAGTCGTGCATGGCGGTTCGCCCCCTTGCCGTGACAAGCGTCGGGACGGGCGTCCTCGTGGGACCGGGCGTCCCGGACCCGCATCGAGCGTATCGTGTCGGTGACGGCAGTCAACTGTGCGCGATAACGTCGGGGGAGGCGCCGCGCGGTGACGGCCGCGACGACGGTGCCCCGCCCCGGAGGGAGGACCGGCAGTGCCCGCATTCTCACTCGAACCGGAACAGACCGCCTGGTGTGCCGAGCTGCGCGCCCACGCCGTCGACCGGCTGAGCCCGCTCGCCGGCAAGGGCGAACCGGGCCGCGTCAACCGCGAACTCCTCGCCGAACTCGGCCGACTCGGCCTGCTCGCCCGGCTGTTCACCTCCGGCGCGCTCGACCTGTGCCTGATGCGGGAGTCGCTCGCGCAGGGCTGCACCGAGGCGGAGACCGCGCTCGCCCTCCAGGGCCTCGGCGCCCGCCCGGTGCACGCCCACGGCACCGCCGCCCAGCGCGAGCGCTGGCTGCCCCGGGTCGCCGACGGCAGCGCGGTCGCCGCCTTCGCGCTCAGCGAGCCGGGAGCCGGTTCGGACGCGGCGGCCCTCGCCCTGGCCGCCGATCCCGACGGCGCCTCCGGCTGGCGGCTCACCGGCGCCAAGCGCTGGATCTCCAACGCCCCCGAAGCGGACTTCTACACCGTCTTCGCCCGCACCGCGCCCGGCGCCGGCGCCCGCGGGGTCACCGCCTTCCTGGTCCCCGCCGACCGGCCCGGACTCACCGGCAAGGCCCTGGAGATGATCTCGCCGCACCCCATCGGCGCCCTCGCCTTCGACGAGGTGCCCGTCACCCGCGAGGACGTGCTCGGCGAGACCGGCCGCGGCTTCGCCGTCGCCATGAGCACCCTCAACCTCTTCCGGCCCAGCGTCGGCGCCTTCGCCGTCGGCATGGCCCAGGCCGCGCTCGACGCGACCCTCGCGCACACCGCCGTCCGGGAGGCGTTCGGCGGCACCCTGCGCGACCTCCAGGCGGTGTCCCATCAGGTCGCCGAGATGGCGTTGCGCACCGAGGCGGCCCGGCTGATGGTCTACGCGGCCGCGGCGGCGTACGACCGGGGCGACCCCGGCGTCCCCCGCCGCGCCGCGATGGCCAAACTGCTCGCCACCGAGAACGCGCAGTACGTCGTCGACACCGCCGTCCAGTTGCACGGCGCCCGCGCGCTGCGCCGCGGCCACCTCCTCGAACACCTCTACCGCGAGGTGCGCGCACCCCGCATCTACGAGGGCGCGAGCGAGGTCCAACGGGGCATCATCGCGAAGGAGTTGTACGCCGAGCACGCCGAGCACGCCGAGCACGCCGAGGGCGCGGACCCGTCGAGGCCGACGCCCGGAGGGGAGAGCGCGAGGGCGTTCTCCGGCACGGGAGGGGCCCCGGGCCCGGATGCTCCCGGCGCGGGGGCCTCAGAACAAGACGCCCTCGGCGCGGGAGGGCTTCCCGGACCGGACGTTTTCGGCTCGGGAGAGGCCTCAGAGCCGGATGCCCTCGGCGCGGGAGGGAACCCGGGACCGGACGCTTCCGGCGCGGGAGAGGGCCCAGAAGCGGACGTCCTCGGCGTGGGAGGGGCCCCCGGACCGGACGTCCGTGAAGGAGGCGCCCGGTGACGGCCGAACGCGTCAACCCGCCCGAGCTGTCCCCGCCCACCGGCTTCTCGCACGCCGTCGTCGCGTCCGGGTCCCGCCTGGTGTTCCTGGCCGGGCAGACCGCCCTCGACACCGACGGCAAGATCACCGGTGCCACGCTCCCCGAGCAGTTCGGGAGGGCGCTCACCAACCTGCTCACCGCCCTGCGCGCGGCCGGCGGGGCCCCGGCCGACCTCGCCCGGGTCACCGTCTACGCCACCGACGTCGCCGCCTACCGCGCACACGCCCGCCGGCTGGGCGGCATCTGGCGCGAGCTGGCGGGCCGGGACTACCCGGCGATGGCGGTCGTGGAGGTCGTACGCCTCTGGGACGAACAGGCACTGGTGGAACTGGACGGCTTCGCCGTCCTGCCTTAGGGCCTGTCTTTCCGGATCTTGCCGGGGTGCCCGGCGGGTCCTACGCGGCCGCCGACAGCCGCTCGGCGGCGATCCGGCGCGGCTGCACCACACGTCCGTCGGGGCGCAGTTCACCGGTGTCGTCGAACACGATCGACCCGTCGCACAGCAGCGTCCAGCCCTGCTCGGGGTGGGCGGCGACGGAGTGTGCGGCGCCGGTGTCCGCCGCGCGGCACGAGGTCTGGTGAGAGCACATGGCGCACCTCCACATCGGGTGCGGGCGGGCAGGTGGCCCGCTCGCCGTCCGGCCATGACCAGAAGATGCCCGGCGCGCGGGCGTCCCGGAACACCCGGCGGTGAAATGTGACAACCTGCGGACAGCTCCCGGACGGCCCGATGACGCGCCCCCGATGGAGTGACGGTCACACGCCGCGGCACAGCCGCCCGGTACCAGTGGGAGCCCCCCGCTCCACGGAACCGGAAGGTGTTCCCATGTCCGTACGCCCCGCCCTCGCCGCCGCGTTCGGCGCCGCCGCGCTGCTCGCCGCTCTTGCCGCGCCCGCCGGTGCCGCGCCGGCGGAGACCGTGACCGTCGCCCCGACCGCCCGGATCGCCGCCGACGGCACCGTCACCCTCTCCGGCACCTACCGCTGCCTCCCGGGCACCGGACCCGTACTCATCAGCTCCTCGGTGAGCCAGGCGGACGCCCGCGTCAAGCACGGCATCGGCGGCAGCGGCGCCCGGTGCGACGGCGCCGAGCACCGGTGGGAGAACACCGGCAAGGTCACGTCCGAGACCCTCGCGCCGGGCACGGCCCATGTCGAGGCCACCCTCATGGAACTGCGCCCCGCGGGCATCGCGCCGCTGCCCGTCCTCCACGCGACCGAGAACCAGGACGTCACTCTCGTCCAGCAGTGACATCCGGCAGGAGGGGCCCGGCACACCCAGGTGGGCCGGGCCCCTCGGCGTGCGGGGTGCTTCCCGCCGGGGACCGGGGCCAACTCGGCGCGAGGCGAGGGGGAGTGGGCGGGCGGCGCCCCGGACTCCTCTCCGCCCGGGCGCCGCGGGACATCCGGCTGCCGCGGGGCGACCGGCCCCCTCGGGACGCGGGCGACCTGCCTCTCCGGGACGCCGGCTGCCGTGGGACGACCTGCCTCTCCGGGACGCCGGCCGCCGCGGGATCACCTGCCCCCTCGGGACGCCGGCCGCCGCGGGATCACCTGCCCCCTCGGGACGCCGGCCGTCGCCGGGCGATCGGCTGTCACGGGTCTCCCCGCGCGGACGCCCGCGCCCGGTTGCCGCCCATCGGGGTGAAACGGCCGAGCCGTCGAGCTGATGAGCCCGAATCGCTACGGTGTGTGATTGGGTGGGGGTGTCGGTCACTCTCAGTGGTCACCCTGCCTCGTCGTTCCGTACCGCCCGCGCCCGGCCCGCGCGGCATGCCCGGCTCATGCTTCGTCCTTCGTGCCGCCAACTCCGGCTGTGCGTGCGCCGGTTCCCGGCCGGACCGGTCATCTCCCGCTTCCCCTGCCGCCGGAGAAGGTCCCGGGCGGCGTCGCCCACGCGTCGCCCGGGACCGGTGAAGCCTTCTCCCCGAAGGAGACCGCCCGTTCGGGCGCTGCATTGGCATGGACCTGACTTGCAGGCTCGACTAGGCTCTGCCCCGCACGATTGAGAGCGCTCTCAAGCATCGGCTGTTCCACCCCCACCCAGATGGAACGACGAAGGGCAACCCCCATGAGACGCACCACATTCGTCCGCCTCGGCGTGGCCGCACTCCTCACCCTCGGTGGCCTCACCGCCGCCGGCACCCTCCCCGCGTCCGCGAGCCCCGCCCCCGTCCCGCACACGGCGAAGGCGTCGGACGCGCCCGCCTCCGCGGGCCTGCTGTCCGCCATGCAGCGGGACTTCGGCCTCACGAAGGCGCAGGCCGAGTCCCGGCTCAAGGCCGAACAGGCCGCCACCGCGCTCGCCCCGAAGGCGCGCAGGACCGCCGGGGACGCCTACGGCGGCTCCTGGTTCGACGCGGCCACCGGCAAGCTGACCGTGGCCGTCACCGGGGACGCGTCGGCGGCCACGCGCGGCGACCTGCGGGCCGCGGGCGCCGAACTGCGCACCGTCCGCCGCAGCGCCCGGAGCCTCGACGCGGCCAAGGCACGTGTCGACCGGCTCAAAGCCCCTGCCTGGGTCAGCAGTTGGCGGGCCGATCCGAAGGCCGGCGCCGTCGTCGTGGACGTGGTCCGCGACCGCCGTGACGACAACGATGTCCGGAGCTTCCTGGCCGCCGCCCGGCACACGGCCCCCGTCACCGTCCGGACCGTCTCCAGGGCCGCGGGCACCCTCGCCGCGGGCACCGTCGGCGGCGACCCGTACTACACCGGCAACGTCCGCTGCTCCATAGGCTTCTCGGTGTACGGCGGGTTCGTCACCGCCGGGCACTGCGGGCAGCCCTCGGCGGCCGTCTACGGCTGGGACCACTCCTACGTGGGCAACTTCCAGGGCTCGTCCTTCCCCGACAACGACTACGCCTGGGTCAACGTCGGCAGCGGCTGGTGGACGGTACCGGTCGTGCTCGGCTGGGGCACGGTCTCCGACCAGCTCGTGCGCGGTTCGGCCGTGGCGCCTCCCGGCTCCTCCATCTGCCGTTCGGGCTCGACCTCCCACTGGCACTGCGGCACGGTCGTGGCCCTCAATGAGACCGTCAACTACAGCCAGGGCGCGGTCTATCAGCTGACCCACACCAACGTGTGCGCCGAACCCGGCGACTCCGGCGGGTCCTTCATCAGCGGCGACCAGGCCCAGGGCGTCACCTCCGGCGGCTGGGGCAACTGCACCAGCGGCGGCGAGACCTGGTTCCAGCCGGTCAACGAGATCCTCAGCCGCTACGGCCTGACCCTGCACACCGCCTGATCCCGGGCACCGCGAGGGGGCCTCGCCGGACGACGGCGGGACCCCCTTCGCGCAACGGCCGCCCGCGACCGCCTACAACAGCCGCCACAGGTGGTCGTCGGTGCCGTTGTCCGCGAACTGCACGACCTGCGCGCTGTTCGCGGTCGACATCCCGGACACGCCAAGGACCTTGCCGCTGTTCCTGTTCTGGAGCCGGAACCAGCCGTCCGCGTCCTCCAGCCGTCGCCACAGATGGTCGTCCGTGCCGTTGTCCTCGTACTGCACGACGATCGCGCTGTCGGCCGTCGACATCCCGTCGACGCCCAGCACCTTGCCGCTCTGGCCGTTGCGGACCAGGAACCAGCCGTCTCCCCGGTCGATCAGCTGCCAGGCGTGGTCGCCGGTCGGGGTGTTGTCGAACTGCACCACCCGCGCGCTGTTCGCCGTCGACATGCCGTCGACCGCCAGCACCTTCCCGCTGTGCTTGTTCTGCACGCGCCGGAAGGCCGGCTCCGGGTCCCAGACGCGCCCGTCGGCGGAGACGGTCGGGAAACTGCTGATGCGCAGCCGGGCGGCGCCCATCGGGACGAGCGTGACGTTCTCGACGGGGGAGTCCGAGCGCGCCGGGCTCTGCTGGAGCGGAGCGACCACGTGCTCGTCGTCCGCGACCCACCCGGGGATGCGACGTGCCTTCGCCGTCATGCGCACCGGTGTGCCGTCCTGCGTGAAGGGGTCGGCCGTGAGCGGCCCGGCCGTCTTCGCGAACTCCGGTGTACTGCCCAGCAGCAGCCCGTAGTTCCACGGGGTGGTGGCGTGCACCTCGTACTCGGGGAAGTCGTCGCTGCCGGCGTAACGGACGTAGTTCTCGCCGATCCGCAGCGCGTAGGTGAGCGGTCCGCGCTGGACGCTGACCGCGTCGCGGGCGCCGGTCCAGGTGCGTACCGCGGTCCGCTGGGGCAGGCGCAGGGTGACGACGTCGCCGTCCGCCCAGACCCGGTCGACGGTGACGAAGGCCGGGCCCGGCTTCGCCGCCACCGTAAGGCCGTTGACGGCGAGCGCGGGGGCGTCGCACCAGCCCGGGACGCGCAGCCGCAGCGGGAACCGGACGGACCGCGCGGGCGACACGGTGAGGCGGACGGTGTCGTCGAACGGGTAGTCGGTGTCCTCGGTGACCGTGACCCGTGTGCCGCCCGCGACGGTGGCCGTCACCTGGCAGGGGGCGTACAGCGCGGCGGCCAGACCCTGGTCGGGGGTGGCGAGCCACAGTTCCTCGCTGAAGTACGGCCAGCCCATGCCGTAGTTGTGCGGGCAGCAGCGGTACTGGTCGACGCCGGGCTGGAACGCCTGCATGGCGAAGCCGTTCTGGAACTGCCCCTGGGACTTGACGCTGTCGGCGAGGTCGACGCTGTTGGCGCTGGTGATGTAGTGCAGCGCCTTCCCCCGCGGATCGAGGGCGGCGGGCAGCAGGTTGAACGCCAGCTCCTCGCAGCGGTCCGCCCACACCGGGTCGCCGGTGACGCGGGTCAGCAACTCGTGGCTGGCCATGAACTCCACGATTCCGCACGTCTCGAAGCCCTGCCGGGGGTCGCCGAAGCCCGGCCGGTAGTTCTCGTCGCCGGCGAAGCCGCCGCCCGGGAATCTGCCGAACTCGCCCATGACCTGGTCGTAGTGGCGGTACGCGGCGGTGGTGAGGGAGGCCGAGCCCGAGCGCAGCGCGTACTGGGCGGGCTCGCGGAACCCCTGTGCGATGTTGACGTTGTGCGGGCTCGGGACCGTGTTCGTCCAGTCGGCGCCCCAGGAGTGCATCTTGTCGGCCAGGTCCAGCAGGAACGCGTCCCCGGTGCGGCCGTGCAGCCACAGCGCGATGTCCAGGCCGTCGCCCCAGCGGTAGGAGATCCAGCTGTGGTCGAACGCGCCCCTGCCCTGGGCGTTCATGAAGGTCAGGAAGCGGGTCAGGAAGGGTACGACCCGCTGGTCGCCGCTGTACTCCTCCCAGGTGCGCAGGGCCATCAGCAGCGGCAGGAACGGCCAGAAGTCGGGGCCGCCGTCCAGCGAGGTGCGCAGGGCCCGGGGGCCGAAGAAGCCGTCGCTCTGCTGGGTGGCGAGGACCGCGTCGATCCAGCGCCGGGCGTTCGCCAGCGCGCCCTGGTCACGGGTGGCGACGGCGAGCGGCACATAGCCGCGCAGCCAGTACGGCAGTTCCTCCCAGCCGGGGTTCTCGGGGTGCACCCAGCCGGTGGTGGTGAAGTCGAGGAAGTGCGAGCGCTGTTCGTAGCGTCCGAACAGTCCGTCCAGCTGGAGCCGGAGCTGCCCGGCGAGCCAGCCGCGCGGGGTGATGCTGCCCGGGCGCAGCCGGGTGAACGCCGTCGGGGCGAGGGCCGGGGCGGTCCGCGGGGAGGGGCGGCCCGCCGCGGCGGCGGCCGGGGCGAGCCGGCCGGCCAGTGCCGTGGCGCTGATCGCCAGGGCGCCGCCGGTCAGGAAGTGGCGTCTGTCGAGAGTCATCGGATGCTCCTGGGGGAGGGAGTCCGGCAGGGGGGAACGCGCGGCCCGCCCCGCCCCTCGGAGGGACGGGGCGGGCCGCGCGCGGGGAGGGAACCGGGGTGCTGTTCAGTCAGCCGCGCACACGAGCGTGCCGTCCTCGGCGCCCTTGATCAGGGCCCGGTGAGCGGCGCGCAGACGGTCGGCGTCGGGCTTGAGGACCCTGCGGTCGTAGGTCATCAGCCCGTTCAGCTCGCCCTCCACGTCGCTGATCTGCGTGTAGACGGCGCCGTTGCCGCCCTCGCAGGCGGCCAGCCGGCCGACCTCCGCCAGCCGGTCCAGGTAGACGTCGGTGTAGGTCTGCGGGGTGACGCCCACGTAGGTCATCTGGACGGGGAAGGCGTGGCCGGGCACGCCCAGGCCGAGGCCGCCGTACTCGCCGCTGACCAGGGCCCGTTTTCCGTCCGGCCCGGGCAGCTGCGGACTCGGGTAGCCGTGGGCGTCGGCGATGTCGCCGTTGCCTCCGTCGACCGCGCCGCAGCAGTTCAGGCCGCTCATGTTGTTCTCCAGGCGGGTCGGGTCGAGCGACTTGGCGTAGTCGGCGATCCTGGCCTGGTCGTACTGGCCCCAGCCCTCGTTGAAGGTGACCCACATGACCACCGAGGGGTGGCTGTCGTGCTGCAGGATCATCTCCTTCAGCTCGTGCTCGTACTCGGTACGGGCCGGCGCCGAGGGATTGACGGTGTTCATGGCCGGCATGTCCTGCCAGACCAGCAGACCGAGCCGGTCCGCCCAGTAGTACCAGCGGTCGGGCTCGACCTTGATGTGCTTGCGCACCGAGTTGTAGCCCAGCCGCTTGTGCACCTTCAGGTCGTAGGCGAGGGCCTCGTCGGTGGGGGCGGTGTACAGGCCGTCGGGCCAGAAGCCCTGGTCCAGGGTGGCCATCATGAAGACCGGCTTGCCGTTGAGTAGCGTGCGCTGCCTGCCGTCGACCGTCTTCACCTCGATCGAGCGCATCCCGAAGTAGCTGCCGACCCGGTCGGCGCCCGAGCCGTTGCCGACCGTCACCCTCAGCCTGTACAGGTGCGGGTCGTCGGGGGTCCAGGCGTGCGGGTGCGGCACCGGGACCTTCAGCGCCGCGCCGGAGGTGCCGCGGGCCCGGCCCACCTCGCGCCTGCCGTCGTAGGCGACCGCCGTGACCGGTACGCCGTCGCGCACCCCGCGCACCGTGACGGAGACCGAACGGCCCGCCAGGTCGGGCGTGGTCTTCACGTCCTCCGCGTGGTCACGGGCGACCGGCTCCATCCACACCGTCTGCCAGATGCCGGAGGTGGGCGTGTACCAGATGCCGCTCGGGTCCAGCCGCTGCTTGCCGATGGGCGGGTTCTCGCCGCCCGCGGCGTCCGTCGGGTCGTACACGCCGACGATCAGCTCCTGCTTCCCGGACTTCTTCAGCGCGTCGGTCACGTCGAGGCTGAAGCGGTCGTAACCGCCCTTGTGCTCGCCGACCTTGTGGCCGTTGACGTAGACCACGGCCTGCCAGTCGACGGCGTCGAAGTTCAGCTGGAGCCGCTGCTTGCCGTGCACGCGCCAGTCGGAGGGCACGGTGAAGGTGCGCCGGTACCACATGCGGTCCTCGTGCCGCTCGATCCCCGACAGCTGGGACTCGACCGGGTAGGGGACGAGGATCCGCTCGGCGAGGCTCTGGCCCGTGGGCGGCTGCTCGCCCGCCGCGGCTCCCGCGAACTGCCAGGTGCCGTTGAGGTTCTTCCAGTCCGTACGGGTCAACTGCGGCCGCGGGTACTCGGGGTGGGCGTTCTTCGCGCTGACCTGATCGGCCCACCTGGTGCGCAGCTGGTACGTCGAGTTGTTGGTGCCGGTGCTCCAGAAGTCGCTGACGGCGGTGCCGTCGGCGCCGGTGAGACCGCCCTTGCCGTCGTAGCGCAGGTCCGCGTAGCCGCCGTGGCCGCCGACGACCGGCTCGCTGAGCGGGACCACCAGCCGGTGCGGGTCGGAGGGGTCCAGGTGCGCGGTGCCGCGCGGCCACGCCGAGCCGCCGACATCGATGTCGAGGTGGCCGTCGAAGCCGGCCGGTACGGCGGCGAGCGGCTGGGCGAAGTCCAGCACGAGGGTCTTGCCGTCGGGCTGGATCGCCGAGGCCTGGGGCCCGTTGTAGGTGAAGCCGTCCGGCAGGGTGAACGCGGACTGCGGGACGGCCTGCTTGTCGCCGCCGGGCGGTGTCCAGCGGACATGCAGGTTGGAGCCGCCGTAGTGCTCGAAGTACTCGACCTTGAAGTCGTAGGCGCGGCCCGCCTCCAGGGTGACGGGCGCGGAGTTCTGCTCGCGGTCCCAGTCGTCCACCCAGTGGTCGATGACGATCCGGCCGTCGACCCACAGGCGGAAGCCGTTGTCACCGGTGATGGAGAAGGTGTGCGCGCCCGTGACCGTGGGCGTGAGCCTGCCGGTCCAGCGGACGCTCACGTCGTCCTGCCGGCCGGTGCGGGCCAGCAGCCGCGGTTCCAGGTCGGCGAAGTCGAGGGAGGGGTCGAAGGCGGTCGCCTTGAGATCGGCGAAGTCGAAGGCGCCCGGGGCGGACTGGGTGTAGTAGTCGCCCTTCAGGCCGTGTGCCACCGCCGGTGAGTCGTCGGCGGCGGCGCGGGCGGTGCCCGGCCCGGCCACGCCGGCGAGGACGAGCACCAGGGCGGTGAGGACGGTGAAAGCGGTCAGCGCGCCGGTGAGGCCGCGCCGGGCGCGCTGTCCGGGTCGGGGGAACGGTGGATGCACGGGAACCTCCGGAAACGGAGTTACGGGTGCGTGCTCTGCCCGTGCTCCACGTCATCTTGTATAACGTTAGAAACAAGGGCAGTTGGCATGACAACACGCCTCCTGCGCTCTGTCCAGGTGTCTGACACGAGGCGTGGGAGGACTACAGATGCGGGTGAGTCTGAAGGACGTCGCCGAACGTGCGGGAGTCTCGGTGAAGACCGTCTCCAATGTGGTCAACGACTATCCGCACGTCACACCGGGGATGCGGGCCCGTGTGCAGCTGGCCATCGACGAACTCGGCTACCGTCCCAACCTGACCGCCCGGCATCTGCGCAAGGGCCGCACCGGGATCATCGGCCTGGCCGTGCCCGAACTGGGCAACTCCTACTTCGCGGAACTGGCCGGCGCCGTCATCGACGCGGCCGCCCGGCACGAGTACACCGTCCTGCTCGACCACACCCAGGGCCTGCGGGAGCGGGAGATCCTGGTCTGCCAGGGATTCCGGGCCAGGGTCATGGACGGGCTCATCCTCAGCCCGCTGGAGCTGGAGACCGAGGACCTCGCCGCCCGCGGGGACGACATGCCGCTGGTGCTCCTGGGCGAGCGCCGCTACGACCTGCCGTACGACCACATCGTGATCGACAACATCGCCGCCGCGCGGGCCGCCGTACGCCATCTGCTCTCCCTCGGCCGGCGCCGCATCGCCTTCCTCGGCACCCGCCACGACCGCTCGCACCAGCCCGCCCACCTGCGGTTCATCGGCTGGCAGGCGGAGCTGGCGGCCTCCGGCCTGGTCGCCGACGAACACCTGGTGGCAGCGACCAGCGGCTGGGGGCACGAGGACGGGGCGCGGGCGATGGCCGCGCTGCTCGACTCCGGGCAGCGGCCGGACGGGGTGTTCGCGTACAACGACCTCATCGCGCTCGGGGCGATGCGGGTGATGTTCGAGCGGGGGCTCAGGGTCCCCGAGGACGTCGCCGTGGTCGGCTTCGACGACATCACCGAGTCCCGCTACGGGGCGGTCACGCTGACCACCGTGTCCCCGGACAAGGAGGCCATCGCCCGGCTGGCCGTGGAGTCCGTGGTCGGCCGGCTCAAGGGCGAGCAGAACCAGGAGACGCCCCGGCCCTCGCGTGAACTCCAGCCGGGATTCACACTCGTGGAACGCGAGAGCACCCTGGGCCGCCAGGTGCCCCTGCGCTGACCGGCGCAAACACGCTTCTGCGTACGGGAGTTGAGGCTGTCTGTCGTCCGGGCCGTATGTGCGCGAGGTGTTTACACGGCACTTCCAACGATGTAAAAAGCATCCTGATCTGGTCACCGCCGGACCGGCCTTCCGCAAGCCCGAAGTGGGGTAATCCGCATGAAGCCGCACTCCCGCAGCACCACCAGAAACCTCGTCGCCGTGGGCCTCGCCGCGAGTCTGGCGCTCGTCGCCGGCTGCACGAAGTCCGAGGACGGCGACGCCTCCGACAAGGCCAGCGCCGCGAGCGACGGCGGGGGCCAGCAGGTCGCCGCGGGCGGCGACGGCAAGACCTGCGCGATCGGCGACTACGGCGCCGACAAGCTGGACCTGAAGAACACCGTCGTCGGCTTCTCGCAGTCCGAGAAGGAAGCCAACCCCTTCCGGATCGCCGAGACCGCCTCCATCAAGGCCGAGGCGGCCAAGCGCGGCGTCAAGCTCCTCACCGCCAACGCCCAGTCGCAGTTCTCCAAGCAGATCAGCGACGTCCAGGACCTCATCGCGCGGGGCGCCAAACTGCTCGTCATCGCCCCGCTCAACTCCGACGGCTGGGAGCCGGTGCTGCAGAGCGCCGCCGCCAAGAAGATCCCCATCATCACCATCGACCGCCAGATCAACGCCACCGCCTGCAAGGACTACGTCAGCTTCATCGGCTCCGACTTCGTCAAGCAGGGCGAGCGCGCCGCCGACCAGCTGATCGAGGCCACCGGCGGCAAGGGCGAGATCGCCATCCTCCTCGGCGCGGCGGGCAACAACGTCACCACCGAGCGCACCAAGGGCTTCGAGGACCGCATCAAGGCCAAGGCGCCCGGTCTCAAGGTCGTCTTCAAGCAGACCGGTGAGTTCACCCGCGAGAAGGGCCAGTCGGTCACCGAGCAGCTCATCCAGTCCAAGCCCGGCATCAAGGCGGTCTACGCCGAGAACGACGAGATGGGCCTCGGCGCCGTCAACGCCCTGAAGGGCGCCGGCAAGAAGCCCGGCGACGTCAAGATCGTCACCATCGACGGCACCCGCAACGCCGTCCAGGGCATCGCCGACGGCTGGATCAGCGCGGTCATCGAGTCCAACCCGCGCTTCGGGCCGCTCGCCTTCACCACCCTCGACTCCTTCACCCAGGGCAAGCCGGTGGGCGAGGACATCGTGATCCAGGACAGCCAGTACACGACCGCCAACGCCAAGGCCGACCTGGGCAAGGCGTACTGAACCTCCGCCGACCGCACGGGGGGCCGGCCCCACGGCACGGCCCCCCAGCAGGCACGTCGCCCATGACTCCATGGAGAGCAGCCGTGACCGCACCCCCCGACGAAGTCCTCGCCGTCCGCGGCCTGACCAAACGCTTCCCCGGTGTACTGGCCCTGGACGGGGTGACGTTCGCCCTCCGCGCCGGCGAGACCCACGCACTCGTCGGGGAGAACGGCGCCGGGAAGTCCACCCTGATCAAGATCCTCACCGGGGTGTACCGCCCCGACGAGGGCGAACTGCGCCACCGGGGTGCGCGGACCGCCTTCGCCACCCCGCTCGCCGCCCAGGACGCCGGGATCTCCACGATCTACCAGGAGGTCAACCTCGTCCCCCTGATGAGCGTGGCCCGCAACCTCTTCCTCGGCCGCGAACCGCGCACCCGCCTCGGCCTGATCGACTTCACCCGCATGCACCGCGAGGCCGAACGGACGATGCGGGAGTACGGCGTCCACGTCGACGTGCGCCGCCCCTTGCGCGAACTCGGCGTAGGCGCCCAGCAGATGGTCGCGCTGGCCCGCGCCGTCTCCGTCGAGGCGAACGTGGTCGTCATGGACGAACCCACCTCCTCCCTCGAACCGCGCGAGGTGGAGACCCTGTTCGGCGTCATCCGGCGGCTGCGCGCCCAGGGCATCGCCGTCCTGTACGTGAGCCACCGCATGGACGAGCTGTACGCCATCTGCGACACGGTCACGGTGCTGCGCGACGGACGGCTGGTGCACACCGGCCCGCTCGCCGAGACGGGCCGGCTGAAGCTCGTCTCCCTCATGCTCGGCCGCGAGACGAGCGAGGTCAGCGCCGAGGGCGTGACCAAGTTCGCCGGCACCCACGACGCGTCCGGCGGACCGGTCCTGCGCGCGGAGCACCTGACGCGGCAGCGGGTGCTGCACGACGTGTCGCTGGACATCCGCCCCGGCGAGGTCGTGGGACTCGGCGGACTGCTCGGCTCGGGGCGCACCGAGACGGCGAAGGCCATCGCCGGCGCGCTCGCCCTCGGCTCCGGCCGGGTGACCGTCGCGGGCACGCCGGTGCGCACCGGCTCCACCCCCGCCGCGATCCGCGCCGGGATCAGCCTGCTGCCGGAGGACCGCAAGTCCGAGGGGATCGTGCCGGGCCTGTCGGTCCGGGAGAACATCGCCCTGGCCGCGCTGCCCCGCATGTCCCGCTTCGGCCTGGTCTCCGAGGCCCGCATCGACGCGGTCGTCGACACGTTCATGAAGCGGCTGCGCATCAAGGCCGCCGGTCCCCATCAGAAGGTCGGCGAACTCTCCGGCGGCAACCAGCAGAAGGTGCTCCTCGCCCGCTGGCTGGCCATGCACCCCAAGGTGCTCCTCCTCGACGAACCGACCCGCGGCATCGACGTCGGGGCCAAGGCCGAGGTGCAGAGACTCATCGACGAACTCGCCGAGGACGGCCTCGGCGTCCTGCTGATCTCCTCGGACGTGGAGGAACTCGTCGAAGGCTCCGACCGGGTGGTGGTGCTCCGGGACGGCGCGGTGGTCGGCGAGCTCACCGGCGACGACGTCACGGAGGACCGGCTGATGCAGACCATCGCGGCGGCCGCCGAGGAGGTGCTCCAGCATGACTGAACTCGCCCTGGGAAAGGGCATCATGGCCGACCGGCACGCCCTCGTGGCGTGGCTCCAGCGGTACGGCGTCTACCTGGGCCTCGCCGTCCTGCTGCTGTTCAACGTGCTGTTCACCGACCACTTCGTCTCGGGCGAGAACTTCCGCACCCAGGCCGTCCAGGTCTCCCCGGTCCTCGTCGTCGCCCTCGGCATGGCCCTCGCCATCGGCACGGAGGGCATCGACCTGTCCGTCGGCGCCGTGATGGCCCTGTCCACCTCCCTCGTCTCCCTCTACCTCGGCTACGGCCCCTGGCTCGCCCTGGTCGTCGCCATGGCCGGCGGCGCGGTCGCCGGCCTCGCGAACGGCTCGCTCGTCGCCTTCGTCGGCGTGCAGCCCATCGTCGCCACCCTCGCGCTGATGGTCGGCGGACGCGGCATCGCCCTGGTGCTGCTGCCCCAGCTCAAGGACGTCCGCGACCCCGCCATGGAGTCGCTCGGCTCCGGCGGCGTGGCCGGCGTGCCCTATCTGGCGATCGTCGCGGCCGTCCTCGCACTGATCACCGGATTCACCGTGCGCCGCACGACGTTCGGGCGCCAACTGCTCGCCATCGGCGACAGCCGGCCCGCCGCGCAGCTCGCCGGACTCCCGGTGCGCCGGGTCCTGGTCCTCGTGTACGTCTGCTCCGGCGTCCTCGCCGCGATCGCCGGGTTCCTCGCCACGGCCCGGCTCCAGGCCAGCGACCCCAGCTCGCTCGGCAACCTCATGGAACTGTCCGCCATCACCGCCGTCGTGGTCGGCGGCACCCCGCTGACCGGCGGCCGGGTGCGGATCGGCGGCACGGTGGCCGGAGCCGTTCTCATCCAGCTGCTGACGGCCACCCTCATCAAGCACGATCTGCCCTCCTCGTGGACGCAGATCGCCCAGGCCGTGGTGATCGTGCTCGCGGTGTACGCGGCACGGGAGAGGGGCAAGCGGTGACCGGTACGAAGGAGCACGTCACGACCGCCCCGCCGCCCGCGCCCGACGCGGCGGCCACCCTCCGGCGCGGGGACCGGCTGACCGCGCTCGCCCAGCAGCACGGCGCCCTGGTGGCGCTGGTCCTCCTCGCCGCCGTGGCCTCCCTGTCCTTCGGGTCGTTCGCCACGGCCGACAACCTCGGCAACATCGCGGTCTCCTCCGCGTTCCTCGCCACGATCGCGCTCGGCATGACCTTCGTCATCGTCTGCGGCGGCATCGACCTGTCGGTCGGCTCGGTCTTCGCCCTCGGCGGCGTCCTCGCCGCCTGGGGCTCGCAGTACGGCACCGCGGTCGCGCTGCTGCTGCCCCTCGCCGTCTGCGGGGCCATCGGCCTGGTCAACGGCCTGCTCGTGGCCCGCACCGGACTGGCCCCCTTCATCGTCACCCTCGCCTCGATGCTCGCCGCCCGCGGCCTCATGCTCGCTCTGACCGACGAGGGCGCGGACACCTACCTCGTCGCCAAGGGCTCCTTCTTCGCGACCCTCGGCCAGGGCAAGCTCCTCGGTATCGGAACTCCCGTGTGGATCACGGCCGTTCTCTTCGCGGCCGGTGCCGTCCTGCTGCGCCGCACCCGCTTCGGGCAGAGCGTGTACGCCGTCGGCGGCAACGAACAGGCCGCCGGCCTGATGGGCGTCCCCGTGGCCCGTACGAAGATCGGCGTCTACACCCTCTCCGGCCTCCTCGCGGGCCTCGCCGGGGCCCTGAACGCCGCCTATCTCGCGTCCGGCGTCACGATCCTCGGCTACGGCATGGAACTCGACGCCATCGCCGCCGTCGTCATCGGCGGCACCCTCCTCACCGGCGGCCTCGGCTATGTCAGCGGCTCCCTCGTCGGCGTCCTGCTGCTGAAGGTCATCCAGAACGTCATCAACCAGATCGGCTCCCTCGACTCCGCCTACCAGCAGGTCGTCAGCGGCGCGTTCCTCGTGCTCGTCGTCGTGACCCAGACCTGGCTGGGGCGCAGACGCAGGGCGGGGTGAGGCGGGATGGGCGGGGCCGCCGGGGCGGGCGCCGGGGTACGAAGGCGGCGCGGGCGCCGGGGCGGCCAGGGCGGGGCGGGCGCTTACCCCGCCGCGGTCAGGGCCTCCAGCGCGCTCGCCTGGGTGCGCCAGTCGGTCACGTTCGGCGAACCGCCGGCCCACCGCTCGCCGAGCCGGTTCAGGGAGTCGCGGTCACCGCTCCAGATCACGTCGGCCTGCCGGGTGAGGTAGGCGCGGTAGACCGACGAGCCCGTGGCGTCCGCGAGATCGGCGAGGTGACGTACGAAGACACCCTTGAACTGCTTCTGGTTGTCGTCGCACGAGCCGCCGCCGGTGTCGCAGGACTCCGTCAGCACTCCGTCGCGCGTCAGCTGGGGCGACGACAGCGCCGCGTCGGCCAGGCGCCTGGCGGTGTCGAGATACCTGCTCCCACCGGTCGAGCGCCACAACTCGGTGAACGCGCCGATCGCCAGCCCCTGGTTGTAACTCCACACCGTCTGGCCGTTGTTGGCGCACGATCCGGTCAGGCCGTCGTTGACCAGCCCGGTGGAGCCGATCAGCCCGCTGTTCAGGTACCAGTTCGCGGCCGTCACGGCTCGGCCGCCCCACAGGGTGTCACCCGCGACCCGCCGGTGCAGCGCGGTCGTCAGCCACAGGTACAGCCCGTTGGTCACCGCGTTCTTGTACGTGCGCTCCCGGTCCCACCACACGCCTCCGCCGCACGTACCGGTGTCCCAGTACTGCTGGATGTAGTCCGTGATGGTGACCGCCTCGTCCAGGTAGCGCTGTTCGTGCGTGGAGTCGTACGCCGCCACCCACGCGACCGCCCACCATCCCGCGTCGTCGATCGCCCGGCTGACGAAGTGCCCCTCCACCGGGTCCGAACTGCGGCCGCCCGCCGGGAAGACGCCGTCGTTCTGCTCGAAGGTGCGCGCGACGGCCCAGTCGTAGTCGTGCCGCCCGCTGCTCCGCCCGAAGTCGATCAGCGCGGTCAGCGCCACCGCCGAGTTCCACCAACTGCTGCGCCACCAGCCCTCGTTCACCTGGTACGACGCCATCAGCGCGTCCGCCGCCGCCCGCGCCCGGGTCGGTGCGGGCCGAGCCCACGCCGTGCAACTGCCCTGCTGGTGCGCGGCCTCACGGCCGCAGGCGCGCACCGCGCCGCCGTACAGCAGACCTCTCGGATCCCGGGTGGCGAACATGGCCGTGCGCGCCGACACCGCGCCGGACGCCAGGGAGGTCCGCCCCAGCGAGGAGCCTTCGGGCCAGTCCGCGCCCTCGTCCCAGGACCGGTCGAGCCAGATCTCGTCGCCCGCGCCGCCGTTCTCGACGACGCCCCACGCCATGCCGTCGCGCTGGTCCATGTGCAGGCTGATCGTCCGCCCGTACAGCGTCGTCGCGGGTACCGGACGGTCGTCCCCGGCCGCGGTGCCCGGGTCGGCGCCGTCGCAGGAGGGACCGTCGCACACCTGGGGGCGGAACCAGTCGGTGCAGGTGACCGCGGCGGCGTCCCCGCAGGCCCGGATCCAGCCGCGCCGGTGGCCCACCGGATCCGTGACGTTGTACATCAGCGTGCGCGTCCCGGTCCACGTGCCGGGAACGCTCGCCTTGCCCAGCAGCCCGTCCCAGGTCGCGCCCCGGTCCCAGGAGCGGTCCAGCCACACCGCGTCGCCCCGGGTGCCGTTGTCGACGCTCGCCCAGGCCATGTCGTCCGGCTCGGACACGTGCAGTCTGAGGACGCGGCCGTTGACGGTCCGGTCGGGCACGGGGAAGGTCTCCTGCCGTGCCTTCGAGGGGTCGAGGGTGTCGCAGGCCAGCGCGCACACGGCCGTCGCCGCGCGCGCGGGCACGGGCAGCGCCAGCGCGCCGGCCAGGGCGAGGGCGACGGCGAGAAGGGTGCCGAGGATGCGGTGCGTCCGAACTGACATGGCGTATCCGTCCCGGGGTCGGTACACGTTTCCCACGTTGAAAAGTTCAGTCATGTGCACGACAGCACCGGGGTGGGGGTTTGTCCAGGCCTCACGCAGGCCATGGTCCGGACCTGGCCGGACCGGCCCGGAGGGGGCGGGGGGAGAGGGTGGTGCCGGTGCCGGTGCCGGTGCCGGTGCCGGTGCCGGTGCCCGTGGCGGAGTCGGAGGCGGAGCCCGGGGTCGTGCCCAAGACCGCGCCCGCGCTCGCGCTTGAGACCGTGCCCGCGCCTGAGACCGTGCCCGTGCCTGGGAAGGGGCCCGTGCCCGGGAAGTGGCCCGTGTCCCGGGCCGGTCCGGGAGCGGAACGGATGGTCACCGCCCACCCGTTCACGTCCGAGGCGTCGCCGGCGCAGGCCAGGACCCGCCAGTCGGTCCGCGTCCACGCGAACACCGCGTCCTGGCCGAAGCGGCGCCCCAGCGCGCGGGCCTCGGCGTCGCTCAGGCCGGCCACGGCGACGCTCTCCTCGCGGTGGGTGCCGAGGCGGTCGCCCCCCACCGCGTGCCACCGGGGGAGTCCTCGCCGGCGGACCTCGTCGAGCAGCAGGCGCTGAGCACGGGAGTTGGCCTCGTCCGCGGCGGTGAGCCCCAGCGGATTCCAGGCGGTGATCACATGGATGGCGCTCCCGCCAGCCGCTTCCGGGAAGGCGCCCAGCACCGTGCCCCGGGCGCGTGGTTCCACCCGTACGTCCATGCCGGGGAAGCCGATGTCGACGACCGCCTGCCGGTAGAGGTCCCAGTTGGGCGGCGTGGGGGACGTACGGCGGTCGCGGGGTGCGTCGTGGACGTGCACAGGGGCCTCCAGAGAGCGAAGGACCCCCTTACACGCCGTGCAGGGAGATCGAGGTGTGCCCCCGTGCGATCAGGGGGCTGGTCCCGGCCGACGGAGCCGGCCGGGACGAACGATCGCATGATCGGACCGCCGCGGCAAGCGGCAAGCGGCACCAGGGACCAATGCGGGCTGCGGTCCGGGGTGTCGGCGCCCCGCTCGGCTGCCCGGTCGCCCCGCCGTCCGGTCGTCCGGCGGAAAATCCCTGTCGTGCCGGACGGAGAACGCCCAGACTCGTGGCATGGCTGACATGGGGGCGTTCCGGGACGCGGTCACGGCGTGGGTGGCGGGCGGGCCCGGCGATCCCGCGCGCGAGCTGGCCGCGAGGCTGCCCGTCCGGACGGTCGTGCTGCTCGAAGGGCCGAGCGACGCGGCGGCGGTCACCGCGCTGGCCGCGCGCCGCGGCCGGGACCTGGCGGCCGAGGGCATCTGCGTCCTGCCGATGGGCGGAGCGATGAACATCGGGCACTTCACCCGTCTCCTCGGCCCACCCGGCCTGGATCTCCGGCTCACCGGACTGTGCGACGAGGCGGAGTACCGCTTCTACGTCCGCGGCCTGGAGCGGGCCGGTGCGCCGCAGCAGGGGTTCCACGTGTGCGCGGCGGACCTGGAGGACGAGCTGATCCGTGCGCTGGGCGTCGCGCGGGTGCGGGACCTCGTACGGGCGGAGGGCGATCTGCGTGCCCTGACGACCTTCCTCGGACAGCCCGCGCAGCGGGACCGCACCCCGCGGCAGCAGTTGCGGCGCTTCCTCGGCACGAAGAAGGGCCGCAAGATCCACTACGGGCGCGTCCTCGCCGAGGCCCTCGACCCCGACCATGTGCCCGCTCCGCTCGACGGCCTGTTCGCGGGCCTGTGAGCGCCGGGCGCCGCCACGCCGTTCCCACCGGGGCGAACCGGCCTCCCGCAGGGGAAGCGGGCGTCCGCGCTACGGCTGTCCCAGGCCGGTCAGCTCGGTCTCGACGGCGTCCCGCACCAGCGAGCGGGCGTGCTCGACCTGGATGCCGCCGCTGAGCCAGCGCATGCTCACGCCCTCCACGAGCGCGGTGAGCCGCTCGGCGGCGGAGGCGAGAGCGGGCGCCGGCGCCATCGGCCGCACCTGACCCAGGGCGGCGGCGACCTCCTGCACCCATACCAGCGTCGCCCTGGCGAGATCCTCGCGCAGCACGGGGTCGAACACCGCGCTCGCGCGCAGCTCACCCCAGGCGGTGCTGTTCTCCCGCACCTCCGGGGTGTCCTGGAGCTCCAGCAGGAGCATCTGCTCGAGTTCCTCCCGGGGGCCGAGGGGCTCCGCGTCGGGGTCGCGGGCGGTGGTGTACCGCTCCGCCCGGTCGCTGATGAACTCCAGGGTGCGGCGCAGAACCCCGGTGCGGTCCTTGAAGTGGTAGTAGATCAGGCCCGTGGAGACGCCCGCCTCGGCCGCGAGTTCCTCCACGCGCAGCCCGCGGACTCCGCGCCGGGCGATCACCCGGGCCGCCGCTTCGAGGATCTGAGTAGTGCGAGACGCCATGACCATGAACTTTATCCGGCCCGCCCCGGTACGACTCCCGGGTATTCCTGACTGAATTTTCAGGCACGCTTCACCCCTGTGTGTCTAACCGTTGCCCGTCCGGCCCGCGTGTCACGAGTGGACCGTCGGGGCAGTGGCGAAATCAGTGTTTCCGCAGTCCAGAGGGTTTTTAAGTGACCGTTCTGGCGCAACGTCGGACGGAGGTCCAGGCTCATGCCCGGCGGTCGGAGACGGCGGTGGGACCGCCGCGGCGCGAGTGCGGGGAGGCGGCAATGACCCCTCAATGGGCCGTTTGACTGAAAATCCAGTCAGTGCGACAGTGTGCACGGCCGCCGCCGGCACCCCGCCGGGGCGGTCGAGGCCGTGCGACGCGCCTCCGCGCGCCCCTTTCCGCCAGGCCGGATAGCGTGTTCGTCCCCAGAACGGAGCACATCGTGTCCCCCCTTCCCCCCTCTCGCCGCACCGTCCTCCAGGCCATCGCCGGGATCGGTGCCGCGGCCTTCGGTGCGACGGCGTGCGGACCCGACGGCGTGGCGCAGGCCGGAGCGAGCCGTTCCGGTCAGGACACCGCGACCGCCGGAGGGCGCCGCTTCGGCGCCGAGTGGGAGAGCCACGCGCGCACCTTCATGTCGTGGCCGGCGCTGGACGCGGTGTGGGGCGAGGACCTGCCCTACGTCCGCCAGGACATCGCCCGCGTCGCCCGGGCCGTCGCGGACTACGAGTACGTCGTCATGATGGCCAGGCCCGACCAGCAGAAGGCCGCGCAGCGGGCGTGCGGCTCACAGGTCGAGGTGGTCCCGCTCATGGTCGACGACCTGTGGGCCCGCGACATCGTCCCGGTGTTCGTCGAGGACGACGGCCGGGTCACCGGAGTCGACTTCAACTTCAACGGCTGGGGCGGCAAGCAGCAGCACGCGAACGACGCGCGCGTGGCGGCCGAGCTGCTGAAGAGGTACCACGTCCCCGGGACGCGGGCCCCGCTGGTCGCCGAGGGAGGATCCTTCGAGACCGACGGGCAGGGCACGCTCCTGGTGACCGAGAGCTCGGTCGTCAACGACAACCGCAACCCCGGCAAGAACCGTGAGCGGATCGAGGCGGAGCTGCGGCGGACCCTCGGCGTCGAGAAGGTCGTGTGGCTGAAGGGGGTGCGCGGCGAGGACATCACCGACGCGCACGTCGACAGTCTCGTACGGTTCGCCGCTCCCGGTGTGGTCCTGCTGGACACGGCGTTCCCCGGGACGCCCGCGGACTCCTGGTCGCGCGCGTCCGACCAGGCGCGCGCCGTGCTGAGCGAGGAGACCGACGCCCGGGGCCGGGGGTTCGAGATCATCGACCTCCCGCAGCCCGACCTCGACAGGATCACGGGCGAGGGCGACGACTTCGTGTCGAGCTACGCGAACTTCTACGTCGCCAACGACTCGGTCTTCCTGCCCCGCTTCGGCGACAGGAAGGCCGACGACCGGGCACGCGGCATCCTGCGGGAGCACTTCCCGCAGCGCGACATCGTGCAGGTCAAGATCGACACGATCGCCTCCGGCGGCGGTGGCATCCACTGCTCCACCCACGACCAGCCGGGGAAGCCGGTCGACTGAGCCGCGCGGCTCCGCCGGGATCCGTCAGAGACCCGGTGACAGCAGGGTCAGCCGCAGCAGTGCGGCGACCGCCGGTACCGCGGGCACGGCGTAGGTGCCTCTTTCACGTCGCCCGCTCTCCCGCCGAAGCCCCGGCCGCAGCGCCGGAGTCCGGGTCCGCGCAGCACAGAGGCGGAAGGCCGCTCCCGCCCCGTGAAGGAGGTTCCGGCGCGGGGGTCTGCGTGTGGTGCTGCGTCTTCTTCCCTATGGGGGCCGTTCCCGCGGCGGCAGTCTGCTGGAAAACACGGCTTGGAGGCTCACAGTGACAGCAGGCCCGGCCCCCGACAGGGCACCGATGGACGGCGACACCCTCACGGCATCCTTCGCGCAGCGCCGGCTGTGGTTCCTGGACCAGCTGTCCGGCGGGTCCTCCGGGTCGATGCTGCCCCTGGTCCTGCGGCTGCGCGGGGACCTCGACGCGGACCGGCTGGAGCGGTCCCTGGCCGGGATCGTGGAGCGGCACGAGGTGCTGCGCACCCGGTTCACCGCCGTGGACGGCGAGCCCGTGCCGCAGGTCGACGCCCCCGTCGGCATCGCCCTGGAGCGGACCGAGGCGGACGGCCCGGACGACCTGTTCGCCCGGTACCTGGGCCGTCCCGTGGACCTGTCCGCCGAGCACCCGGTCCGGGCCGTGCTCGCCCGCGTCGCCCCGGACGAGCACCTGCTGCTGGTGGAGGTCCACCACATCGCGGTGGACGGCTGGTCGTGGGGCGTGCTGCTGGACGAACTCGCCGCCGGATACCGCGGCGAGACCGTCGCCCCGCCCGCCACCCGCTACACCGACCTCGCCCGCGCCCAGGCCGAGCGCCTGTCCGGCGCGCGGCTGGAACGGCTGCTCGGCCACTGGCGCGAGCGCCTGGCCGGGCTGGAGCCGCTCGACCTGCCGACCGACCGGCCGCGCCCCGCCGTCTGGGACGGCTCCGGCGGTGTCGTCCGCTTCGACCTGCCCGCCGACCTCGTCGCCGCCGTGGACGACCTGGCCCGCTCCCGCCGCGCCACCCGCTACATGGTGCTCCTCACCGCCTACCAGGCGCTCCTCGGCCACTGGTCGGGCCGTACGGACGTCGCGGTGTGCAGCACCCTCGCCGACCGCGCCCAGCGCGGCGCCCCCGCCCTCATCGGCCCCCTCGTCAACACGGTCGTCCTGCGCTCGGACCTGTCCGGCCGGCCCGGCTTCGGCGCCCTGCTCGACCGGGTGCGGGGCCGCGTCCTGACCGACCTCTCGCACGCCGAGGCGCCCTTCGACCACGTCGTCGGCGCCGTCGGAGGCCGGCGGGACCTGTCCAGGCACCCGCTGGCGCAGGCCTCGTTCACCCTGCTCAACAGCCCGATCCGGCCGGTGCGGATGCCCGGCGTCGACGTCGCGCTGGTCGAACCCCCGCTCACCGGGACCCCGCTGGACGTCTTCCTCGACCTGACCCTGCGCGCCGACGGCAGCGTCGCCGCGATCCTCCAGTACGCGACCGCCCTCTACGACGCCGCCACCATGCGCGCCTTCGCCCACGCCTACGTGACGCTGCTGCGGGCCGTCCTCGCCGACACCGAGACGCCCGTGCGCGACCTGGCCCGCACCCTCACCGCGGGACCGGGCGCGCCCGCCGCCCCGCGCGCCGAATGGCACCACGCCCCCGACCGCCCCGCCGCCGAGCCGGCCCCGCTCGCCTTCCGCGGCGACCCGGGCGCCACCGCCCTCGTCTGCGGCGACGCCACGGTCACCTATGCCGCACTGGACGCCATGACCGGCGGGCTCGCCGCCGCGCTCCGCACCGCCGGAGCCGGTCCCGGCAGCCCGGTGGGCGTGCTGCTGCGCCGCGGCCTGTGGTCGGCGGCCGCGATCGAGGGCGTGTGGCGCGCAGGCGGGGCCTACGTCCCGCTCGACCCCGAACTCCCCGCTGAACGGCTGCGGTTCATGGCGGAGGAGGCGCGGCTCGCCTGCGTCGTGGCCGACCCGGCGACCGCGGAGACGGCCCGGACCCTGGCCCCCGCCGTCGTCGACGTCACGCGGGTCACCACGGCCGCGGACGGGCCCCGGCACCGCCCGGACCCGCGCGAGCTGGCCCACGTCATCTTCACCTCCGGCTCCACCGGCCGGCCCAAGGCGGTCGGCGTCGAACACGCCTCCCTCGCCTCGCACGTGGCCGCCGTCCGGGAGCGCCTCGGCATCACCGCCGACGACCGGGTGCTGGCCTTCGCCTCGTTCGCCTTCGACGCCTCGCTCGACCAACTGCTGCCCGCCCTCGGCTGCGGCGCCACCGTGGTCATGCGCCCCGACGAGCCGTGGCTGCCCACCCAGGTTCCCGAGATCGTCCGGCGGCACGCCCTGACCGTCGTCAACGTGCCCCCGACCTACTGGGCGGAACTGACCCTCTCCCTGGACCGGCGCCTGGCCGCGGCCCTCGCCCCCCTGCGCCTCCTCGTCCTCGGCGGCGAGGCGGTCCCCGCCGACGTCCTCGCCACCTGGCGCGCCGCCGTCCCGTGGGCGCGGGTGTGCAACGCCTACGGACCCACCGAGACCACCGTCACCGCCACCACCCACGACGCCTCCGAGGCGCCCGACGGCAGCGTGCCCATCGGCCGCCCCCTCGGCGACCGCCGGGTGTACGTGGTCGACGCCGACGACACCCCGGTTCCGGTGGGCGTCGGCGGTGAACTCCTCATCGGCGGGACCGAGGTGGCCCGCGGCTATCTGCGCCGTCCCGCCCTGACGGCCGAGCGCTTCGTGCCCGACCCGTACGGTCCGCCCGGCAGCCGTCTGTACCGCACCGGCGACATCGTGCGCTGGCGGCCGGCCGGTGACCTGGAGTTCCTCGGCCGGCGCGACGACCAGGTCAAGATCCGCGGCTTCCGCATCGAACTGGGCGAGGTGGAAGCCGTGTTGCGGGCCTGCCCGCTGGTCGCCGCGGCCGCCGCCCGCCCCGACCGCGCCACCGGACAGAGCCTGATCGGCTACGTCGTACCGGCCGCCCCCGCCGCCCCCGCCGACACGACCGCGGTCATGTCCGCGGAGACCTCCCCCGACGCGACCGGCCCCCGGCCCACCGCCGCGACCGACGCGACCGTCGCCCCGGCCGCCGTGGACCGCGCCGAACTCCGCGCCTGGTGCGCGCGTTTCCTGCCGCGGTACGCGGTGCCCTCCGAGTTCGTGGTCCTGGACGCCCTGCCCGTGGCGGTGTCCGGCAAGCTCGACCCGACCGCCCTGCCCGACCCCGCGCACGACCGCTCCGCCGCCGAAGGCGCCTACGTGGCCCCCCGCGACGAGACCGAACGGATCGTCGCCGAGGTGTGGGCCGACGTCCTCGGCGTCGAGCGCGTCGGCATCGACGACAGCTTCTTCGACCTGGGCGGCCACTCCCTGCTCGCCACCATGGCCGTCTCCCGCATCGCCCAGCGGCTCGGCCGCGAGATCGAACTGCGCACCGTCTTCGAGCACCCCACCGTCCGCGGCTTCGCCCCGCGCGTCGACGCCGCCCGCGCGTCCGGCGCCACCGAGGTGACCCCGGTGGACCGGAGCCGCCCGCTGCCGCTGTCCTTCGCCCAGGAACGCCTGTGGTTCCTGGACCGCACCTCGGACCGCGGCGACTCCTACCTCCTCTGGTACTCCTGGCGGGTGAGCGGCGGCCTGGACCGCACCGCCTGGCAGCACGCCCTGAACGACCTCGCCGAGCGGCACGAGGTGCTGCGCACGGCCCTCACCGAGTCCGACGGCCGCCCCGCGCAGCAGGTCCGCGCCCCCGCGCCGGTGCCCCTGCACTGGGAGGCGGCCCCCGGCGCGCCGGACGAGCCCGCCCGTCTGGAGGCCGTACGGCGGGCCGCCGTCACCCTGGCCACGCGCCGCTTCGACCTCGCCCGGCCCCCGCTGCTGCGCTCCGGCGTCTGGGAACTCGCCGGTGACGACCACGTGGTGGTCCTCGCCCTGCACCACGCCGTCACCGACGGCTGGTCCAAGGGCGTCCTCCTCGACGAACTCGCCCGCCACTACTGGGCCCGGCTGTCGGGGGAGCGGGCCCAGCTGCCACCGCTGCCCGTGCAGTACGGCGACTTCGCCGTCTGGCAGCGCGACCGCGCCGACAGCGGCGCGATGGAACCCCAACTCACCTACTGGCAGGACACCCTGGCCGGTACGCCCGCCCTGGAACTGCCCACCGACCGGCCGCGGCCCGCCGTGTTCAGCGGGCGGGGCGGCGCCGTCGAGGTGGACCTGCCCGCGGACCTCGCCGACCGCGTCGACGCCTACGCCCGCGCCCGCGGCGCGACCCGCTTCATGGTGCTGCTGGCCGCCGCCCAGGCCGTCCTCGCCCGCTGGTCCGGACAGACCGACGTCTGTGTCGGCACCCCCGTCGCCGGCCGCGACCGGCTCGAACTGGAGCCCCTGGTGGGCTTCTTCGTCAACACCGTCGTGGTGCGCACCGACCTCTCGGGGCGGCCCGGCTTCGACACCCTCGTCGACCGGGTGCGGGACGTGGTCCTCGGCGCGTTCGGCCACCAGGAGGTGCCGTTCGAGAAGGTGGTGGAGCGGCTGCGCCCCGAACGCGACCTCTCCCGCAACCCGTTGTTCCAGGTCATGGTGGACGTCCAGGACTCGTCCACGGACGGCTCGGGACTGCCCGGCCTGGACGCCGCCGGATTCACGCTGCCGTGGGGATCGGCGAAGTTCGACCTGACCGCCACCTTCCTGGTGCGGCCCGGCCGCTTCGCGCTCAACGTCGAGTACGCCGCCGACCTCTTCCGGCCCGGTACCGCCGCCCGGTTCGCCCGGCACGTCGGCCGGGTCCTCGAAGCCGCCCTCGCCGCACCCGGCACCCGCGTCGACGAGCTGCCCCTGCTCTCCGCCCGCGAACGCGAGCACCTGGTCGCCGCCGCCGGACAGGACGCCGCGCCCGCCCCGGCCTTCCGGGTCATGGGCGCCTCGGACGCCCCGGCCGTCGTGTGCGAGGGGGACACCGTCGACTACGCCGGACTGGACGCGCTGACGGGAGGCCTGGCCGCCGCACTGGCCGAGGCCGGCGTCGTCCCGGGCGACGCGGTGGGCGTGTGCGTCGGCCGGGGCGTCGGGGCGGTCGCCGCCATGCTCGCCGTGTGGCGGGCGGGAGGCGTGTACGTGCCGCTCGACACCCGGCTCCCCGCCGAACGGCTGCGGTACATGCTGCGGGAGGCCGGAGCCGGACACGTCGTCACCGACGCCGGCACCCACGAGAAGATCACGGGCCTCGGCGCCGTGGCGGTCGGCCTGGACCAGGTGCGGCCCGCCCCCGACGGCCCCCGCCACACGCCCGCGCGCGGCGACCTCGCCTACGTCATCTTCACCTCGGGCTCCACCGGCCGGCCCAAGGCCGTGGGCGTCGAGCACCACGCCCTGGACGCCCATGTGGCCGCCGCCCGCGAGCAGTTCGCGCTGACCTCCGCCGACCGCGTGCTCACCTTCGCCTCCACCTCGTTCGACGCCTCGCTGGAGCAGATCCTGCCCGCGCTGAGCACCGGCGCCACGGTGATCGTCCGCCCGGACGAGATCTGGTCCCCCGAGGAACTCGCCGAACGGGTGGCCGCCGAGCGGGTGACCGTCATGGAACTCACCCCGTCCTACTGGGCCGAGGTCGTGGCCGGCCTGGACACCCTGGCGCCCCGGCTCGCCTCGCTGCGGCTCCTGGTGACCGGGGGAGAGGCGCTGCCCGCCGACCCGCTGGAGCGCTGGTTCGCCCGGCTGCCCGGCGTCCCCGTGGTCAACACCTACGGCCCCACCGAGGCCGTCGTCTCGGCCACCGCCCACCGCGTCGAGGGGGCGCCGGACGGCCGGGTGCCCATCGGACGCGCCCTGGGCGGCCGGCGGGCCCACGTGGTGGACCCGCTCGGCGAGCCGGTTCCCGACGGGGTGCCTGGTGAACTCTTCATCGGCGGGGCCGAGTTGGCGCGCGGCTACCTGGGGCGGCCCGCCCTGACGGCCGAGCGGTTCGTGCCCGACCCGTTCGGCGCGCCCGGCGCCCGGCTCTACCGGACCGGCGACGTCGTACGACGCCTTCCCTCCGGGGAGCTGGAGTTCCTCGGCCGCAACGACGACCAGGTCAAGATCCGCGGGTTCCGGGTCGAGCCGGGCGAGGCCGAGGCGGTGCTGCGCGGCCACCCCGGTGTCCGGGCCGCGGCCGTCGTGGTCCGCCCCCTGCGCGGCGAACCGGCCCTGGTCGCCTACGCCGCGGGCGGGGGACTGGCCGAGGAGTCCCTGGAGACGCACTGCCGGGACCGCCTGCCGTACTACCTCGTCCCCTCGGCGTTCGTCCTCCTCGACGCGCTGCCGCTGACCGTGCAGGGCAAGCTGGACACCGCCGCCCTGCCCGACCCCGCCGTACCCGAACCGCACGTCTTCGTCGCCCCGCGCACCCCCGCCGAGACCGTCGTCGCACAGATCTGGTGCGAGGTGCTCGACCTGCCCCGCGTCGGCGTCCACGACGACTTCTTCGCCCTCGGCGGGCACTCCCTGCGCGCGGTGTCCGTCGTCTCCCGCCTGCGGACCGCCTTCGACTGCCCGCTCCAGGTCCGCGACCTCTTCGAACACCCCACCGTGGAGCGGCTCGCCGCCGAGGTGGAGCGCCGGCTGCTGGAGCTGATCTCGCAGATGAGCGACGACGAGATCGACCTCTCCCTGACGGCCGACCTCTGACCCTGCCGCCCCGGCGGTACAGCCCCCTTGGGGTGTCTCCCGGCGGACGCCGCGAGCGTCACGGCGGCCGGCCCCGGTGCGGGGAGCGACTTCCGCCCCGCGGCGGCCGGCCCCCCGGCAGCGAACCGCCGCCCCTTCCGACTTCTGCTTCATTCCTGTGAGAACGGAGTGCCCTCATGACCACCTCGGACGTGCGTCCCGGCCCCCTCGCCCCGGGCGGCGGCCTGTCACCGGCGGCCCGGCGTCTGCTGGAGCAGAGGCTGAGCGGCCGGGCGGCCGCCCGGGACGACGGCCCGGTCCGGGTCCGGCCCCTGCCGGACCGGATCCCGCTGTCCGCCGCCCAGCAGCGCCTGTACTTCCTGGACCGGCTGGACCCCGGAGCGGCCACCTATCTGCTCCCCGCCGCCTGGCGGTTCACCGGCCCCCTGGACGTCCCGGCCCTGCGGTCGGCGGTGACCGAACTGGCCGCCCGCCACGAGCAGTTGCGCGTGGTCTTCCCCGAGCACGAAGGGGTCCCGTACCAGCGCGTGCTGTCCACCGACAGCGCGGTCCTCGACGTGGTGGAGGCCGCCGGACCGGCCGTGGCCGCGGGCGACCGAGGGAACCGCGAGCGGGCCCTCACGGCCGCCGTCCAGGCCGCCGCGCTGCGCCCCTTCGACCTCGCCCGCGAGCCCGCCTTCCGCGCCACCCTCGTCCGCGCCGCCGACGACGACCACGTCCTGGTCCTGGCCATGCACCACATCGTCTCCGACGGCTGGTCCCTCGGCCTGATCACCCGCGACCTGGGCGAGCTGTACCGCGCCAGGACCGAGGGCCGCAGCGCGTCGCTGCCCGGACTCCCCGTGGACTACACCGACTACGCCATCTGGCAGCGGGCCTCGGACCAGTCGGCGGCCCTGGACCACTGGCGTTCCCGGCTGGCCGGCCTCACCCCGCTGGACCTGCCCACCGACCACCCCCGCCCCGACGCGCCGGGCGGCCGGGGCGCCGCCCTCACCGTCACCCTGCCGTCCGCGCTCACCGACGGGCTCGCCGCGCTGGGCCGGAGCCTCGGCGCCACCCCGTACATGACCGTCCTGGCCGCCTTCCAGGCCGCGCTCGCCTTCCACAGCGGGCAGGACGACATCGCCGTCGCGACCGTGGTCGCCAACCGGGAGCGCGCCGAGACGGAACAACTGGTCGGCTTCTTCGTCAACACCCTGGTGCTGCGCGGCGACCTGTCCGACGACCCGACCCCGGCGGCACTGCTGGAGCGCACCCGCGAACGCGTACTGGAGGCCTTCTCCCACCAGTCGCTGCCGTTCGAGCGGGTCGTCGACGCCCTCCACCCGGAGCGCGACCTCGCCCGCAACCCGCTCGCCCAGGTCCTGTTCACGCACACCGACGTCTCACCCGCGGCCTTCGCCCTCGGCACGGCCGACGGCACGCCGTACCCGGTCGACCTCACCACCGCCAAGTTCGACCTCACCCTCGACCTGCGCGACGGCGCCGGCCGCACCGACCTCGTCTTCGTCTACCGGCCCGACCTGTTCGAGGAGACGACGGTCTCCGCCCTCGCCCGCCACACGGTCGCCCTGCTGGAGGCCTTCCACACCGACCCGGCCACCCCGCTCGGCTCCATCGACCCGCTCACCCCCGCCGAACGCGCCCACCTGCTCGGCCCCGACGGCCCGGCGAACACCGTCCCGCTGTCCGGCCCGGCCCCGCGCACCGCCCCCGACCGGGTCGCCGGGCACATCGCCCGCACCCCGGACGCGGTGGCCGTCACCGGCTCGGGTGAGACCCTCACCTACGCCGAACTGGACGCCCGCGCCCGTGAACTGGCCGTCCGGCTGCGCGCCCACGGTGTCACCCCCGGCTCCCTCGTCGGCGTCTGCGTGGACCGCACGCCCCACCTGGCCGTCGCCCTGCTCGCCGTCTGGCGCGCCGGTGCCGCCTACCTCCCGCTCGACCCCACCCACCCGCGGGCGCGGCGCGAGTTCACCGTCACCGACTCCGGCATCGAGTGCGTCGTCACCGACACGGCCACCCGCGCCGCGGTGGACGGCCTGCCCGTGCGGCAGGTCCCGCTCGACCCCGCCGCCGACACCGAGCACCCCCGGACGGACGCCACGGCCGAGGCGGCCGAGGACCACCGGCCGGCCTCCGACGACCTCGCCTACGTCATCTACACCTCCGGCTCCACCGGCCGCCCCAAGGGCGTGGAGGTCACCCACGGCAACCTCGCCTGGCTGCTCGGCGCCGCCGACCGGCACTTCGGCTTCGGCCCGGACGACGTGTGGACGCTGATGCACTCGCCGGCGTTCGACTTCTCCGTGTGGGAGCTGTGGGCGCCGCTCGCCTCCGGCGGACGCGTCGTCGTGCTCGGCGCCGACGAGGTGCGCGACCCGGCGGCCGTGCACCGCGTGCTGCGCGAGGAAGGGGTCACCGTCCTCAACCAGACGCCCGCCGCCTTCAAGGGCCTGCGCGCCCATCTCGCCGACGCGGCAGCCGGCTTCGGCGACCTGGCCCTGCGCACCGTCGTCTTCGGCGGCGACGCCTTCGACGTCCGCGACTACCGCGACTGGTTCGCCGCCCCGGGCCCCCGCCCCGCCCTGGTCAACATGTACGGCATCACCGAGACCACCGTGCACGTCACCCTCCGCACGATCACCGAGGCCGACGTGAGCGGAGCGGTCCGCTCGCCCGTCGGCCGCCCGCTCTCCGGCCAGCACGGCTACGTCCTCGACGCCCGGGGCCGGCTGGTGCCGCACGGCGGCGTCGGCGAACTGTACGTCTCCGGCGGCGGCGTGGCCCGCGGCTACCGCAACCGCCCCGAACTGACCGCCGAACGCTTCCTCGACGACCCGTTCGCCGGGAACGGCGCCCGCATGTACCGCACCGGTGACCTCGTACGGGTGCTCCCCGACGGCCAGTTGGGGTACGTCGGACGCGCCGACCACCAGGTGAAGATCCGCGGCTACCGCATCGAGCCGGGCGAGATCGAGACCGCGCTGCGCACCCTGCCCGGCGTCGCGGACGTGGCCGTCGTCGCCCGCCGCGGCGAGGACGCGGCGGCCCGCCTCGTCGCCCACGTGGTCACCCCCGAGGGCCGCCCGCTGGACCCGCCCGCGCTGCGCGAGGGACTGCGTCTGACGCTGCCCGACTACATGGTCCCGGCCCTGTTCGTCCGCCACGAGCGGCTGCCGCTCACCGCCAACGGCAAGGTGGACCGCGCCGCGCTGACCGCCGTCGCCCCCGCCTCCGCCGGACACGGCGCCCATGTGCCGCCCGAGGGGCCGCGGGAGGAGGCCCTGGCCGGTGTGTGGACCCAGGTGCTGGCCGCCGAACACGTGGGCCGCACCGACAACTTCTTCGACCTGGGCGGCGACTCCATCCTCGCCCTGCGCCTGGTGGGCCTCGCCCGGCAGGCCGGGCTCGGCCTCACCGTGGCCGACGTCTTCCGCGCCCGCACCCTCGCCGACCTGGCCGCCCTCGCCACCGAGGCCGTGGACGCGCCCGCCCCCGTCGCCCCGTTCTCCCAGCTCGACCCGGCGGACCGGGACCGCCTGCCCGACGGGCTCGCCGACGCCTACCCGCTGACCATGCTGCAGGCCGGCATGCTGCACGAGATGCTCGCCGACCCCCGGCGCGGCGCCTATCACAACGTCACCGACCTCAAGATCAGCGTGCCCGAGGGCTTCGACCGCGAGGCCTTCCAGGCGGCGGTGGACGCGGTCGTCGCCGGGCAGCCCATCCTGCGCACCTCCGTCGACCTCGTCTCCTACCGCGAGCCCCTCCAGCTCGTCCACCGCGGCGCCCGCCTCCCCGTCGGCTACACCGACCTGCGCGGACTGCCCCGCGAGGAACAGCGGGCCCGGCTCGGCCGGTTCGTGGACGAGGAGTTCGCGCGCCGCTTCGACCTCGCCGCCGCCCCCCTGGTCCGCATCCACCTGCACCACGTCACCGACCACGAGCTGCGGCTCGTCCTCACCGACTGCCACGTCGTGCTGGACGGCTGGAGCCTCACCTCCCTCGTCGCCGATCTGCTCGCCCTGCACCGCGAGGCGGTCGCCCACCGCACCGCGCCCCGGCCGCCGAGCGCCCCCGCCTTCGCCGAGTACGTCGCCCTGGAGCGGGCCGCGACCGGCAGCGAGGAGTCACGGGAGTACTGGCGCGGACGCCTGGCCGACCTGCGGCCGGTGCGCCTGGACCGCCTCCCGGACGGGCCGCCGGCCGCGGCGGACGCCGGACAGCCGCCCGTGCACGAGGTACGGCGCTCCTACGCCCACCTCGCCGAGCGCATCGGCAGGCTGGCCAAGGAGGCCGGAGTGCCCCGCCGTACCGTGCTGCTCACGGCGTTCCACCACACCATGGGGCTGTTCGCGCAGGCCGACGACAGCGCGCTCGGCCACGGCATCGGACTGGTCACCAACGGCCGGCCCGAACTGCCCGACGCGGACCGGATGCGCGGACTCTTCCTCAACACCGTCCCGTTCGGGGTCACCCGGCCGCGCGGCAGCTGGCTCGCCTATCTGCGCGACGTGTTCGCGGCCGAGCAGGAGATGCTGCCGCACCGCAGGGTCCCGCTCGTCCACATCGCCCGGCTGCGGCCCACCGAACCGAGCCTGACCGACGCCGTCTTCAACTACGTCAACTTCCACCGGCTCTCGCACGAGTCCTGGGACGACTCCCTGGAGATCGCCCGGACCATGTTCCCGCTGCTGGTGAACGCGAGCGTCAACGCCTTCACCCTCGACGCCGACCCGGAGTTCGTCGCCCCCGCCACCGCGGAACAGCTGGCCGACGTGCTGTGCGCCCAGCTGGAGGCCATGACCGCCGACCCGCACGCGCCGGTGCGGCGTCCCGCGCTCACCGGCGCCGCCCGCACCACCGCCCTGGAGGTCTGGGGCCGGGGCCCGCTGACCCCCGCCTCCCCGCTGCTGTTCCACGAGCACATCGCCGCGCACGCCGCCCGCACCCCGGACGCGGTCGCCGTCGAGCACGGCGACGACCAAGTCACCTACGCGGAACTCCAGTCCGGGGCCGAGGCGTTGGCGGCCCGGCTGAACGGGCTCGGGGTGGGCCCCGAGACGGTGGTCGGCATCTGCGCGGACCGTGGCCCCGACCTCGTGCGCGCCGCCGTCGGCGTGCTGCGCTCGGGCGGCGCCTTCCTCCCGCTCGACCCGCAACACCCCACCGACCGGCTGGCGTTCATGGCCGAGGACAGCGGCATGCGTGTCCTGCTCACCCAGCGGGCGCTCGCCGGGACCGTGCCCTTCGACGGACCGGTCCTGCTCCTGGACGACGACACGGCCGCCGCCGCGGACACCGGATCCGCTCCGGAAGCCGCGCGCACGCAGAGCGTGGCCCGCACGCCGGAATCCGAGCGCACGCAGGGTGTGGCCCGCACGCCGGACGGCGCCCGCACGCAGCGCATGGCCCGCGCGTCCGACGCCACCCGCACGCCGGCCGGGACGGACGCGGCCGCCGGCACGCCGTACGCCGTCGCGCGCCCCTGTGCCGACACCCTCGCCTACATCATCTACACCTCCGGCTCCACCGGCCGCCCCAAGGGCGTCGCCATCCCGCACCGCGGCCTGTCCAACATGCTGGAGGGCCAGCGGGACCTGGTCCGCCCCACCGCCCAGGACCGCGTGCTGCAGTTCGCCTCCTTCGGCTTCGACGCCTCGATCCTGGAACTCACCTGGTCCCTCGCCAACGGCGGCCGCCTGGTCACCGCGTCGAAGGAGGCGCTGCGCCCCGGTCCCGACCTGGCCCGCACCCTGCGCGAGGCCCGTGTCACCTGCGCCATGCTGCCGCCCAGCGCCCTCGCGGTCCTCGGCGAGGACGAATTCCCCGGACTGCGCGTGCTCCAGGTCGCCGGCGAGGCCTGCCCGGCCGAACTCGCCGACGTCTGGGCCCGCGGCCGCCGCTTCCACAACGTCTACGGCCTCACCGAGACCTCCGTGTGGTCCCTCGCCGCCGAACTCCGGCCCGGCCAGGGGCGCCCGCCCATCGGCACCCCGATGCGCAACACCCGCGTCCACGTCCTGGACGAGGACCTCCAGCCCGTCCCCGCCGGGGTGCCCGGCGAGATCCACCTCGGCGGCGACGCCGTGGGCCGCGGCTACCTGGGCCGCCCCGCGCTGACCGCCGCCACCTACGTCCCCGACCCCTACGGCGCCCCCGGCGACCGCCTGTGCCGCACCGGCGACCTCGGCACCCACCGGCCCGACGGCTCGGTGGTGTGGCTCGGCCGCCGCGACAGCCAGGTCAAGCTGCGCGGCTTCCGCATCGAACTCGGCGAGATCGAGCACGCGCTGCGCAAGCTGCCCGAGGTGCGCCAGGCGGTCGTCCTGCACCGCACCGACCTGCCCGGCGAACCGGCCCTCGTCGCCTACCTCGTCGTCCACGGGCCCGGCCGGCCGGCCGCGGAGGAACTGCGCCGCGCCCTGCGCGCGTTCCTGCCGCCCTACATGGTGCCCGCCCGGTTCGTCGTCCTCGACGAACTGCCCGTCAACCGCAGCGGCAAGATCGACAAGCGGGCCCTGCCGCTGCCCCCGGCCGAGTCCGACCGCGACGACACCACGTACGCCGCCCCGGCCACACCGGCCGAGAAGGTGCTCGCCGAGGTGTGGCGCGAGGTCCTGGGCCTCGCCCGCATCGGCGTCCACGACGACTTCTTCCGCATCGGCGGCAGCTCCCTGTCCACCGTCCGGGTCTCCCTGATGGCCGCCGCCCGCGGACTGACCGTGTCCGTCGGCGACCTGATCGAGCACCCCACGATCGCCCGGCTCGCCGAGCACGCCACCCGCGCCGCCGCCGGCGGGGTGCCCGCGGCCGTCACCTCCGAGGTCCGGCTGCGCGAGGGGGAGGGCGAACCGCTGTGGTGCGTGCACCCCACCGGCGGCAGCGCCGCCTGGTTCGTGCCGTTGGCCCGCGCGCTCCCGCAGGGCCGGCCCGTGCACGCCTTCCAGGCGCGCGGTCTGCTCGGCGGGGTGGACCCCTCCACGGTGACCGGCATCGCCGCCAACTACGTCGCCGAGATGACCGACCGGGGCGACGCGGGACCGCACGCGCTGCTCGGCTGGTCCATGGGCGCCAACATCGCGCTGGAGATGGCCACCCAGCTGCACCGCGCGGGCCACCGCGTCTCGCCGCTCGTCCTCATCGAGCCGTACCTGCCCAACCCCGCCGCCCGCGCCCGGCTGAACGGCGTCACCCAGGACCTGCGCGAGGCCCTGCGGATGCGCGACCGGCTGCGGGAACTGCCGCCCTCCGCGCACCGCGACCGGCTCACCGCCGAACTCACCGCCGCCCTGCTCGGCGCCGGGATGAGCCCCGCCGAGGCCGCGCTCGTCGAGGGCGCGCCCATCGAGGTGTGGCACTCGCTGCTCGCCGCGCTCGCCGGCTACGAGGTCCGCCCCTACCCCGGCCACGTCCACCTGGTGGTGGGCAGCGAGGCCGCCGGACTGCCGCGCGGACGGACCATGCCCGGACTCGACGTGGACTACGAGACCTACGTCGAACGCTGGCGCGAGGTCGCCGAGGGCGGCCTGACCCTGCACATCAGCGACGGCGACCACATGTCGATGATGGCCGAGCCGCGGGTGGCCGGCATCGCCGAACTGGTCGCCGGCATCGGGACGGAGACCGCACGATGACCGCCCCCACGATCGCCCCCACGATCGCCCCCGCGCCCCCCGGCACCTGCCCGGCGGCCCCCGGGACCCCCACCGCCCCGGCAACCACCGCCCCCGCGGCCCCCGCCGTCGCCCCGGCGGGTACGGCTCCCGCGCCCTCCGGCACCTGCCCGGTGGCATCCGCCCCTGCCCCCGCGGCCCCCGCCGTCACCCCGGCGGGTGCGGCTCCCGTGTCCTCCGGCACCTGCCCGGCGGCATCCGCATCCGCATCCGCCCCCGCCGCTCCCGGCATCGCCCGAGCCGCTACTGCCCCCGGCACCGGCACCGGCACCGCCAACCCGTCGGGCGGCCCCGGCTCCGTCCCGGCCTTCGCCGAGCGGTATCTGCTGTCGCCGGACATGGTCGCCGACCCCTACGGTCACCTGGACGCGCTGCGCGAGCACGCGCCGGTGCACTGGAGTCCCCTGCACCACGCCTGGCTCGTCACGGGATACGACCAGGTCATGCGGTGCCTGCGCGACCCCGCGGTCTCCGCCGACCGGGTCCGGCCGCTGATGGACGCCGTACCGCAGGGCGCCCGCGAGGACGCCGAGCGGGCCTTCGCGATCCTGTCGCGCTGGATGGTCTTCAACGACCCGCCCCAGCACCGCAGGCTGCGCCAGGTCTTCCAGGAGTCCTTCGCCGCCCGGGCCGTCAACCGCTACCGGACCTTCACCGGCAAGGCCACCAAGGCCGTCCTCGCCCGCCGGGCCGCCCCCGGCCGCGCCGGCGACCTGCTCGCCGACGTCGCCAAGCCGCTGCCCGCGCTGGTCTTCGCCCGCTGGCTCGGCATCCCCCGCACCGACGCCCCCTCCTTCTGGTACTGGAACGCCCGCGTCGCCGACCTCGTCCTCGGCACCGCGCAGGAGGAGAGCGAGTACCGGGCCTCCCTCCAGGCCCTGGTGAGCCTGGAGGACTACCTCGCCGACCTCGTGGCCAGGCGCCGGGCCGAACCCGCCGACGACCTGATCAGCCAGGTGCTGCGGGAGGGCCGGGTGGGGGACTCGGTCACCGAGACGGAGTTCGTCGGGATGCTCACCCAGATGGCGTTCGCCGGCGGCGAGACCACCAGCAACCTCATCGCCAACACCGTCCTCGCCCTGCACCGGGAAGGCCTGCTGGACGCCGTCCGCGAGGACCCCGAGCTGGTGCGGGCGGCCGTCGAGGAGACGCTGCGCCTGGACGGGCCGTCGAAGATGTCCATCCGCACCGCCGCCCGCGACCTGGAACTCGACGGCCACACCCTGCGCGCCGGCGACCGGATCTTCCTGGTGACCGCCGCCGCCAACCGCGACCCCGCCCGCTTCCCCGACCCCGGCCGCTTCGACCTCCACCGCACCGGCGCCACCCACCTCGGCTTCGGCTTCGGCGCCCACTTCTGCATCGGCGCCGCCCTCGCCCGGCTGGTGGCCGTGGCCGCCGTGGACACCCTGGTCCGCGACCACCCCGGCCTCGCCCTGGACGACCCCGCCGGACTCACCTGGCAGCCCTCCCTGCTCAACCGCGCCCTGACCGCCCTGCCCGTCCGCTACTGACCGGCGACCCCACGCCGCGCGGCGCCCGGCCGAACCCCGGGCGCCGCGCGGCACCGAACCCGAAAGGCTCCACCATGGCCACCACCCTCGCCGGCGCCGGACCCCGGCTGTGGGCACCCGCCCGCCACCGCCCCTTCCGGCTGCTGTGGCTCGGACAGTCGCTGTCCCTGCTCGGCGACGGCTTCAGCGTCGTCGCGTTCTCCTGGATCACCCTCGGCCTGACCGGCTCCACCCTCACCCTCGGCTACGTCCTCGCCTTCCAGGCGGTGCCCCGGGCCCTGCTCACGCTGGTGGGCGGCACCCTCAGCGACTCCTGGTCCACCCGCACCCTGATGATCGCCTCCAGCTGGACCCGGGCCGGACTCATGGCGGCGGTCGGGATCGGCGGCCTCACCGGGCATCTGACGGTGTGGATGCTGTGCGCGGCGGCCGCGGCCTTCGGCGCCGTGGACGCCTTCTTCCAGCCCGCCCGCATGTCGATCCTGCCCTCGGTGGTGGACGAGACCCTGCTCACCCCGGCCAACGCCCTGCTCGGCGCGGGCACCCGGACCGCCGCGGTCCTCGGCCCGGCCGTCGGCGGCCTGGTCATCGCGGTCACCCGCGCCCCGGTCGCCTTCCTCGTCGACGCCGTCTGCTTCGCCCTGTGCGGCTGGTGCGTCCTCGGCGTGCGGACCCGGCCCCGCGCCCCGAAGCCCGCCGCCCCGGCCGCCGACGAGACCGGCGCCGGCGCCGTCGCCGAGGTCCCCAAGTCGCTCGGCGCGCGCATCCGCGAAGGGGTGGCCTTCACCTGGCGCGACCCCCGGCTGCGGACCGTCGTCGCCCTCGACACCGCCGTCAACTTCTGTTATGCCGGGCCCTTCACCGTCGGCTTCGCCACCCTCGCCGACCAGGTGCTGCGCGGCGGTTCGGCCACCCTGGGCGTCCTCAACGGCTCCCTCGCGGGCGGCGCGATGCTCGGCACCCTCGCCGGCGGCGCGCTCGGCGGCCGGCCCCGGGTGGGCCTGATGGTGGCCGGTCTCGCGGGCTGGCTCGGCGCCGGAATGGCCGTACTGGGACTGGTCCACAGCACCCCGGCGGTGGTGGCGACCGTGCTCGCGATGGGCTTCGCCATCGGCTTCCAGGGCGTGTTCGGGCTCAGCTGGATCCAGCGCAACATCCCCTCGGACGTGCTCAGCCGGGTCGTCTCCGTCGACATGGTCCTCGGCTACGCCGCCGCCCCGCTGTCCCTCGTGGTGTGCGGCGCCCTCGCCCGCACGAGCACGTTCGCGCTGTTCGCCACGGTGGCCGCCGTCCTCGCCGTGACCGCGGTGGCGGTGCTCGCCTCTCGCGCGGTCCGCGAGATGCGCTGACGTCCGGCACCCGGGGCGCGCCGGGGGACACCGTTCAGAGCGCTCGCAGGGCGGCCGACCTCGCGCACAGGTCGGCGCGGTTGGCCGCCCCCGTCTTGGTCATCAGGCTCGCGATGTGCTTCTCGGCCGTGCGGGGCGAGATGAACAGGCGGTCGGCGATGTCCTTGTTGCCGAGCCGCTCCGCGAGCAGCTGGAACACCTCGAACTCCCGGACCGTGACCCCCTGCGCGCGCAGTTCCTCGGGGATGCCGCTGGTGCCGCTGCGGTGCTGGTGCACGGGCGCGCCGAGCCGGCGCAGCCCGGCCCGGCAGGCGTTGGCGACGGCCGCGGTGTCCCGCTCGTGGAAGTAGTGCTCCGCCCGCCGCAGCCAGGCCACCGGGTCGCCCCAGCCGTCCTGGTGCGCCGCGTCGGCGACCAGCCGCAGCCCGAGGTGCATGGCCATCGGATACGGCTCCGCCACCGCGAGGGCCGCCTCCACCTGGCCGGCCGCGCGAGGACCCGCGCCCTCCCGGCCGAGCAGGACGGCGTCGGCGAGCAGTACGAACTGGCGGTTCCAGCGCATCCGCGCGACGGCCGTCGCGGTGATCTCCTCGTGCCGGACGCGGTCCGCGGTCCCGGCCAGCACGTCCAGCAGCAGCACCAGGCCGTGGGTGCCGCTGAGGTGGTAGGTGGAGGGGTTGTCCTCCTCCAGCGCCAGCACCGCCCCCAGTTCGGCCCGCGCCAGGTCCCGGTCCTCCTCCAGCAGCGCGCAGAACGCGCGCGCCAGACCGAAGCCCAGCGGCTCCTCCTGCGCGCCGGCCCCGTCCCACTCCGCGAACGCCGCCAGCGCCGCCTCCATCGCCGTACGGTCACCGAGGTGCGCCGCCAGCGTGGCCTGGGACATCAGCACGTACCGCACGGCGGGGGCGAGCCGCAGCCTGCGGACGACGGCCAGGCACTCGCCGGCCGCGGTCCGGGCGCCGTCGTAGTCCCCGCGCAGCACCGCGTCGAGGACGAGGATGCCGTCCACGGTGTGCACGATGCTGACCGAGCCGAGCCGCAGCGCCTCCTCCCGCGCCGCGAGGAGACCGGTGGTGTCGCCCTCGGCGAGCCACGCGTTGCCGCCCATGCGGGTGGCCGCGTACATGCGCTGCAGGGGCAGCCGGTGCCGTTCGGCCGTGGCGAGCGCCTGCTCCAGCATCGCCGCGGACTCCTCCGGGTCCCGCTCCCGGGCCACCGTGGCCAGCAGTTCCTGGGCCTGGCAGGCGACCACGGGCAGCCCGTACCGCTCGGCGGTGTCGGCGGCCGAGCGGGCCAGCTTCTCGGCGTGCTGGGTGCGGTCGGAGCCGGGGGTGTCCAGCGCCAGATAGGCCGCGGTGACGTCGACCGCCGCGGCGACGGCCTCGTCCGGCGCGGCCGCGAGCACCTCACGGGCGCGCACGATCTGCCGGTTGCCGTCGGACCAGCGGCCCGCCGTGTGGGCGACCTTGGCCAGCCGGGTGTGCAGGGTCGCGAGCCTGGCCGGGCCCAGTTCCGAACCGTCCAGCGCGTGCAGGTGCTCGGCCAGGTCCAGGGCGCGGGCGAAGTCCCCCGACTCGGCCAGCGCGGGCAGCAGATGTTCGAGCACCTCGGCCCGGGCCGCCGGGTCGCTGCCGGACGCGAGCAGGTCCTCGGCCCGGCTGAGCAGCGTCACCGCCGAGCCCAGCGCGCCCGCCGCCAGCGCCCGGCCGCCCGCCTCGGCGAACAGCCGTCCGGCCTCCGCGTGGTCCCCGGCCTCGCGGCGCAGCCCGGCGGCCAGCGCGCACCAGTCACCGGTGAGTTCGGGATGCAGCTCCTCGACGGCCGTCGCGCCCCGGCGGGCCAGGTCGGCCCGCTGGCCGGGCGTCATCTGCGTGAACAGCGCCTCGACGGTGAGGGAGTGCCGGAAGGAGTACCAGTCGGGCGCGGGCTCGTCGGGCAGGACGAGGCGGGCGGCCACGCCGGCGTGCAGATGGCTGAGCAGCGCCCGGTCGTCGATGCCGGTCATGCGCTGGAGCACGGTCAGCGGGAAGCGTTTGCCGAGGACGGCGGCGGCCGACAGCAGGGTCAGGCCCTGGGTGCCGAGGCGGTCGATGCGGCGCAGGATGCCGCGGGCCAGCGTGGAGGAGACGTCGCTGCGCAGGTCGCCGACCGCGCGCCAGCCCTCCGGGCCCTGCACCAGGGTGCCGGCCCCGATCATGGACTGGAGCAGCTCCTCGACCAGATAGGGGCTGCCGGCGCTGTCCTCCCACAGCCGCAGCAGGACCTCCGCGGGCACCTCCTCGGGGGAGCCGGCGCCGAGCTGGGCGGCGATCATGCCGTGGACCTGGGGGCGCGTCAGCGGTGGCAGTTCGAGCAGGGTGGCGGCGCCGCGCCGGCGGGCGGACTGGGCGAGGTCGAGCGCGTCGCTGAAGTCGGTGCGCACGGTGGCCAGCAGCAGGACCGGCGTGTACTCCAGGTTGTCGATCAGGTACTCGAGGACGCCGAGCGTCTCGGGGTCGGCGTCGTCCAGGTCCTCCAGCAGCAGGAGCTGGCCCTGGCCGCGGGCGGCGGCGATGAGCAGGCGCAGCACCGCCTCGCCCAGGATCACCATGGAGCTGCTCTCGCGCTCGCCGGTGTCCCAGTCGGGGATCAGCCGTCCGAGGACCGGGCGGTAGGGGCCGAGGACCAGGTCGTCGAGGGGCTCGCCGCTGCGGAACAGGGACATCAGGGCCTCGGTCAGCGGCCGGAACGGCACGGCCGGACCGGTGGTGCTGCTGCGGCCCCGCAGGACGCGCATGCCGGCGCCCAGCGCGCCGCCCACGGCCTCCGCCGCGAGCCGTGACTTGCCCACCCCGGCCTCACCGACCAGGAAGACGACACCGCCGCGCCCCTGCCGGGCGTCGGACAAGGCCCGCTCCAGGACGTCCAGTTGGGAGTCCCGTCCGACCAGGGAAGGCGCATGGGAACGCATGAACGCAGATGATAATCGGAATATCGGGAACTGCGGCAGGTGACAGAACAGGCACCGCTTTTCCCGCCGACTCGGCTGCTTTCCGCGGAACGTGACGGCTTATCGGCGAACGGGAGGGCATGTCCGGCGAACCCGGCACGCCGGGGGCCCCGGGCCGTGCCCGTCCGGCGGGCGCGGGGCTGCTGACGTGGACACCGGCGCCGCCCGGGGGAACGCGGCGGCGCGGGTCCCGCCGAGCGGGCCCGCGCCACCACGAGGTCGTCCTGTCGCCGAGGTGTCACCGAGGGGCGGACACCGAGGTGTCGATCGTGCTGAGCGTGATCACGAGGCCGCTGGTCAGCACCATGCCCGCCAGCACCCGGGCCCGGGCGCAGGCGCGGTTGCGGCCCTTGAGCGTGATGCCGCCCGCCGCGTCCTGAGCGGCGGCCGCGGTGTCGGTGACGGCGGCGTCGGTGGTGGCGGTCACGTCGGCGGTGGCGAGGTGCTTGTCCATGACGGTGGTCCCCTTCTTGGGTCCCGTGCGGCGAGCACGGGGCGGAGGTGGAGCAAGGCCGTGGTGCGGTCGAGCGGTTCATCGGTGGCGCGTGGTCGAGAAGTCCGGTGGTGGTGCGGTCGGTGCGGTGGTGGTGCGGTCCGTGGGTCGGCCGGTGCGGCCGGTGCGGCCGGCGGGCCGGTCAGGGGGCGGGATGCCCCAGCAGGGTGAGGGACGGCACGGCGTCGGGGCGGGCCAGGCGGAGCAGGCCGTAGCCGATGCCGGAGAGTCCGGTCAGCAGTCCGGGGGAGGGCACGTGGTGCGGGGTGGCGCAGCGGTGGGCCTGCGCCTCGACCAGGGCGAGCGCCTGGCCGGCCCGGTGGGTCAGCTTCGCGGCCGGTGCCCGGTCGCCCTGTTCGGCGAGCACGGCCAGCGCCTCCAGCGTGCCGAGGGCGCCGTGCCCGAGGCTCAGGTCGGGGCACACATCGGCGTCCGCCAGCCGCTCCGCGGCCATGGCCGCGCCCTCGGGCAGCCGGGCGGCCGCGGCCGCGATCCCGGCGAGCCCGGAGGACCAGGACAGGTCGGACGGCGTCGCGGCCGCGTCCCGGAGCGCACCGCGCAGCAGCGCGTGGGCGGCCTCGGTGTGCGCGGTGGCGCGCTCCGGCGCGAGGGCCGCGTACCGCAGCAGCGCCCAGCCGATGCCGGCGGCCCCGTCGGCGAATCCGGGAGCCGTCCCCGTGCCCGCCGTCCCCGCGAGGTCCGGGCCCTCCGTGCCGGTGTGCGACGAGGTGCCGGTACCCGTGGTGTCCAGGGACGCGTCGGTCCTCGCGCCGTCCGCCCGGCCGGTCACGGCGGCGGTGAGGCGGTCCGCGACGGTGTCCGCCAGCCGCAGCGCCTCCGGTGACCCGGTCGCCTCGTGCACCGCGACGGCGGCGGCCAGTGCCCCGGCCGCCCCGCCGGCCAGCCCCGGGTCGGGGCAGGCGGCCACGGCGTGGCCGAGTGCGGTGAGCGCGTCCGGCACACAGGCGAGCAGGTCCTCGTCCAGCAGCGCGGACAGCCGCACCAGGGCGTGGACGATGCCCCCGAGCCCGTCGTACGCCCCGGGACCCGCCGCCGCGCTCAGCTCGGGGTCCGCGGCCAGCGCCTTCAGCAGCGCGGGCAGCGGCTGTACGGCCTCACGGGCGAGGCCGGCGTACCGGCCCGACCCGGTCAGCGCGTCGAGGTGCGCCAGGAACAGCGCGACCCCGCAGTAGCCCTGCGCGAGGCCGGCCCCCATGGGCAGCACCGCCCAGTGCGGTCCGGAGACCCGCTCGATGCCCAGCCAGTTGGTCCGGCCCCCGGAGCGCACCGCCCGGGCGGCGATCTCGTCGGCGATCCCGCAGGCCGCGGCGAGCAGCCGGGAGGGCTCGGGGACGACCGCGGGGACCGGGGCCACCGCCAGCTCGGACCGGGGACGGTCCCCCGGGGCGCAGGCGCCGCGGGCGGCGAGCGTGGCGGAGACGATCCACTCCTGGTCGTGGCAGCCGACCTCGTCCATCCGGGCGATCTTCTCCCGGACCGCGGTCAGCGCGGCGACCGGCAGCAGGCCCGGCAGCCAGGTCCCATCGGCCGCCCGGACCCCCGTGCCGGACGGCCGATGGACGAAGAGGGGCACGTCTCCGCGCCACAGGTCGGCGATCTCGTGCTCGACGATCCGGCTGCGCACCGCGTCGTCCTCGGACTCGGTCCACAGCACCGCGAACACGCTCTCCCTGGCCAGCGCGTCGCCGAGCAGGGACGGATGGGCGGACTCCTCCAGCAGGGTGGAGTACAGCCGGGTCGAACGGGCGATCAGCCGGGCCGGGTTGCCGGCCTGCGCCGCCAGCGGCCCGTCGTCCGCGCGGAGTTCATCGCCGTGCGTGGCGATGGCCGCGTAGGCGGTGCGGAAACCCTCCAGCAGGGCGGCGCGGTGGTCGGCGCCGTCCAGAGGACTGCCGCCGGGCAGCGGGTGGTTCTGCGCGGCCGGGCTGACGACCGGGCCGCGGACGGCCCGCATGGTGTCGGTGCCGCTGTCCTCCCAGCGCAGCCCCTCGCTCGGGTAGGTGCCGTCGGTGGAGCGGCCGAGCGCCGAGATGTCCAGCGCGCCGTGCTCGCCGATGAGCAGATGGGGCAGCAGGCAGGTGCGGTGCACCGAGGCCTGGAGGGCGTCGGCCGCCGGGTCGGTGCCGGCGGTCATGGCCTGGGGGAGCCCGGTGTGCAGCAGCGTCTCGGCGTCCACCAGCACCGGCTGGTCGCCGCAGGCGATGACGTTCTCGTAGTGCATGTCCGCGCCGTCCACCGCGTACAGCAGCGCCAGCAGGGCGCCCTGACGCCGGTAGAAGGCGTCGGTCTCGCCCACCGAGCGGCACCAGCGGTGTGCCACGAACTCCAGCCAGCCGTAACCGTCGCGGCGCAGGGTCCGCGCGGTGCGCAGCCGCAGCCCGGGGACCTTGGCGTCGAGCCAGCCCGTCAGGTCGTCCAGGAGCGCGTGCTGCTCCAGCGGGCGCGGCTTGTAGACCAGCCGGTCGCCGTGCGCGAAGTGCAGGACCGCGACCGACCGGTTGCCCTGGTGGGCGTCCCCGAGGCCGAGGTCGGCCCGGACCAGCGGGCCGGGGTCGCGTCCGCCGAGGAGTCCGGCCGTCAGCGCGTCCCGGTCCGACCGCAGCCGCGTGACGAGCTCGGCCGCGGCGTCGGCGGCGTCCAGGGCGGTCTGCCCCAGCATCCGGGCCAGTACCGGGTAGGAGGTGAAGAGTCGGGCGAGACCCTGCCGGGTGCCCGTCGTGGCGACGAACGAGGCGAACCGTTCGCGCGGTCCGGCGCCGGTGAGCCGCCCGGCCCGCCGGGCGGAGTCCAGCTCGCACACCAGGGTCCGCGCGGCCTGCCCGGTCAGCTGCCGCGTCAGCCGCTCCGCCAACGCGGCCCGCCACACGGCCTGTTCGGCCACCGGCAGCCCGGCCAGCGCGCCGTCCAGCCGTACGACGGCCGGCGCGACGAGCGGACCCACGACCGGGGCGAACGCGTCCGGCCCCGCGGTCTCGGCCCCGTGGTCCCCGCCCGCTTCGGCGGCACCCGCGAGGCGGACGGCGTCGGCGGTCCCGCCGTTTCCGGCGAAGTCCTGCGCCTCCAGGGCCTGTTCGACGTACGCGGCCCATCCGGGACGTACGGTCCTGGCCGCCAGCCGTTCGGCGGGCTCCGCGGCGAGAGCCGCCGCGGTGTCCGCGTCCACCCCCAGGTGGGCGAGCCGGGCGGCGAAACCCTCCACGTCGCCGACCGCCCACGGAACGGGGCCGGCGGCGGTCCGGGCCGGCGCCGCGGGCAGGTCCGGGGCGGCGAGCCGTTCCGCGAGGGACAGCGCCGGGGCCCACCAGGCGGTCGGCAGTCCGGCGCTCCGGGGAGTCGGGAGGATGGCGGTCGAAGTCACGAGATGAAGGTCGCAGGTCCCCCGCACCCCCCACATGGGGAACCAGCCCCCATATTCTCCCCGGCCCCCCACCCCACCCCGTACGGCATGGGGGAGAGACCCTGCCCCACAGAATGAAACCGCAGCTCAGCGGCTGCGTACCCCCCTGCCGGGGGATGGCCGCGCGAGGTCGCTCCCGCCCCGCCGTGCGGCCGGTCGTACGGTCCCCGCACGCCCTTCCCGCCCCTCCGGACCCCACCCCGGCGGCCCGCGCCCCCATGTCCCGGCCCCTCGCGCGCTTCCCGGCCCCCACGCACCGGCGCCCCCGCCCCCATCCCGCACCCGCCCCACCCCCATGGCGCCCGCCCCCGCCCCCGGAGACCCCGCCCCGGGCCCCTCCGTACCCGCCCCGACCCCCGCCCGGGCCGCCCCTGACGGCCCCGCCCGGCCCGCCCCGCACCCTCGCAGACCCACCCGCGCCGGCACCGGGGACACCCGCACCGCCCCCCTGACACCGCGGGCCGGGAAAGGTGGGGGACCACTACGGATGCCCCCGGCCGGGCCGCGACGGCAAGGTCCTGTCCAGTAGCCCAGACAGCCCGCCGTACGACAGGGCGGACGACCTTCCAAGGAGCAGCAGATGGGAGCACCCGTACCCGTCGGTGTGGTCGCCCTCGACCCCGTGCTGGAGGCCGGTATCCGCAGCACCCTCCTCGGCTTCCCGGAGCTGACCGTGTGTGAGGACGGCGAGGCGCGTGTCGCGGTCCTCACCGTGGACCGGCTCGGTTCCGCCGAACTCGACATGGTGCGTACGACCCGCGCCCAGCCGAACCGCCCCGCCGTCGTCCTCGTGGCGGGCGCCCTCGCCCCGGGCGACGCCCTGCACGCCCTCGCGGCCGGCGCCCGCGGCCTGCTGCTGCGCCGCGAGGCGGACGCCGCCCGGCTCGCCCACGCGGTGCTGGCCGCCGCACGCGACGACTGCACCCTGCCGCCCGAGCTGCTCGAACAGGTCCTCGACCGGCCCGCCGCCGAAGGACACGGCACCGGCGGCTGGGCGGACAGCGCGCTGTCCGACCGCGAGCGTTCCGTGCTGCGGCTGGTCGCGGACGGGCACGAGATCGCGGAGATCGCCCAGCGTCTCGCCTACTCGCCGCGCACGGTCACCAGCGTCGTCCACGACATCACCCAGCGGTTCCGGCTGCGCAACCGCGCCCACGCCGTCGCCTACGCACTGCGAGCGGGGCTCCTGTGACCCTCACCCTGACCGAAGTCCCCACCGCCCCGGCGGACCCGGCCGCGCCCCCGGCGCTCGGGCTGCTGGTCCTCGCCCCGCGCCACGCCGAGCGCGTCCGCTCCCTCGCCCACCGCGCCGGACTGGCCTGGGCGGACGGCGCGGACGGTCCCGGCCCGGCCCCGCACCACCCGGGCGCCGTCACGGTGGTCGTGGCCGACGACGTCGAACAGGCGCTCCGCTGTGCGCCGCACAGGACGCCGGACGAGACGCGGGGCGGTGCGCCGGACGAGGCGTCGGGCGGTGCGCCGGACGAGACGTCGGGCGGTGCGCCGGACGCCGGACCGCTGCTGATCGTGTGCGACACCGTCACGCGTACGGGGCTGATGCTGGCCGTACGCGCCGGAGCCGTCGTCCTGAGGGCCGCGGACCTCGGCGAGGAGTCCCTGGCCGCCGCCGTGCGCCGGGCCGGCCACCCGCACCAGAGCATCCCGTACCCGGTGCTCTCCCGGCTGCTGACCGGCGGCCCGCGGCACCCCCGGGAGCCGTCGGCCGAGGAGGGGCCCGCGCTGACGGCCCGGCAGACCTCCGTCCTCAGGCTGATGGCCGACGGACACCACAACGCCGACATCGCCCGGCTGCTGTCCTGCTCCGAGCACACCGTCAAGAACGTGATCTACGAGGTCATGTCCCGTCTGAACGCCCGCAACCGTGCCCACGCGGTGGCCCACGCGGTGCGCCACGGCCTCATCTGAACCCGCGCCGCCGCGACGGACGCGCCCCGTGCCCGGATCAGTACCCGGGCGCCGGCAGCCGCCGCGGCTCCAGGCGTTCCTCCACGGCCCGCCCGTCCTCCCGGCGCACCACGTAGGCACCCTTGCCGGGCAGTTCCGTGACCGCCTCGACCAGATCGGTGCCCCGGTACACCAGGCCCACCCCGTCGTCGGAGCAGTGGCTCGTGGGCAGGGTGCCGTCCGCGACCAGGCGGTGGATCAGGGGGCGCCGGCCGGCGTCGGAGTCGTAGTGGACCCCGTTGCCGTACGGCAGCAGGCCGAGGCCGTCGGTCACCGGGCGCAGCTCGGGGCCGAAGGAATCGGTGGCACCGCCCTCGAACCAGCACAGGGAACCGGCGCTGATCCCGGCCAGGACCACCCCCGCCCGCCAGGCCCGGCGCATCACGGCGTCCAGCCCGTGCACCCGCCACACCGCGAGCAGGTTGGCCACCGAACCGCCCATCACCCAGACCACGTCGTGGCCCAGCACGGTGCCCTCGACGTCGTCGACGTTCGGCATCGGGAACAGCTGGAGCGGGGTGAGGTCGAAGCCCGCCACCCGGGCCGCCTCGGAGACCCTGGCCGTGGCGATCTCGGCGTCGCCGGTGGCCGTTCCGACGTAGAGGATCCGCGGGCGCCTGCCGTGCACCCCGGACAGGTCCACCGCGTGATGGACCAGGGCGTCGAAGAGCAGCCGGGTGCGGCCGCCGACGCGGTGCCCCCCGGACGTGGCGAGAATGGTGGGTTCCGGAGCCGTCACGCCGCGATGGTAACGCCCTCAACCCCTGTGCCGTAGCGGGTTGTTGTGACGTGAGAGGCCAGTGGGTCTCCTGTTACCCCGGCACGCGGCAGGGCGACGACGGCGGGCGGCTGGCCCCTAGGGGGTGCCAGGCCCCTAAGGGGTTTCGGCCCCCTAAGGGGTGACGGGCCCTTAGGGGGGTGCCAGGCCCCTAGGGGCGGCGGACGCCGTACGGGACGCGGTAAGCCCCTGGGGGTGACGGACGCCGTACGGGATGCGGCAGGCCCCGAGGGGCGGCGGACCCGTACGGGATGCGGCAGGCCCCCAGAGGCGGCGGACGCCGTACGGGACGCGGTAGGCCCCTGGGGGTGACGGGCGCCGCACGGGACGCGGCAGGCCCCGGCGCGGGCGGCGGACGCCGTACGGCATGCGGAAGGCCCGGAGGGGGCCGGTGTCCGGACACCGGCCCCCTCCGGGCCTTCGCGCGCCCGTGCTCTACGGCGTGTGCAGGGCCACCGCCGCCGCGTACCCCGCCGGGACGAGGACGTCCCGCAGGGTCCAGCGCGGTGCCGGAGCGGCGGGCGCCGGTCCGGTGCCCACGTAGTCCAGCGCCGGATCGCGGACCAGACCCGTGCCCAGCCCCTTCAGATAAGCCTCCTTCCTCACCCACGTCCGGGTGAACGCTGCGGACCGCTCGTGCGCCGGCACCAGCGCCAGTTCCCGCGCCTCCGCCACGTGCAGCGCCGACTGCGCGCCCAGCACCGCCCGTTCCGTCGCCAGCCCCTCCACGTCCACGCCGACCGGAGCCGGCGCCAGCGCCACCATCACCAGGTCCCCGCTGTGCGACAGGGAGAAGTGCACCCCCGCCGTCCGCAGCGCGGGACGCCCGTGCGGACCGCCGCAGCCCGCGCACGGCTCGCGCACCAGCGGCAGGGCGTCCGCCGGGACCCCCAGCAGCACACCGAGCACACTGCGCAGCGCCGCGTGCGCGACGACGTACGCGTCCCGGTCCCGGGTGTGCCGGAACGCCCGCGCCCGCGCCTGTTCCTCCGCGTCCAGCAACTCCCGCGCGCGGCGCAGCGTCTCCGCGTCGGGGGCGCCGACCCGCGCCAGATACAGCTCCAGGGGCCCCTTCAGCGGGCGGGGTCCCGGTGCCGGCGCGGGGCCGCGCGGACCGGCCAGGTCCAGGACGGCGGGGCACAGCAGGTGCGGGGTGTCCGGCGGGGCGTGGGCCGGCCGGGTCAGGAGCGGGCCCGGGCCGGGCTCAGACATCAGCCCCGACCGGCCGGCGGCGCAGGCTGAGCGGGCGCATGTCCGTCCAGATCACGCCGATGTGGTCCAGGCACTCCTGCCGGCCGGCCCGCGTGCCCTCTGGGTGCCAGCCCGCCGGCACCTCCCGGTCGGCCCGCCAGATCGAGTACTGCTCCTCGTCGTTGCGCACCACCAGGTACAGGTCCTCGGCGCCGGGACCGGCCTCCGCGCCGTCCGTCCCGGTCACCAGCTTGTCGTGCGTCACGGTGAACCTCCCGCAGGTGTCGAGTCGGCCGCGGATGGGGGGCCGACGGGGTCAGCGTGCCCGGGTCCGCCCGCCCGGGGGCAGGGACGAACGCGCTGAGCCGGTGGCGCGTGTTGCTGCCGGATCTTCTCTGGTGGCGGACGGCCCCGCCGCGGGACGGTGCTGACCGGCCGCGGAGGACCCGGCGCCCCGGCCGGCAGGCGGCGGCGCCCGCCGCACCGGCCGGGCCACGCGATCCCCGTGCACCCCCTTTCGGAAGGAGCCACGCGATGTCGGACGAGCACGCACCTGTCCTGCTGCCGGGCGGAGGCTGGCGGCTGTGGGAGCAGTTCGCGCTCCGCGGCCCCGGTTTTCCCGCCGACGGCGTGCTACGGCTCGCCCCGCCCGGACTGGCCGAGGCCGCCGACAAGTTCGGCCCGGAGGCCGAGCTCGCCGGCGCCGAGTGGCAGGCCTTCGCCGAGGAGCTCTCCCGGGCCGCCGTGAACACCGCCCGCCACCTCCAGGAGATCGCCGCCCAGCCCCGCTTCCAGGCGGCCCTGGCCTGGCAGAACCCGGCCGTGCTGCGCACCGGCATCGCGCCGTTCCTGCGCTGGACGCCGAGCGCGGACAGCCGCAGCAGCATGCCGCGTCAGCGTGAGGAGCTGGTGGCGCACTACTGGCAGCGGTTCTGCGTGAAGAACGACACCATCGGCTTCTTCGGCCCGGTCGGCTGGGGCCGCTGGGACCCCGGCGCGCCCGCGGCGGTCCGCCTCGACCCCGGACACGGCTTCCTCGCCGCGTCCGAGGTGTACTTCTCCGCCTGGGCGGTCGACGCCCTCGCGAAGGTCCTGGCCGAGGACCCCGCCCTGATGCGCTGGATCCCGCCGCGCCGGGTGTCCTTCGTACGGTGCGCCGACGGCACGGTACGGGTCCCGGGCCGCCCGGCGCGGCCGGTCGGCGCGAGCGAGCAGGCCGTGCTCGAACGGTGCGACGGCACCCGGCACATGGCGGCGATCGCCGCCGAACTGGGCCTCACGGAGGACGAGGTGACCCGCACCGTCGGTGAACTGGTCACCCGTCGCTGGGTGCAGTGGCGCCTGGACGTCCCCGCGGCCACCCACCCCGACCGCGCCCTGCGGGCCGTCCTGGAACGCGTCCCCGACGAGGCCGCCCGCGAACGGGCCCTGGAGAAGCTGGCGGTGTTGGAACGCGGCCGCGGCGCCGTACGCGCCGCCGGCACCGACGCCGCCGCGCTGACCTCCGCGATCTCCTCCCTGGAGGCGGAGTTCGCCACGCTGACCGACAGCGAGGCCCAGCGCGCCAAGGGCGAGCGCACCGCACCCTGCCGCGGGCTCGTGTACTCCGACGCCCGCCGGGCGGCGACCGCCACCGCGGGCGCCGGACTCCTCGAACACCTGGAACCGCTCGACCTGTGCCTGACCGCCGCCCGCTGGATGACGAACCGGTTCGCCGAAGCCGTCCGCGCCCGGCTGCGCACCGTGTACGACCGGCTGGCCGCGAACGGCGGACCGGTGGACCTCGCGAGCCTGTGGCTGCACACCCTGCCCTCCCCGCACCCGGAGGCCGGCGCCCTCATCGACGCCGTGCAGGACGAACTGCGCGCCAAGTGGGCGAGCATCCTGGACCTGCCCGAGGGGGTGCGACGGGTCCGGCTGTCCACCGCGGAACTGGCCCAGCGGGTGCGCGAGGAGTTCGACGAGCCCGGCGACGGCTGGTCGCTCGCCCGCTACATCAGCCCCGACCTCCTGGTCGTCGCCGAGGACGACGCGGCGCTGGCCCGCGGCGACGTGGAACTGGTCCTGGGCGAGATGCACTGCGCGCTGAACACCATGGGTGCCTCGCTCTTCGTGCACCAGCACCCCGACCGGGACGAGCTGATCGCCGAGACCACCCGGGACTTCCCCGGCCCCCGCCTGCTCCCGATGCTGCCCAAGGAGCTGCCGCTGAAGTGGTCCGCGCGCAGCCGCCCCTCCCTGGACCGGCCCGAGGACCACTACGTGGCCCTGGTCGACCAGACCGGCGACCCGCACCGCCCGCGCACCGTGGCGAGCGCGGACGTCACCGTCGAGGACCGCGACGGCCGGCTCGTCGTCGTCCTGCCCGACGGCACGGTCCACGACGTCCTCGACGCGTACGCCAACACCCTCACCCAGCGCGTCATGGACCGTTTCACCCTGCGTCCGGAGGGCGAGCACACCCCGCGCATCACCGTGGACCGCGTGACCGTGGCCCGCGAGACCTGGCAACTGCCCGTCGCCGACATGGATTTCGCCGACGAGAAGACGGAGGCCGCCCGCTTCGTCCGCGCCCGGCACTGGCAGCGCCGCAACGACCTGCCCCGGTACGTCTTCGTGGTCTCCCCGACCGAACCCCGCCCGTTCTACGTGGACTTCGACAGCCCGGTCTACCTCACCATCCTCGCCAAGGCGGCCCGCCGGCTCGCCCGCAAGGACCCCGGGGCGCGGCTGAAGGTCAGCGAGATGCTGCCGACCCCCGAACAGGCGTGGCTCACCGACGACGAGGGCCGGCGCTACACCTCCGAGCTCCGCTTCGTCGCCGTGGACCGGACGGTGACGGGCGCGGACTCCGGCACGGGCTCCCGTTCGGAGGCCGGTGCGGACTCCGGAGCCGGCTCGGGCGCCGGCTCCGGCACGGACTCCGGCCGGCGCGGCGCCGCCTCCGCCGACGGCACCACCGGCCCGGCCGCGGGGGAGGCGTGATGCGCACGGTCGCCGACGACATCGCCGCCCACGCGGACCGGCACCCGCACCGGGTCGCGCTCACCACCCCGGCCGGTGACGTGACGTACGCCCGACTCGCCTCGCGCATCGACGAGTTGGCCCGCGTGCTGCACACCCGGGGCGCCGGGCCGGAGACGGTCTGCGCCGTCGCCGTCGAGCACGGCGCCGAGGCCGTGGCCGCGATCGCCGCGGTCCTGCGCCGCGGAGCGGCCTTCGTCGCCCTCGACGTCACCCAGCCCCGCGAGCGCCTGGCCGCCTTCGCCCGCAGCGCCGGCGCCACGCTGCTGCTGACCACCTCCCGGCTCGCCCCCGCCCTCGGTCTCGGCCTGCCGGAGGTCCTCCTCGACCAGCCGTCCGCCACGGGCGCCGGAGATACGGGAGGAACCGGCGGCCACGGAGCCGCTACGGCCGCCGTAGCCGCAGGCGCCCTGCCGCCGCCCGCCCCGGTCCGGCCGCACGCCCTCGCCTACGTCAGCCACACCTCCGGCAGCACCGGCGAACCCAGCCCCGTCCTCGTCGAACACCACAGCCTCGACGCCTATCTGCGCGACACCGCCCGCGCCCTCGGCGCCTTCGGACTCGGCCCGGACGCCGTGGTCCTCCAGACGGCACCCCTCGGCTACGACGCCTCCCTGCGCGACACCCTCGTCCCCCTGCTGGCCGGAGCCCGGCTGGTCATCGTGGACCGGGCCACGCTGCTGCGCCCCGAGGACTTCGTCCGCACCGTCCGCGAGCACCGGATCACCGCGCTCCTGAGCACCACCCCGTCCTTCCTCGCCCACCTGGCCGGACAGCCAGGACTGGGCGAGCCGCTGGCCGGGGTCTCCCTGGTGGCCTGCAGCGGCGAGTCGCTGCGGCCCTTCCTCGCGGCCGGCGGCCGCCCGCTCGTCCCGGGCACGCTGGTCAACCAGTACGGCCCGACCGAGTGCACCATGACGACCACCCGGTACGCGGTGCCCGCCGAACCCGGCCTGACCGCGGACCCGGTGGGCACGCCCCGCGCGGGAGCCGTGATCCGCGTCCTCGACGCCGGCCTCGCCCCCGTACCCGACGGAACCGTGGGCGAGGTGTACATCGGCGGCACCGGCGTGGCCCGCGGCTACGGCGGGCGGCCGGCCCGGACGGCGGAGTGCTTCGTCCCCGACCCCTGCGGGCCGCCCGGCGCCCGCCTCTACCGCACCGGCGACCTCGGCCGGTTGGGGCCGGAGGGCCTGCACTACGTCGGCCGCACCGACCGGCAGGTGAAGATCCGCGGCTACCGCGTCGACCCCGCCGAGGTCGAGGGCGCGCTGCTGTCCCATCCGCACGTCACCGGCGCCGTGGTGACCCCCCGGACCGACGACCGGGGACGCGTCCACCTCGTCGCCCACGTCACCGGCGACCTCGCCGGCACCGCCGACGGCGACCTGCGCCGCCACCTCGCCCGCTCCCTGCCCCCGCACCTGATGCCCCGCACCTTCGCACGCCTCGACGCCCTGCCCACCACCCGCAGCGGCAAGGCCGACCGGCGCGTGCTGGCCGCGGGGAGCCCCGCGTGAGCGCCGCAGGGTCGGCCCTCGGCCCCGCCGACCTGCGTGCCGCTGCGGCCCGCATCGCGCCCCACGTGGTCCGCACGCCCCTGCTGCCCGGACCGCGCACGGCGCACGGCACGAGTCTGCTGCTGAAGGCCGAACACCTCCAGGCGGGCGGCTCGTTCAAGACGCGCGGCGCCGCCAACGCCGTCCTCGCCCTGGGCGCCGAGCGGGTCGTCACCGGCTCCTCCGGCAACCACGGCATCGCCCTCGCCCGGCTCGCCCGCACCCTCGGCATCCGGCTGACCGTGGTGCTGGCGGCGGGCGCCGCCCCCGCGAAGGCCGCGGCCATCCGGGCGCTGGGCGCGCGGACCCTGAGCGTCGGAGGCGGGGTGGCCGAGCGGGAGGAACGTGCCCGCGCCCTGGCGGCCGAGACCGGCGCCGCCTTCGTCCCCTCCTCCGACCACCCCCTGGTGGTCGCCGGGCAGGGCACTGTCGGCGCCGAGATCCTCGCCGACGCCCCGGCCACCGAGACCGTCTACGTCCCCACCGGCGGCGGAGGCCTCCTCGCCGGGATCTGCCTCGCGGCCGCCCACCACCCGGTGCGCGTGGTCGGCGTCGAACCCGCCACCACCCCGCGCTACGCCCGCTCCCTGGCCGCCGGCCACCCGGTCCGCCTGCCGCCCAGCACGACCGTGGCGGACGGACTGCGCGGCCAGTACCCGGGAGTCGTCCCCTACCCGATCGTCCGGGACCGCGTCGACGACCTGATCGCCGTCGGCGACGCCGAGATCCTGGCCGCCGCCGCGACGCTGCGCCGGTACGGCATCGACGCCGAACCGAGCGGAGCCGTCGCCCTCGCCGGAGCCCTGCGCGCCGGCCGCCGCGAACGTGCCGTGGCCGTCGTCTCCGGCGGCAACACCCCCGCCCGGCTCGGCGCCCTGGGCTCCGTCCGCACCGCCGGGCACCTCGTCCACTCCGCCGACCGGCTCACCCGCACCGCCGGGAGCCTCGCCGGCCCCTGAGCGCCCGCACGGCACCGCCGGGCGCATCACCGGTACGGCGGACCGCGTCGCCCGTACGCCGAGCGAACGGTCCGCACCGCCGAGCACGGCACCCGTACCACCGAGCACCGCACCCGTACCGACGAGCACCGCACTCGCACCGCCGTACCGCCAGGCAACCCGCCCGCACTTTCGACAAGGAGCACACGTCATGAGCATCGACACCGCCGCCACCGCCGTTCCCGCCACCGCCGCCGCCGCCGCGACCAGCACCCTCGACCTGCTCGTCGGGATCTTCCAGGACGTCCTGGGGCTCGCCGACGTCACCGCCGGGACCGACTTCTACGAGGCCGGCGGCGACTCGCTCACCGCCTTCCAGATCACCGGCCGCCTCCAGGAGGCGCGGGGCGTGGACGTCCCCGTCTCCCTCGTCTTCGCCTACCCGACGCCCGGCGACCTGGCCGAGGTCGTGGACGCGGACTACGGCACCGCCTGACGGACGCCGCCCAGCCCAGCCCAGCCCAGCCAGCCCCGCCCCGTCCCGACCCGTCCTGTCCGCAAGGAACGTCCACCCGTGCGCCGCAAGGAGAGCCGTGCCATGACCGAAGACCTCGTACCGTCCCTCGGCCGCTGGCGCCTGTGGGAGCAGTTCGCCCTGCGCGGGCCGGGTTTCCCCGCCGACGGCGTCCTGCGGCTCGCCCCGGCCGGACTGGCCGAGGCCGCCGACAAGTTCACCGCCGACGAGCCCCTCGACGGCCCCGGCTGGGCCGAGTTCGCCGCCCTCGTCGCCGACGCCGCCGTGGAGAACGCCCACACCCTCCAGGACATCGCCCGCACCCCCGCCTTCCGCGAGGCGGTCGCCTGGCAGAACCGGCCCGTGCTCACCTCCGGCATCGCGCCGTTCCTGCGCTGGACGCCGAGCGCGGACAGCCGCAGCAGCATGCCGCGTCAGCGTGAGGAGCTGGTGGCGCACTACTGGCAGCGGTTCTGCGTGAAGAACGACACCATCGGCTTCTTCGGCCCGGTCGGCTGGGGCCGCTGGGACCGGGACACCACCGGTGCCACCGTCGACACCGGCTCCGGTCTCATCGCCGACTCGACCGTCTACTGGGCCAGTTGGGGCATCGACGCGCTGGCGAAGACGCTGGACGCCGACCCGGAACTCCGCGAGTGGACCGCGCCCCGGCGCGTGCCCTTCGTCGTCCTCGACGGCGACACGGTCCGGGTGCCCGGCCGGCGGCCGGTGACGGTGTCCGCCGAGGCGGCCGCCGTGCTCGCCCGCTGCGACGGCGTCCGCGCGGCCCGGCGGATCGCCGCCGAACTGCCCGGCACCGACGTGCCCGCCGTACTGGACGACCTGATCGCCCGCCGCTGGGTGGTGTGGCGGCTGGAGGTCCCCGCCGGCACCCACCCCGACCGCGCCCTGCGCGCCTGGCTCCACACCGTCGAGGCGCCCGGGCCGCGGCGGCGCGGACTGGCCACGCTGGACCGGCTGGAGGCGGGCCGGGCCCAGGTCGCGGCGGCCCGCGGCGACGAGGAACTGGTCGCGGCCATGGCCGGCCTGGAGCGCACCTTCACCGAGCTGACCGACACCGCGGCCGTACGGGAGAAGTCCGCCTCCACCGCTCCCTGCCGGGCGCTGGTGTACTCCGACGCGCGGCGGGCCGCCACCGCCCGCATCGGTCCGGCCGTCCTCGACGCGCTGCGGCCGCTGCGGCCCCTCATGGACAGCGCGGGCTGGCTCACCTCCCGCCTGGCCGCGACGGTGCTGGCCGAGTCCCGGCAGGTGTACGCCCGGCTGGCCGCTCAGGGGCCGGTCGATCTGGCCTCCTTCTGGTTCGCCTGCCTGCCGGTGCTGCACGGGCCCGCCCGGACCGCGGCGGCCGAACTCCAAGCGGAGTTCGCCCGGCGCTGGCAGCGCGTCCTCGCGGTGCCGGCCGGGGCGCGCCGCGTCGAGGCCGGGGCGGACGCCGTGGAGGAGGGGGTACGGAAGGAGTTCGGCACCGCGGGCGGCGGCTGGACGGCGGCGCGCTATCTGAGCCCGGACATCATGATCGGCGCCGACGGCACGGACGCGATCGCGCGCGGCGACTTCACCCTCGTGCTCGGTGAACTCCACCTCGCCGCCAACACGTTGGGCGCGTCCCTCTTCACCCACCAGCATCCCGACCCGGACGAACTGCTCCGCCTCACCGACCGCGACCACCCCGGCCCGCGCCTGCTGCCGCTCATCCCCAAGGAGCACCGCTCCCGTCTCTCGGCCCGCGTCCGCCAGACCCTGGTACGCCCTGAGGACCACCAGGTGGCCCTGGCCGACTTCACCGCGGACCCCGCCCGCCCCCGCACCGTCCGCAGCGCCGACGCCACCGTCGAGGAACGCGACGGCGAACTCGTCGTCCTGCTCCCGGACGGCTCGGTCCTCCCGGCCGTCGACGTCTTCTCCCACGTCCTGACGACCCTGGCGATGGACCTGTTCCAGATCCTGCCCGAGGCGGACCACTCTCCCCGGGTCACCGTGGACCGCCTGGTGATCGCCCGCGAGACCTGGCGCGTCCCGGCCGCCGGTGCCGCCTTCGCCGACGACAAGGACGAGGCCCGCCGCTTCGTCCGGTCCCGGCACTGGAGAGACGGACTCGGCCTGCCCCGCTTCGTGTTCGTCGTCTCCCCGGCCGAGTCCCGGCCGTTCTACGTGGACTTCGACAGCCCCGTCTACGTCACCATCCTCGCCAAGGCGCTGCGCCGCCTCGCCCGCAAGGACCCCGAGGGCCGGGTCACCTTCACCGAGATGCTGCCCACCCCGGAGCAGACCTGGCTCACGGACGAGGAAGGCCGGCGCTACACCTCGGAGCTGAGGTTCGTCGCCTTCGACACGTCCTCCCCGTCCTGACGACGTCAGCCGCCGCTCACTCAACTCACCTGACAGGCAAGCTCGTTCGCGCACGGGCGGGCGTGAAGTACCGCGCGTCCCTCTACAACCTTCCGTCACGGCGGGGCGTCCAACCCGGGCCTGGTGTCGATCATGCGCCAGGGTGTCTGCCGTCCCATCTGGAGAGTTCATGAGTTCTGTCCCTGTCGGACATCTGCTGCGGCGCGGGGCCCGTGCCGGAGTCGTGGGCGCGCTGGCCGTCGCCGGTCTCGGGAGCGGAGTCGCCTTCGCCGACGACCCGGCACAGACCGACCAGCTGTGGATCCAGGCGCCGTACGACCGGACGGTCACCGTCGCCCCGGACGGCGGCGCGGCGCAGTACCGGTCGCTGGCGCTCGGCCTCTACCACGACAACGGCAACTTCACCGTGACGGGCGGGCGGCTGACCGTCGACGTCTCCGGGCTGGCCGGGGTCGCCGAGGTGGCGTGGCCCGACAACTGCGCCCCGGACGCCGCCGGCACCGTCGCCGTGTGCGACACCGGGGACGTGCCGACCCGCTACAGCGCGCAGGTGCTGCTGAAGGTGCGGGCGGTCGCCGGCGCCGCCGTGGGGGAGCAGGGGACGATCGCGTACTCCGCCGAGGCGACCGGCGGCCCCGACGGGACGCTCGTCGCACCGAAGGACTCCTGGGCGACCTCCGTCACCGTCGGCTCCGGTCCGGACCTCGGCATCGCCCCTTCGCACGACGTCGACGGCATCGCGCCCGGCAGCGACCTCACCATGCCGTTCTCCGTCACCAACACCGGCGACCGGACCGCCCACGGCTTCAGCGTGAAGATGTGGGCGACGTACGGCCTCGACGTCACCACCCGCTACCCCGAGTGCACCTACCGGGGGCCGGACGAGAGCGGCGAGTACTCGCCCATGACGTACGTGACCTGCTCCTTCGACACCGACGTGGCTCCCGGTGCGACCGTGGAGCTGCCGGAGCCGCTGCGGCTCGCCGTCACCGGCCACGCGCTGTACGAGCGGTTCGACTACGAGGTCGAGCCCGGCGGTGACACCACCGACCTCGACAGCTCGGACAACGGCGGCTCCTGGCACATCGACGCCGACAACACCGCGGACTTCGCCGTGACCGGCACCGAGGTGAGCGGCGCGGCCGGCGACACCGTCACCGCCGCCTTCCAGTTCGTCAACCACGGCCCGGCCTGGGTCGGCAACGTCAGCTCCGGCGACCCGGTCGCCGTGATCGACTTCTACCTCCCGGAGGGCACCACCGCCACGTCCGTGCCCGACACCTGCCGTACCGCCTGGAAGTCCGGCGACGACCCGGCCATCGGCCACTACGCCTGCACCCTGCCCATGTGGGCCAGTCCGGACGCGAAGGCCGACTTCCCGTTCCGGCTGCGCGTCGACCGGGTGGTCCCCGACGCGAAGGGCCGCGTCGTCGCCCGTCCCGACTACGGCACGTCCTTCGCCTTCGACCCCGACGGCGACAACGACTCGGCCGAGGTGGTCCTCAACCCGTCGGCCTGACGGCCGGGGGCGGGACGAGCCGTACGGCCCGTCCCGCCCGGGCTTCTGCCGCCCCCTGTCACCGCGTCCCTGAGCCGGGTCACCGGCCGCCCGCGAGGGGGTACCGGTCCGCGAGGTGGCGCAGGTAGTGGTCCGGGGTGGGGTGGGGCTCGTCCTGGGCGCCGGGCCGGTGGAGGGTCAGATCGCCGTCCGCAGGCACCCGTACGGTGGTCGTGGCGCGCCGGGCCGGTGCCGCTTCCTCCGTGTGCGGCGAAGCGAGGACCGGGACGCCGTCCGGGAACATCCCGAGCGCCTCGGCGGCGGTGGCCGCGGGCGCCCGGCCGGTCCGGTTGGCGCTGCTGACGTACAGCACGGGGTGCTCGTCCAGCAGCGGCCGCAGGGGCTGCCAGCGGGCGCCGAACAGCAGCATCCAGCCGTCCTCGACCGCCGGGGCGAGCCAGTGCGGCCCGGCGCCCTCGCGCACCGGCACCAGCACGGTCAGGTGCTCCTCGGCCAGCAGCCGGCGCACCAGCTCACGCCGGTCGTGCGGCAGCCGCCAGACCCCGTCGAGGGTGCGCAGCGTGCCGGGATGGTGCGACCACAGGGCGACCGGCCGGCCGGTCGGGCGCCCCTTGGCCGCGTTCACGGTGGCGGCCCGCCGGGCGGTGACGACATGGGTGAGCGGAGCGGGGTTGGGCAGCACGACCGCCGTACCGTCGCCCAGGGCCCGGCGGGCCTCGTCCAGGGAGACCGGGTCCCGGCCGGACCCGTGTGCCGCAGTGCCGCTCACGCGCCGGCCCCCGCACCCTGGAGAAGGCCGTCGAGGTAGGCGGCGAAGGCGGTGTCGTCGATGACGGCCGTCCCGGTGCGGAAGGCGCGGGACTTGGCCCAGGCCATGGCCGCGCGGGTCTGCTCGCGGTCGAGCCGGTGGCCGAGCCGCTCGGCGACCGCCCTGACGACGCGCGCGCTGGCGAGCTGCGTGAGCAGCACCGTCGGCCGGACACCCAGCACTTCGGCCGGGTCGTAGGGCTGGAAGAGACGGGGATGGACGAACGGTGTGCCCGTGGAGATCGTGCCGACGCCCGTGCCGACGATCGGGGTGGTCACGCTCAGCGGGACACCGGTCTCCTCGGACACCGTGTGCGCGATGCCGGGGAGCCGGGTCAGATCGGGTGCCGTCCACCAGGGCGCCGCGCCGGGTCCCAGGAAGTCCTCCCCGTGCCGGGCGAGGAGGAACAGCAGCTGTTCGGTCGCCACCATCCCGGCCCGCTCGGCGATGCCCAGCCACGATCCGGACACCACGCGGACTCCCGCGGCCAGCGCCTGCAGAGTGTTCGCCAGCCCGAGGCCGAGGTCGTTGTGCAGATGGGAGGCGAGCACGACGTCGTCGCCGCTCGCGGCCCGGACCTCGGTGAACATGTCCCGGCACGCGTGCGGGAGTTGGGCGCCGACCGTGTCCGCGAGGACGACCAGGCCGGCGCCGGCGCGCGTCATGGCCTCGGCGTGGAAGCCCATGAGGGAGGTGTCGGCCCGGGAGGCGTCCGCCAGGCAGACGTCCACCGCCACGGACTCGTCGAGGTCGCGCGCGTGCTTGACCAGATCGGTCCCGGCCTGGAGGGCCTCGGCCGCCGTCCGGTGGACCATCACCTTGGCCATCGCCTCGGAGGCCGGGACCACGACCATCACCCGCGCGTTCCGGCTGCCCCGCACCGAGGCCACGGCCTGTTCCACGTCCGCGCGCGCACCCCGGCACACGGCGGCCACGCTCACGGTGCCCTCGGCCTCGACGGCGACCCGGCGGACGGCCTCGAACTCCTCGGCACAGACCGCGGGGAAGCCGGCGGCGAACACGACGTGCCGGGGGCCGTCGGCCCCGAACACCGCGCCCGTCTCCCGGGCGAGCCGGACCCGGCACTCCGCGCTCATGAGCGTCTTCGCCTGCGCGCCGTCACGAGCGGACTCCTCCCAGAGCACCACCCGGCCGGCCCGAGCCGACTCGCGCACCACGTCGACCGACACCGCCACAGCAACCACTCCCGACACTCGCCCTCCGCCCACCATCCGTGACAGAGCGCCAAGCTATCTCATCCCGTTCGCAAGACAATTGACGAAACGACACCGCCTGAACAGCGGGAACGCGTACCTCCGGGTCCGGCGCCCACGCCCCGCCGCTGCGTGCTCCGGCCGGACCGTGAACGGCGTCGTGGGCCTGATTCAGAGGTGCTGCCTGGCCGATCCGATGAGCTGCCTGATCGCGGCACGAGTCCGTACTCTGCCGTCCTCCAGTTGGGCTCTGTCGTCCACCCCGGCAAGAGCGTTGACCTCGTCGAGCACGGCATCCGCGGCTCGGCTCAGAGCCGACTCCTCCGTGAGCATCTGCACCTTGAACAGCGCTTCTTGCGCGCTGGACCGCAGAGCGAATCCACGCTTCCGTACAGCCTCGGGGTCCTCGGACGGCGGTTGCTCGTGCTTGCAGTACCACAGGTGTATCAAGCAGCTGCGAAGGTCGAGCACCGCGCTGCCGTAGGCCGAGTACGCCTCGAGCCGCTCCTGCCGGAGCCGTTCGTCGCGGGCGAAACGGCGGCCTCTGTCGGTGGCGCGTTGCTGAAACACCAGGGTGATGCCCGCGCCGAGCAGGGTTCCCAGGACGGCTATGGCGCTCGCGATGATGGTTTCCACGGTCCAAGCGGAACACGCTTCGGCGTCGCCGGGTGCGTGGATCGGGATCTTCGGACGGGTTGCCGGGCGGGCGCGCAGGCGATTGCCGATCTTGAATTCGTGATGCCTTCCCACAGGTGACAGGAAGCGTCAGCCTCTGCGGCATCACGCTTCGCAGAGCCGCTGTTGTCAAGCTCAACTCTTGCTCAAGTCGGTCAAATATTGTTGACGTTCATCCTGGTGTGCGTGATTGTGGCCCATGTCGCTCCCGCGGGGCGAAAGGGGGAGTATTGCGAATACCGTGCCTGGGGAATGTCTTGTACGGGGGAGTCCTGCCGGCTTCTTGTGGCAGGTCAGGGCTACGGGCAGGCTCTGTCGCGGTCCGCGCCGGAGACGAACAGCGGGTATGCCGACGACCGACGGCGCGAATGCCCGACTCTCATGCCGGTTCGCGGCGGACACCGCCACGGCCGGCCGAACCCCTCTCCTCGCGCGCGCCGGCGAGGTTTCGGCGATCGCGGACGTCCGCTCCGGTTCGCCTCCTGCGCTCACCCCGCCCTGCGGTGCCCCGTGCGGTCCGCGCGACGCCCGGCCCCGGTCCACGCGCGCACACGCACGTACGCGCGCACGCTCGCCGTCGCGTACACCACGGAGCCGTCATGAGCAACATCCGTGGAGGCTTGAGTGATCCGGAGGAGCCATGGTGGAATGGATGAAGAAATGGTGCGCGATGTGACATAGCTGATGAGTACGTCGGTAACACTCGTGGACGTCCTTTTCTTCATCTCCAGATGCCTCGAATTTGCTCCGGATTCACCGAAGAGGGGCGCCGACCCGAACCCGCCGACCGGCGAGGGGAGATTCTCCGGTCGACAGGCAATGGGCAATGGGTGACGGGTGATTCAAGGCGGCCGTCTTCGTTCGTCCCGGGCGATCGTGAAAACGGCTTCCTTCAGGAATTGTGTGACGGTGTCGCCGCCCGCATGGAGCGGTGATGCCGATGCGTCATGATGACGAGCGGGGGGACATGTACCACGATCTGCAAGTTACTCGGTTGCGAACCCTGGTGGCCGTGGTGGAATGCGGCGGATTCCGGAGGGCTGCGGCAACCCTGCACATCACCCAGTCTGCTGTCAGCCAGCAGATACGCCAGCTGGAGAGCTTCATCCAGGGGCCGGTCTTCACCTCCACTGGACACCACCTGCAACTCAGCGTGCGGGGCGAGGAGTTGCTCGGCTACGCGCGTCGTGTCGTGGCGCTCAACGACGAGGTCGTCGACCGCCTGATGCCGCGCACCGGTACGACCAGGCTCTCGATCGGTGTGGTGGACCAACTCGCCGAAGCGTTACCGGAGTTCCTGCGGATGCTCGCGATAAGCCTGCCTGGCGCCCAGGTGAGCGTGCGAACCGGTCCCAGCGAGTGGCTGGCCGGCCAGGTCACCACAGGACAGCTCGACCTGGCCTTGCTGTTCCGGTGGAACACCCCGGAGACGCTCGCCGGGGAGCAGGAACTCGGGCGCATGCGGATGGCGTGGTTCGGGCAGCCGGTGCACGGCACGGAGGCCGCACTGCCGCTGGCGCTGCTCACGGAGCCCTGCGTCCTGCGGGGCCGGCTGGTGGACGCCCTCGACGCGTCCGGCATCTCCTGGCGCATCTCGTACGAGGGAGCCGAGTTCGTCGGACTGCGCGCGGCGGTCAAGGCCGGACTGGGGCTGGCCTGCCTCGTCGCCAACGGGGACGACCTGTGGGGGCTGCCGCGGGCGGCGAAGCTCGGGCTCCCCTGCCCGCCGGGTCCCATCCCGGTGATGATGGTGCTGCCCACCGGAGCGACATCCTCCGGCGTGCACGCGATCGTGAAGAAGGCCTTCCGCCAGGCGCTGGACGGCTATCCGTTCGCCGAGACCGGCTCCGCGTCGATCGGTGAACCCCGAGAGCTCGTCGCGTGACGGGGGGACCGTCCGATCCCCGTCGTGAGGACTTCGCGAGCGACAACCACGCGGAGGCGCACCCCGCCGTGCTCGCCGCACTCCTGGGGGCCGCCGGAGGTCCGGCGCCCGCCTACGGGGGCGACCGGTGGACGGCGGCGGCCGAGGCGGGCCTGCGCGACCTGGCCGGACCGGGGGCGGTTCCCCTGCTGGTCTTCAGCGCCACGGCCGCCAATGTGCTCGGCCTCTCGGTGCTGCTCGGCCCGGGGGACGCGATCGTCTGCGCCGAGCACTCCCATCTCGCCATGGACGAGTGCGGCGCGGTCGAGGCGATGCTGGGCCGGAAGCTCCTCCCGGTCCCGGCGCCGGACGGCAAGCTCACCCCACGGGCGATCGAAGCCCTGCTGGAGCGGTGCACGGACGTGCGTATGCCGCGTCCGTCCGTCGTGGCGCTCACCCAGGCCACCGAGGTGGGCACGTGCTACACCCTGGCGGAACTGGCGGAACTGCGGGAGTTCTGCGACCGCAGAGGACTGCGCGTCTACATGGACGGGGCACGGCTCGCCAACGCCGTGGCCCGTCTGGGCTGCGAGGTGGCCGACATCGCCCGCTTCGCCGACGCGTTGAGCTTCGGCTTCACCAAGAACGGGGCACTCGGCGCCGACGCCCTGCTCCTCATGGCTCCCGGCGTCGCCGAGCGCGCGCCCTACCTGCGCAGGCAGCAGGGGCAGCTGGCGTCCAAGATGCGGTTTCTCGCCGCCCAGGTCACCGCGCTGCTCGACGGGGGACTCTGGCTGGACAACGCGCGGCACGCGAACGGCATGACCGATCGCCTCGCCGCGGGGCTGGAGCCGCTGCCGGGGCTGCGCCTGACCCGGCGGGTGCAGTCCAACGCGGTCTTCGCCGAGCTGCCACGCGCCGCGGCGGACGCCCTGCGCGAACGCTGGGCGTTCCATCTCTCGCCGGCCGGGGAGGCCCGCTTCATGACCTCGCACGCCACCACCGGGGCGGACGTCAGCGACCTTGTCGCCGAGGTCGGGACGAGCCTGAAACAGGAGGGTGCGCAATAGCAGGTGCGCGCCGGCGGGCCCCCGTCCGGTCGTCGGAAGGGGGCCCGCCGCATGCGGCGCGGTCGCCTCTTATTCCCCGTCCCCGTGGATCTCGAAGCTCGCGACCTTGGAATTGCCGTTCCGGGTGATGGTCACCCAGTAGAGCTGGTTGTTCAGAATGTCATAAGTGACGGTGCCGCAGGTGCCGGAGCCGCCCTTGTCCCACTCCTTCTCCTTCACCCAGCCGAATCCGCTGTAGTACATGTAGACACGGCCCTGGACGCCGTGACCGTCGGCATAGGTGTCGCAGAGGGTGAACTTGTCGCCATTGTCCTTGTAGGCGACGGTTCCCACGGTGTGGCCGTCGATGCTGAGGCCGACCTTGTCGTCACCGGTGGCGTGCGCGGGACTGGCGAGGCCGGCCACGAGAGCCGCCGGCGCGCATATCGCCAAGGCTCGGGAAATCCATTTCCTGGAAGGCATCATAATCTCGTTTCTTGATCGGTCGGGTCGACGCCCAAGACTCAACCATGAATGCGTTGCCGCGCCCAGAGAATTCCGGGAAACACCGGTGAAGGGTGCTTATCGAGAGGCGCGCGGGAGCTTATGGCCGTTGTTCGTGAAGTCCGTGACGGCCGCGCGTGCGTGCGGGACGGCGACCAACTACAGTGCGGGACCGTCGGCAGCCGTGAGGCAGGGGGAGAAACGTGCGGGAGCTCGATCCGTCCGAGGGAAGACTGCTCCGCGCGTGGTCGCAGGGTGTGGGGGGCGACCGGCGCGCGAAGTCGGTGCCCGAAGTCCTGGACATGTGCCTGGCGGTGCAGGCGCAGGACCTGAGGGCGGCGGCGCTCGGGATCAGGGCGCGCGGCTCCGGGCTGACCGAGGCGGACGTGTACCGGGCGCTCGGCGCCGCGCCGAGCGCCGTGCGCGGCTGGTTCATGCGGGGCACGCTCTATCTCGTCCCGGCCCGTGACGCGGGCTGGCTCCGTGAACTGCTCGCCCCGCAGCTGCTGCGCCGCAGTGAACGCCGGTACCGCGAACTGGGGCTGGGACCGGCCGAACTGGACCTCGGGGAACGGGTGATCGCCGATGCCCTCGCGGACGGCCCCCTGACCCGGGAGGAGATCGCGGCGCGGCTCACCGGCGCGGGCCTCCAGGCCTCCGGACAGGTCCCGTTCCACCTCGTCCGCCGCTCGGCCCTGCTCGGCACCGTCTGTTCCGGTCCGGTCAGGGAGGACGGATCCGCCACCTATGTGCTCGCGCAAGGCCGGCTCCCCGACGCCGCCGGACCCTCCGGCGCGGACGCGGTCGAGGAGCTGCTGCGCAGATACCTGACGGCGCACGGACCGGCGACGGCCGCCGACTTCGCCACCTGGTCGGGGATCGGGCTGCCCGCCGTCCGCCCGGCGTGGAAGAAGCTGCTCGGGGCCGGTCTGGCCGAACCGTGCCGTGTCGAGGGGCAGGACGGGTACGTGCTGCCGGCCGGCGCGCCGTCCGCTCTGGAGCCCACGGGCGACGTCCGGTTGCTGCCGGTCTACGACAACTACCTGGTGGGATTCACCGACCGCCGGCTGTCCGTCGAGCCCGGACACGCCCGCAAGGTCTGGCCGGGCGGCGGCCAGATCAGCGCCACCGTGGTCGTGGACGGACTGGTCCGCGGGGTGTGGCGCCGTGACCGGACCCGTACCGTCACCCTGGACCTGTTCGACGGCGCTCCGGACGGCACGGGCGCGGAGAAGACCCCGGAAACGGCGGCCCCCGGCTCCGACGCGAAGACCCCGGAAACGGCGACCCCCGGCCCGGACGCGAAGACGCCCGACACGAGGGCCCCGGGCTCGGGAGCCTCCGACGCGAAGACCCCGCCTCTGGGAACCCTCGACGCGAAGACCCCGCGCCCCGAAGCCCCCGACGCGCAGGCCCTCGACGCCGAGATCCGCGACATCGCCCGCTTCCTCGCCGCGTAACCCCGGGCTAACCGCCCCCTCCTACGGTCCCGGGAGATATGCCGAGTCCAAGGAGAACAGGTGGCGACTATCCCTTCCCCGGGGTCATCCGCGCGATCACCGGAACGGGCTCGGCTGCTGAGGGCTCTCGCGGAGCGCCGGTCGGAGCGCCCCGGCATCCGGCGCCGGCACCCGGGCGCAGGCCTGGTCCCCGCCTCGTACGCACAGGCCGGACTGTGGATGGCCGACGCGCTGGAACAGGGCGCGTCGGCGTACACCGTGCCGCTGCCCGTGTCGCTGCGCGGCCCTCTCGACACCGACGCGCTGGGCGCGGCGCTGAGCCGCGTGGTCGCGCGGCACGAGGCGCTGCGCACCACGTTCACCGAGCGCGACGGCGAGCTGTACCAGGTCGTCGGCGCCGCCGCCCGGGTGCCGCTGCCGGTCCGCGATCTGACCGGCGCGGCCGCCGCCGAGGTCTCCCGCCGGCTCGCCGCGGCGCAGGCGACCCGGTTCGACCTCGCCGCCGGCCCCCTGCTGCGCGCGGAGCTGCTGCGCCTCGGACCGCGGGAGCACCTGCTCGTGCTCGCCGCGCACCACATCGCCTGCGACGGCTGGTCGGTTCCGCTCCTGCACGCCGAACTGGCGCACTCCTACAACTCGGCCCTGCGCGGGGCCCCTTCGGGTCTCGCCCCGCTCCCCGTCCAGTACGCGGACTTCGCGAGCTGGCAACGGGACCGGCTCGACGCGGTGGAACGGGAGCGGCTGACCGGCTACTGGCGCACCCGGCTGGCCGGCGCGGGCATGACGCTGCCGGTCGACCGCCCCGCCGACCCCGCGCGGGCGGCCGAGGGCGGGCTGTCCCGGTCCACGGTCCCCCGGCCCACCGTGGACCGGCTCGACCGGATCGCCCGGGGCGCGGGCGCGTCCCGCTTCATGACCGTCGCGGCGCTGCTCGGCGTGGTCCTCGCCCGCTGGACCGGACAGCGGGACCTGCTGTTCGGCTCCACCGCGGCCCAGCGCGAGCAGCCCGAACTGCGCGACCTGATCGGGCTGTTCACCAACGTGTTCCCGCTCCGCGCCGACCTCTCGGGCAACCCGACGTTCCGGCAGCTGCTCTCGCGCACCCGCCGGGAGCTGATCGCCGACTACGCGGGCAGCGCCCTGCCGTTCGGACTGCTCGTCGACGCCCTGCGGACGGAACGGTCCGAGACCCGGACCCCGTTGGTCAGGGTGCACGTCCAGTTCGAGGAGAGCGACGGCGGGTCCACCGCGTACCAACGGCTGCCGGCGTACGACGGACTGACCGCGGAGGGACTCGTCCCGGAGCTGACGGCCGCCAAGTTCGACCTCAACTTCATGGTGCGCGCCGACGCGGGAGCGCTGGTGCTGGACCTCGTGCACGCGCGGGATCTGTTCGACCCGGCGACCGCCGACCGGCTCGCCGCGTTCTACGCGCGGGTGGCCGAGGCGGTGGCGGACCGCCCCGACCTGGGCATCGAGGACCTGCTGCTGCCCGAGCCGCCACGCCCCCCGGCCACGGTGAGCACGGCCGTCCTCCCCGCCGCCCCGGCCCCGGTTCCGGCACCGGCACCGGCCGCAGCTTCGGTTCCGGCACCGGCCCACGCTTTCACCCCACAGCCCGTCCAGCAGGCGGCGCCGGATACCTCGGCAGCACCCGAGAGCCCAGCGGCCCCGGAGACCTCAGCCGCGTCGGAGGAGCTGGAGCGGGTCCGCCGGGTCTGGCGGGAGGTTCTGGGCGCGGAGGACGTCCAGCCGCACAGCGACTTCTTCGACCTGGGCGGCAACTCCTTCGCCATGCTCAAGGTGCGCCGGCTGCTCGGGGGCGGCATCCCGCTCGCCGAACTGTTCCGCCACCGGACCGCCGGCGCGCTCGCGGCCCATCTGGCCGAGGGCACGCTGCCGTCGGCCGGCCGGCTGCTGTGGCCGCTCACGAGCGACGACTCCGAGGCCGAGCTCACCGTCGTGGCGATCCCCTATGCCGGCGGGGCCGCGGTCGCCTACCAGCCGCTCGCGGACGCCCTCCCCGCGCGGTTCCGGCTGCTGGCGGCGAGCCTGCCCGGACACGAGGGCGACGAACAGGAGTTCCTGGACTTCGACACCGCCGTCGCACGGCTGGCCGGTGAGGTGCGGGAACGGGTCACCGGCCCCCTCGTGGTCTACGGGCACTGCGCGGGCGCCTCCCTCGCGGTGGCGGTGGCACGCGAACTGGAGGCGCGGGGGACCGACCTGCGTGCCGTGCACGTCGGCGCCAGCCTGACCGACCCGGACGCCGAGGCGAACCTGCCCCGCGTCGACAACAGTTCGGGCGAGGAGTTCTACACCTACATCAAGGCCATCGGCGGTTTCGACGGCGCCCTCGACGAGGACGACCGCCACCAGGTGCTCGCCGCGGTACGGCACGACATGGCCGGGGCGACCAGGTTCCAGGCCGCGGCGCACCGCACCCCGGAACCCCGGCTGCGCGCCCCGCTGTACTGCGTGCTCGGGACCGCCGATCCGGTCACCCCGGATCCGGAGCGCGGCCACCGCGGCTGGTCGGTGTTCGCCGACACCGTGCGGCTCGAACTCGTCGAGGGCGGCGGTCACTACTTCGCCCGGGACCACGCCGCCGAGCTGGCCCGGATCATCGGCGCGGCGTCCCCCGCCGAGGCCGGGTCCCGGCTGCCGGTCGTCTGCCTTCCGCACACCGGCGCCGGCGCCTCGTTCTTCCGTCCCTGGCGGACGACCGGGGCCTTCGAGATCATCGCGCCCGATCTGGCCGGGCACGACAAGCGGTTCGGCGAGCCGCCGCACCGCACGGTGGCCGCGGCGGCCGCCGACCTGCTGCCCCGGGTGCTGTCGGCCCTGGACGGCCGGGACGAGGCCGTGCTGTTCGGCCACTGCCTCGGGGGCACCATCGCCTTCGAACTGGCGGAACTGCTCCTGGAGCACGGCGTACGGCTCCGGCACCTGATCATCAGCGGCACGCCCGGCCCCACCGTGCCCCGGCCCCGGCGCACCACCGGACTGCCGGACGGCGAGTTCCTGACCCGGCTGGAGGAGCTGGCCGGCTACCGCCACCCGGCCATGGCCGACCCGGAGATGGCGGCGCTGCTGCTGCCCGTGCTCCGCGCCGACCAGGAGATGTACGAGGACTACCGCCGGACCTCGCTCACCCCTCTCGACGTACCGGTCACCGTGCTCCGCGGCTCGGCCGACGCGCTGGTGAGCACCGCCGACGCGGCACGCTGGCAGGAGGCGACGACCCACCCGCTGCGTGCCCTGGAGACCGCCGGCGGCCACATGTACCTGGCGGACGACTCCGCCCCGGTCCTGGAGCTGGTCGAATGGCTGGCCGACGGAGTCGAGGAGAAGATCGGCGCGCTGAGCGCGGCACCGTGCCCGAGCCCCGACTGGGGACTCCCGGAGGCCGCCGGAGCCGCCTCCACGAGCACGCACGAACCGGGCGCGGTCCCACGGTCCTGCGTGCTCGCGGCGGCCGCGGTCGTCCTGGGCCGTTACCAGGGCTCGCCCGTCACCGTCCTGGCGGTACGGGAGAGCGCGGAGGCCGGACACCCGGCCCTCGTCGCCTTCCCGACCGGCGCGGCGACCCCCGCCGCCGACCTGCTCGCCGTCGCGGAGGACGCGCTGAAGGGAACCTGGCCGCGCCGGGGTCCCCTCCTCGCGGGCCTGCTCGGCGAGGAGGGGACCCCGGTCGTCGAGATCCGGTTCCACGAACCGGCGGAGACCGGGTTCCCGCTCACGCTGACCGTCGGAGACAGCCTCACCGCGGCCGTCCGCGGCGACCTGATCGGCCCCGGAGCCGCGGAGCGGTTCGCGAGCGCCGTCGCCCATGTCGCCGGACAACTGGCCGCCGGGGAAGGCCGCCTGGACCGGATCGAGCTGCTGGACGAGGCCGGCCGAGAGCGCGTCAGGCGCCTGGGCACCGGGCTCGCCGCGCCCACCGAGCACAGGAGGATCGACGAACTCGTCGCCGCCCGCGCCGCCGCGGCACCGGACGCCGTCGCGGTCACCGACGGCAACAGCCGCCTGAGTTACGCCGGTCTGGACAAGGCCGCGAACCGGGTCGCCCGGGCGCTGCGCGACCTCGGCGTCGAGGACGGCGACCTGGTCGGCGTCCGCATGTCCCGGGGCTGGGAGCTGGTGGTCGTACTGCTCGGGGTGCTGCGCGCCGGAGCCGCCTACCTGCCCATGGAGCCGGACCACCCGGCGCGGCGGCTGGCAGGGATCGTCGAGGCCACGGACCCCCGGCTCGTGGTGACCGCGGAGGCCGGCTTCCCGTCCGGAGCCTGCCGGACCGTGTCCCCCGCGGAGCTCGGCACCCTCGCCGCCGGCCGGCCCTCGGCACCGCCGGCCCGCGGCGGTGACGCGGGCGACGCGGCCTACGTCATCTGCACCTCGGGCTCCACCGGCGCGCCGAAGCCGGTCGCCGTCGCCCACCGCAGCGTCACCGCGCTGATCGCCGGTACCGGCACCGCGTTCGCCTTCACCGGCTCCGACGTATGGGCCCTCTTCCACTCGGTCGCGTTCGACATGTCCGTGTGGGAGATCTGGGGCGCGCTGACCACGGGCGGCCGGCTGGTCGTGGTGCCGCAGCCGGTGACCCGCGCCCCGGACGAACTGCACCGGCTGCTCGCCGAGGAGCGGGTGACGGTCCTGAACCAGACCCCCACCGCCTTCGGCATGCTGATCGACGCCGACCGGGGCGCGCCGCGCCGGCTGGCGCTGCGCCTGGTCACCTTCGGCGGGGAGCCGCTCGACACCCGGACGCTGCTGCCGTGGTTCCGGCGGTACGCGCCGCAGCGGTGCCGGCTGGTCAACCTCTACGGCATCACCGAGACCACGGTGCACAGCACCTGGACGACGGTGACGCCGCAGACCGCCGCGGCGGGCTCCCGCTCGGTGGGTGTGCCGCTGCCGGGCGAGTCGCTCTCCGTCCGGGACCGGGCCGGCCGGCTCCTTCCGCCGGGGGTGCCGGGGGAGATCCACGTGGGCGGAGCGGGGGTGGCGCTCGGCTACCTCGGCCTGGAGGACCTGACCGCCGAACGGTTCGTCACGGATCCGGACGGCACCCGGGTGTACCGGAGCGGCGACCGCGGCCGCATGCTGCCGGACGGGACGATCGAGTGCCTCGGCCGGCTGGACGACCAGGTCAAGCTGCGCGGCTACCGCATCGAACCCGGGGAGGTGCGGGCCGCGCTGCTCACCGCGGACGGCGTCACCGCCGCGGCGGTGGTGCTCGGCGGCACGCCGGACGCCCCGCGTCTGGACGCCTATGTGACGCCCGCGGGGGTGGACGCCCCGGCCGTACGTCAGAAGGTGCGCGCGCTGCTGCCCCCGTACATGGTCCCGGCCACGATCACCGCGCTCGACGCGTTCCCGCTCACGGTGAACGGCAAGCTCGACCGGGCGCGGCTGCCGCTGCCCGGCACCGGTCCGGCGTCCGGCACCCGGACGGACCGCGGTGTCCCGGCGGAATCCGGTGCCTCGGAGGTCACCTGCTCTTCGGAGGGCTCCGGCTCCTCGGAGGCCTCCGGTTCCGGTGTTCCGGCGCTCTCGGGTACGACAGTGGCGTCCGAGGACCTGCTGACCGGAATCTGGGAGTCGCTCACCGGTCTGCGGGTCCGCGGCGACGACAACCTCTTCGACGCGGGCGCCGACTCGGTGACCATCAGCAGGTTCGTCGCCGAGCTGCGCGCCCGGGGCCTCGCGCGGGCGGCCGCCCGGGACGTCTACGAACGGGCGACGCTGCGGGAACTGGCCGCTCACCTGCGAAACCGGCCTGCGTAACCGGCTCATAACTGATCGTTCGTACCGTACCGCGCGCCCCACGGACCATGACCGCGCACGACGAACCAGGAGCACAGATGGCTGGCGACACCGAGGCCGTACCAGCGCCGAACCCCCTTCGCTGGAAGGCTCTGATCGGGCTGGCTATCGTCCAGTTCATCATCTTCCTGGACGCGACGAACGTGAACGTCGCGCTGCCGTCGATCCAGCACGACCTGGGCCTGAGCCAGTCCCAGCTGACCTGGGTGGTCAACGCCTACCTCATCGCCGCGGGCGGTCTGCTGCTGCTCGGCGGCCGCCTCGGCGACCTCGTCGGACGCCGCCGCGTGTTCACCGCCGGCGCGGCGCTGCTGGCCGTGTCCTCGCTCACGGCCGCGCTGTCCACGTCGTCGACGATGCTCATCGGGAGCCGGTTCGCGCAGGGCATCGGCGAGGCGCTCGCGGCTCCCACCGCCCTGTCGATGGTGGCGCTGCTGTTCACCGACGAGCGGGAGCGGACCAAGGCGCTGGGCATCTGGGGCGGCCTGGCGGGCCTCGGCGCCGCCTCGGGCGTCCTGCTGTCCGGGATCCTCACCGACCTGGCGAGCTGGCACTGGATCTTCTACATCGGGGTCCCGCCGTGCGTCGTCTCGCTGGTGATGACCCTCAAGCTGGTGCCCGAGACCAAGGAGACGGCGACGCCCGGCGGGCGGACGACCTGGCTCGGCGCCGTCCTGCTGACCGGCGGCATGATCGCCGTCGTGCACGGCCTGCTCAACGGCATCACCCACCCCTGGAGCTCCTCCGCGGTGCTCGTCTCCCTGGTCGGCGGCCTCGTCGCCCTCGCCGTGTTCGCCCTCCTGCAGCTGCGCAGCGCGAATCCGCTCATCCCGCTGGGGTTCTTCACCAGCCGCACCCGGCTGACCGGGTACGCGGGCCAGGTGTTCATGGCGGTCTCCACCTCGGTCATGTTCTTCCTCGTGGTCCTCTTCATGCAGCAGACCGCGCACTACTCGCCGCTGCAGAGCGGCCTGGCCTGGCTGCCGTACACCGTGCTGTTCGCCCCCGGACTGGTGCTCTCCACCCGGCTGATGCCGGTGCTCGGATCGCGTCTGCTGCTCTCGGTGGGTCTCTTCGTCATCGGGGTCGGGATCTTCCTCTTCAGCATGCTCGGCGCTGACAGCGGTTTCGTCGGCGGTCTGCTGCCGGGCATGGGGCTCGCCGCGTTCGGCTCCGGTCTCGCGGCCCCCGCGCTCCAGCTCTCCGCGCTCGACGACGTCTCCCCGCAGAACGCGGGCCTCGGTTCCGGCGTGCTGACGTCGCTCCAGCAGATCAGCCAGTCGCTGGGCCTCTCGGTGATCATGACCATCGGGCTGAGCCACGCGCACGCGCTGCGCGTCTCGGGCACCGGTGCCGCGAAGGCGGCGGAGGAGGGCCGGTCGCTCTCCTTCGTGATCGCCGGCGCGGTGCTCGTGGTGGGCGCGGTCGTCTGCTACCTGATCGCCAACCGCACGATCAAGCCCGCGTCCGCCGACGAGGCGACCGTGCCGGTCGCCGCCTAAGAGGGTGTCTGTCCGGTCCTCGTGGGCCCGTGCGGACCGGACAGACCCCCTGGACGCGCGCCACGGCCCCGGCCGGGGGCCCGGCGCGCTCGGCCACGCGCCTTTTCCCCCGGCCCGGGGCCGGGGGAACCCGACGAGAGGAGTTCTCCATGCGACACGCGCTCCAACGGCTCGCCGGGATGACGGCCGAGGAACGTGCCGCGTTCCTCGGCCGCGCGGAGGCGGCCGCCGAGCCCGCCGCCGGACCGCCCGGGACCACCGCCGACACGGCCTCCGGACCCGCGGCCGACACGGCCTCCGGACCCGGGGCCGCTTCCCGACCCGTCCCCGAGCCCGCCGCCGGATCTGTCCCCGCGCAGGGCCCCGTGCCCGCCGGGCCGGGCCAGGCCCACCAGCTCTTCCTCGACCGGCTCTGGACCGGCGACGGCGCCCCGTACGTGGTGCCCTTCGCCCTCCGGCTGACCGGTCCGCTGTCGGTTCCCGCCCTGCGGCTGGCCCTGGCGGACGTCACCGCGCGGCACCCGGTGCTCTCCTCCCGTTTCCGGTTCGAGGACGGCACCGCGATGGCCGTCCCCGGGCCACCGCCCGAGCTGTCCGTCGTACCCCTGCCGGAGCCGGACGCGACGCAGGCCGGACGGGAACGGGCGGCGTTCGCCTACGCCGAGGAGCGCGCCCGGCTCCGGTTCGACCTGGAGCACGGCCCCGTGGTCCGCAGCGAGCTGATCCCGCTCGGGCCGCGGGACCACCTGCTGCTGTGGATCGTGCACCACATCGCCGCCGACGGCTGGTCGGTCGGGGTGCTCATCGAGGAACTGAGCGCGGCCTACCGGGCCCGGCTGGCCGGCACCGCTCCCGAACTCCCGCCGCTGACCACGCATTTCGCGGAATTCGCCGCCTGGCAGCAGCGCCGCCTCGACGAGGCCGGCGACCGCGTCGAGGCCTACCGGGCCCGGCTGGCCGGAGCCGGGGCGGCGTTCGTCCCCGCGGACCGCGACCGGCCCGCCGTACAGACCTTCAACGGGCGCAGCATTCCGTTCCGGTTGCCCGCGGACGTCGCCGCGGACCTGCGCGAACTGGCGCGGGAGCGCGGGGTCACGCTGTTCCCGGTCATGCTCGCGGCCCTGCACGTGCTCGTCGCCCGGTACAGCGGGCTGGACGACGCGGTGACCGGGGTCGTGGTCTCCGGGCGCGCGCGGCCGGGCACCGAGGCGCTCATCGGCCCGTTCGCCAACACGCTGCCGATGCGGATCGACTCCGCCGGCGGACCGCGGTTCGGCACGCTCGTCGACCAGGTCCAGGACAGCCTCGTGACCGGCCTTGCCGACCAGGACCTGCCGTTCGGATCGCTCGTCCAGCGGCTCGGCGGAACGCGCGACACCACCCGCAACCCGCTCTACCAGGTGCTGTTCAGCATGGGGAGCCTGCCGCTCGGGGACGCGGAGGTGGCCGTCACCCCCGAACTGGGCCTGCGCCCGGTGGCGTTCTGCAACAACACCGCGCGGCTGGACCTCGAACTGACCGTGGAGCAGTCGGGCGAGAGCCTCGGCGGACGGCTCGACTACAACTGCGACCTGTACGAGGCCGCGACGGCCGAGCGGCTGCTCGAACGGTACGCCTGCCTGCTGGCCGCCGTCGCGGCCGAGCCGGACCTGCCGATCGGACGCTACCCGCTGGAGCCCGAGGCCGCGCGCCTGGCGGCGCTGCGCGCGGCCGCCGTACCGGCGAGCCCGGCGCACGGGACCACGTTCGGCGAGATGTTCGCCCGTCAGGTCGCGCTACGGCCCGACGCGCCCGCCGTGCGCTGCGACGGCGCCGTCCTCAGCTTCGCCGAGCTCGACGCGGCGTCGGACGCCGTCGCCGCGGCGGTCCGCGAACGCGCCCTGGGCGAGGAGCCCGTGGTGGCCGTCGGCACGGGCCGCTCGATCGAGCTGCTGCCGGCCGTGCTCGGGATCTGGAAGGCCGGCGGCGTCTATCTGCCGCTGGAGCTGGAGTACCCGGCGGCCCGGCTCGCCCGCCTGCTGGCCGACAGCGGCGCACGGCTGCTGCTGACCGCGGGGGCCGGACTCCCCGACCTCCAGGGCCTGGTGCTCCCCGCGCCGCCCCCTTCGCTGGACGTCCGCGCGCTGCCGCACCGTACGTCCACCCCGGACGCGCGGCCCGAGGACCCTGAGCCCGCGGACGCCGGTGACCCGGACCGGCTGGCGTACGTCATGTACACCTCCGGGTCGACGGGGCGTCCGAAGGGCGTCGCGGTCACCCACCGCAGCCTCGGCAACTTCCTCGCCTCGATGGCCGAGCTCGACGTCATGCGCGCCGACGACGTGACCCTCGCACTGGCCAGCCTGCCGTTCGACGGCTCGGTGATCGAGCTGTTCCTGCCGCCGGCCGTCGGCGCGGCGGTGACCGTGTGCCAACGGGCGGAGGCGCGGGACGCGCAGCGGCTGGCGGCCCTGCTGCGGGGCGTGACCGTGCAGCACGGCACGCCGTCCACCTGGCGGATGCTGCTCGACGCCGGGGCCGACCTGTCCGGGCTGCGCTCCGTACTGTCCGGGGGAGAGGCGCTGCCCGCCGAACTCGCCCGCGAACTGCGCGCCGCCGTGGGCCCGGTGTGGAATCTGTACGGCCCCGCCGAGACCACGGTCTACTCCCTGGTCCGGCGATGGGACGGCGCCGCCCCGCTGATCGGCCCGCCGATCGCCGGCACGACCGCGCACGTCCTCGACGAGGAGCTGCGCCCGGTGCCCTCCGGGGTGCTCGGCGAACTGTTCCTCGGGGGCGCCGGACTGGCCCGCGGCTACCTCGGCGAGCCGGAGCTGACCGCCGAGCGCTTCGTACGGCATCCGGTGACCGGCGAGCGGCTGTACCGGACCGGCGACCTCTTCCGGCGGCACGCCGACGGATCGCTCAGCTGCCACGGGCGCGTGGACCACCAGCTCAAGATCCGCGGACACCGGATCGAACCGGACGAGGTCGCCGAGGCGCTGGAACGCGACGACCGGGTGCGTGAGGCCGTGGCCCTCGGCCGGGAGTCCGGCGACGGCGACCTGCGGCTGGTGGCGTTCGTCCGGCTCGCGGACGGCGTGCGCACCGGTGAGGCGGAACTCAAGGACGCCCTGCGCGCCCTGCTGCCCGCGTACATGGTCCCGGCCCGGATCGTCGCCCTGGCGGAGTTCCCCCACAACTCCAGCGGCAAGGTGGACCGGCGCGCGCTCGCGGAGCGGGACCTCGCCGACACCGTCCTCACCGAGGGCGAGGGCGCCGCGGACCAGCCGGCCACCCCGACCGAGGAGTGGCTGGCACGGCTCTGGGCCGAACTCCTGGAGCGCGAACGGGTCGGTGTGCACGAGGACTTCTTCGGCGCCGGCGGCCACTCCCTGCTCGCGGTCAAGATGCTGCACCGGGTGACGACCGGCCGCGGGGCCGCGGTCGGCCTCGCCGCCTTCCTCGCCGCACCGACCGTCGAGGCGCTGGCCGCGCTGGTCGACGAGGAGAACGCCACCGGCGAACTCGAGCGCCAGGTCGACGCGATGAGCGACGACGAGGTGGCGGCGCTGCTGGACGAACTCGACAAGTCCGAACCGACCCAGGAGGAACACACCGCCATGGCGATCTCTGCCGAAGACGAGGCCTACCAGCGGTTCCTGCTCGTCGCCCACGGGCACACGCTGTTCAACGCCGTCGTGGCGGGCCTGGAACTGGACGTGTTCGGACATCTGTCCGCGCACCCGGGGGCCACCCTCGACGAACTCGCGGAGCAGGCCGCTATCGCCCCGCACAAGATGCGCGTCCTGCTCGCCTCGCTGTGCTCGATCGACCTCCTGGTCAGGGCGGAGGGCCGGTACAGCAACGCGCCGCTCGCGGAGCGGCTGCTCGCGCCACGGGGGCCGGAGAGCTGGCGCAACATCTTCCTCTCCCGCCACCGCACCGACTACGCCGGCATGGCCCACACCACGCAGGCGCTGCGCTCGGGCACCAACGACGGGCTGAAGGTCCACGCGGGGGAGGGCGGTTCGGTCTACGAACGGCTCGGCGCAGACCCGGAGACCGAGGCGATCCTGCACCAGTCGATCGCCGCCTTCGCCCACCAGGAGATGCACGGCCTGCTGCACACCGCGGACTTCGAGGGCACCGGGCATCTGCTCGACGTCGGCGGCGGCAGCGGCGCCAAGGCGGCCGCCATAGCCGGGCACTTCCCGGGGATCAAGGTCACGGTGTTCGACCTGCCGTCGGTGACGCAGCTCGCCGCGCGCGAACTGCCGCCCGGGGTGGAGGGCCGGGTGCGCTTCCAGCCCGGAGACATGTTCACCGACCCGTTCCCGGCCGGCGTGGACGCCATCCTGTTCAGCAGCGTGCTCGACGTCTTCGACGCCCAGCGGGTGGAGACGCTGCTCGCCAAGGCCTACGACGCGCTCGGCCCCGGCGGCCGGGTGCTGATCTACTCGTGCAACACGGCGCCGGACGAGGCGGGCGGCGTCATCGCCACCTCCCTCTCCCTGTTCCTGAACGTGATCGCCACGGGCGAGGGGATGGCGTACCCGGTGGCCGACTACGAGCGGATGCTGCGCAAGGCCGGTTTCGACCAGGTCGGCGCCGTCGGGGGACTGCCCATGGAGCACGCCATGATCACGGCCGTCAAGCACTGAACCACGGTGCCGGGCCTCAGGGTTCGCCGGTGCGGGCCGCGCAGGAGGCGAGCCGGTCGGACAGCTCCGCGAGAGCCTCGCGGAGCTCCGCCGGCTCCTGGACGGTGAGAGGGCAGCCGAGCCCCGCCAGATAGCCGGCCATGGTGTCGAACCGCTCGGCGCGCGTCTCCAGCAGCACTCCCCGGGGCGTCTGGACGAGGGTCGCCGCGGCCGGCGGCACCCGGCGCGCGACCTGGTCCAGGGTGGTGTGCAGGAGCACCCGGACCCGGTGCCGGCCGGAGACCTCGCCGAGGGCCTCGGTGAGCTGCGCGGCCGGGTCGTACCCGGGAGGCGGCGGTTCGGCGCGCGGATCCTCGGCGGGCTCCAGGGAGCGGACGCGGTCGACACGGAACACCCGGATCGCGGCACGCAGCGAGTCCAGCCCGGTCACGTACCACCGGCCGCCGTGCAGGACCAGGCCGTACGGGTCCAGGTCGCGCGCCGAGGTCTCGCCGCGCCACGACTGGTAGGTGATGCGCACCCGGCGGCGATCGCGTGCCGCGGTCGCCAGCCCCAGGGCGATCCGGGAGTCGGGCGCGGCGGCCTGCCCGTCGGGGCGGGTCCGGGCGAACGTGTCGCGCAGCGCGGTGACCTGGTCCGCGACGGCCTCGGGCAGCACCCGGTTGATCTTGGCGAGGGCGCTCTCGGTGGCGCTGCCCGGCACACCGTGCGGGGAGCCCGCCAGCAGCCCGAGGACGACCGCGGCCGCCTCACCGTCGGTGAGCGCGAGCGGCGGGAGCCGGAAGGCGGGCGGCAGCCAGTAGCCGCCGTAGCGGCCGCGCTCGGCGGTGACCGGGATGCCGAGGTCGGCGAGGTGGGCGGCGTAGCGGCGGACGGTCCGTTCGCCCACTCCGAGCCGCCGCGCGAGGTCGGCGCCGCTGATCCCGGGCCGGTCCTGCAGCAGTTCCAGCATCGCCAGGACGCGCGCCGTGGGTCGCTCCTTCGGCACAACCCCTCTTCTCCCGACGGGTATCCGGACCGATTTCGTCCTGATACGAGTCTACCGTCGGAGGGTCGGAGCGTGTGGCGAAGCAAGGAGAGCGTGGATGTCGACGTACGTGCTGGTTCCCGGGTTCTTCTTCGGTCCCTGGGTCTGGGAGGAGACCGCCAGGCTGCTGAGCGACGCCGGGCACGAGGTGCGGACGGTGTCGCTCACGGGCCAGGGCGAGCGCGCCGGCGAGGCGACGCCCGACGTGGGCGTCTCCACCCATGTCGCCGACATCACCGACGCGATCGGTGACCTGGACGACGTGGTGCTCGTCCTGCACAGCGGCGCGACGATCGCCGGCACCGCGGCCGCCGACCGGATGCCGGAGCGGCTGCGGCACATCGTCTACGTGGACACCGCCCCGTTCCCGGACGGCATGGCGCAGATCGAGTTCCTCCCGCCCGGCCTGCAGACGCAGCAGCGGCAGCAGGTCGCGGAGGAGGGGCAGGGCTGGCTGCTGCCGGCCCGGCCCTTCGACGGCGACGACCAGCAGCGCGACCCGGCTTCCCTGGCCGGACTCTCGGAGCGGGACCTGGCGCTGATGCGCGAACGCGCCTCGGCGCAGCCCGCCGCGATGCTGCTGGAGCCCGCGCGCCGGCCCGCCGAGATCCCGGACACCCCCCGCACCCTCATCGCCTCCACCTTCACGTCCGAGCAGGTCGAGGCCATGGTCGCGGCCGGGCTGCCGGCCTTCGCGATGCTGGCCGGTCCGGGCTGGACCGTCACCGACCTGCCCACCGGGCACTGGCCGATGCTGTCACGTCCCAAGGAGCTGGCGGAGCTGCTGTCCGGGATCTGACGACCGGTCGGCAAGCCCTCCGCGCCGCTCTCCGGGACCTGACGGCGGAGCCGCTGTCCGGGATCCGGATCCGGCGGCCGGACTCGACGGCGGCGCCGGTCAGCCCGCCGTCGAGCTGAGCGTGAGCCCGGCCGGGTCCTCGCCGGTGGGCGGGAGCTGGATCGCCTTGGTCTCGCTGAAGGCGGCCAGGCCCCAGGCGCCGAGTTCGCGGCCGTTGCCCGAGCTCTTGTAGCCGCCGAAGGGCGCGCGCATGTTGAACGGGGCGCCGTTGACGTCCACCCGGCCCGTGCGCAGCCGCCCGGCCACCGCGGTGGCGTGCGCCACGTCGGCCGACCACACGGCGCCCGACAGGCCGTAACCGGTGTCGTTGGCGATCCGGACCGCGTCGTCCTCGTCCCGGTAGGGCAGCACCACGACGACCGGCCCGAAGATCTCCTCGGTGACCGCCCGCGCCCCCGCCGGCAGACCGGCGAGGACGGCCGGGGTCAGCCAGCCGCCGCCGGCCGTCCCGGCCGGGGTCTCGCCGCCGGTGACCAGGGTCGCGCCGCCGGCCACCGCCTCGTCCAGGATGCCGCGCACCCGCGCGGCCGCCTCGGGATGGATCAGCGGTCCGAGCTGGGAGGCCGGGTCCCAGGGGTTCCCGACCCGCAGGGCCCCGGCCGTGCCGGCCGCGAGCGCCACGGCCTCGTCGTACCGGTCGGCCGGGACCAGCAGGCGGCTCCAGGCGAAGCAGACCTGGCCGGTGTTGAAGTTCGCCTGCTCGACGGTCGCGGCCACCGCGACGGGAAGGTCGGCGTCGGGCAGCACGAGCGAGGCGCTCTTGCCGCCCAGTTCGAGGTTGACCCGGGCGGCCCGGGGCGCGGCCAGTTCGCTGACCCGGCTCCCGGAGCGGATCGAGCCGGTCAGGGACACGACGGCGATGTCGGGGTGCGCGGCCAGCGCCTCGCCCGCCTGCGGGCCCGTCCCGCAGACCAGGTTGAACACCCCGGGCGGCAGGTCGCTCTCCGCGAGCAGCTCGGCCAGCAGATAGCCGCTCAGCGGCGCCAGTTCGCTGGGCTTGAGCACCACGGTGCAGCCGGCCGCCAGCGCGGCGGGGACCTTCTGCAGGTTGAGCGCCACCGGCGCGTTCCACGGGGTGATGCACCCGGCGGGTCCGGCGGCCTCCGAGCGCACCAGGGAGTTGCCGATCCGCTGCTCCCACACGTGCTCGCGGGCCGCCTCGACGGTGGAGCGGAGCGCCTCCAGGCCGAAGGGCACCTGCGCGTGCCGGGCCAGGGTCACCGGCATCCCGGTCTCCGCGGTCAGTACGCCGGCCACGGTGTCGGCGTGCTTCTCGAGCAGCTCGGCGAGCCGGTCCAGGTACCGCAGGCGTTCCCCGAGGGGCGTCCCGGACCAGGCGGGGAAGGCCCGGGCCGCGGCCGCGACGGCGGCGTCCACGTCCTCCTTCCCGCCCGCGGGCACCTCCGCGAGGGTGAGACCGGTCGCCGGATCCACGACCGGGACGGCCTCGTCGGACCGTGCGGCACGCCAGTCGCCGTCGATCCACTGGACCGAGCGTGAACGACGGGCCGCCGCGGGAATCTCTGCGCTCGAAGTCTCCATACGCGCAGCATCGGCCCCGTCGGTTATCAGCCGGTGACGTAACCCCCGGATAACTGCGGTTCCTAGAGTCGGGCGTTGTTGTCCGCCGCCATGTTCGAGGAGTCGCGATGACGATCAGTGTCCCGGGGGACAGCACGCTCCGCGCACCGGACGGCGGTACCGCGACCGGCGGCGGGACGCCCGCGCTGCCGCCCCTGGTGCCGGAGCCGGACGCCGCCGGCAAGCCGTTCCCGCTGACTCCGACCCAGCAGGCGCTGTGGGTCGGCCGCGCGGACGCCGTCGACCTCGGCGACATCGGGTGCTACGGCTACTTCGAGTGGGAGCGGCCCGAACTGGACCTGGCCCGCTACCGCCGCGCCTGGGACCGCCTGGTCGCCCACCACCCCGGCCTGCGCACCGTGGTCCGCCCGGACGGCACCCAGCACGTGCTGGAGAGCCCCGGACCGGTGCCGGTCACCGTCGAGGACCTGCGCGGGGACCCGGACGCGGCAGAGCGGCTGGACGAGAGCCGGGACGAGCGCGGCCACCGCGCCCTCGACCCCGGAATCTGGCCGATGTTCGACCTGCGGGTGGTGCTGCTGTCCGGCCGGGTGCGGGTGCAGCTCGGCATCGACCTCCAGCTCATGGACGCGAGCAGCCTGTTCCTCAACCTCTTCTCCGACCTGGTCACCCTCTACGACGACCCCGACGCGGCCCTGGCCCCCCAGAAGCTCGCCTTCCGGGACTTCGCCCGGTGGCTGCAGGAGGACGTACGCGGTGGAGCGCGCTGGTCGGCCGACTGGACGTACTGGCAGGAGCGCCTCGACGGCCTGCCGCCCGCGCCCGACCTGCCCGCGGCGCGCTACGGCGCCGAGGGGCCGGGCAGGTTCGAGCGGTGCACGGTCCGGTATCCCGCCGAGGAGTTCGCGCTGCTGCGCGAACGGGCCCTCGCCCACGGCCTCACCGAAACGGAACTGCTCGTCGGCGCGTTCGCCGAGGTGCTCCGCGGCTGGAGCTCCGACCCCGCCTTCACCCTCAACGTGCCGGTCTTCCAGCGGTTCGACGTCCCCGGCGCCGAGGACGTGATCGGCGACTACACCAACCCGATCCTGCTCGAAGCGCGGCCCGAGGGCCGGACCGTGGCCGAGCGGATCACCGCCCTGGCCGCCCGGCTGCGCACCGACACCCGGCACGCGAGCGTGAACGGCGTGGAGGTGCTGCGCGAACTGGCCCGGCGCCGCGGCCTCGCCGCCGCGGCCATGCCGGTCGTGGTGACCAGCCTGCTCGGACTGCCGTCCGCCGCCCGGTCCGTCACCGAGTTCGGCACCGAGGTCCACTCGATCACGCAGACCCCGCAGGTGTCGCTGGACTTCCAGATCCGGCCGGAGGACGGCGAGCTGCGGCTGGTGTGGGACCACCGGTCCGGCGCCTTCGCGCCCGGCGTCGTCGAGGGCGCGTTCGAGGCGTTCCTGGACCTGGTCGGGCGGATGCTCGCGGACGAGCCGGGCCAGGGCATCTGGGACGCCCCCTTCGCCGACCTGCGCGGCAAGGGCGACCGGGCGGTCTGGAACGAGACCAACGACACCGCCGAACCGGTGCCCGCCGTGCTGCTGCAGGAGCGGTTCTTCGCCCAGGCGCGCCGCACCCCCGACGCCGAGGCCGTCGTGGCGCCCGGCCGGCGGCTGACCTACGCCGAACTGGCCCGCCAGGCCTGCCGCATCGGCAACACGCTGCGCGAGCACGGCGTCCGGCCCGGAGACCTGGTCGGCGTGGTGATGGAGAAGGGCTGGGAGCAGTACGCCGCGGTGTACGGCATCCTGGCCGCCGGCGGCGCCTACCTGCCCATCGACGCGGCGTCACCGCCCGCCCGTGTCGCCCGGCTGCTGGAGTCGGCGGGCGTCCGCGTCGTCCTCACCCAGTCCCGCATCAAGGACGGCCTCGGCCTGCCCGGCGGCATGACCGTGCTGCGGGCCGACACCGACTTCGAGACCGCCTCCACCGCTCCGCTCACCCCCGCCCAGGGCCCCGACGACCCGGCCTACGTCATCTACACCTCGGGGTCCACCGGGGAACCCAAGGGCGTCGTGGTGGCGCACCGCGGGGTCACGAACCTCGTACGGGACGTACGGCGACGGTTCGGGGTCACCCCGGCGGACCGGCTCCTCGCGCTCTCCGGCCTGCACTTCGACGCGTCGGTCTACGACGTGTTCGGCCCGCTGGCCTGCGGGGCCACCGTCGTCGTCCCGCCGCCGTTCCGGCGCGCCGAACCGGACGTCTGGGCGGAGCTCGTGCGGGACGAGCGGGTGACGTTCTGGAACTCGGTGCCGGTGCTGCTGGAACTGCTCGTCGGCGAGGCGGAGTCGCGCGAGGACCGGCCGCTGGCCACGCTCCGGCTCGCGGTGGTGTCCGGCGACTGGATCCCGCTCGACCTTCCCGGCCGGGCCCGCGCCCAGGCGCCGGGGCTGCGCTTCGTCGGATCGGGCGGCCCCACCGAGACCATCTGCTGGTCGCTCTTCCACCAGGTCGGCGAGGTGGACCCGGCGTGGACGAGCATCCCCTACGGCAAGCCGATCGCCAACCAGCGGTACTACATCGTGGACCGTGACCTGCGGCCGCGCCCGACGTGGGCGCGCGGTGAGATGGCCGTCGCGAGCCCGCTGGGCCTCGCCCTCGGCTATCTGAACGACCCCGAGCGCACCGCGGCCAAGTTCGTCACGCTGCCGGAGACCGGCGAACGCGCCTATCTGACCGGTGACTTCGGACGCCTGCTGCCGGACGGGGAGATCGAGATCCTGGGCCGGGAGGACTTCCAGGTCAAGGTCGCCGGACAGCGGATCGAACTCGGTGAGATCGAGGCGCTGCTGCACCGTGCCGACGGGGTGCGGACCGCCGTCGTGATGGCGCCGCGCAGCAGCGCGGACGTGGTCCGGCTGCAGGCCTTCGTCGTACCGGAGGCGGGAGCACGCCCGAGCGAGGAGGCGCTGCGCGGGCACCTGTCCGCGGAACTGCCCGCCGCGATGGTGCCGGCCGCGATCAGGCTGCTGCCCGAACTCCCGCTCACGGCCAACGGAAAGGTGGACCGTCTGGAGCTCGCGCGACTCGCGGCCGCCCCGGAGGAGGCTCCGGCCGCGCCCGAGGCGCCGGCGGCCGACGCGCCGCGAACGGACGCCGTGCTGCTGGCGGAGCTGGTCGCCGCCTGCGTGGCCGAGCTGCTCGGGCTAGACGAGGCCCCCACGACCGGCAACTTCTTCCGGCTGGGCGGTGATTCGCTCAGCGGCACCCGACTGGCCTCCCGCCTGCAGGAGTTGTTCGGTGCCCCGGTGCCGATCCGTACCGTGTTCGGCAATCCGGTGCTCAGCGACCTCGCGTCGGCGATCGCCGCCGACCCGGCCGCCGGACCCCAGGCGATCCGGGTCGCCCGACTCCTGCACACCCTGGAGGAGATGGACGAGGACCCCGCCGGGCAACCGGACTCGGGCCCCACCGGGGAGCCGCACGCGGACCCTGCGGGGGAGCCCGACGTGGAGACCCGGATATGAGCCCGCGCGACGAACCGGCCACGGCCCCGGCCCCGCCTCCGGCCGCCGGTCCGGACCTGCGGTCGGCCACCGGCCCGGACACGCGACAGACCGGGGGGCCGGATACGCGGTCGGGCGTCGGGCCTGACATGCGATCGGGCGCCGCGCCGGACCAGCGGTCGGCCACCGGCCCGGATACGCGACAGACCGCGGGGCCGGACATGCGCCCGGGCGCCGGGCAGGACGCGCACCCGGCCCCAGGGCCGGACACCCCGTCGCCCGCCGGGCCGGACACCTCGTCGGCCCCCGGCGCCGTGCCGCCCCCCGGCGCGCTCGCCGAGGACGACCCGGTGCTCGCGGATCTGCTCGCCCGTGAGGACGTCCGGCAGCACGACACCCTCGTGCTGGTCGCCTCCTCCAGCGTGGCGCCGCCCTCGGTCCTGGCCTGTGCGGGCTCGGCACTGGCCAACCTGACCATGGAGGGGTATCCGGGGCGCCGCTACCACGCGGGAGCCGAGATCGCCGACGAGGTCGAGCGCCTCGCCCTCGACCGGGCCCGGTCGCTCTTCCGGGCCCGGGCCGCGAACGTCCAGCCGCACTCGGGATCCTCCGCCAACCTCGCGGTCCTCACCGGGCTGCTGGAGCCCGGCGACACCATCCTCGGCCTCGGCCTGGACTGCGGCGGCCACCTGTCGCACGGCTCGGCCGCCTCGGTCACCGGACGCTACTTCCGCTCGGTCCACTACCGCACCGGCGCCGACGACCTGCTGGACTACGAGCAGATCGCCGCACTGGCCGCCGAGCACCGGCCGAAGGTCGTCATCGCCGGCGCCAGCGCCTACGCCCGGCAGATCGACTTCGCCCGGTTCCGGGAGATCGCCGACACGGTCGGCGCGTACCTGATCGCGGACATCTCGCACATCGCGGGCCTGGTGGCCGCCGGACTGCACCCGAGCCCGGTCGACCACGCGCACCTGACCACCACGAGCACCTACAAGCAGCTCTACGGGCCGCGCGGCGGCCTCATCCTGCTCGGCAGGGACGCGGACGCGCCCGGACCGGACGGCCGGCTGCCGCTGCGGAAGCTGGCCGACCGCGCGGTGTTCCCGCTCGTCCAGGGAACGCCGGACCTCGGCAACGTGGCCGCCAAGGCCAGGGCCCTGCACGCGGCCGCCCAGCCCGCGTTCCGCACGCTGATGGCACGGGTCCGGGACACCGCCACGGCCATCGCGGACCAGCTCGGCCGCCGCGGCCTGTGCGTCATCACGGGAGGCACCGACACCCACATGGTCCTCGTCGACCTCCGCCCCGAGCACGTCACCGGCGCGGACGCCGAGGAGGCCCTGGAGGCCTGCGGGATCCTGGTCAACCGCAACCGGGTGCCCGGCGACGACACGCCGCCCCGCGTCACCGGCGGGATCAGGATCGGCACCAACACGCTGGCGGCACGCGGTGTCTCGCCCGAGACGGCCGCCCAGTGCGCCGAACTCGTCGCGGACGTCGTCGAGGAACTGCGCACCGCCGGGGCCGTGCACCCCAGCACGACCGCCAAGATCCGGGCGGAGGTCCGCCGCATCTGCGCCGAGCACCCCGTCCCCGGGTACGCGGACCCCCGCGTCCCCTGACCGGGTGGGGCCCCGCCGTCCCCCAGACCGCCACTGCGCGGACGCGGTGCCCCCATCGCCGTGACCGACCACCGGGAGTCTCACCTTGAGCGTCGCTGACGTCACCACCGCCGTACTGGGCGACATCGCCGTCATCCTGCTCGTGTCCACCCTGCTCAGCGCACTGGCCAGACGGCTCGGCCAGCCCGCGGTCATCGGGCAGATCCTGACCGGGGTGGTGCTCGGCCCGACCCTGCTGGGCCGGCTCCCGGGGAATCCGACCGGCCGGCTGTTCCCGCCGGAGGCCCTGCCGTATCTGTCCGTCCTCGCCCAGGTCGCCATCGTCACCTTCATGTTCGTGGTCGGCTACGAGCTCAATCTGCGCTCCCTGCGCGCGAGCGGCAGGACGACCCTGTCGGTGGCGGCCGTGGCCCTGCTCGTCCCGATGACCCTGGGTGCGGGCGCGGTCGAGTTCCTGCCGTCCGTCTTCTCCTCGGTGGGGGAACACGGCGTCGGCTCGCGCTCCTTCGTGCTGTTCATGGCCGTCGCCGTGTCGATCACCGCCCTGCCGGTGCTGGCGGCGATCATCCGGGACACCGGGCTCGCCGGGACGCGGGCCGGTGTCGTCGCGCTGTCCGCCGCCGGTCTCATGGACATCGGCGCGTGGACCGCGCTCGCCGCCGCGATGCCGGGCGAGTCGCACGGGATGTCGGTCCCGAAGACCGTCCTGCTGACCGTCGCCCTCGTGCTGGTCGGCGCGCTGGTGGTCCGTCCGCTGCTGAGCCGGTGGATCGACCGGCCCGGCGGCCTGTTCATCCCCCAGCTGCCCGTGGCGATCGTCCTGGCGACGAGCTGCGCCTGGGCCACCTCCCAGCTGGGGCTGCACGCGGTCTTCGGCGGCTTCCTGGCCGGACTGCTCATGCCGCGGCGCGACGGGGCGCCCGACGCCGACGTGCTGCGGGCGATGGAGGGAGCCACCGACCTGCTGCTGCCGCTGTTCTTCGTGGTGACCGGGCTCTCCCTGAACGTCGGCTCGCTCGACGGGAACAGTGTCCTCGCGCTCCTCGTGCTCCTGCTGATCGCGGTCGTCGGCAAGGTGCTGCCCGGCTATCTGGTGAGCCGGGCCAACCGGCTGGAGCGGCGCGAGTCGGCCACCGTCGCGGTCCTGCTGAACACCCGTGGGCTCACCGAGCTGATCGCGCTGAACGTCGGCCTGAGCGCCGGGATCATCCACGGGCGCCTCTTCACCGTCCTGGTGCTGGTGGCCCTGATCACGACGGCCATGACCAGCCCGCTGCTGGCGCTCCTCGCCCGGCGCCGCGACCCGGCGCCCGCCCCCGGTGAGACGGTCCCGTCCGCCGGCCGCACGGAGACCTGAGAACCCGCGGCGGCCCGCGCACCGGTGGCCTGCGCGGAGACCTGAGAACCGGCCGCGCGGACACATGACAGCCGACACACGAGAGGGGCCGGCCCGTCGCCGCGGGCCGGCCCTTCCGTCTTCCTTCCGCTAAGCGCCCGCGGCGCGCAACTCGCGCGCCCGTGTGCAGGCGTGGGCCGCGAGCCAGTCCAGGGTGGGGCGCAGCTCGCGCCAGGTCCCGGCCACCCACTCGGCGGCCGAGGACCGGCCGGCGGCGGTCCGGTCGCAGCCGCGGCCGATGTCCAGCGTGCGGTGGCGCAGCAGCCGCACCCGCGGGTGGTCGGCCGGGACGCCGCGCGGCCTGGTCTGCAGCGCGACCCCGCCGACGGTGTGGCCGAGCTCCTCCAGACCGTCGACGAGCGACTGCAGTTCCGTGCCCTTGTCCTCGGCCACCACCGCGCGGAGCGCGGCCATCTCCTGCGGCGCACGCGAGTAGTAACGCCCGGTGGCGCGCAGGCCGTTCACGTCGAGGTGGAGCCAGTAGCCGAGGCCCGGCTGGAGATCCACCAGGGCCCCTTGGTACGACTTGTACGGCGACTTGTCGTTGGAGGACCGGGTGTCCCGCTGGGGCCGCAGCATGCGGATCGCGCCGAACTCCGGGACCAGCTCGGCCACCAGCGCCTCCATCGGCTCCCGTACCGCCTGCTCGTACCGGTCGCGGTTGCGGTGCCAGAAGGAGGTCGAGTTGTCCTCGGCGAGCTCCTTGTAGAAGTCGAACGCCTCGTCCGGAATCCCGGTGAAGGCCATGGGGTCATCCTGCTTTCGTGCCGGAGCCGACGGGGGCCGCCCGCGTCGCCGTGGTGGCCGACAGCGTTTCGGAAGCCGCCGATTGTAGTAGGGGAGAGTGGTCCGGCGGACGGGTTTCAGCCGACCCCGAGGTCCGCCGGACCTCGTCTCACCTTCCTCGGGTACGGGGCCGGACGGCGGCGAGGTAGCCGGGGACGCGGATCGTGCCGCCGTCGGACTCGGGGTCGACGGCGTACATCTGCGCGGGCCCCGAGGACAGCCGGCGCCACCGGTCCTCGGGGAAGTGGCGGTCCAGGTCCGCCGGGCCGAAGCGGGTCGAGTGGCGCACCCCCGCGGCTTCGAGCGGCCTGACCAGATGCGCGGCCCGGCCGCGGGCACCGCCCACATGGCCGAGGTAGCCGAACGAGTCGGCGGCGTAGTCGGGTTCGACCATGAGGACACCTCCCCGGCCCCCGGTGAGCACGGCCAGCGCGGCGGCCGTCGCGGCCCGTTCCTCGTCGCCCAGGATGTGCAGGACGGCGCGGATGAAGACGTTGGCGGGGCCGGTCCGCTTCGCCAGCGCCTCGACCGCGTCCAGGTCGCCGGGGTCGAGGACGTCGAAGGACAGGCCGTCCTGCCCCGGACTCTCCTCGCGCGCCCGGGCGACGGCGGTGGGCGACACGTCGACCCCGACCACCGTGCGGAACCGGGTGGCCAGCGCCCTGGCGTACCGGCCGTTGCCGCAGCCCAGGTCGATGACCGGCAGCTCCGGGTCCAGGTGCCGTGCCGTGGTGTCCAGGAGCCAGCCCATCTCCTCGGCGTCGTCGGCGTCCCACAGCACGTCCCCGCCGCGGCCGGTGGCGTCCACCGACGCCCAGTACCGCTCCCACGACTCGCCGGTGCGCCGCGGGCCGGCGTCCACGGCGGTGTCCCCGGCAGCCGTCACGGGCCGGGCGGTGCCGTAGCCGAGGTCGGCGGCGTCCCAGCCCTCGCGCGTGGCGAGCCGGCCCAGCAGGTCGAGGAAGGCGGTGAACATCTCGCCGATCAGTCCGTCGGGGTAGACCGCCTGGATGTAGTCCCAGTTGAACCGCAGCCCCCCGTCCTCGGTCTCGAAGACCTGGAAGTCCAGACTGACCTGGGGCGTCTGGGAGACGCCGTACACCGCCGAGCCGAACGTGGTCTCCCGCTGGTCCGGCGGGTAGCCGACCAGGCTGGTCATCACCACCGGCATCGCGGGGGTCAGCGTCCCGCGCAGGCGGGTCAGGGCACGCAGGACCTGCATCCCGGTGAAGTGACGGTGTTCGAGATCGGCCCAGAGCCGCTGCTGCAGGGTGCGGGCACGGTCCGCGAAGGTCTCCCCGGCGCCGGTGGCCTCCAGGAGCAGGGTCGTGGTCGTGTGGCCGATCACCTTGCCGATCTGGGGGTGCAGCGGAAGCCGGCTGAACAGCGGGAAGTTGAGGCAGAAGGAGGGTTCGGCGGACCAGGAGCGCAGCACCTCGGCGTAGGCGGCGGCGAGCACGCCGGAGCCGGTCACGTCGTGCTCGCCGGCCAGGGCGCCGACCGCCGCCCACTCCTCGGCGCCGAGGACACCGCTGTGCCGTTCGATCCTGGCCGGCAACTCGGCCTGATGGGCAGGTCGTTCGGGCAGCCGGGGCGCGCCGGGCAGCGATTCGAGCCGGTCGCGCCAGTACCACTGGGAGCGCTGGTAGACGTCGCTGTCCGGGAGGTTCGCCGCGAGGCCGAGCACGTAGTCGCGGAAGGTCAGCCGCAGGGGTTCGAGCCCCGCGCCGCGGCCCGCGTACAGCTCGCTCAGCTCGGGCACGATCACCTGGAAGTAGCTCCAGGCGTCGGCGACCAGGAAGTCGAGCACCAGGTGGATCCGGGTCCTGCCGCCGGGGAGCAGGGTCAGCCGCAGGTCGAACAGCGGCCAGGTGGCCGCGTCGAGGATGGTGTGCGACAACTCCTCGCGCAGGGCGAGCAGTTCCGGCTCGGGGTCGGCCGAGTCCCGCAGGTCGTGGTGCCGGATCACGAAATCCGGCACCTTCGCCAGCACCTGCTGGGTGCCGTCGGCCAGGACGACGGTGCGCAGGGCGTCGTGGCGCTCGACCAGGGCCTGCCAGGCCCGCTCGAACGCGCCGAGGTCGAGGTCGTCCGACTCCCACTCGAAGTAGCCGTGGCAGCCGACGTTCCCGAGGTCGACCAGGCCGCCGCGGCCGATCCACATCGCCTGCTGCCCGTCGTTCAGCGGGAACGGTTCCCAGCGCGCGGCCGGGTCCGGTTCGACCGGCGGCAGTCCGGCGAAGGCGGCCGAGCCCGTCAGACCCGCCTCCACGGCCGCGGACAGCTCGCCCGCGGTCGGGTTGGCGTACAGCTCCGTCATGGACAGTTCGGTGCCGAACCGGCCGCGCAGCTCGTCGATGAGCCGGAAGGCCAGCAGTGAATGGCCGCCGAGATGGAAGAAGTTGTCGGTCATCGAGACCGTCCGGCCGTCGAAGATCTCGGACCACAGGCCTGCCATGGCGGCCTCGGTCTCGCTGCGGGCGGGGACGAAGCCGTCGTCGCTCCGCCCCGCCGGGTCCGGGGCGGGCAGCGCGCGCAGGTCCGTCTTGCCGTTCGGCAGCCGGGGGATCTCCGGGAGCACGGTCACCGTCGCCGGGACCATGTAGTACGGCAGGCGCTCGCTGAGCCTGGCCTTGAGCGCGGCCCCGTCCAGTCCGGCGCCGCCGTCCGCGGTGACGTAGGCGGCCAGCTGCCGGCCGCCCTGGCCCGTCTGCACGGTGGTGACCACCGCCTCGGCCACCTCCTGGCAGTTGACCAGCGCGGTCTCCACCTCACCGAGCTCGACCCGGAAGCCTCGGATCTTCACCTGGGCGTCGGCCCTGCCGAGGATCTCGATCGCGCCGTCCGCGCGGTACCGGGCGAGGTCACCGGTCTCGTACACGAGTCCGTCGCCGGTCACCGGGTCCGTGCGGAACAGTCGCTCGGTCAGCTCGGGCCGGTTGTGGTACCCGGCGGAGAGGCCCGCCCCGCCGATCACCAGCCGGCCGGTCAGCCCCGGCGGCACCGGACGGTCCAGCGCGTCCAGCACATAGGCGCGGACGTTGGCGATCGGCCGTCCCGCGGGCACCGGATGCTGGGCCTTCACGTGCGCGGAGGTCGCCTGACTCGTCAGGTCGATCCCCGCGCCCAGGTCCAGGCAGGTCAGCGCGTTGGTGCTCTCGGTGGTGCCGTACGTCATGACGACGCGGAACGGGGTGTCCACGGGCGGCCAGCTGTGCACGCGCTCCGCGGTGGTGACCATGATGCGCAGCGCGGCGTCGGCCGGCCAGTCCAGGGCCCAGGCCGGTTCCGCGAGGGCGGCCACCAGCATGGAGTGGGTGATCCGCTCCGCGACCAGCCAGTCCCGCAACTGTGCCGGGGACAGCGCGTGCCGTGCGGCGGGGACGCACACCGTGGCGCCGAGCGCGAGGTGCGGCATCCACTCCATGATCTGGACGCCGAACCCGGGCGCCGACAGCCAGGAGGCACGGTCGCCGGGCCGCACGTCGTAGGCACGGCCGCTCCAGTGCACCAGGTTCTCTATCGCGTGCAGGCGTTCCAGGACCGCCTTCGGCTCTCCCGTCGAGCCCGAGGTGTAGATGAGGTGGCTGAAGGGGTCCGCGGTCACCGGGGTGTCCGCGGGCTCGGCGGGCGCGGTCGCGGTGGCCGCGATGTCGAGCACGGGCGGGCCCTGCGGGAGCCGGTCGCCGAGCCCGTCGACGGTGAGGACGGCTGTGGCCGCGCTGTCGCGGAGCATGAACGCGATCCGCGCGTCCGGGTTGACCGGGTCGAGCGGGACGATCGCCGCGCCGGCCTTCAGGATGCCGAGGACGGCGAGCACGTAGTCGGCGCCGCGCGGGCAGAACAGCCCGACGTGGTCACCGGGTTCGACCCCGGCCCGGCGCAGCTCACCGGCGATCTGGTCGCCGCGCCGGTCCAGTTCGGCGAAGGAGACGACGTACGCGCCCTGTTCGACCGCCGGGGCGTCCGGGCGGGTGCGCACCTGCCGCGCGATCAGTTCGAGGTAGCCGCCCGACGGCCAGGCGGCGGAGGTCCGGTTCCACTCGCCGGTGATGAGCTCGCGGTCCGCGTCGGTCAGCAGGTCCACCGCGGCCAGCGGCGTGCCCGGGTCGGCCGCCGCCTGCGCGCCGAGCAGCCGCAGCTGTCCGGCCAGCCGGCGCAGCGTCGCCGGTTCCCACAGCCGGGCGTCACCGGCCACGCCGACGGCGCCGTCCGTGATCTCCACCGCGAGGTCGCCCGCGCCGCGGTGTGCCCCGGGCCCGCCCGCGACCAGGGCCACCGGGAGAGCCGGCGGCCGGGACGGCTGGAACGCGGTCCCGCCGAGCGCCTCCGCCGTGGCGGCGACCAGATCTCCGACCGGCGCCTCCTGGTCCACCGGGATCTCGTACCAGCCGCCCCGGCCGGCCAGCCACACCCGGTCGTGCCCGCTCTGCCGGGCGAGGAGCGCCGCCCACACGCCGGACCACCAGCGGTGGTCGCGGCCGAGGGCGTCACCGGCCGGCGCCAGGTGCCAGGGGCGGTCCGGCTCGCGCGGCTCGTCGGGCTCGGCCGGCCGGTCCGCGAGCAGCGCCGGCAGCGGTTCTACGGCAGGAGTGGGCATCAGCGGTCGCCTTCCGGGCGTTCGGGGGTGGTGGGCAGGGCGTCCCAGGACCGGAACGACCGGTGGGCGTACACGAGCGGCGTCCCGGGCACCACGCCGCCCTCGGTGACCGTGCCGAAGACCATCGTGTGGTCGCCGATCCCGACCGCGCGGCTCACCTCGCACTCGGCGTACGCGCAGACGTCCTCGGTGAGCAGCGGCATGCCGGTCCCGGACGTGTGCCAGCGGACCAGCGCGAACCGGTCGGGCACGTCGGTGGAGAACACCCGGGCCGTGCGCTCGGCCCCGCCGTGCAGCAGGTTCACCGCGAAGCGTCCCTGCCGCAGGGCGGCGTCCAGCGTCGAACTGGCGGTGCGCAGGCACACCGCCAGCGTCGGCGGTCCGAGACACACGCTGGTCAGCGAGGAACAGGTCATCCCGCGGGGGCCGTCGTCCGCCGGCGCGGTGACCACGGTGACCCCGGCCGGGAGCGAACCCATGACCCGGCGGAACGTCTCCTCCGTCGTGACGAGCGGCGCCGGGACGCGGGTCACACCGGCCGCCGTCGCGCCTCCGCGGGGACCTGCCGCGGCTGGTCCGCCTGGTGCAGATGGCGCAGGTACTCGTAGGTGGAGGGCAGTTCGGCCAGCAGCCGGCTCTGGCGGGCCTTCACGTCGGCGAAGGCCCGTTCGGCCGCGGCCACCGAGTCGGGCCGGTACGAGAGGATCGGCAGCGAGGAGCGCGGCCGCACGCCGAGCCCGGCGAAGACGGAGTAATAGCTGCCGTTGGTCCAGAAGTTGCGGAACTCGGCCTCGAAGTTGCCGTAGTAGGTGCCCTCGTCGGTCACCGGGGGATTGATCGGCACCCCCGAGCGGTACATCTCGATCTTCTCCTTGATCTGGTCGGCCAGGGTGAGTTCCTTGGTGGCCCGCCAGAACGGCGTGTCGGTACGCGGAGACAGGGAGAAGTGCGCCTGGAGGAAGTCCCGGGTGTCGTCGAACATGTCGACGATCTCGCGGTTGAACCGGTCCCGCAGCACCGGGTCCACGTTCCGCTCGGGGAAGTGCTTGACCAGCTGGTACAGCGAGGCGGTGATGAAGTAGATGCCCGTCGACTCCAGCGGCTCCACGAAGCAGGAGGAGAGGCCGATGCTGACGCAGTTGCCCACCCACGCACGGCGGTTGCGGCCGACCCGGAACTTGATGTGGTTGAGCGGGACCTTCTCGGGGTCCAGGCCCCACAGCGCGCACAGGTCGCGGGCGGCCTCGTCCTTGTCCGCGAATTTGTCGCAGTAGACGTAACCGGACCCGAACCGGCCGGGCATCGGGATCTTCCACGTCCACCCGGCGGGCATCGCGATCGAGGAGGTGTACGGCTCGATCCCGTTCGCCTCGTCGTCGTGCGGCACCTGGGTGGCGACCGCGCTGTTGTTCATCAGGTGGTCGCTCATGTCGATGAAGGGTTCGCCGAGCGTCTTGTTGATCAGCAGCCCGCGCAGTCCGCTGCAGTCGACGAACAGATCGCCCCCGATCACCTCGCCGGACTCCAGCGTCACCGACTCGATGTACCCGCGGGAGTCGGCCCGCACGTCCGAGACGGTGCCCTCGATGTGCCGCACACCCTGCTTGACGGTGGCGAAGTCTCGGAGGAAGGCGGCCACCAGGGCGGCGTCGAAGTGCCAGGCGTAGTTCGTGCAGCGGGTGCCGTCGAGGAACCGGGGCGAGCGCTTCGCGTCCATCAGCGGGGGCTCGACGAAGCTCGCGTAGTCGAAGGCCTCACTGGTCGTGCCGGACAGCTGCTTGCGCGTCCAGTAGTGCGACAGCGGTACACCGTCGGGGGAGGGGAGCAGGCCGAACGGATGGTAGAAGTGGTCCGACCCGGAGGCGTCCTGCCTGCTGACCGGTTCACCCGGTCCGGGCGTGCGCCAGTTGACGAACTTGACCGCCATCTTGAACCCGGCGTTGCACTTGCTCATCCACTCTTCCTCGGGCAGACCGAGGTAGTCGAAGAAGACCCGCTGGAGGTTGGGCACGGTCGCCTCACCGACGCCGATGCGCGGGATGGCCGGTGCCTCGACGACGCTGATGGCCGCCTGGCCGGACAGCGCCTTCCCCAGGTAGGAAGCGGCCATCCAGCCTGCCGTGCCGCCGCCCAGGATGACGATGTTGCGGATGGGCTCCCCCATGGTGACCTCCGTCGGATGGTTGTCCTCGCGGCATCGTCGGGGCCGGCGATTACCCGCTGGTTACGCACGTTCGTGGAGCTGGAGCGGGAGCGAGCTGACTCCCCAGGTGAAGTTGGACGGCGTGAACGAGGGCGTGCCGAGCAGCTCCACGTGCCCGACGCGCTCGGCCAGCCGGCCCAGCAGGGCGGCGAGTTCGCAGCGCGCCATCCGCGCGCCCAGGCACAGATGCCTGCCGTGGCCGAACGCCAGGTGCCGGTTGGGGCTGCGGTCGACGAGGAACCGGTCCGGCTCGTCGAAGACGTCCTCGTCCCGGTTGGCGGAGGCGTTCCACAGCGTGACCCGCTCCCCGGGCCGCAGCCGCTGCCCGGCCACCTCCGTCGGGCGCAGGACGGTGCGCATCGCGTGCACCCCCGGCGAGGTCCAGCGCAGCGCCTCCTCGACGGCCGCGGGCCCCCCGGGCGCGCCCAGGGCGCGCAGCCGCTCCCACTGCCCGGGGAACCTCGCGAAGGCCAGCAGCGCCCCGGCGGCGACGTAGCGGGTGGTCTCGTTGGCGCCGGAGAGCACCCCGTTGCAGTTGAAGATGATCTCCTCGTCGGTCAGCGGGCGGCCGCCGTCGCCGTCCACCCTGCCGTGCGCGGCGACCCAGCTCACGAAGTCGTCACCCGGCCGCGCCCTGCGCGTCGCGAGGAGATCGGCGAAGTACAGGAAGATCTCGCCGTTGGCGTGCTTGCCCGACGCGTCGTCGAACGCCTCGGTGGTGACCGCGCCGACCCAGTCCCAGTCCGCCCGGGGCAGGTCCATCAGGGCGCACACCACGTGGTTCGGCAGCCGTTTGGCCACCTCGATGAAGTCCAGCGGCCGGCCGAGGATGTCGTCGGTCACCAGCTCGTCCACCACCTGGCGTACGAGCCGTTCGACGCGCGGCATCCGGGCGGGCCCGAACCACTCCATCAGCGTCCGCTTCACGGCGGTGTGCTGCGGCGGGTCGGAGACGATCAGCATGCGCTGGGCGACCGCCGCCACGGCGCCCACGTCGCTGCCCAGGCGCATGCCGAAGCGGGAACCGAAGTGGTTCGAGTCGGCGTACACCTCGGTGATGTCGCGGTGCTTGGTGAACACCCAGAACGGGGCGCCACCGCCCTCGTGCCGGTACACCGGCGCGTGCGCGCGCAGCCAGGCCAGGGTGTCCCAGAAGTCGTCGCGCGCGAAGGGACCGGGATCGAGCAGGTCGATCACCGGCGGTGCCTGCGGGGTCACGAGGGTTCCTCCTCGGCGAGAGCGGACAGGACCTCGGACAGCCGCCCGAGCAGCGCGAGCGGGTCGTCGCGGCTGATCCGGTGCCCGCCGGTGAAGTCGTGCCGGTGCAGCGGCCCGGTGGTCACCTCGTGCCAGTCGTCGAGCTGCGCGGGGGTGACCTTCTCGTCGTGGACGGCGCCCCACGCGTACACGGGACAGCGCAGCGGCTCCGTGTCCGGCGGGAGCCGGAAGGTCGTCGACAGCACCGCGTCGCGCCGCAGCACCTCGGCGGCGATCTCCCGCATCTCGGCGGCGAGTTCCGGCGGCAGGGACGAGCCCTCGACGCTCGCGGAGGCCAGTTGTTCGACGTCGTCGTCGTCCAGTCCGTTCTGCCGCGCCCAGTGGACCGGCGCCCGGCAGACGCAGACCACGAGTGCGGCCGGACCGAGGGCCCGGGCCAGCTCGTACGCGAGCAGCCCGCCGAAACTGTCCCCGAACACGACCAGCGGGCCGTCCAGGAGGGCGGCGTCCGCCAGTTCCGCGATCACGGTCCCGACCACCTCGGCGATGCCGGACGGCGCCGGATCGCCCCACCGGTCCTCCCGGCCGGGCAGTTGTACGGCGCACACCGTGGCGCGGGAGCCGAGCCGGAGCTGCCAGTTCTGGAACTGCAGGGCGCCGGCGCCGGCCTGCGGCAGGCAGAGCAGGACGGGCCGGTCCGCCGGCGTGTCCTTCGTCCAGGTGCGCAGGTAGGTCATGACGCCGCCGCGGTTTCTGCCAGCCGGGTGCGGACGAGATCCGCGCAAGCCCGGATGGTGGGACTGCCCAGCAGATCGCGCATCGACAGGGAGACCCCGGTCTCCCGGCGCAGTGTGGTGATCATCTCGGCGGCCAGCAGGGAGTGCCCGCCCGAGGCGAAGAAGTCGGCGTCCGCGTCGGTCACCGACTGCTCCAGGACCGAGTTCCAGACCTTCGTCACGGTGCCGAGCAGCGTGTCCGTGATCTCCGGCGGGTGCGGCCCGGCGCCGTCGGCGTCCATGTCCGCCGACGCCGACGCCGTTGCCGAGGCCGACGCGTGCGCGTGTGCCGTGGCGAGCGCGGCCCGGTCGGTCTTGCCGTTCGGGGTCAGCGGCAGCTTCTCCAGGCGCCGGATGCCGCTCGGCACCTGGTGCGCGGGGAGCGACGCGGCGAGCCGGTCGCGCAGCTCGCCGTCGCCCGGATAGCCCTCGGCGGTCACCACCGCGAGACCGATGGTCCGGCCTCCCGGCAGCAGGTAGGCGACGGCCTGCGCCACGCCCGGGCCGACGGCCCGTCGTTCGATCTCGGTGAGTTCCACGCGGAATCCGCGCACCTTGACCTGGGCGTCGCTGCGGCCGCAGAACTCCAGCAGGCCGTCGTCCCGGCGCCGGACCAGGTCCCCGGTGCCGTAGACCCGGCCGAGTTGGGGGTCGGTCACGAAGTGCCGGGCCGTCAGGGCGGGTTCGTTCCGGTAGCCGAGCGCGACCCCGGGGCCGCCGATGTACAGCTCGCCCTGGGTGCCGTCGGGCACCGGCCGGCCCTCGGGGCCCAGCACATGGACGGTGTAGCCGGGGATCGCCGTGCCGATCGTGTCCAGGTCGTCGCCCCGGGCGCTGTCCGCCCAGGTGGCGGCGATGGTGGCCTCGGTCGGACCGTAGACGTTGAGTATCCGGCGGCCGTCCGCGTGCCGTTTCGTCAGGTCCGGGGGGCAGGGCTCGCCGGCCACCACGATCGCCTCCGCGCTGTCCACCCCCGCCTCGCAGGCGGCCAGCAGGGACGGGGTCAGGCACACCACCCGGGGGGCCAGGGCGGCGATCGCGGCGGCCGGTCCGTCGGCCGCCGACCGCGCGAGGTCCACGATGCCGAGCGCGTTGCCGAACACCAGGTACAGCAGGGTGCACCACAGCCAGCCGTCGAAGGCGGGCGACACCGCGTTGATGCCGTTGCCCCCGCGCGGCATCCCGAGGGTCTCGATCGCGTCGAGGAACGCCTCCAGGTTCGCGAACGAGACCTCGACCCCCTTCGGGCGGCCGCTGCTGCCGGAGGTGTGGATCACGTAGGCGACATCGTCGGGGCGGACCGGGCCGGCCCCGGCCGCGGGGGCGCCGGCGTCCGCACCGGCGTCCGCACCGGTGTCCGCGGCGGGCTCCTCGAACGGCTCCTCGAACAGGTCAGAGGTCGTCAGTACGGGAACGCCGTTCCCGAGCACCTGGGGGGTCAGTTCGGCCGCGACGATCCACTCGGCGCCGGAGTTGGCGACGACCTCGCCGATGTGTGCCGCCGGATGCCGCTCGTCGAGGAGCACCGCGGTCGCCCCGAGCGCCCAGACGGACAGGAGAGCGGTGACCGCGTGCCGGTCGCGTCCGGTGGTGAGCGCCACCGCGGTGCCGCGCCCGATCCCGTGCGCGCGCAGGCCCCGCGTCGCCGTGGCGACGGAGGCGTCGAGCCGGGTCCAGTCGAGTCCGCCGTCGGACGTCAGGACTGCGGGCTCGCCGGGGCGCTCGGCGGCGTGCCGGGCCAGATGGCCGAGCAGGCGGCCGACGACGGCCGGCGGGGTCGTGGTCGAAGAGGTCGCGCTCATACGCCGGCCCTTCCTTCCACCGGGCGCGCGTCGCGGGGGCCCGGGATGAACGGCCGGCCGAGTCCGTCGAGGACCTGCTGGAGAGCCTGCCGGGTCTGGACGGACGGTTCGACGCCGATGACGCGGCGCAGTCGGCGCTCGCACAACTGGTACCAGCGCAGGGCCTGTTCGGGCTGTCCGAGCAGACCCGCGACGCCGATCAGGGCCTGGTAGGTGGGCTCGTGGAGGGCGTCGATCTGCAGCGTGCGCCGGCCGATCGCGACGACCGCCTCGGTGTCGCCGAGCCGCATCGCGTTCTCGCGCAGGACGTCCAGGGCGCCCAGCGCCAGCGAGCGGTAGTACTCCCGCGTCTCGGCGATCCAGTCCTCGTCCTGGCCGGCGAGGAAGTCGCCCTGGTACAGGTCCAGCGCGCGGGTCAGGCTCTCCGTGGCCAGATCGGGGCGGCCGTGGGCGCGGTGCCGCAGCCCCTCGTGGACGCATTCCCGGAACTCCTCGATGTCGCACCAGGCGTCGGTGGCGTCGAGCAGATAGCCGCCGTCGCGGTGCAGCAGCAGGATGGGCGATCCGGCGCCCTCCGGGTGCTTGCCGGCGCCGAGCGTGCTGCGCGCCCCGCAGCACGCGACCTTCAGCGAACTGGAGGAGGCGCGCCACTCGGCCTCCGGCCAGAGCGCGTCCCGCAGTTGGTCACGGGTCATCACCCGGTTCCGGTGCAGCATCAGGTACTGGAAGAGACTGCGCGACTTGCCGGCCCTCCATCGCGCGACCGGCACTCCGCCCACCGAGGTGGTGAACCGCCCGAAGAAGCACACCGACAGGTATGCGGGCGGGGCGTCCGGCACATCCGCAAGAGTGGGCGTAACGATCATCCCTCTCACTCCTTTCGCGGCGCTCGGAGTCCGCCATGGCTGGTCACGAGCGCACGTTCGACTCCTCTGGGCGACACCCCTCGACGGCGTGGTGCGGGCCGTCGCCATGCTGTCGGCAGTTGCGGCGGAACTGGTGGTTCTTCGTACGCCGATGACGTGTTCCACGCGGGTGCGACCGAGAAGTGGGCCCGTCACCGGCACCGTGCGGTGAGGGGCCCCGGAGCGCTCGCACCATCTGGCCACCGGACGGGCGCGCGATCGTCCCCGGAGAGCGGGGAGTTGTCGACAAGTCACCGATGATGATGCGGTCCACTGCATGGATTCCGAGTCGGACATCGTTGAGCTGGTACACCCGTACTCAACCCGTACTCACGTCACCCCGTCCAGCAGATTGGGCGAAATGGTGATCGCGTGTCCTTATCGCGGACCGCGTGGCAGATTATGGCCGTCGCCCGGCGGGCGCCCACCCGGTCGATACGGTACGGAAAGCGGCATTTGTGCGGCACGATGAAGATCGTCTCGCGTGTACGTCCCACAAGGTGCCGCAGAGCAAGGGGGGTTGGCGAAGAGCGGCTGAATCTCGTGGGGAGGCGGCCGTTCAGCGCCGGGGCCCCGCGAAGGCCGCGGCGAGCCGGTCGCCCAGGGGTGCCGCCCAGGGGTGGGGGTCACGGCGCGGGGTGATCGTGTAGACGCCGCGGGCCGGGGGATCGGCCAGGGCCACGGTGGTGACGTCGCTCCGCAGCGCGCGCGTCAGCACCCCGGGTATCAGCGCGATGGCGTGGCCGGTGGCGACCAGGGCCAGCTTGCCGGGCAGATCGGCCGCGGCGAGACCGATGCGGACGCCGGCCCCGGCGCGGGCGGCGTGCCGGCGCAGGAGCGCCGCCGAGCCGTCGTTGTCCTCGACCCAGGTCTCGCCGGCCAGCGCCGCCACGTGCACCGGCCCGCCGCCGGCCCGCGGATGACCGACGGGCAGGACGACGACCATGTCGTCCAGTCCGAGGAACCGCCGCTCGACCCGCGGGTCGTCGGGGAGCCCGGGCGGTGCGTCGGTGACGACGGCGACGCCGAGATCGCCGGCGGCCACGCGGTCGTGCAGCTCCGCGCTCAGCCCGGGAAGCAGACTCCACCGGAGTGCTCCGGCGTCCTCCAGCAGACCCCGGACGGCCTCGGGGACGATCCCCGCCGCCAGAGAGGGCGTCGCCCCGATCGCCAACGGCCGCTCGTACGCCCCGTCACGGACGTCCCGTACGGCACGGACGGCGCGGTCGGCCTCGTCGAGCGTGGTCAGGGCATGGCGCCGGAACACCTCGCCGGCCGGCGTCGTACGCACCCCGCGCGCATGGCGCTCCACCAGAGGCACGCCGAGCTGCCGTTCGAGCCCGGCGATCTGCCGGGAGACGGCCGACTGCGTGTGGTGGAGCTCCGCGGCCGCGGCCGACAGCGACCCGAGCCGGCACACGGTCACGAAGGTCCGCCACACCGTCAGTTCCATGGCCCCAGTATGACCAGCGGCCATGCGCGCCCCGCAGGGCCGGCCCGCGAGATCCGCGCTTGTCGCAGCCCTGACCGTGGACCACGCTGACCCGCATGACCACACCGCACACGACCGGCGCACCGGCCGAGGACAGCGCGCTGGAGGACGCCGTGCTCGAACCGCTGCGCGCCTACATCCGCGGACACGCCACCGGCGACCCCGCCCACTTCCGCGACGCGTTCCTGCCCACCGCCCACATCGAGGGAATCCGGGACGGGGCGTTCGTCTCCTGGCCCCTGGACGACTACTGCGCCCTCTTCGACGGCCGCCCGGCCCCCGACGAACCGGCCCGCTCCCGCCGCGTCGACGCCGTCGAAGTCCACGGCACCGTCGCGACCGCGGCCATGACCCTCTCGCACGGCACGGACACCTTCACCGACGTCTTCCTGCTGATCCGCACCCACGACAGCTGGCGCATCGCGAACAAGGCCTATCACCGCCACCCCTGAGCCCGGCCACCCCTGAGCCCGGCCACCCCTGAGCCCGGCCACCCCTGAGCCCGGCCACCCTTGAGCCCGGCCCCTGAGACCGGCCGTCCCGGCGAACCGGCCGCCGAGGAGCAGCCCCGAGGAGCAGCCCTGAGAAGCAGCCCCGAGGGCGCCCCCGCCCATCGCGATCAGGGCGAGCGTCTCGGAGAGTGACACCCCGGCCGGGCCTGCCGGAACCCGGCCCTCGGGGCGAGTCCGACGCCGGCGACCGGCCCCGGCGGTCCACGCCCATCTGTACGGGCTGCGGTGAGGTCGACACCAGCATGGTTCATAGGCGCATACTGAGGGCGATGACAAATCATGCGACGCCGAAGAGACATCTGCCCAGCAGCCCCTTCAAAGCCCCGCTCACACCTGACCCGAAGCACTTCGCCACGGGTGACCAGGTCACGCACGACATGTACGGCCTCGGCCGGGTGATCGGCGTCGAGAACGGGATCGCGGCAACCGTGGATTTCGGCTCGGAGCAGAGGCGGATCCCGAGCCCGTACACCAAGATGACCAAGCTGTAGAAAGCCCCGCGCCCCGCACCCAGGGGCGATCCGCCCGCGTGGCCCCGCAGCTCCGGACGAAGCACGAAGATGCCGCCGCAACCCCGTCCTGACCCGCTGAGCAGCGAGCAGGACGAGATGCGGCGGCCCGAAGGACGCCCTCGCCGACCGGCTGCGCATCCGGTCGGAGATCTCCTGCCCAGGCGGCACCCCCTCCCTGTCGGGCCACACCGATCCCGGCAGGTGGACGCGGCAGGACGCCGGGGCGCGGTGACGTACCCCGCCGACCGCGCCTCCGCGCCCCGGCGTGCGCCGAGATCCTCACTCGCAGTGATGTGATCCTCACTCGCGGTGGTGCGACCCGTTCGCGCGAAGGTGTTCCAGGGCCACCCGCGCCGCCGTGCCGAGGACGCCCTCGCGCGTGGGTGTTCCGGGCGTCAGCGGCCGGGTCAGGACGGCGACCGCGAACCGCCGGCCGTCGGGGAAGGTGACCACGCCGACGTCGTTGCTGACGCCGCCCGGCACGGTGCCGGACTTGGAGGCGACCGTCACCTCGGGTCCGAATCCGGTGGCGATCTTCCGGGTGAGCCGCTGCTGTCCCATCACCCGGCGCAGGTTCGCGCACGCTTCGGCGGGACCTGCCTCGTCCCGCCAGACCGCGCGGATCAGGCCGGCCAGGTCGTCGGCGGTCCCACTGCCGATCCGCCCCGGCCGCATCCCCGGCGACGCCAGCACCCGCTGCCAGATCGCGTCGCCCTCCTCCGGCGAAGCGGCGTCCCGCATCGCGTCGGCCATCGCGCCCCAGCCGGTGAATCCGATGTCCCGGGCCGCGGTGTCGAACTCGTCCTGGATCGTGCCCGGCAGATGGAAGCCCGTGAACCCCAGCTTGTCGAGGCGCGCTCTGACCCGTTCGATGCCGACCCGGCGGATCAGCACGTCGGTCGCGGTGTTGTCGCTGATGGTCAGCATCGACCGGGCGAGATCCCGCAGCGACATCTCGACCGGGTCCTCGGTGATGCAGAGCCCCTGGCCACCCAGCGACGCCTCGGCCGGCGAGACGACCACCCGCTCGGTGAGGTCCAGCGTCCCCTCCGCCGCCTGGCAGAAGAACTCCAGACCAATAGTGACCTTGAAGGTGGAGGCCGCCACCGCGAGCTCGCCGCCCGCCACCGACAGCCGTCCTGGCCCGTCGATCTCCAGCGCGCTCAGGCTTCCTTGACAGCCGCCCGCGGCGAACACCTCGGCAATCGTCTCTTCGATCATCCGCTCACGGTGGTACACGGCGAGCGCACCCCGCGGAGCTGTTCGCCATGAGCGTGTCCGCCGCCGGCTCGCGGTGCGGCCGGGCCCAGGAGCGGAATCGGGATCACTGGGCGAACCTGTGGCAGACCGTCGGCCAGGCTGGACTGAACGCCGGCCGCGGCAGGCAGACGCTCGCCGTGGCGAGCTGGTCGATCCGCGCGAGGGGGCCGTCTCTCTCAGGGACGGCACCGCCAGGCATCGGTGGCCCGCCCGGACCGGTGACCCGTCCACGATCGAGCGGTATGGCGAGGTGCCGGTGCCGGTCTTCGAGGAAGAGGTTGCGCAGCTGCTGGGTGACGAGGCCGCCCGACGCCGGCCCGAGCACGGCAAGGCCACGGGCGGGCCGTCCATCGTCCGGCTGGAACGCCTGCCTCCTGCTCTCCGGTCCCACCGTTCACTCTTTTTCGTGACGGTCGTCACACGGTGGGACGCAAGGCATCTCTGGGACGACGAAGGAGGTGTAGGCGCGGCTCTCGGAGTGAAGGGGTGGGCAGGTGTCGGATCAGATGGGTGGGAGCCCATGACAGGGCACGAAGACCGATCTCAGACCGCGGACTCCTTCACGCGGTTCAACGACGAGTGGTTCTCGCGCGGCGCCGGCCTCGCGATGCGGCTTTACGGTCTGAGCCTCGAGGACGCCAAGGAAGTGTCGGCCGACGCCATGACGGCCGTCTATGCCGCGTGGGGCGACATGGTCAGCCCTCAGGCGTACTTCCAGCACGTCGTCAATCTCCGCGCGATCGACCGTCTCCGCGCGAACCAGCGCCGCGTACAGGAAACCCCGCTGCCGCACGCATCCGACGGCGACGATGCCGTGATTCCTGAGCAGGTGAGGAAAGCGCTCGTCGTCAACACCACGCCCGAGGACGCTTGGACGGACTCGGAGGACGTGACCGCGATTCGCCGCGTGCTGGCCTCGCTCCCCGAGCACTACCGGCTGAGTCTGATCCTCATGGCCGAGGGCTACTCCGCGAGCGAGCGCGCTGCCGTCAAGAAAGTGCCGGAGAGCACCGAACGCACGCACACCAGCCGGGCCCGTACGAAGTTCAGCCACTTGCTCGCGGCGCTGAGGACGGAGAAGAAGCCGGAGGTGCTCAAGGCGCCCAAGAAGCCCGAGAACGAGCTCGCCACGAAGGAGGGGGAGGAGAAGTGAAGCCGAACAGCGAGGTCCCGCAGCAGCGTGACTCGGTCGACGACATGGACGAGCTGGAGCTGCCCGCCATGCCTTCGCGATGGGACGACCCGCCCTCGAGGCTCAGCGAGGCCGAGTTCACGCGGATGGCGCTGAGGGAGAGCGACGATCCGCTGCTCAAGGAGATCTCGAACGCGTTGTGGGCGCCCGTGGACCTGCGGGAGTCGCCCACGGTCCAGGCCGACCGACTGAAGTCGATCATCTCGGACGGCGCCAAGCTCCGTGAGCGGTGGGCGGAATCCGCAGCCCTGGAAGAGACCTTCAACGCTCCCGCCGTCCCCGCCGTCCCCCCACAGGTGCGCATGCGGCAGGCCAAGCAGCGCAAGCTTCACGAGGCGCGCGCCCGCAAGGTGCACCGGGCACGGAGCCGCGCGGTGCTGTTGGCTTCCGCGATGGCGGTCAGTTTCGCCGTCGCGTTGAGCGACGTCATGGGCCTCGTCGGCAACGACCGCCTTCTCGCCTTCATCCAAGTCACGACGCCTCTGGTCCTCATGAGCGCCAATGTGCTCATCGACAGAAGCCTCAGCCTGTCGTGGCGCCACCGCGTAGTGGTCCGGAGGCTCGAAAAGCTGCGGGAGAGGTGCATGAAGAAGCCGGAGTAAGGGGTGGGCACGCCGCGTGTTCCTAGGCACGCGGTGCGCCCACCCCTTTGAACGCCCCGGTCCACCAAACGGCAACAGCCGGTCGAACTCAGTAGATGGAGCGCTATGCCTTCCCAGCGTGACACGAATCGGCGTGCTTCTGCAGGCAGGGAGCACAAGAGGTTTCGCGAGCAGTCCGCGGAAGCGGAGAACGGTGGCGACCGCCGCGACGCCGGCCCCGTGCAGGAGCGTGCGTGGCGGCGCGTCGGGATCCCGGTCCCCCCGGTCTCCGCGGTCTCGGCTCTGACGGCTGCGGGCGGAGGTTCCAGCCTGACGGCCGCGATCGTCACCGGCCACGTACAGCCCGGCGTCGTCTGGCCCGCGGTGACCCTCGCGATCGCCGGCATGGCCTATGACCTCGCCTGCCGCGCACTGAACCGCAACCGCCGCGCCTGACCCGGGGAGACCGGCCCCGCCGTCCTCCGTACGACGACCGCAGAGAGACGGCGGCCCCCATCCGCGCAGGGTGGGGGCCGCCGCCGTCTCCAACCGAAACGCTCAGGCCGCCAGATCGACAAGTCCGCGTCGCGTAAAGCTATGTGGCGTCAAGGGCCGGCCTGCCGGACACGGAAACAGCCTTTGCACCTCTTGGGCGCCGGAGTCTCACGCTTCGGTGAGCGGGACCAGGTGGCCGATGTCAAGACCGCAGGGCCCCTGGACGTAACGATCGTCGTACGGGGTTACGGGGTTGAGGAACATCCACGCGCACTCGCCCGGGCCCGAGCCCCCGTCGAACGCGGCAGGGCACGGCTCAAGTCCTGGCGGATCTGCCGCAGATCCCGCAGGCTCAAGGACCACGCCGCTCGGCACAACCACTGACCGCGCTGGGCGCCTGGCCGGATCAGCCGAGCGGCGAGAGGCGACGTGCCTCGGACCATGCGGTCACCGCGCGCCGTCGTCTCCGTCGTCCAGGGCGGAGGGCTCCTGCCAGGTCAGGGTGTCCAGTGGCCGCGGCAGGTTCCGGGCCGCGCCAGGCACGGCTCTCGTCACCGCGGACGCCTCGTCGCTGAAGAGGGCGCCGACGGCGCCCGGTGTACGACCGGGCACGGATACTGCCGGGCGTGAGGTTTTTGTGATGGTCATCTCGTCCCCCTGATTCGTTCCGGGCCGGGCCCGGCTGGAAGCCGGCGCTGAGGTCGGCTGCGAAAGGGTATACGGATTCCGAGCTGCAGCCCGGTACCGTCACGACGTCCACCGCCGGTCCCCGCTCACGGGCCGCGCGTGTCAGATGGTGGAGCTCGTCGACGGTCCCGGAACCAGACTGTTCGTCCGACAGCAGTGCCTCGCGCACACGGCGATCCGCTGTCCCCGACGCGCCCGTACCCACTACGAACGCGCACGGGGAAGCGAACACCCCGCCACGCTCGCCACCCGCGACAACCTCGCCGGCGCGCCTACCGCGTGACGTGCGAGCTCGACCAGGTGATCGCTCCGTTCCGGCAGAGCTCGGATCTGTGCGTGGAGAGGTTCGGGCCCGACCCCAGAAGTCGCTGTCGTCCTCGTCCGAGGTCAACGCGTACTTCTGCCCCTCACCATCCCGCCCCGAAGCTCGCATCGCGCCCCTCGAGAAGTCCCAGAGATGCCGCCGCACCTCGTCCGGCCCGCTGAACAGCGGGCCGGACGAGGTGCGGCGGCATGTGCGTGCGTCTCAGATGTCCCTGAAGATCTCGATCTGCGCGCCGATCGAGTTCAGGCGCTCCGCGAGGTCCTCGTAACCGCGGTTGATGACGTACACGTTGCGCAGCACCGACGTGCCCTCGGCCGCCATCATCGCCAGGAGGACGACGACCGCCGGGCGCAGGGCCGGCGGGCACATCATCTCGGCGGCGCGCCAGCGCGTGGGGCCCTCGACCAGCACGCGGTGCGGGTCGAGCAGTTGGAGCCTGCCGCCGAGGCGGTTGAGGTCCGTGAGGTAGATCGCGCGGTTGTCGTAGACCCAGTCGTGGATCAGGGTCTGGCCCTGGGCGACCGCCGCGATGGCCGCGAAGAACGGGACGTTGTCGATGTTGAGGCCGGGGAACGGCATCGGGTGGATCTTGTCGATCGGCGCCTCCAGCTTGGAGGGGCGGACCGTCAGGTCGACCAGGCGGGTACGGCCGTTGTCGGCGAAGTACTCGCGGCTGCGGTCGTGGTCGAGGCCCATCTCCTCCAGGACCGCCAGCTCGATCTCCAGGAACTCGATGGGCACGCGGCGGACCGTCAGCTCCGACTCGGTCACCACGGCGGCGGCCACCAGGCTCATCGCCTCGACCGGGTCCTCGGAGGGGGAGTAGTCGACGTCGACGTCGATGTTGGGCACGCCGTGCACGGTCAGGGTGGTGGTGCCGATGCCCTCGACCCGTACGCCCAGGGCCTCCAGGAAGAAGCACAGGTCCTGGACCATGTAGTTGGAGGAGGCGTTGCGGATGACGGTCACGCCGTCGTGGCGGGCCGCGGCGAGCAGCGCGTTCTCGGTCACCGTGTCGCCGCGCTCGGTCAGGACGATCGGGCGGTCGGGGCGGACCGTGCGGTCCACCACGGCGTGGTACTGGCCCTCGGTCGCCGCGATGTCCAGGCCGAACCGGCGCAGCGCGATCATGTGCGGTTCGATGGTCCGCGTGCCGAGGTCGCAGCCGCCCGCGTACGGCAGCATGAAGCGGTCCATGCGGTGCAGCAGCGGGCCGAGGAACATGATGATCGAGCGGGTGCGGACGGCCGCCTCCGCGTCGATCGCGGCCATCTCCAGCTCGGCCGGCGGGACGAGTTCCAGGTCGACGCCGTCGTTGATCCAGCGGGTGCGCACGCCGATGGAGTTGAGCACCTCCAGCAGGCGGTAGACCTCCTCGATCCGGGCCACCCGGCGCAGGACCGTGCGCCCCTTGTTCAGCAGGGACGCGCACAGCAGCGCGACGCACGCGTTCTTGCTGGTCTTGACGTCGATCGCGCCGGACAGCCGGCGGCCGCCGACGACCCGCAGATGCATCGGTCCCGCGTAGCCCAGCGACACGATCTCGCTGTCCAGGGCCTCACCGATCCGGGCGATCATCTCAAGGCTGATGTTCTGGTTCCCGCGCTCGATGCGGTTGACGGCGCTCTGGCTGGTGCTCAACGCCTCGGCCAGCTGCGTCTGCGTCCAGCCCCTGTGCTGCCGGGCGTCACGGATGAGCTTGCCGATGCGTACGAGGTAGTCGTCTGACATGAGGTTGAGGCTATCTCAGATATGAGATGGCGCCTCCTGGGGGGTCCATTCGGGTGACGCGACGTCAATGACCAGCGCGTTTCGGGTCTTTATGGCGAGTTGCCGGAGTTGTCCACTCCTGGTTCACTGGTCCGGTTTCATGCTGTGTTCACCGAAAAGAGTGGCCGCCTTTCGTGCATCCGGAGGAAGAGGGGGTGGCCCGGACGATGAGAGGCGCGTCACGCCGCCCGCCCGCTCCGGGGTCGCCCCCGGGGTTCCGTGCCGCTCCTGGGGCCCCGGAGGCGCCCCCGTCACCCATCCGGGCATGACCATCCAGCCCCCATGTACTAGAGTTATCTCGACATCGAGATATCTGCCCAGGCGCACCGTGGCCGCCACCCTAGTAAGGGTTACCTAACTTAGCCTTACCTTAGCGGATCGGCCGGACCGGCGTGGCGGCAGGATGCGGTGGTACGCGCACATCAATGAAGGAGACTGTCGTGTCGGCGAACAGCTTCGACGCCCGCAGCACGCTGCAGGTGGGCGACGAGTCCTACGAGATCTTCCGGCTGGACAAGGTGGAGGGCTCGGCCCGGCTGCCGTACAGCCTGAAGGTCCTGCTGGAGAACCTGCTCCGCACGGAGGACGGCGCGAACATCACCGCCGACCACATCCGCGCCCTCGGCGGCTGGGACTCGCAGGCCCAGCCGAGCCAGGAGATCCAGTTCACGCCGGCCCGCGTGATCATGCAGGACTTCACCGGCGTTCCCTGTGTCGTCGACCTCGCCACCATGCGTGAGGCCGTCAAGGAGCTCGGCGGCGACCCGGCGAAGGTCAACCCGCTCTCCCCGGCTGAGCTGGTCATCGACCACTCCGTCATCGCCGACAAGTTCGGCACGAAGGACGCCTTCGGCCAGAACGTCGAGCTGGAGTACGGCCGCAACAAGGAGCGCTACCAGTTCCTGCGCTGGGGCCAGACCGCGTTCGACGACTTCAAGGTCGTCCCGCCGGGCACCGGAATCGTCCACCAGGTGAACATCGAGCACCTGGCGCGCACGGTCATGGTCCGAGGCGGCCAGGCCTACCCCGACACCCTGGTCGGCACCGACTCGCACACCACGATGGTCAACGGCCTCGGTGTGCTGGGCTGGGGCGTCGGCGGCATCGAGGCCGAGGCCGCGATGCTCGGCCAGCCGGTCTCCATGCTCATCCCGCGCGTCGTCGGCTTCAAGCTCACCGGTGAGCTGACCCCCGGCACCACCGCCACCGACCTCGTCCTCACGATCACCGAGATGCTGCGCAAGCACGGCGTCGTCGGCAAGTTCGTCGAGTTCTACGGCGAGGGTGTGGCCGCCACCTCCCTGGCCAACCGCGCCACCATCGGCAACATGTCGCCGGAGTTCGGCTCCACCGCCGCGATCTTCCCGATCGACGGCGAGACGCTGAACTACCTGAAGCTGACCGGCCGCTCCGAGCAGCAGGTCGCGCTCGTCGAGGCGTACGCCAAGGAGCAGGGCCTCTGGCTCGACCCGGCCGCCGAGCCCGACTTCTCCGAGAAGCTGGAGCTCGACCTCTCCACCGTCGTCCCCTCGATCGCCGGCCCGAAGCGCCCGCAGGACCGCATCGTCCTCGCGAACGCCGCCGAGCAGTTCAAGACGGACGTGCTCAACTACGTCGACACCGCGGACGAGGCGGGCAAGGAGTCCTTCCCGGCCTCCGACTCCCCGGCCACCGTCGACGGCGTGCCGAGCAACCCGGTCACCGTCACCGCCCCCGACGGCTCGACCTACACCCTCGACCACGGTGCGGTGACGGTCGCGGCCATCACCTCCTGCACCAACACGTCGAACCCGTACGTCATGGTCGCCGCCGCGCTCGTCGCGAAGAAGGCCGTGGAGAAGGGCCTGACCCGCAAGCCGTGGGTCAAGACCACCCTCGCCCCGGGCTCGAAGGTCGTCACCGACTACTTCGACAAGGCGGGTCTGACCCCGTACCTGGACAAGGTCGGCTTCAACCTCGTCGGCTACGGCTGTACCACCTGCATCGGCAACTCCGGCCCGCTGCCGGAGGAGGTCTCCAAGGCGGTCAACGACCACGACCTCGCCGTCACCTCGGTCCTCTCGGGCAACCGCAACTTCGAGGGCCGCATCAACCCCGACGTCAAGATGAACTACCTGGCCTCCCCGCCGCTGGTCGTCGCGTACGCCCTCGCGGGTTCCATGAAGGTGGACATCACCAAGGACGCCCTCGGCGTCGACCAGGACGGCAAGCCGGTCTTCCTGGCCGACATCTGGCCCTCCGAGGCCGAGGTCAACGACGTCGTGGCGAACGCCATCGGCGAGGACATGTTCAACAAGTCCTACCAGGACGTCTTCGCGGGCGACGCCCAGTGGCAGGCGCTGCCGATCCCGACCGGCAACACCTTCGAGTGGGACGCGGAGTCCACCTACGTCCGCAAGCCCCCGTACTTCGAGGGCATGGGCATGGAGCCGGCCCCGGTCTCCGACATCGCCGGTGCCCGCGTGCTGGCCAAGCTGGGCGACTCGGTCACCACCGACCACATCTCCCCGGCCGGCGCCATCAAGGCCGACACCCCGGCCGGCAAGTACCTCACCGAGCACGGTGTGGAGCGTCGTGACTTCAACTCCTACGGCTCGCGCCGTGGCAACCACGAGGTCATGATCCGCGGCACCTTCGCCAACATCCGCCTGCGCAACCAGATCGCGCCGGGCACCGAGGGCGGCTACACCCGCGACTTCACCGTCGAGGGCGCGCCGGTCTCCTTCATCTACGACGCCTCGCGCAACTACATCGAGCAGGGCATCCCGCTCGTCGTGCTCGCGGGCAAGGAGTACGGCTCCGGTTCGTCCCGCGACTGGGCCGCCAAGGGCACCGCGCTGCTCGGCGTCAAGGCCGTCATCGCCGAGTCGTACGAGCGCATCCACCGCTCGAACCTCATCGGCATGGGCGTCCTGCCGCTGCAGTTCCCCGAGGGGCAGACCGCCGAGTCCCTCGGTCTGACCGGCGAGGAGACCTTCTCCTTCACCGGCGTCGAGGAGCTGAACAACGGCACCACCCCGCGCACGGTCAAGGTCACCACCGACACCGGTGTGGAGTTCGACGCGGTCGTCCGCATCGACACCCCCGGTGAGGCCGACTACTACCGCAACGGCGGCATCATGCAGTACGTGCTGCGCAACCTGATCCGCAACTGACGGTTCCGCACACAGCGCTGAAGGGCCGCACTCCCGGTGACGGGGGTGCGGCCCTTCGCCGCTCCGGGCGGACCCGGTGAGAGTGGGCTGTGTCCACCGGGTCCGCGAGCCGGGCGGGCAAGGGGGGTGGTTGCCGCCCGGGTGACGCTGGTCCTGAGGGCGCCGCGAACGGCGCCGGTCCCGCGGGTCCCGCACGCGCGCGTGCCGCACCTGCCGGGCGGCTCCCGCGGCACACGGGAACGGCCGGTCCCGCGGGCCCCGCGACTGTCGCGGGACCGGCGGATCCGGGAAACGCACTGATCACCGCGCGGCGCGCGGGTGTTGCGTGGCTTGTGCGGCGAGGACGCTCGCGCGGCCTCACCGGGGTGGAGCACGACAACGTTGTCTGATGGTTTGCACATGACTCTACCGCCTCGATCGACAACGATGTCAACCCACTTGAGGTAGCCCGGCCGGGTGATCCGGGCCGAAGCCGCGCCGCTGTCCGCCCCGGCGTACGCGGTCTTCCGTGGTACCGGTGGCGCACGTTACTGTCCCTGCGGCTTGTGCGACCGGTGGTGCGCGACCCGTCCGTAAGGAGGAAGGGCCGCGTCATGCGTTTTCGTCCCCTGTCCGTGCTGCTCGCCGCGGTGCTCGCGGCCGGCGGCGCCACCCCCGCCCTCGCGGCGAACGCCGCTCCCCCCGAACTGGTCGAGGACCCGACCCCGTACGTCGATCCGCTGATCGGCACCAGCAACGGCGGCGACACCTTCCCCGGTGCCGTCGTGCCCTTCGGCATGCTCTCCTGGAGCCCGGAGAACACCAGAGGCGACGCGACCAGAACCGCCGCACCCGGCGGCTACCAGTACGACGCCACCCGCGTCCGCGGCTTCAGCCTGACCCACATGTCCGGCACCGGCTGCGCGGGCGGCAGCGGCGACATCCCGTTCTTCCCCTACGCGGGCGAGGTCACCTCCTCACCGGCGAGCGACACCAAGGACGCCGTCTACGCCTCGGACTTCAGCCACACCGACGAGACCGCCGAGCCCGGCCACTACAAGGTGGGCCTCGCCTCCGGCGTCACCGCCGACCTGACCGCGACCGCCCGCACGGGCTCGGCCCGCTTCACCTACCCGGCCGGCAAGCCCGCCTCGCTGCTCGTGCGCACCGCCAACTCCGAGGTGGGATCGGAGAACTCGACGGTCACCATCGACCCGGCGACCCGGACCGTCTCCGGCTCGGTCACCTCCGGCAACTTCTGCGGCTACCTCGACCCGGAGGGCCAGCGGTCCTACTACACCCTGTACTTCACCGCACGCTTCGACCGGGACTTCGCCGCCTCCGGCACCTGGCAGGACGACAAGCTCGACCCCGGCTCCACGCAGGCCTCCGGCGGCACCGGCGGCTTCTCGCACGGCGGCCGGCCCGTCGCCGGCAAGGGCGCCGGCGGATACGTCCGCTTCGCACCCGGCACCGGACCGGTGAACGCCAAGGTCGGCATCTCCTACGTCAGCCCGCGTGCCGCCGCCGCGAACCTCAAGGCCGAGAACCCGCCCGGCCGTTCCTTCGACACCGTCCGCGAGGCGGCCCGGGGTGCCTGGCGCGACCGGCTCGGCGCCATCCGCGTCGGCGGCGGCACCGGCGACGAGCGCCGGACCTTCTACACCGCGCTCTACCACTCCCTGCTGCACCCCAACGTCATCAGCGACGCCGACGGCCGCTACCGGGGCGGCGACGGCAAGGTCCACCGGACGGGCCGCGGCCACCGCGCCCAGTACGGCACCTTCTCCGGCTGGGACGTCTACCGCGACCAGGTCCAGTTGCTCACCCTCCTCGACCCGCGCACCGGCTCCGACATCGCGCAGTCGCTGTACGAACTCGCCCGGCAGAACGGCGGGACCTGGGACCGCTGGCTGCACGGCGCGAGCGGCACCCACGTCATGAACGGCGACCCCTCGCCGACCGCGCTGGCCGGCATCCGCGCCTTCGGCGGCACCGGGTTCGACCTCGACGGCGCCCTGGACTCCCTGATCCGCGCGGCCACCGTCCCCACGCCCGCCGACCTGTCCGCGTCCGGCAAGCCGGTGCTGTCGGCCGGGCAGCGGCCCTCGCTCGACAAGTACCTGAAGCTGCACTACATGCCCAGCGTCTCCAACGCCTGGGGCGGCGCCGCCGAGACCCTGGAGATGTCCACCGCCGACTTCTCCCTGTCCCAGCTCGCCCGCGCGGCCGGCCGCAAGGACACCGCCGCCGAGTTCGCCCGCCGCGCCCAGTGGTGGCAGAACAACTTCGACATCGCGGCCGACCCGGGCGGCGGCTACTCCGCCAACCGCAAGGCCGACGGCAGCTGGGTCACCGGCTTCACCCCGGACACCGGCAACGGCTTCGTGGAGGGCAGCGCCGCCCAGTACACCTGGATGGTCCAGCACAACCCCGCCGGCCTGTTCGCCGCGATGGGCGGCACGGACAAGGCCCTCGCGCGGCTCGACTCCTTCTTCCACACCGCCGACGGCGCCTGGGCCTTCACCGGCAACGGCGGCACCAAGTCCGAGCTCGACAACGAGCCCTCGCTCAACGTCCCCTACCTGTACGACTACGCCGGCGCCCCGTACCGGACGCAGGAGACGGTCCGCGCGGCCATGCGGCAGCTGTGGTCGACCCGCCCGGACGGCATCCCCGGCAACGACGACCTCGGCGCGATGTCCGCCTGGTACGTCTTCTCCGCCCTCGGCATGTACCCCCAGGTGCCCTCGCGTGCCGAACTCGTCCTGGCCTCACCGCTGTTCGAGCGCGTGGAGATCAAGCGCCCGCACGGCAACGACATCTCCGTCCGCGCCCGGGGAGCGGCGGCCGACGCGCCCTACGTGCGGTCCCTGAAGGTCGACGGCCGTACCAGCGGCCGTCCCTGGCTGCCCGCCTCCTTCGTGCGGGACGGCGGCCGCCTCGACTACACCCTCGCCACCACCCCGGACCGTACCTGGGGCGCCGGCTCCCCGCCGCCGTCCTTCCGGGAGGGCGAGCAGCCGTACCAGATCGGCGTCGGCCCCACGGCCGCCACCCTCGCGCCCGGCGGGAGCACGAAGGTCGCCATCCGCGCGCTGGCGCTGAACGGCGGCACCGGACCCGAGGTGCGCTTCCGGGTGCGGACCCCGGCCGGTGTCACGGCCGAGCCCGCCGAGGGCACCGTCACCGACGGCTCCCGGGAGGTCACCCTCACCGCGGCCGGTGACGCCCCCCAGGGCTTCGCCACCGCCCAGGTCACGGTGACCTCGGGCGACACCTCCTACGAGCAGCCCGTCTCGCTGACCGTGGCCGCCCCCGGCACCCTGCTCGCCGCCTACAACAGCACCGGCGTCTCCGACGACCAGGGCGACCACGACGAGGCCGACTACGACGGCGGCGGCTGGAGCTACTCCCGCCAGGCCCTCGCCGCCGCCGGCCTCACCCCCGGCACGCGGGACACGGCCGACGGGCTCACCTTCACCTGGCCCGGCTCGCCCGCGGGCCGCGCCGACAACGCCTCGGCCGCCGGCCAGACCGTCGAACTGGCCACCCCGGCCGCCAGGCTGTCCTTCATCGGCAGCGCGGTGAACGGCGACCAGCAGACCAAGGCCACCGTCACCTACACCGACGGCACGACCGGCACCGTCGACCTGTCGTTCACCGACTGGACCGTCGGCGGCGGCGGGGGCAGCGTCCACTACGGCAACCAGGTCGTCGCCAGGACGGCCTACCGCAATGTCGCCGGCGCCGACAAGGACCCGGTGGCCACCTACGTCTTCGCCACCACCCCGTTCACCGCCCCGGCCGGCCGCACGGTCAAGAGCGTCCGCCTCCCCCGGAACACCGACCTCCACGTCTTCGCACTGGCGGTGGGCTGAGCCCGTGCCCGGCGACAGCGTGAGCACGGCATGACCGGGAGCGGGAACTGAGCGCTCCCCAGCGGCACCGCACGGCGAAGGGGCGGACCCGTCCAGGTCCGCCCCTTCTCCGTGCCCCGGGATGTCCCGGGGGCGTCAGGCCAGGAGTTCCACCTCCGCCAGGGTCGACTCGCCGTCCAGCACCAGCCGGTACTTCGCGTACGAGCCCGGTGCGGCGACGGTGAACGCCCGCGTCTGCCGGTCCCACGTGAACGACTCACCGGTGCGGTGGTCGAGCGTCTTCCACGTGGTGCCGTCGGCGGAGCCCTGGAGCGTCCAGCCGGCCGGCGCCCTGGTGTGGTCCGCCGACGAGGTCAGCGTGTACTGGACGGGCTTCACCGCGCCGCTGACGGGGAGGTCCACCGAGGTGACCGTGGCGTCCGTCGCCGAGGTGTTGTCGAACAGGGCGCCGTCGCCCTTCAGGACGTCCGCGCGCGGCGCCGGCACCCTGTCGTCCTGGGTGATGGAGACCGGGGCGGCGTGCTTGCCCGTGCCCCAGGACGAGGGCTTCGGACCCATGCCGAACTCCAGCACCCCGCCCTTGGACAGCAGCGAGTGGGGGAGCGCGGTGGAGTTCCAGGATCGGCCGTCGACCTTCACGCTCTGCACGTACACGTTCTTCGTGCTGTTGCGCGGGGCCTTGATCACCAGATCACGGCCGTTCTCCAGGTGCACGGTCGCCTTCTTGAACAGCGGGGAGCCGATGGCGTACTCGCCGCCGCCCATGACCAGCGGGTAGAAGCCGAGCGAGGAGAACAGGTACCAGGCGGACTGCTCGCCGTTGTCCTCGTCGCCGTGGTAGCCCTGCCCGATCTCGCTGCCGGTGTAGAGGCGGGAGAGCGCCTGGCGGACGTCCGCCTGCGCCTTCCAGGGCTCGCCGGCCGCGTCGTACATGTAGATCACGTGGTGCGCGACCTGGTTGGAGTGGCCGTACATGCCCATCCGGACGTCCCGCGCCTCGGTCATCTCGTGGATGACACCGCCGTAGGAGCCGACGAAGTCCGGCGAGGCGGTCTCCGGGGTGCCGAAGTAGGCGTCGAGCTTGTCGGCGAGGCCCGCGCGGCCGCCGTAGAGGTTGGCCAGGCCCCGGCTGTCCTGCGGGGCGGTGAAGGCGTAGCCCCAGCCGTTGGTCTCCGTGTAGTCGTAACCCCACACGCGCGGGTCGTACTTGGCGGAGTCCACGCGCCAGTTCCCCTGGGCGTCACGGCCCTGGAAGAAGCCCGCCTTGGAGTCGAAGAGCTTCACGTAGTCCTGCGCGCGGTTGAGGAAGTACTGCGACTCCTCCTTGTACCGCTTCACGCCGGTCTTCTTGTACAGCGCCTCGCCCATCTTCGCGATGCCGTAGTCGTTGACGTAACCCTCCATCGCCCACGACAGACCCTCGCCGGTGGCGGTGCTGGTGTAGCCGAGGAAGGGCGAGGTGCTCATGCCCTTGCGGCCGACGCCCGACGACGGGGGCACCACGGTCGCGTTCTTCAGGGCCGCGTCGTACGCCGCCTTCGCGTCGAACTTCACGCCCTTGACGTACGCGTCGGCGAACGCCACGTCGGAGGAGGTGCCGGTCATCAGGTCGGCGTAGCCGGGGGAGGACCAGCGGGAGGTCCAGCCGCCGTCCTTGTACTGCTGGACGAACCCGTCGACCATCTCGCCGGCCTGCGAGGGGGTCAGGAAGGAGTACGCCGGCCAGGTGGTCCGGTAGGTGTCCCAGAAGCCGTTGTTGACGTACACCTTGCCGTCGACGATCTTCGCGCCGGTGTGCGTGGGGGTGTCCGGGCCCGGCATCGCGGAGAACGGGGAGGCGTACCGGTCCTTGCCGTCGACCTTCTCGAAGCCGGAGTTCGGGTACAGGTACAGCCGGTACATGCTGGAGTACAGCGTGGTCAGCTGGTCCTGCGTGGCACCCTCCACCTCGACCTTGCCGAGCAGCTTGTCCCAGGTGTGCCGGGCGTGCGACTTGACCGTGTCGAAGGAGGTGCCGTCCGGGATCTCCTGCGCCAGGTTGGCCTTCGCCTGGTCGATGCCGATCAGCGAGGTGGCCAGGCGCAGGGTGACGGTGCGGTCGGCGCCCGCGTCGAAGCGCAGGTAGCCCTTGACCCCGCTGGAGGAGCCCTCGGTCACCGGCTTGTCGAAGACGCCGTACACGAAGAGCCGGGTGGCGCCCGTGGACAGCCCCGACTTCACGTCGGAGTAGCCGGTGACGACGCCGTGCTCCTTGTCCAGGGTGAGGCCCGCCTGTTCGGTGACGTTGTCGAACAGGACGCTCGCGTCCGCCCCCGGGTAGGTGAATCGCATCACCGCCGCGTGGTCGGTGGGCGTCATCTCGGCCTTCAGCCCGTTCTCGAACCGCACCCCGTAGTAGTACGGCCGCGCGGTCTCGTTCTCGTGCCGGAAGGCCAGCTGCCGTGCCTCGCGGCCGGTCGCCGGGGTGCCGCTCGCGGCCGAGGGCATCAGCTGGAAGGTCTGCCGGTCACCCATCCAGGGGCTGGGTTCGTGGCTCGCGCTGAACGCCTGGACCGTGGGCAGGTTGTCGTCGTTGTTCGCACGTGCGTACTCGTAGAGCCAGCTCAGCGAAGACGCGTTGGTCACCGGCGTCCAGAAGTTGAAGCCGTGCGGGAGCGCGGTCGCGGGGAAGTCGTTGCCGCGCGAGAAGCTGCCGCTGGAGTTGGTGCCGCGGGTGGTCAGCGCGTAGTCCGCCAGGTGGGCCCTGGGCTTCTCCGGGGCCACCGTCTTGAGGGCGACGTCGTCGAGCCAGCCGCGGAACTTCGCGGGGCCGTCGGGGGAGTCGTAGGCCAGCAGGATCCGGTCGACGGTCTTGCCGGCGGCCACCGAGCCGATCGCCGACGACACGTTGTTCCACTGGTTGACGTACAGCACCTTGGCGTCGCCCTGGCCGCGCGCGGTCAGCGGGAAGCCGTGGCTGTCCGTCGCGCCGAGGCCGCTCAGGTAGGTGCCGTCCGTGAAGGCGAGGTCGACGGCCACGTTGGTGGCGTCGTAGTCGCGGTCGCCGTCGGCCATCGAGGGGAAGACACGGTACGACAGACGCGTGTCACGGCCGACCTTCACATCGACGTCGAAGACCTTGTTGTACGAGTACGCGTGCCCGGCCGCGGTGTGCCGGCCGGCGTAGCGCAGCGCCCGCCTGCCGGTGAACCCGGCGCCCGCCTTGGCCGTCGGGGAGCCGCTCGGGCCCTTGTCGACCAGCGACAGCATGTCCTGCGGCACCGGGCCGTTCCCGCCGCCGGTGGAGAACTGCACGTCGGCGATCTGGAGGATGCCGGTCGCGCCGTTGTTCTTCGTCACGTCCAGCCGGAAGTGCTGGTACTCGGCCGGCTCGGCGAGGTCGAACGACCGGGTCTGGAACCGCTCGGTGAAGGACTGGTCCGAGCGGGTGTCGAGCGTCTTCCAGTCCTTGCCGTCGGCGGAGCCCTGGAGCGTCCAGTCCCGCGGGTCGCGCTCGTCGAAGTCGTTGGCCGAGGTGAGCGCGTACGTCACCAGCTTCACGGGCTTGTCGAGGTCGAACTCGGCCCAGCCCGCGGGCTGGAAGGTCAGCCACTTCGTGCCGGGCTCGCCGTCGACGAGGTTCTCCTTCACCTCGCCCGCGCCCGCGTTCTCGCCGTTCGCCCGGACCTCGGTCACATGGTCGGTGACGTTGCCCGGGATGCCGGTGCTGTAGCCGCCGTCCACGCCCGAGGCGCGCTTGGAGCCGTCCGGTGCCGTGTCGACGGTGTTCAGCCAGTCGGGCGCCGGATCGCCCGTCTCGAACGAGGATGCGAACTGCCCGCCGGCCGCCGGTGCCCTGGCCGGCAGGGCCACGGCGGCGCCCTGTGCCCCTGCGGCCATGACAAAAGCGGCCGCGAGGACGACCGCCGGAGCCCATCTGTGCCGAGTTCTCCGCTGCATCTGCGGATTCCCCTCCTGCCCCCTCTGGACAACGTTGTCAACTTCGATGCGCAGGAACAAGTAGGTGGCCAAGTGACCGGTGATGTCAAGGGTGTTGGGTGTGGCATTCAGGGGCCTATGTCGGAAGATTTTTCCGGGGGTGCGCACAGGCCGCCCATATTTCCGCGAGGTCTCAACTCGGAAAAGACCGGCGGTCAACCTTGCATTCGATCTTGCCCGGCCGGGCGCAAGTGGACTATACCTGTCGGCGTTTCCAGCATGACCCAGCACGACCCAGCACGACCCGACCGCGGTGCCGGGGAGGATCCGGTTCACCGCCTGAGTCCTGGAGAAGGCGAGGACTTGAGCATGGGATCCACTGCGCACCACGGTGGCGACGGCGTAGGCCGCCGTGATCTGATCAAGCGGTCCGCCGCGCTCGGCCTGGTGGCCGCGCCCGGCATGGGCCTGCTGTCCGCCTGCGCGAGCAGCGGCGGCGACGGACAGGACAAGGCCAAGTCCGGCAAGAAGACCGCGAAGAACCCGCTCGGCGTCAACGACAGCGCCAAGATGGAGTTCGTGCTCTTCGACGGCGGCTTCGGCAAGGAGTACGCCCAGGACGCCGTCAAGATCTACGAGAAGGACTTCCCCAAGGCCACGGTGAAGTTCGCGGCCACCCAGAAGATCCAGTCCACCCTCCAGCCCCGCTTCAACCAGGGCAACCCGCCGGACCTCATCGACAACTCCGGCGCCGAGCAGATGGACATGGGCGTCCTCGTCGGCAAGAACCAGCTGGCTGACCTCACCCCGCTGCTGGACGCGCCGTCGTTCGACGACCCGGCCAAGAAGGTCCGCGACACGCTGCGCCCCGGCATCGTGGAGATGGGCCAGTTCGACGGCGACCCGGTCTGGATCATGTACTACGCCTACACGGTCTACGGCGTCTGGTACTCGCAGAAGGCCCTGGACTCGCTGGACGAGAAGTACCCCGAGACCTGGGACGAGATGCTCAAGGTCTGCGCCAAGGCCAAGAAGAAGGGCATGGCGGGCTGGACCTACGCGGGCAAGTACCCGTACTACATCCCGTTCTCCCTGTACCCGATGATCGGCAAGGTCGGCGGCCGCGAGGTGCTGGACGCCATCGACAACCTGGAGCCGAACGCCTGGAAGCACCCGGCCGTCAAGGCGTGTTTCGAGGCGTACTACGAGCTGTACAAGAAGGGCTACGTCCTCAAGGGCACCCCCGGCCTGGACCACATCCAGTCGCAGACCGCGTGGGCCAAGGGCGAGGCGCTGTTCATCCCGAACGGCTCCTGGGTGGAGAACGAGTCGGCGAACGTCATCCCCGCCGACTTCGACCTCGCCGTCTCCGCGCCGACCGGCATCGACAGCTCCGACAAGCTGCCGTTCGGCACCATCTGGGCCTCCGGCGGTGAGCCCTTCGTCGTCCCGGCCAAGGCCGCGAACGCCGCGGGCGGCATGGAGCAGCTGCGCATCATGCTCTCCGAGGCCTCGTCCAAGAACTTCACCGCCAAGGTGAAGTCGCTGACCGCCTTCAACGGCGGCACCACCGGCATCAGCCTCACCCCGGGCCTGAAGTCGGGTGTGGCGGCGCTGGACAAGGCCGGCTCCAACGTGGTGAACCCGCGGCTCCAGGACTGGTACGTCCAGCTCGAGAAGGAGAAGATCGGCGTCGCCGGTCTGGGCGAGATGATGGCCGGCCGTCTGACCCCGGCCGAGGCCGTCAAGAAGATCCAGGGCTTCGCCGACGAGGCGGCCAAGGACACCTCGATCAAGCACTACAAGCACCAGTAACCAGCACCCTGACAGCACCGGAGTGGCGATGCAGCACGGCAAGTACCGGTTCATTGTGGGGTTTCTGGCAGTACCCCTCGGACTGTACGCGCTCTTCGTGGTGTGGCCGTTCATCCAGTCCGTGTACTACTCGTTCACGGACTGGACAGGCCTGAGCCCCGAATTCAAGATGGTCGGCTTCGACAACTACAAGAGGATGTGGAACGACGACATCTTCTGGAAGTCGCTGCAGCACAGCCTGCTCTTCGCTCTGGTGCTGCCACTGGTGACACTGAGTCTGGCGCTGTTCTTCGCCTTCATGATCAATGTGGGCGGTCGGCGCAGAAGGGGCGGCCCCGTGATCTCCGGGGTCCGGGGCTCCTCCTTCTACAAAATCGTCTATTTCTTCCCCCAGGTGCTGTCGATCGCGATCGTCTCGCTGCTTTTCGCGTTCGCCTACAACCCGGACAGCGGCGCGATCAACTCACTGCTGCGCGGCATCGGGCTCGACAGCGTCCAGCCGCTGTGGCTGGGTGACCCGAGCCTCGCGCTGTGGTGCGTGATGGCGGTCCTGGTCTGGTCCTCCGTCGGCTTCTTCGTGGTCCTGTTCTCGGCCGGCATGGCCTCGATCCCGGCCGAGCTGTACGAGGCGGCCCTGCTGGACGGCGCCGGCCGCTTCACCACCTTCTTCCGCGTCACCCTGCCGCTGCTCTGGGACACCGTGCAGTCCGGCTGGGTCTACATGGGCATCCTGGCGCTCGGCGCCGAGTCGTTCGCGGTCGTCCAGATCATGACGACCGGTCCGGGCGGGCCCGACTACTCGACCACCGTGATGGTCCTGTACGTGTACCAGAAGGCGTTCCGGGACGGTCAGGCCGCCTACGCCACCACCATCGGCGTCGCCCTGCTCGTCGTCACGCTCGCGTTCGCGGCGATCGTGATGCGGCTGGGCCGTCGCGAGCGCCTGGAGTTCTGAGAAGCCATGAAGACGACCGAGACCCCCGCCCCGCTGCCGGCCGAGCCGGGCCCGGCCATCGCCAAGGCCGACGTACGGCCGGCGCGGCCCGGCGGCACGCGGAAGAGGGAGGGACACGTCCTCAACGTGTTCTCCCACGGCATGCTGATCCTGTGGGCCTTCATGGTGGCGCTTCCGCTGCTGTGGGCGGTGATGACGTCCTTCAAGGACGACAGCTCCATCTTCGGCTCGCCCTGGGCCCTGCCGGACAAGCTGCACTTCGACAACTGGTCGCGGGCCTGGACCCAGGCCAACATGAGCGACTACTTCCTCAACACCATCCTGGTGGTGGGCGGTTCGCTGATCGGGACGCTGGTGCTGGGCTCCATGGCGGCCTACGTCCTCGCCCGCTTCGACTTCCCCGGCAACCGCTTCATCTACTACCTGTTCGTCGGCGGCATGAGCTTCCCGATCATGCTGGCGCTGGTCCCGCTGTTCTACGTGGTGAACAACATGGGGCTGCTGAACACGATCCACGGCCTGATCCTGGTGTACATCGCCTATTCGCTGCCGTTCACCGTGTTCTTCCTGACGGCGTTCTTCCGCACGCTGCCCACCTCGGTGGCGGAAGCGGCCTTCGTCGACGGCGCCTCGCACACCCGTACGTTCTTCCAGATCATGCTGCCCATGGCCAAGCCGGGCCTGATCAGCGTCGGGATCTTCAACTTCCTGGGGCAGTGGAACCAGTACATGCTGCCCACGGTCCTGAACACCGACCCCGACAAGCGCGTCCTCACCCAGGGCCTGGTCCAGCTCGCCGCGAGCCAGGGCTACAAGGGCGACTGGTCCGGACTCTTCGCCGGCCTGGTGATGGCGATGCTGCCGGTCCTCGCGGCCTACATCGTCTTCCAGCGTCAGGTGGTGGCGGGGCTGACGGCGGGAGCGCTGAAGTAGCGGTGGCGGCCGCGTCCCGCCGTACCCGGGGCGCGGCCGTACGGCCACCGGCCGCGGTCCCCGACGACGAGGGACCGCGGCCGGTGACGGTACCGTCACCGGCCGGCACCGGGCCCGAGCGGTTCCGCCGCCCGGCCGGCACCGCGGGCCGCCCGTCGCCCGCGCCGCCCCGGAGCCGCCTCTCTTCGCAGTCGTGATTCGCACCCGGGTGATCTCCTCCCTGGTCACAACCCGGTCACGGCGCGGGCCCGGATTCCGCGCCTGAACGATCACCCCGCCCCCGGTCCACCGCTTCTCCGCACCCCGGAACCCCCGCTGCCACGGCCCCCGTAGAAGGGTTTCCGCCCAGCTCGGGAACGGCCCGAGGGGGTCCGGGAGGGGGGTGCGGCGGGGCCGGGGACGTGAGAGCGATTTCCGTCAAGGACTTGACTGCGGTAACCCGTTCAGCAGAGCTTGGAGTTCATAACTTGTAAGTGGCCCCGGTTCCGCGGATGTGACCTGGGCCACGGGCGGCAGTGAGGCCGCCCGGCCGATGGCGGGAGTGGATGAGTCGATGGAGACTCCGGGGTCGCAGTCGTCGCTGCACCGAGCCAACCTGGAGCGAGTCGTACGGGCCGTGCGGCTTGCCGGGTCGCTCACGCAGGCGGAGATCGCACGGACGACCGGCCTGTCCGCCGCGACGGTCTCGAACATCGTGCGGGAGCTGAAGGACGGCGGAACCGTCGAGGTCACGCCCACGTCGGCCGGTGGCCGGCGGGCCCGGAGCGTCAGCCTGAGCGGGGACGCCGGCATCGTGATCGGCATCGACTTCGGGCATGCCCATCTGCGCGTCGCGATCGGGAACCTCGCCCACCAGGTGCTGGCCGAGGAGTCCGAGCCGCTGGACGTCGACGCCTCCGCCGCGCAGGGCTTCGACCGCGCCGAGGAGCTGGTCGGACGCCTGATCGAGGCCACCGGCGTGGACCGGTCCAAGGTGGCCGGTGTCGGCCTCGGCGTGCCCGGTCCGATCGACGTGGAGTCGGGCACCCTCGGCTCGACGGCGATCCTGCCGGGCTGGAGCGGCGCCAAGCCCGCCGAGGAGCTCTACGACCGGCTCGGCGTGCCCGTCCACGTGGACAACGACGCAAATCTCGGCGCCCTCGGCGAGCTGGTCTGGGGCAGCGGCAGAGGGGTGCGCGATCTCGCGTACATCAAGGTCGCCAGCGGCGTCGGCGCCGGTCTGGTGATCAACGGGATGATCTACCGGGGCCCCGGCGGCACGGCAGGCGAGATCGGGCACATCACCCTCGACGAGGCCGGCCCGGTGTGCCGCTGCGGCAACCGCGGCTGCCTGGAGACCTTCACCGCCGCCCGGTACGTGCTCCCGCTGCTCCAGCCCGGTCACGGCAAGGACCTGACCATGGAGGGCGTCGTACGGCTCGCCAGGGAGGGCGATCCGGGCTGCCGCCGGGTCATCGCCGACGTCGGCCGTCACATCGGCAGCGGCGTGGCCAATCTCTGCAATCTGCTGAACCCCAGCCGGGTGGTCCTGGGGGGCGACCTCGCCGAGGCCGGGGAGCTGGTCCTGGGGCCCATCAGGGAGTCCGTCGGGCGCTACGCCATCCCGAGCGCCGCGCGTCAACTGTCCGTACTCCCAGGGGCACTTGGGGGGCGCGCCGAGGTGCTCGGGGCGCTCGCCCTCGCACTGAGCGAGATGGGTGATTCCACCCTTCTTGACGGATCCGCCGCCGAGGCTCTTCCGGCGATCGCGCCTGCCTTCACTTAGATAACGAATGGCACCGTTGCCATCTCGTTAAGTATTTACTTCTTGACGTCGAACTCGCGGCCGAGTTGACTTCCAGCCACCTCGGCCGCAACGACGCGGCCTCGTCAGGGAGGTTTCTGTAGTGAACACGCGTATGCGTCGTGCTGCTTTCGCCGTTGCCGCCGGTGCGATGGCCGTCTCGCTGGCTGCCTGTGGCAGCGCCAAGGAGTCCAGCGGCAAGTCCGCGGGCACCAGCTCCACCAAGAAGGGCGACGCGATCAAGGTCGGTCTCCTGCTCCCGGAGAACCAGACCGCGCGTTACGAGAAGTTCGACTACCCGCTGATCAAGGCGAAGGTCGCCGAGCTCACGCACGGCAAGGGCGAGGTCGTCTACGCCAATGCCAAGCAGGACGCGAGCACCCAGAGCCAGCAGGTCGACACGATGATCACCAACAAGGTGGACGTCCTGATCGTCGACGCTGTGGACTCGGCCGCCATCAAGGCCTCGGTCGACAAGGCGAAGGGCGCCGGCATCCCGGTCGTGGCCTACGACCGTCTGGCCCAGGGCCCGATCGACGCCTACACCTCGTTCGACAACGAGACCGTCGGCAAGACCCAGGGTGAGGCCCTGCTCAAGGCCCTCGGCTCCAAGGCGAAGTCCGGCAAGATCGTCATGATGAACGGCTCGCCCACCGACCCCAACGCCGGTCAGTTCAAGAAGGGCGCCCACGAGGTGCTCGACGGCAAGGTCAACGTCGGCAAGGAGTACGACACCGTCGACTGGAAGCCGGAGAACGCCAACTCCAACATGGAGGGCGCGATCTCGGCGATCGGCAAGAAGAAGATCATCGGCGTCTACTCCGCCAACGACGGCATGGCCGGCGGTATCATCACCGCCCTCAAGTCCGCCGGCATCAAGGTCCCGGTCACCGGCCAGGACGCCGAGCTCGCGGGTGTGCAGCGCATCATCTCCGGTGAGCAGTACATGAGCGTCTACAAGCCCTACGCGCCGGAGGCCACCGCCGCCGCCGAGATGGCCGTCTCGCTCGCCCAGGGCAAGTCGCTCGACTCCGTCGCCAAGGACAAGGTCGACAGCCCCACCACCAAGGGTGTTCCGTCGGTACTCGTCCCGGTCACCTCGCTGACCAAGGACAACATCAAGGACACCGTCATCAAGGACGGCGTCTACAAGGCCAGCGACATCTGCACCGCGGCCTACGCGAAGGCCTGCAAGGCGATCGGCCTCCAGTAATCACCGCAAGTCTCTTTCCACGCACGGGAATTCGTCCTTGAATTCCCTAGTGGAACTTGCGCGCTGAAAACTCCTCCGGCGCCCCGCGTTCAACAGCCCCGCAGACTGGCGGGGCGCCGGACGGAACACCCCTCACCAAACTTCTGCACAACCTCCCGCCGGGTCAGGCGGCGAAGGAGATGGTTCACGTGTCCGCTACGCCTGTCCTGGCGTTGCGCGGGGTCTCGAAGCGGTTCGGTGCCGTTCAGGTGCTCACCGACGTAGAGCTCGAGATCCACGCAGGTGAAGTGGTCGCCCTGGTCGGCGACAACGGAGCCGGTAAGTCGACGCTGGTCAAGACGATCGCCGGCGTCCACCCCATCGACGAGGGTGTCATCGAGTGGGACGGCAACGCCGTCCAGATCAACAAGCCGCACGACGCCCAGAACCTGGGCATCGCGACCGTCTACCAGGACCTCGCGCTGTGCGACAACATCGATGTCGTCGGAAACCTCTTCCTGGGACGCGAGCTGAAGAAGCGCGGCGCCCTGGACGAGGTCGAGATGGAGCGCCGCTCCCGCGAGCTGCTGGACACGCTGTCCATCCGCATCCCCAGCGTCCGCATCCCGATCGCCGCTCTGTCCGGCGGTCAGCGCCAGACCGTGGCGATCGCCCGTTCGATGCTCGGCGAGCCCAAGCTCGTCATCCTCGACGAGCCCACCGCCGCCCTCGGTGTCGAGCAGACCGCCCAGGTCCTCGACCTGGTCGAGCGGCTGCGCGAGCGCGGCCACGCCGTGATCCTCATCAGCCACAACATGGCTGACGTGAAGGCCGTGGCCGACAAGGTCGCCGTCCTGCGCCTCGGGCGCAACAACGGCGTCTTCGAGGTCAAGTCGACCTCGCACGAAGAGATCATCTCCGCCATCACGGGCGCCACGGACAACGCCGTGACCCGTCGTGCGGCGCGCACCAACGGGGAGGCTCAGAAGTGAGCATCGACAAGACCTCCGAGAGCCCCGAGACCGTCGAGGCCGCCCCGGCCGCCGACACCGTCACGGAGTCCGCGGTGCCCGCCAAGACGGCCCTCGCGGTCGACCCCCGCCTGCTCGTCCGCGAGCAGGGCTTCGCCGGCTACCTCGGCGAGTTCAAGCGCAAGATGAAGGCCGGTGACCTGGGTTCCATCCCGGTCGTCGTCGGTCTGGTCGTCATCTGGGCGATCTTCGCGAGCCTGAACGCCAACTTCCTCACCGCCGGCAACCTCTCCGACATCTCCGTGGCCATGGTCGGCACGGGCATGATCGCGGTCGGCATCGTCTTCGTGCTGCTGCTCGGCGAGATCGACCTGTCGGCCGGTTCCGTCTCCGGCGTCGCGAGCGCGGTCTTCGCCGTCTCGAACGTCAACAACGGCATGAACGAATGGGTGGCCCTGCTGCTGGCCATCCTCACCGGCACGGCGGCCGGCGCGATCCACGGCTTCGTGTTCGCGCGCATCGGCGTCCCCTCCTTCGCCGTCACGCTGGCCGGTCTGCTGTTCTGGAACGGCTTCATGCTGAAGGTCCTGGGCAGCAACGGCACGATCAACCTGGACAGCGAGGGCATCGTCGCCAAGCTGACCACGTACTACTTCAGCGACGTCGCCGCCGCCTACGGGCTCGCCGTCGTCGTGACGGCCGGGTACTTCCTCACCTCGTTCTTCGAGAACCGCCGCCGCGAGGCCGCGGGAGTGCCGTCCCGTCCGCTCAGCGAGACCATCGCCCGCACCGCGCTGCTCGCGGTCGTCGTCTTCGCCGTGGCGGCCGTCTTCAACCAGTACAAGGGTCTGCCGCTGGCCGTCGTGCTCTTCCTGGCGGTCCTGCTGATCACGGACTTCATCCTGCGCCGTACCTCGTACGGCCGTAAGGTCTTCGCGCTCGGCGGCAACGTCGAGGCCGCCCGGCGTGCCGGTATCAACGTGACCCTGGTCCGGGTCTCGGTCTTCGCGATCTCCGGCACCTTCGCCGCGATCGGCGGTCTGTTCATCGCCTCGAAGATCGCCTCCGCCAACCAGGGCGCCGGCGCCGGCGACCTGCTGATGAACGCCATCGCGGCGGCCGTCATCGGCGGCACCAGCCTCTTCGGTGGCCGCGGCCGCACCTGGAACGCCCTCCTCGGCGTCCTGGTGATCGTCTCGATCCAGTACGGCCTCGCCCTCCAGGGCATCGCCGCTCCGATCCAGTACATGATCACCGGTGGTGTGCTCCTCGCCACGGTCATCATCGACGCGGTCACCCGCAAGACCCAGAAGACGGCGGGGCGCGCGTAGCGCTCCCGCGGTTCCCCCGCAGGGCGTGGTGCGCCCGCGTGGCCGGTCCGCCGGGACCGGCCACGCGGCGCCCCGCGCCCCGGGTGGGCGCACGTGCCCGGTGCCTTTCCAGGCGCCGGGCATCTTCGTGTCCTACACCCGGGCACCGGCGATCAAGCCGGAATATTAGACTCATCCATCCCGGCAAAAGCTCGATCAGCTCTACTGCAAGGAGGCACGGGTGCCGCTGCTGACCCGCATCAGGGGACCGCGCGATCTGGACCGGCTCAGCCTGGAGGAGCTGAACCAGCTGGCGGAGGAGATCCGGACCTTCCTCGTCGACGCCGTTTCCAAGACCGGCGGCCACCTCGGCCCCAACCTCGGTGTGGTCGAGCTGACCATCGCCCTGCACCGGGTCTTCGAGTCCCCGAAGGACAAGGTGCTCTGGGACACGGGCCACCAGTCCTACGTGCACAAGCTGCTCACCGGCCGGCAGGACTTCTCCCGGCTGAAGATGAAGGGCGGCCTCTCCGGCTACCCGGCGCAGGGCGAGTCCGAGCACGACGTCATCGAGAACAGCCACGCCTCCACGGTGCTCGGCTGGGCCGACGGCATCGCCAAGGCCAACGAGCTGCACCGGCGCGACAGCCGTGTCGTCGCCGTCATCGGTGACGGCGCCCTGACCGGCGGTATGGCCTGGGAGGCGCTGAACAACATCGCCGACGCCAAGGACCGTCCGCTGGTCATCGTGGTCAACGACAACGAGCGGTCGTACGCGCCCACCATCGGCGGCCTCGCCAACCACCTGGCCACCCTGCGCACCACCGACGGCTACGAGCGCTTCCTCGCCCGCGGCAAGGACTTCCTGGAGCGCACCCCGGTCGTCGGCCGCCCGCTCTACGAGACCCTGCACGGCGCCAAGAAGGGCCTGAAGGACTTCATCGCCCCGCAGGGCATGTTCGAGGACCTCGGCCTGAAGTACGTCGGCCCGATCGACGGCCACGACATCGAGGCGCTGGAGTCCGCGCTGACCCGCGCCAAGCGCTTCGGCGGCCCGGTCATCGTGCACTGCCTGACCGAGAAGGGCCGCGGCTACCAGCCCGCCCTCCAGGACGAGGCCGACCGCTTCCACGGCATCGGCCCCATCCACCCCGACACCGGCCTGCCGGTCAAGGCCGCGGGCGCCGACTGGACCTCCGTGTTCGGCGACGAGATGGTCAAGCTGGGCGAGGAGCGCGAGGACATCGTCGCCATCACGGCGGCCATGCTCCAGCCGGTGGGCCTGGACCGGTTCGCCAAGCGCTTCCCGGACCGCGTCTACGACGTCGGCATCGCCGAGCAGCACGGTGCCGTCTCCGCCGCCGGTCTGGCGCACGGCGGGGTGCACCCCGTCTTCGCGGTGTACGCCACCTTCCTCAACCGCGCCTTCGACCAGGTCCTGATGGACGTGGCCCTGCACAAGTGCGGCGTGACCTTCGTGCTGGACCGGGCCGGTGTCACCGGCACCGACGGCGCCTCCCACAACGGCATGTGGGACATGTCGATCCTCCAGGTCGTCCCCGGCCTGCGGCTGGCCGCCCCGCGCGACGCCGACCAGGTCCGCGCCCAGCTGCGCGAGGCCGTCGCCGTCGACGACGCGCCGACCGTGGTCCGCTTCTCCAAGGGCGCCGTCGGCCCCGCCGTACCGGCCGTGGGCCAGGTCGGCGGCATGGACGTGCTGCGCGAGCCGGGCACGGACACCCCGGACGTGCTGCTGGTCTCGGTGGGCGCCCTCGCCCCGATGTGCCTGGAGATCGCCGGCCTGCTCGACAAGCAGGGCATCTCCACCACCGTGGTCGACCCGCGCTGGGTCAAGCCCGTCGACGAGGCCATGGCCCCGCTCGCCGAGCGCCACCGGGTGGTCGTCACCGTCGAGGACAACAGCCGTGTCGGCGGCGTCGGCTCCGCGATCGCCCAGGCCCTGCGCGACGCGGGCGTGGACGTGCCGCTGCGCGACTTCGGCATCCCGCCGCGCTTCCTCGACCACGCCTCCCGCGCCGAGGTCATGGCCGAGATCGGCCTGACCGCCCCGGACATCGCCCGCCAGGTCACCGGTCTGGTCGCGAAGCTCGACGGCCGGCTGGACGGCAAGTTCGACGCCACGTCCACCGTGGTGGACCCGGTGGAGCCCGCGCGCGACTGACGCCACCGCAGAAGGTCCCCGAAAGGGCCGGTCCCGCCCCGTTTCCAGGTGGCGGAACCGGCCCTTTTGCGTGACGCTGCGTATGTCGGGGCATACGCATCCCCAGCCCTCTCGATCAGTTCGAGGACGACGAGCGCGTGGGAGGTAGGCCCGTGAGCAGTACCCTCTTCCGTACGAAGAAGGTCGAGCAGTCGATCCTCGACACCGAGGAGCCGGAGCACGCGCTCAAGAAGTCCCTGACCGCACTCGACCTGACCGTCTTCGGCGTCGGCGTCATCATCGGCACGGGCATCTTCGTCTACACCGGCTCGGTCGCCAAGACGACCTCGGGCCCCGCCATCGCGCTGTCCTTCGTCGCGGCCGGCATCGTCTGCGCCCTCGCCGCCCTCTGCTACGCCGAGTTCGCTTCCACCGTCCCGGTGGCCGGATCGGCGTACACGTTCTCCTACGCCTCGATCGGCGAGCTGCCCGCCTGGATCATCGGCTGGGACCTGGTGCTGGAGTTCGCGCTGGGGACGGCGGTGGTGGCCGTCGGCTGGTCCGGCTACTTCCGGTCGTTCCTGTCGAACAACATCGGCTGGAACATCCCCGAGGTGCTCGGCGGGCGGGACGGCGCCTCGGGGTTCGGCTTCGACATCTTCGCCGCCCTGCTGGTGCTGGTGCTCACGGCCGTGCTCGTGGTCGGCATGAAGCTGTCGGCCCGGGTCACCCAGGTGGTCGTGGCGATCAAGCTGATCGTCGTGCTGATCGTGATCATCGCCGGGGCGTTCATCGTCAAGTCCTCCAACTACCACCCCTTCATCCCGCCGTCCGAGCCGGCCGCCGCCACCAGCGACCTCAAGGCCCCGCTGATCCAGCTGATCGCCGGATGGGCGCCGTCGAACTTCGGCGTGATGGGCATCTTCACCGGCGCCTCGATCGTCTTCTTCGCCTTCATCGGCTTCGACGTGGTGGCCACGGCGGCCGAGGAGACCCGCAACCCGCAGCGCGACATGCCGCGCGGCATCATCGGCTCGCTGCTCATCTGCACGCTGCTCTACGTGGCGGTCTCGATCGTGGTGACCGGCATGGAGAAGTACACGAACCTCTCCGTGCAGGCCCCGCTCGCCCAGGCCTTCAAGGCCACCGGCCATCCCGCCTACGCGGGCATCATCAGCTTCGGCGCCACCATCGGCCTGATCACGGTCTGCATGATCCTGCTGCTCGGCCAGACCCGGGTGTTCTTCGCGATGAGCCGCGACGGCCTGCTGCCGCGCTTCTTCTCGCACACCCACCCGCGCTTCAGGACGCCGTACCGGCCGACCATCCTGCTCGGCGTGATCATCGCGGTCATCGCGGGCTTCACCAGCCTCCAGACGCTCGGCGAGCTGGTGAACATCGGCACGCTGTTCGCCTTCATCATCGTCGCGATCAGCGTGGTCATCCTCCGCAGGACCCGCCCCGACCTGCACCGCGCCTTCCGCACCCCGTGGGTCCCGGTGATCCCGGTGCTGTCGGTGTGCGCCTCGCTGTGGCTGATGCTCAACCTGCCGGCCGAGACCTGGCTCCGGTTCGCCATCTGGATGGCCATCGGCTTCGCCGTCTACTTCGCCTACGGCCGCTCGCACAGCCGGCTCGGCCTCCGCGAGGAGACCACCGCGGACGACGTCCAGAGCGGGCATGAGCACCGGGACAAGGGGAAGTAGCCGCCGCTCCGGTTCGCGCGCGGCTCACGCCCCGTCGAGGACGCCGTACCGCCTCAGCCGAGGACCGTGCGCGGGCCCGCCACGTCCGCGCCCAGGTCGGACACCCTGCGGCGCAGCTCGCGGTCGGCGGTGACCACCAGGCGGGGCCGGTCGGAGGTGCCGGAGACCAGCTCGACGATCCAGTCGTCCCCGCTGGCCGGTGCCGACTCCACCCGCACCCCCGGCACGGACTCCACGCCCCGCGCCGCGCCCTCCACGACCAGGACGATCTCCGACGGATCCGGCCGGCCGGGGACTCCGCCGGTGGCCAGCCGGTCCCGCAACCGCTCGGCCGCCCCCTTGCGGTCCCGCCACCAGCCGTCGGGGCGGGAACCCATGACGTTCGCGCAGTCGACGATCACCAGCAGGGGATCGTCCGGGTCCGGTGCATCGTGCGTGTTGTCCATGGCTCCAGAGTGGCACGCGGCGGCCGGGCGGGCGCGGCCCGGACCCGGGCGCCTCCCCGCCGGTCCGCGGCGGGGAGTTTTCGTACCGCTTCGTGTGCGTCCCGTGGCGTCTAAGGTGATCCGGTGAACGGCGACTGGCTCCTCCGCGGCCGCGACGGGCGGCTCAGCGTCTACCGGACCTCCGGCGACGCGGTCCTGTGCCGGGCCGAGCGTGCCCCGGACGGCCCCTGGGGCGGCCCGCAACGGGTCGGCGGCGACCAGCGGCTGCACCCGGTCCTCGCCGTCGGCCAGGGCGCCGACGCGTACGGGCACCTGGTCTCCTGGCGGCCCACGGGGGCGGGGGAGTCGGGGCTGGTGCACTCCACGCACTTCCGGGCCCGCCTCGCGGCCCTGGACTGACATCCCCTCGGCCACCCCAACAAGAAGGGCGACCGGACCGGCCCGCCCGCCGTCGCCGTGGACGCCGAGGGCCGTGCCCATGTCTTCGTGCGCAACAACGGCCGCGGGGTCAGCATGCTGGCGCAGAAGGAGAAGGGCGGCTGGGGTTCCTGGCAGGACCTGATGGGCAGCGGGGTCCAGGACGACCTCGCGGCGGTGACGGGGGAGGACGGCAGGGTCGAGCTGTACGCGACCGTGCCCCAGGGCATCCTGTACTGGCGCCAGCCGGAGCCGGGCGCCGTGCCGGTCCGTCAGGAGAGCCTGGAGACACCGGTCCGCCCGGGCACGCTGTACGCCCTGGCCACGTCCGCCGAGCACACGACGGTCTTCTACACCGATGGGTCGGGCGACCTGTGCGCCTGGCGCCCGGGCGGCCCGCCGGCCGTGCTGCTGCCCGCCGCCGGACCGGGCCCGGTCACGGCCGTGCGCTGTGAGCTGGACGGCCACGACTGCACCCTGCTGGCCCAGTGCTCGGCCGGCAACCGGGTGGCCTTCGCCGCCTACCCCACGCAGCGGGAGTCGGCGGGGGCGTGGTGGACGGAGTCGGGTCCGGTGCTTCCGGGGGACGCGCGGGTGGCCCTCGCGACGGACGAGACCGGCCGCGTGGTCGCCGCGGCCTCCTCGCCCTCGTCCGGCCGGCTCCTGCTCACCCGGCGCAAGGACGAGCCGGGGCTCGCCCTGGAGGCGTGGCGGGAGGTCTGAGGACCTGCGCCGGCCCGCGTGCCGGGTTCCGGTCCGGCTCCGGCCCGCGTGCCGGGTTCCGGTCCGGTGTCAGGGGGTGGCGCCGCCTCCGGCGGGGGACTTCTTCGCCGCCGCGGGGACGGGCTCGTCGGCGCGCAGGGCCTTCCACAGTTCGTCACTCTGCGGACGCGCGGCCACCACCCGGTTGGGGTCCTGGGGGTCGTACCGCACCGGCAGCATGATCATCTCCGTGGTGGAGGGGGAGACCCCGTGCATGCTCCGGGCGAACTCGGTCAGCTTCGTGAGGGACGCCAGCCCCGAGTCCGTCGTCAGGCACCCGGTGAGCTGGTCGGCGACCGTGTAGGCCTTGGCGGGGCTGTCGAGCAGGTCCTGCTTCTTGATCTCGCCGAGCAGGGCGATGAGGAACTTCTGCTGCATGCTGATGCGGCCGAGGTCGCTGCCGTCCCCGATGCCGTACCGGGTGCGGACGAACTGGAGGGACTGGGTGCCGTTCAGACGGTGCCGGCCGGCGGTCAGGTCGAGGCCGCTGTGGTGGTCGTGGATGTTCTCGCGCACGCTGACGTCGACACCCCCTATGGCGTCCACGAGACCCTTGAAGCCCGCGAAGTCGACCTCCATGTAGTGGTCCATCCGGACCCCGGACATGTGCTCGACCGTGTCGACGACACAGGCCGGACCGGCCAGCGAGTAGACCGAGTTGAACATGACGCGCCGCGCCGGGGGCAGCTTCCTGCCGTGGCTGTCCAGGCACTCCGGGCGGTTCACCAGGGTGTCGCGCGGGATGCTGACGGCGGTGGCCCGCGCGCGTCCCTCGGGTATGTGGACCACCAGGGTCGTGTCCGCGCGGGCTCCGGAGACATGGCCGGCATGGAACGCCCCGTTGGCGCCGGCCCGTGAGTCCGACCCGAGGATCAGCAGGTTCTGGCCCGAAGTCGGCTGCTTCGGCGGCCGGTTGTCACCGATCGCCCGGTCGATGTCGACTCCCTTGATGTTGGAGTCGAGCCGGCTGTACAGCCAGTAGGCGGTTCCGCCCGCGCCCAGCGCCACCACGGCGGTGGCCGCGGCCACCCAGCGCAGGACGCGACGGCGCCGGCGCGGCGGTGGGCCGGCCGCGGGTTCCTGCCCCGGTGCGGGAGCGTCCGGGTCCTTGGGGGCATGCGTCATGAGTCGCTGTCCTCGTCTGTTCGTGCCCGACAGAAGTGCTTGGGTGATCGGGCAGACCAGCAGGAGATGACGGACGTTGTACGGCGGTGACGTACATCACGTGACATGTCTGCAGAGGTCACGGCTTCCGGTCGCGCGGATTCCGGGTGCCGTGCCGCGAGTCGACCCGGGCTCAAAGAGTGTCTGTAGCGTGCATGTTATGTGGTGATCCGGTGTTGTCGAGCCCCCGGCAGGGGAGTTCGCCGGGCGTGCGACTCCGGGGGCGCGGTCCGGGCTCGCGCGTTCCGGCCGCGGGCCGTCGCCTTCGACGACCCCGCCGACGTGCGGTTTCGCCGAAGGGTTGTACGGGTGTGGCATGAATGACAGAGCCGCCGCGGGGGTCGTTGCTCCTGGACAGGGTGCAGGCGAGATGTAAATATTCTGTGTGATCGTTGAAACCTGGGTGAATTCCAGGTGCGGCCCGGGGTGAGGGGTGCGGCCGGCGGTCCGGGTGACTGCGGCAATGGGGCGATGGTCGCTGTTCAGGGTGGGGGTGGCCGTCGGACCGGCCTGCTCCAGGCTTCGAGTTGGATGGTGTCAGAGTCAGGTGGGCCCGAGTAATCCCGAGGCGAACGCCCTCGTGTCGACATATCGATCCGTGGTTCCCGCGGGGGCCCGGCGCTGGGTCGTGCAGCGGGTGCCCGGTCCGATGCGTGCCTCGGTGAAGCGCTCGCTCGCGTCCGCCGACGCCGTACGGTCCACCGCCGTCGTCCGGGTGCTGAGCCGCGACCGCGGCGAGGCCGAGGACGCCGCCCCCGACGGCGTGCGGCGCGTGGTGAAGGCGGCCGGGAAGTACCTGCGCGCCGTCGAGGTGGCGGGCGCCACCGAGTGGGCCGCGAGGGCCCGCAATCTCCATCTCCTCGTCTCCTTCCTAGAGGAGGCCGGGATCGACTACTTCTGCGTCCGCGGCACGAACACCCCCCAGGTGCCCTGTGTGGCCGTTCCGGCCCGGCTGCGCGCCGACGTCGAGCAGCTCCTGCGGCTCGCCTGCGCCCGCTACCCCGGCTACGTGGGTGCCGCGTCCCCGTTGCGGCTGCGGGCCGGGAGCGCGGTGGCGAACTGGCGCGGACTGCGCAGGGAACAGGTCCTGCGGGTGGCGTGGATCGTCTGCGACCCCACGGGCAACCTGGTGTTCGGCGGTGAGTCCGGCTGCGACATCGAGTTCTGGGAGGAGAAGGACGGGCGGCTCGTCGCGCCGCGCCCCAACCGGGTGGTCACCGAGATCCCGGTGGACGCGGGCCGCTGCCGGGCGGAGCAGAAACGTTTCACTGCAATCCCCGACCTCTACCGCACCGGCGACGTCCGCACGGTCCCCGAGTTCCTCGCCGCGCTGCCCGACGACCACCTCTTCCCGATCGACGTCGTCTACACCTGGGTGGACGACTCCGATCCCGTGTGGCGCGCCCGCCGGGAGGCGGCCCGCCGGCGGCTCACCGCCGGGCGGGGGCGCGGACTTCACGAGCAGGCGGCCAACGACGCCCGCTACACCAGCCGCGACGAGCTCAGGTACTCGCTGCGCTCGATCCACCAGTACGCGCCCTGGGTGCGTGACATCTTCCTGGTCACGGCCGGCCAGGTGCCGAGGTGGCTGCGGACCGACCTGCCCGGGATCAGACTGGTGGACCACCGGGAGATCTTCTCCGACCCGGAGGCGCTGCCGACGTTCAACTCCCATGCCATCGAGAGCCAGTTGCACCACATCGACGGGCTGTCGGAGCACTTCCTCTACCTGAACGACGACGTCTTCTTCGGGCGCCCGGTGCGGCCGGGGCACTTCTTCCACCCCAACGGGCTGACCAAGTTCTTCCAGTCCAAGGCCCTCATCCCGTCCGGACGGGTGAGCCAGGACGACCTGCCCGTCGACGCGGCGGGCAAGAACAGCCGCGGCCTGATCGCCCAGCAGTTCAACACCGTCATCTCCCAGAAGATGAAGCACACCCCGCACGCCCTGCGGCGCAGCGTCCTCGCGGAGATCGAGGAGGTCTACGGCACAGCCCACCAGGTGACCCAGCACTCCCGTTTCCGGTCGCCCGACGACGTACCGATCGCCTCGTCGCTGCACCACTACTACGCCTACGGCTCGGCGCGGGCCACCGCGGGCGACATCCGCTACGTCTACGTCGACCTGGCCGACGATCTGGCCGAGCGGCGGCTCAACAACCTGCTGGCCCGCCGCGACTTCGACACCTTCTGCATGAACGACACGGTCACCACCGCCGATCCCGAAGAGCAAGCTCACATGGTCGCCACCTTCCTGGACTCCTACTTCCCGGTTCCCAGCCCCTTCGAGACCGGTCCCGGGGCAGCGCCGCTCCCCGGCCCGGTCCGCGGCGGAGAACTGGGGCGCGCCCGGTCATGATGTCCCGCCTCAAGAACCCGGCCGCCGCGCCGCGCGCGACGGCGCTCCTGAGCCGGCTGCGCACCCGCGCCGTCCGGCTGCGCGACCGGCTGATGGGGAACCTCCTCGTCCCGCTCCGCAGACGCGCCGCCCTGGTGTCCTACGCCGGCATCCTCGACGGCCAGACCGTGAACCTGCACGCCCGGCTGCCTGCCTCGGCCCGCCTGCCCGAGCGGGCGGAGATCGTCCTGCGCCGCGGCCGCCGCGCCCACCCCTGCGAGGCCCGCGTCTACCGGGGCGCCGACGGTGAGACCCTCGTGGACGCCGCCGTCCTGCTGGGCGCCGAGGTCGGCGGGCTCCCCGTCGGCACCGGACGCTGGCGCGTGCGCCTGCGGGTCCGCACCGGACGCCGTACGCGCACGCTGTCACTGCTGCTGGTGAACCCGCCGGTGCCCTACGCCGGACCCACCAAGCCCATGGAGGCCTCCCCGGTGACGGGCGAGCGTCACCGGATCGGCCGCTCCGCGCGCGGCAGCGTCCGCGTGGTCAGCGCGGGCGCGCGGGCCGCCGCCGAGGTGGCCAAGGTGCGCCTGGAGCACTCGGGACTCACCGTCGACTTCCGGGTCCTGGGCACCGCGACCGACAGACCGTGGGCGGAGTTCACCGCCTCCGGACGCACCGTCGAGCAGCCGGTCACCGTCCTCGGGCCCGGCGCCTTCCGTGTCGACGTGCCCCTGGGCGCGATGGCGCCCGGCGACGCCCGGCCCGAACACTGGGACGTCCGCCTGCGCGACGCCGCGGGCACCTCCCTGCGCCTGGGGCGCCGGCTGCACGACGTGCGCAACCCGCTGCGCGTCTTCGCCATGCGCCGGCTCGCCGTCACCCCGCAGGGGCTCACCACCATGATCGTCCAACCGCGCTACACCCCCGCGGGGAACCTCCGGGTGACCTGCACGCGCATGCCCGAGGCAGGCTGAACCGACAGATGAAGATCACGTTCCTGCTGACCACGGCCGACGCCGTCGGCGGTACCGAACGCGCTGCGTTCAACCAGGCGTCCGAGCTCGCGGCGCGCCACGACGTGCGCGTGCTCAGCGTCTTCAAGAGCACGACGGAGCAGTTCTTCACCCCGGACGCCGGAGTCCGCGTCGACTACCTGGTCGACCTGACGTCCACACCGGTCCGGCCGCTGCGCCACACCTCGGTCGACGACCAGGTGTGGGCCGGACTGGCCGCCCAGCCCAGCCAGGTGGTCGAACCGTCCTGGGAGCCGGTGTTCAGCCGCCTCTCCGACCTGGAGCTCGGCCTCGCCCTCCAGGACACCGACACCGACATCCTCATCAGCACCACCCCCGCGCTGATGGCGCTCGCCGTCCGGTACGCCCCCGCGCACGTCGTCACCGTCCACCAGGAACACCGGGTCTCCGAGCTGCGCGGCCCCACCGGGGAACCCCTGCGCCGCTACGCGGCCCAGCTCGACGCCCTGGCGGTGCTCAGCGAACGCACCCTCGAATGGTTCGCCGAGACCCTCGGCGACGCCGCGCCGCGTCTGGAGGTCGTGCCCAACGCACTGCCCAGCGGCTTCCGGCCGCGCTCCACCCTGCGCACCCGGACCGTGGTGATCGCCGGCCGGCTGGTCGCGGAGAAGCAGATCGACCACGCCGTCACCGCCTGGGCGACGGTCGCCCGGCACCACCCGGACTGGCAGCTGAGGATCTTCGGCGACGGGCCGCTCAGCGGTGCCCTGCGCCGCCAGATCGACATGCTCGGACTGCACGACTGCGTCCAGCTGAACAGCAACTCCCGCCATCTCGCGGAGGAGTGGGCCAAGGCCAGCATCGCCACCCTCACCTCCCGCAGCGAGGCGTTCGGCCTGGTCCTCGCCGAGGCGCACGCGGCCGGTGTGCCCGTCGTCTCCTACGACTCGCCGAACGGCCCGCGCGAGGTCGTCGTCGACGGACGGACCGGCATCCTCGTCCCGCCCGGCGACACCGACGCCCTCGCCTCCGCGCTGATGCTGCTCATCGAGGACACCGAGCTGCGCCTGCGCATGGGCGCCGCCGCGCTGGACTCGGTGGACCGCTTCGCGCCCGCCGTCGTCACCGCCCAGTGGGAACGCGTCTTCCACGAGCTTCTCGCCGAACGGGACAGCGGCCGGCGCACCGCCGCCAAGGCCGAACGCCAGGCCGTCCACGCCCACCGGAGCGGTCCCGACGGCATCCTTCCGTCCGCGGTCCCCGCCCCCGCCACCACCGTGCGCTCCGACGGGCAGCGGACCGCCGAGGAGCGGCTGCTGCGCCGGGACGACCTGGTCAAGGACGGCGGCCAGGTGTGCCGGCTCCAGGACTGGGAGTCGCCCTGGGACGTCGTGCAGCGCAATCTCGCCCTGGCGGTGAACGCCCTCGAAGCCGCCGGCATCCCCCACTTCGTCGTGCGCGACCACATGGTCCGGCACACCGTCGCCGTGCACGCCGGCTACCGGGACGCCGTGTTCAAGGCCCTGGCCGATACCCATGGCGACGACGCCGTGTACGCCAGTGTCCTCAACGAGGGGCAGAAGACCACGGCGACCGTCCTCGCCGCACTCGTCGCCCCGTACGCGACGCCGACCGTCTCCGGCGTCCGCATCCACCAGAACCTGGTCTCCCCGTCGCGCACGCTGCGCCTCGGCGCCGTCTACGGCTGCACCGTCTCGTTCTGGGAGACCGACCCCGAGGACGAGACCTGGCTGCGGGCTCCCACCCGGACGCTCATCGGCGACCGGGTCCCCGAGAAGTCCCTGCGCCGCAGGGCGCTTCCGCTCGGCGGCCGCGCCTACCCGAGCATCGAGCCCTTCACCAGGACCCTGCACGGGGACGTCACCTTCCCCGTCGACGCCGTCTACACCTGGGTCAACGGCGGCGACGTGGACTGGCTGGAGCGCAAGAGCGCCGTCCTCGCGGCGCTGGGCCTGGACACGGAGGACTCGGCGACGAGCGCCGCCCGCTTCCGGGACCGCGACGAACTGCGCTACTCCCTGCGGTCCATCGACATGTACGCCCCCTGGATCCGGAACATCTACATCGTCACCGACCGGCAGGTCCCGCACTGGCTCGACCTCGACCACCCGCGGGTCCGGGTCGTGGACCACACGGAGATCTTCGGCGACCAGGGCACGCTGCCCACCTACAACTCCCACGCCATCGAGAGCCGGCTGCACCACATCGAGGGCCTCGCCGAGCACTTCCTGTACTTCAACGACGACATGTTCCTCGGGCGGACCGTGCGGCCCGACCTGTTCTTCCTCGGCAACGGCCAGGCCAAGCACTTCATGTCACCGACCTCCATACCGATGGCGCCGGTCTCGCAGGAGGACGAGTTCAACATCGCCGGCGCCAAGAACAACCGGGCGCTGATCGAGCGGGACTTCGGGCAGGTCCTCGTCAACGGCTTCCTGCACGCGCCGTACCCGCTGCGGCGCAGCGTCCTCGAGGACATCGCGGAGCGCTACCACGAGGAGGCGTCCGCGACCTCCACCCACCAGCTGCGCAGCCACGACGACATCTCGATCCCCTCGTCCCTGCACCACTACTACGCGTACCACACCGGGCGCAGTGTGCCCGGCGGCATCTCCTGCGGCTTCGTCAACGTCGGCCTGAGCGAGCACAAGCCCCGGCTCAGCCGCCTCCTCGCGGTGCGCCCGCACGACGTGTTCTGTCTGAACGACTACCACGACGGCGACGTGACCGAGGACGAACAGGACGCGATCCTCGCCGCGTTCCTGCCCAGCTACTTCCCGGTGCCGAGCCAGTTCGAGTCCGGATCGAAGCGCAACGAACGTGCGCGCCTCGGCTACCTGCCCGGCTGGCCGCTGTGAACACCCCGAGTCCCGTCACCGGGAGGAGCAACAACGTGACCAGTCCCGCGTCCGCGCTGCAGATCATGGCGCACCCGGACGACGACCTGTACTTCGTGAACCCCGCGATTCTCCAGGGGCTGAGGAGCGGCACCCGCACGACGACCGTCTACCTGACGAGCGGCGACTCCAGCGGCCGCAACCCGCGGCCCGGGCAGCGGGGGCCGGTGACCGAGGACCGCGCGGCGTACGGAAAGGCCCGGCAGAACGGCATCAAGGCCGCCTACGCGGCGATGGCCCTGGGCGACCGCACCGCCCGCTGGAAGGCCATGACCCTGACCACGGCGGCGGGTCCGGTGGCGGAGGTCTACTCGCTGACCGACGCGCCCTGGGTGACACTGATCTTCCTCAACATCCGCCAGCACGGAACGCCGGAGGGCCCCCCGCGGAGCCTGCACGTGCTGTGGCGCGAGGAGGCGGAGCGGGTTCCCACGCTGGTGCTCAGCGGCGGCCTGGTCCGCGAGCAGCACTGGTACACCAAGGACGGCCTGGTCCGGACCCTCCTCCAGATCATGGACATCGTCCGTCCCACCGTGATCCGCAGCCTGGACCCGGACCCGGACCGGCTGGTGCACAGCGAGCGGTTCCCGCAGCGCCACGACTACGGCGACCTGGCCGACCACTGCGACCACACCGCGGCCGCCCTGTTCACCTGGCTCGCCCTGAACCGCTACCCGGGACCCGCCGAGGGCCGGACGTTCACGGTGGAGGCCTTCCGCGGCTACTACAACGAGCGCTGGCCGCACAACCTCGGCATCCGCGCCGTCGCCCAGAAGGAGCTGTTCCTCAACCTCTACGCGGCGGCCGACGGCTACGACTGCGGGGACCCGGCGGGCAGCGGGGACTACTCCGTCGGGCTGGCCGCCCGGATGACGGGGTGGGTGCAGAGCACGGCCCCGCGGCACCCGGGCGGCGCCGGCTGGCTGCTGGCCGACCGCAGCGGGCGGCTCACCGCCTTCGCGGTCGTCAGCGGGCAGGCCGCGGTGTGGCTGGAGACCCAGCCCGGCAGCGGCCAGTGGCGGGGACCCTTCCTCCTCGGCGGCGGCCCCCTCGCTCCCGGCCTCGCGGTCTGCCTCAGCCCCGACGGACGCTGGCAGATCTTCGCCGAGCGGCTGTCCCGGCTGGCGGCGGACGACGCGCACACGCGGGAGATCGTGCTGCTCGAACAGACCGAGCCCGGCGGCGGGTTCGGCGACTGGACGAGTCTCGGCAACCCCTCCGCCGGCACCCCGCACCGCGACCGGCACCTCGGCGGCCCGGTCGTGGCCCGGGACGGTCTGGGCAGGACACATCTCTTCGTGCGCAACGCCGGCCAGGGCCTGCAGACCCGCATCCGGATGTCCGACGGCACCTGGGGAAGCTGGACCGACCTGCGCGGTCACGAACTGCAGGAGGGCCTCGCGGCGGTCACGGCCGCCAACGGCCACGTCGACGTCTTCGGGCCCAGCCGCGAGGCCGTCTTCCGCTGGGGGCACAAGTCCCTCAACGAACCGCTCGCCCGCGCCCCGCGCTTCCGGCTCGCGCCGTCCGCCGGCCCCGTGGCGGCCGTGCTCCAGCCCAGCGGCCGGGTGATGACCGTCTACCGGGAGCCGGACACCGGCGACCTGCTCGCCGCCCAGGAGGACGCTCCCGGCGGCCGCTGGGCGGAGCCGGCCGAGCCGTTGGGCGGCCGGGGCGGCTACGGCGCCGTGGCCCTCGCCGCGGGACCGTCCCCGGAGGCGGGCACGCTTCTCGCCTGCCGCAGCGACTCCGGCGGCGTCGCCCACCGCTTCCTGCCCGGCGACGGCACCTGGCGGGAACTGTCCGCGGAGCCGCTCGGCGGCACCTTCGCCGGCGCTCCGGCGGCCGCGTTCGACGCGGAGGGCCGCGCCGTGATCGCGGTGATCGGCGCCGACGCCCGTCTGGCGGTCTCCCGTCAGGCGGAACCCGGGTCGGACGAGTTCGGCCCCTGGACGATCGTCGGCTGACGGACGGGCGTCGCCCGGCCGGGACACACGCGAAGGCCCCCGCACGGTCGTGCGGGGGCCTTCGCGCACAGCGGCGGAAGGTGTTACGCCGGGACCGACGCCACGCCCGGGGCCAGGAACTTCTTGCCGTTCACCCGCTCCGAGACGCCCTCGCGGTCCAGGTACGGCGTGATGCCGCCCAGGTGGAAGGGCCAGCCGGCGCCCGTGATCAGGCAGAGGTCGATGTCCTGGGCCTCGGCGACGACGCCCTCGGCGAGCATCAGGCCGATCTCCTGGGCCACCGCGTCCAGGACGCGGGCGCGGACCTGCTCCTCCGTCAGGACGGTGTCGCCCTGCTTCAGCAGCGCCGCGACCTCGGGGTCGAGCTCGGGCTTGCCGCTGTCGTAGACGTAGAAGCCGCGCTTGCCGGCCTCGACGACCGCCTTGAGGTTCGGGGAGACCGTGAAGCGCTCCGGGAACGCGCCGTGCAGCGTCTCGGAGACGTGCAGGCCGATCGCCGGGCCGACCAGCTCCAGCAGCACCAGCGGGGACATCGGCAGGCCGAGCGGCTCGACGGCCTTCTCCGCGACCTCGACCGGGGTGCCCTCGTCGATGACGTTCTGGATCTCGCCCATGAAGCGGGTCAGGATGCGGTTCACGACGAACGCCGGGGCGTCCTTGACGAGGACCGCGGTCTTCTTCAGCTTCTTGGCGACACCGAACGCGGTGGCGAGCGCCGCGTCGTCGGTCTGCTCACCGCGGACGATCTCCAGCAGCGGCAGGATCGCGACGGGGTTGAAGAAGTGGAAGCCGACGACCCGCTCGGGGTGCTTCAGCTTCGACGCCATCTCCGACACCGACAGCGAGGAGGTGTTGGTGGCGAGGATCGCGTGCGCCGGGGCGACCGCCTCGACCTCCGCGAACACCTTCTGCTTGACGCCCATCTCCTCGAACACGGCCTCGATGATGAAGTCCGCGTCCGCGAAGCCCTCGGCCTTGTCCAGGACACCGGTGACCAGCGCCTTCAGGCGGTTGGCCTTGTCCTGGTTGATCCGGTGCTTGCCGAGCAGCTTGTCGATCTCGGCGTGGACGTAGCCCACACCCTTGTCGACGCGCTCCTGGTCGATGTCGGTCAGCACGACCGGCACCTCCAGGCGGCGCAGGAAGAGCAGCGCGAGCTGGGAGGCCATCAGACCGGCACCGACGACACCGACCTTGGTGACCGGGCGGGCCAGCGACTTGTCCGGGGCGCCGGCGGGGCGCTTGCCGCGCTTCTGCACCAGGTTGAACGCGTAGATGCCGGAGCGCAGTTCGCCGCCCATGATCAGGTCGGCGAGGGCCTGGTCCTCGGCGTCGAAGCCCTGCTGGAGGTCACCGTTCTTGGCGGCCTCGATGATGTCGAGGGCGCGGTAGGCGGCCGGGGCCGCGCCGTGCACCTTGGAGTCCGCGACGAAGCGGCCCTTGGCGACGGCCTGGTCCCAGGCCTCGCCGCGGTCGATCGCGGGACGCTCGACCGCGATCTCGTCCTTGAGGACCCGCGCGGTCCACAGCAGCGACTGCTCCAGGAAGTCGGCACCCTCGAACAGCGCGTCGGCGATGCCGAGTTCGAAGACCTGCTTGCCCTTGAGCTGCCTGTTCTGGTTCAGGCTGTTCTCGATGATGACCGAGACGGCCTTGTCGGCGCCGATCAGGTTCGGCAGCAGCGCGCAGCCGCCCCAGCCGGGTACCAGGCCGAGGAAGACCTCGGGCAGCGAGAACGCCGGGATCGCCTTGGAGACGGTCCGGTAGGTGCAGTGCAGGCCGACCTCGACGCCGCCGCCCATCGCCGCGCCGTTGTAGTAGGCGAAGGTGGGGACGGCGAGCTTCGACAGACGCTTGAAGACCTCGTGGCCGCCCTTGCCGATGGCGAGCGCGTCCTCGTGCCTCTTCAGCAGCTCGACACCCTTGAGGTCGGCGCCGACGGCGAAGATGAACGGCTTGCCGGTGATGCCGATACCGACGATCGCGCCGTCCGCGGCCTCCTTCTCGACCTGGTCGATCGCGGCGTTCAGGTTCGCCAGCGACGCCGGGCCGAAGGTGGTCGGCTTGGTGTGATCGAAGCCGTTGTCCAGCGTGATGAGCGCGAAGCGCCCGGCGCCGAAGGGCAGCTCGAAGTGACGGACGTGCGCGGAGGTCACGACCTCGTCCGGGAACAGCTCGGCCGCGCCCTTCAACAGTTCGGTGGTGGTGCTCACTTGTCCCCCTCGAAGTGCGGGTTCTCCCAGATGACCGTCGCGCCCATGCCGAAGCCGACACACATGGTGGTCAGGCCGTAGCGGACGTGCGGCTGCTCCTCGAACTGGCGGGCCAGCTGCGTCATCAGACGCACGCCCGAGGAGGCCAGCGGGTGACCGTAGGCGATCGCGCCGCCGTACTGGTTGACGCGCGCGTCGTCGTCCGCGATGCCGTAGTGCTCCAGGAAGGCCAGCACCTGGACGGCGAAGGCCTCGTTGATCTCGAAGAGGTCGATGTCCTCGATCGACAGCCCCGCCTGGGCGAGCGCCTTCTCCGTGGCCGGGATCGGGCCGTAGCCCATGACCTCCGGCTCGACGCCCGCGAAGGCGTAGGAGACCAGGCGCATCTTGACCGGCAGGCCGTTCTCGCGGGCGAAGTCCTCGCTCGCGATGATGGAGGCCGTGGCGCCGTCGTTCAGACCGGCCGCGTTGCCGGCGGTGACCCGGCCGTGCACGCGGAACGGCGTCTTCAGGCCCGCGAGGCTCTCCATGGTCGTACCCGGGCGCATCGGCTCGTCGGCCGTGACCATGCCCCAACCGGTCTCGCCGGCGTCCGCGTTGGTGCGGCGCACCGAGATCGGCACCAGGTCCTGCTGGATCTTGCCGTCGGCGTACGCCTTGGCGGCCTTCTCCTGCGAGCGCACGGCGTACTCGTCGGCGCGCTGCTTGGTGATCGTCGGGTAGCGGTCGTGCAGGTTCTCGGCGGTCATGCCCATGAACAGGGCGGACTCGTCGACCAGCTTCTCGCTGACGAAGCGCGGGTTCGGGTCGACGCCCTCGCCCATGGGGTGGCGGCCCATGTGCTCGACGCCACCGGCGATGACGGCGTCGTAGGCGCCGAAGGCGATCGAACCGGCGGTGGTCGTGACGGCGGTCAGGGCGCCGGCGCACATGCGGTCGATCGAGTAGCCGGGCACCGACTGCGGCAGGCCCGCGAGGATGCCGGCCGTACGGCCGAGGGTGAGGCCCTGGTCGCCGATCTGCGTGGTCGCGGCGATGGCGACCTCGTCGATCTTCTTCGGGTCCAGACCGGGGTTGCGGCGCAGCAGCTCCCGGATCGCCTTCACGACGAGGTCGTCGGCACGGGTCTCGTGGTAGATGCCCTTCGGGCCCGCCTTGCCGAACGGGGTGCGGACGCCGTCGACGAAGACGACGTCCCTGACGGTACGAGGCACGATGGCTCTCCTCCAGGGTGCGGGGTGGCACTGCTGCGGCACGCACATGCGCTGAGCGCGCGCTCAGGACCCATGCTACTTATGAGTAACGTAGCTGCACACCCCCACCCCGGGGAGCGGTGAACGTCACACGGGTGGACCCCCCCCGGGAGCTTGGCGCGAACTCGACGCCCCGCGGTGCGCCACCGTGCGGGAACGGGCCGGGCGGACGTACGCCCGAACGGGGGACGGCCTGCGCGGCGCCGGCGCGCGGGAACGCACGCGGGCCGGTCATGCCGTGGGTGTACGGCATGACCGGCCCGCGTCCGTCATGAGGGTCCCCGGGTCAGGCGCTCTCGGCGGAGAGCGCAGTGACCAGGACCGGGGTGACCAGCTCCACCTGCCAGGGGCGGGCCCCGAAGCCGGCGAGCGCGGCGGCCACGGCCGCGTGGTCGGCGGCCGGCGGCTCCCAGCAGACGCGCCGCACGGTGTCGGGGGACACCAGGTTCTCCTGGGGCATGTTCACCTTCTCGGCCAGTGCCGAGACCCCGGCCCGGGCCGCGGACAGCCGGGTCGCGGCGGCGGGGTCCTTGTCGGCCCAGGCCCGCGGCGGCGGCGGACCGGTGACCGGCTGGCCGGGCTGGGGCAGCGCGCTCTCGGGAAGCGCCTTGGCGCGGTCGACGGCCGCCTGCCACTGCTCCAGCTGCCGGCGGCCCGTCCGGTGCCCGAAGCCGTTCAGCGCCCCGAGCGCGGGCACGCCGGACGGCAGGGCGAGGGCGGCCTCCACGATCGCCGCGTCGCTCAGCACCTTGCCCGGGGACACGTCCCGCCGCTGGGCGATCCGGTCCCGGGTCTCCCACAGCTCGCGCACGACGGCCAGTTGCCGGCGCCGCCGCACCTTGTGCATGCCCGACGTGCGGCGCCAGGGGTCCTTGCGGGGCTCGGCCGGCGGGGCGGACGCGATCGCGTCGAACTCCTGCAGGGCCCACTCCAGCTTGCCCTGCCGGTCCAGCTCCTTCTCCAGCGCGTCGCGCAGGTCGACGAGGAGCTCGACGTCCAGCGCGGCGTAGCGCAGCCACGGCTCGGGCAGCGGGCGGGTCGACCAGTCGACGGCGGAGTGGCCCTTCTCCAGGACGAACCCGAGGACGTTCTCGACCATCGCGCCGAGACCGACCCGGGGGAACCCGGCGAGCCGTCCGGCCAGCTCGGTGTCGAACAGGCGGCTGGGCACCATGCCTATCTCGCGCAGGCAGGGCAGGTCCTGGGTGGCCGCGTGCAGCACCCACTCGACACCGGACAGCGCCTCGCCGAGACCGGAGAGGTCGGGGCAGGCGACGGGGTCGATCAGTGCGGAGCCCGCGCCCTCGCGGCGCAGCTGCACCAGGTAGGCCCGCTGGCCGTAGCGGTATCCGGAGGCGCGTTCGGCGTCGACGGCGACGGGGCCGGAGCCGGCGGCGAAGGCGGCGATCACCTCGGCGAGGGCGGCCGCGTCGGCGACCACCGGCGGAATGCCCTCGCGGGGTTCGAGCAGCGGAGTGGGCGCCTCCGTCAGAGAAGATCCGGCGTCGTCCGGAGGGGTGCCTCCGGGGATACGCGGGGAACTGTCTGCTGCGGTCTCTTGGGCGTCCGTCACCTGTCAAGGGTATCCGGGTCGGCACGGCGCCCGTCGCCGGAACGTTCCGTCGACGGGCGCCGCAGGGGTGTAAATCAGTCAGGCCGGTGAAACTTCGGCTTCACACGGGTGAAGTCGGGGTGGGGAAGGGCTCGTCCGGCACACCGGTTCAGTGGATGATCCCGGTGCGCAGGGCCACCGCCACCATGCCGGCGCGGTCGCCCGTGCCGAGCTTGCGGGCGATGCGGGCCAGGTGGCTCTTGACGGTCAGGGCGGACAGGCCCATGGAGACGCCGATCGCCTTGTTCGACTGTCCCTCGGCGACCAGGCGCAGCACCTCCACCTCGCGTCCGGACAGCTCGCGGTAGCCGCCCGGGTGGCTCGGGGCACCCGGGGGGCGGCGGTGCATACGGCCCGCGGCCCCGATGGGGGCGGCGCCGGGGCGGGTGGGGAGGCCGATGTTGGTGCGGGTGCCGGTGACGACGTAGCCCTTCACACCGCCGGCGAGGGCGTTGCGGACGGCGCCGATGTCGTCGGCGGCGGACAGTGCCAGGCCGTTGGGCCAGCCCGCGGCGCGGGTTTCGGACAGGAGGGTGAGGCCGGAGCCGTCGGGCAGGTGGACGTCGGCGACGCAGATGTCGCGGGGGTTGCCGATGCGGGGACGAGCCTCCGCGATGGACGAGGCCTCGATCACGTCGCGCACACCGAGCGCCCACAGGTGGCGGGTGACGGTGGAACGGACGCGGGGGTCGGCCACGACCACCATGGCGGTCGGCTTGTTCGGGCGGTAGGCGACCAGGCTTGCGGGCTGCTCGAGGAGAACGGACACCAGGCCTCCTGGGTGGGGGACGGGGCCGGCTTGTGGGGATGAAGCCGGGACGAACCGTGCTTTCAAGGTCACAGTCGTCTTCGGCAGCAAACCCGTCCGCCTTTAGAGAATGATCACGATCTAGTGAGTAACAATCCGTGCAATTCGGACACGCGATCGATCATCCGAAGATCGACTCGGTCCGGGCCGTTGCCATTCGGGTGCGGAATGTGGCCGTATCGACAAAGAGAGGGTCAATGAAACGATCACGAGGACTGACCCCCGTCGATGGATGGGTACACGTCACCGAGACGGCGGACCCTCGTACGGACCCGGGTCGCACGCCACGGACCTGACCACGGCCACGGACTCCGCCCGCCCGGACGGCAGGGCGGCATGGACGGCGGGGGCAGGGACGGCAGGGCGGCCCGGAAGGCAGGGGTCACGGACCGGGAACACGGTTCCCGCCTCCGGACACGCACCTTGCGCACCCGGGCACCTCGCGTATCCCGCGCACCCGGCGCGCCACGAGCCCCCGCGCACGCGGTCTCTCACGCGGTCTCAGCGGGACTGCGGGCCCCTGCGCTGCGGCAGCGTGACCACCGAGCCGTCGCCCGGACCGGCCGGCGGCAGTCCGCCGACCTGGGCCAGCAGATCGCACCAGGACGCCAGGTGCGCGGCGGTGTCCGGCACCCCGCCGCGCCCCTCCCGGGGCGTCCAGGACGCCCGGATCTCGATCTGCGAGGCGGGCGGCCGCTCGGACAGGCCGCCGAAGTAGTGCGACCCCGCACGCGTGACCGTGCCGCTCGGCTCGCCGCAGGCGAGCCCGCGGGACTGGAGCGCCCCGGTCAGCCACGACCAGCACACCTCGGGCAGCAGCGGATCGGCGGCCATCTCCGCCTCCAGCTCCGCCCGTACCAGCGTCACCAGCCGGAACGTCCCGCGCCAGGCGTCGTGCCCGGCCGGATCGTGCAGCAGCACCAGCCGCCCGTCGGCCAGCTCCTGCTCGCCGTCGGCCACCACGGCCTCCAGCGCGTACGCAAACGGCGCCAGCCGCTGCGGGGCCGGCGTCGGCTCCACCTCGACCTGCGGCCTCAGCCGCGCGGAGCGCAGCGCGTCCACCGCGGCACGGAACGCCGGCGGCACCGCATGAGCGGTGTCCTTCGCGTCGTCCATTCCGTCAGCGCCGTCCGACAGTCGTTCCTGAGCCGCAGCCATGCGGGGAAGAGTAAGGGGAAGCGGGCCCCCGCGCGGGGCAAGACACCCCCTGAGGGCGGCGGCACTTCTGTGGTCCGGACCGTGCGAGACTTGCCGACGTGAGTGCCAACGGAAGCCCCACGGGCCAGCAGCCGACCGCGACGTACGACAGCGCCTTCCTCAAGGCGTGCAGGCGTGAACCCGTACCGCACACCCCGGTGTGGTTCATGCGTCAGGCCGGCCGCTCCCTGCCCGAGTACCGCAAGGTGCGCGAGGGCATTCCGATGCTCGAGTCCTGCATGCGGCCCGAGCTGGTCACCGAGATCACGCTGCAGCCGGTGCGCCGGCACGACGTGGACGCCGCGATCTTCTTCAGCGACATCGTCGTCCCGCTCAAGGCCATCGGCATCGACCTCGACATCAAGCCCGGCGTCGGCCCGGTCGTCGAGAAGCCGGTCCGCACCCGCGCCGACCTCGCCCGGCTGCGCGACCTCACCCCCGAGGACGTGTCCTACGTCACCGAGGCGATCGGCATGCTCACCCGCGAGCTGGGCGGCACCCCGCTGATCGGTTTCGCCGGCGCCCCCTTCACCCTCGCGAGCTACCTCGTCGAGGGCGGACCGTCGCGCACGTACGAGAACGCCAAGGCGATGATGTACGGCGACCCCGAGCTGTGGGCCGACCTGCTGGACCGCCTCGCCGAGATCACCGCCGCCTTCCTGAAGGTGCAGATCGAGGCCGGCGCCTCCGCCGTCCAGCTGTTCGACTCCTGGGTCGGCGCGCTGGCCCCCGCCGACTACCGCCGCTCCGTGATGCCCGCCTCGGCGAAGGTGTTCGACGCCGTCTCGGGCTACGGCGTCCCGCGCATCCACTTCGGCGTCGGCACCGGCGAACTGCTCGGCCTCATGGGCGAGGCCGGCGCGGACGTCGTCGGCGTCGACTGGCGCATCCCGCTGGACGAGGCCGTCCACCGCGTCGGCCCCGGCAAGGCGCTCCAGGGCAACCTCGACCCAACGGTCCTGTTCACCGACAAGAACACCGTCGAGGCCAAGGCCCAGGCCGTGCTCGACTCCGCCGCCGGACTCGAGGGCCACGTCTTCAACCTCGGCCACGGCGTCATGCCCCACACCGACCCCGACGCGCTGACCCGCCTCGTGGACTACGTCCACACGCACAGCGCGCGCTGAGCGGAGCCGCTCACCACACCTGACGGGGCCGCGCCTGCCTGCCGAACAGCAGACGGCGCGGCTCCGGCGGTTCCGGGGTGCCGGCCTTGAGCGGCCAGGCGAGCAGCATGCCCGCCAGGAACCCGGCCACGTGCGCGGCGTACGCCACTGTGCCGGCGCCCGGGTCGTGGTGCCCGGAGGAGTTCACCGCCTGGAGCCCGAACCAGAAGCCCAGCACCACCCACGCGGGCAGCCGCAGCGGCAGGAAGACCAGGAACGGCACCAGGACCCAGACCCTGGCCCTCGGGTACAGCACCAGATAGGCGCCCAGCACCCCGGCGATCGCCCCCGACGCGCCGATCAGCGGTTCGGCCGAGCCGGCGTTGAGCAGCGCGAAGCCGTAACCGGCCGCGTAGCCGCAGACGACGTAGAAGAGGAAGAACCGGATGTGGCCCATCCGGTCCTCGACGTTGTTGCCGAAGATCAGCAGGAACAGCATGTTGCCCAGCAGGTGCACCCAGCCGGCGTGCAGGAACATGGCCGTGAACACCGACAGGGCGGGCGACTTGTCGTAGTCCGGCGGGCCCAGCACGCACCCCGGTCCGCGCGGCCCGACACCGACGTCGCCCGTCGGGACCGCCCGGGGCATCCGATGGTGGATCAGTTCGGCCGGGACCGCCGCGTAGTGGTCCACGAAGGCCTGGAGATGACAGAGCCGCGCCAGTTCGCTCCCCCCGGCCACGGTGTTGCCCGTGCCGGGGGTGATCAGGAAGACGAGGACGCTCGCGGCGATGAGGGCGTACGTCACATACGGGGTGCGACGCGCCGGATTCACGTCATGGACGGGTATGACCACACAGGACTACTGCCCCCGCCGGGACGGGTGAATCTGTGAACGCCGCCGCCGGATCGTGCGTATCCCCTGTCAACCGACGTGAGGACAGGCGATGAACGCGATGAACGCTCCGCAGGTTCCGGCGATGCACGCGACTCCCGACGGGGAGGCGGAGATCTCTCTGGTGGTGCGGCTGCCCTGGGAGGACGTCGCACGGCTCGGCCAGGAGGCGGGCCGGCTCGCCGCCCAGATGCAGCGTCCGGTGACGCTGGACGAGGCGGTGAGCCACCGGCTGCGCTCCGCCCGGCCGTCCGCGACGCACGCGCGGCCCGCGGGGGAGCAGCCCTCGCCCGTCGCCTCCAGCGGGTCCGTCGCCTCGCTGCCGCGGATCAGCGGAACGGCCTGACGGCAGGCACCCGGTTCCCCGTGAGGCGCTCCTGAACGCCTGCCCCGTACGGGCGTTCAGGAGCCCGCCGCGCGGACCGCCGCCGTCGCCTTCCGCGCCGCCACCAGGACCGGGTCCCAGACCGGCGAGAAGGGCGGAGCGTACCCCAGGTCCAGGCTCGTCATCTGCTCCACCGTCATCCGCGCGGTCAGGGCCACCGCCGCGATGTCGACCCGCTTGCCCGCCCCCTCCCGGCCGACGATCTGCACGCCCAGCAGCCGGCCGGTGCGGCGCTCGGCGAGCATCTTGACCGTCATGGGCGCGGCGCCGGGGTAGTAGCCGGCCCGGCTGGTCGACTCGACGGTGACGGACACGTACCGCAGGCCGGCGCGGTCGGCGTCCTTCCCGCGCAGCCCGGTGCGGGCGATCTCCAGGTCGCAGACCTTGCTGACCGCCGTGCCGACGACCCCCGGGAAGGTCGCGTAACCCCCGCCCGCGTTGGTGCCGATGACCTGGCCGTGCTTGTTGGCGTGGGTGCCGAGCGGCACGTACTGCTCCTGCCCCGAGACCAGGTTCAGCACCTCGACGCAGTCGCCGCCCGCCCAGATGTCCTCGTGGCCGCGCACCCGCATCGCGAGGTCGGTGAGCAGGCCGCCGCGCGCGCCCACCGGCAGCCCCGCCGCGGCCGCGAGACCGGTCTCGGGGCGGACCCCGATGCCGAGGACGACGACGTCCGCCGGGAACTCCCCGCTGTCGGTGGCCACCGCGCGGACCCGCCCGTCGTCGCCGGTCAGCACCCCGGTGACCTCGGTGCCGTCCACCATGGTGATGCCCAGGCCCTCCATCGCCCGGCGCACCAGCCGGCCCATGTCCGGGTCCAGGGTCGCCATGGGCTCGCCGCCGCGGTTGACGACCGTCACCTCGAAGCCGCGCCGGATCAGGGCCTCCGCCATCTCCACCCCGATGTAGCCCGCCCCGACGACCACCGCGCGCCGGCCACGCGTGCGTGCCAGCGTGTCGAGCAGCGCCTGTCCGTCGCCCAGGGTCTGCACGCCGTGCACCCCGGGGGCGTCCATCCCCGGCATCGCGGGGCGGACCGGCCGGGCACCGGTGGCGATGACCAGCTTGTCGTACGGCGTCCAGGACCCGGTGCCGGAACCGGCCTCACGCGCGCGTACCCGCCGCCGCTCCACGTCGATCTCCGTGACCTCGGTGCGCAGCCGCAGGTCGATCCCGCGCGCGCGGTGCTCCTCGGGCGTGCGGGCGATCAGTTCGTCGCGTCCGGCGACGTCACCCGCCACCCAGTACGGGATCCCGCACGCCGAGAAGGAGGTGAAGTCACCGCGCTCGAAGGCCACGATCTCCAGCTCGTCCGGGCCCCGCAGCCGGCGCGCCTGCGACGCCGCGGACATCCCCGCCGCGTCGCCGCCGATCACCACCAGCCGCTCCCTGCCGTCCCTGCCGCTCCCGCGCTCTCCGTCGCCCCGGCCGTCCCTGCCGCCCCGCCCACCGCTCATGGTCATGCGAACACGCTACGGGGCGGCTCCACTTCACGTCCGGTCCGGACCCGGCACCGGGGGCGCCTGGGGCAGCGGGGCGGGAGCGAGGGGAGCGCCGGGCGCGGGCGCCGGGTCCGGGCGGCGCGGCAGCCGCGGGCGGACGACCCGCAGCCACAGCCACACCAGCACGCCCGCGGACACGGCGAACGGCAGGGCCGCGCCCAGCGCGAGGGCGAACCAGCGCAGCATCGCGACGAACACGTGCCAGCCGCCCGACAGGGCGTCCAGGAATCCCGGGGTGCCGTCCGCCGCGTGCGTCCGCGCCGGCTTCGCGGACAGCGACAGGGTGATGGTCGCCAGGTCCACGCGGTCCTTCAGGGACGCCTGCCGGGCCAGCAGCGCCTCCAGATCGGCCTCGCGGCGGCCCAGCTCTCCCTCCAGGGCGACGACATCGCTCAACTTCTCCGCCCGGCCCATCAGTTCGCGCACCCGGGCGACGCTCGCCCGCTGGGACCTGACCCGGCTGTCCACGTCCACGACCTCGTCGGTGACGTCCTGCGCCCGCGCGGTGCGCTCGACGAGCCGGCCGGCGCCCTGGAGGCCGGACATGACCTCCTCGTACTTCGCGGCCGGGACGCGCAGCACGACCCGGGTCCGCTCGTGCCCGTCCGGGTCCCGCCCGGTGCTCTCCTCGCCGACGTAGCCGCCCGCGCCCTCCACGGCCGTGCGGGCGTCCGCCAGGGCCTTCTGCACGTCCGCGACCTGGACGGTCAGCGAGGCCGTGCGGATGACGGCGTCCGGCGCGGGCCGCGGGGTGCCGGCGGTGGACGCCGCGCCCTCCGCGCCGCCGCCCGCCCGCCGGTCCGCGCCGCCGCCGGCACCCGCCCGCTGGTCCGAGCGGCCGGCGGCGGACTTGCCGGAGTCGCCCGACGAACCGCCCGAACCGCCCGGGGCGCCGCATCCGGCGAGCGCGAGGGACGCGGCGAGCAGCACGCCCGCCAGAGCCCGGACGGATCTCGTGGAACGTGGTGCGCGCATGGGCCGACCCCCGGGAGATGTGATGTCGTCACCTGTTGGACGCGCGAACCCCGGTGGACGTCGGCTCCCGGGGATCCCGATGCGGTCACGGTCCGGGCACGGCACGGACACCGGGCCCGCGCGGGAGTGCCGGCGAGGTCTGGGAGAGTGGGGGGTATGAGCACAACGGGTACGGGCACGGGCCATGTCGTCGTCATCGGAGCCGGCATCGCCGGGCTGGCCGCCGCGCACCGGCTGCTGGAGCGCGGGTCGCGGGTGACGGTGCTGGAGGCCTCCGACCGGGTCGGCGGCAAGCTGCTGCCCGGTGAGATCGCGGGCGTCCGGGTGGACCTCGGCGCCGAGTCGATGCTCGCCCGCCGCCCCGAGGCGGTGGCCCTCGCGCGCGCGGCCGGCCTCGCGGACAGCCTTCGGACCCCGGCCACCGCGTCCGCCTCGATCTGGACCCGCGGCGCCCTGCGCCCCATGCCCAAGGGGCATGTGATGGGCGTGCCCGGCACCGCGTCCGCGCTGGCCGGGGTGCTGTCCGACGAGGGACTCGCCCGCATCGGACGCGACGCGGAGCTGCCCCGCACGGAGATCGGCGAGGACGTCGCCGTCGGGGAGTACGTGGCGGCGCGACTCGGCCGCGAGGTCGTCGACCGGCTGGTCGAGCCCCTCCTCGGCGGGGTGTACGCGGGCGACGCGTACGGCATCTCGATGCGCTCGGCCGTCCCGCAGCTCTTCGAGGCCGCCCGCGCCCACGACTCCCTCACGGAGGCCGTCCGCGCCATCCAGGCCAGGGCCGCCGCGCACCAGCAGACCGGCCCGGTGTTCATGGGCATCGAGGGCGGCGTCGGACGGCTGCCGCTCGCGGTCGCCGGGTCCGTGCGCGCCCGCGGCGGCGAGATCCTCACCGGGACACCGGTACGGGAGCTGCGCCGGGTCGCGGAGCCGGGAGCCCCGGGCGCGGACACCCCCGCGCCCGGCGGCTGGCGGATCGTGGCCGGAGACCGGGTGCTGCACGCGGACGCCGTCGTCCTCGCCGTCCCCGCGCGCGCGGCCGCCGGCCTGCTGCGCGCCGAGTCACCGGCCGCCGCGGCCGAACTCGCCGCCGTCGAGTACGCCTCCATGGCCCTGATCACCCTCGCCTACCGCCGCACCGGCCTCGCCCTGCCCGAGGGCAGCGGCTTCCTCGTACCCCCCGTCGACGGCCGGACCATCAAGGCCTCGACGTTCGCCTCCCAGAAGTGGGGCTGGATCGCCGAGGACGACCCGGACGTGGTCGTCCTGCGTACCTCCGTGGGCCGCCACGGCGAGACCGAGGTGCTCGGGCGCGAGGACGCCGACCTCGTCGAGATCTCCCGGCACGACCTGCGCGAGGCCACCGGCCTGGACGCCGTCCCCCTCGCCACCCGCGTCACCCGCTGGACCGACGGCCTGCCGCAGTACCCGGTCGGCCACCACGCGCGCGTGGCCCGGATCCGCGCACACGTCGCCGGGCTCCCCGGCCTCGCGGTCTGCGGAGCCCCGTACGACGGCGTCGGCATCCCGGCCTGCATCGCGAGCGCCGACGCCGCCGTGGACCAGCTGGGCGGTGACCTGGACGGTGTCCGCAGACTCACCGCCGCCCCGGTGCAGAGCCTGCACGGCGGAGCGGGAGAATAGGGGCCATGAGTGACGACGCCCCCACCACCGAGTCCGGCAGGATCCCGAACAAGGGCAAGCTGGCCAAGGACCTGAACGAGGTCATCCGCTACACCCTGTGGTCGGTCTTCAAGCTGAAGGACGTGCTGCCCGAGGACCGCGCCGGTTACGCCGACGAGGTCCAGGAGCTGTTCGACCAGCTCGCCGCCAAGGACGTGACCGTCCGCGGCACCTACGACCTCTCCGGTCTGCGCGCCGACGCCGACCTCATGATCTGGTGGCACGCCGAGACCGCCGACCAGCTCCAGGAGGCGTACAACCTCTTCCGCCGCACCCGGCTGGGCCGCGCCCTGGAGCCGGTGTGGTCGAACATGGCGCTGCACCGCCCCGCCGAGTTCAACCGCTCGCACATCCCGGCGTTCCTCGCCGACGAGACGCCGCGCGACTACGTCAGCGTCTACCCCTTCGTGCGCTCCTACGACTGGTACCTGCTGCCCGACGAGGACCGCCGGCGCATGCTCGCCGACCACGGCAAGATGGCCCGCGGCTACCCGGACGTGCGCGCCAACACGGTCGCCTCGTTCTCGCTCGGCGACTACGAGTGGCTGCTGGCCTTCGAGGCCGACGAGCTGTACCGCATCGTCGACCTCATGCGTCACCTGCGCGCCTCCGAGGCCCGCATGCACGTCCGCGAGGAAGTCCCGTTCTACACGGGCCGCCGCAAGTCCGTGGCCGAGCTGGTCGCCGGTCTCGCCTGAGGCCCCGAGGGGCCGTCCGCGAACCGGACGGCCCCGCGCCGGTGGTGCTCAGGACCGCCCGGAGGCCGCGGTCCGCTCGCCCTTGCCCTTGAGGGCGTCCCGGGGGCTCTGCGCGGAGCCGCGACCGGCCGGCCCGTCCGGCAGCGGCTCCGTGCGCGGCCCGCAGGCGGCGCGCCGCGCGGGCAGCCGGCCCTCCAGCAGATAGGCGTCCAGGTGGGCGTTGACGCACGCGTTCGGGCCGCCCGCGATCCCGTGCGTGCCCGCGTCCCGTTCGGTGACCAGCACCGAGCCCGACAGGCGCCGGTTCATCTCCAGCGCCCCCGCGTACGGCGCGGCCGCGTCCCGCTCGGCCGCCAGGATCAGCACGGCGGGCAGCTCACCGGGACCGGTGCGGACGTCCAGCGGCTGCTGCCGGGGCGCCGGCCAGTAGGCGCAGGGCAGGTTCGTCCACGCGTTGTCCCAGGTCTCGAAGGGCGCCACCCGCGCCAGCCGGGTGTTGTCGCGGTCCCAGACCTTCCAGTCCGTCGGCCAGGGCGCGTCGTTGCACTCGACGGCCGTGTACACCGCGCTGCCGTTCTCCGCCTCGGCGGCCATGCCGGGGCTCGGCACGGCAAGGCCGATCAGGGGTTTCGCGTCGCCCTTCAGATACGCCGAGAGCGCCGCCGCCCGGCTCGGCCAGAAGTCGTCGTAGTACCCGGCCATCAGGAACGTGTTCTGCAGCTGGCCCGGACCGACCTTCCCGCCCGCCGCCTCCGCCGCCAGCCGGCGGGCCGCGGTGTCGTAGGCGGCCTGCACCTTCTCCGCCGTGTTCCCGAGCCCGTACACGTCGTCGTGGCGGGCGGCCCACTCGCGGAAGTCCGCCCAGCGGCCCTCGAACGCCGCCGACTGGGCGAGGTTGTCGCGGTACCAGACCTGGGCCGGGTCCGGGTCGACCGCCGAGTCCAGCACCATGCGCCTGAGGTGCGAGGGGAACAGGGTGCCGTACACCGCGCCGAGGTAGGTGCCGTACGACGCGCCCATGAACGTCAGCCGGTCCTCGCCGAGCGCGGCCCGCAGGACGTCCAGGTCGCGGGCGTTGTTCAGGGAGTTGAAGAAGCGCAGCCCGCTTCCCGACCGCTCGGCGCAGCCGCGCGCGTACGCCTTCGCCCGCGTGATGCGCTCCCGCTTGTACGCCTCCGTCGGGTGGACCGGCGCCTGTGTGGGCGCCTTGAAGAACCGGGCGGGGTCCTCGCAGGACAGCGGGGCCGAACGCTCCACGCCGCGGGGCGCGTAGCCGATCAGGTCGTAGGCGGCCGCGATCCGCTTCCACTGCGGCACCACGCCGATCATCGGGAAGGCCATGCCGGAGGCGCCGGGACCGCCCGGGTTGTAGACGAGGGCCCCCTGTCTCGGCACCCTGCGCTTGCTGTTGCGCGGGTCCTTCCCGGTGGCCGGCATCCGGCTGACCGTCAGCTCGATCCGCCTGCCGGAGGGGTGCGCGTAGTCCAGCGGCACGCTGACCGTGCCGCACCTCATGCCGGACGGTGCCGGCAGGTCGGCGGGGCAGGCGCCGAAGGCGACACCGGTCCGCCGGGCCCGCGCCGCGGCCTCCGCGCTCCCGCGCGCCTCGGCCGCGGCACTCGCACCCGGCACGCCGGTCCTTGCGGGCGCGTGGGGCACGGCGGGTGCCGGGGCAGCGGCCAGCGTGGTGAGGAGCAAGGACCCGGCGGCCGAGTACAGGACGGCAGCTCTCATCGCGTATCCCTTCGGTGCGCGGGGGCGATGGCACGGCTGCCACCGCCCGGCGACAACAGAAGGGATGTTTCAAAGGGCCGAGGGCCAAGGCAAGCACCGGCAGGCCGGTGTCGGCCCCAATGCCCCCCGTGCGCCCCCTGGGAGACGCCGGGAGACGCTCCCTGAAGCGGCGTTCACTCCCGCCAGGGCTGGTCGCGGGGCGTGAAGGCCGCCCGCAGCGCCGGTTCGCCGATCGCGCGGATGCCCCTGACCGCGACCGAGGTGAGGAAGGAACGCTCGTCACCGCCGCCGTCATCGCCTCCGTCACCGGTCCGGCGGTTCTTCAGGGCGCCGAGCAGCCGCTGCCCGGCCGGGGAGGCCCAGCGGGTGGGGGAGTGCCCCTCGAACCGGGCGATGGCCAGACCGCTCAGCGTGAGGAGGAGAGGCAGCGCGAACCACAGGCACATCAGCGAGCGCGGCGTCCCGGTCCCGTCGGGCAGCAGCAGGGCGGCGGCGCCCAGCGCGAGCACGACCGGCACGGTGGCGCGCACCTGGCGCAGTCCGGCCGCCACGGTCTCCGGCGCGCCCTCCGGTATCGCGAGCCCGGCGCGCACCAGATCGTCCGCGAGCGTGCGTACGGCCTCCGTCCCGGACGCGGCGGCCCGGACGGGCGCGATCAGGGACTGTCCGCCGGGTCCTATCGCGCCGATGACCGACCGCTCCATCTCGTCGTGGCCCCGGGGGTCGACGACGGTGGCCCAGCCGGTGTGCGCGAGCAGCAGCCGGCGCTGGCGGGCCATGGAGACCATGGTCAGATCGGCGACCCGGGTGGGGCCGCCGGACAGGAACGCGGCCTCGTACAGCGTCAGATCGTGCCCGCGGCCCGACGCCGCGGCCTCCCGGTCGGCGGCCGCCGTACGCATGGCGGCCAGGCACAGACGGGCGCACGCGAACCCGGCCGAGGCCCAGGCCAGGACGAGGAGAAGGACCCAGAACATGACGTGTTTCTATGTCAGCGGCCCGCTGAACGCCATGCCTTGTTCAGTATCCGGACAGAGTGTTGCCGGTATGTGACGTTCCGTTTTCTTCGCAGGTCAACCGGTGCCGTCCGGCGGGGTGTTCGAGGGAGACGGCGCGGGCGCGACCGGCACGGCGTCGGAGGGATCGACGGCGGCGGGCGAGGGCACGGGGGTGGGGGAGACGGCCAGGTCCCTGGCGAGCGCGGAGAAGTCGACGTATCCCGTCGCCTCCAGGACCCTGATGTGGTCCAGCACGGTCGCGTTCGCGTCGTCGGCGAGGTCGCGCACCAGCGAGTTCTGGGTGCCCGCGCGGACCTGGGCGACCAGGGAGAACACCCGGCCGTGCGCGAGCCGCAGGATGCCCGCGAACTGCCGGTCGAAGTCCTGGCCCTGGGCCGAGCGCAGGGTCGCGAGCCACTGCTTCTGCTGCTCGTTGGGCTCGTTCGGCAACGGCACCCCGAGCTGCCCCGCGACGGTGCGGACATGGGTGTCCAGGGTGGTGTGCCCGTCGATCAGATGCTGTCCCGCGTCGCGTACGGCCTGGGTGGTCCCCTTCTGCCGCGCCAGCTCCCCGGCGGGCAGTTCCCACAGCCCCGCCAGGCGGACCTTGGTGACGAAGTCCCGGTCCTGGTCGGACAGCGGGCCGAACGGGGTCGTCACGGTCCGCGCGCTCAGCGTGCTCGCGCTCGCCGTGTCCGGACGGTCCGCGTACGACCAGAGCGGATAGAGCAGCGCGACGGCCGTCGCGGCCAGGGCCGCGATGACGAGTCCGGTGCCGTTGAACATGCCCCGGCCTTCGATGGGGGGCCGTGGTCGCCGTCGCATGGTGCCTCCTGCACACCGCACCACGGAATCGGTGGGTGCGATCGGCATATTACGCGGCGGCGCTGTGGAGGGCGCGGCCGCGTGGGGGGCGGAGGGCGCGGCCGCGTGGGGCGGAGGACGCGGCTCACGCCCCGCGCAGCAGCACCTTGCGTGCCGCCCGCACGGCCGGGCCGGGGACGCGCGGGGCCGGCCCCGCGCGGTCCAGCCACCAGGCACGCAGATGCCGGTGGATCCTCGGTGCCAACGGGTCCTCCTTCCGCAGGAGTTGCCCCGCGAAGTCCAGCGCGTCCTGGCGGTAGCCGCCGTCCATGGGGCGGGTCCGGGCGTAGGCGAGGAACCGCTCCCGGTACTCCGCACCGAGGATGACCGGCAGTTCGGGGGCCACCTTCGCCACCACGTCCGCCCGCTTCGCCGCCAGGGACCTGGCCTGCACCCGCATCCGGACACGGTCGAAGCCCTCCGGCACCGGAGTCCCGGCCACCAGCGAGGACAGCACCGCGGCCTGCGCGACACCGAGACGCTGCCGGGCCGCGGTGGTGCCGGTACCGGCGGGGGTCGGGGCCGTACCGGCCGGGGTGCCTCCCGTACCGGTCCGGCGGCCGCCCGTGGTGGCCGTGGCGGCGGTGACGGGGGTGTCGGCCGTGCTCGTCGTGGTGGCGGTGACGGGGGTGTCGGCCGTGCTCGTCGTGGTGGCGGCGGTGGCGGGGGTGTCTGCCGCGCGGCGGCCCGCGTCGACGGCGTCGCGGATCGCGCTCAGCTCGCTTTCCAGCTCGGCCGGTTCCGGGAAGTTCTCGTCCCGTTCCAGCAGGACCCCGGGCGGTGCGGCCCGGCCGGCCAGAGCGGTCAGGATGTCCAGGACCTCGCGGGGCACGGGGTGGGCGTGGCTGTCGTGCCAGACGCCGTCGCGCGCGAAGCCGCCCGCCACATGGACGTACGCGAGGGCCTCCACGGGGAGACGGGCGAGCGCCTCGGCCGGGTCCTCGCCCCGGTTGACGTGGTTGGTGTGGAGGTTGGCCACGTCGACGAGCAGGCGTACGCCGGTCCGCTCGGCCAGTTCGGACAGGAACTCCCCCTCCGTCATCTCCTCGCCCGGCCAGGAGAAGAGCGCGGCGATGTTCTCCAGCGCCAGCGGCACGGGCAGCGACTCCTGCGCGATGCGCACGTTCTCGCACAGCACGTCGAGCGCGTCCCGGGTGCGCGGCACCGGCAGCAGGTGGCCCGCCTCCAGCCCCGGGGAGGCGGTGAGCGGGCCGCCGGCCCGGACGAACGCGATGTGTTCGGTGACCAGCGGCGCGCCGAGCGCCTCCACCCGCTCGGCCAGCGCCGCGAGCCGTCCCTCGTCGGGCCGGTCCGCGCCGCCGAGGCCGAGGGAGACGCCGTGCGGGATCACCGTCACCCCGCGCTCGCGCAACCTCAGCAGCGACTCCGGGAGATGGCCGGGGCAGACGTTCTCCGCCACGACCTCCACCCAGTCGATCCCCGGCATGCGTTCCACGGCGTCCGCGATCTCCGGCCGCCAGCCGATCCCCGTGCCCAGTCGCAGCATGCCCCGTCCCCCCTCGTGCCCGAATGCCGGGGGTATGACCCCGGACGCCCCCGCCGAACCCCTCTCAGAGGAACATTTGAGCTTCGGGAACCGGAGGAGGCCGACGACCGGACGGTCCAGCGGGAGCGGGAGCGGGAGCGGGGGTCGGTGCAGGTGCGGGCCGGTCCGGCGCGGTGTCCGGCCGGTTCGGCGCAGGGTTCGGCCGGTCTAGCGCAGGGCCCGGCCGGTCCGGCGCAGGGCGGGGTGGTCGGCGACGACCGTGCTGGAGCCCGGTGCGATCTCCGTGAAACCGGCGTCCCGCACCAGCGGCAGCCCCGCGGAGGTGAGCTCGCGCCACTCGTCGGGGCCCGCCGTGCGCACCGCCAGCGGGAAGCCGGCCTCGCGCCACGCCGCGCGCTCCTCGTCGGACAGCGCCCACCAGGCCAGCTGGGCGCCGTGCCCCGCCTGGGCCATCGTCTTGCCGGCCGACATCTCCAGATCGGGGTTCAGCCACAGCACGGGCGTACCGGGAGCGGCCCCGGCGGGCGGCTCGGGATCGTCCAGCTCCGTGCCCGACACCTGGAGCTTGACCAGGTCCTTGGGCCAGCCGTCCAGCGGCACCGGCGGGAAGATCCGCACCTCGGCGGACCTGCCGGTGACCGTGATGCCGGGCAGCGCCTCGGCGCGCCGCCACTCGGCGCCCCTGGCCCGTCGTACGACCTTGCGGATGCGGGCGTCCTCCCAGTCCTGGACGGCCTGGGCCCACTCGCCCTCGCCCAGTGCCCGCTCGTCGCTGAGCATCAGCAGGACCGCGCGCGCGGCGGTCTCCAGCGCGTCGGTGCGGGCGGGCGGCGCGTCCCGCTCGATCCGTACGACGAGGGGGAGCACGAACTGCGGCGACTCGTCGCGCGGACTGCGTTCGGACTGGAAGGGGCTGTCACCGGGGGCGGCTGGGATCTGACTCACGAGAACCCAGCCTACGAGTTCCGCGACGGACCCCGGCACGCCGGCCGCCCGCCCGGACTCCGTCCCCGGCACGTCGGCCGCTTGCCTGGACCTCGTCCCCGGCACGCCGGCCGCCCGCCCGGACCTCGTCCTGGCGCGTTCACCGCCTGCCGCTCACCCCGAGCAGGCGGTGCGCTGCGCTTCCTGCCATTCGCACACCGGGCACAGGGTGATGCCCCGGTGCGACTCCGGGTACTCGGTGGGCTTCCCGCACAGCACGCAATCGGCGTACGCCGGGGAGCCGGAGCCGGACGCCCCGGTGGTCCCGCTCGCCCCGGTGTTCCCGGTTGCCGCCGCGGGCCCGGCCGTTCCGGTGTTCTCGGTCATGACTCCAGCGTAGGCCGGTCACCGGCGGCCGGGCCGCGCCGGGTCACCGGTGGCCGGCGGTCTCGCCGATCAGCTCGGAGACCTTCACGAACCGGTAGCCCTGCCTGCGCAGTTCCGGCACGATCGCGCGGACGACGCGCTCGGTGGTCGGGGCCGCGCTGCGGGTGCAGTGCATGATGACCACCGACCCGGGCTTCACGCCGTCCAGCACCTGCCGGGTGACCGCGTCGGCGTCGGTGGCGAACGCGTCGCCGCTCACCACGTCCCACTGCACGGCCGTGACACCGAGCGCGCCGAGCGCCTTCCGCGACCGGTCGTCGTAACAGCCGCCGGGGAAACGGAAGTACGGCATCGGGTGCGCGACGCCCGCCTTGCGCAGGGCCGTGTACGCGCGCTCGACGTCCGACTTCATGTGATCGGCGTCGACGGTCGGCAGGCCGTAGCAGTCGGGGGTGAAGGAGTAGTGGCTGAAGGAGTGGTTGGCCACCTCGAACTGTTTGTCGGCGCCGAGGGAGCGGGCCTGCGCCGGGTACTGCTCGGCCCAGCGGCCGGTCATGAAGACGGTCGCCGGGACCTTCAGCGTGCGCAGCGCGTCGATGAGGGCGGGGTTGTCGAAGTGCTCGCCGGATGCGGCGCGGTCCCCCTCGTCGGCGGTCATGTCGGCGTCGAAGGTCAGGGCGACGGTCTTGCCCAGGGTGCGAGGTCCGTGCTCGAACACCGGGGTGAGGCCGCCCGGGCCCTGGGCGAGGACCGGCGGGCGGGAGGCGGACGGGGACGCGGCGGGGGCTGCTGCCCCGGAGCGGGCCGGGTGCGCGGTGCCGGACGTGCCCGCGGAACCGCAGGCGGCCAGGACCGCGCCCATGGCGCAGACGGCGGTGATTCGGCATGCGTGTGTCATCACCGTACGAAAGTAGGTCTGAAAATCAGTTTGTATGTATATATGCCGACCGACGCGGCGATACGGTCACCCGCACGGCGGCTCGACGCGCGGGCCCCGAGCCCCGTACAAGCACCGTGGCGCGTCGTCGGATCCGGCGTGCCCCGCATCTAGACCGGTTCCCTGGGGCCGCCCGTCCCCTCAGGCTCTCCGGAGTCCCGCGGGGTTCCGGCCTCCGTCGGTCCGTCGATGTCCGTCAGTGCGCCGACGGTCCGCAGGTCCTCGGCCTCTCCCGGCCCCACGGTCCCGTTCAGGCCGTGCCGCTCCTGCGGGCCGTCCGCCCTCCCCGGAGCCGGAGCCGGGGTCGGGGTCGGGATCCCGGGCGGGGCGGCCGACGGCTGTGCCGGCACCTGCTCGGGGGGCACCGCGCGGGCGGTCCCGTCGAGCTCCGGGCCCGCCGGCTGCGCGCCCCTCTCCAGGAAGCGCAGCAGCTCCACCGGGATCGGCAGGACCAGCGTGGAGTTCCGTTCCGCCGCCACCGCCATCACCGTCTGCAGCAGCCTCAGCTGGAGCGCGGCCGGCGTGTCCGACATCTGCTGCGCCGCCTCCGCCAGCTTCTTCGAGGCCTGGAGTTCCGCGTCCGCGTTGATGATCCGGGCCCGCCGCTCGCGGTCGGCCTCGGCCTGGCGGGCCATGGACCGCTTCATCGTGTCCGGCAGGGACACGTCCTTGATCTCCACGCGGTCGACCTGGATGCCCCAGCCGACGGCCGGGCTGTCGATCATCAGCTCCAGCCCCTGGTTCAGCTGCTCGCGGTTGGACAGCAGATCGTCCAGGTCGCTCTTGCCGATGATCGACCGCAGTGACGTCTGCGCCATCTGCGAGACCGCGAACTTGTAGTCCTCCACCTTCACCAGCGCGCTCGCCGCGTCGACCACCCGGAAGTAGACGACCGCGTCCACGCGCACGGTGACGTTGTCCCGGGTGATGCCCTCCTGGGCGGGGATGGGCATCGTCACGATCTGCATGTTCACCTTGTGCAGCCGGTCCACGAACGGGATCACCAGGGTCAGCCCCGGTGTCCGCACGTCCCCCGCGAGCCGTCCGAGCCGGAACAGCACGCCCCGCTCGTACTGCTTGACCACGCGCGCGGCCGCCGCCAGATACACGAGACCGGCGCAGCCCACACCCGCCGCGACCCCGACCAGTTCCTGAAGCATGGTGCCCCCCTCAACGCCGAGAGGTCCGCTCTGTCCTTGTCTGCAACGATATGCCCGGCCCGGGGGTACGGGCCAAGAGCCGTCGTGGACGGTGCGGGGCGGACGCCGGAGCCGGGGCGCGCATCGGGCCAGGGCGTGCACCGGGCCAGGACGTACACCGGGCCGGGGCGTACACCGGAGCCGGTGCGGCTCCGCGTCACGCGGACCCGCACCGGCCCGGGGTCAGGGCACGGCTCTCACGGCACAGCTCTCACGGCGCGGCTCCCACGGCCCGGGGTCAGGGCCGCGGGAGGGGCGCCGTGACCCGTACCGGCTCGGTGCCGGCCGCGCTGTGCCGCCCGGCCCAGTTCTCCAGGGCCGTACGGCAGGCGTGGTCCAGGTGGTGCAGGCCGGACAGGTCCAGGCGCACGGGGCGGTCCTGTGGCAGCGACTCCAGGCTGTCGAGGATCTTGGGCAGCCGCAGGAAGGTCGCGTTGCCCGAGAGATGGGCCTCGACCGGGCCCGCGCCCTTGTCGACGACCTCCAGCCGGAGGTGCGAGGCCTCCCAGGCGGTCTTGACGACGGCGAGCGCGAGGCCGATCAGCACTCCCTCGAACATGCTGACCGCGACGATCGACACGGCGGTGACGGCCAGCACCAGGGCCTCGCCCCGGTGCTCGCGCCAGAGCGCCCCCAGTGTCCGCACCGGCACCAGTCTGGCGCCGGAGTGGAGCAGGATCCCGGCGAGGGCCGGCAGCGGGATCCACGCCAGCACGTCCGGCAGCAGCGCGGCGAACAGCAGCAGCCAGACGCCGTGCAGCACGCGGGAGGCCTTCGTACGCGCCCCCGCCTGCACGTTGGCCGCGCTGCGGACGATCACCGCGGTCATCGGCAGCGCGCCGAGCAGTCCGCAGACGCTGTTGCCCGCGCCCTGGGCGATCAGCTCCCTGTCGTAGGCGGTGCGCGGTCCGTCGTGCAGCCGGTCCACGGCCGCCGCGCTGAACAGCGACTCGGCCGACGCGATCAGCGTGAACGCCACGACCGTGCCGACCGCTCCGGCGGAGGCCAGGCCGGCGAGGGAATCCGCCGACGGCGGCTTGACCGAGTCCAGCAGTCCGCTCACCTCGACGGTGGCCACCGGCAGATCCAGTACGAGCGCCGCCAGCGCGGCGAGGACCACCGCGGCCAGCGGGCCCGGCACCGTGCGCACCCTCGCCGGCGTGCGCCGCCACAGGACCAGGACGGCGACCGTGCCCGCGCACAGGGCGAGCGAGGCGAGCGCCCGCCCGTCGCCCGTCGCGTGCAGGAGCGCCCGGGGCAGGCCGGCCAGCTTGGCGAGGCCGGAGCCGGGGGCCTCCGCGGCCATGGCCGGGTAGAGCTGGCCGGCTATCAGGACCAGGCCGATCCCGGCCAGCATCCCCTCCACCACCGACACCGAGATGGCCCGGAAGTACCGGCCGAGCCTCAGCAGGCCCATGAGGATCTGGAGCACACCGGTGACCAGCACGATCGCGCCGAGCGCCGGCAGCCCGAACTCCTGGACCGCCTCGTAGACGAGCACGGTCAGCCCGGCCGCCGGGCCGGACACCTGGAGGCTGCTGCCGCGCATCAGCCCGGTGACGAGACCGCCCACGATGCCGGTGACGAGGCCCAGTTCGGCCGGGACGCCGGACGCGACGGCCACGCCCACGCAGAGCGGGAGCGCCACCAGGAAGACGACGAGGGAGGCGGCGAAGTCCTGCCGCAGGTGCGGCGCGCGGGATATGAGGCCCTTCGTGGCCGTCGGCGCGCTCACAGGGCTTCGAAGGTGTCGGTGTGCGGGCGGTACGCCCGTACGGCGCCGGTGTGCACCTCGTAGTACCAGCCGTGCAGGGCGAGCAGGCCCTGTGCCAGCCTCCGCTCGACGCACGGGTACGAGCGCAGCCGCAGCAGCTGGGTCAGGACGTGGCTCCGCACGCCCTCGGCGACCTCCGGGTCCTCGGCCGCGCCCGCGGGCCGCGGCGCGGCCTGCGCCAGCCAGTCCCGGACGGCGGGTACGGCGTCCAGGTCGTCGCCGCGCACCAGCGCGCCGACGGCCCCGCAGTGCGAGTGACCGCAGACGACGATGTCGCGGACGCCGAGCACCTCCACGGCGTACTCGACGGTGGCGGCCTCGCCGGTGGGGTGCTGCGAGGCGTACGGCGGGACGATGTTGCCCGCGGTGCGCAGCTCGAAGAGCTCGCCGGGGCGGGCGCCCGTGATCAGCGCCGGGACGACCCGGGAATCGGAGCAGGTGATGAACAGGACCTGCGGGGACTGGCCTTTCGCGAGTTCGGCGAACTCCTCGGGGCGCTGTCCGAAGGTGCGAGCGTTGTCGATGAGGGGCTGCATGGTGTGTGGACTCCTCCTGGCGCGCCTCGACGGCGCGTCGGGCCTGCACGACGGTCGTGGGGGGAGAGGAAGCCGCTCCTCAGCAGCGGAAGACCTGAAGGGCTGCCGGAGCGGGAACTCTGACGGATCTCGTGTCGCGGCGGTGCGGAGCGCCGGATGCGGCCGGCGGGTGCGCGGGGGCCGGCCGCCGGGATATGGGCGGGCGCTCCGGGGCCTGCGCGGAGTCGGTGGCGCGGTGCCGGTGGCGGGCGTGCGCGGGGCCCGCGGGCGCTGGGGAGTGGTCGGCTTCCCGGAGCAGGTCCGTTCCGCCGCCCGACGGTTGTCCCGGGAGCACGATTCCGGTCGTGGTCCTGGCCTTCGCCTCACCGAGCGTATGCGCGGCCGCGAAGTTTCCCGTGGGTGCGAAGTACAGCAGGGCGAGCAAAGTGGCGAACAGCAGGGCGAGCGCGGCCTTGGGTGTCTCACCTCGGAACATGCGCCCCCCTTCGCTCTCCCGCACTCCCCGTCCACGCCAAGCATTGGTCAATGGATGGTCAAGAAAGAGCGTAACCCCGCAAAGCCCTTTGCAGGGTTAACGGAGGGTTACGTGCGCAAGAGAGGGCAAAAAGTGCGGTTGTCGTGGCCGGAATCAGCCGTTGACGCACGGGGGCTGACCGATGGTCAGCCCCGCTCCGGCGTGCCGCGGTTCAGGAGCCGACGAGGCCCTTCGCGTCCCGGGCGAGCGCGGTGAGCCGCGATATCGCGCGGAAGTACTTCTTCCGGTAGCCGCCGTTCAGCATCTCCTCGCTGAACAGCCGGTCGAAGGGGAGTCCCGAGGCCAGCACCGGGATCTCCCGGTCGTACAGCCGGTCCGCGAGGACCACCAGCCGCAGCGCCGTCGACTGGTCCGGCACCGGCGTCACGTCGGTGAGGCACACGGCCTTCACGTCGTCGGTCAGCGCGCCGTACCGGCTCGGGTGCACCTTGGCCAGGTGCTCCAGCAGGTGCGGGAAGTCGTCCAGCGAGGCGCCGTCGGTCGTGTACGCCGCCTTCGTCACCTGCTCGTCGGAGAACGGCGCCGGAGCCTCGGGCAGACCGCGGTGGCGGTAGTCCTGGCCGTCGATGCGCAGGGGGCGGAAGTGGGCGGACAGGCCCTGGATCTCGCGCAGGAAGTCGGCGGCCGCGAACCGGCCCTCGCCCAGCTTGCCGGGCAGCGTGTTGGAGGTGGCGGCGAGCGCCACGCCCGCCTCGACCAGGCGGCCGAGCAGACTGGAGACGAGGACGGTGTCACCGGGATCGTCCAGCTCGAACTCGTCGATGCACAGCAGGCTGTGGCCCGAGAGTGTCTGCACCGTCTGCTGGAAGCCCAGGGCCCCCACCAGGTTGGTCAGCTCCACGAACGTGCCGAACGCCTTGCGGGAGGACTCGGCGGGGGTCGCGTGCCAGAGGGAGGCGAGCAGGTGGGTCTTGCCGACGCCGTAGCCGCCGTCCAGGTAGACGCCGCGGGGCCCGGCCGGGACCTTCGGCGCCTTGGCCCTGCCGAACCCGAGGAAGCCGCGCCTGCCGGCGCCGGAGGCGTGGGCGCCGCCGAGTCCGGTCGCGAAGCCCTCCAGGACCTGGACCGCCTGGGTCTGGCTGGGCTGGCCGGGGTCCGGGATGTAGGTGGCGAAACGCACCGAGTCGAAGCGCGGCGGTGGCACCATCTCGGCGACCAGCCGGTCGGCGGGGACGCGCGGCTCGCGCTCGCACAGGGACAGCGGACCGGCTTCGGTCACTGGGGTGGCTCCGGAGGCGCTGGGGGAGGACGACACAGTCACCCATGCTAAGCGCCGTGTCACACTGCACGAATGCGACGCCTGTTCCCTGTGACCTATGAAACAGCAGCCCAGGCCCCTGATGAGGGTGCGGAGAGGCAGAGGGGACGGGAGGGGGTGGGCGGGGCCCGCGAGGGTGCCGGGGGCCCCGACGGCCGTGAGTGGAGCCTCGCCGAGCTGGCGGCGGCGTACGCGTATCCGGAGTCGGCGTGCCCGGAGTCCGTCCGCCCGGGTTCCGCCTCGGCCGGCCGTTCCGCTTCCGCATGCGCTTCTGAATCCGGCGCCAGCACCGGCACCGGCACGGGTACCGGCGTCGGCCGTGCGCGGCCGTGGCTGCGGGCCAACATGGTCTCGACGCTCGACGGTGCCGCCCAGCACGACGGACGCTCGCAGCCCATCTCCTGCGCCGCCGACATGCGGATCTTCGGCACCCTCCGGGCGCTCGCGGACGTCGTCGTGGTGGGTGCGCAGACCGTGCGCCAGGAGGGGTACCGGCCCGCACGCGCGCGTGCGGAGTTCGCGGCGGCCCGCGAGGCCGCGGGGCAGGCGCCGGCCCCCGCCATCGCGATCGTCACCGCCGGCCTGGAGCTGGACTTCTCCCTGCCGCTGTTCACCTCGCCCCTGGTGCCGACGGTCCTTCTGACCGGGGCCGACGCGCCCGCCGGCCGGGTCGCCGCCGCCGAGCGGGCCGGTGCCCGGGTGATCGTCGCCGGCGAGGGCACCGGCGTCGACCCCGCCCGCGTGGTGGACGCGCTGGCCGGTCTCGGGTACACCCGGCAGCTCACCGAGGGCGGACCTCGGCTGCTCGGCCAGTTCGTGGCGGCGGGGGTGCTGGACGAGCTGTGCCTCACCCTCTCGCCGATGCTCACCGCGGGCGACGCGCAGCGGATCGCCGGGGGACCGTCGGTCGCCGTTCCGCACCGCTTCGAACTGGCGTCCCTCCTGGAAGAGGACGGATTTCTGTTCGGTCGTTACCGACGCTCCTGAAAACAGCGGAATCTACCGTTCCGTTTAGCTTCCGACGGGCACACTAAGTGCGGCACTACCCGTGCGATCACGGGGCAGGATGGTTTCCGCAGGGCCTGGCCCTGCCCACGGAGGACAGAGGGTCCGGCGGATCCTCGAAGGAGAAGAGGCGCCTGGTGTTCACAAGCGTTCTGATGATCGAGAAGGCCCTGACGTCCCCCGACGTGGAGTTCGTCACGACCCTGCACGGGGACGAGCCGGTCTTCTTCCACGTACTGCTCGAACCGCGCGGTGACCAGGCGGACCGGCTGCTGCGGGCCATCGACGACATCGCGCTCGGCGAACTCGACTCGGCCGTCCACGAGGGCGGGACCCCCGAGGGGAACGCCGCCCGGAGCGTGGGGGAGCAGGCGCTCGACGTGTCGCTGAAGGCCCTGCGGGCCGCCGGGTGCCGGGCGGAGGGGCGGCTGGTCGAGGATCATCCGCTCGACGCGCTGAAGACCCTGGTCACGGAGGTCGACGCGGACGAGGTGATCGTGCTGACCGACCCCCACTACGTGGAGGAGTTCTTCCACCGGGACTGGGCCTCCCGGGCGCGGCACAAGGTCGGGGTGCCGGTGCTCAAGCTGTTCTCGCACGCCAAGGCGTAGCGCTCCGCGGGGAGCGGCGGCCTGCCGGGGGCGGGCGTACGCGGGTGCGGAGGTGCCGGGACCCGTCCCGGGCACCGCCGTCCGCGGGCGCCCGCCCCTCCCCGTGTCCCCGGGCAGCGGCGGGGCCCCGCCCGCGCCCCTTGCGAGGTGGCCGCCGTCGCAGCGCATAGGCTAGGCCTGCTCCAGCCCGTACCGTCTCTGGGAGAAACGCATGGCACCCGGCCTTCCTGCCGCGATGGACCGACCTCACTTCATCGGCATCGGCGGCGCCGGGATGTCGGGCATCGCCAAGATCCTCGCCCAGCGCGGCGCCAAGGTGGCCGGCAGCGACGCCAAGGACTCGGCGACCGCCGAGGCGCTGCGGGCGTTCGGGGCCACCGTGCACATCGGCCACGCCGCCGGGCACCTCGCCGACGACGCCAGCTGCGTCGTCGTGTCGTCCGCGATCCGCCAGGACAACCCCGAGCTGGCCCGCGCCGCCGAACTGGGCATCCCGGTCGTGCACCGCTCCGACGCCCTCGCGGCGCTGATGGACGGGCTCCGCCCGATCGCCGTCGCCGGCACCCACGGCAAGACCACGACCACCTCCATGCTGGCCGTCTCGCTGAGCGAACTGGGCCGCACGCCGTCGTACGCCATCGGCGGCGACCTGGACGCGCCCGGCTCGAACGCGCTGCACGGCGAGGGCGACATCTTCGTCGCCGAGGCGGACGAGTCGGACCGCAGCTTCCACAAGTACGCGCCCGAGGTCGCCATCGTCCTCAACGTCGAGCTGGACCACCACGCCAACTACGCCTCGATGGACGAGATCTACGAGTCCTTCGAGACCTTCGCCGGGAAGATCGTGCCCGGCGGCACCCTGGTGATCTCCGCCGACCACGAGGGCGCCCGCGAGCTGACCCGGCGCCTCGCCGGTACGGTGCGGACGGTCACCTACGGCGAGGCCGAGGACGCCGACGTGCGCGTCCTCGCCGTCGTGCCGCAGGGACTGAAGAGCCAGGTCACCGTGCTGCTGGACGGCCGCGAGCTGACCTTCGCGGTCTCCGTGCCCGGCCGCCACTACGCGCTCAACGCCGTCGCCGCGCTCGCCGCCGCGGCCGCCCTCGGCGTCCCGGCCGAGGAGATGGCGCCCGCGATCGCCGCCTACACCGGCGTCAAGCGCCGCCTCCAGCTCAAGGGCGAGGCGGCCGGCGTCCAGGTGATCGACTCCTACGCCCACCACCCCACCGAGATGACCGCCGACCTGGAGGCCATGCGCGCCGCCGCCGGTGACGCCCGGATCCTCGTCGTCTTCCAGCCGCACCTGTTCTCCCGCACCCAGGAGCTGGGCAAGGAGATGGGCCTGTCCCTGGCGCTCGCGGACGCCTCCGTGGTGCTCGACATCTACCCCGCCCGCGAGGACCCGATCCCCGGGGTGACCAGCACGCTGATCATCGAGGCCGCGCGTGCCGCGGGTGCCGGTGTCACCGCCCTCTCCGACAAGGACGCCGTCCCCGGAGTGATCGCGGGAATGGCCGGACCCGGCGATCTCGTTCTCACCATGGGCGCGGGCGATGTGACCGACCTCGGCCCGCTGATCCTGGACCGTCTGTCGCAGCAGTGAAGAGAAGGGGCTGAGGCTCATGTCGTACGACGTCGAGAAGCCGGACGAGCAGTGGCGCGCGGAGCTGACCCCGGCGGAGTACGCGGTACTGCGCCAGGCCGGCACCGAACCGGCCTTCCGGGGCGAGTACACCGACACCAAGACCAAGGGCGTCTACTCCTGCCGTGCCTGCGGGACCGATCTCTTCACCTCGGGTGAGAAGTTCGAGTCCCACTGCGGCTGGCCCTCCTTCTACGACCCGAAGGACACCGACGCGGTCGAGCTGATCGAGGACCGCTCCCACGGCATGGTCCGCACCGAGGTCCGCTGCGCACGCTGCGGCTCCCACCTCGGGCACGTCTTCGAGGGCGAGGGCTACCCGACGCCCACGGACCAGCGGTACTGCATCAATTCCATCTCGCTGCGGCTGGCGCCGGACGAGAACTGACGCGGGACCGGCGGGCGCCGTACCGGCCTTTCCGCCCGGGAGCGCCGCCCACCGGACCTCACCGACCCCTGCGGGCCGGTGTCCGCGCCTCGCACGAGGCGCCGGGCACCGGCCCGTCGTCATGCCGCGGCGGCGCGCTGAGCAGGGAGGTGCCGCGGGCGGTCACGGCCCTGTGACGCAAGGTGTCCGTGAGACATCGTGACAACGGTGTGAAGGTCTTGCCAAAAGGCCGCCGACAGGTGTTTGCGTGGCGTCAGGACCGCCTCGGCGGGGTAGGGGGAAGTCTTCAGCCCCGATGTCCTCTGGAGGGAGGAGAGCGCTTCGCATCCTCCCGGCGGCGGTCCAGGGCCCCGGGCGCGGCCAGAACCGACCGAAGGATACGCGGCGTTTTGATACGGATAGATGCAGTCACGAAGCGGTACCCGGACGGCACGGTGGCGGTCGACCGGCTGTCGCTGGAAATACCGGACCGCGCGATCACCGTCCTCGTCGGTCCCTCCGGATGCGGCAAGACGACGACCCTGCGGATGATCAACCGGATGGTGGAGCCCAGCGAGGGAGCCATCCTCCTGGACGGCGCGGACATCCGGCAGCAGCCGGTCAACACCCTGCGGCGGTCGATGGGTTACGTCATCCAGAACGCCGGGCTGTTCCAGCACCGCACCATCCTCGACAACATCGCCACCGTGCCCCGACTGCTCGGCTGGAGCAAGGGGAAGGCGCGCGAGAGGGCCGTCGAACTGATGGAGCGGGTCGGGCTCGACACCGCGCTCGCCAAGCGCTACCCGTACCAGCTCTCGGGCGGACAGCAGCAGCGCGTCGGCGTGGCGCGGGCACTCGCCGCCGACCCGCCGGTGCTGCTCATGGACGAACCCTTCTCCGCCGTCGACCCCGTGGTGCGCAAGGGACTGCAGGACGAACTCCTGCGCATCCAGGACGAACTGGGCAAGACCATCGTCTTCGTCACCCATGACATCGACGAGGCCGTGAAGCTGGGCACGATGGTCGCCGTGCTGCGCACCGGCGGCCGGCTCGCCCAGTTCGCCCCGCCGTCCGAACTGCTCAGCGCGCCGGCCGACGCCTTCGTGGAGGACTTCCTCGGCGCCGACCGGGGCATCCGCCGCCTGTCCTTCTTCCCCTCGGACGGGCTGGAGCTGCAGACCGCGCCCCTCGTCCCGATCGACGCGGACGCCGGACGGCTCGCCGCGGGCGGGGCCGGAGCCGCCCCCTGTCTCCTGGTGACGGACGCCGACGGCACACCGCTCGGCTGGGGCGAGCCGGGCCGGCTCACCGCCGGCGCCATCGACCGCGACCGACTCATCCCGTACGGACGGCCGTTCGTGCTTGGGAAGGACTCGCTGCGCAGCGCCCTCGACGGCGCCGTGCTCTCGCCGACCGGCTGGGCCGTGGCCGTCGACGGGGAGGGGCACGCGGTCGGGGTCGTCTCCCAGCAGGTCATCGGCGAGGCGATCCGCGCGGCCCACACCGAGACCCGGCAGGCCGCGGGGGTCACCGAGTGAACGGCTTCTTCGACCTGCCCAGCGACCTCCAGCACAGTTACGGCGGCCTGATCGCCCTGCATCTGCGCGAGGCCCTGCTGCCGGTGCTGGCCGGACTCCTGCTCTCGCTGCCCGTCGCCCAGCTCTGCGCGCGGTTCCGCTGGCTGTATCCGCCCGTCCTCGGCGTCACGACCGTGCTGTACGCGATCCCGTCGCTGGCGTTCTTCGTCGTCCTCATCGACTACACCGGCCAGAGCGAGATCACCGTGATGATCCCCCTCGCGGTCTACAGCCTCGTGGTGCTGCTCCCCGCCATCGTGGACGGCGTCCGCTCGGTGCCGCCGGAGACGCTGGCCGCCGCCCAGGCCATGGGCTTCGGGCCCGTACGGCGCTATCTCCAGGTGCAGTTGCCCATCGCCGTACCCGCGATCATCGCGGGCCTGAGGGTGGCCGCGGTGTCGAGCATCTCCCTCGTCAGCGTCGGCATGCTCATCGGCAACCAGGGTGCCCTCGGCAACATGCTCTACGACGCCAACGCCTACCACCTGCCCATGCTCGCGGTGAACTCCGTGCTGACCACCGCCGTGCTGGCCGTCCTGGTCGACGCCGCGCTGGTCGCCGTCCGCGTGCTGCTGACGCCCTGGATGCCGAAGAAGGGTGCCACCCGGTGAACGTTCTCGACTTCGCCCGCGCCTTCTTCGACGACAGCGCGCACTGGCAGGGCCCCGACGGCATCCCCACCCGGGTGCTGGAACACATCGGCTGGTCCCTGGAGGCCCTGGCCTTCGCCGCGCTGATCGCGCTGCCCGTCGGTCTGGTCACCGGCCATCTCGGGCGCGGCGGCAACGCCATCGCGCTGGTCGCCACCGGCGCTCGCGCGCTGCCCAGCTTCGGCCTGCTGATCCTGATGTTCCTCTGGCTGGGGTTCGGCACGCTGCCGGTGATGATCCCGCTCGTCGTGCTCGCCGTGCCGCCGATCCTCGTCACCACCTACGAGGCGGTCCGCTCCCTCGACCCGTCCCCGGTGGACGCGGCGCGGGGCATGGGCATGACCGAGCCACGCATCCTGTTCCAGGTGGAGATCCCCGTCGCGCTGCCCCTGATCCTGGGCGGACTGCGCACGGCCGCCATCCAGATCGTCTCCACGGCCACCATCGCCGCCTACGTCAGCTTCGGCGGCCTCGGGCGCTACATCATGGACGGCCTCTACCAGAGCGACTACGAGAAGGTCGTCGGCGGCGCCGCCCTGGTCGCCGGGCTGGCACTGATCACGCTCGCGGTGTTCTGGGCGGTGTCGCGGATCGCCGTATCACCCGGTGTGCGGAGGGGCAACTGATTCCCCGGACGCGAAAAGTACTGTTCACATGGCCTCAACTGGGCCCGCATCGAAGCCATTTGGTGACCCGAGGGCACTTGACCGGCGAAGAGCGGGCTGGATTGGATCGATCCGTGACTGACACGAACCGCATCAGCAGGTCCATCCGGAGAAACCGGGGCGCGGCCGCCGTCGCCCTCGCGGCGGCGACGGCGCTGCTGGCGGGCTGCGGCTCGTCCGACGGCGGCTCCGACAACCCCCTGACGGGCGGCAAGGCGAGCGACGGCACCGTCGTCGTCGGTTCCAACAACTTCCCCGAGAGCATCCTGCTCGCGGACATCTACGGCGAGGCCCTCAAGGCCAAGGGCATCAAGGTCCGTTACAAGCCGAACATCGGCAGCCGCGAGACCACCTACCGGCTGCTCAAGAACGGCGCCGTGTCCGTGCTGCCGGAGTACAACGGCGCACTGCTGGCCTACCTCGACCAGAAGGCCGCCCCGACGAGCGTCGAGGAGACGACCTCGGCCATCGAGGGCAAGCTGGACGCCAAGCTGGCCCTGCTGAAGCCCTCCGCGGCCCAGGACAAGGACTCGGTCACCGTCAACGCGGCCACCGCGAAGAAGTACGGCCTCACCGACAAGTCCTCCATCGCCGACCTCAAGGACATCGCGGGGGAGCTGTCCCTCGGCGCCTCCCCGGAGTTCCAGACCCGCCACCAGGGGCTGGTCGGGCTGAAGGAGGTGTACGGCCTTCAGTTCAAGTCCTTCAAGGCCCTGGACGTCGGCGGCCCGCTGACCCAGTCGGCGCTGCGGAAGAACGCCGTACAGGCCGCGGACATCCTGACCACGGACCCGATCGTCGCCAAGGAGAAGTTCGTCGTCCTGCGCGACACCAAGAACCTCTTCGGGTTCGAGAACGTCCAGCCCCTCACGTACAAGGGGTCCGTGCCCCAGAAGGGTGCCGACACCCTCGACGCGGTGTCCGCCAAGCTGGACACCGCCGCCCTGCTGGAGCTGAACGCCAAGGTCCAGTCCCACCAGGACCCGCTCGACGTGGCCAAGGAGTGGCTGAAGACGGCCGGCCTCTCCTGACCGGTCCCGGGCGGCCGTACACGCGCGGCCGCCCGGACACCACCGGTCCGTGCCCCGCTCTGCGGAACGGGGCCGTGCCGGACGACGGTGGCCGCGCGGTCCTGCGACGCGGCCGTCGCCGTGCCGGTCAGTCGTCGTCGCCGCCGAACCAGCCGTCGTCCCCGTCGTCGTCGCCGTCGTCGTCGCCCTCGAAGAAGTCGCCGATCTCGTCCACGACTTCCTCGGCGACCAGGGCACCCACCACGCCGACCGCGAGCCCGGCGGCGCCCGCGGCCAGGACCGTGCCCATGCCCGGCCCCGAGTGATGGTCACCGCAGGAGTGCGCGCCGTACGGCTCACCGTGTCCCCAGGACGCGTGGGCGCCGTGGCCGTGACCCCGGTCGTGACCGTGGCCGGCGCCGGCCAGCCGGTCCATCCAGCCCTCGACCTCCGCGTTCCAGTCGAGCGCCGCCGCGTCCTCGTGGCGCACCTGGACGCGGGTCAGCGCGTCGTGCCCGGAGGAGAAGGCGCCGCCGCGTCCGTCCGCCTCCAGAACGATCTCGACGCCCATGGGTGATGCCAGGAAGGTCAGCTCGATCTCGTTCACCGCGTGCGCGTACCGCGGGGACGGGGTCAGCTCGATCTCCTGGTAGAACGGCAGCCGCTGGCCGGTGCCTCCGGGCGTGGGCCGCTCAGGCGGGTTCCCCGGCCCCAGCGCCCGGAACGGGGCCCGTGCCCGCCGTCACCTCTTCGCCCGGGCCGCCCCGGTGCGCCGCGCGCGCCTGCTCGCGGCGCCGGCGCCGCGGGACACGTGGCTCCTGGTCGGGCAGCCAGCCGAAGGTGAGGCAGCTGCCGACGGCGCCGAGGAGCAGCCCGACGAAGAAGCCGCCCAGGTTCGAGGTGATCCAGGTGCCCAGCGAGAACAGGATCCCGGTCAGGGAGTAGAACAGCCGCTGGGCGGGGCTGAACAGGATCAGCAGACCCAGCAGGACCATCAGGCCGGGCAGCAGATAGCCGGCGAGGCCCTGCATGCCGATGTGCATGACGACCTTCAGCGAGGCCTTCTCGGTGAGCAGGATCTCGCCGCCGCCCAGGGCGAGCAGCAGCCCGCCCCAGAACGGCCGACGGGCCCGCCAGCCGCGGAAGGCGGCCCCGAACCCCTGGCGTGGACGCTCGGGCATACGGTCAGCAACCCGAGTCGCTGAAGCGCAGCTTGAGTCCGGGAAGCTTGAACACGCCAGCTGTGGTGGCGTAGTTGGTCTGGCGGAGGTTGGCGATCCGCACGGTGTCGGCCTGCTGGCTGAAGACGCCGATCGGGCCCTTGGCGTTCGCCTTGTCGAGCGTGCTCGCGTCGTTGCCGATCTCGATGTTGTCGAAGGCCGCGTCGCCGGACAGCTCGGTGGAGTCGGTCGTCAGATCACGCGCGGACACCTTCTGCGCGCCGCTGCCCGCGGTGATCAGCAGATTGGTGCCGCCGAGGTCGACGCTCTGGCACAGCCTGGTGAGTTCGGCACGCTTGATGGCGGAGGTGACGACGAGCACCTGCCCGCCGGTGTCGCCCGCGTTCGGGCTGCCGTCCGCCATGTTGTCGAGCCCGCCGAACTGCTCGAAGCCGGTGCCCTTGAGCTCCGTCGCCGTGACCGTGAACGGCATCCCGGAGATGGCGAACTGCACGCCCAGCGCGCCCTGCGCGGTGAGGACCGCGAGCGTGGCGGCGGCCAGGGTCGCGGGCACCGCCATCACGGCGGCCCGGCGCAGCCGGACGCGTCCGCGTCTGCCGTCGCCGGCCGGGGCCGCGGGGACGGAACCGCTTTCCGGGTCTCCGGGCGTGTGGTCTGCGGACGAGTGGTCCGGGGACGAGGCCATGTCTGCTCCCATGGGCATGGATCAATGCGGGGTGGGTTTCACGTGGCGCGGTGTCCTGGCGCGGACAGCGGCTGCCCCGCACGTCTCCTCGCGCTCCCGTCGGGGGCAAGGGCTTTCCCGTTACGCGGCAGTAGCCTTTCCAGGAAGTTACCGCCGGTTACTTTGAAGGGTCAAGAGAGTTGTGAAAAAAGAGTGTCGACTGTGCGGGGATCGCGCCACGAGGTGACCGCCACCGGCTCCTTCACGGCAATTTGCGCGCCAACTCGCTTGTGAGTCCTTGACGTTGACGCTCGCGTCCGTCTACAACTTCCCCTGTTTCCACGGATCCGTGGCGCCGGATCCGCCGAGCGGCGTCCGCCGTTCTCCCGGCCCTCCCGGAGCTGTGCGCCGCGCTCCCCAGGGACCGGCAGCGTCCTCTCGCACCCTCCTCGTCCGGCCCGTCCGCCCGGCCGGCCGGCGCCGGTCCGTGACGTACGGAGAAGGCGTCACGGACCGGCGCCACCGCGCACGCACCTCCGGACCCACCGCGCACGCACCTCCGGACCCACCCGCGCCACCTCTTGTCCGCACCCCGCGCCACCTCTGTCCGCACCCCGCGCCACCTCTGTCTCCACCCCGCGCCACCTCTGTCCCCCACCTCGGAAAAGAGGCTCCCCCATGCGCACGCGACCCTTCCTCGCCCTCGCCGCGACCCTCGCCGCGCTCAGCGTGGCGGCGGCGGTCCCCGCCTCCGCGGACGGTTCCGCCGTCCTCACCACGGGCGGCGCCGGCGGCATCGCCGCCGCGGTCGGCGACACCCTCACCGCGCCCCTGGCCACCGGCACCACCGCCACGCTCTACTCCAGCGCCACCGGCACCAGCGGCGTGAAGTGCACGGCGTCCCAGTTCACCGCGAAGGTCACGGACAACCCGGCCGCCCCCGGCACCGCCACCGAGTCCGTCACCGCGCACACCTTCGACTCGGCCGGCTGCACCAGCAACGTCATCGGTGTCCTCGGGGTCACCGGCATCACGATCGACAACCTGCCCTACGACGCGACCGTCGCCTCCGACGGCACGCTCACCGTCCGGCCGCCGGCCGGCTCCGTCATCCAGGCCACGGCCAAACTGCGCACCCTGCTCGGCTCCGTCACCTGCGTCTACCAGGCGCCGAGCCTGACCGGACACGCCGACAACGCCGGCAACAGCATCACCTTCACCAACCAGCAGATGACCAAGAGCTCCGGCTCGTCGCTCTGTTTCGCCAGCGGCTTCTTCACCGCCAAGTACGCGCCGGTGACCGACGCGGGAGCCGCCGTCTTCGTCAACTGAGGATCAGCGAGCAGAAGTTCAGCGCCGCCGCAGGCGAAGGGCGAGGGCGGTGCCCCCGGTGACCACCAGCACCGCGGCGGCGCCGCCCGCCAGCAGCGGAGCCGAGGGACCCGTGTCCGCACGGGTCGCCTCGGCCACCGGTGTGCTGTCGTCCGCGGCGGTCGCGGAGTCCGGGGACCCGCCGCTTCGCGCGCCGGCCGGTCCGCTCGCCGTGGGCGTGTCCTCCGGCGAGGGCCGCGCCGAGTCCGAGGGCCGGGCGGAGGCGGTGGCCGTCTTCGCGCTCCCGGGCTTCGCGCTCTCCCGCTTCGCACCCGCCGCCGTACTCGCTCCCGTGCCGGACGCCGTGGTCTTCCGTGCCGCCGGGAACACCACGTCGGAGCACGAGTAGTACGTGTCCGGCGTGCTGCTGTTCTGCCAGATCGTGTACAGCATCTGCCGGCCCGTGCGGTCCTTCGGGAGCGTCACGCCGATGTGGTAGGCGCCGCCCCGCAGCGGCGGGTCCGTGACCTGCGCGAAGGGCCGCGTGGGCAGGTCGGACCACTTCAGCGGCTTCGCCGGGTCGTAACCGGGCCTGGTCAGATACAGCTTGAAGGTGCCGGAGTGCGCGATCGTCGAGGCGTACGTCAGCGTCATCCGGCTTCCGGGCGCGAGCCGCGTCGCCGGGAAGTCCGTCCGGGCGAGATCGAGCCCCCGGTACGCGGGGAGGTTCCCGCTGCACAGCCTGCCGTCCGGGATCACCTGCCGGTCGCGGCCGGCCACTCCGGCGACCCGCAGGTTGTCCCACGCGGTGAAGGGGGCGCCGTTCGCCGAGATCGCCGCCCGGCAGGCGGCCGTCCGGTTCGCGCTGCCGCCCTCGGGGGAGCAGGCGTAGACCCGGCTGACCGGATCGGTGGGGGCGCCGTGCGCCTGGGCCGGACCCGCGGTCCACGGCAGGAGCAGGAGCGGAGCCGCGGCGGCGGCCACGGTGACGCCCAGCCGGGCGGCGGTGCGGGTCGCCCGGGCCGTCGGAGCCGGCCGGGGAATCCGGGTGGTCCGGGTCATCAGGGGTCTCCTCGGCGGGCGCGGGAACGGAGTGGTCTGTGACCAGTACGGCGGACACCCCCGCCGCGTTCAGCGCCCGCGCGCACGAGCTGCCCGCCGCCCGCATCACCGACCGGTCCGGCGGTTTTCCGCCACCGCCCCCGGGGCTCCCGGCGTCGTCCGCCGGTACCCCGAAGAGGGCGGTCGCGAGGGGCGATGACGGGGACAGGAGGTCTCCGGGGTCGCCGGATGTTCCTTGGTGCCCGGCCGACTCCCGCTGCCGGTGGGTGAGTTATCGTATGCGAGCGGTTAAAACAAACCGCGTGTCCCGTTCGTAGACGCCATGAGGAGGGGCCGGTCGATGGCGAGGCAGTTACGCGCTGAGCAGACCCGGGCAACGATCATCACGGCCGCCGCCGACCTGTTCGACCGGCAAGGGTACGAATCCACCAGTCTGAGTGACATCGTCGGACACGCGAAGGTCACCAAGGGGGCGCTGTACTTCCACTTCGCCGCCAAGGAGGACCTCGCCCACGCCATCCTGGAGCTCCAGGCCGTGGCGGCACAGCAGTTGGTGTCCGACGTCGAGGGCCGGGGCTGCTCCTCGCTGGAGGCCCTGATGCGCACCACGTTCGGTTTCGCCCGGCTCGCCGTGGACGATCCGGTGCCGCGCGCCGGGCTCCGCCTCGCCACCGCCGACCTGACGGTACGGCCGCCGCTGAGGCATCCGTTCACCGAGTGGCTCGACTTCGCCACCCGCAAGTTCTCCGGCGCCGTCAAGGAGTCCGACGTCCACGCGGACATGGACGTCGCCGCGGTGTCCCACTCGCTCGTCTGCTTCTTCGTCGGCACCCGGATCGCCGGACGCTCCCTGGAACCGGTCGAGCGGCTGCCCCGCCGGACGGCCGAGATGTGGATCCTGATGCTCCGGGGCCTGGTCCCCGTGCACCGGCGCCCCCGCTATCTGACCCTCGCCACGCAGCTGGAGCGGGAGATCAGAGCCGGCTGACCCGCGCGATACGGTGGCGGACATGCCCGACATCCCCGCCCCGCCCGTGATCCTCGGCGACGAACCCGGCTCGTTCCCGCACCGTGTGCTCGCCGAACGGCACCCCGCGATCATCCGGCAGGTGCGGGACGCCTTCCCCTACGACCCCGGAACGCACCGCGCGCTCGACGCGCTGCTGGCGAGCTGCACGGACGGCGTGATCGAGCCGCTGCCCGAGGGCGCGGGCGACCGCGCCCTCTGGTCGGCCTGGGGGCTGGACTCCTTCTCCGGCCGGTCCTGGTTCGACGTGCCCTGGCTGTGGTCCGAGAGCTACTTCTACCGGCGGCTGCTCGACGCCGTCGGCTGGACCGGCCCCGGAGTGTGGCAGGGCGTCGACCCGTTCCGCCCGTTCAAGCGCGCCGAACTCGACGCCGAGGAGACGGACGGGGAACTGGCCGCCCTCGACGCGCTGGAGGGGCGCCCGGCCACCGAGCGGGCCCGCGCCCTGCTGCACGGCTCGCTGTGGGGCAACCGCGCCGACCTCGGCTTCCGCATCTCCGCCGGGAACGCCGCCGCCGTGGCCGGGGAGGCGGCGCCCGGCCTCGTCGCCGACGACAGCGACACCCTGTGGTCCCTGCTGCCGCCTCCCGGCAGCGGCGCCGGCACCCTCTGCCTGGTCGCGGACAACGCCGGCCGCGAACTCGTCCCCGATCTGCTGCTGATCGCCCATCTGCTCGACGAGGGCCGGATCGGCCGCGCGGTCCTGCACGTCAAGCCGTACCCCTACTACGTGTCCGACGCCACGACCACCGACGTGGTCGACGCGCTCGTCCGCCTCCGCTCGGCACCGGGTGCGGCCGGCGGGCACGGGCGGCTGCTCTGGTCGGCGATGGCGGACGGCCGGCTCGCCGTACGCGCCCACCCGTTCTCCGCGGCCCCGCTGCCGTACGCGGACATGCCGGACGACCTGCGCGCCGAGTTCGCCTCGGCCGCCCTGACGATCTTCAAGGGCGACCTCAACTACCGGCGTCTGGTCGGCGACCGGATGTGGGCACCGACCACGCCGTTCCAGGAGGTCACCGCGTACTTCCCCGGTCCGGTCGCCTCGCTGCGCACCCTGAAGTCCGATGTGATCACCGGCCTGTCCCCGGCCACCGAGGCCGCACTGACCGCGGCGGAGGGACAGGCCTGGCGCACCGGAGGCACGCATGCGCTGATCCAGGTCAACGCCTCAGACGAGGCGCAGGGGAAGTGACTTGATCCCGTTGATGAAGTTGGAGACGAGCCGCCGCGGCGGACCGGCCGGGCGGGGGCCGGGCAGGGTCCGCAGCACCTCCGTGTAGAGCTGCCGCAGCTGCAGCCGGGCGAAGTGGGCACCCAGGCAGACGTGCGGACCGTCCCCGAAGGAGACATGCGGGTTCGGACTGCGGGAGAGGTCCAGCCGGTCGGGCGCGGTGAACACCCGCTCGTCCCGGTTGGCCGAGGCGTGGAACACCACGACCTTGTCGCCCCGCCGGATCCGGCGTCCGGCCAGCTCGGTGTCCTCGGCGGCCGTCCGGCGGAACGTCAGCACCGGCGGATGCCAGCGCAACAACTCGTCGACCGTCGAAGCGAGTTCCACCTTGCCCGCGCGTAACAGGTCGTAGGACTCGGGATGTTGCGCGAGTGCCAGCAGGCCGCCGGGGGCCGCGCCGCGCACGGTGTCGTTGCCCGCGACCGTGAGCAGGAAGAAGAACATCTCCAGCTCGCCGGAGGTGAGTTCGGCGTCGTGCGCGAGGGCCGTCATCACGTCGTCGGCCGGATAGCGCCGCTTGTAGGCCGTGAGCTGCCGCGCGTACCCGAACATGTCCTGGAGCAGGGCCGGTGAGCGGGGATCGACCGGCCTGCCCGTCTCGTCCAGCACCGACGGACCGGCCTCGTCCGGGTCCTGGTAGCCGATCACCCGCCGCGTCCAGTCCAGCAGCAGCCGCCGGTCGCTCTTCGGGACCCCCAGCAGATCCGCCAGGTTGAGCAGCGCGTACTCGTCGGTGACGGCGGACACCAGGTCCGCCGTGCCGTCGCCGGCGGCGGCCTCGTCGCGGGCCCGCACCAGCAGCGTGCGCGCCCGCCCGCGGGCCACCGCCGCGAACCGGTCCACGCGGCCCGGCGTGAACGCCCTGCTGACCAGCCGCCGCAGCCGTCCGTGCTGCGGCGGATCCTGGTTGAGCATCATGCGGCGGATGAACGGCAGATCCTCCGGAGCGGGATCGCGGATCTGGGTCGCGCCGAGGTGCGACGAGTACGCCCCCGAGTCCTTGAGCACCCGCACCACGTCCGCGTGCCGGGTCACCGCCCAGAAACCCGGACCGGCCGGCCAGCCCAGCACCTCGGGCTCGTCCTGCCAGGCCACGGGATGCTCGTCCCGCAGCACCCGGTAGTCGGCGTACGGCACCCCCGCGGCGTACCGGCGCGGGTCGAAGACGTCGGGCACCGGCGGTGCCTCGCGCACGCTCACCCCCGCACGCCTTCCGCGCCGGTGTCCTCGCGCAGGAAGTCCTCGACCACACGGATCAGTTCCAGCGGGGTCTCGTCCATCGCGTAGTGCCCGGCGCCCGGGACGACGGCGAGCCGCGCGCGGGGGTACCAGGACATCCACGTCCGCCGCAGCAGCTCGGGCGACAGCGCCGGGTCGAGTTCCCCCGCCACCGCCAGCGCGGGCACCTCGCTGCCCTCGACGTCCGCGCGGAAGTCGTCCCCCGCCCAGGAGTCGAGCCATGCCCGGAAGGCCTTCGGGTCGGCGCACTCCAGCGAGCGGTCGACCATGCGGTCGAGCCAGGCCGCGGGACGGCGGCCACCGGTCGTGGCGTCGAGGATCGCGCGCCGGTTCTCCGGCCGGTGCGCCGCGTCCGCGAACAACTCGAACTGCCCGCCCGCGAGTTCCAGCCCCGAGGCGGGCACGGGGGAGACCCCGGCGATCCGGCGCAGCCGGTGCGGGGCGGCCGACAGCAGGCGCTGCGCCACCGCGCCGCCCATCGAGTGCCCCACCACCGAGAACCGGTCCCAGCCGAGCCGGTCGGCCAGCTCGACCAGGTCCACGGCGGCCTCCAGGGTCGTGTACGCGCCCACCGCGTCCCTGGCCGCGCCGTAGCCGCGCAGATCGACCAGCGCGTAGCTGAAGGAGTCACGGTCGAGGTCCGGCAGAACGGGCGCGTAGGCGGAGCGGTCGGCGAACCAGCCGTGCACGGCGAACACCTTGTGGGGGCCGTCGCCGTGCACCTCATGAGGCAGCACGAAGGAGGTCATGCGCCTACCGTGGCCCGCGCGCCGTGGCCCGGCAAGGGCGCGGGCGGGGCTCACGCGGACACCGTCCGGTCCGTCGGGGCGCGGCGTGCCCGTGCGCGCACGGCCTTCCGCCCCTGTCCGCCCGCAGCTCTCAACGCCACACCCAGCGGCCGTAGTTCACCGTTTCGACGAGGGTTCACGCGATGGTGTGATCATGTCCCCGGCCGAGGATGCCCCTCCGCGGGCACGGGTAGGGCCTGGCCATGACGCAGCCGTTCGAACTCCCGCGCTTCTACATGCCGTACCCCGCGCGGCTCAACCCGCATCTCGACGAGGCGCGCGCCCACTCGACCTCGTGGGCGCGCGAGATGGGCATGCTGGAAGGGTCCGGGATCTGGGAACCGGCCGACCTGGAGGCCCACGACTACGGACTCCTGTGCGCCTACACCCACCCCGACTGCGACGGCCCCGCCCTCTCGCTGATCACCGACTGGTACGTGTGGGTGTTCTTCTTCGACGACCACTTCCTCGACATGTACAAGCGCACCCCCGACCGGGCCGCCGGAAAGGCGCACCTGGACCGGCTGCCGCTGTTCATGCCGCTGGACCCCGCCACCCCCGTCCCCGAGCCGCGGAACCCGGTCGAGGCGGGACTCGCCGACCTGTGGGCCCGTACGGTCCCCTCGATGTCGGCCGACTGGCGGCGGCGCTTCTCCGTGGCCACCGAGCACCTGCTCAACGAGTCCCTGTGGGAGCTGTCCAACATCGACGAGGGCCGGATCGCGAACCCGGTCGAGTACATCGAGATGCGCCGCAAGGTCGGCGGCGCGCCCTGGTCCTCCGGGCTGGTGGAGTACGCGACCGCCGAGGTGCCCGCGGCCGTCGCCGGCACCCGGCCGCTGCGCGTCCTCATGGAGACCTTCTCCGACGCCGTCCACCTGCGTAACGACCTCTTCTCGTACCAGCGGGAGGTCGAGGACGAGGGCGAGAACAGCAACGGCGTGCTGGTGCTGGAGAAGTTCTTCGGCTGCACCACCCAGGAGGCCGCCGACGCGGTCAACGACATCCTCACCTCGCGGCTGCACCAGTTCGAGCACACCGCGCTCACCGAAGTGCCCGCCGTCGCCCTGGAGAAGGGGCTCAGGCCCGACGAGGTCGCCGCCGTCGCCGCCTACACCAAGGGACTCCAGGACTGGCAGTCCGGCGGCCACGAATGGCACCTGCGCTCCAGCCGCTACATGAACGGGTCGGCCCGGTCCGACTCGCCCTGGCGGCTCTCCGGCGGCCTCGGCACCTCCGCCGCCGACATCGGCGCCCTGCTGTCCGCGGCGCCGGCCGCCGGGGCGTCCTCCGTGTTCCAGGCCGGGCGGCTGCGCGCCCACTCCCACGTGCCGTACCGGAAGGTCGGACCCTCGCTGCTGCCCGACTTCCACATGCCCTTCCCGCTGGAGCTGAGCCCGCACCTGGACTCCGCCCGCCGCACCCTCCTCGCCTGGTCGCACCGCATGGGCATCCTGGAGGAGGGCGTCTGGGACGAGGACAAACTCGCCGCGTACGACCTCGCGCTGTGCTCCGCCGGACTGGACCCCGACGCCACCCCCGAGGCCCTCGACCTCAGCGCCCAGTGGCTCGCCTGGGGGACGTACGGCGACGACTACTACCCGCTCGTCCACGGCAACCGCCGCGACCTGGCCGCCGCCCGCCTCACCACCGCCCGGCTCTCCGCGTGCATGCCGCTGGAGGGCGGGCCCTCCGTGATCCCCGCCGACGCCATGGAGCGGGGGCTGACCGACCTGTGGACGCGTACGACGGCGGAGATGAGCCCCGACGAGCGGCGCACCCTGAAGGCATCGGTGGACGCGATGACCGAGAGCTGGGTGTGGGAGCTGTGCAACCAGCTCCACCACCGCATCCCCGACCCGGTCGACTACCTGGAGATGCGCCGCGCCACCTTCGGCTCCGACCTCACCCTCAGCATGTGCCGCATGGGCCACGGCCCCGCGATCCCGCCCGAGGTCTACCGCAGCGGACCGGTGCGCTCCCTGGAGAACGCCGCCATCGACTACGCCTGCCTGGTCAACGACGTCTTCTCGTACCAGAAGGAGATCGAGTACGAGGGCGAGATCCACAACGCGATCCTCGTCGTGCAGAACTTCTTCGGCGTCGACTACCCGGCCGCGCTCACCGTCGTCCACGACCTGATGACCCAGCGGATGGAGCAGTTCGAGCACGTCGTCGCCCATGAACTGCCCATCCTCTGCGACGACCTGAACCTGTCCGCCGAGTCGCGCGCCGCCCTGGGCGCCTACGTCCGCGACCTCCAGAACTGGCTGTCGGGCATCCTGCACTGGCACCGCCAGGTCGACCGCTACAAGGCGGAGTGGCTCGGCCGCCGCGCCCACGGCTTCCTCCCCGACCGCGCCCCGGCCCCGCTGCAGCTCACCGGCTGAACCCCGACGGGCTCAGGGCTGAACCCGCCCGCGCTCCGGTCAGTCTCACTCGTTCGTGTCCCGTGGCGGCGGGGCACGGCGGGTAGAGCTTCAGCCGGAGGCGAGCGAATCATGGAACAGACCGCATTGCGGCCCAAGCCGTTGCCCGGCCGGGACCGCTGGACGCGACGGGACCGGCGGGAGCCGGGACACAGCGGCCCGGACGGGCCCGCCAGGCGGCCGCATGCCGCGCGCCGCCGCGGCAGACGGCTCAGAACACTGCTCTTCTGCCTGGCCACCAGCACCGCCCTGGTGCTGTGCGGAGTCGGCCTCGGCACCGTCGGCACCTCGCTGACCGGCAGGGGCGGGCCGGCCGGGGCGCAGCGGCACACCCCGCCGTCCGCCGCCCCGGGCGCGCCCGCGGCCGCCGTGTCCGGCGCCTCCCCGCGCACCATGGCGGCCCTCGGTCCGGCCGAGACGCGGCCCGGTGCCTCCCTGGGCCTTGAGGCCGTCGACGCACGGGACGTGGGCGCGCTGGTCACCGCCGTCCACACCCCCGGCCCCGGGTACACGGCCGGCCTCGTCCGCGGCGACATCCTGCTCCAGTTCGGAGCGGCCCGCATCGACACCGCCGCCGACCTGGCCCGGGCCGTGGCACACGCCGGGCCCGGCACGGAGGTGACCGTCACGGTGCGCCACCGCAGCGGCAACTTCCAGCAGCTGACGGTGGTTCCGGGGGTGGTGATCTGACGGGCGCCGAGCGACCGGGGCCGGCCGCCCCGTGGCCCGGGAGGGGAGGGCCACGCCGTGGAGGGACCTCCGCCGCGACCGTACGGGCCGGCCCGCCCGCGAGGGCGGGCGGCGCACGGGCTCCGGGACTCCGGAAACCCACTGGGCATCGTGGGCACCACAGGTCATGATGGCCGCATGCCTCCCGCCCGCCGCACCGGCGTCCGCCACGGGCCGCCGACCGGCTCGCACCGGCCCGCCCGGCCGGGCAGGATGCTGCGGGGGGACCCGCTTCGGCCCCGCCACCCCGACCGCGTACGGAGGCCCGGATGACCGGCACCACACCCGCGCACTTCACCGCCGGCGACTACGACGCCCGCATGGAACGCGCGGCGCGCGCCGCGGGCGACGCCGGCCTGGCGGGACTGCTGGTGGCACCGGGACCGGACATGGTGTGGCTGACCGGGTACACGCCCACCGCCGTCACCGAACGGCTCACCGTCCTCGTCCTCACCCCCGGCCGCGACCCCGTGCTCGTCGTACCGACACTGGAGGCACCGGACGCCGAGGAGGCGGCCGGGGCGACCGCGCTCACCCTGCGCGACTGGACCGACGGCAAGGACCCCTACGCCGTCACCGCCGCGCTCCTCGACGGGCGCGGCCGCTTCGGCATCAGCGACAACACCTGGGCGATGCACCTGCTGGGCCTCCAGCGGGCCCTGCCCGAGTCCCGGTACGCCTCCCTCACCGACGCCCTGCCCATGCTGCGCGCGGTGAAGGACCCCGCGGAACTGGAGCTCCTGGCCGCCGCGGGCGCCGCCGCCGACGCCACGTTCGAGGAGATCCGCAAGGTCCGGTTCGCCGGGCGCCGCGAGACCGAGGTCGGCCGTGACCTCGACGCGCTGCTGCGCCGCTTCGGCCACTCCCAGGTCGACTTCACCATCGTCGGCTCCGGACCCAACGGCGCCAACCCGCACCACGAGGTGGGCGACCGGGTCATCCAGGAGGGCGACATGGTCGTCCTGGACTTCGGCGGCCTCAAGGACGGCTACGGCTCCGACACCACGCGCACGGTCCACGTCGGCGAACCGACCGAGGAGGAGCGCCGGGTCCACGACGTCGTGCGCGCCGCGCAGGAGGCCGGCTTCCGGGCCGTACGGCCGGGCGTGGCCTGCCAGGAGATCGACCGGGCGGCCCGCGCGGTGATCAACGACGCCGGGTACGGCGAGTACTTCATCCACCGCACCGGGCACGGGATCGGCGTCACCACGCACGAGCCGCCGTACATGATCGAGGGCGAGGAGCAGCCCCTCGTGCCCGGCATGTGCTTCTCCGTCGAGCCCGGGGTCTACCTGCCCGGCCGCTTCGGCGTACGCATCGAGGACATCGTCACGGTGACCGGGGACGGCGGGCGCCGGTTCAACGACACCACCCGTGAGATGGTCATAGTGGACTGAGAGGACCCCGAGACACCTCCTCGACGACATCCCGGAACGGCACCGTACGACCCATGACCCAGGCACCGGCACCCAGCGCGGACACCGTCCGCAGACTCGTGCGTTCGCTGCTCAAGGAGAGCGGCGACAGGAACGGCACGGACGGCGGACCCGACGTCCGGCCCGTCACGGAGGGCCGCGCGTACACCTGGTGGGTCGGCACCCGGCACGTGCTGCGGCTCGCGCCCGACCCCGAGGCGTCCGTGCGCCGCCGCCGCGAACTGCGCCTGCGCGACATCGTGCGCCCGCACGTCCCCGTCACCGTCCCGGTCTCCGTCGGGCACGGCGACTGGTCGCCCGGTCTCGCCTGCACGCTCGACACCAAGGTGCCCGGCGGCACCACCGACATCAACGACGTCTCCGCGCTCGGCGAGGCCGACCTCGCCGGGCTGCTCACCGGACTGCGCGCGGTCCCCGTACGGCAGGCCGAGGCGCTCGGCGTGCCGCGCACGGCCCCGCGCTCCCTGGAGGCACTGCGCCGCATGGCCGTCCACGCGGCCGAACGGCTCGCCGCCGCCGACGAGTTCGACCCCGCCAGGCTGCACCAGCTCACCTCGCCCGGCGCCGTCCAGCTCGCCGCGCAGCCCGGTTCCGCGGTGCTCACCCACCACGGACTGACCGGCGACCACGTGGTGGTCAGCGCCGACGGACGGGTGCGCGGCATCCTCGACTGGACGCGGACGGCCGTCGGCGACCCGGCCGAGGACATCGCCGGTCTCGCCCTCGCCGTCGGATCGCCCGCGGCCGTCCGCGCCGCCACCCTCGCCGGCTACGGCGCCCGTCCCTGCCTGCGCGGTCTCTGGCTCGCCCGCTGCGACACCGTCCTGCGCCTCGCCGACCACCTGGCGGGCCGCACACCCGGCTCCCTGTCCCTGCTGCGGACCCAGCTGCGGCACGCCTGGGAACCGATCCTGCTGGAGCGGGTCACCGACCTGAAGGACGAGGAGAGCGAGCTCTAGGGGGCGTCTCCCCGATCTTCGTGGGTCCGCGACGATCGAAGAGACGCCCCCTAGGGCCTGTCTTCCGGATCTTGCCGGGCGTCGCGGGGCCCGCGACGCCCGGCGGCGTGCGTTCAGGCCTGTGTCAGCACCACGCAGGACTCCGCGGGGACCTGGAGCAGCCCGTCCGGGCCCGGTGCCTCCACCGGGTCCCACGAGGCCAGCACCCGCAGCCGCCCGGTGCCGAGCGGGATCGCCGCGGCCCGCTCGCCGAGGTTGACGGCCACGCGGACGTCCCCGCGCCGGAAGGCCAGCCAGCGGCCCTCCTCGTCGTACGCCACCTTGGTGTCGGCGAGGTCGGGGGCCGTCAGGTCGGGCAGTTCACGGCGCAGCGCGATCAGCCGCCGGTACCAGGCGAGGACGCGGGCGTGCGGCTCGCGCTCGGGCTCCGACCAGTCCAGGCAGGACCGCTCCCGCGTCGCCGGGTCCTGCGGGTCCGGAACCTCCTCCTCGGCCCAGCCGTGCGCCGCGAACTCCCGCCGCCTGCCCCGCCGTACGGCCTCGGCCAGCTCCGGGTCCGTGTGGTCGGTGAAGTACTGCCACGGCGTGCCGGCCGCCCACTCCTCGCCCATGAACAGCATCGGGGTGGACGGCGCGGTCAGCGTGAGCGTCGCCGCGCACGCCAGCAGACCGGGGGAGAGGGTGGCCGAGAGCCGGTCGCCCTGGGCGCGGTTGCCGATCTGGTCGTGGGTCTGGCTGTAGCCGAGCAGCCGGTGGGCTCCCACGCGTCCGCGGTCCAGCGGCCGCCCGTGGTCACGGCCCCGGAACGCCGAGTGGGTGCCGTCGTGGAAGTAGCCGCCGGTGAGGGTCTTGGCGAGCGCGCCGAGCGGGGCCCGCGCGAAGTCGGCGTAGTAGCCCTGGGACTCGCCGGTCAGCGCGGTGTGCAGGGCGTGATGGAAGTCGTCGTTCCACTGCGCGTGCACCCCGAGGCCGTGCTCCGCGCGCGGGGTGATGATCCGCGGATCGTTCAGATCGGACTCCGCGATCAGGAACAGCGGGCGCCCCACCTCCGCGGCGAGCGCGTCGACCGCCTCCGACAGCTCCTCCAGGAAGTGGCGCGCCCGGCTGTCGTGGAGCGCGTGCACGGCGTCCAGACGCAGCCCGTCGAGGCGGTAGTCCCGCAGCCAGGCCAGCGCGCTGTCGAGGAAGTACGCGCGCACCTCGTCCGAGCCCGGCGCGTCCAGGTTCACCGCGGCGCCCCAGGGCGTGTGGTGCGTGTCCGTGAAGTACGGGCCGAACGCGGGCAGATGATTGCCCGACGGGCCCAAGTGGTTGTGCACGACGTCCAGGACGACACCCAGCCCCTGCTCGTGCGCCCGGTCCACGAACCGCTTCAGCGCCTCGGGACCGCCGTACGGCTCGTGCACCGCCCACGGCCCCACCCCGTCGTACCCCCAGCCGTGCCGCCCCGGCACCGGGCTCAACGGCATCAACTCCACGTGCGTGATGCCGAGTTCCGCGAGGTGTCCGAGGCGGTCGGCGGCGGCGTCGAGGGTGCCCTCAGGGGTGTAGGTGCCCACGTGCATCTCGTAGAGCACCGCACCCGGCAGCCCGCGCCCCTGCCACGCCGTACGCCAGCCGTACCGGCCGTGGTCCACGACCGCGCTCAGGCCGTCCGGACCGTCCGGCTGCCGGCGCGAGCGCGGATCGGGCAGTACGGGACCGCCGTCCAGCCCGAAGCCGTACCGTGTGCCGTCCTCCGCCTCGGCCTCCCCTGTCCACCATCCCACCCGCTCCGGATCGCGCTCCAACACGCGCGTGGCGCCGTCGCACTGAAGCGTCACGCGGTCTGCCTGTGGTGCCCACACGTCGAACTGCACGGACGGTTCCCCTTCGTCTGCTCACAGTTACCCAGTCCGTCCATCGTGCCCCGAAAATGATCAATCCGCTTTCCCAAACGGCCTTTTCCCCCGCGGGTGTCGCCGAAGCGGGCGGGCGCGACCGCGGGTTCCCCCTTTCTGGACACCCGGGGTCCGCTGACCGACAATCACGAACGTGACGTCGTCCTTCGAGTTCCCCACGTACCCCGCGCGGCTGTCCGACGCGGAGCGCGACAAGGTGCTGCAGGTGCTGCGAGACGGCGCCGCCATGGGCCGGCTGTCGCACGACACCTTCGTGCGCCGCATGGAACTCGCCCTCGCCGCCCGGGGAGCCGACGAACTCGCCGTGCTCACCGCCGATCTGCCGAGCGAGAACCGCCTCTCGCGGGCGGTACTGGGAACCGTGGAGGCCGTCTCCGGATTCACCGTACGGCTGCGCCGCGCCTGGCAGGCCGAACGGCTGCCGAAGCTCCTCCTGCCGCACCCGGCGCACGGCCACCCGCTGCGCATCGGCCGCGATCCGGCCAACGGGCTGCGCCTGAACCACGAGACGGTCTCCCGGGTGCACGCCGACCTGCGCCGCGAGGGCGGCGCATGGGTCCTGAGGGACCTCGGCTCCACCAACGGCACCACGGTCAACGGGCGCCGTGTGGTCGGTTCCGTCGTCGTCCGCGAGGGCGATCTGGTCGGCTTCGGGAAGATCACCTTCCGGCTTTCGGCGCCCTGAGCGACGCGCCGGGCGGGGTTGCCGACGGAGCGGCCGACGGAGTGCCCGCCGGGGTGCCCGACGGGAGTGTCCGCGCTCACCCCTCCGCCGGTTTTCGGGACCGTTCGGGTGAGCCGGGCTGGGGAAGGCGCGCGGCCGTGCCGATGCACGGGGGATGACCTACCTCACCCGAGCGGCGGCCGCGGCCGGCGCACTGCTGGCCGCCGCGGGCCTTCTCGCCGCGGGCCCCGCCCAGGCCGCGACCCGCGGATCCGCACCCGGCGACTGGCTGTACCTCACCGTCACCCGCGGCGACGCGCAGACCGGCACCACCACCAGCGCCCTGCTGATGTGCGACCCTCCCACGGGCCACCCGCACGCGGCGCAGGCCTGCGCCGAACTCGCCGCCGCCGACGGCGACATCGACCGCATCCCGCACCAGGACGTCTTCTGTCCGCTGATCTACGCCCCGGTGTCCGTGCACGCGCGGGGCAGCTGGAACGGGCGTCCGGTCGACTACGAGCAGACCTACACCAGCAAGTGCGTCATGGACGCGCGCACGGGAGCGGTGTTCGCGCTGGAGGCCTGAGCGGCACCGGGCTCGGGGCGCCGGTCCGGGGGGCGTGGTACGGCGCTGCCGGCCGGCCGCCCTGCTCGCGGCACTGTCGGCCGGGGGTACGACCGGGGGCCCGGCCCTCGCCCCGGGCCGGCGGTGCCGTCACGCGACCCGTTCAAGGGCCGACGGTGCTGTAGCGCGGGCCGTTCACGGGCCGGTGGTGCCGTCACGCCGCCCGGTCACGGGCCTGCCGGGCCGCCACCAGCACGGTCCGCGACTGGTGCTCCACCTGGTGCTCCAGCGGCACCCAGCGGGCCCCGAACCGCAGCGCGAAGGCGTCGCACCAGGAGGCGACCAGCCGCTCCAGCCGGGGCGCCGCCGTGTCGTCCGACTCCCGCAGGACCCGCAGCAGCATCGCCGCGGCCCGCAGCGGCAGCCGCCGCCCGAAGGCGTCCACACTGGCGACGTACGCCATCGTCGTGCCGGCCGGCGCCGTGTGGGTCCAGTCCCGCGCCAGCCCGGGGATCAGCCCCAGCACCCAACTGGCCGCCCGCAGCAGCGGGCCGCCCGTGTCGTCCAGCCGGGGCAGCGCGTCGGCGAGCACCCGTTCCACCTCGGCGGCGTCCCGCAGCAGCCGCCCGGCCAGCCGGTGCAGCGCCGCGGCGGGCTCCGGGTGCTCGGCCGGGTCGTCCACCACGTCCCCGGCCCACATCGGCACCTCCACCACGGCCGTCAGACCGCCGTAGCGGTGCGCGTGGTACCAGGTGCTGTGCCGGGCGTCGTCGGGCATGCTCGGGTAGGCGGCACGCGAGTCCGGGCCCGGCATCACATGCACCCCGGGACCGGGGGACGGCCAGCCCGCCGCGTCCGAGGCGCCCGTCTCCACCGGGATGTGCAGCTGCGCCGCCGACTTGGCGAACGGTTCGGCCAGACCCGGCACGTCCTTCGTCAACTGCACCCAGCTGCCGCCCAGATCGGTTCCGTGGAGCGTCACCTGGAGGTACGGGCGCAGCTCGTCGATCACCCCGGTCAGCGCGCGGGTCTCCGGCGGCAGCCGGTCCGGAGGCAGCACCGACGGCGCCCACTCCGGCTGCTCCGCGCCCGGGGGGCGGTAGAAGCCGAGGTGGTAGTCGAACAGGCTGCGCGGCGCCGGAGTCACGTGCAGACTCGCGCCGTCGGGGTCGGCGCACAGCAGGAAGTGCCAGGACGTGCCGGACCGCAGTTCCCGTTCGGCCAGCACCCGTCCGGCCAGCGCGCGCAGCGTGGAACCCCCGGTCGGTTCGTTGGCGTGGGCTCCGGCCACCACCAGCACCGCCCGGCGGGCGTGCCCCACCGACAGCAGGTGCAGGGGCCGTCCCGCCCGGGAGAGACCGACCTGCCGCAGCTCGCACAGCCCGGGTGCCCGGGCGGCCGACGCGCGCGCGAAGGCGATCAGTTCGGGAAGGCTGGGGTAGCGCAGCTCCGGCAGGAGACTCACCCCCGACTCGTGTCCGCCCGGCTTCGCCCTCTCAGTGCCGCACGGCCCGGGTGAACTGTCAAGCGTGTGGCGTGGCGGCTCCAGGGGGCGCCCGGACGCGCGACCCGGCTGCACCCCGGAACCGCGATCCGGGCGCGTCCGTCCCGCGCGTGATGCCGCCGGGGGAGAGCGTGGGCGGCGGGGAGGGCACCGCCGGTGCTCCCGGGTCAGTCGCCGACGCGTTCCAGCAGTGCCACGGGGAGTCCGCCGAACAGGTCCTCCGCCTGCGCCTGGCCCGTGAACTCGTGTCCCGGCGTGAGCAGATCCCGCCAGCGGCCCGGCGGCAGCGGCAGCCGTGTGCCGCGCCAGCCGCCCGCCCCGGCCAGCCGCAGCGACAGCCGGGTCACCGCCGTGACGACCTCACCGGAACGCGCGAACGCCACGCAGTGGCCGGCCGCCGGGCCCTCGGCGGTGAGCGGGTCGTAGGAGGCCCCCGGGCCGAACACGCCGGGCCTGCGGGCGCGCAGCCGCAGTGCCGCCGCGGTCAGGACGTCCTTCTCGCCGGGGGCCGGGGCCGGGAAGGGCACCGGCCGCCGGTTGTCGGGGTCCACCAGGGCCCGGAACTCGCTCTCCGTCCCCTGGTAGACGTCCGGCACGCCCGGCATCGTCAGATGGACCAGGGCGGTGCCGAGCACGTTGGCCCGGATGTGCGGTTCCAGGGTCTTGCGGAAGGCGGCCACCTGCTCGCCGGGCGGCCCGCACGGCCCGGCCGTGACGAAGGCCGCCACCGCCTCCTCGTACGGCGGCTCCTGCTCCGTCCAGCTCGTGTACATGCCCGCCTCGCGCGCGTGCTTGAGCAGGGCGTCCTGGACCCGCTCGGGCTCGGCCGGACCGAGCCCGAACACCGTCTGCCAGGCCGCCCAGGCCAGCTGGCCGTCCGGGACGGTCTCCTCGGTCCGTGTCACCTCGGCCAGCAGCCGCGCCCAGCGTCCGGGACACTCGGTCAGCACGGCCATCGCCGCCCGCACGTCGGCGCTACGCTTGGTGTCGTGCGTGGTGACCACGGTCCCGGTGGCGGGCCGGTCGCGCTGCACACGCGCGCAGTACGCGTGGAAGTCCTCCGGCGACACCCCGGGACTGCCCGGATCGCCGCCCACCTCGGTGGCCGCGGGCAGCGGCACGTACCGGTAGAACGCCGTGTCCTCCACGGACTTGGCGCGCAGCGCCGACGCGGTCTGCGCGAACCGGGTGCGCAGCTCCGCCCGGCCCGCGCGGTCCTCCGCGGAGGCGTCGGCGCCCGCGCCGGGCGGCTCGACCAGCAGCCGTCGTACGACGTCCACGGCGCCGGCCTCCTCGGGCACCACGAACGCGGACCGGGCCTCCTCCGCGGCCTGTCCGGTGACCACCTCGGAGGCGTCACCGGATTCGTACGGCCGGTAGACGCGCATCCGGACCAGCAGTTCCTCCAGTGCCGTGCGCAGCGCCCAGGGCGCCCGGTCGCGCAGCGCGAGGTCCGGTGAGGAGGCGCACAGCCGCGCGGCGGCGCGGGTGAGCCGGTCGCTCTCGGCGGCCAGTTCGTGCCGGAGCACCTCGTAGGCGGCCCGTCGCACCGTGGCCTCCCAGTCGCCGCCCCGGTCCGTCTGCGGGGCGGCGAAACCCCGGTAGTGGGAGACCAGTTCGCCCGCGCCGTCCCGGTCCGTGAACAGGCCGTCCACCTGGCGCAGGGCGTCGTAGCCCGTGGTGCCCGCGACGGGCCAGGAGGAGGGCAGCCGCTCGCCGTCGGCGAGGATCTTCTCCACGACCGTCCAGCGGCCGCCGGTCGCCCCGTCGAGGCGGGCCAGATAGCCGTCGGGGTCCGCGAGGCCGTCGGGGTGGTCCACGCGCAGCCCGTCGAGCACCCCCTCGGCGAGCAGCTGGAGGATCTTGGCGTGGGTGGCGTCGAAGACCTCCGGATCCTCCACGCGCACCCCGATCAGTTCCGAGATGCTGAAGAAACGCCGGTAGTTGAGCTCCGTGCGGGCCAGCCGCCACCACACCGGGCGGTACCACTGCGCGTCCAGCAGCCGGGGCAGCGGCAGGTCCCCGGTGCCCGTCCGGAGCGGGAACACGTGATCGTGGTAGCGCAGCACGTCCCCGTCGGCCACCAGGTGCTCCAGCTCCGCGCCGAGCGGCCCGCCGAGCACCGGCAGCAGCAGCCGGCCGCCCTGCGCCTCCCAGTCGATGTCGAACCAGCGCGCGTAACGCGATCCGGGGCCCTCGCGCAGCACCTCCCACAGGGCGTGGTTGTGCCGGGGCGCCATCGCCATGTGGTTCGGGACGATGTCCGCGACCAGGCCGAGGCCGTGCTCCCGGGCCGTCCGCGCCAGCGCGCGCAGGCCCTCCTCCCCGCCCAGTTCCTCGCGCACGCGCGCGGGGTCCACGACGTCGTACCCGTGCGTGGATCCCGGGACGGCCTCCAGGACGGGGGACAGGTGGAGGTGGGAGACGCCGAGCGACGCCAGGTACGGGACGGCCGCCGCCGCGGCGGCGAACGGGAACGCGGGCTGGAGCTGGAGCCGGTAGGTGGCCGTGGGCACCCCGGGTCCGGAACGCGCAAGGGTCATGCACACCTACGTACCCCGCCCGCAGCCCTTCCTGTCATCGACGCGCTCGGGACCGGCCACATCCCCGCCAGGTCTCACGCGCACGCCCGTACCGGCGCCCCGGGCGCATCGGCGGTCCGGGCGCACCCCGCGTCCCGTGCCCGCAGCCGGGTCTCACGCCGCACGCCCCGCACGCGCCGGCCCGCCGCACCCGGTGCCGCACCCGTCGGCCCGCCGCCGTCTTTCTCACGCGGGCCGGCGCAGCACCGTCATGCTGCGGTCCGGCAGGGTGAGGCGCTCGCCGGCCGCCACCTTCTGGCCGGTGCCCGGCGCCACCCCCTCCGGCAGGGCGGTGTCGACGACGACCTGCCACTGCCTGCCGTGATCGGCGGGCACCTGGAAGTCCAGCTCCTGGGGGGAGGCGTTGAACATCAGCAGGAAGGAGTCGTCGCTGATCCGCTCCCCGCGCGGACCGGGCTCGGAGATCGCGTTGCCGTTCAGGAACACCGCCAGCGCGGACGCCTGGGCGGAGTCCCAGTCCCGCTGCGTCATCTCCGCGCCCTCCGGCGTGAACCAGACGATGTCGGACAGCGCGTCGTGCGTGCCCTCCACCGGGCGCCCGTGGAAGAAGCGCCGCCGCCGGAACACCGGGTGGTCCCGGCGCAGCCACACCATCGCGCGGACGAACTCCAGCAGCCCGTCGTCGCCGGCGCCGGTGCCGTCCCCGGCATCGCCCTCCTCGGGCCACCGCACCCAGGACAGCTCGTTGTCCTGGCAGTAGGCGTTGTTGTTGCCGCGCTGGGTGCGGGCGAACTCGTCGCCGTGGCTGATCATCGGCACGCCCTGGGACAGCATCAGCGTGGCGACGAAGTTCCGCATCTGCCGCGCGCGCAGACGCCGTACGTCCTCGTCGTCCGTCTCGCCCTCGGCACCGCAGTTCCAGGACCGGTTGTGGCTCTCGCCGTCCCGGTCGTCCTCGCCGTTGGCCCGGTTGTGCTTCTCGTTGTACGAGACCAGGTCGCCCAGGGTGAAACCGTCGTGGCAGGTGACGAAGTTGATGGAGGCGAGCGGCCGGCGCCCGTCGTCCTGGTAGAGGTCCGAGGAACCGGTCAGCCGCGAGGCGAACTCCGCGAGCGCGCGCGGCTCTCCGCGCCACAGGTCCCGCACGGTGTCGCGGTACTTGCCGTTCCACTCGGTCCACAGCGGCGGGAAGTTGCCCACCTGGTAGCCGCCCTCGCCCACGTCCCAGGGCTCGGCGATCAGCTTCACCTGGGAGACCACGGGGTCCTGCTGCACCAGGTCGAAGAACGACGAGAGCCGGTCCACCTCGTGGAACTGCCGGGCGAGCGTCGCCGCGAGGTCGAAGCGGAACCCGTCGACATGCATCTCGGTCACCCAGTACCGCAGCGAGTCCATGATCAGCTGGAGGACGTGCGGCGACCGCATGAGCAGCGAGTTCCCGGTGCCCGTGGTGTCCATGTAGTAGCGCGGGTCGTCCGCCAGCCGGTAGTACGACGGGTTGTCGAGACCCTTGAACGACAGCGTCGGGCCCAGGTGGTTGCCCTCGGCGGTGTGGTTGTAGACCACGTCGAGGATGACCTCGATCCCGGCCTCGTGCAGCGCCCGGACCGCCGACTTGAACTCCAGGACCTGCTGGCCGCGGTCGCCCCAGGAGGCGTACGCGTTGTGCGGGGAGAAGAAGCCGATGGTGTTGTAGCCCCAGTAGTTGCTCAGACCCATGTCGGCGAGCCGGTGGTCGTTCACGAACTGGTGTACGGGCATCAGTTCCAGCGCGGTGACGCCCAGTTCGGTCAGATGCTCGATGACCGCGGGGTGGGCGAGTCCCGCGTACGTGCCCCGCAGCTCCTCCGGGAGCCCCGGGTGGCGCATCGTCAGCCCCTTGACGTGGGCCTCGTAGATGACCGTGTGGTGGTACTCGGTGCGCGGCGGCCGGTCGTCGCCCCAGTCGAAGTACGGGTTGATCACCACCGAGCTCATGGTGTGCGGCGCCGAGTCCAGGTCGTTGCGCCGGTCGGGGGCGTCGAAGTGGTAGCCGTACACCTCCTCGCCCCACCGCACGGACCCGGCGATCGCCTTCGCGTAGGGGTCGAGGAGCAGCTTCGCCGAGTTGCAGCGCAGCCCGCGCCCCGGGTCGTACGGGCCGTGCACCCGGAACCCGTAACGCTGTCCCGGCATCACACCCGGCACGTACGCGTGCCGCACGAAGCCGTCGCTCTCGCGCAGCTCCACCGCCGTCTCCGAGCCGTCGTCGTGCAGCAGACACAGCTCTGCTCGGTCCGCGGCCTCCGTGAAGACCGCGAAGTTGGTTCCGGCGCCGTCATAGGTGGCGCCGAGCGGATACGCCTCTCCAGGCCAGACCTGCATGACCCCGACTCTTCCAGGTGTTGTGCCCCGCCGGGGGCCCGTTGACCGCGAGTCTGCCCGAAAGTGAGGGAACCTCACATGACTTACACCCCTCTTACCCGCCGACCGGTGCATACGGCGCATCGTGGAGCGAGAGCGGCAAGGGGGCCCGAGAGGGACCCGAGGGGCCTCGGAGATGTCCGGGGCGCCAGAAGGGCTTCTCCCCGGGCTCGGACGATCCTCGCGACCGGTGGTGACCCGCGTCGACCAGCGCGGGCCGCGGCCGTGTGCCGAACCAGTGGGGCAGACAGGTACTCCCGTGACACCGGGAGGACAGGGGGAAGACGTGCGCGAGACAGTGCACCGCCATCTGGGCAAGGTGATGGCGGGGGTGGGCCTGGCGGCCGCAGGGACCGCGGTGATGGCCGCCGTCACGCTGCCGGGCACGGCGGGGGCGGACGAGAGCGGGGGCGCGGGCGGGGGCCCGGGCACCGGCACGCGGGCCGCCGCGCAGTCCGGCCAGGGGCTGGACGAGGTGCGGCCGGGAGTGGTCGCACCGGTGCCGGCCGAGGGCGAGAAGGGCACGGGCCGAGACCCGCTCACCGACGACGAGATCCGGCGGGTCGAGCGGATCGCCCGGACCGGGCGGCTGCTGAGCACCGGGGAGAACGTCGCCGGCGGCCGCGGCCCGCAGCGGCTGAGCGTCGACCTCGCCGAACCCGAGGCCGGCGAGCTCGACGAGCCGGACCCGCCGCGGCGGGCCGACGTGACCTTCTACGACTACCGGGACGACTCGCTCGTCACCAGGACCGTCGCCCTGGACACCGGGACCGTCGAGCGGACGGCCGTCAGCCACGGTGTCCAGCCGCCGCTCAGCCGCGCCGAGAACACCGAGGGGGCCGGACTGCTCATCGCGGACCCGCTCGGCGCCGGACTCAAGGCGGACTACAAGGACGCCACCGGCCGTGAACTGACCTCCCCGGACCAGCTCCTGCTCAACGGGGCGGTCTACCGGGCCGTACCGGGCGGGCAGCCCGCCGTCCTCGACTCCTGCGGCGAACACCGCTGTGTACGGCTGTTCCCGAAGGTCAAGAACGGGCCCTGGATCGACGCCCGCAGGCTCGTCGTCGACCTGAGCACCCGCAAGGTCGGCCGGCTCGAACGGCGCTGAGCACCGGCGCCGGCCCCGGCAAGCCCGCAGCCCGCAGCCCGCAGCCCGCAGCCGGCATCCGGTGACCGGCGCGGCCGCGCCGATCACCGGCCCGCGTGGACGGCCAAGTCCGGCGTGCCACAGGGTCGTTCGCCCCTCCACCCTCCACACTCGTCCACTTCAGGAGAGTCGTTCCGTCATGCCCGTGAACAGGATCACGCGTGCCCGCGTCCGGGCCGCATCCGTCGGCCTCACCCTGGCCGTGCTCGCCGCCGGAGCCGCGGCCGGCGCGGGACCGGCCACCGCCCGCCCGGTGGCCGCCCACCAGGCGGCCGCCGGTACCCGGCAGAGCGCCGCCCCCGCCGCCGACTGCGGCGCCGCCTACCGCATCGAGCAGAAACTGACCGGCGGCACCACCTGGCGGATGTGCTGGCGCTACGACAGCAAGGCCGGGCTCGTCCTCGAACACGTCTCCTACCAGCCCAAGGGCGAACCCAAGCCCGTCAAGGTGCTGAACAGCGCCCGCCTCGCCCAGATCGACGTGCCCTACGACGACGGCAGCGTCGAGTACGACGACCTGACGGGCTTCGGGTTCGCCCAGGGCCTGGTGAACCTCGCCCCCGGCGAATGCCCCGGCGGCACCATCAGGACCGTACGCGTCCCGGACGCCGTGGACCCGGCTAATCCCGACGTCAAGGGCCTCTGCACGACGACCCGTTCACGCGGACACGCCTACCGCATGCAGGGCGACAGCGCGAACAAGGTCTTCCAGACCCAGGGCAAGGACCTGCTCGTCTACACGGTCAACCAGGTCGGCTGGTACGAGTACCTGACCGAATGGCGCTTCCAGGACGACGGCACCGTCCAGATGAACGTCGGCGCGACCGGCAGCCTCTCCTACGACGACTACGACGCCGGCGACGGCCGCGGCTGGCCCATCGGCAAGGGGGCCCGCGCCTACGCCACCAGTCACAGCCACAATGTGTTCTGGCGGATAGACTTCGGCCTCGACGGCTCCTCCAAGGCGAAGGTCGAGCAGTACGACTCCGCCGTCACCGCCCCCGCCCCCGGCGGCCAGGCGCCCACCAACAGGACCACCCGCACCGCCGTCACCAAGGAACTCGCGGGCGACAGCAAGACCTACCGCTGGTGGCGGATCGTCAGCACGGCCGGCAAGAACGCCGACGGCCACGCCCGTTCGTACGAGATCGTGCCCGGCCCCAGCACCCGTTACCCCGGGCGCCCGTTCACCCGCCACGACGTGTACTTCACCGAGTACGACAAGTGCCAGCTGTTCGCCAGCAACAACCCCGGATGCGCCGCCGGAACACCCCGGTCGGTCGACCGGTGGGTCAACGGACAGACCCTCACTCACCCGGTGGTGTGGATGAACGTGGGCTTCCACCACATCGCCCGCGACGAGGACCAGCAGCCCATGCCGGTCCACTGGCAGGGTTTCAGCATCGCACCCCGCGACGTCACGGCTATGAATCCGCTCACTCCCGCCGAGCTGGCAGGGCAGAACGGCCACTGGCGACCCCGTAGTTGAGAAACCGACCTGCCCATCCGGCTGCACCGGCCGCCGCTCCCGGAGTACCCTTCCTTGATCGTTGGGACGGGGAAGGTCCGGGGGACGGAAGGCGGTGCACGGGTGGGCTCGGGAGGGCTGGAGCTGCCCCCTGGTGGCGAGGGTCACGAGGGGAACTCCACAGACGTCCCGCCCGGCGCGGTGTCCCTGGCCCGTCCGATGGCCGCGGGGTCCATCGGGCCGGAACTGGACTGGGACGCCGACGCCTGGCACGAGGTGCGCACCCGCGCCCAGCGGGCGGGCAGGGCCTACATCTGGCTGAACCTCGTCGAGCAGCGGATGCGGGCGGTCGTGGCCGCCGTGCTGCGCCCCGTCTACGAACCCGTCCACGGTGACGAGTGGGTGGTGGCCGCGGCCGGCCACACCGGGCAGGAATGGATGCAGCGGGCGGTCGCCGTGCGCGAAGTCAGCCGCCGCAAGGGCTACTTGCTCGACCCGGCCGACGACAACGTGCTCAGCTTCCTGACGCTGCCCCAGCTGCGCGAGCTGATGGTGCAGCACTGGCCCTGCTTCGCGCCCTACTTCGAGGAGCGCAGGGACCTCGAACTCGCCCTGGACGAGCTGGAGGTGACGCGCAATGTCGTCTCCCGCAACCGGGCCCTGTCCGAGGCCGTGCTGAACCAGGCCGAGCGGGCCTCCGCCCGGCTGCTGGAACTCCTCGGCGCCGGGGCCGACGTGCCCTCGGCCGGCCGGCTGCCCGTCGACGCGGTCGAGGACCTGGTCGGCGACCGGTACGCCGACGTGGTCGCGGTGCACCCGGACCGGGTGCGGCTCATGCGCCAGTTCCCGGCCGAGGACCTCTTCGGCCGCGCCCGGCGCCTGGACGCCATCGGCATCGGGCTCAACCTGCTGGTGCAGAACTTCTCCGGGCGCCGCCTGGTGCGGCTCGCCGAGGGCGGCACCCGGGTGCGGCTGCTCTTCCTCAACCCTGCCTCCAGCGCGGTCAAGCGCCGCGAGCGCGAGCTCGGGATGAAGCGGGGCGAGCTGAGCCGCGCCGTGGAGATGAACATCCTGCACATGCGCCGGGTGCGCTCCCGGCTGCGCGATCCGGGCGCCTTCGAGATCCAGGTGTACGACGAGACGCCCCGCTTCACCGCCTACCTCGTGGACGGGGACGGCGCGGACGGTGTCGCCGTGGTGCAGTCCTATCTGCGTGGGGCGCGGGGGATGGAGTCACCGGTGCTGGTGCTGCGGGGAGGCAGCCGCGTGGTCAAGTCGGACGATGCGATGGAAACCGGACTTTTCCCCACCTATCGTGAGGAATTCGAGATGTCCTGGTCCGATTCGCGCCCGGTGTCCTGACTCGTCCGTCACCGGCGGAACGCACCCCTCGGATTGTCAGTGCCCCGTGCGAAGGTGGAACCCACTGGGGGACAGCACCACCGAGAAGGGGGACCGCCCATGCGACGGCACAGGAAGCCGTCGGCCGGCTTCGACGCGAAGACGGCCGCAACCGATCCGAACGGCACCCGCGCCGCCGCCGGCGCGCGTGTGCCGCGCCGGAGGACGGGCGTCGGGCCGGTCCTCCCCGTCTCCGCGGAGGCCGTGCGATGAGCTGGACCACCGGGCCGCTGATGGCCTTCGACCTGGAGACCACGGGCACGGACGTGGAGACCGACCGCATCGTCACCGCGGCGGTCGTCCGGCTGGACCCGGACGGGACCGTCTCGCAGGAGCGGACCTGGCTGCTCGATCCCGGGGTGGCGATACCGGAGCAGGCGTCGGCGATCCACGGGATCTCGACCGAGCGCGCCCGCGCCGACGGGGTGCGGCCCGCTCCCGCGGTCGAGGAGATCGTGGAAGCCGTCGCGGAGGGGGCGCGTTCGGGGCTGCCCCTGGTGGTGATGAACGCGCGCTACGACCTGTCGCTGCTCGACCGCGAGTGCCGGCGGTACGGCGTCGAGCCGATCGGCGACCGGCTGGGCGGCGGGCCGCTGACGGTCATCGACCCGCTGGTGATCGACAAGCACGTGGACAAGTACCGCAAGGGGAGGCGGGCCCTCCACGCGCTCTGCGACCACTACGGGGTGTCGCTCGACGACGCGCACAACGCCAGGGCCGACGCCGTGGCCGCGGGCCGGGTCGTGCGGCGCATGGCGGAGAGGCACCGGCGCGTCGGGGCGATGCCCCCGGCCGAGCTCCACGCCCTCCAGGTGCGGGCCGCGGCCGAGCAGTCGGCCTCCCTGCAGGCCTATCTGCGGCGCACCGCGGATCCGGCGGCCGTCGTCGAGTCGGCGTGGCCGCTCATACCGCGGAGGCCCTGAGCGGCTCGGGCGCCGCGAGCACTCCGGCCCGGGCTGCCGGGCAGGGGGCGCTGGTGAACAACGGGGCTGCGGGACAAGGAAGTTGATGTTTCCCGGACACCTCTCTGTGTCATGCTTCGGCCATGACTGAGCGAGACGACTGGGGCAGCAGGCTGCAGACCGATCGACCCCACTCCGCGCGGGTGTGGGACTACCTGCTCGGCGGCAAGAACCACTATCCGGTGGACAGCCAGGCCGGCGACCTGATCCTGGAGCACTTCCCCGAGTTCGCGGCCATCGCCCGGGTGCAACGGCGCTTCCTGGTCCGCGCGGTGAGGTTCCTGGCGAAGGACGCCGGGATCCGCCAGTTCCTCGACATCGGCACCGGGCTGCCCACCACGGACAACACCCATGAGGTCGCCCAGGGCATCGCGCCCGAGAGCCGGATCGTCTACGTGGACAACGACCCCATCGTCCTCGCCCACGCCGACGCCCTGCTGCGCAGCACGCCGGAAGGGGCGTGCGCCTACCTCGACGCCGACGTGCGCGATCCGCAGAAGATCCTCACCCAGGCCGCCCAGACCCTGGACTTCGACCGGCCCATCGGCCTGATGCTGCTCAACATCATGGGCCAGGTCGCGGACGAGGAGGAGCCCGGACGGATCGTGGCCGAACTGATCGACGCCCTGCCCCGGGGCAGCTACGTGGCCCTGAGCGACGGCACGGCCACCAGCGAACCGCTCCAGGCGGCGGTCGCGGCGTACAACGCCCAGTCCGTCAACACGTACCACCTGCGCGCCCCCGAGCACATCGGCAGCTTCCTGCAGGGCCTGCGCCTGGTCGAACCGGGCCTGGTCAGATCCGCCGACTGGCGCCCGGACCCCGACGCCCCCGGCACCCCCCGCGAACAGGGCCACGCGGCGGGCGCGGTGGGCCTGAAGGAGTAGCCCCCGCGGAGCCTCCGGTACCGGTCAGAACGGGTACCAGCGGACCGTTTCGTCGCCGGTGCGGAGGGAGGCGACCCTGCGTTCGAACTCGGCGAGGGCCTTGGGGTTGGACGGGGCGTGCTGGGCGACCCAGGCGCAGCTCGCGGTCTCGCGGGCGCCGCGCAGGACCGAGCAGCCCTCCCAGGCGCGGACGTCCCAGCCGTAGGACCCGGTGAAGGAGTCGTAGGCCTCGTCGGGGAGGCCGTAGCGGTCGTGGGAGAGGGCCATGACCACCAGGTCGTGCTCGCGCAGGTCGGCGGAGAAGGTCTCCAGGTCGACCAGGACCGGGCCGTCGGGGCCGATGTGCACGTTGCGGGGCAGCGCGTCGCCGTGGATGGGGCCGGGGGTCAGGTGCGGCGTGAGGGCCGCCGCGGCCGCCGCGAAGCCGTCGCGGCGCTCGCGCAGATACGCCGCGTCCTCGGGCGCGATCGCGTCGCCCGCGAGCCGCAGCCAGCGCTCCACCCCGCCCAGCAGTTCGCGGGGCGGCAGCGCGAACGGGGGAGCGGGCAGCGCGTGCACGACGCGCAGCAGTTCCGCGAGGTCGCGCGGTTCGGCGGGCCGTACGGGATCGGGCAGCCGGTGCCACACGGTCACCGGGTGGCCGTCCACCAGCAGCGGCTCGGGCTCGGCCGCACGCACCGCGGGCACGTCCGCGCCGGCCAGCCAGCCCGCGATGTCCAGCTCGCGGCGGGCCCGGCCGAGGAGTTCGGCGTCCCGGCCGACCTTGACGACCAGATCACCGGCGGCGAACACCGCGTTCTCGCCGAGGGCGAGGAGCCGCGCGTCGCGCGCCGGACCCGGCAGTACCTTCGCCTCGGCCAGTACGTCCCGTGCCCGTGCCTCGTCCATCGTGCGCCTCCGTGCCGTTCTTCCCATGCCGACCGTCCCGTGCCGGCCGTCCCATGCCGACCGTCCCGTGCCGACCGTCCCGTTCCGATCGTGCCGGGACCGCCCGGCTCCGGCCATCCTCGCATTCGTACAGGTCGCGCCCTGTGCGCGGTCCCTTGACGTGACTTCACGCCTTTACGAACATGAACGCGTCAAGCGTCGTGGCGGCGACAGGACGGAGGCTGGTTCCGTGGCAGCGGTGGCCGAAGCGCGGCGGGACCGGCGCACGGGTGGAGGCGCCGCCGGTCCCGGCGCCTGGTTCCTGGTGCTGCCCGCCCTGATCCCGATCCTCGTCCTCAGCGTGGGACCGCTGCTGTACGGCATTCTGCTGGCGTTCACCGACGCCCAGTCCGGCCGCGCCGCGCCCACCACGTGGACCGGCGTACTGAACTTCCGGGACCTGCTGCACGACACGCTGTTCTGGGAGTCGTTCCGGATCGGCCTGGTGTGGGCGGTCGGCGTGACCGTGCCCCAGTTCCTGCTGGCCCTCGGCCTTGCCCTCCTCCTCGACCAGAACCTCTGGTTCCGCCCGCTGGCGCGCGCCCTCGCGATCGTCCCCTGGGCGATGCCCGAGGTCGTCGTCGGCATCATGTGGCGCCTGGTCTACAACCCGGACGCCGGCATCCTGAACGAGACCCTCCGCCACCTCGGCCTCGGCGGCGGCCGGGACTGGCTGAGCGGGCTCGCCACCGCGCTGCCCGCCGTCATCGTCGTCGGCGTCTGGGCGGGCATGCCGCAGACCACCGTCGCGCTGCTCGCCGGACTCCAGAACACCCCGCGCGAACTGCACGAGGCGGCGGCCGTCGACGGTGCCGGCGCCTGGCGCCGCTTCCGCACGGTCACCTGGCCCGCCCTCCGGCCGGTCGCCCTCGCCGTCACCGCGCTCAACCTCATCTGGAACTTCAACTCCTTCGCGCTCGTGTACGTCCTCACGAGCGGCGGCCCCGGCGGCAGGACGCGGCTGCCCATGCTGTTCGCCTACGAAGAAGCCTTCCGCTACGGCCAGTTCGGCTACGCGGCGGCGATGGGATGCGTGATGGTCGCGGTGATCTCGGTCCTGCTCGCGGTGTTCCTGGCCGGCCGGCTGCGAGGAGGCGAGGACGCGTGAGGACCCGCCCCGCGGCGCGCGCCGGACAGTACACCGCGCTGCTCGCGTACCTGCTGTTTCTGGCCTTCCCGCTCCTGTGGCTGCTGTCCACCGCGTTCAAGCCGCCGGGCGAGCTGGCCCGTCCGCACCCCACCTGGATCCCGCGCGACCCCACCCTCGCCAACTTCCGGCAGGCCTTCGACGAGCAGCCGCTGCTGCACGCCGCCCTCAACTCCCTGCTCGCGGCGGCCGGCGCGGCCGTCGTCGCCGTACTGATCGCGACACCGATGGCCTACGTCACCGCCAGGCGCCGGGGTCCGCTGGCGCGGGCGACGGGCGCGTGGGTGGTGGTCAGCCAGGCCTTCCCGTTCGTCCTCGTCATCATCCCGCTGTTCCTGGTGCTGAAGAACCTGCGGCTGATCGACTCGCTCGCCGGACTGGTGGCCGTCTACGTGGTGTGGGCGCTGCCCTTCGCGCTGTGGATGCTCACCGGATACGTGCGGGCGGTGCCCGCGGAGCTGGAGGAGGCGGCCGCCGTCGACGGGGCCGGGCGGCTGCGGACCCTGGTGTCGGTGACGGCGCCGCTGCTCGCCCCGGGGATCGCGGCGACGGCCATGTTCGCCTTCGTCACCGCCTGGAACGAGTTCTTCTTCGCGCTGGTGCTGCTGAAGAGCCCCGGCAAGCAGACCCTCCCGGTCGTCCTCACCCACTTCCTCGGCGCGGAGGGCGTCGCGGACCTCGGCCCGCTGGCCGCCGCGGCGTTCCTCGCCACCCTGCCGTCCCTGGTCGTGTTCGCCCTCGTGCAGCGGCGGATCACGGGCGGCCTGATCGCCGGGGCGGTGAAGAGCTGATGCGGAACGCGCGCACGCGGACCGGACTCTTCGGGGCGCTCGCCGGCGTCCTCCTCCTGCTCCTCGCCGGCTGCTCCCCGGGCACGCGCGACGTGGGCGGACCCGTCACCCTGCGCTTCCAGTCCCTGGCCTGGCAGCAGGAGTCCGTCACCGCCAACCGGGAACTGGTCCGGGAGTGGAACGCGAGCCACCGGGACGTCAAGGTCGAGTACGTCCAGGGCAGCTGGGACAGCGTGCACGATCAACTGCTCACCTCCTTCGAGGGAGGCGAGGCCCCCGACATCGTCCACGACGCCTCCGACGACCTCGCCGACTTCGCCTACGGCGGCTACCTGGCCGACCTCACCGGCCTCCTGTCCGCCCGGCTGAAGGCGGACATCCCGCGGCACAGCTGGGACACGGCGGTCTTCGGCGACGGGGTGTACGGGGTGCCGTTCCTCCAGGAGCCCCGGGTGCTGATCGCCAACGCCACCTGGCTGCGCACGGCCGGGGTGCGCATACCGACGCCGGCACACCCCTGGAGCTGGGCCGAGTTCCGGCAGATCGCCAAGTGGCTCAGCGGCGACGGGAAGTACGGCGTGGCCTGGCCGCTGAAGGAGCCCGTCTCCGTCACGCTCAACCTCTCGCTCTCGACGGGCGGCCGGCTCTTCCAGCGGGGCGCCGACGGCAAGGTGAGCGTGCGGTTCGGCCCCGGTGAGGCCGTCGTACCGCGGATCGTCCACGACCAGGTCACGGTCGACCACAGCGCCCCCGCCTCGACGCTCGGCAGCGGCGGCTCGGACACGCTGCCGGGCTTCTTCGGCGGCCGGTACGCGATGGTCCCGCTGGGCCTCTCCTACCGCCAGCAGATCGCCCAGCAGGCCCCCAAGGGCTTCCGCTGGCAGGTGCTGCCCGCCCCCGCGGGCGCCGCCGGCCTCACCCAGGGCGTCAGCCCGCAGACCCTGTCCATCGCCGCGGACTGCCCCCACAAGAAGGAGGCGGCCGCCTTCATCGACTTCCTGCTGAGGCCGCGGAACATGGTCCGGCTCGCCCTCGGCGACTGGATGCTGCCCACCGGCACCGAGGCCCTGAAGGACCCCGCCCTGCACACCGCGGAGAACGGCTGGGCGACCGGCACCGCCCTGGCCGGACACCTGCGCCCCGCGCCCGCCCAGACCGTCCGCGGCTACCCGGAGTGGAAGGACAAGGTGGCCACGCCCGCCTTCCAGGAGTACTACAGCGGCGCCACCGGCCTCGCCGGACTGCGCGGCCGCCTGGAGAAGGACGGCGACCTGGTGCTGGCCCGGTACCAGCGCTGAGGGGGCTATCGTGCCCGGATGCACGAGGTCCCGCGCAGCCGGCTCGGCCGGCTCGAAGACAAGTTGTCGCGAGGTGTCGTCGGTTGCGCGGCCGTGGCCGCCGCCGGCGTGCTGGCCTGGAGCGACTACGTCCTCGTCGTGTTCGGGCGGGTGGTGCCCGGCTGGGTCCCGGCGGGCGTGGCGCTCCTCACCGCGGCCGTGCTGCTGCGGGGACGCCTCTTCCCGGACCCGCCCGCGCGGCGGCCGCCGGGCGCCGGGCCGTTCCGGCTGCGCCCGGTCGCCGGTCTCGCCGGGGCCGTGCTGATCCTGCTGATCGGGCTGGGTGTCCTGATCGAGGCCCTGGACGACCTGGGCGCCGACTACTACGTCCAGGGGCCGTACGGCCCGGACGGCTGCCGGGTCGTCGTGCGCGAGACGTCGTTCCTGATGAGCGGCAGGGGAGACGTCTACGCGGCGGGCTTCACCGGGTTCGGCGCCCACGTGGGCGACTGGACGGCCGACGACGGCTACCGCCCCTGGGCCTCGGGCACGTACGACCTGCACTGGGGCCCGGACGGCGGCAGCCTGCTGATCGAGGGCGACGCGACCGACCCGGTCTGGTCGCACGTGGACACGATCACCTGCTGAACGGGCGACGGGGCCCGCCGGCCCCCCTCGGGGGTACAGACGGGCCCCGTCGTGCGGGACCGGGGAGGGCCGGGTCAGACCCGCAGCCGCTCGTCCCGCTCCTGGGCCGGGAGCGCGTCGGCCGGCTGCGGCGCATCGTCGTGCGTCAGGTCCGGCAGGCGGTGCAGCCACTTCGGCAGGTACCAGTTGCGCTCGCCGAGCAGCGCCATCACGGCCGGCAGCAGCACTCCGCGGATGACCGTCGCGTCGATGAGGACGGCGGCGGCCAGGCCCACGCCCATCTGCTTCATGGACTGCATGGACAGCGTGCCGAAGATCCCGAACACGGCCACCATGATGACCGCGGCGCTGGTGACGACACCGGCGGTGGTCACCACGCCGTGCTGGATGGCGTCCTTCGTGCTGCGGCCGCGCAGCCGGGCCTCGCGGATCCGGGAGACCACGAACACGTGGTAGTCCATCGACAGTCCGAACAGGATCACGAACAGGAACAGCGGCAGCCAGGTGACGATCGCGCCGACACCCTCCGCGCCCACCAGGGACGCGCCCCAGCCGTGCTGGAAGACCGCGACGAGGATGCCGTAAGCGGCGCCCACCGACAGCAGGTTGAGGACGATCGAGGTGATGGCGACCGTCAGCGAGCGGAACGACAGCAGCATCAGCAGGAAGGCGAAGACGACCACGAACGCGAAGACCGGGACGACGGATCCGAGCAGCTGGTCGTTGAAGTCCTGGTTGCCGGCGACCTGGCCGGTGACAGGGGCCTCCAGCCCGGCGACCCTGCCGAGCGTGGCGGGCCGTACCTCGTCACGCAGCTTGTCGAGGCTCTCGACCGCCCGGTCCATGTCGGAGCCGCCGACCAGCGGCACGTCGATCAGGGCGACGTTCCGCTCCGCGTACACCGTGACGTCCACGGGGCCGCGCGAGGCCCCGGAGGAGACCGCCCGACGCTTGAAGTCGTCGATCGCGCCCCGGACTTCGGGCGCGCCGATGTCCTCGGCCCGTACGACCACCTGGGCGGGCTCGGAGCCGCCCGGGAAGGCGTCGTTCAGCCGGTTGTACGTCTGCACGATCGGGAGCGAGTCCCCGAACTCCTGGTCCAGGGTGAGCTGCTGGGTGTTCATACCCAGGGCGGGGGCGGCCACCGCCAGCAGCGCGCCCGCGGCCACCACGACCGACACCAGCGGCTTCGCCAGCACCCGCCGCAGCACCGCGCTCCAGAACCGGCTGCCCTCGTCCGGGCCGGCCGTGCGGCGGCGCAGGAACGGCAGCCGCCCCTTCTCCACCCGCTCGCCGAGCAGGGACAGCAGCGCGGGCAGCACCGTCACCGAACCGACCATGGCGACCGCCACCACCATCAGCGAGGCCAGGCCCATCGCCTCGAACTCGGCGAGACCGGTGAAGAGCATGCCCGCCATCGCCACGCACACCGTGACACCGGAGACGATGACCGCGCGGCCGCTGGTCGCGGCCGCGATCCTGAGCGCGGTGCCCGCGTCGTGCCCGGCGGCCCGCTCCTCGCGCTCCCGGCGCAGATAGAACAGGCAGTAGTCGACGCCGACGGCCATGCCCACCAGCAGCATCACGGAGTTGGCGGTGTCGCTCATCGGCTGCACATGGCTGACCAGACCCATCAGGCCCATCGTCGCCATGATCGCGGTGACCGCCAGGCCCACCGGCAGCAGCGCCGCCACCAGCGCGCCGAACGCGATCAGCAGGATGCCGAAGGCGACCGGGACCGCCGAGTACTCGGCCTTCTGGAAGTCGTCCCCGAAGGCGTCCTTGTACTGCTTGTTCATGCTGGCGGCGCCGATCTCCTCGATCCGCAGCCCGCCGTGGGCCTTCTGCACCCCGGCCACGGCGTCCAGCACCGGCGCGACCCGTTCGCCCGCGGTGTCCGCGTCCCCGCGCATCTCGAAGCGCACCAGCGCGCTGCGCCCGTCACGGGAGATGGTCCGCGTGTCGTAGGGGGAGGTGAGGTGGGTGACCCTGCCGGTGTCCTCCACGGCCTTCATCACGTCGGCGACGCCCGCGCGGAACTCCGTGCCGGTGGCCCGCAGCGAGCCGTCCCGGGACTGGATCAGGACGGTCTCGCCGGCCGGCCGCTCGATCCCCGCGTCCTCGATGATGCGCGCGGCGGTGTGCGTCTCCCCCTTGAGCTGGTCGCTCTCGTCCACGTCGACCCGGCCGGCCGCCGAGCCGAGCCCCATGGCCAGGACGACGAACAACACCCATATGCCGACGGCCGCCCAGCGGTGCCGGGCGCTCCAGCCGCCGGCGCGGGCGGCGAGGCCCCGCACGCGCACATCTGTCTTCCCCATGACGGGATGTCCCCCTCGTACGCGGTGACGGCCCCCTGCCGCCACGTCTTCGCATGTCTGTTCCGACAGTAGGGGCGGGGTGCGGACGTCTCGTCGTACTGGCCGGTGACGTGTGCGGGGCCGGACTCACCGCTGGGGAGGACGGTGACCCCTTACATCTATCGGAGGTTCTCGGGGGTGACTCTCGGGGACGGTCCGGGCGCTGTCGGTTCCGGTCTCCGGGAGCCGTCCTGTCCGATCCGCCGACAGAGATCCACTTTGTGATTTCACAAGCTTGTTGAACAAGTCACAGCTGCGTGGAGAGGTTGCAGCGCACCCGCTCGATCGGCGAGAGTTTCGCGCAGTCCGGCGTATGCCGGGCCCCGGCGGTCGTGCCCACCCCCACGGGGCACGACCGCCCCTCTATCGTGGCCGGATGACCACCTATGCGGCGCTGTTGCGCGGGATCAACGTGGGCGGCGCCAGGAAGCTCCCGATGGCCGACCTGCGCGCCCTGATCACCGGTCTGGGGCACGACGGCGTACGGACCCATCTGCAGTCCGGCCAGGCCGTGTTCAGCGCCGGTCATGGCGACGAGGACTCCCTGGCCGACGAGTTGTCCCGGGCGGTCGAGGACCGTTTAGGCTTCGGTGTCGACGTGATCGTGCGCGATCACGCCTATCTCGCCGCGGTCGCCGAGGCCTGCCCCTTCCCGGCCGAGCGGCTGGAGCCCAGACAGCTGCACGTCACCTATCTCTCCGCGCCGGCCGACCCCGACCGTCTCGCGTGGATCGACCAGGAGGCCCGCCTGCCCGAGGAGTTCCGCGTCGGCGACCGCTGCCTGTACGTCTACGCCCCCGAGGGACTCGGCCGCTCCAGGCTCGCCGTCGAGCTGTCCCGGCCGCGGGTCACCCAGGGTCTGATCGCCACCGGCCGGAACTGGAACACGGTGCTCAAGCTCGTCGAGATGACCCGGGAGTGAGGGGACGGGGTGGTCTCCCGCCCCTCCGCGGAGGCGGGATTGGCCCAAGAACAGGGTGGCCGATTGGACCGCGGTGACAGGCCAACGGCGCACTAGCGTCGACGGCATGACACAGACCGAGACCGAGACCGGGATCAAGGCCGAGACCAAGGGTGAGGCCGGGACCGGGAACCGACGCACCGCCGAACCCGCCCGTGTCGACTTCTACTTCGACCCCGCCTGCCCCTTCGCCTGGATCACGTCGCGCTGGATGCTGGAGGTCGAACGGACCCGCCCGCTCGACCTGCGCTTCCATGTGATGAGCCTGTATCTGCACAACACCGGCAACGAACTTCCCGACTGGTACCGGGATCTGGTCGACCGCTCGATCGGACCGGTGCGGGTCGCCGCGGCCGTCGCCGCAGAGCGGGGCGAGCAGGCGCTGGGGGAGCTGTACACCGCCTTCGGCGTCCGGATCCACGAGCGGGGCGTCAAGGACTTCGACGTGGTGATCGCCGAGTCCCTCGCCGAGCTCGGACTCCCCGCCGCGCTGGCGGACGCGGCGCGCGATCCGTCGTACGACGAAGCGGTGCGCCGCAGCCATGAACGGGGCGCGGAGCCGGAGTCGGGAGGGTACGTGGGCACACCCACCCTCCATGTCGACGGAACCGTGTGGTTCGGACCGGTGCTGCGAGCGGTCCCGCGGGGCGCGGAGGCGGCCGAACTCTTCGACAGTTTCCGCACGTTGGCGGGCCATCCCGACTTCTTCGAACTCAAGCGCACCCGCACGGGAGGGCTCCGCTTCGACTGACCGCGGCGGCCGGGATTCCGGAGGCGCGCACCAGCCGGTTGTCAACCACGCGCCCCTGTCGCAAGGTTGGCCGATAATCACCGGTGCGGTGTGACGACCCGGTGCCCGCCTGTGACATTTACCTCCCGTGCGGCGCAGAACGAAGGGCCGCTCACGATCCGACGTCACAGGGGAACGTCGGAACGTGGGCGGCCCTTCGCGCCCACGGCCCGGAACGCACCCGCCCACGTGAAACCGGTGAAGGCACACCTGCGTCGTGCCGGGGGCGCGGCGCGCGCCGGCCGAGCCGGGAGCAGCGCGCCCGCGCCCGCGTGTACCGGCCGACGGGCATCCGTCACTCGAACGGGTGCCGATTTTCGGCCCTCCGGCGGCGGCCGCGGCGCTCTGATCCACTGGGCGGAACCGGTGGGACACCCCGTGGCCTCGGTAACGTCGGCGGTCCCGGCGGCGCCGTACCGCACGCCCTCGCCGGAACCCGCATCCCATGGCTCCGTCGGACCAGGAGTGAGGACACGAATTGAGCGCGTACAACTTCCACGGCAGCACCCCCGGCCGCTACCGGCCCGGCGCCGAGCCCGGCCTGGAGGCCCTGATCCGCCTCGCGGACGGCCTCGCCGAGGCGCTGCGGGCGGAGTACCCGGTGCTCGCCGGTCACGGCGAGGTGATCCAGGACGAACTGGCCCAGGCCGCGGAGGACGGCTATCCGCCCAACCGGGGACGCATCCGCTCGGCCCTGGAGGCCGTCAGCATCGGCGCCATGGCCGGCTCCGGCAGCCTGGCCTTCACCCAGCAGCTCAGCAACGCCCTCGGCCTCTGACCCGCGGGCCCCGGCGGGCACGGGGCGCTCTCATGCCCCCAGGGCCAGCGGGGCCGACACGACGGCCTCCGCGTACCGGTCGAGCAGCACCCGCGCCACCTCCGGCGCCGGTCCCAGCACGTCCGCCAGCACGTCCGCCTCCGCCGCGCCCCGCGCGATGCGGTCGGGGAGGAAGCCTGGTGCCAGGACGTACGGCGCGACGGCCACCCGCGCACAGCCGAGGGCGCGCAGGTCCGCCACGGCCTCCTCGGTGCGCGGGAATCCGGTGGCGGAGGCGAACGCGGGCCGCACGGCGCACCAACCGGTGTGCCACCACTCCCGCGCGATGTCGGCGATCACCGCGATCGCCTCCGGGTCCGATGACCCCGCCGAGGCCAGCACGACCCCGGTCGAGGACCTGTCGGCGGGACGCAGCCCCGCCTCGTACAGCCGCCGTTCCAGCGCCGACAGCAGCAGCGGGGACGGGCCGAGCACCTCCGCCTGCCTGATCCGCAGCCGCGCCGGCGCGTCCCGCAGGACCGCGGGGATGTCCGCCTTGGCGTGGAAGGCACGCGTCAGCAGCAGCGGCTGCGCCACGACGTCACGCACTCCCTCGGCCGCCAGCGACTCCAGCACCCCGTGCACCGACGGGACGTTGAAGTCGAGGAAACCGGTCTCCACGCGCAGCCCCGGCCGCGTCGACCGCAGCAGCCGCACCAGGGCGTGCACGGTCGCGGCGTGCCGCGGATCGCGGCTGCCATGGGCGACGACGAGGAGGACAGGAGCGCCGGACATGGCCGTCAGCCCTTCACCAGCAGGCCGCGGCTGCGCAGCACCCAGCGTTCCAGCGGGCTGAAGATGAGCAGGTCGATGGCGATGCCGACGAACAGGATGAGCAGGATCGCCTCGAACACCATCGCCATGTCGACCGAGTTGCGGCCGTTCTCCAGCAACTGGCCCAGACCCACGCCGAGATCGGGGAAGGACGCGATGATCTCGGCGGCCATCAGCGAACGCCAGGAGAACGCCCAGCCCTGCTTCATGCCCGCCACGTAGCCGGGCAGCGCCGCGGGCAGCGTGACGTGCCAGACGCCGCGCAGCCCGGAGGCGCCCATCGTGCGGCCCGCCCGCAGGAACAGCGGCGGCACCTGGTCCACGCCGGACACCAGGCCGTTGGCGATGGAGGGTACCGCCCCCAGCAGGATCACCGCGTACATCATCGAGTTGTTCAGGCCGAGCCAGATCACCGCCGGCGGCACCCACGCCACCGACGGCAGCGACTGCAGCCCGGACAGGATCGGCCCGATCGCCGCGCGCACGAACCGCACCCGGGCCACCAGCAGCCCCAGCGGGGTGCCGATGAGCAGCGCGAAGAAGAAGCCGAGCAGGCCGCGCGAGACACTGGTCCAGATGTAGCCGAGGAGCTTGCCCTCCAGCCAGTCCCGCTGGACCGCGTGCCACACCGCGCCCGGCGAGGGCAGCTTGCCGGGATCGTCGGCGATCCTCAGCCAGATCAGCCCCTGCCAGACCAGCAGGACCACGAGCACCGCGGTGACCGGCGGCACGACCTTGTCGACCAGGGTCCGGCGCAGCGGCGGCCGCCCGGAGCGCACCGACTCCAGCGCGTCGAGGCCCGCCTCCACGCTTCCCGTGCCGTTCGTGCCCTCCGGGTCCTGTGCGCTCCCGGGTCCGGGCGTCCGCGTCCCGGAGGTGGTCGTCTCAGTGCTGGCCATGGCGGCGGATCTCCCCACGCAGTACATCGGTGATCTCCAGGGACAGTTCCGCCACGGGCGCGTCCTCGATGCGGCGCGGCTGCGGGATGTCCACCGTCCACTCCCGGGCCACCCGGCCCGGACGGGAGGACAGCAGCACCACGCGCTGCGCCAGACGCACGGCCTCGCGCACGTTGTGCGTGACGAACAGGACCGAGACCCCGGTCTCCTGCCAGATCCGGGTCAGCTCGTCGTGCAGCACGTCCCGGGTGATGGCGTCCAGCGCCGCGAACGGCTCGTCCATCAGCAGCAGGTTGCTCTCCTGTGCCAGCGCGCGCGCCAGCGCCACCCGCTGGCGCATACCGCCCGACAGCTCGTGCACCCGCTTGCCGTGGGCGCCCTTCAGCCGGACGAGCTCCAGCAGCTCCTCCGCCCGGGCGCGCCGGTCGGGCTTGGGAACTCCGCCCAGTTTCAGGGCGAGTTCGATGTTCCTGCCCGCGGTCAGCCACGGGAACAGGGCGTGCTCCTGGAACATCAGCGCGGGCCGTCCGTCCGTGCTGATGGCCCCGGCGGAGGGCCGGTCGAGGCCCGCCACCAGGTTGAGCAGCGTGGACTTGCCGCAGCCCGAGGCCCCCAGGAGGGTGACGAACTCGCCCGGCGCGACATCGAGGCTGATGCCGTCCAGGACGAGCTGCTCACCGTCCGGCGTCGCGAAGGACTTCGAGACCTGCTCGAGGTGTGCTGCGTACGCCGCCGACGGTTCGGCCTTGGCGAGGGTCGTGGACATGGTCGTCACCTCCTGGGAGATCGTCGGGACCCGGCGTCAGCTGGAGCCGAGGCCGGCCGCGTCGACCGGGGCCGCGCCCTCGGCCTTGAGGACCTTGTTGAGGATCGTCAGGTCGTAGATCCCCTTGAGGTCCGGCTTGTCCAGCAGGCCGGCCTTCACCGCGTGGTCCGCCTCGGTGTGCAGCGTGGCGGCCAGCGGGTCGTCGGTCGTCCGGATGGACTGCCAGGCCGGGTCCAGGACCTGCGCGGGCAGTGCCTTGCCGGAGTCCGCCTCCAGCTGCTCGTTCGCCGCCGCCTTGGCCGCGTCCGGGTTGGCCTTGATCCACTTGTTGGTCCGGACGGAGGCCCTCAGTACCGCCTCGACGGCCGCGGGGTGGGCCTTGAGGAACTTCTGCGACACGATGATGTTGGTGATCACGAACTTCTTGTCCGGCCACAGGGAGGACTCGTCGAGCAGGACCTTGCCCCCCTCGGCGACCAGCTTGGACGCGGTCGGCTCCGGTACCCACGCGCCGTCGATGGAGTGCGACTTGAAGGCGTCCGGGGTCACCTTGTTGTCGCTGCGGACGACGGTGACGTCACCCTTGCCGCTCTGCGCGTCGACCTTCCAGCCCTGGCCGGCGATCCAGTTGAGGAACGCCACGTCCTGCGTGTTGCCGAGCTGCGGGGTGGCTATCTTCTTGCCCTTGACGTCCTTCAGGGACTTGATCTTCTTCGGGTCGACGACGAGCTTGACGCCGCCGGACGCCGAACCGCCGATGATCCTCAGGTCCGTGCCGCCCGACTTGGTGTAGCCGTTGATCGCGGGGGACGGGCCGATCCAGCCGATGTCGATGGAGCCGGAGTTGAGGGCCTCGATCTCGGACGGCCCCGCGTTGAAGGTGGCGTACTCGGCCTTGGTGGCGCCCAGTTCCTTCTGGAAGGTGCCCTGCCGGCGGCCGACCAGCGCGGTCGCGTGGGTGAGGTTCCCGAAGTAGCCGATCCTCACGGAGTCCAGGCCGTCGATCTTCCTGGCCCCGGCGGCGACCTTCTGGTCGGCGTCCCCGCCCTTGGCCTCGGATCCGTAACCGCAGGCCGCGAGGGCCAGCAGCGGCAGTGCGGCGAACGCGGCGATTCCGCGGCGGAGCAGTTTCGAGCTGGTGGCAGGCACGGGAGGCTTTCCTCTCGGTGGCCCGGCGGTCACGGACTCTCAGGTCGTGGCCGGGAGTTCGGCAAAGGGTCTTCGTCGCTTCTGGTACCGCACGTGGGGGGTGTGGGCGCGCAGGCGGTGCGCGTACGTCAGCCCGCACATCGCGCGACTCCGCCCTGGCCGCTGCCGAGGGCGCCGCTGCCCACACGGCCGCCCTCCTTGGCGAACGTGGAGTAGAAATCGGTCGGGTTCATCGTCAGAAGTCCCAGCCCTCGTCGGCGGAAGCGTCCTCGACCGGCTCCGGCGCGGCGAACGACTCGCCGACCATGCCCGCGGTGAGCGTGGTGCCGTCCGCCGGGTCGATCAGGATGAAGGAACCGGTGCGCCGCGAGTCCGCGTAGGAGTCGGCCGGCAGCGGCTCGGCGGTACGGATCTTCACCCGCCCGATGTCGTTGGCGGCGAGCTGTCCCGGATGCGGGTGCAGGGACAGGTCGTCGAGCGTGAGACGCGACGGGATGTCCCGCACGACGGCCTTGACCGTGCGCGTGCCGTGCTTGAGCAGCACCCGGTGTCCGACGGTCAGCGGCTGATCGGCGACATGGCAGACGGTCGCCTCCACGTCCTGGGTGACGGCCGGCGCGTCCTTCGCCGGCACGATCAGGTCGCCGCGCGAGACGTCGATGTCGTCCTCGAGCAGCACGGTCACCGACTGCGTCGTCCAGGCCACGTCCACGGGCGTGCCGAGCAGGTCGATGCCGGAGATCCGGGTCGTCCGGCCGGACGGCAGGACGGTGACCTCCTCGCCGACCCGGAAGCCGCCGGCCGCGATCTGGCCCGCGTATCCCCGGTAGTCGGGGTGCTCGGCGCTCTGCGGGCGGATCACGTACTGCACGGGCAGCCGGGCGTGGCAGTGCGACAGGTCGTGGCTGACCGGCACCGTCTCCAGGTGCTCCAGGACGGTCGGGCCGCCGTACCAGTCCATGTGCGCGGACGGCTCCACCACGTTGTCCCCGGCGAGTGCCGAGATCGGGATCGCGGTGACCTCGGGGACGCCCAGCTCGGTCGCGTACGCCGTGAACTCCTCGGCGATCGCGGCGAACACGGACTCCTGGTAGCCGACGAGGTCCATCTTGTTCACGGCCAGCACCACGTGCGGGACCCGCAGCAGCGCGGCGATCGCCGCGTGCCGGCGGGTCTGCTCGACGACGCCGTTGCGGGCGTCGACGAGCACCACGGTCAGCTCGGCCGTGGAGGCGCCGGTGACCATGTTGCGGGTGTACTGCACATGGCCGGGCGTGTCGGCCAGGATGAACCGGCGGCGCGGGGTCGCGAAGTAGCGGTAGGCCACGTCGATGGTGATGCCCTGCTCCCGTTCGGCGCGCAGGCCGTCGGTGAGCAGCGCGAGGTCGGGGCCGTCCTGGCCGCGGCTCGCCGACGCCCGCTCCACGGCCTCCAGTTGGTCGACGAGGACCGACTTGGAGTCGTGCAGCAGCCGTCCGACCAGCGTGGACTTGCCGTCGTCGACGGAGCCCGCGGTGGCGAACCGCAGCAGCGTGGTGGCCGAGAGCTTCTCGGTCGTCGTCGTGCTCATGCTCAGAAGTACCCCTCGCGCTTGCGGTCTTCCATCGCGGCCTCGGAGAGCTTGTCGTCGGCGCGGGTGGCGCCCCGTTCGGTGAGCCGGGACGCGGCGATCTCGGCGATCACGGCGTCCAGCGTGGTCGCGTCCGAGTCGACCGCGCCCGTGCAGGACATGTCGCCGACGGTCCGGTAGCGCACGAGCCGCTTCTCGGTGGCCTCGGTGTCCTTCGGGCCGCCCCACTCACCGGCGGTCAGCCACATGCCCGACCGGCTGAACACCTCGCGCTCGTGCGCGAAGTAGATCTCCGGCAGCTCGATGCCCTCGCGGGCGATGTACTGCCACACGTCCAGCTCGGTCCAGTTGGACAGCGGGAAGACGCGCACGTGCTCGCCGGGCGCGTGCCGGCCGTTGTACAGGTTCCACAGCTCGGGGCGCTGCCGGCGGGGGTCCCACTGGGAGAACTCGTCCCGCAGCGAGAACACCCGCTCCTTGGCGCGGGCCTTCTCCTCGTCGCGCCGGCCGCCGCCGAACACCGCGTCGAACTTCTCGCTCTGGATCTTCTCCGTGAGCGGCAGGGTCTGCAGCGGGTTACGGGTGCCGTCGGGACGTTCCTTCAGCACACCGCGGTCGATGTAGTCCTGGACGGAAGCCACATGGAGGCGCAGCCCATGTGCGTCCACCACACGGTCCCGGTACTCCAGCACCTCGGGGAAGTTGTGTCCCGTGTCCACATGGAGGAGCGAGAAGGGCACGGCGGCCGGGGCGAACGCCTTCAGCGCGAGATGCAGCATGACGATGGAGTCCTTGCCACCGGAGAACAGGATCACCGGGTTCTCGAACTCGCCCGCCACCTCGCGGAAGATGTGCACCGCCTCGGACTCCAGCGCGTCCAGGTGCGAGAGGGCGTACGGACCGGCCGTGCCCTCCTCGCCGCCCGTCACCTCGGCGACGGTCGTCATGCTGTGCCCCTTTCGTTCTCACCCGGGGAAACCGCCCAGGGGGTGCCCCCGTCTCCGTCCGTACGGCGCGTCCCCGCGGCCGCGTGCGCGTCCTTCACAGGAGCCCCTTCTCGCCGAGCAGCGCATGGACCAGGGCCGCGGACTCCGGCACGCTGTGGTGCTGCGACTCGATCCGCAGATCGGGCTTCTCCGGCTCCTCGTAGGGGTCGTCCACCCCGGTCAGTCCGGTCAGCTCGCCCGCGGCCTGCTTGGCGTAGAGCCCCTTCACGTCCCGCACCGAGCACACCTCGACCGGGGTCGCCACATGGATCTCCAGATACGGCGTCCCGTGCTCCGCGTGCCGCTCACGCACCGCCTCGCGGCTGTCCGCGTACGGCGCGATCACCGGCACCAGCGCCTTGACGCCGTTGCGGGCGAGCAGCTCGGCCACGAAGCCGATGCGCCGCACGTTGGTGTGCCGGTCCGCACGGGAGAAGCCGAGGCCCGCGGAGAGGAACTCCCGGATCTCGTCGCCGTCCAGGATCTCCACGCGATGGCCCTCGGCGCGCAGCCGCGCGGCCAGCTCGTGGGCGATGGTGGTCTTGCCGGCGCTCGGCAGACCCGTGAGCCAGACAGTGGCTCCGTCGGTCACGAGGCTCTCCTGATTCGCGTCGTCCGTCATGTGTGCAGCCCGCATTCCGTCTTGGCACGCCCCGCCCAGCGGCCGGCACGCGCGTCCTCGCCCGGCAGAAGCCGCCGGGTGCACGGGGCACAGCCGACGGAGCCGTAGCCGTCCATCAGCAACGGGTTGGTCAGCACGCCGTGTTCGGCGGCGTAGGCGTCCACGTCCTCCTGGGTCCAGCGGGCGAGCGGGGAGATCTTGACCTTGCCCCGCTCCGCGTCCCAGCCGACGACCGGGGTGTTCGCCCGGGTCGGCGACTCGTCGCGCCGCAGCCCCGTCGCCCAGGCCCGGTAGCCCGCCAGGCCCTCCTCCAGCGGCCGGACCTTGCGCAGCGCGCAGCACAGGTCCGGGTCACGGTCGTGCAGTTCGGGACCGTACTCCGCGTCCTGCTCCGCGACCGTCTGCCGGGGCGTGAGGGTGATGACCCGCACGTCCATCACGGCCTCGACGGCGTCCCGGGTGCCGATGGTCTCCGGGAAGTGGTAGCCGGTGTCGAGGAAGACGACGTCGACACCCTTGCGGACACGCGAGGCGAGATGGGCGAGCACGGCGTCCTCCATGGAGGAGGTCACGCAGAAGTCCTCGCCGAAGGTGTCCACCGCCCACCGGAGGATCTCCAGCGCGGAGGCGTCCTCCAGCTCGCGTCCGGCCCGCTCGGCCAGTTCCCTCAGCTCCGCGTCCGTGCGCGGTGCCCGATGGCCCGTCGTCATATCTGCCCGTCCCCTCCGTCGTCGGCCCGCCGCAGCCCCCGGGCGAGCAGCCCGAGGAACTTCAGCCGGAATGCGCGGCTGCACGCCCCGCATTCCCACGCGCCGTGGCCTTCCTCGCTCGGACGCAGGTCCTCGTCGCCGCAGTAGGGGCAGTAGAAGGGGGCGGCACGCTCGCTCACGACAGCGCCTCCTCGGAGGCACGCGCGGCCCAGGTGGCGAACCGCTCGCCGTCCTCGCGCTCGGCCTGGTAGCGCGTGAGCACCCGCTCGATGTAGTCGGGCAGTTCGCGCGAGGTCACCTTCAGGCCGCGCACCTTGCGTCCGAAGCCCGGCTCCAGACCGAGGGCGCCGCCGAGGTGCACCTGGAAGCCCTCGGCCTGCTCGCCGTTCTCGTCCAGGACGAGCTGGCCCTTGAGGCCGATGTCCGCGACCTGGATGCGCGCGCAGGCGTTCGGGCAGCCGTTGATGTTGATGGTGATCGGCTCGTCGAAGTCCGGGAGCCTGCGCTCCAGTTCGTCGATGAGCGCGCTGCCGCGCGCCTTGGTCTCGACGATGGCGAGCTTGCAGAACTCGATCCCCGTGCACGCCATGGTGCCCCGCCGGAAGGGGGACGGGTGGACCGTGAGGTCGAGCGCCTCCAGGCCGGCCACCAGGGACTCGACCCGCGACTCCTCGACGTCCAGCACGATCATCTTCTGCTCGGCGGTGGTCCGGACCCGCCCGGAGCCGTGCACCTCCGCGAGGCCCGCGATCTTCGCCAGCGTGCTGCCGTCGACCCGTCCGACACGCGGCGCGAAACCGACGTAGAACAGGCCGTCCTTCTGCCGGTGCACACCGACGTGGTCGCGCCAGCGCTCCACCGGCTGCGCGGGCGCCGGGCCGTCGAGGAGCGCGCGCCCCAGGTACTCGTCCTCCAGCACCTGCCGGAACTTCTCCGGGCCCCAGTCGGCGACCAGGAACTTCAGCCGGGCCCGGGTGCGCAGCCGCCGGTAGCCGTAGTCGCGGAAGATCGAGATGACGCCCTCGTGGACGTCCGCCACCTCGTCCAGCGGCACCCAGGCGCCGAGCCGCACGCCGATCTTCGGGTTGGTCGACAGGCCGCCGCCCACCCACAGGTCGAAGCCGGGCCCGTGCTCGGGGTGTTCGACGCCCACGAACGCGATGTCGTTGATCTCGTGCGCCACGTCCAGCAGCGGCGAACCGGAGACCGCGGACTTGAACTTGCGGGGCAGGTTGGAGAACGCCTTGTTGCCGACGACCCGGCGGTGGATCTCCTCGATGGCCGGCGTGCCGTCGATGATCTCGTCCTCGGCGATGCCCGCGACCGGCGAGCCGAGGATCACCCGGGGCACGTCGCCGCAGGCCTCGGTGGTCGACAGGCCGACCGCTTCGAGGCGCTCCCAGATGGCGGGCACGTCCTCGATCCGGATCCAGTGCAGCTGGATGTTCTGCCGGTCGGTGACGTCGGCCGTGCCGCGCGCGAACTCCTGGGAGATCTCGCCGATGACACGCAGCTGCGTGGTGGTCAGCCGGCCACCGTCGATCCGTACCCGCAGCATGAAGTACTCGTCGTCCAGCTCCTCCGGCTCCAGGATCGCCGTCTTGCCGCCGTCGATGCCGGGCTTGCGCTGGGTGTAGAGCCCCCACCAGCGCATCCGGCCCCGCAGATCGTTCGGGTCGATCGAGGCGAAGCCGCGCTTGGAGTAGACCGTCTCAATACGTGTCCGCACATTGAGACCGTCGTCGTCCTTCTTGAGCTGTTCGTTGCCGTTGAGCGGGGTGAAGTGGCCCGCGGCCCACTGTCCCTCACCGCGGTGACGGCTCACCTTGCGGCGGGGCGCCGGGGCAGCGGAGTTCTGCGGGGTGGCGGCCATGGTTCTACGTCCTTCGGGACAGGCGGAAAGCTCTTCTGACCTGCGCACACGTGCGCATACGCAGACGCTTGCGCGTCATTGCGCAGCTGGCTGCGGAAGCAGGGGGATCGGCGGAGCTGAAAGCGTCAGCTCGCCGGACAGATGGCGCTGGACATGCGGCCGAGGTCGACGTGCCGCCGACTCACCAAGGCAACTCCAGTTCCGGGCATGACGGAAGCCTGGCACGCGGATCTCCGGCCAGTCCACCATTGTCCGTCATCCGGACGTAAGTATTTCGAAGAGTGAGACGAGTGGGCGGTGTGCCGGGCCTGTCGGGCACACCGCCGCACCGGGTGTCCGCGGCCGGCGTCCGCACCGGGCGTACGCGGCGTACGCGGCGTACGCGACGAGCGCACCGGGCGTACGCGGCGGGCGCTCAGCCGGTGTACGCCCCGGGCCACGGGCCCGGCGTCGCCACGTCCGGCTCCAGCTCGACCTTCGTCTCGAACAGTCTGAACCCGCGCCGCAGGTAGTTGTCCATCGCGAACTCGCCGTCCTTGCTGCACGTGTGCACCCACACCCGGGCGGTCTTCGGCCGCTGGGGCCACCGCTCGGCCAGGTCCCAGGCGCGGGCGGTGCCGTACGCCAGCAGGCGGCCGCCGATCCGGCGGCCGCGGAAGGCGGGGAGCAGTCCGAAGTAGGCGATCTCGACCGCGCCGTCGTCCTGCGCGTCCAGCTCGATGTACCCGGCCGGGGTGCCCCGGTCGTAGGCCACCCAGGTCTCCACGCCCGGCCGGTCCAGGTACGCCTGCCAGCGGGCGTACGGCCAGCCGAGCCGGTCGGTCCAGACGATGTCGCCGCCTACCGAGGCGTACAGGAAACGGCTGAACTCGGGGGAGGGCACCTCGGCGCGCTCGATCCGCAGGCCGTCGCCCTCGGGCGCGGCGGCCGGCAGGGCGTCTGCGGGGGAGGTCTGCTCCAGGTACCAGGTGGTGACGGGGACGCTGCTCATGCGGGCCAGAAAATCATCCGCCCGCACCGCCTGTCGATCGCCCCGCTCCGGCCGCCGCCTCGCCACGGCCGCCGTGCCTCGCCATGGCCGCGGCCTCTCTCCCCGGTCCGGCCGCCGTCTCGCCCCGTGCGCCTCTCCCCGGTCCTCCGGCCGCCGTTCCGTCGCGGCGGCCGCCCCGCTCACCCCAGGGAGCGGTCGAGCGTGTCCAGCGGCACCGAGAAGAGCATCCGGTCGGACACGGACCACACGTCACCCGTCTCCTGCCAGTACGACAGCGAGCCCGCGCCCTGTGCCCAGCAGTGGTGCGAGAGGTCCGAGCCGCACCGCGCGGCCTTCGCGGCCTCGGTGTCCTGCCGCCACAGCCCGCCGTGGCCGGCCCCGGACCCGGGCAGCCGTCCCACGTACCAGGAGGAGCGGGGCGCCCCCGCCTTCCGGTACGACAGCACGCCCCGGACGCCGCTCGCCTTCGTCCGGTACACCTCGACCGGGTCGGCGCGTCCGGCCGTGTCCGTGGCGAGCAGGCCGCCGCGCGCCGGGTCCTTGCTGAACGCGTACCGCCAGAGCCTGGCCCGCCGCTCACCGTCCGGGGAGGTCCACTCGCCCGCGACGAGACTGTCCGGGGCCGTGGTGCGGTCCAGGGAGAGGGTGCCCGGACAGACCGCCGTACGGCCGGAGCCGGCGCAGCGGCCGCCCTGCGCGCGGTAGGAGCCCACGGCGGGCATCACGTAGTCGTAGCCGTCGGCGGACCAGCCGCCGGGCACCCGGCCGATCGCGGGGCTGTCGACGGTGGTGCGCTGGATGCGGTGCATGTCGTAGACGTAGAGGGCCCGGTCGCTGCCGGTCTCCGTGGTGACCAGCAGCTTGCCCTGGTACCAGACCATGCCGGAGATCCGGGACGCCAGGCCCCGGTAGTCGCGGCCGCCGTCGACCGGGACGACGAGGAGCACCCAGCGGTAGACGGGCCGGGCGGGATCGTCGGCGTCGATGAAGGCGACCCGTGCCAGGCCGCGCTCGGTGGCGGACCCGGTCCCGGAGGCGTGGCTCCAGCCGGCGAGGATCACCCGGTGCGGGCCCCACATGCCGTCGTCGTCGGCGTCGCCGGAGGTCGTCACCGAGGCCGGGCGCCAGCCCGGGGTCGCGGCGTCGGCCGGGTCCCAGCACCAGGCGCGGCGGGGGGCCGGGTCGACGGGCAGGGTCGCGCGGTCCCCGGCGGAGCAGGCGGCGCCCTCGCGGAGGGCGCGGTCGGCGGTGCGCAGTACGGCGTCCACGCCGACGGGGTGCCCCATGGACGAGGCGAGCCGGTCGAGGTCGGGGGCGGGCACCAGGTCCTCCTGGAGCCGCAGCGGGGCGGTGTCGGACGAGGAGGTCAGCGGTGTCAGCGCGCCGGGGCTCCCGGCGACCGTGGCCTGCGAGGCGCTGATCATCGTGGCCGCCGCGGTGAGCGCCAGGGCGGTTCCGGCCAGGACGGCGCGCAGCGCCGCACCCCGTCTGCGCCGGCGGTGTCTCCCGCGATGCTTCATGGTCTCCTCCCGAGCGGCGAGCCAACTGCTCCTGATGATCCGTACGTTGACCGAGGAGCAGGTGGGAAGGCCCGTCACGGGATGCTACGGCAGCGCCGTGCGCCGCAGGGCCAAGACCCCGCAAATACACGAGGGACAGTCGTGCGAAAGGGGCGCGTTCGAAAACCCGCCGTCGCGCCCCCGTGCGCCCTCCCGCCCCCGGACCGGGGGGTTCCGTGCGTCCTCCCGCCCTCCGGAGCAGGCGTCCCCGTGCGTCCTCCCGCCCCCGGACCGGGCGGTCCCGTGCGGCCTCCCAACCCCCGGACTCGGCCGTCCCGTCCCGCCGTCCGCCGTCGGGTCACGGCCGCCGCCGTAGGCCCCGGGGGGGGGGCAGGTCACGGGGGTCGCCGGCCGGTGGCACGGTCACTTCCGCGCCGCCGCCGGCGCGTCACGGACGCGTACGCTCCGGGCGCGGACAGCGATGAGCCGCGGCCTCCCGCAGCCCCGGTGAACCACGCTTTTCCGGACCGGACTTGACCCGTGTGCCGCCTCCGGGGCGGTGTACGCGGGCTCCAACGGGCCTGTGAGGCGGGGGTGGTGCGGTGCCGGCGCGGCACCACCCCCGCCGGGCCGGGCTCCTGCCGCCGCGGGCGCGGCCGGGGCTGTCCGGGGCGCGGCCGGGCGTCCTGTGCGGTGTCGCGGGCCGACGGGCGGTGTCATGGGCCGGTGCGCGGTGCGCGGTGCGCGGTGCGCGGTGCGCGGTGCGCGGTGCGCGGTGCGCGGTGCGCGGTGCGCGGTGCGCGGTGCGCGGTGCGCGGTGCCGTGGGCCGGCGTGCGCTTCGGCACCGTGGTCCGGGGGGCCGTACGGGGGTTCGCCGCACCGGCGGCTCAGAGGACCGGCAGGGCGCGTTCCACCACCGGCGCCAGATCGAGACCGGAGGGCAGCGTGCCGAAGGAGGCGCCGTGATCGCCGCCCAGCCGGGAGGCGCAGAAGGCGTCGGCCACCTCGGGCGGCGCGTGACGCACCAGCAGTGATCCCTGGAGCACGAGGGCGAGCCGCTCCACCAGGCGCCGGGCACGGCCCTCGACGCCCTCCAGGTCGGCGAGTTCGGTGAACAGGTCCCTGACCGCGCGGTCCAGCCGGTGGTCGGCGCCGTGCGCGAGCCCGATCTCGCCGAGGCAGGCGTCCAGGGCGCCCGGCTCGTCCCGCAGGGCCCGCAGCACGTCCAGCGCCTGCACGTTCCCCGCGCCCTCCCAGACGGAGTTCAGTGGCGACTCGCGCACCAGCCGGGGCAGGCCGGACTCCTCGACGTACCCGTTGCCGCCCAGGCACTCGGCGGCCTCGACCGCGAGCGGCGCGCAGCGCTTGGTGATCCAGTACTTCGCGGCCGGCACCGCGAGCCGCAGGAAGGCGCGCTCCCGCTCGCTCCCGTCGTCGTGGGCGGCCGCGAGGCGGAGGCTCAGCGCGGTGGCGGCCTCCGACTCCAGCGCGAGGTCCGCGAGCACGTTGCGCATCAGCGGTTTGTCGATGAGCTTCCCGCCGAACGCCTCCCGGTGGGCGCAGTGGTGGACCGCCTGCGCCACCGCCTGCCGCATCAGCCCGGCCGAGCCGAGCGCGCAGTCCAGACGGGTCGCCGAGACCATCCCGATGATGGTGCGCACCCCGCGCCCCTCCTCGCCGACCCGGCGGGCCCAGGTCCCGGCGAACTCGACCTCGGCCGAGGCGTTGGACCGGTTGCCCAGCTTGTCCTTGAGCCGCTGGAGGAGGAGGACGTTGCGGGTGCCGTCCGGGAGGACGCGCGGCACCAGGAAGCAGGTGAGGCCGCCGGGAGCCTGCGCCAGCACCAGGAAACCGTCCGACATCGGCGCCGAGCAGAACCACTTGTGCCCGGTCATGGTGTAGGTCCCCTCCTCGGCGAGCGGCCGGGCCTCGGTGGTGTTCGCCCGTACGTCGCTGCCGCCCTGCTTCTCGGTCATGCCCATGCCGAGGAGGGCGCCGGGTTTCTCCGTGACGGGGCGCAGCCCGGGGTCGTAGACCGCCGAGGTCAGCAGCGGTTCCCACACGGCGGCCAGCGCGGGGTCGGTGCGCAGTGCCGGTACCGCCGCGTGTGTCATCGACAGCGGACAGCAGTTGCCCGCCTCCACCTGGGTCCACACCACGAACCCCGCCGCCCGCCGCACATGTCCGGCCGGCCGCGTCCAGGCGCCGGTCAGGCCCGCCCCGACGCCCTTGCCGAGCAGCCGGTGCCAGGACGGGTCGAAGTCGACCTCGTCGATCCGGTTGCCGTAACGGTCGTGCGTGCTCAGCCGCGGCGGGTGTTCGTTCGCGCGGACCCCCCACTCCTGCGCCTGCGCCGATCCGGCGGCGGTGCCCAGCCCGGACAGCTCGGCCAACACCTCCTCGCGCAGCTCGGGTCCCGTGTACCGCTCGACCGCCTCGACGAGCGCGCGGTCCGCGGTGAAGACGTCGTATCCGGCCAGCGGGGGCGGCTGGTTCGTCACGGTGTGGGTGGAGGTGCCTGCCATGACGGCGAACCTACCCGGGACCGCGGGGCCGATGACGCGGGCCCGGCACGGCGGGTCCCGGCGGGTTCTCGCGAGGGCGGGGAGCGGGTCCTCGCGGGCTACAGGCGCAGGGCATGGAGGGGGCACGGAGGGGACACGAGGGGACACGGAGGGGGTGGCGGTGCGGATGCGCCGTGGAGGGGGCGCGGAGGCGGTACGGGGACGATCAGGTGTCCCCGGGAGCCGTGCCGTGCCGGTTCCGGGCCCGGATCCCGCCCCCGCGAGGTGAGGGCGGTCCCGTACGGCGGATACCGTTAGGACGTGCAGCCAGCAAGTGAAACCCCCGAACGGCCCGCCGGCCGGCTCCACCGCGCCCGAGCCCTCTACCGGAACGTCTCCAAGCGCAGGACCGCCTGGCTGCTGCTGAAGGACACCGTCAACTCCTGCATGGAGTACCGCATCCTCGGTCTCGCGGCCGAGGCGGCGTTCTTCACGCTGCTCTCCGTGCCGCCCCTGCTGCTCAGCCTCATCGGCCTGCTCGGCTATGTGGACGACTGGACCGGGGCCGACACCATCCAGAGCCTGGAGAGCAACCTCCTCGACGCCTCCCGCACGGTCCTGTCGGACAAGGGTGTCAGGGAGATCGCCGAGCCGATCCTGCACGACGTGATGAGAGGCGGCAGACCCGATGTCATCTCGATCGGCTTCCTGTTCGCCCTGTGGTCGGGCTCCCGCGCGGTGAACGTCTTCATCGACACCATCACCGTCATGTACGGCCTCGACGGGGTCCGGGGCATCGTCAAGACCCGGATCATGGCCTTCCTGCTGTTCATCGTGGCCCTGCTGATCGGTTCGGTCGCGCTGCCGCTGATGGTGGCCGGACCGGACGCGGTGGTCCGGGTGCTGCCCTGGTCGGAGACGGTCGTACAGGTCCTGTACTGGCCGGTGGTCATCGTCCTGTCCATCGTCTTCCTGACCACGCTCTACCACGTCTCCGTGCCCGTGCGGTCCCCCTGGATCGAGGACGTACCCGGTGCCCTCGTCGCCCTCGCCATGTGGGTCCTCGGCAGCTTCCTGCTGCGCATCTACCTCACCCACACCATCGAGGGCGCCACGATCTACGGCTCCCTGGCCGCGGCCGTCGCCGTACTTCTGTGGATCGGCGTGGGCGCCTTCGCGGTGCTCGTCGGCGCGGCGATGAACGCCGCCATCGACCGCGTCTGGCCCGCCGCCGCCACGGCCGCCGCCCGCGCGGCCAACGAGCAGCTCCGCAAGGCCCAGGTCGTCGAGTACGTCGCCCGCGCCGCCGCCCACGAGGCCGACCCCGACGACCCCGACATGCCGTCCGAGTTCCCCGAACGCTGGTCGCGGTTCCTCCCCCCTGACGACGTCACGGGCCGCCTGCGCGCCCACGCCAGGAACACCCACCACACCCGCAAGAGCGGCGGAGGGCCTGCGCGGCCGCAGAAGTGAGGGGAGCGCGCGGCGGTGTGCGGCACGGGAGTGGCCGCGTGTGACCGCCGGTGACTCCGGGCGTCCGCCCGGTGCCGTCCCGGCCCGCGGGCGCCCGGAGTTCCCCGTACGGCCGGACCGGTGGCGCCTTCGCCTCCGGTCCGGCCGTCGTAGGCTGAGGCCTGTGTACACCGAGCGGGCGTCCCGGCTGCCCGGGGCCGTCGTATGGACGAACTCCCCGAGCGGGACCGCCTCACCGCCCGTGCTGCCCGACGGCTGCATGGACCTGCTGTACTGCGAGGGCCGGCTGCTGGTCGCCGGGCCCGACACCCGCGCCCACGCCGTCGGGGGTCCGCCGCGCACCTGGTCGGGCGTCCGGTTCCTCCCGGGCGCCGCGCCCGCCCTGCTCGGCGTGCCGGCCCACGAACTGCGGGACCGGCGCGTCCCGCTGGCCGACCTCTGGCCCGCCTCCCGGGTCCGCCGCCTGCTCGGCCGCGTCGAGGCCGCGGACGGCCCCGCGACGGGGCTGGAGGACATCGCCCTCGCCTGCGCGGCGGACTCCCCGCCGGCGGACCCGCTCCTGCGCCGCCTCGCCGAACACCTGGACCGGGGAAGGCCCGTCGCGGCGACCGCCGACGAACTCGGCGTCGGCGCGCGCACCTTGCACCGCCGCTGCCTCGACGCCTTCGGCTACGGCCCGAAGACCCTCGCCCGCATCCTGCGGCTGCGCCGCGCCCTGGAACTGGCCCGGGCCGGTGTGCCGTACGCGGAGACCGCCGCCCGCGCCGGGTACGCGGACCAGCCCCATCTGGCCCGGGAGGTGCGCCGGTTGACCGGCATGCCGCTCGGCCGGCTACTCGGTGGCGGCCCCGGGCAGCGGCGCGAACAGGTCGACCCCGTTGCCGTCGGGGTCGTGGACGGTGGCGTACCGCTGCCCCCAGAACGCGTCCCACGGCTTGAGCTCGCCGTGGTGTCCGGCGTCCACCAGGTCCCCGTACACGGCGTCCACCTCGGCGGGGGAGCCGCAGCGGAACGCGAGTGACACCCTGCCGCCGGCGGCGGGCGGCCGCCAGCCGGGGTGGAAGGACCGGACGGTCTCCTCGGTGTCCAGCGCGAGCACCAGCCCGCCCGGCAACTCGGCCTCGACATGCGGCTGGTCCTCGGCGCCCTCGGGGAAGACCAGCCCGAGGCGGCGGTAGAAGGCGAGTGAGGCGGCCAGGTCGGAGGCCACCACACCGATCACGGCGAATCGTGGAGTCATACGCCCACCGTAGGCACGGCGGCATCCGCCGGTCTTGAACGAATCGGACACGTCCGCCGCGTGGACCGGGCGCCCGGACCGCCGCGAGGAACGTGCGCCCGGACCGTCGCGTGGACCGGGTGCCCGGACCGTGTGCGGTCCCCGCGGCGGCCGTGAGGTCCGGCGCCCGGACCGGGGTTCTTTCCGGGTGCCCGGCGTAGGGTCGCCGGCATGACGCCCCGGCTGCTCGTCTGCACGCGCACCACCGCCTACCGGCACGACTCCATCCCGGCCGCCGTCGCCGCCGTACGCGCGATGCGTCCGTTCGCCGTCGACCACACCGAGGACCCCGCCGACCTCGAACGGCCCCTGGAGCGCTACGCGGCCGTCCTCTTCCTCTCCACCAGCGGCGATGTGCTCACCCCCGCGGGACGCGAACGGCTCGCCGCGTACGTGGAGGCGGGCGGCGGCTTCGCCGGGGTGCACGCGGCCGCCTGCACCGAGTACGGCTGGCCGTACTACGGCGAACTCCTCGGCGCCCGCTTCGACCGGCACCCGGCCCTCCAGCCCGGCCGGGCCGTGGTGGAGGACGCCGGCCATCCCGCGACCCGCCCGCTGCCCGCCGTCTGGGACGTCACCGACGAGTGGTACGACTTCCGCCCCGGCCCGCGCGGGCACGCCCGGGTGCTGCTGCGCGCCGACGAGACGTCGTACGAGGGCGGCGGGATGGGGGCCGACCATCCGCTGGCCTGGTGCCGGGGACAAGGGCGCGGACGGGTGTTCTACACAGCCCTCGGCCATGCCGCCGAGGCCTACCGCGATCCGACCTTCCTGGCTCACCTGAGTGGCGGTGTGACCTGGGCGGCAGGGCTGATCACGTGACGTTTCCGCGGTGAACGCGATCCGCCGTCGGGGTGAGTAAAGCCCTTACAGGCAGAAGGTCACGCATGTTCCTGGAGATCCTTTTGTCTCGGTAAAGGGCGTCGAGACGCGACGGCCCACGCGCCGTCCGCGTCACCCACCCACAGAAGGAGCCGGACCTTGACTTACGGGAAGAAGCTGCGCGAGAGCATCGCCGGGCCCGGGACCACACCTCTGATCGGCGTGTACGACATGTACTCCGCGTCGATCGCAGCCAAGCACTACGACGGCATGTTCGTCTCGGGCTTCGGCTTCGCGGCCTCGTACTACGGGCTGCCCGACATCGGATTCATCGCCTGGCCCGACATGGTGGCCTTCGTCCAGCGGCTGCGGGGCGCGTTCCCGCACCACCACCTGCTGGTCGACATCGACGACGGCTACGTCGACCCCGAGGTCGCCTGCCACGTCGTCGAGCAGCTCGAACGCATCGGCGCCTCCGGGGTGATCCTGGAGGACCAGAAGCGGCCCCGCCGCTGCGGGCACGCCGACGGCAAGCAGGTGCTGCCGCTGGAGGAGTACCTGGAGAAGCTCCACAAGGTCCTGGAGACCCGCAAGGACCTGCTCGTCGTCGCCCGCACGGACGCCACGGACGAGGGGGACATCCTGCGCCGCGCGGAGCGGCTCGCGGCGACCGACGCCGACGTCGTCCTCGTCGACGGCGTGCGCAGCGTCGAATGGATCAAGCGCATCCGCGAGGTCGTCGGCACCAAGCCGCTGCTGTTCAACCAGATCGCCGGCGGCAAGTCGCCCCGCCTCTCCCTCGGCGAGCTGTCCGACCTCTCCGTCGACGTCGCGATCTACAGCACCCCGTGCCTGTTCGCCGCGCACGAGGCGATGGACGCCGCGCTCGCCGGGCTGAAGGCGGCCGACGGCCGGCTGCCCCAGGTCGACCCGGCGGCCGGTGTCGGGGTGAAGGCGTCCACCACCCTGCTGGAACGCAACATCGACCCCGAGCGGCTGACCCCCGAGAGCGTGGGCGTGTGACGGACGCGTACGGGCCGCGCGCCCGCGCCGCCGGTCGGCGTACGGCCGACGCCCGCGCGGTCTGGGAACGGCTGCTGCCCGCCGTGCCCCGGTGCGGAGCGGCCGCGGCGCTCGCCGCGGCCCTCCTCGGGGCCGGTGCCGGGCCGGCGGCCGCGAACGACAGCATGATCACCGTCCTCGACAACTCCCACGCCGACTCCATCCTGGAGGTCGACCGCACGGCCAACGTCGGGACCGGCAGCGGTACCGCCGGCAGCGACCACGACGGCAGCGCCGTGGACGCGGTGCAGGCCCTGGTCGGCGCCCACCACCCGCACGAGCAGGACTGAGCGGGCGGGGCGGACGACCGCGACCGCGCGACAGCGCCGGACCGGCGGCCGGGCATCCCCTCGCGGGGGCGCCCGGCCGCCGCCGGGGACGCCCCCAGGGGCGCGGTCGGTGCACCGGAATACATCGGGGCCCCGCGGCGCTCTGATGTGAACGGCACACGAGCGCGGCGAAGGGCTGGTGGGCGATGACGGCAGACCGGACGGACCCTGTGGTCAGAACGCCCCACGGGGCTGTGCGCGGCCGCTACGAGCGGGGGATCGCGGTCTTCCGGGGCATCCCCTACGCCGCCCCGCCCTTCGGCCCCCGGCGCTTCAGACCGCCCGTCCCGCCAGAACCGTGGGACGGCGTGCGCGACGCCGGATCCTTCGGCCCGACCGCGCCGAAACCGCCGTACTCCGAGGCGTTCGCCCAGTTCCTCGCCGACCCGGTGATCCCCGGCGACGACTGCCTCAACCTCAACGTCTGGACCCCGGAGCCCGCCCCCGGCGCCCGGCTCCCCGTCCTGGTCTGGCTGCACGGCGGGGCTCTGACCAGGGGATCCTCGGCGGTGCCCGTGTACGACGGCAGCGCGTTCGCCCGGGACGGGATCGTCTTCGTCTCGGTCAACTACCGGCTGGGCGTCGAGGGCTACGGGCTGTTCCCCGACACACCCGCCAACCCCGGCCTGCGCGACCAGCTGGCCGCCCTGTGCTGGGTGCACGAGGCCGTCCGCGCCTTCGGCGGCGACCCGGACAACGTCACCCTGTGCGGACAGTCCGCAGGCGCGATCAGCGCCGGGGCGCTCATCGCCGCGCCCCAGGCCCAGGGACTCGTCCGGCGGGCCGTCCTGCAGAGCGGACCGCCCGAGTCCACGGAACGCGACAAGGTGCGCCGGATGGTCCGGCGCATGGCCGCCCGGCTGAGGATCCCCGCCACCGCCGAGGCCTTCGCGGCCGTCGACCGCGCCCTGCTGCTGCGCACCCAGGCCGAGGCCGGCCGGCTGAGCAGCCCGGTCCTCGGCGGCCCGGCCTTCGGCATCGTCGTGGACGGCGACCTCGTGCCGCGCGACCCGCTCCAGGCGCTCCTCGACGGTGAGGCCGCCCGGGGCGTCGAGCTCCTGATGGGCTGGACCCGGGACGAGTACCGGCTGTGGCTGGTCCCCGGCGGACTCCTGGAACGGGTCGACCGGCTGGGCCCGGTCGTCCTGGCGGGCGCCATGGCCCGCTGCCGCGCCGGTCACGAGGTCCCCCGCGGCTACCGCACCCTGCACCCGGACGCCGGCACCGCGGAGACAGTCGGCCAGATGGTCACCGACCACCTGCTCCGCGTCCCCCTCCACCGGCTCGCCGACGCCCGCCCCGGCACCTCCTACCTCTACGAGTTCGCCTGGCCGTCCCGCCGCCCCGCCCTCGGCGCCTGCCACGCCCTCGAACTCGGGTTCGTCTTCGACTCCGGCGCGGTTCCCGAGTCGGTCATGCTGGCCGGCGCGGACGCTCCGCACGGGCTGTGCGACGAGATGCACGCGGCGTGGGTACGGTTCGCCGCCACCGGCGATCCCGGCTGGCAGGCCTGGGACGCCACCCATCCGGTACGGATCTTCAACGAGGGCGGCCCGCGGATCGCCCACGGCCCGAGGGACACCGAGATCGCCCTCTGGGCGGCCCTTCCCCGGGTCCCGCAGCCCGCCCCCGCCCCGGACACCTGGGCCCGCCGGGCGGAACTCGCCTCCGCGGTACGCCGCCTGCGCCGCTCGGTGGGCGCACGGCGACGGTGAGCCGCGCGGGACGGTGAGCCGCGCGGGGACCTGCGGGGTTGCTGCCGGCTGCGCCGGGCCCGTGGGTCCGTGGCCGGGCACCCCGGCGCCCCGCGGGTGCGCGCCCCGGCCCCAGCGCCTCCCACCAGGGGGCTTCGCAGACCCCCGAAGATCAGGGAGACCCCCTAGGGACTTTCTTCCGGATCAGGCCGGGCCTACGGCGCCTCGCAGCCCACGCGTGCCGGACCCCGCGACCCCGGCAGGATCCGGAAGACAGGTCCTAGGGGGTGTCTCTTCGATCTTCGTGGATCAGGCCGCGGTGTCCGGTGCGGTGCCTCGGCGTGCGGCCGGACCGCCCTCGTACTGGGCGTACGTGGGAGGTTCGGCCGTGCGGCGAGGTGCCGTGCCGGGCGTCGCGGACCCACGAAGATCGGAGAGACGCCCCCTAGTCCTGCCGTGTCAGGATCCGGGCGACGGAGGCGATCGTCTCCGGGTCCACGCGGCAGCAGCCGCCGATCAGGCGGGCTCCCGCGTCCCGCCAGCCCTGCACCCGTTCCGCGGTGAAGGTGGAGCGGCCGGTCCAGGCGCGCGCGGCCGCGTCCCAGGTCTCACCGCTGTTGGGATAGACGACGACCGGCTTGCCCGTCACCCGTGCCGCGGTCCGCACCGCGTACTCCGCGTCCCGAGGGGAGCAGCAGTTCACGCCCACCGCGATCACCTCGTCCGCGTCGGCGGCCGGTGCGAAGGCCTCCTCCAGGGGCTGACCGGCGCGGGTGTGCCGGCCGTCCACGCTGTACGACAGCCAGGCGGGCACCCCCAGCCCGCGCACCGCCCGGAGCAGCGCCGCCGCCTCGTCCGCGTCCGGCACGGTCTCCAGGGCCAGGACATCGGGCGCGGCGGCGGCCAGCACCTCCAGCCGCGGCCGGTGGAACCGCTCCAGCTCCGCGACGCTCAGCCCGTAGCGCCCCCGGTACTCGGAGCCGTCCGCGAGCATCGCCCCGTAGGGGCCGACCGAAGCGGCCACCCACAGCGGCCGGGCGGCGCCCGCCGCGTGCGCCCGCCGGGCCGCCTCGCGGGCCAGCCCCACACTCAGCGCCATCAGCCGCGCGGCCTCCTCACGGCCGATCCCGCGCCTGCCGAACCCCTCGAAGGTGGCCTGGTAGCCGGCGGTGATCGCCACGTCCGCGCCCGCCGCGAAGTAGGCCAGGTGCGCCTCGGTGACCGCCTCGGGCCGGTCGATCAGCAGCCGCGCGGACCAGAGGTGGTCGCTCAGGTCGTGGCCCGCCGCCTCCAGCACCCCCGCCATGCCGCCGTCGAGCACGAGCGGCTCCCCGGCGAGAGCGTCGGCGAGGCGGGGCGTGGGGGTGCCGGTCATGCCTCGACGCTAGTCCACCCGCCGCCGGGGCCGCCGGTGTGTCCGCCGGTGCGTCCGAGGCGCGGTCCGGGGGCGTGAGGGCGGAGTGCCGGATTCGCCGTACGCGGCAGAGGGCCGGATTCGCCGTATGCGGCAGGAGGGCCAGAGTCTCCGAGGGTCGGAGTCTCCGTACGCGGCTGGGGTGCCGGATTCACCGAATGCGGCAGGAGCGCTGGATTCTCCGTACGAGGTATGGGAAGCGCTTGCCCGAAGCGCTAGGGTCCGGCCGCCGGACCCTTCTCACCCCAGCCCCGCAAGACCCCCTGTCCGCACGGCGTCCAGCCCCGCGAGGGCCGCCTCGCCCCGTACGGCCGCCCGGCCCCGCAAGGGCAGCCCGCCTCCATCAGGTGACCGCGCCCCCAAGAGCCCACCGCGCACGGAAGGACAGCCGCCGACGTGATCCACCTGCCCGCCGACGACCGCTCGCTCAGCCCGTACACCGGCTTCACCCGCGCCCACTGGGAGGCCGCGGCCGACGCCCTGCTCGCCGCCGTCGAGCCCTGGGCCACGCCCGACCGCGCCCTCTACCACCTCCCCGGCGACCATGTGAGCCACTCGGGACGCCTCTCGGACGGACTGGAGGGGTACGCGCGCACGTTCCTGCTGGCCGCGTTCCGCCGGGACGAGACCGTGCTCGGCCGCTACGCCGAAGGACTCGCCACGGGCCCCGGCGACGCCTGGCCTCCCGTGACCGACCGCAGCCAGCCCCTGGTCGAGGCCGCCTCCGTCGCGCTCGGGCTCCGCCTCACCCGCCCGCTGCTGTGGGACCGCCTGGACCAGCCGGTGCGCGAACGCACGGCCGCCTGGCTCACGGACGCGCTCACGGCCGAACCCTGGCCCAACAACTGGGAGTTGTTCCCGGTCACCGTCGGCGGCTTCCTCCAGGACATCGGCCACACGCCACAGGCGGCACGCGCGGCGGTCGACCGCGGCCTCGAACGGATCGAGAACTGGTACGAGGGCGGCGGCTGGTACACCGACGGCGACGGCCGCAAGTTCGACCACTACAACGGCTGGGCCCTGCACCTCTACCCCGTGCTGCACGCCTGGCTCGCGGGCGACGCGGCGCGCCTGGACCGCTACGGCACCCGGCTCCGGGCCCATCTCGGCGACCACGCGCACCTGTTCGGTGCCGACGGCGCGCCGATGCGCCAGGGCCGCTCCCTGACCTACCGCTTCGCGACCGCCGCCCCGCTGTGGCTCGGCGCCCTCACCGGGCACACCCCGCTGTCCCCCGGAGAGACCCGCAGACTGGCCTCCGGCGCGCTGCGCCACTTCCTGGACCGGGGCGCGGTGGACGCACGGGGACTGCTGTCCCTCGGCTGGCTCGGCCCCGACGAGTCCGTGGTGCAGAGCTATTCGGGCCCGGCCTCCCCGTACTGGGCCAGCAAGGGCTTCCTCGGCCTGCTGCTCCCTCCCGACCACGAGGTGTGGACGGCGACGGAGGAACCGGGCCCGGTGGAGCGCGCGGACCTGACCAGGACTCTGCGCGCCCCCAACTGGCTGCTTCAGTCGACCCGTTCGGACGGAGTGGTCCGCCTGCACAACCATGGCAGCGAGGACGTCCGGTGGGACCCGTACTACACCCGGCTCGCCTACTCGACCGCTACCGCGCCCGCGGCGACGTACGACAACTCCGTGACCGTGGGCGGGAGTCCGGACCGCGCGGACATCGTGCCGCTCGGCGTCGGTGAGGGGTGGGCGGCCTCCCGGCACACCGTGCGCGACGGGATCACCGTGACCAGCGTGGTCCTCGCCCGGGGCGCGGCCGAGGTGCGGGCGCATCTCGTCTCGGGGGCGGCGCCCGGCACGCCCGTCCGGATCTCCGGGTGGGCCGCGAAGGACGGCGTACGGTCCGAACTCCTCCCCGTCACAGGCCTGTCCGACCCCTCCGACGGCTCCTCCGGCGCCCCCGCGGATGCCACCGACGCCGACGCCGACGCCGACGCCGACACCGGCATCCGCACCGAATCGCGCACCGGCGCCGGTCTCCTGGGTGTCACCGGCGAGGGTGACACCCTGTTCGTGGCACTGGCCCGGCTGACCGCGGACCCCGATCCCGAGCCCCTGGACGCGCTGGTGGCGGTGCGGTCGGGCGGGGCGGGCGGTTTCGAGGTCCGATGGAGCGGCGGCGGCGAGGTGACGGTTCGCCTGACGGCGGCCGCCGCGGAAATCACCGTCCGCGCCTGACGGCGATCGGGCACACTCGCGCCCATGACTTCCCGCATCCGTCACACCACCATCGACTGCGCCGACGCCTACGCCCTCGCCCGCTTCTGGTCCCAGGTGCTGGACCAGCCCCTGCACGAGGACGACCACCCCGGCGACGAGGAGGCGCTGATCGAGGGCGCGGGTCTGCTCTTCGTCACCGTTCCGGGCCCCAAGACCGTCAAGAACCGTGTCCATCTCGACCTCCAGCCGCAGGACCGCAGCCGAGACGAGGAGGTCGAACGCCTGCTGGCCCTCGGCGCCACCCAGGTCGACGACCGGCGCAGGCCCGACGGAACCGGCTGGGTGGTTCTCGCCGACCCCGAGGGGAACGAGTTCTGCGTGGAGCGCAGCACGAGCGAACGCGCGGAGTAGCCGGGGGCGGGCGGCGACGGAGCGCGGGGGAGGCGTCACGGGCGGAGACGGGGCGCGAGGGAGAGCCGTAGGTGAGACGGCCGGGGCGCTCATGGTTCGGCCGGCGCCGAAACGATCCGTGCCTAGCGTGGACGTATGACCGCAGAGACCGGCGCGACGTCGTTCGCCGCCCTCCACCACCGCCCCGGTGATCCCCTGCTGCTGCCCAACGCCTGGGACCACGCCTCGGCCGCCGCCCTCGCGGCCCGCGGCTTTCCCGCCATCGGCACGACCAGCCTCGCCGTGGCGGCGGGGGCCGGTCTGCCCGACGGGCGGGGCGCCACCCGCGAACCCACCCTGAGGCTGGCCCGGATCCTCGGCCCCGGACCGTATCTGCTCTCGGTCGACGCAGAGGGCGGCTTCAGCGACGATCCGGAGGAAGTGGCCACCTTCGCCGCCGAGTTGTGGGCCGCGGGAGTCGTGGGGATCAACCTGGAGGACGGTCTCGGAGCGGCACGCCCGCACGCCGCGAAGATCGCCGCGGTGAAGGCGGCGGCGCCGGACCTGTTCGTCAACGCCCGCACCGACACGTACTGGTCGGGCGACGGCGACGAGCGGGACACCCTGCGCCGCCTGGAGCTCTACCGGAAGGCGGGAGCCGACGGGGTGTTCGTCCCGGGGCTGACCGATCCACGCCGGATCGAGACTCTCGTACGGAGCGTCGGGGCCCCGCTCAACATCCTCTACTCGCCTGCCGGCCCCCCTCTGCGCCGGCTCGCCGACCTCGGCGTGGCCCGCGTCAGTCTCGGCTCACTGCTCTACCGGCGTGCGCTCGGCGCCGCTTTGGACGCCGTGTCCGACATCGCGGCCGGCCGCACCCCGGGCGGTACGACCCCGTCCTACGAGGAGGTGTGCGGCCGCACCGCGAACAGGACGACGTGATGCCGGGCGCGTCCGCCCCGCCCCCGTCCGCCCCGCTCCCTTCCTCCATCCGCGTCCGCCCGTCCCGTCCGAGTCCTCCAGGCCCGGACTCGGTGAAGTCCCGCGAGGGCAAGCGCCCTTGCTACCGGGGCATCGGGGACGGTGTCACCCGCACGATGCTGCCTTCCGGCGTCAGCCTGCCGTGCGTGTAGCGCCAGGTGCTCTCGGCCTTGCCCGTGGCACAGCAGTTGGCGTCCGCCGGGCCGTAGAAGCCTTCGAGGGCGGTGACCGAGCCGGGAGCGATCTTCGTGACCGTGATCATGTTCGGCGGTTCGCCACCCCGCGGCTGCTGGCTCAGGAGAGTGCCCACGAGCCGGAGCCGCCCGTCGGCGCCGTCGAACACCATGACCCCCATGGCCCGTTGGCCCGCCGCCGTCGAACCGTGATTGGCGCACATCACCGGCACGGCGGCCTCCCAGCGGCCGTCGCCGGTCAGGTCCCCGTAGGCCACTTCGCGGGTGAAGACACTGACGTCCTGGGGCATGTGCGGCTCGGGCCCGTCGAAGGCCGAGGACACGCCGGTCGCCGTGCCGTCCCGCAGCCGGATGGATCCCTCGTGGCGGCACAGGCCGCCGGGGATCACCGCGTTGCGCCAGTCGAGGAGCTCCAGGTCGAGAGGTGTGGTTCCCGGGCCGGGCCGCGCCGGGCGCGCCGTGTCCCGCGCCGCCGCGCCGTCGTCGGCCCCGTAACGCCACCACACCCCTGCGGCCACCAGCACCCCCAGGGCGACGAGTGCCGCGGCGAGCAGGGGAGCGCGGCGCCCGGACGTACGCGTCATCGTCGTGCCGCCCTCACCGCGCCGGGGGCGGGGGTGGCGACTGGGGCAGCGTCAGACCGCTCACGTCGCGGCCCGCCTGGATGACGGGACCATGGACGGTGCTGCCCTGGACGCTGTTGCGCACGTCGGGAGCGGCCTCGACCGCGGCGCGCGCGTCGTCCGCCCACTGCCGCAGCTCTTCCCTGAACTCCGCGTCCGTCGCGGCCCGTACCGCCAGGGCGATGCTCAGCGCGTGAGCGCTGCCGGTGTCGGCGGGGTCGTCCCCCAGCGCCCGCAACTCGGCCTCGCCCGTACTCGTCGACGAACCGTCGGGCAGCGCCGGAGCGGGGCGCCGCACCAGAGTCGTGAGCCGCGCCCACGACTGACGCCCGATCTCGCCGCCGGCACCGCCGGCCAAGGCCACCAGCACACCCATGGACACAGGATCCATGTGACCACCCCCTGGATCTATGCGATCACTCTGAGTGGACACCATAGGGCGCGTTCTGGTTCCATCGCTGTGAAACGGGGGTTTCGGGGGGTGAGTGGTGACGCAGCGGGCTGATCGGCCGGAGAGCCGGGACGGCGGACCGGGGGACGCGGCGGCGGAGCGCCGGGACGGCACACGGCGCAACGCGATCGACGACTCCGAGATCCACGGACCGGTCGCGCAGGCCGGGAACGACGTGCTGCAGATCGGCAGCCTCGTCGTCCTGGTCCGCGACGGACTGCGAAGAACCGAGACCGTCAAGGTCGTCTGCGCGGTGGCGCTGGCCGTTCTCGTGATCGTCGGCGGTCTGCTGGCGACGCACGCGTTCGACCGCGGCCGTTCCGCGAGCGGCGACGCGGGCTCCGCGCCGGCCGGACCGCTGGCCGACGCCGACACCACTCTCTGGGACTGCGAGCAGTCGGCGGTCGTTCCCGGAATGAAGATGCCCGCGCGGGGCATGGCGCCCCTGCCCTCCTTTCCCCCCGGCGGCATCCGCGCCTCCGGCAGCGGCATCGCCGTCGTCCTCCAGGGCGCGAGCGACGAGGAGTTGCTCATCACCGGCGCGCGGGCGGAGATCGTCGCCCGGCACCCCCCGGCGCACGGCGTCCACGTCGTCAACCCGTGCGGATCCGACAGCCCCAGGCGCGTCTTCACCGTCGATCTCGACCAGAAGGCCCCCGAGCTCGAGGCGGTCCCGGACACCGCCACCAAGGGGACCGCCGGCGAGTTCAGGCCATGGCCCTACGCCGTCAAGCAGGGCGACGCGGAGTACTTCCTCATCCGCCCCCGGTCGGTCGAGTACGACACGGAGTTCCGTCTCGTCCTCTCCTGGAGCAGCGGCGGCCACAAGGGCCGGCTGACGGTGACCGACCACGGCAAGCCCTTCCGTGTCACCGCCACCTCGGCGGCACGGCCCACCTGCGTCACCGTCCGCGCCGGGACCGGCTACTGGCTGCTGCCCGGCGACACCAAGACCTGCCTCGAAGAAGCCCGATGAAGACCATGTCGTCCCCGTCCCCGTCCGCGCGCCGCGACCGATGGTGGTTCGCGGGGCTGTCCGTCCTGCTCATGGCGTGCACGACGATGTGCCAACACGCCTCCGGGGACAGGTCCGACGACAGCCCGCCGCCCTCCGCCGTCCAGTGGAGCCTGGTCCCCAGAGACCAACTCCCCTCCCTCTTCCTGGATTTCCGGCCCCGCCAGGTGCTGGCCACCAAGGACGAGTTCATGGTCTCCGGGATGTCCGAGGGCGGTGGGGTCAGCCTGTACGGCTCGAAGGACGGAACCTCCTGGTACCACGCGCAGCCGGAGGAGGGGATCCCCGCGTACCTGGCCGTCCACGAGGACCGGCTCACGCTGGCGGGTACGACGAGCAACGGCGGCAGCCTGGTGCCCGCCGTGTGGCGGACCGAGGACGCCCGCCACTGGAAGCGTCCGGAACTCCTGCCGGGCGGGGTCGCGTCGGACCAGATCCTGGCCGTCTCGGACGGACCGGAAGGCACGGTCGTGGTCGCGCACGACGGCGGCCCCTTCTCCGAGAGCGGCGCGGGAACGGACACCTCGGCCTATCGGGGAGAGTCGCTCCGGCTGTGGACGGCCCCCGCTGACGGCGCCTTCGGCCAGCCCCACGAGGTTCCCTGCCCGGCCTCCCCGGTCTTCGAGCCGGATGTGTCCGCCGTGGCCGACGCGGCCGGATTCGTGGTGACGGCCGCCTGCGTCAATGAAACCCGGTTCACCAAGCGGCTCGTCGTGTCCTCGCGCGACGGGGTCCACTGGGGCGGCGGCTCCGTCCCGTTCGCCCACCAGACGTCCGTGGCGGGCGCGTCCGGCGACCGGGGCAGCGTCCTGGTGACGCGCTCGGAGAGCGCATCGGACTCTCCCGACACCTTCCGTTCCACGCTGTGGAGCCGTACGGCGGACGACGGCGTATGGACGCGTGGCCGTCCGCTCGACGTCGGACGCCTCCCCGACAGCGGTGTGGCACCCCGTGACCAGCAGTCCCTCAACGCGGTGAGCGTCGTACCCGGCGGGTTCGTCGCGGTGGGCCGCTCCAAGGACCTGCGCCTGGGGCCCGTCGGGGCGCTGTGGTCCTCCACGGACGGCCGGCGGTGGACCAAGCAGCCCACGAAGCGGAACCACTTCGACGCGGTTTTCGATCTGTACGGAGCGGCCGGACTCCACGGCCGGTACATCCTGCTGGGCCAGGGCGAAGCCGGGCAGCAGACGGACACCAGGCCCGGCGCACGCCTGTGGCTCGGCCGCGGCGGCACCCCGCCCGCGGTCCGGCAGCGGTCCGGGATCGCGTCCTTCGCCCGCACCTGGACCTGGGGATCCGGGTCCCTGGCCATCGACGCGAAGGGGCGCTTCACCTACCGCTGGCGGCTGTTCCGTGTCTGCGGCGAGGATCCGGCGCCGTGCGACACCTCCAGCGAGTGGGGCGGCAGGGCGACCGGCACCCTCGGTACCACCGGCGACCCCGACACCCTGCGCGGCCGCATCGACACCACCAACACCCCCGGTGAACGCCGCTACCGTGCGGGCGGGGTGATCGAGGTGAAGCGGAAGCCGTACAGCGCCGTCTCCGTCAGTGTCGACGGCAAGGACCACGGCTTCTTCTGCGCCGCCGGCCCCGAGGACAGCCGCTGCATCGCCCCCGACGAGTAGACGACACCCCCTAGGGGGTGCCTCCCCGGTCGTCCGCCCCCGTCTCCCGGGGCCAGTGCGCGAGGGTCAGGTGGAGGGCCGCGACCGCCTTGTCCCAGGAGGCCTGGACGTCGCGGGCCGCGCCGAAGGCGCCGGTGGACTCCAGGGCGCAGTACCCGTGGAAGGTGCTGCGCAGCAGGCGTACGGCGTCGGTGAGGTCGGGCTCGTCGAGTCCGTAGGCGCGCAGCATGCCGTAGGTGATGTCCGCCGTGCGGCGCAGGGCGGGGGTGCCGGCGATCAGGTCCTGGTCGATGCGGATCTGGGTGGCCGCGTACCGGCCGGGATGTTCCAGGGCGTACGACCGGTAGGCGCCGGCGAACGCGGCCAGCGCGTCCTTGCCCGCGCGCCCCGCGACCGCCGCCGCGATCCGGTCGATCAGCTCGGCACCGGCGCGCAGGGCGAGCCGGGTGCGGAGGTCGTTCAGGTTCCGGACGTGCGAGTACAGGCTCGCGTCCTTCACGCCGAAGCGGCGGGCCAGCGCGGAGAGGGTGACGTGCTCGAAGCCCGCCTCGTCGGCGAGTTCGGCTGCCGCCGCCACCAGCCGGTCGACGGTGAGTCCCGCTCTGACCATGAGCCACCTTCCTGGATTCCCCGGGGAAATCCTAGGAGGCCCCGGGGAGGGCACGGGACCGGGAGAGCGAGGGAGGTACGGAGGGCCGGGTGGCCGTGGGGCCCGCATCGGACCAAGTTGCTTTTCGGGTATGAGAGTTGACTCTCACGATATGTGGGAGAACACTCTCACGTCATGGAATCAGGAAACCGCTTCGGCGATCTGGAACTCCACGACCCCAAGGCCATGCGTGCCCTCGCCCACCCGGTGCGGCTCGCCGTGCTGGAACGGCTGCAGCGGTACGGCCCCGCCACCGCCACCCAGCTCTCCCCGCACGTCGGCGCCACCCCGTCCGTCACCAGCTGGCATCTGCGCCATCTCGCGGGCTTCGGGCTGGTCCGGGACGCGAGGGCGGAGACTGAGGCCGGGACGGCGGACCGGCGCGAGCGGCGCTGGGAGGCCGCGGCGCGCGGCTTCCGCTTCGACCTCCCGGACGACGAGGAAGGGCGGGCGGCGGCCCGGCTGCTGTCCGGCGAGATGATGGCCCGCACCGCAGGAGTTCCGCTGCGCTGGCTGACCGAGACCGAGCCCCGGCTGGAGCCCGAGTGGCTCCGGGCGGTGAACGCGGCCAGCACGCGGATCGTCGTCACGGCGGACGAACTCGCGGTGCTGGGCGAGGCGATGGAGGAACTCCTCGCCCCCTACGTCACCCGCGCCCCCTCCGCACAGCCCCCCGGCGCCCGGGGCGTGCGCATGCTGCTGTACGCCCTCCCCGAAGCGACCGAAGCGACCGAAGCGACCGAGGCGACCGAGGCGACCGAGGCGACCGAGGCGACCGAGGCGACCGAGGCGACCGAGGCGACCGAGGCGACCGAGGCGACCGAGGCGACCGAAGCGACCGAAGCCGTCGGAGCCGCCGTGGCCCCCGATGGCGCTGAGGCCGAGGACAGGGAGGCGTCGGCGTGAGCGGCGGGCTGCGGCGGGACCCGCGCTTCCGGAGTTTCTGGGCGGCCCAGTCCGTCTCGCAGATGGGCGACCGGGTCAGCGAGCTGGCGCTGCCCCTGATCGCGGTCGGCGCGCTGCACGCCACCGCAGTCCAGGTGTCCTGGCTCACCGCTCTGGTCTGGACGCCCAACCTGCTCGCCGTTCTCCTCGGGGCCTGGACCGAGCGCCGCGCGGGCAAGCGCGCCCTGATGGTCACCGCGGACCTGGCACGCGCCGTCCTGCTGCTGACCGTGCCGGCCGCCGCGCTGCTCGGCGTCCTCACGCTCGCCCAGCTCTGCGCCGTGGCCCTGCTGACCGGGCTCGCGAGCGTGGTGTTCGGCACCGCCTACCCGTCGTTCTTCGCCCGGCTCGTGCCACGGTCGTCGTACGTCGAGGCCAACAGCGCGCTCAGCGCCAGCCGTTCGTTCTCCTTCGTGGCCGGCCCCGCGCTCGGCGGCGTGCTCGTGCAGCTGCTGACCGCACCGTTCGCCCTGGTCGCCGACGCGCTGTCCTTCCTCGCCTCGGCCCTGCTGCTGGGGCGCGTACGCGTCGCGGAACCCACCCCCGTCTCCTCCGGCCGGCCCCGGCTGCTGCGCGGTGCCCGCGAGGGACTCGCCTTCGTGCTGCGGCACCCGCTGCTGCGCGCCGGGCTCGGCGGCGCCACCACCGTCAACTTCTTCACCTTCCTGGCCGGTACCGGCCTGCTGGTGCTGTTCGCCGAGCGGGAGCTGGGCCTGTCGCCCGGCGCCATCGGCTTCACCTTCGGCGTCGGGGCGGTCGGCGGGATCCTCGGCGCGGTGGCGGCCCCCGCCGTCTCGCGGCTCATCGGCGTCGGTCGGGCCGTCGCCGTGGGCGCCGTCCTGTTCCCGGCGCCGTACGCCCTCGTCTGGGCCGCGTCCGGACCGCTGTGGGCCCGTGCCGCCGTGCTGGCGGCGGCCGAGTTCCTGTCCTCCGTCGGCGTCATGCTCTTCGACGTCAACCTCAACTCCCTGATGGCCTCGGTCACTCCCGACTCCATGCGCAGCCGGGTCGCCGGTGCCTTCACCACCGTCAACTACGGCGTGCGCCCGTTCGGCGCGCTGGCGGGCGGCGCCCTCGCCACCCTGGTCGGGCTCCGCCCCACGATCACGGTCGCGGCCGCCGGTGGCGCCCTGTCCGCGCTGTGGGTCGTGTTCTCCCCGGTCCTCGGCATCCGCGCCCTGGACCGCGCCGGTGCCGCCTCGCCGTCCGGAACGGCGCAGGAGGCCAGGCGGCCGGAGAGCCTCAAGGAGGAGGCCTGACAGGGGAGTCGGGCGTGGCGCGGCGGACGGGAGGGGCCGGGGACACATCGGTCCGGCCCCCGGGCGCCTACCCGGGCACTTCCGAGAACACGAACGAGAACTCGGCCGGCCCCGCCTCCAGACGGTGGCGGGGGAGCGGGCCGGGGCCGCAGGACTGGGAGCCGAGCCCGTGCTGGGCGTGGTCGAGATTGACCCAGACCGTGTCGCCGGGGACCAGGTCGGTGAGGTGCGCGGCCGCGTCCAGCTGCTCGGTGGTCCAGCGGCGGGCGGTGAGGAAGAACCCGGGATCCCCCTCGACGCGCAGACCCCCGAGTTCCGCCCAGCGGACCCCGGCCCGCGCGCCGTTCTCCTGCGGGCGGACGTACGGCGTCTGGAGGTCGTCCACGCTCGACTCCCAGCGGCCGACGACGGCCGCCGTACTGCTGTCCGGGTAGGCCTCGCCCGGCCCGCCGCCGTACCAGCGCACACGGTCGGCGGCGGCCAGCCCGAGGCGGACGCCCAGCCGGGGCAGCGGCACCGGCCAGTCCCCCCGCGGTACGACGGACACGGTCAGCCGCAGCCGGGTGCCGTCCGACGTCCAGCGGTACACGGCCGACAGCCCGGCCCCGGTGCCGGCCGGGGCCACCCGGGTGCGGACCGTCAACGTGTCGCCGGTCCGCTCGACCGCGTCCACGCGGTGCCGCATCCGGTGCAGGCCCAGCGTGCGCCACAGCGGGCCGCAGCGGGGGTCGCGCTGCCAGGCGGCGCCGTCGTCGTTGTCGGTGGTGGCCCGCCACACGTCCACGCGGAGACCGGTCACCGCCACCCCGCCGACCGTCCGCAGCGCACCGGTACGCGTGTCGAAGGTCCCCGGGCCCAGGGTGATCAGCCCGTCCTCGCCCGGCACCGGCACCGGTGCGGCCGTCGCTGCCACCGACGGCGTCCGGCGCGCGGACACCGCGAACTGGCCCCACGCGACGACATGGCCCCGCGGCGCCCACGGGGTGTCGGCGGCGAGCCGCGCCCGTACCGTCCAGTGGGCCTCGCCCGCGGGGGCGCCGGGCGGCGCTTCGGGCAGCTCCACCTCGGCCGAGGCGCCGGGGGCGAGAGCGGGCACCGCCAGAGGGCCGGAGCCGACGGTCTCGCCGTCCACCTCGTACGACCACGTGAACGCGAGCGCCGACAGGTCCGCGAAGTCGTACTTGTTGGTGACGCGCACCGCGTCCACGGGGCCGAGGCCGCGGACGGGACTGGCATCGGCAGCGGTACCGGGTGCACGGCCGGTACCCGGCGAGAGGGAGTCCCGGCGCCCGATCGCGACCGGCTCGACGACCTTCTTGAGCTCGACGAGCCCGGGGGACGGCCTGCGGTCCGGGAACAGCAGGCCGTCGCAGACGAAGTTGCCGTCGTGCAACTCCTCGCCGAAGTCGCCCCCGTAGGCGTAGCCGTACCGCTCGTCCTCGATGCCGTGGTCGATCCACTCCCAGACGAAACCGCCCTGGAGCCGGTCGTGCGCCTCGAACAGACGCTGGTAGTCGGCGAGTCCGCCGGGGCCGTTGCCCATGGCGTGGGCGTACTCGCACAGGACGAAGGGCAGCCGGCGCCGTGCGCGGGGGCCGCCGTCCAGACCGCGGCCGATCGCCTCGACCTCCGCGTGCGGGACGTACATGCGTGAGTACACGTCCGTGTCACGGCAGTCGGGGTCACCCTCGTAGTGGACGGGCCGCGAGGGATCGCGGCCGTGGATCCACCCGGCCATGGCGGTCAGCCCGCGTCCGGTGCCGGCCTCGTTCCCGAGCGACCACATGACGACCGAGGGGTGGTTCTTGTCCCGCTCGACCATCCGGGCCGCGCGGTCGAGCAGCGCCGGGGTCCAGCGGTCGTCGTCGGCCGGATTGCCGCGCCGGCCCTGCTCGGTGAAGCCGTGCGTCTCGAGGTCGCACTCGTCGACGACCCACAGCCCCAGCTCGTCGCAGAGGTCCAGGAACGCGGGGTGCGGAGGATAGTGGGAGGTGCGCACGGCGTTGATGTTGTGCTGTTTCATCAGCAGCACGTCCTCGCGCATGGTCGCGAGGTCCAGCGCGCGTCCGCGCCGCGGATGCCACTCGTGCCGGTTGACGCCCCTGAACAGCACCGCCCTGCCGTTCACCCTGATCAGACCGTCCGCGGACTCCACCGTACGGAAGCCGACGCGCAGCGCCACCCGCTCGCCCGCGGTGGCCAGCACCCCGTCGTACAGCCGCGGTGTCTCCGCCGTCCACGGCTCGGCGGGCACGGTCACCGGCTCGCCGGCGGCGACGTCGACGCCGAGTTCCGGGACGAGGACCCGCCCGGCCACGGCGGAGTCGACCCGCAGGGTGCCGGTGCGCCCGAGGTGGTCGTAGGAGGCGTGCACGAAGAAGTCCCCGGCGCTGCCGGGCGGCCGGTGCAGCAGGGTGACGTCACGGAACACGCCGGGCAGCCACCACTGGTCCTGGTCCTCCAGGTACGAACCGGCCGACCACTGGTGCACCCGGACCGCCAGCACATTGCCCACGGGGCGCAGCAGCGGGCCCACCGCGAACTCGTGCGGCAGCCTGGAGCCCTTGAAGTCGCCCAGTTCGGTGCCGTTCAGCCACACCCGGGCGCAGGACTCCACGCCGTCGAAGCGCAGCACCGCCCCGCCGGTCCCGGGGTCCGGCCAGCCGGCGGGCAGGTCGAAGGGGCGCACGTGGTCGCCGGTCGGGTTCTCGTCCGGCACCCGGGGCGGGTCGACCGGGAACGGGTACCGGTGGTTGGTGTAGACGGGGGAGCCGTGCCCCTGGAGCACCCAGTGCCCGGGGACGGCCACCCGGGCCCAGCCGCTCGTGTCGTACCCGTCCCGGGCGAAGGAGTCGTCCTCCGCGCCGGCCGCCTCCGACAGCCGGAAGAACCAGTCGCCGTTCAGGGAGAAGGACATCGCGTCGGAGGAGGCGTACCGGGCCCTCGGCGGGAGTGCGCCGGTGCCCGGGGAGACGTCCTCGACGTAGTCGGTGCGGGTGCGCACGGTCATCGGCCTCCTGGCGCGGCCCTGAACGGCGGGGCGGGGCGGCGCCAGGCTACGAGCCGGCAGGTCCGGCCACAAGGGCGCGAACGGGGGACGCGGGGGAGGTCTCCGGCGCCACCCCGGCCGCCCTCGCCGGGCCCGCCGTCCCAACGTTCCCGCCGGGGACCACCGCCCCACTGCCCCCGCCACCTCGCCGGGCCCGCCACCTCGCCGTCCCGCCGTTCCCGCCAAGCCCGCCGCCCCGTCCGCCCGGCGTCGGAAGGGGGCGGAGCCGTGCTCAGCCGCCGAGGATCTCCCGCACGAAGGCGTTGCTGAACTTGCCTGTGAGGTCCAGGGTTTCGGCCAGCTTCCGGAAGTCGTCCAGGCGCGGGTAGCGCCGCCGCAGCACCGGCGCGGGCGTGCGGAACACCTTCCCCCAGTGCGGGCGCGGCCCGAACGCGTCGAGCGCGTCCTCGACCCGGCCCACCACCGGGAGGACGGCCGCGGTGTCCGCGGTCCAGGTGAAGTGCAGGGCCACCGAGTCGCGCGCGTGGGCCGGGCTGAGCCACTGCCGGTCGGCGGCGACCGTCCGCACCTCGCAGGTCTGCAGGACACCGGCGAGCGCCGGCCGGACCGCGTCCAGCGCGTGCAGCGCGTCGACGGCCGCCTCGCGGGGCAGCAGATACTCCGACTGGAGCTCGTCCCCGCTGCTCGGCGTGAACTCGGCCCGGAAGTGCGGCAGTCGCTCGTGCCAGGGCCCCGGCACCCCGGACTGCCCGGTGCAGTTCTCCGCCGGCATCCCCGGCACCGGATGCATCGCCCGCGTCGCCGGCGCGGCCCACGGGAAGTCCACCTCGGCCTGGTCGGTGCGCCGCTTCACCCACACCTGCCGGAACCCCGGCTCCCGCCAGTCCGTGAACAGGCTCACGCTGTACGCCGACGCCGCCACCGCCGGGAAGTCGAGTCCGGCGAGGGGCAGTTCGGTGAACACGTACTGCTCGACCTCGTAGGCGGGTTCGAGACCGAGCGTCAGCGCGGTGACCGCGCCGAGCGCGCCGAGCGAGGTCACGGCCCCGTCGAACCGGGGGTCGTCCCGGCCGATCGTCACCGTCGTACCGTCGGCGGTGACCAGCTCCACCTCCCGCACCGCCGCGGCGAGGGGGCCGTTGGCGACGCCGGAGCCGTGGGTGCCGGTCGCGACCGAGCCCGCCACCGAGATGTGCGGCAGCGACGCCATGTTGGGCAGCGCCAGCCCCCGCGCGTGGACGGCGCGGGCGAGTTCCGCGTACCGGACACCGCCCGAGACGCGCACGGTGCGTGCCGCGGTGTCCACGTCGGTCACCGGCGGAAGGCCGGCCAGCGACAGCAGCACGCCCCCGGGGCCGGGATCCGCGAGGGTGTTGAACGAGTGGCCGCTGCCCAGCATCCGCACCCGCGCACTGCCCGCCACCAGGGCCCGGAGCGCGTCGAGCGTGTCCGGCCGGTGGAACTCCGCGGCCGTGTACGTGATGTTCCGCGCCCAGTTGGTGACCGTCCGCGCCGACTTGGTCATTCCTGCCGTCCCTCCCCGAGAGTGCGTGTGCGTTGACCCTCTCATCCGCCGCGGCCTACGGTGGAACGCGGTTGCTGTCCGCGCGTGGCCGAGCCGGAAGGCCTTCCCTTGCCCGAGCGTCCCCAGGCACTGTTCGCCCTGACCGCCCGGAACCTGCCGCACCTCTTCCCGCCGGACCTCCTCGCCCGGCTGCGCGCCCGCGTGGACATCGACCCCGGGCTGGCCGTCGGCGGCTTCACCGGTCCGCGGGTGCGGGAGGTCCTGTCCCGCACCGAGATCCTCGTCACCGGCTGGGGCTGCCCCCGCCTCGACGCCGACGCGCTGGACGCGGCCCCGCGGCTGCGCGCGGTGCTGCACGCGGCCGGCTCGGTCAAGGGGTTCGTCACCCCGGAGGTGTGGCGGCGCGGCATCGTCGTCTCGTCGGCTGCCGAGGCCAACGCCCTGCCCGTGGCCGAGTACGCCCTCGCCATGATCCTGCTCACCGGGAAGAACACCTTCGCCCGCCTCGGCCCGCCGCACCCCGGCCGCGCCTTCCCCTCGGACGGCACCGGTCCCCTCGCCGGCCCCGGCAACCACGGCCGCCGGGTCGGCATCGTGGGCGCGTCCCGCGTCGGACGCCGGCTGATCGGGCTCCTGCGCCCCCACGGCCTGCGCGTCGTCCTCAGCGACCCGTACGTCGACCCGGCCGGTGCCGCCCGCCTGGGCGTCCCCCTCCTGCCCCTGGACGAGCTGCTGCGCACCTGCGACGTCGTCACCCTGCACGCCCCGGACATCCCGGAGACACGGCATCTGATCGGCGCGCGCGAACTGGCCCTCATGCCCGACGGATCCGTCCTCCTCAACACCGCGCGCGGAGCCCTGGTCGACCACGACGCCCTCGTCGCGCGGCTGCGCACCGGACGCCTCACCGCCGTCCTCGACGTGACCGACCCCGAACCCCTGCCCCCCGGCTCCCCCCTCCACGTCCTGCCCAACGCCGTCGTCACCCCGCACCTCGCCGGTTCCGAGGGCAACGAACTCGCCCGCCTCGGCCTGACGGTCGTGGAGGAGGCCGAACGGCTCCTGGCCGGAGCACCCCTCGCGCACGCGGTCGACCCCGCCCTGCTGGAGCGTTCGGCCTGACCCCGCGGCCGCGCGCCACGAGGGACCCGGTACGGCGGACGGAGGGGCGGAGGCATACCGTGAGGAGTCGCACGCCGAGCCGGGAGGAGAACACGGGATGGGCAGCCGTACCGCGCTGGTCGAGGATCTGATGGAGCGCTTCCCCCATGTGCCGCGGGAGGCCGTCTTCAAGGAGGATCTGCTCCGGGGCGGCGTCGCGTTCGACCCGTCCGCCCTCAGCGACAACGAGGGCGGCGAGGTCAAGCCGAAGTCGTACTTCATCTTCTCCTTCGACCACGGCACCCTGCCGGAGCTGGGCGAGGCCGCGCTGCGCCGCCCGCCCGAGGAGATCATCCTCACCGGCGGCCCCTACGGCCTGCGCCGTACGGTCGTCTCCGTTCGGGTGAATCCCGCCTCGCCGTACCGGGTCGCCGCCGACGGTGAGGGACTGCTCGGCCTCTACCTCGACGGCAAGCGGATCGCCGACGTCGGCGTCCCGCCCATGCCGGAGTACTACCGGCACAAGCTGTCCAACGGGAAGTCCGTCATGGAGGTCGCCCCCACCATCCAGTGGGGCTACCTCATCTATCTGACCGTCTTCCGGGTCTGCCAGTACTTCGGCGCCAAGGAGGAGTGCCAGTACTGCGACATCAACCACAACTGGCGCCAGCACAAGGCTGCCGGGCGGCCGTACACCGGGGTGAAGGACGTCGAGGAGGTCCTCGAAGCCCTGGAGATCATCGACAAGTACGACACCCAGAAGGCGTCCACCGCCTACACGCTCACCGGCGGCGCGATCACCAAGACGGTCGCCGGCCGGGACGAGGCCGACTTCTACGGCCACTACGCCAAGGCCATCGAGGAGCGCTTCCCGGGCCGCTGGATCGGCAAGGTGGTCGCGCAGGCGCTGCCCAAGGCGGACGTGCAGCGGTTCAAGGACTACGGCGTGCAGATCTACCACCCCAACTTCGAGGTGTGGGACCGCCGGCTGTTCGAGCTGTACTGCCCCGGCAAGGAGCGCTACGTCGGCCGCGACGAGTGGCACAAGCGGATCCTGGACTCGGCGGAGATCTTCGGCGCCCGCAACGTGATCCCCAACTTCGTGGCCGGCGTGGAGATGGCCGAGCCGTTCGGCTTCACCACCGTCGACGAGGCCATCGCCTCCACCACCGAGGGCCTGCGCTTCTTCATGTCGCAGGGCATCACGCCCCGCTTCACCACCTGGTGCCCCGAGCCCACCACCCCGCTCGGCAAGGCCAACCCGCAGGGCGCGCCGCTGGAGTACCACATCCGCCTGCTAGAGGCCTACCGCGCCACCATGGACGAGTTCGGCCTCACCTCGCCGCCCGGCTACGGCGAACCGGGCCCCGGCCGCGCGGTGTTCTCCGTCAGCTCCTTCATGGACAGCCTCCCCGCGGCGGAACCCACCGAGGTGTGACCAGGGTCCGGACGCACCGCCCGCGTCCGGTCCGGTGATGAACGCATCCGCCCCCGCGGCCGTACTCCCCGGCGGAGTTGTGGCTCCGGGCGGGTGCGGTCGTACCGTGCGACGGCCGGGTCACCGGATTCGGATGAGTCGCTTGTCAGTTGTGTCCACCACGTGAAAGGCTCCTGTTTTCCGCGAGGTTTCCCTCAACTCCTCCCTTCGTGTGACGAGTTGACCTCGCTCGTGGATGCAGGAGTCTCATGCCCGACCTGCCGGCGCCTCAGGACGACATCGAGGCAACGCTGTTCACCGAGTGCTGGGACGCGGTGCTCTCCTATGCCGACCTGTGCACCGCCGGTTCCCAGAAGGCACCCCAGCTGGCGACCGAGGCGTTCACCCTCGGCATGCGCGAGCTGCGCGCGGCGGGGGCGCCCGGACCCGGCGCGGGCCGCCGGCCCTCCCGGCTGCCGGTGATCGCCGAACTGCTCACCGCCGTACGCGACACCGCCACCGCCTGGGAGAGCGGAGGCCAGGGCCACCGGCTCGACCCCGAGCTGCGGCTGTGGCTCAACTCCGACGCCGCTGCCCGCTACGCGGGGCCGCCCCTCCAGCGCCCGGTCGCCCTGCGGGGCCTGCGGGACATGCAGGAGACGGACGCCTCGCTGCTGTGGCTCGCCGAGGTGGAGGCGCTGCCGCTGCCCACCGTCGCCCGGCGCCTGGGCCTCGACACCGCGACCGTCGCCGACGAACTCGACCAGGTCCGCGTGCTGTTCCGGGACCGCTGCCACCGCGCCCACCTCGACACCCCGATGGACGCGGAGTGCCGCAGCTACGCCCGGCTGCTGGACGCGGTCACCCGTCTGCCCGCCGCCGACACCCCCGAGGACCTGTCCCGGCACCTCGCCACCTGCGTCCGGTGCGCCGAGGCCGCCGCCTGCCTGCGCCTGCACGGGGGCGCCCTGCCCGCCGCGCTCGCGGGCGGTGTCGTCGGCTGGGGCGGGCTCGCCTACCTCGAACGCCGGCGCCGCGCCGCCGAGGCCCGCCTCGGCGTGGGACGGCCCGGCGCGGCCCGCGCGGACACGCCGGAGGAGGGCGCGGGCCGCGGCCGTGCCCTGCGCGGCGGCATGCTCGGCGCGGCCGTCCTGCTGTCCGCCCTGGCCCTCGGCGCGTCCCTGATGCCGTTCGGCGACTCCACCGACGGCGCGACGGCCTCCCACGACGACCGGCAGCCGGTCGCCGACCCCGCGCTCCCCCGCACCACCCGCGATCCGGTGACCCCCTCGGAGCCGTCCGCCGCCGCCCCCGATCCGACCACCCCGCTCACCGACTCCCCCTCGGCGACGGCCACCAGGAGCCGCGCCCACCCCGGCGGCCCCGCGCCCACGTCCCCGGGCGTCTCCGCCTCCGCTTCCGTCTCCGCCGCTCCGCACGCCCCGCACACCTCGGCTCCCGCCGGCACCTGCGAGGTCGCCTACCGGATCACCGACCAGTGGTCCGACGGCTTCCAGGCCACCGTCACCTTCACCAGCGCCACCGCCCTCAGCGACTGGCACCTCGACTGGACCTACCGCGACGGCCAGCGGGTCAGCCAGATGTGGGACGCCCGCGCGCAGCAGAACGGCTCCCACGTCACCGCCTCCGCCACCGACTACAACAAGACCGTCGCCGCGCACTCCTCGGTGGCCTTCGGCTTCATCGGCGCCTCCCAGGGCGACAACCCGGCCCCGTCCGCCTTCACGCTCAACGGGGCCTCCTGCACCGAGGGCTGACCCCCCGGGGGGGATCCCGGAGGGCGGGGCGGGGTCAGCCGGCGGCGGCCGCGCCGACCCGCGCGGAGAACTCCCGGGCGCTCCAGGCCGGGCGGCCGGCGGCCGGGCGCAGCGCCGACGCGATCAGGCCGGCCAGGGGGCGGGGGACCCCGTGGGCGGCGAGGGCGCCGGGAGCGTGCTCGGCGGCACCGCGGTAGGGCGGATCCTCACCGGTGAGCAGCCACTGCGCCGTGGCGGCGAGCGAGTACAGGTCGCACGCCGGTACCCGCCGGGCGTCGCCGTCGCGGATCTCCGGCGCCACATAGGGCGACGGGAAACGCGAGAAGAGCTGGGAGACCGCGGCGGTGGACGCCTGGGGCACCCGCATCCACTCCAGCATGGACACCTTGTAGTACGCCTCCTGCGGGTCCGTCCCCGGCGGCGGCGCGCACCGGTACGCGGAGTCGGGGGAGAGGTCCCGCAGGATGACGCCGCCCGCGTGGAGTTCGGCCACCGCGGCGGCGAGCCCGGCGAGGACCTCCGCGGCGCGGGCCGCCGGCAGGGGCGCGGGCAGCCCGCGCACCGGCTCGTCGTGCTCCCAGACGTAGGCGATGAGCAGGTGCGGTTCCACCTCGAAGGTGTCCCTGGGCAGTTCCACCGGCCGGAACACCCGCCGGGCGAGCTCCGGACGCGTGCTCAGCAGCCGAGCCACCTCGTGGGTGCGGCCGCTGAGCGCGCGGCGCAGCCGGCCGGCCTCGGCGGACGGCAGCGTGGTCATGTTCTCGCCGATGACCTTGAGGTAGTGGGGCAGCCCGTTCGCCTCCGCCCGGAACGCCTGCCAGCCGTCGCCCAGAGCGTGCGGGGACTGGAGCCGGAAACCCGAGAGGACCGGCGGGGTGGCGATCTCGCCGACCAGCCGCCGCAGGCAGTCGGCGAACTCCGGCGGGCGCCGGCCGCCGGGCGCGATCGCGCGGACCCGGCCCACCAGCGCGGCGGGACTCTGCTCGACCAGGAGCCCGGCCGCCGCGGAACCGGGGTCGGTGAGGGCCGGCACGTGGGGTACGGCCAGCAGGCAGGCGGTGCGTCCCGGCCAGCCGATCTGCCGGGCCAGGGCGGGGGCGAGCTCCCGCAGCAGGGGCAGCGGTGAGTGGCTCGTGTAGGCGCGGGTCACGCCGGGTCCGGGCGGCCAGGTGTCGGCCGCCGGGTCGAGACCCTCGGGCAGCCGCCAGTTCTTGCACTCGACCGCGATCAGGACGTCCCCGCGCAGGACCACGCAGTCGACGTCGGTCGGCCGCCCGCGCCGTTCGGCCCGTGCCGCGACGATCACGGCGTCCGACGGGTCCAGCCCCTGGGCCAGGACGCGGGCGACCTCGCGTTCCTGCTCCGTCTGGTACGGACCGAGCTGGTACAGGCGGGCCCCGCGCGACGGCGACGCCGGTACGGCGGGTACCGGGTCGGCCGGCCGTCGCGGCACCGCGGGAACTCCGGGAGCGCCGGAGACCCCGGGAACCGGGGAGGCGCCGGGAGCCGTGGCGGCCGGGGGAGCGGCGGCCACGGCCGGGTCACCGCTGAGCACGGGCGGGCCGTCGAGGAGGGCCAGCGTCGCGGAGGCGGTGGGGCGTTCCCCCTGGCGGCCGAGGCAGCGCTCCAGCGCCCGGCGCCACGCACCGGGCACGTCCGCCGGGAGCCGGCGCAGGTCGGCCGGCGGGTACTCCCCGGCGCCGGGGCCCAGCAGCAGGGCCAGGGTGACGGTGGCCCAGGACCACAGATCCGCGGCCTGCGGAGCCGTACGCTCGGCGCCCTCACGGATCTCCGGCGCCACGTGGACGTCCCGTACGGCGGACCGCAGCAGGTCCGTCCCGCCGCCCTGGCCGCCGATGCGGGCGTACGCGGCGCCGATCAGGGTGACCGTCCGGCCATTCTCGTCGGGGAAGACGAGCTCGGGCCTGATCGCCTGGTGCACGACGTACCGTGCGTGCCGGTCGGCGACGGTACGGAGCAGGGCCAGGGAGTGGCCCAGCGCCTCACGCGTCGTCAGACCGGCGTGCAGACGGGCACCGAGATCGGGGCCGGGCGGCAGCGCCAGGGGCACCACGAGACGGGTCCCGTTCTCCACGGTGAACGGCGCGAGCAGCGGACCGGACGCCGACCGGTGGGCGACGTCGTGGTCGCGGCGCGCGCCGTACCGGTTGCCGGTCTCGTTCGGCCCCACGACCAGGGCCACCCGCCGGTCCCGGCCCGCCGCGTCGGTGTGGACGCCCTCATGGACGACCCAGGTGTCCTGGTAGGTGAGCACCCGTCCGCGGCGGTAGCCGTTGTCCGGCCAGCTCTCCGCGCGGCGGCCGAGCAGCCGGCGGCGCAGCTCCTCGGAGCCGCCCGCCGGGCGCCTGCCCTGCGGGAGCGCGGCCAGCCAGGCGTCCAGCCCGCTCAGCGGCACCAAGGGGTGCGAGGCGTCCCGTTCCACCGCGGACACGTCGACCTCGTCGTAGTGGACGACGACGCCCTGGGTGCCGACCTTGCGGCCCAGCTTCGTGTAGAGGACGGACTGTTTGTGCCGGATGCGGGCCAGCGGGTTCGGTACCACGGTGCGCACGGAGCCCTGTTCGTGGTGCCAGTGGTAGGCCGCGTAATGGCCCAGCACCCTGCCCGCCTCGGCGGGCAGCAGTTGTACGACGACGGCGGCGCCGGGGAGCAGGACGACGGCGTCGTCCTCCGTGGGGTAGGAGTACGACGCGTGGTTCCCGGACGGCGAGTGGTGCGGCAGCACGATCCGGCCGGGACCCCCGGGCAGGGCCGCGCGGAGCCGGGCGGCCCAGCCGGAGGCCGCGGGGCCGGGCTTCGGCACGGGACGCGGGCCGGGACCGGAGGCGGGGGCGGGGGCGGGGGCGGTCATGCGCGGGTGATCTCCCTCAGTGCGTCGGCCAGTTGTCTGGCGTTCTGGTAGCGGCGGCCGGCGCGGACGTGCAGCGCCTTGCCCAGCACGCTCGCGAGCTGCAGGGACGTCGTGTCCTCGATCCTGCCGTACTCGTCCTCGACGGTCTGCGGGTCCATGCCTGCGGCGAGCAGGCCGCTGAGCGTCTCCCGGTCGGGATGGACGAGCTTGAACAGGGTGGCGGCCAGGGAGTACGCGTCGTCCGAGGGGCGCACACCGGCGGGCCCGTTCAGCCCCTGGGCCGCGAACTTCCGCTCCTCGGCCGCGTACTGGGCGTCGAAGGCGTGGGCGTCGAGAACCGGGCTGACCTCGCCGCCGAGGTTGCCGCCTCCCCAGTCGAGGACGGTCACCCGCTGCCCGTCGGGCGCCACGACCAGGTTCTCCGGCTTCACGTCCCCGTGGGTCAGCGCGCCCTGGTCGTAGGCGCGCGCGACGATGTCCGCCGCCTCGGTGATCCAGCGCACCGCCGCCCGCCAGTCGTACGGGATCCGGTCCTCCTCGCCCATCACCTCGGCGAGCGTGCGCCCGTCGGTCCACTCGAAGACGAACCAGCGGCCGTCGACCACGGGATGCTCCGGCAGCAGCCTGGGCGCGCTCGCGCCCACGCTCCGGTCGAGCGCGTCGAACCGCGCGCGCAGCGCGCCGCGCACGAACTCGTCGCCGTCGGGGTTGAGGAGCTTGGCCACGGCGGAACGGCCGCCCGGGAGGGTCACCCTGCGGGCCGCGGGGAAGTCGTCGACCGTCTGCTCGCCCAGCGCGTCGCCCACGTCGAACCCCGCGGCGCGCAGCGCCTCGGCGGGGTCCCCGGCGGGGTCCCCGGCCGGATCCCCGACGGGGTCCGCCGGCGTCTCCGGCTCCTCGGCCGGCGCGGGCCTGGCCGCCTCACGGGCCTCCGCCCTGAGCCGCTGCCGGGCGTCCCGCTGCTTCAGCCAGGTGTAGATCAGCAGGTTCGACCAGACCCAGGCGCCGCGGCCGTCCGGCCGGATGAGTCCCAGGTCCGTGATCCGCTTCAGTCCGGCCTCGAAGTCCGGGTCCGCCAGGTCGACCGTGTCGCCGTCGATGGTGGTGGGCTCGTCGGGAGCCGTCTCGTTCTCCAGCAGGTAGGCGATCGCCTCCGCCACACCGGGCTCGCGCTCCATGTCCGAGAACGGCTTGTTGATCTCGGGCCGGTCGACCAGCGCCTGGGCGGCCGACTCGACGTCCTCCAGGGTGATGATGGAGGCCTTCCGGCGGGCCAGCAGCTTGGCCAGCTCCTCGCCCATGCAGTGGACGTGGTACGGATAACCGCCGGTGAAGTCCACCACCCGCTCGACGACCGCCGTGTGCAGGAAGACGCCCTGGTCGAAACCCTTCTGGAAGATCATCCGGGCCTGATGCGGCTCCATGAAACCGACCGGGAACTCACGGATCTCGTCCGTGAGGTTGCTCCGGTGCGGCACCAGCCGCTCCTTGAGGCTCTCGAAGCTGCAGGATCCCAGCGTCAGCAGCAGGAGCGGCATGTCGGGGTCGCTCGTCATCGCGCGGAGCTGGTCGCCGAGGTGGGCGATCGGCTGACCCGCCTCATGGACCCGGTCGAGCAGGGTCTGGAACTCGTCGATCATCAGCAGCAGACGCCAGCCGGCGAGGCCCTCCAGCCGGATGCCGGTCAGCCAGTTCCCGAACTCGTAGCCGTTGGTGGGCAGCGGGCTGTCCCACGACACCCCGGCGGCCCACGCCTTTCCGACGCCCTTGCAGATCTGGTCGGCGAGCCACTGCCACAGCGGCACCCCGTACAGGTGGCTCCAGCTCTCGCCGTTGACCTCCACGGCGAGCACTCCGGGCAGCGGCCAGTCGGCCGGGTCCTCGGGAAGCGGGTGGATCGCCAGCGAGCGGGCCAGCGTGGTCTTGCCCACCTGCCGCGGTCCGTGCAGGAACCGTACGGGAGCCGATCTGCGCTCGCGGTAGTAGTGGCGGAGCTCGGTGATCTCGGCCTCGCGCGGCACCCGGATCCGCTGGTCGGCCGGGCTGCCGGCGGCGAAGGCGTGTCCGGCGAGCTCCTCCCGCCAGCTCCTGCGCTCGACCGGGAACGACATCTTCAGTGTCTCCGCCCCGGCCGCGCCCGGACGGTGGACCCAGAAGTCCAGGTCGACCCCGCCGACGCCGCACAGCTCGTCGACCCGGAAGACGACCTGCTGTCTGCGGCCGCTGACCAGTTCCACCTCGGCGTACGGAGAGCCGTTGCAGCCGATCCGTACGCTGCCCTCGTCCTCCTGCGGCTCCACCGCGAGACGCACGTGCAGCGGGCCCTCGTCGTGGCACCACAGCTCGGGCTCGGACACCTGGAAGGCCGCGGCGAGGCGCGGCGGCAGCAGCCGGCGCCCCGACTCCTCCCACAGACGGTACGTGACCACGCTGACCCGCTGCGCCGCGTCGCGCAGCGGGCGGTCACCGACCCGGCTGGTCAGCTTCCTGGCCTGCTGGCGCAGCACCATCAGACGGACGCGTCCCTCCTCGGTGCCGATGTCCTGGGCGAGCTGGTGGTACCAGACGGACACCAGCTCACCGACGGCCGGCTCGTCCGGGCCGCCCGCGGCCACGGAACGCACCGACTCCACGACCCGCTCCAGCCGGTGGGCCGCCTCCGGCCGGGCCCCGACGACATCGGCCGCCTCGAAGGAGACGAGGTCCGCGTTGAGGTCGTACAGCAGGCTCTCCTGGGCCACTTCGTCACCGCGGAGGATCTCCAGCTCCCGGGTCCGCATCGGCAGGTCCAGATCCTGCTTCGTCGACAGGGCCTCCAGGTGCAGGGCGGGGTCACCGCTGCTGCGGGCGGCCTGGATCCACTCCTCGACGGCGGGCGCGAGACGCCCCGGCGTGTACCTCAGTTCCTGGACGACCTCCCGGTAGGCCCGCGATGCCTCGGCGCTCTCCCCGTCCTGCCACAGCATCCGCGCCCACAGCCAGCGGGTGTCCGCGGACACCGCGCGCCGCTGCTCGATCAGGGTGCGCATCACCCGCAGCCGGCGGTGCGAGGGCTGGTCGAGGCCCAGTTCCGTCGAGCGTGCCTCGGCCAGCTTCTTCATCTGCGCGGTGCCGAGCAGGCCCCGGACCAGTTCGAGGTGGTCCGGCCGCCGGGCGCGCAGGGACGCCGCCACGATCTCGTTGACGGGCTGGACCGGTGCCAGCAGACACCGCAGCGCCTCCGCGACCAGCTCGCCGTCCCCGGCCTCCCGTCCCAGGACCAGCGCGACCACGGCGAACATGCGGGCGAGGCCCGGCGGGCGGTCGGTGGCCACCGACAGCAGGGTCCGGGCCGCGGCGTGCGGATCCTGGAGGTGGTGCAGTTCGAGCCCGGCCTGGGCCAGCGCCAGATCGACCCGGCCGACGCCCAGGTCCTCGTCGCGCATCCGGGAGATCTCCTCGACCGCGGCCCCGGGGCCGCCGAGGGCGTGGGCCAGCGCGGTCCGCGGACGGATGAAGGCGCTGCTGAACGCGAATCCGTCGACGAGCGGCCGGGCCAGGGCGAGTTCCCCGGTGCGCACGAGAGCGATCACCAGGCCGGAGGCGATCACCTCGTTGCGGGGGTGGGCGTCGTACGCCGTGCGCCACGCGGTGGCGGCGTCGTGCCAGCGGTCGTCCCCGGCGGCCGCGAAACCCGCGGTGAAGGCGGCGGCCGCCGCCGGGCTCAGCCGGGCGAGGCCCTCGGTGTCGAGCGCCACGGGCGTCGTCCGGACGAAGCGCTCGCTCTCGCCCGCCAGTCCCTCGACGAGGTGGCCGCAGACGTTCCGCATCAGCAGGACCTGCCGCTCGAACTGGGGGGAGTCCGGATCGACGCCGCGCAGGGCGTTGCGGAAGGTGTCGCTGCGTTTGCGGTTCTCCCACTCCGCGGGTTTCGCCCGGGGCGGCGCGAGACTCACGAACTCCCGCGGGTACGTGTCCGGTTCCCCCGTGTCCCCGTCCACGGCTTCCCCGGCGGCCGCCCGCGGGGCCGGGACACCGGCGGAGTCCGGGGCGGTTCCGTGCGGGGCGGCACCTGCCGGGAGAAGGCCGGCCGGGGCGGCGGCGGGGGCGTTGCTCGGGGAGAGCAGACCGCGGGGCGACGGCCTGCCCACGCTGCGGAAGATCTCGTCCACCACGGCCCGGTCCGCGGGCCCCAGCACCGTCCTGCTGCTGATCTCGGCCTCGATCTCCAGGGTGCCCGCGGCCTCGTCGAGCAGGCCCAGCTGGGCGTAGGCCGCGGCGATGTTCCAGGCGGCCATGGAACCGGTCCAGAACCGGTCCGCGTACCTGCGGTACAGCTCCAGCGCCTCCGCGCCGCGCCCCGCCGTGACCAGGGTGCCGAGCGTGTGCGGGTAGGCCAGCACATGTCCGGCCTCCAGCGCGGCGCACCAGGCGTCGGCGGCCGCTCCCGGACCGTGCAGCTGCTCCAGCTCCTGGGCCTCGTGCAGGGGCGCCGGACCGTCCTCCGGGCGGGGCGGGAGCACGAGGTGGGAGCGGCGGGGCTCCAGCGTCAGGGCCCGGCCGGGGTCGGCCGGCAGCGGGCGCGGGGGCAGCGGAGGGGTGGTCCGGGCGACGATCCGGTCGGCCTCCTCGTCCTGCCCGTCGCCGCGCAGCAGCCCGACCAGCTGATGCCGGATCCGGGGCCGCAGCGTCGGCTTGCACTGCTCGGCGAACTCGGTCAGCAGCCGGATGGCCTCCCTGCTGTCCCCGGAGTAGTCGAGCGCCGAGGCGAGCCGCTCGACCAGCTTGGGGTCGCCTCCGGCCACCACCTGCTCGACGAGCCCGGCCGGGGCCTCCAGGTCGGGCTGCTCGGCGACCCGGTCGATCAGCAGGTCCAGCAGGGTCAGACAGACCCAGGGAGCGGTCCGCTCCAGCTGGCGGGCGACCGCCAGGACCGGCGACGGGCCCCGCTCGTCGAGCAGCTGACGGGCCGGCTCCAGGAGCGCCGCCTTGTTCTGGCGGCCGTTCAGGGCCTGCTGGACGATGTGCTGTTCCGGAGTCAGCGAGGGGTGCACGCCGTTGAACGCGCGTGTCCCGCCGGACACGGCGGGGACACCGATCCGCCGGTCCAGCTGGGCGATCCAGTCGGCGGGTCCGCCCAGCAGGACGGCCTGCCGCCGCAGGTCCATGGCGACGCCCGGCCGCCCCGCCGCCACGGCCACGAGACCGGTCTCGTACGCGAGTCGCCAGTCGTCCTCGCCGAGCGCGCGCCGCTGGGAGACCAGGGCGAGCGCGTCGTCCAGCCGGCGGCTCTCGCGCCAGATCTTCATCAGCAGCATCAGCCCGGGAGTGCGGGGCGCCGCCTCGACCAGGGCGCGCAGCAGCCATTCGGCGTCCCGGACACGGCCGACCGTGAAGAGGCGTTTGGCCAGCGACTCGAAGTGCTGCATGGCCGCGTTGGTGATGCGCGCGGGCGGACGGGCGCCCACGGAGGCGCTGTGCGGGGACGGCGGCACCGGCTTCCCGGCCGCGACGAGATGCTCGACCACGAGCGGCCACACCACCGGCGGCGGCTGGTCCCCGGTCTCCAGGGCCGTCGCCAGCACCTGGGCGGCGCCCTCCGCGTCCCCCAGCAACTCCCGCGCGCAGGCGCGGTTCCACAGCATCCAGCCGGAGGCGCCGGCGGGCAGCAGCCGGTCGGCCAGGTCACCGGCGAGGTCGGCGTCGCCGGACCGGCAGGCCCAGCCGACGGCGCACGCCGCGGCGGCCTCCGCGGCGGCCCCCGTCGCCGCGGTGGACCAGTCGGCGAAGCTCAGCGCCGCCTCCGCCGGGTTCTCGATCTGGGTCAGCGCCGCCAGCAGCCCCCGGGGCAGGCTGTCCGCGTCCGGCGCCAGGAGGTCCTCGTGCAGCAGCAGGGGCGGCAGCCTCCAGGCGTCCGTGTGGAGGCCCGCCTGCGACGCGTCGGGCAGGGGGGCGACCACCGGGGACTGCGCGGGAGAGCTCTGCGCCGCCGGGGTCTGCGCGAACGAGCCGTGAGCCCCCTGCGCGGGAGAACCGTGCGTCCCCTGCGTGGGAGAACCGTGCGTCCCCTGCGCGGGGAGCGGAGGGACGCCCGGGGACGGAAGCGTGTGAACGAGCCGGCGGTCCAGCTGCAGCAGATGCTGCTCGGGGGCGCCGGAGCCGGTCAGCCCGTTCCGCAGCTCCGTCGCGCGGTCCAGGTCACCGCTCTCGGCGGCCACCAGGGCGAGTTCGAACCGGAGCATCCAGTCCGCCGCCCCGCGCGCGGTCATGCGGGACACGAACTCCTCGGCGTCGGCGAGCCGGTGCTCCTCCCGGTAGATCTTCATCAGCAGGGAGCGGCCGGGAGCCGTCGCGCACACCTCGGTGAGCGCCGCGAGGAGAAGCTCGGCCTCGGCCGTGCGCCCCGCCAGCCGCATCCGCTTGGCGGTGGCCTCGAACCGCTGCCGTACAACGGCGTCGACGCGCCCGGCGGGGACCGGACCGTGCCGCGGCGGCGCGGGGAACGGACAGGGCCGCCCGGCCGCCCGGAAGAGCTCCAGCACCGGCGGTACGACGAGCTGGGGCGTGCTGTCGCCCAGCCTGCCCACGTTCTCGAAGGCGGTGACGGCCCCGCCGATGTCGCCGAGCGCGGCCCGGGCGCAGCCCTCGTTCCAGTACCGGGTCGCCGACCGGCTTGCCTCCCCGGCGAGCCGCGCGTGCCGCTCCAGCGCACGCTCGGGGTCCCCGTCGTACACCGACCAGCCGACCGCGCACACGGCCGCGGCGCGCTGGGCCCGGCCGGGTCCGCCGGCCGCCATCTCCTCGAAGGCGGCCGCCGCCCCGTCGCCCCCGGCCACACCCCGCAGGGTCCGCGCCAGCAGCGGATGCCAGGGCTCCTCCAGCAGCTCGGCGAGCAGCAGGATGGGCGGCACACGCACGGGCTCACCGCTCGGCACGGGAGCCGCGGCCCGCGGCCCGCCGCGGACCGCGCCGAACGCGGCCGGTCCGGGCGCCAGCCGCAGCGCCATCTCCTCGGCCATGGACAGCAGTTGCTCGGCGGCCTCCTCGTCCTCGGTGCGCTCCGCGGTGGCCACGATCGCCGCGAGACGGACCGCCGTGGACTTCTCACCGCCGCCGGCCCCACCGCCCGACCCGCCGTCGGCCCCGTCGTCGTCGCCCTCGCCGGTGCCCGCACCGCTCTCCGCCAGCCTGTCGCGCAGGGCGCGGGTCCGCTCCAGGCGTCTGCCCCGTGCGACCAGCGGGCGCGCCAGCTCCAGGAACGAGTCGACCTGCCCGGTCCACCCCTGCGCGACCTCCGCGCGGACCTCCTCGAGGAACTCGACCAGTTCGGGACTCTCCGAGACGTGCCGGGCCACACCGTCGAGCCGCCCGCGCACCGACGCCAGATACGACTGGGCCTCGGCGACCGCCCCGCCCTTGCTGCCGGTCTCGGCGAGCGCGAGCGCGGGACGGATCGCCTCCGTCGCGTCCCGCAGGGCCAGACGCTCCTCGACCAGCGCGAGCACGGGCGCCGGGTCGAACGGCTCACCGCCCGGCCCGACCAGGTCCAGCAGGACCGCCGGCAGCAGGCCGCGGGCCGGCTCGGACAGCTGGGCGACGTCGTCCTCGGACAGGTGGAGCGGCTCGGGCGGCGGCGCGTCGCGGACGATGGCGGTGAGTTCCAGCACCTCGCGCATCCGGCCGGCGATCCGCGCCGCGGTCTCCACCGTCTGCTGGTAGCGGACCCCGCCCATCGTGAGGGGCTTCAGCAGCGCGCCGTTGACGGATCTGACGGCGTCGTCCGGCGTTCTGGCCAGCAGGAGGCAGTCGTCGGGCCCGCTCTCGGTGAACACCTGCAGGGGGCGCAGGAAAAGCTCCTTGCCCATCACGTGGTTGGCGGCCGCGGCCGCCAAGGTCTCCGACTCCAGCCTGCGCCGCGCCTCGCGCAGCAGACCGCCCCGGGCCGCCTGGAGCGCGGGCCGGCCCCCCGCGGACACGACGGCCTGGAGGGAGTGCTTGAGGGAGTGGGGGAGGGTCTCGTCGCCGAGGAAGGCCCCGGTGACGAACCGGCTCGTCCAGGCGAAGTGCCAGAAGTCGAGGAGCGCGCCCACTCCCAGCGGGTCGTCCTCCGTGAAGGTCTCCGCCAGGGCCGCGACATGGCGCACGGCGAGCGACTTCTCCGGCGCCACGGCGTGCGCGTGGAAGATGGCCTTGCGGGCCACCACGACCGCCACGGGGGCGGCGGCCGCCGCGGTGTCCGGTGCGAGCGCCGTGCCGGTCGCCAGCGATGTGGTGTAGCAGTCCACAGCCGTTGCCCACTCGACAGCTTCGCTCACCCGGCACCCCCGCACCAGCAACGCGTATCTGACGGACCGCCATGTCCCCCTCGGGGAGCGTGAATCGCACCGTCCCGGAATGACTCAGGCTATCAGCCGGTGCCGTCCTCATCCCCTGCTCAGCGGGCACCGGCTCACGGACCGCGTCCGCCCGCGCCGCCCTCGGGCCGGCCCGGCGCGCGGGCCTCGTGGCGCGCCGGGCGGCGCACCGGAAAAGGAGTGGCGCCCGGACGGCGGGAGCGGTTACGGTCCTTTCCGTCCGGTCGCCGCGAAGGCGCCGGAACCCTACGAGTGTGATCCAGGAGGTGTCGACCGATGACTGTCGCCGCGCCGGGCTCTGCCCGCATCCGGAAGTTCGTCAAGTCCACCTCCGTGGCCTCCGGCTGACCTCAGACCGTCTCGTCCGCGCACCACGCGCGATGCCGGGGGCACCTTGTGAAGGGTCACCCCTTGTCTTCCTCCTCTTCCTCTTCTCTCTCCTCCGCTTCCTCCTCCTTCGGCCCGTCCCCGGCCCTCCCGCACCCGCTGTCGCCCTATGGCTGGGACGCGGACTGGGAGGCCGAGTTCGCCCCGTACGCCGAGCGGCGGTTGCTGCCCGGCCGTGTCGTACGGGTCGACCGCGGTCAGTGCGACGTGGTCACCGCCGACGGCGTCGTGCGCGCCGACACCGAGTTCGTCGTGCCCCGCGACCCGATGAAGGTCGTGTGCACCGGCGACTGGGTGGCCGTCGACCCCGCGGGCGGCGATCCGCGGTACGTGCGTACGCTCCTGCCGCGCCGCAGCGCGTTCGTGCGGTCGACGTCGTCCAAGCGGTCCGACGGCCAGGTGCTCGCCACCAACGTCGATCACGTCGTCGTCTGCGTCTCCCTCGCGGCCGAACTCGACCTCGGGCGGATCGAGCGGTTCCTCGCCCTCGCGATGTCCTGCTCCACCGGCGACGCGCTGCTGCACGGTCCGGGCAACTCCCGGGAGTCCGCGCCCCAGCCCGTCGTCGTCCTCACCAAGGCCGACCTCGTGTCCGACCCGGCGACGCTCGCCCACCTCGTCCAGGACGTCGAGGCGAGCGCGCCCGGGGTGCCCGTGCTCCCGGTCAGCGCCCTGCACGGCGACGGACTCGACGTCCTCCTCGCCCTCACCGGCTCCGGTACGACCGTGCTGCTCGGCCAGTCCGGCGCGGGCAAGTCCACACTCGCCAACACCCTCGCCGGCGAGGACATCATGGACGTGCGGGCCGCCCGGGACGTCGACGGCAAGGGACGGCACACCACCACCACCCGCAACCTGCTCGTCCTGCCCGGCGGGGGAGTGCTCATCGACACCCCCGGGCTGCGCGGCGTGGGTCTGTACGACGCCGGGAGCGGGGTCGGGCAGGTCTTCACCGAGATCGAGGAACTGGCCGAGCGGTGCAGGTTCCAGGACTGCGCGCACGACAGCGAGCCCGGCTGCGCGGTGCGCTCCGCCGTCGAGGACGGGGAGCTCGCGGTGCGGCGGCTGGAGAGCTACCGGAAGCTGATCCGGGAGAACCAGTGGATCGTCGCGAAGACCGACGCGCGGGTCCGCGCGGAGATCCGGCGGGACTGGAAGCGGAAGGGCGCCGAGGGCCGGGCCGCGATGGAGGCCAAGCGGGGCCGCCGGGCGTAGGCACTCCACGCCCGCACGGATGCCCGGGGGCCACCCCCTCCGGGCACCCGTGTCCCGCCACCGGTCGTCTGCGACGTGCCCGCCACCGGTCGTCTGCGGCACCGTGTCCTGGCACCGGTCGTCTGCGGCACCGTGTCCTGGCACCGGTCGTCTGCGGCACCGTGTCCTGGCACCGGGCGTCTGCGTCCCGCCGTCGGGCGCGCACGTCCGGCCTCCCGGCCACCCCTGGCCTGCCCTCGGGCATCCACGGCCCGCTTCCCGGTACCCGCGCCCCGCCCCGGAGGTTCCGGTGGACCTCTCCCGGCATGACCTGGGCCGTACCGGGGCCTGTGTCCGCGTGAGCTGCACGTCCGATTTCCGCCAGCCGTCCCGGGGCCGGGAGGCCGACACTGGAGAGGTGATGGACGAAGAGAGCAGGTACGAGGCGGTGCGGAGCCGGGACGGCCGGTTCGACGGGGCCTTCTTCTTCGCCGTGCGGACCACCGGTATCTACTGCCGGCCCAGCTGCCCCGCGGTGACGCCGAAGCGGCCGAACGTGCGGTTCTTCCCGTCGGCCGCCGCCGCGCAGGGCGCCGGGTTCCGGGCCTGCCGGCGCTGCCGACCGGACGCCGTGCCGGGCTCCGCGGACTGGAACGTCCGGGCGGACGTCGTCGGCCGGGCCGTGCGGCTGATCGCCGACGGCGTCGTCGACCGCGAGGGCGTGGCCGGGCTGGCCGCCCGGCTCGGCTACAGCGCCCGGCAGGTGCAGCGGCAGCTCACCGCCGAACTCGGCGCGGGCCCGTTGGCGCTCGCCCGGGCCCAGCGGGCCCACACCGCCCGCATCCTCCTGCAGACGACCGACCTGCCCGTCACGGAGATCGCCTTCGCCTCCGGACACGCGAGCGTCCGGCAGTTCAACGACACGGTCCGGGAGATCTACGACTCCACCCCGACCGAGGTGCGCGCCGCCGCGCCCCGGGGCGGACACGACCGCCGGGCCGTCCACGGCACCGGCGTCCCGGTACGGCTCGCCCACCGCGGCCCGTACCGGTCGGACGCCGTCTTCGACCAGCTGGCGCGCGAGGCCGTGCCCGGTGTCGAGGAGGTGACCGGCGCCTCCGGCGCCCGCACCTACCGGCGTACCCTGCGCCTGCCGTACGGCACCGCTCTCGTGGCCGTCGACGAACGCGTGGGCGGGCCGAGGGCGGGCGCCGCCACACATCCCGGCGGCTGGCTGGACGCCCGGCTGCGGCTCACCGACCCCCGGGACCTGACCACGGCCGTCCAGCGGCTGCGCCGGCTGTTCGACCTCGACGCCGACCCCTACGCCGTCGACGAACGGCTCGCCGCGGACCCGCGGCTCGCCCCGCTCGTCGCCGCCCGGCCCGGGCTGCGCTGCCCGGGCGCCGTCGACCCGCTGGAGGTCGCCGCGCGCGCCCTGACGGGCACGGGTGACGGCCTGGACCGGCTCGTGCGGCGCTGCGGCAAGGCGCTCGACGCCCCGTCCGGGAGCCTCACCCATGTGTTCCCCGAGGCGCACGCCCTCGCCGGGGCCCTGCCCGGGGAGCCCTTGGGCGCGCTGGCCGCCGCCCTCGCCGACGGCGTCGTACGCCTGGATCCGGGGGCCGACCGGGACCGGACGCAGGAGCTGCTGCTCGCGCTGCCCGGCATGGAACCGGACGTCGTCGCCGTGCTCCGGGCACGCGCCCTCGGCGATCCGGACGTCGCCCCGCCCGGGGCCGGCGCCTCGGAGTCCTGGCGGCCTTGGCGGCCCTGGCGGTCGTACGCCGTCCAGCATCTGCGGGTGGCGGGGGAGACGGACGGACGAGGGAGGGGACGGACATGAGGAAGACTGTGACAATCATGAGCAAGAGGGACACGATGGATGCGATCGGCACGGTGGACGCGATGGACGCGATCGACGCGGTGCACGCGCAGGCGGTGACGGACGTGCGGGACCCGAGCGGTACGGCGGCGGCCGGAACCGTCCACTGGACGTACACGGAGGCTCCCGTGGGGCGGTTGCTGCTCACCGCCGACCCGGACGGCGCGCTGACCTCGCTGTCCGTGCCCGGCCAGAAGGGCGGCCGGAGCGTCCAGGACGGCTGGCGGCACGATCCCGTCCTCTTCCAGGAGGCCGTGCGGCAGCTCGACGCCTACTTCGCCGGTGAACTCAAGGAATTCCGGCTCCCGTTGCGCACGCACGGCACCGAGTTCCGGGAGCGGGTCTGGGAGGCGCTGGACGCGGTGCCGTACGGGGCGACGACCACCTACGGCGAGATCGCCCGCCGTATCGGCGCCTCCCGGGCGGCCGTACGCGCCGTCGGCGGGGCCATCGGCGCCAACCCCCTGCTGATCGTGCGCCCTTGCCACCGTGTCATCGGCGCCGACGGTTCGATGACCGGGTACGCGGGGGGACTCGAGCGGAAGGTGCGGCTGCTCACCCTGGAGGGAGCGCTCGGCTGAGCGAATAGGCTTGCGGGGAGCCGACCTTGAGCCAGAAGGTGAGTACGCGGTGATACGAGACCTCTACAACGTCCGGCTGCGGCCCGCGGACGACGAGCCCGCGCCGCTGACCGACGAGGAGGAACAGCGCTTCCGGGCGGTGCTGTTCAGCGAACTCGGCAACACGATCGCCGAGCAGGGCTGGGCCCGCTTCCCCGCGTACACCATCGAGGACCGCCGCCGGCTGGTCGAGACCGCCCACCGGCTCACCGAGTACTGGGGCATGCGGGTGACCGTCGAGGCCGAGGACCACTGCCGCCTCCTGCTCCGCCTCGCCGGACCCGAAGCGGCCCCGGAGGCGCTGCCGGGGCAGCCCTGAGCCCGACCCCCTGGCCGGGGCAGCCCTGAGCCCGAACCTTTGGCCGGGGTCGCCGCGTCCGATCCCCGAGTCCGATCCCCCGAGCCGGGCCGCCGAGCCAGCTGCGTGATTCCGGTTACCGGGCTCACGCACCGAGACCGCGTCCCGATACCTCCCTCCCACCTGGCCTCATGCCTCGCTGGGCCGTGCGGGTGGACCCGTGGGTGCCGTTCCGCTTCAGCGCGGTACCCGTGTGGCACGGTCACCTGCGACGGACGGACGGACGGGCCGGGCCACGGGAAGGGCGGACGCACCATGACGCACAGCGGCAGAGCCGCAGGCATCCTCGCGACACTCCTGCTCGCGGCGGTGCCGGGCACGGCGTCGGCGGCCCACGGAGCCGCACCGGCAGCGCCCGCGGCGGCACCGCCCCGGCACCCGGCGGCGGCGCCCGCCCCCGCCACTCCGCGCGCGTGGACCGGCAGCTGGGAGGCGGCACCCTCGGGCACCGCCGCCGCACTGCCCGGCGCCGCCGTCAGGAACGTCGTCCATCTGAGCACCGGAGGCAGCGTCCTGCGCCTCCGGCTCGGCAACCGGCTCGGCGGCACGCCCCTGCGCCTCGGCGCGGTCACGGTCGCCCTGCGGCAGGGCGCCGGCGCCGGAGCCGTACGCGGCACGATGCGCACCGTCACCTTCCACGGCGCGCGGACCGTCACCGCCGCACCCGGCCGCGACCTGGTGAGCGACCCCGTACGGCTCACCGTCCCGGCCGCCGCCGACCTGCTGGTCACGGTGTTCACCCCGGACGGCTCCGGACCCGTCACCTGCCACCGCACCGCCCTCCAGACCAGCTACGTGGCACCGGCCGGCGCGGGCCGGGCCGCCGACGTGGACGGCGGCGCGTACCGGAAGACCATCAGCAGCTGGTACCACGTCACCGGCGTCGACGTCCGGGGCACCGCGGCCGGCAGCGTGGTCGCCCTCGGCGACTCCCTCACCGACGGCGACGGCTCCACCTTCGGCGCCAACCACCGCTGGCCCGACCTCCTCGCCGAACGCCTCCGGCGCCACGGCCTCGGTGTCCTCAACGCGGGCATCTCCGGCAACCGCCTGCTGCGCGACGGCGGCGGACCGGGCGCCCTCGCCCGCCTGGACCCCGACGCGCTGGACCGGGCCGGGGTCCGGTACCTGGTCGTCCTGGAGGGCATCAACGACATCAAGGGCGCCCCGGACGCCCTCGACGCCCGCGCCTACGCGGACGCCTACCGCACCCTCGTGGCCCGCGCCCACGCCCGCGGCATCCGTGTCGTCGGTGTCACCCTGACCCCGTTCGGCGGCTACTCCGCCCACACCCCGGCCCGCGAGGCGGCGCGGCAGCGGGTCAACACCCTCATCCGCACCGGCCGTCTCTTCGACGCCGTCGCCGACGCCGACGCCGCCGTGCGCGACCCGGCCGACCCGCAGCGCATCCGGCCCGCCTACGACCCCGGCGACCACCTGCACTTCGACGACAGCGGCATGCGCGCGGTCGCCGACGCCGTCGGACGCGCCCTGCACCGCTGACGGCGTGCGGCGGGCCGCGGTGCGGATGCCATGCGGTGGGCCGCGGTGCGGATGCCATGCGATGGGCCGCGGTGCCGACGTCATGCGGTGGGCCGGAGCGCAGGCGTCATGCGGCGGCCCGCGGTGCGGACGGCAGGTGGACGGTACCTCTTCCGCCCCCCTCATCCCGGGCCCGGTCACCTCAGGTCCCGGTCATTCCAGGCCCGGTCGCTCCAGGCCCCGGACCGGAGCGTCGGCTCACCCCCAGATCACCGCCCCGAGCCACGCCCCCGCGATCAGCTGGCAGGCGAACAGTTCGGCGAGCACGCTCCAGCCGCCCGAACGCATCGCCGTGCGCAGGGCGGTCATCGCCTCGCCGTGGCCGCCGAGGCGCAGCCGCTCATGCAGGTAGATGCCGGCCATGAAGCCGGGCACCGCGCCCACCACGGGGAGCAGGAAGAAGCCGAGGAAGGAGCCCGCCCCCGCGTACACCGCGAGGAAGGGCGGGGTGGTGCCCTCACGCCGCCGGCGCGGCGGCAGGGCCCAGCGGACGACGAGGGACAGCAACAGGACGAGCGTGGCGCCCACCAGGACGGCCCAGGCCACCGGCCGGGGGTCCTGGAGCGCCCACCACAGCACCCCGGCCCACACCAGCCACGCCCCCGGCACCCCGGGCACCAGCACTCCGCACAGGCCGAGCAGGATCACCAGGCCGACCAGCAGGAGTTCCCACGCTCCCATCTGCCCAGAGTGCCGGAGACCGGAAGAACCCGCAGGTCAGACCGAGCCCGCTCGGGACACCCAGCCCCGTTCGTTGGCGTGCCAGCCCAGCTGCAGCCGGGTCGTCGCCCCGGTCAGCGCCATCAGCCGCTGCACCCTGCGCTGCACGGTCCGCAGGCCCACGCCGAGCTGCTTGGCCACGCTCGCGTCGGTGAGCCCCGCCAGCAGCAGCGACAGCACCTCCAGATCGGTGGCGTCCGGGCCGTCGGGCCGGTCCTCGGTCACCCCGGCCGCACCCAGCCTGAGCGGCAGCGCCTCGCGCCACACGGACTCGAACAGTCCGGCCAGCAGCTCCAGCAGCCCGCTCGCGTGGATGATCAGGGCCGCCGGTCCGGCCGCTCCCGACGTCAGCGGCACCATGGCGAGCGAACGGTCGGCGATCACCAGCTTCGTCGGCACCCGGTCCGCCACCCGCACGTGCTCGTCCCGGCCGAGCGCCGCCGTCAGACCGGACAGCCCGTCCGGGAGGTCCAGCACCGTGCGCTCGACCACCACCCGGTAGCCGACCCCGCGTCCGGCCGCCTGCTCCTCCGCCCCGTTCTCCGCCCCGGAGACGACCAGCGCGCGGGCGGTGACCAGGGCGCAGACCTCGTCGGTGGCGCCCAGCTGGAGCTGGAGGAAGCGCTGCGCGACCGCCGAGGCGCCGGTCACCACCTCCACCAGGTCGTGCACCCCGGGTTCGGCCGCCGCCCGGAACTCCTGCGCGAGCAGCGCCGCCGCGAGCTCCGCCTGTTCCAGCTCGTGGCGCTGCCGGGTGAGCAGCGCCCCGAGCGCCACCCCGGGCGGCGCGGCGACCCAGCGGCCCGGCCGCGCCGGGGACTGGGCCGCCAGCCCCTGCCGCTCCAGCCTGCGCAGCGCCCGCTCGGTGTCCTGCTCGGCCAGTGACAGGCTCCGCGCGAGATCCGCCACCTCGGCCGCGCCCACGGACACCAGCGCCCGGTACGCCGACTCGTGCGTCCCGTCCAGTCCTATCGCAGCCAGCATCGGCCCGTGTTCCTCCCCTGAGCGCGGTCGGCGGAACGCCGGCTCCGGCGGCAGGCGGTCCGGGCGGCGCGCGTGGCGGGAACCGGCCACGGCGTGAACCCGCCGCCGGACATCATCGCCGTACCGGTGGTCACTCTGCCAAGGTGGCAGCACCGCAGGACGCGCGGCCGTGCGCACGGCGCTCCGCGGTGGCGCCGGAGACCATCGTGATCCGGCCTTTTCCGGCAGGCCCCCGCGACGGGCCGGCCGTGCAGGACGGTGACCCGGCCCCGGGCGTGCGCGACGCGCGCGAAGGGGAATCCGGGACCGGGTCACTCGGGTCGTCGCCGGGCGGTTCTCCCGTGGGGGGTGGCGCCGCCCGGCGACGACGCACCGGTCCGGACCTGTCCTCGTACGGGCGTTCGTCCTGTCCCCCGATTCGTTGTTCGAGGGCCGTCGGCGTACCGGATTTTCCCGATGCACCGTTTTCACGCGGCCCGTGCCGTGGACAATCAAGGACATGAGCCAGCAGGGGGGAAAGCCCGCCCGTCACGAGGACGACTGGTGGGAAGAGCTGTACGACGACGCGACCGAGGACACCGGTCCCACGGCCGCGCGCGATTCCCTGGACGACCGCTTCGCCTCGGCGGAGAAGGCGGTGACGGGACGCCCGCGGGGAACCGGAACACCGGCCGTGACGCCCTTACAGCGGGAGCCGGAACGGGGTCCCGAGCGGCGTCCCGAGCGGGAATCCCCGCAGGGACCGGCACGCGACCCGCGGCCCGACCCGCCGCAGGTCCCCCACGAGGACCCTCCCCGACCCCCGCACCTCCCCACCCAGCGCACCACCCCACCCCCCACCACCGGACCGCCGACCACCGCCCCACCACCCCCCGGACCGCCACCGGTCGCTCCCGGGCCGCCGGGCCCCGCGGTCGCGCCGCCGCCCGCCGCTCCCACGGCACCGGGTGCCGCCGCACCGCCCTCCGGGCCGCCGCCGGTTGTTTCCGGGCCACCGGATCCCGCTGCCGCGTCGCCATCTCCCCCGTCGGCCGCCGCGCCGCCCGCCGCTCCTGGGCCGCCTCCGGTCTTCCCCGGGGCCCCGCATCCTGGTGCCGGGTCGCCCTCCGCTGCCGCGTCGCCGGATGCCGTGGCCGACCCGTCCCAGCCGCCGCCCGGAGCCGGCGTGCCGCCGGACGCCACGTCCGGCGCTGCCCGGCAGCAGGTGCCGTGGGGCCCTCCGGGGGGTGCCTCCCCGGCCGCTTCACCGGTTCCGCCCGCCGTCCCGCCGCCACCCGCTCCCGCGGTTCCTCCACAGCCTTCCGCCGCCCCCGAGTCCTTCGGCGGCTACGCTCCCGCCGCGGGCAGGCCCTGGGGGCCGGCAGAGCCCGTCCCGGGCCGGGTTCCCGGGGACGGCGCCCCAGCCGTCGTACCGGACGAGCCCGGCGGGACCGCCGGTCGCCGGGCGTCAGGCGCCCCCGAACCCGCCCCGCCTTCCGGGCACATCCCGCCCCCGCCCTCCTCCGCACCCCCCGCCTTCTCCGGGCCTCCACGCTCCTCAGAGCCTCCACGCTCCTCCGAGGCGCCCGTCGCCTCCGGGGCCGCCGGTTCCTCCGAGCCCGAGGCTGAAGGCATCTCCGAGGCCGACGGCTCCGCCGGGTCGGACGACCGTTTCGAGGCGCCGCCCGCGCCCCCCTCCTCGCTCGACTACGTCGGATCCGGGCCGCCCACCTACGATCCCGAGCCGTCCGCGCTTCCGGCCGCCGATCCGGACGAGCTGGGGGAACTCGTGGCCGACACCGTGCTGGACGGGGCCCGGTACGGGGCCTGCGCGCTGCGGTCCGTGTCCCTGCGCGGGGACTCCGCGCGGTACCGGGGCGAGGCGCGCCGGGACGCGCTGCTCACCGCCCGGTTCGGCACCGGCGAGGACGCGCTGGTGCTGGTCGCGATGGCGACCGGCGCGCGCGGCACCCCGAGCGCGGGCCGGGCCGCCGCAGAGGCGTGCCGGCTGATCGGACAGGCCGTGGGCCGCAGCCACCAGCGGCTCGCGGAGGACATCCGTTCGGCCCGGCGCGGTGAGCTGAAGTCGGGACTCCAGCGGCTCACCGACCGCACGCTCGGCAGGCTGCGGGCGGGTGCCGCCGCCCGGGACCTGGATCCGGAGGAGTACGCGGCGACCCTGCGCTGCCTGCTGCTGCCCGCCGACCCCGCCTGCCGCACCCGCGTGTTCTTCGGCGTCGGGGAGGGCGGCCTGTTCCGGCTGCGGGACGGGGAGTGGCAGGACATCGAGCCGGAGGTGACACCGGCCGCCACCACGGGCGGACCCGTCGTCGGCTTCGGCTCGCCGCCCGCCGAGACGCCCGAGGGGGACCGGCTCACCATGGACTTCGGCATCCCGACGCCGCCGAGCCCGTACGAACTCGCTCCCGAGCCGCCCCGCGACCCCTTCCGGTTCCGCGCCTCGGTAGCCCGCCCGGGTGACGTGCTCGTCATGTGCACCGACGGGCTCGCCGCCCCGCTGCGCGGCGAGCCCGCCCTCTGCGCCTACCTCGCCCGCCGCTGGTCCCGCGGCACCCCGCCCGGCCTCGCCGAGTTCCTCGCGGACGCCCGGGTACGGGTCAAGGGCTACGCGGACGACCGTACGGCGGCGGCCGTCTGGGAGGTGTGAGGAGGCGCGGCGGCCGCCCCTGTGACTTGATGGGACGGAAGGGGGGACTTCTTCCGGGTCGACGAACGGGCAGGACGGCAGCCATGGCCAAGCAGAACGTCGCCGAGCAGTTCATCGACATCCTCGTCCGGGCCGGCGTCCGGCGGATGTACGGCGTCGTCGGGGACAGCCTGAACCCGGTCGTCGACGCCATCCGCCGCAACCCCGCCATCGACTGGGTCCATGTGCGCCACGAGGAGACCGCCGCGTTCGCGGCCGGCGCGGAGGCCCAGATCACCGGCAGACTGGCCGCCTGCGCCGGCTCCTGCGGCCCGGGGAACCTGCACCTCATCAACGGTCTGTACGACGCCCACCGCTCCATGGCCCCGGTGCTCGCGCTCGCCTCGCACATCCCGTCCGGCGAGATCGGGCTCAGCTACTTCCAGGAGACCCATCCCGACCGGCTGTTCCAGGAGTGCAGCCACTACAGCGAGATGATCTCCAACCCGAAGCAGATGCCCCGGGTGCTGCAGACCGCCATCCAGCACGCCATCGGACAGAGCGGGGTCAGCGTGGTCACGCTCCCCGGTGACGTGGCCGCCGAGCCCGCCCCCGACAAGACCTTCGAGAGCGCGCTGGTCACCTCCCGGCCCACGATCCGCCCCGGCGACGCCGAACTCGACCGGCTCGTCGAGCTGATCGACAAGGCGACCACGGTCACCCTGTTCTGCGGCAGCGGCACGGCCGGCGCGCACGCCGAGGTGATGGAGTTCGCCGGACGGATCAAGTCCCCCGTGGGGCACGCCCTGCGCGGCAAGGAGTGGATCCAGTACGACAACCCGTACGACGTCGGCATGAGCGGACTGCTCGGCTACGGCGCCGCCTACGAGGCCACCCACGAGTGCGACCTGCTGATCCTGCTCGGCACCGACTTCCCGTACAACGCCTTCCTGCCGGACGACGTGATGACCGCGCAGATCGACGTGCGCCCCGAAGTCCTCGGCCGCCGCTGCCGGCTGAACCTCGCGGTGTGGGGCGACGTGCGCGAGACGCTGCGCTGTCTGATCCCCCGGGTGAAGGAGAAGACCGACCGGCGCTTCCTCGACCGGATGCTGAGGAAGCACGCCGACGCGCTGGAGGGCGTGGTCCGGGCCTACACCCGCAAGGTGGAGAAGCACGTCCCGATCCACCCCGAGTACGTGGCCTCCGTCCTCGACGAGGTCGCCGACGAGGACGCCGTGTTCACCGTGGACACCGGGATGTGCAACGTCTGGGCGGCCCGGTACATCTCGCCCAACGGGCGCCGCAGGATCATCGGTTCGTTCACGCACGGCTCGATGGCCAACGCGCTCCCCATGGCCATCGGCGCCCAGTCCACCGACCGGGACCGCCAGGTGATCTCCATGTCCGGCGACGGCGGATTCACCATGCTGATGGGCGACTTCCTGACCCTCGTGCAGCGCGATCTGCCGGTCAAGGTCGTCCTGTTCAACAACTCCTCCCTGGGCATGGTCGAGTTGGAGATGCTGGTCGCCGGACTGCCCGCGTACGGCACCACGGACGTCAACCCCGACTTCGCCGCCGTCGCCCGCGCCTGCGGTGTCTTCGGGGTGCGGGTGGAGAAGCCCAAGCACCTGGCCGGCGCTCTCAGGGACGCCTTCCGCCACAAGGGGCCGGCCCTGGTGGACGTCGTCACCGACCCCAACGCGCTGTCCATCCCGCCGAAGATCAAGGCCGAGATGGTCACCGGGTTCGCGCTGTCCGCCTCGAAGATGGTGCTGGACGGCGGCGTCGGCCGCATGCTCCAGATGGCCCGTTCCAACCTGCGGAACGTACCGAGGCCCTGAAGCCGCCCCGAGCCCCTCCGCCCCCTCCGAGGGCGGCTGTTTCCGGCCAGTTTCACACCGCGTGACGGGCCGTCGGCAGCGCGTGCCGGACCGCCGTGCCCTGCGGCGATGGGGCACCCGTGGCGTCACAGGGCGGTCTGGGCGGTCCCGGGGCGGGACCGGACGTGGCCCGGGGGCCCTGCCGGGGTGGCCGAACAGGCGGGCGTCGGCGGAGGCCCATGACTGGCCCCAGGCCCACTGGGAATGGATCCCGTGAACGTGTTCGACCATGAGGGGCAGGTCCAAAAGCGTGTGGGCGGGGGTCATGACGAGGCAGGCGCGAGGGGGCGGTCCCGGCACCATCGGGGACTCCTCGGCAACGGCGGAGGAAGAGACCGGGACCACCGGAACCATCGGAGAACGGGCGCGCAGGTTCAGCCGCACCCTGGGCCGGGCGGACCTCCGGGCCGTCTCCGAGGCGCGCAGGGAACTGCGGGAACTGCTGCGGCACTGGGGGATGCCCGGCCGCTCGGAGACAGCCGAACTGCTCACCAGCGAACTCGTCACGAACGCGCTCGTTCACACCGACCGCGAAGCCGTCCTGACGGCCGTCCTCTCGCCGGGCGGACTGCGCGTGGAGGTACGGGACTTCGTCGCCCGAAGACCGCGCCTGTGCGCCCCGGACGCGGGTGACGGCACGCACGGCCGCGGCCTGGTCCTCGTCCAGTCCCTCGCGGACGCCTGGGGCGTACGGCCGCACGGAGTGGGCAAGTCGGTGTGGTTCGAACTCGGCACCGAGGCCGCGTGAGCGAGACCGCGCGGCCCTGACACCGGGCAGGAGAAGGGGGCGTGACCCGTGCGGTCACGCCCCCTCCCCGTCGCCGGACCGGAGTCCGACGACAGGTCTAGCCGAACTGCTGCTCCAGGTCCTTCAGCTTGCGCTCCAGCGAGTCGAGGCGCGGCAGGGCCATGGTGTCGTCCTCCGCGGTGAGGTCGACGGTGACGGACTCAGTGCCCTGGGGGACCGACTGGAGGGAGGGCCGTGAGCGTACGGGCAACTGTTCCGCCGCAGGTATGACGGGCTCCGCGGTCGCCGGCGCCGGGCCGCGCTCCACCGCCTGCACCTCCACCTGCCGGCCGGCGCGCCCGACGAAGCCGCGGTGGCCCCGGCTGATCGCCTTCAACTGGGCGCGGTCCAGGCGCTGCTGGTCGCGCCGGCGCTGGCGCTGCTCCTCCTTCTCCCGCTTGTCCTCGCGGACCTCGTCGACCGCCTCGTCCAGGCTGCGCACGTTCTCCAGCAGCATGAGCGACCAGGCCCGGTAGGTCTCGCGGGGGGCCCGCATCCAGCGCACCATCCGGATCTGCGGCAGCGGACGGGGCACCAGACCCTGCTCGCGCAGAGCGGCCCGGCGGGTCTGCTTCAGCGCCCGGTCGAACAGGACGGCCGCCGACAGGGACATGCCGGAGAAGAACTGCGGCGCGCCGTCGTGCCCCGAACCCCGGGGCGCGTGCACCCAGTTGAACCAGGCGGCCGCGGCGGCGAACAGCCACACGAGTATGCGGGAGCCGAGGGCCGCGTCACCGTGGCTCGCCTCGCGCACCGCGAGGACGGAACAGAACATGGCCGCGCCGTCCAGGCCGAACGGCACCAGGTACTGCCAGCCGTCGTCCAGCCCGAGGTTCTGCTCGCCGAAGCCGACCAGGCCGTGGAAGGACAGGGCGGCCGCCACCGCCGCGCAGCAGAACAGGAGCACGTAGGACGCCGTGCCGTAGACGGCCTCCTTGCGCCTGCGGCGCTCCTCGCTGCGCTCCCAGGAGTCGTCCGTGTTCTCCCCGGAGGAGCGCTTGCCGCGCGCGAGTACCGCAACCGCCGCCAGCATGCCCAGGAGCAGCACGGCGCCCGGAAGCAGCCAGGTCAGCGATATGTCGGTCAATCTCATCAGGGGTCCCTTGCCTTGGGATAGGGCGTAACGCCCGTCATAGTGGCCCACCCCGGACGGCCCACAGGGGGTTTCGGGGCAAGAGGACGCCAAGGAGGTGCAAGGGGGTACTCAGGGTGCCGATCTGCTCGAACGGCCGCGTGAATCACGTGAGTTGAGTTCGAATAAGACCACCCGCACGGATGGTGCGGACGGCTCCGGGGGAGTTTCCGCGCCGCGGGAGGGCCGTGGCCGTCCGTCAGGCGGCGACAGCGGTCGTCAGCCGGGCGATCCGCTCGGAGTCGCAGGTGCGCGGGCAGGTGGCGCAGGTGTCCTCGGGGCGCACGGTGTAGAACATGCAGCAGCTGGCCCGGTCCCGGGTGGGCATCGGCTCGCCGTCCGGGCCGGTGAGCGCGCGGAACGCGGCCGAGCCGACGTACGGCCGGGTCGCCCCGGGCAGCAGCATCTCCAGCTCCCGTACGGCCCGCTGCTCCTCCGCCGCTCCGAGCTGTCCGGCGATGTACCAGAGCCCTTCGACGATGTCGTCCGTCACCATGCCCCACAGGGCCCGCCCGCGCCGCCGGGTCCGCGGCCCGAAGGCGGCGAGCAACGGCTCCAGGTGTTCGGCGACCGCAGCCCGCACCTCGGCGCGCAGCGCCTCCTCGTCCGGCACCACGACGGCGCCGGGCAGGGCGGCCGCCGGGTCGCCGGGCAGGCAGGCGAAGGAGGCGGGGCGGACGGCCATGCGGCCGGCGGCGCGGTCGTACGCGACGTGCGCCGCGGGCAGCCGGGGCACCCGGCGGTGCAGGAACCAGGGGAGGGTGATGAGCAGGCAGGCCGGCCAGGCGTAGCGGTGCAGGCCGAAGCTCGCGACGACGTCCGGGCGGGCGCGGTGGCCGTAGTCCCGCAGCACCTGCGCCTCGTCCCAGGCGAGGAAGGCGTCGAGGTGGGTGCCGCCCTCCGCGAGTCCCGCGCCGGTGACCCAGGCGCCGCCCTCGGGCAGCGCGGCCTCGTCCGCCGGGTCCAGGACCGTCACGGCCAGGCCGGGGTAGGCCTCGGTGAGACGGGCGTACGCGGCGGTGAGCGACGGGGCCGCTGCGGGCATGACGGGGTCACCGGTCCTTGATCGCGGGCTGGGATGCAAAGGTAAGCCTAACCTTAGCCTTTCTTCGGGGAATTTGAACTGCCGCGTTGTGCGCCTAAGGTGCTTGACGGACAAGTGACAACTCGTCGCCCGCTGAGACCGACCGCCGAGCAGCCGGAGGAGGATCCCGTGCCGCAGGGCCCCTACGACTTCGCCAGGACACGGGCCGCAGTCGCCCGGGTGCCGGCGCAGGCGCGCGCCGCCGGCGCCGCGGAGGCCGGCCCGGACGCCGACGCCGCTGTGCGCGGCCGGGGCCCCGGGGCGCCCGGGGTGCGCGGCGAGCACACGCACAGCGAGCCGCCGATGCCCGGCGTGAAGGCCGTCGTACAGCGGTCCTCGGTGCGCGGACAGATACTCGACGCGCTGCGCACGGCTCTGGTGGCGGGCGAGCTGGTGCCCGGCGAGGTGTACTCCGCGCCGGTCCTCGGCGAACGCTTCGGGGTGTCGGCGACGCCGGTGCGCGAGGCGATGCAGCAGCTCGCGCTCGAAGGGGCCGTCGAGGTCGTGCCCAACCGCGGCTTCCGGGTCGTCGAGCGCGGCACCCGTGAGCTGGCTGAGCTGGCGGAGGTGCGGGCGCTGATCGAGGTGCCGGTGATGCTGCGGCTGGCGCGGAGTGTGCCGGCGGAGCGGTGGGCCGCGCTGCTGCCGCTCGCGGAGGAGACGGTGCGGGCGGCTTCCACGGGGTGTGCGGCGGGGTACGCGGAGTCCGACCGGGCCTTCCACCGGGCGGTGCTGGCGCTGTCCGGCAACGAGCAGCTCGTGCGGATCGCGGAGGATCTCCATCGGCGGTCGCAGTGGCCGCTCGTGAGTGGGCCTGTGCTGCGGGGGCGGGCGAATCTTGTCGCTGACGCGGCGGAACACACGGCTCTGCTCGAAGCGTTGATCGCGCGTGACCTTGACGTGGTCTGCTCTCTCGTCACCGAACACTTCACCGGCGCCACCTGACCAACCCCCGCGCAGTTCCCCGCGCCCCTTGGGGTGCCGTGGGGCCGGTTTTCGGGTGCGGGTTCCCGGTGGCTGATCGCGCAGTTCCCCGCGCCCCTGGAGGGTGGGGGCTGGGGATCGTTGTCGGGTGGTGGCCCGGCGGTCCCTTCCCGCGCAGTTCCCCGCGCCCCTGGGGCGGGCCGGTGTCCACTTCCGTCTGCAGGACCTTCCGACGCCCCCGCGCACCCCCAGGGGCGCGAGGAACTGCGCGGGAAGGGTCCACCGCACCCGCACCTGACCACGACCTCAGCCCCCACCCCCCCCCAGGGGCGCGGGGAACTGCGCGAACGGCCACGGCGGACCCGCACCCGAGAACCGGCCCCAGGCCACCCCCTCAGGGGCGCGGGGAACTGCGCGGGAAGGGTCCACCGCACCCGCACCTGACCACGACCTCAGCCCCCCACCCCCCCCAGGGGCGCGAGGAACTGCGCGAACGGCCATGAGGGACCCGCACCCGATAACCGGCCTCAGGTGCCCCCCCCAGGGGGACGCAGACGCGAGGTCGGGGGAGTCAGGCTGTGGCCGCTCCCGGCGCCGGCGGGGCCAGCTGGCGGGCGAGCCAGGTCGGGACCCCGCCGAGGAGCCGGAACAGCCGACGCGCCTCCTCACGGAGACGGGAAGCCTCGGGCTCGGACTCCGCGTCCGCCAAGGAGACCAGCGCCGGCGCCGTCCCCACCAGATACCCCAGCTCCTCCCGGATCCGCAGCGACTCCGCGAACCCGTGCCGCGCCTCGGCCAGTTCCCCGTCCCGCAGCGCCAGCCCCGCGAGATGACGCCAGGTGAAGGACAGCAGCAGCGGATCCGGATGCGCGGTCGCACCGGCGTGCGCACGCCGGTACGCCGCACGCGCCGCCTGCGGAGACCGCGCGAGGTTCTCCGCGAGCAGCCCCCGCCGGAAGTCCAGCAGCGCCCGCCCCGCAGTCCCCGGAGGGATCAGCGCCGCCGCCCGCCCCAGCGCCGCCCGCGCCTCGTCCGCCCGGTCCCGCACCCCGTGCAGCGTGGCCGCGTACGCCAGCTGGCCCCGCTCGCACGCGGCGGCCCCCCGCTCCTCGTCGGAGTGCGCCGCCGCCTCGGCCGTCCGCAGCGCGTCCTCCGCCTCCGCCCAGCCCCGCTCGGTGTACAGGCACCGTTCGGACATGAGCGCGGCCCGTTGCAGCGTGGCCGCCGGGGTGTCGGCCGGCAGCAGCGCCGCCGCGTCGGCCCAGCAGGCCCGCGAGCGCAGCCGCCACACCGCGGTCTGGAGAGGATCGTCACCGGGGGTCGTTCCGTTACCAGACATGGCGGAATGCGCCACGTTGCCCTCCCCGAGCACGCCGTCGAGCTGTTGAGTGGTGGCGGCATTCCAGCACCAATGCCCGTCCCCGGCCAAGGGGGTGGGTGAAAGAATTCACAAAGTGGCCGGGTGGGGGCGTACCCCGACCGGAACGCCCCGCACCCCGCTGACCTCAGCTCATGCGCAGTGCCAGGAAGAAATCGAGCTTGTCCTCCAGCCTCGACAGGTCCCGTCCCGTCAACTGCTCGATACGCCCCACCCGGTAGCGCAGCGTGTTGACGTGCAGGTGGAGACGGGTGGCGCAGCGGGTCCAGGAGCCGTCGCACTCCAGGAACGCCTCCAGCGTCGGGATCAGCTCGGCGCGGTGGCGGCGGTCGTACTCCTTGAGCGGGTCCAGCAGGCGGGCCGTGAAGGCGCGGCGGACGTCGTCCGGGACGAACGGGAGCAGCAGGACGTGCGAGGCCAGTTCCTGGTGCCCCGCGGCGCAGACCCGGCCCGGGCGGGCCGCGGCGACCCGGCGGGCGTGCCGGGCCTCCTCCAGCGCGCCGCGCAGCCCCTCGGCCGAGTGCACGGCCGCGCTGACGCCGAGGGTGAGCCGCCCGTCGCCGGTCAGGCCCGCCGACAGCGGCTCCCGTACGGCCCGCAGCAGCGCGTCGGCCGCCAGCCCGGCCTCCGAGCCGTCGTGCTCGGTGGAGACCGCCGGCAGCGGCACCAGGGCGACGGCCTCGTCACCGGTGTGGGCGACGGCGACGCGGTCCGAGGGCTCGGGGCCGGTGGCCGCCGGGTCGACCAGGATCTCCTCCAGCAGCGCCTGGGCGACCGGGCCGCCCTCGCCCTCCATGCCGTCCCACTCGACGCGGGCCACGACCACCTGCCAGTGCGGGGCCGCCCCGAGCCCGGGCAGCAGCACCGGCGCGGCCACCCGCAGCCGGGCGGCGATCTCGGCGGGCGCGGCGCCCGTCTGCACCAGCTCCAGCACCTCCTGGGCGAGCCGGCGCCGTACCGTGCGCGCCGCGTCCCGGCGGTCGCGTTCGACGGCGATCAGCTGGGTGACGCCCTGGAGCAGGTCCATGCGCTCCTCGGGCCAGTCCCCGGCGTCCGCCTCGACGGCCAGCAGCCAGTCCGACAGGACCGTCTCGCGCGCGTCCCGCTCGCCCCGCGGGGAGCGGCCGGAGGAGCGGACCGGGAAGAGGGAGTACACCGTGCCGTCCAGCACGGTGCGGTGCGGTGCGGGCCGGCCCTCGCGGGTGGCCGCGAGGTGCTCCGCGGCGAGCCGCGCGCAGCTCTCGGGCGGCAGCTCCGGGCCCGCGCTCTTGGAGCCGGCGATCAGCCGGCCGGCCGGCGAGAGCACCCAGGCGCGCAGGTCCAGGTCGGAGCCGAGCAGGTCCAGGACCACGTCCGGGCCGCCGCCCGCCGGGCCCGCCGTCATCATCCGCCGGTGCCGGTCCACCACCGCGGCCAGGTCCCCGGCGCGCTCGCCGGACACCTGCCGTACGACGTGCTCGGTGATCGTCGCGAACGCCACCGACTCGTCCACCGCGAACAGGGGCAGCCGCTGCCGGGCGCAGGCCAGCACCAGGTCGTCCGGCACGCCGCTGAGCTCGGCCTCGCCGGCCGCCAGCGCGGCCACCCCGGCCTGCACCAGGATCCGTACGAAAGCCTCGGAGTCGCCGGCGTCCCGGCGCCAGGCCAGGCCCGTGAGCACCAGCTCGCCGCCGGAGAGATAGCGGCTCGGGTCGCGCAGGTCGGTGGTCATGACACCGCGGACCGCGCGGTCCAGCTCCTCCTCGCCGCCGAGCAGCCGCAGGCCCAGCGCGTCGGTGTCCAGCAGTGCGCGCAGCCGCATCTCGTCGCCGCCGTTCTTCGTCTAGAAATCTGTGGGGGATCGTGCCGGACCGCGGGGAGCGGTCCGGCGCCGGGGCGCGCGGGCGGTGCCCGATTCGTCCGGCCGTTGCTCCGTACTTCCAGCGGAAACGTTTCCTGAGGAAAGCGGAGAGGTTACGGATGGTCTCCGTTCATACGAATCTACAAGATGACGGCTGTGGCCAGCCAACTCCTTCATGGTTTCGGTGACTGACCCTCCCGGAGTACGCGGCGGTGTACTGAGGGCGCGCCGCGTGAACAGGTCATGGACGAGCCCGGCCCGCCGGACGGGGACCGGCTCGGTCCGGACGACCGACAAGACGGAAGAAGAGAGCCGGCCATGGACTTCCTTCGCCCCGCCAGCTGGGAGGAGGCGCTCGCCGCGAAGGCCGAGCACCCCGACGCCGTGCCGATCGCGGGCGGCACCGACGTGATGGTCGAGATCAACTTCGACCACCGCAGGCCCGCGTACCTGCTCGACCTCGGCCGCGTCGCGGACCTCCACGCGTGGGAGACCGGCGCGGACACCGTGCGGCTCGGCGCCTCCGTGCCGTACACCAGGATCATGGAGAACCTCGCCGCCGAGCTGCCGGGCCTCGCGCTCGCCTCGCACACGGTCGCCTCCCCGCAGATCCGCAACCGCGGCGGTGTCGGCGGCAACCTCGGCACCGCCTCGCCCGCCGGTGACGCCCACCCGGCCCTGCTCGCCGCGGGCGCGGAGGTCGAGGCCGAGTCCGCGGCCCGCGGCACCCGCATGATCCCGATCGACGCGTTCTACACCGGCGTCAAGCGCAACGCGCTCCGGCCGGACGAACTGATCCGCGCCGTGCACATCAGGAAGGCCGACGGCCCCCAGCAGTTCTCCAAGGTCGGCACCCGCAACGCCATGGTCATCGCCGTGTGCGCCTTCGGCATCGCCCTGCACCCGCGGACCCGCACGGTGCGCACCGGCATCGGCTCGGCCGCGCCCACCCCGGTACGGGCCCGGGCCGCCGAGGAGTTCCTGAACGCGGCCCTGGAGGAGGGCAGCCACTGGGACGGCGGCCGGGCCCTGCCCCCGTCGGTCCTCAAGCAGTTCGCCGACCTCTGCTCCGCCGCCTGCAGCCCCATCGACGACGTACGGGGCACCGCGGAGTACCGCCGCCGCGCGGTCGGTGTCATGGCCCGCCGCACGCTCACCTGGACCTGGGAGGCCTACCGCGAGGGCCGCCGCTCCGCATTCCCGAAGGGAGGCGCCGCATGATGCGCGTCAATCTCGTCGTCAACGGAAGCCACCAGCAGGCCGACGACGTCTGGGAGGGCGAGTCGCTGCTGTACGTCCTGCGCGAGCGCCTCGGCCTGCCCGGCTCCAAGAACGCCTGCGAACAGGGCGAGTGCGGCTCCTGCACCGTCCGCCTGGACGGCGTGCCGGTGTGCGCCTGCCTGGTCGCGGCCGGCCAGGCCGAGGGCCGCGAGGTCGTCACGGTCGAGGGCCTCGCCGCGTACGCCAGGCAGCGGTCCGGCGCCGCGGACGGGCCCGGCACCTCCCCCGAGGACGCCGTGCCGGCCGCCGCCGCACCGGACGGACTCGCGCCGATCCAGCGGGCGTTCATCGATGCCGGTGCCGTCCAGTGCGGTTTCTGCACCCCGGGGCTGCTCGTCGCCGCCGACGAGATGCTGGAGCGCACCCCCGACCCGAGCGACGCCGACATCCGCGAGGCGCTGTCGGGCAACCTGTGCCGCTGCACGGGCTATGAGAAGATCATGGACGCGGTCCGCCTCGCGGCCGCCCGGCAGTCCGAGGGGGCCTGACATGCCGTACGGCGACCACCCCGCCGGGCCGTCCGCCCCCGACCGCGCGCCCGCCGGCGCTCCCACGAAGATCACCCAGGGCTCCCACGCCAAGGGCGGCATCGGCGAGTCCACGCTCCGCCCCGACGGATTCCTCAAGGTCACCGGCGAGTTCGCGTACGCGTCCGACATGTGGCACGAGGACATGCTGTGGGGCCAGATCCTGCGCTCCACCGTCGCGCACGCCGAGATCGTGTCGATCGACACGGCCGAGGCCCTCGCCCTGCCCGGCGTCCACGCCGTCCTCACCTACGACGACCTGCCCACCGAGGTGCGCACCTACGGCCTGGAGGTCCAGGACACCCCGGTGCTCGCCCACGGCAAGGTCCGCCACCACGGCGAGCCCGTCGCGATCATCGCCGCCGACCACCCCGAGACGGCCCGCCGGGCCGCCGCGAAGATCAGGGTCGAGTACCGGGAGCTGCCCGTCGTCACCGACGAGGCCTCCGCGACCGCACCGGACGCCGTCCTCGTCCACGAGGGCCGCACCGACCACCACAGCGCCCACGTCCCGCACCCGAACATCCTCCACCGCCAGCCCGTCGTCCGCGGCGACGCGGCGGCGGCCGCCCTGCGGGCCGACGTGATCGTGCGGGGCGAGTACACCTTCGGCATGCAGGACCAGGCCTTCCTCGGCCCCGAGTCCGGACTCGCGGTGCCCGAGGAGGACGGCGGCGTCCACCTGTACATCGCCACCCAGTGGCTGCACGCCGACCTCCGGCAGATGGCCCCCGTCCTCGGCCTGCCCGAGGACAAGGTCCGCATGACCCTCTCGGGCGTCGGCGGTGCCTTCGGCGGCCGCGAGGACCTGTCGATGCAGATCCACGCCTGCCTGCTCGCCCTGCGGACCGGCAGGCCGGTGAAGATCGTCTACAACCGCTTCGAGTCCTTCTTCGGCCATGTGCACCGCCACCCGGCCAGGCTCACCTACGAGCACGGCGCCACCAAGGACGGCCGGCTCACCCACGTCAAGGCCCGGATCGTCCTCGACGGCGGCGCCTACGCCTCCTCCTCCCCGGCCGTGGTGGGCAACGCCGCCTCGCTCGGCGTGGGCCCCTACGTCGTCGACGACGTCGACATCGAGGCCCTCGCGCTCTACACCAACAACCCGCCCTGCGGCGCCATGCGCGGCTTCGGCGCGGTCCAGGCGTGCTTCGCCTACGAGGCCCAGATGGACAAGCTGGCCCGTGAACTCGGCATGGACCCGGTGGAGTTCCGCCGGCTCAACGCCATGGAGCAGGGCAGCCTGATGCCGACCGGGCAGCGGGTCGACTCCCCGGCCCCGGTCGCCGAACTCCTGCGCCGCGTCAAGGCGATGCCCCTGCCGCCCGAACGCCAGTGGGAGTCCAGCGAGGGCGCCGACGTGCGCCAGCTGCCCGGCGGCCTGTCCAACACCACGCACGGCGAAGGCGTCGTACGGGGCATCGGCTACGCCGTCGGCATCAAGAACGTCGGCTTCTCCGAGGGCTTCGACGACTACTCCACCGCCCGGGTCCGCATGGAGGTGCTGGGCGGCGAACCCGTCGCCACCGTGCACACCGCGATGGCGGAGGTGGGCCAGGGCGGCGTCACCGTCCACGCCCAGATCGCGCGCACCGAGCTCGGCGTCGCCCAGGTGACCATCCACCCCGCCGACACCCGGGTGGGCAGCGCCGGTTCGACCTCCGCGTCCCGGCAGACCTACGTCACCGGCGGCGCCGTGCGCAACGCCTGCGAGCGGGTCCGCGAGCGGGTCCTGGAGCTGGGCCGGCGCCGCTTCGGCAGCCATCACCCCGCCTGGGCCACCGCCGAACTCCTGCTGGAGGAGGGCAAGGTGGTCACCGAGGCCGGTGAGGTGCTCGCCGCGCTGGCGGACGTCCTCGGCGACGAGGCCGTCGAGGTCGAGGAGGAATGGCGGCACCGGCCCACCCAGCCCTTCGACCGGCACACCGGCCAGGGCGACGGACACGTCCAGTACTCGTTCGCCGCGCACCGCGCCGTCGTCGAGGTGGACACCGAACTCGGCCTGGTCAAGGTGATCGAGCTCGCCTGCGCCCAGGACGTCGGCAAGGCCCTCAACCCGCTCTCCGTCACCGGACAGATCCAGGGCGGCACGACCCAGGGCCTGGGCATCGCCGTCATGGAGGAGATCGTCGTCGACCCGAGGACGGCGAAGGTGCGCAACCCGTCCTTCACGGACTACCTCATCCCCACCATCCTCGACACGCCGACCATCCCGGTGGACGTCCTCGAACTCGCCGACCACCATGCCCCCTACGGGCTGCGCGGCGTCGGAGAGGCACCCACCCTGTCGTCCACACCGGCCGTCCTCGCGGCGATCCGGGACGCGACCGGGCTGGAGCTCGCCCGTACGCCGGTACGGCCCGAACACCTCACCGGACCATGACTTTCCGGGGCCCTCGCCGGCGAACCGCCAAGGGGTGTCCGCCCGATCGTCGCGGACCCGCGGAGACCGGGGAGACATCCCCCAGGGGCGTCCCCGCCGCACGCGTCCGGCGTGGGACGGATCCGCCCCGGCCGGCCCCCGCCGCCGCGCGACCCCGTGAGGAGGACGGCAGATGCTGGACATCGCCGAGGAACTGAGCCGGTGGGCCGAACAGGGGCGCGACTTCGCCGTCGCGACCGTGGTGGCCGTCACCGGGAGCGCCCCGCGCGGGCCCGGTGCCGCGCTCGCCGTGGACGCGGACGGGGCCGCCGTCGGCTCGGTCTCCGGGGGGTGCGTGGAAGGCGCGGTGTACGAGCTGTGCCGGCAGGCGCTCGCCGACGGCGCGACCGTGCGGGCACGCTTCGGGTACGAGGACGCGGACGCCTTCGCGGTCGGTCTGACCTGCGGCGGTGTCATCGACGTCCTTGTCGCGCCGGTCCGCGCGGACGACCGTGCCCGGCCGGTGCTCACCGCCGCGCTGTCCGCGGCCGCGAGCGGGGAGGCGGCCGCCCTCGCCCGGATCGTGGCCGGTCCTGAGCACATGCTGGGGCGGGCCCTGCTCGTGCGCCCCGGCGACGGCGGTGACGACGGCGACGGCGGTGACGACGGCCACGCCGAGGGCGGCGACGGCGAGGGCAGCGACGGCGGCGACAGCGGCCCGGACCGCCCGTACGGCAGCCCCGGTGGCCCGGGCGACGCGTCCCGGCCCTCTTCCCTCCACGGGCCCCAGGGCGCCCCGTACGGGCCCCGGAGCACCCCTTACGGGTCCTCAGGCTCCCCCTACGGGCCTCGCGGCTCCTCCCACGTACCCCAGGGCCGCCCCGGGCCCCGCGGCTCCGTGGGCTCCTCCCGCCGCTACGACGGCGGCTTCGGGGGTCACCCCGAGCTGGACCGGACGGTCGCCGCCGAGGCCCGTGCCTTCCTCGACGCGGGCCGCACCGGCACCCTGGAGATCGGCGAACAGGGCTCGCGCTGCGGCGCCCCGCTCACCGTCCTGGTCGAGTCGTCCGTACCCGCCCCACGGATGATCGTGTTCGGCGCGGTCGACTTCGCCGCGGCCCTGGTCCGGGTGGGCAAGTTCCTCGGCCACCACGTCACCGTCTGCGACGCCCGTCCCGTCTTCGCCACCCGGGCGCGCTTCCCCGAGGCCGACGAGATCGTCGTGGACTGGCCGCACCGGTACCTGGAGCGCACCGCGACGGACGGCCGCACCGTCCTGTGCGTCCTCACCCACGACGCCAAGTTCGACGTGCCGCTGCTGCGGCTGGCCCTGCGCCTGCCGGTCGCCTACGTCGGCGCGATGGGCTCCCGCAGCACCCACCTCGACCGCTGCGCCCGCCTGCGCGAAGCCGGTGTCACCGAACGGGAGCTGGCCCGTCTGCGTTCCCCGATCGGCCTCGACCTCGGGGCCCGGACCCCGGAGGAGACGGCGCTGTCCATCGCGGCGGAGATCGTCGCCGACCGGCGCGGCGGCAGCGGTGTCCCGCTCACCGGGGCGCACATCCCGATCCACCCGGACACCGCCGTACGGCCGGCGGGGCGCATGGGGTCGGTGGCCTGAGGCCCCCACGGGCTCGGCGGACGCCCCGGCCCGGAGGGCACCGCGAGCTCAGCAGGCACCGCTAGCTGGGCAGGCACCCGAGCCCGGCAGGCACCGCGTGGCGGACCGGCCTCGGCGCCGAAAAACGCTTGCCGCCCTCCGCCACCCCTGTGCTTGCATGAGCCCATGGTGTCCCCCGACCGGCTCTCCGCCTTCGCGCTCCTGTCCCTCCTGCTCATCGTGGTGCCCGGCCCCAGCGTGCTGTTCGTGGTCGGGCGGGCGCTGGCGCACGGGCGCCGGGCGGCGCTGACCACCGTGCTCGGCAACACGGCCGGGGCCTATGTGCTCGTCGTGGCCGTGGCGCTCGGCGTCGGGTCGGTCGTGGAGCGCTCGGTCCTGGTCTTCACGGTCCTGAAGCTCGCCGGAGCCGCCTACCTGGTGTACCTCGGCGTGCGGGCATGGCGGCGGCGCGGCTCGCTGCGGGACGCGTTCGCCGAGTCCGGCGGCGGCCCGGAGCACGGCGCCCTGCGCACCCTGGGGGAGGGGTTCGCGGTCGGCGTGGCCAACCCGAAGACGATCGTCTTCTTCGCCGCCGTGCTGCCCCAGTTCGTCAGCCGCGACCAGGGCCATGTCCCGGCCCAGATGCTGCTGCTCGGCCTGGTCTTCAACCTCATCGCCCTCGCCTCCGACAGCGTCTGGGGGCTGGGCGCCTCGGCCGCCCGCGACTGGTTCGCCCGCTCGCCCCGCAGGCTCGCGGCGGTGGGCGGAGCGGGCGGACTCGCGATGGTCGGCCTCGGCGTGACGGTCGCGCTGACCGGCCGCAAGGACTGAGCCGCCCGGACCGGGCTACGCCTTCCTGAGCAGCTGGTTCACCGCGCGCCCGAACACCGTCCGCGCCGTTCCCTCCACCACGCCGTCGAACGCGCCGGGCAGGAAGCGGATCCGCAGGTCCTCCCGCCACAGCACCCGGGTACGGCCGCCGGGCCCCGGGCGGACCTCGATCGCGGCCCAGCCGAGCACCACCCGGCCGCGCTTCTCCAGATGGCACAGCCCCGGCTCGTCCCCGGCCGGCGGATGCCAGACCGTCACCTCCATCGGATCCTCGAAGACCAGCGGGCCGATGCCCGAACGGGCCACGACGCGGGTGCCCTCACGGGTCGGTCCCGGGGTGACCACGGTGACCTGTGTCAGAGGGACCGCGTCACCGTGGCGGGGCCAGTCCGTGAGCCGGCGCCACGCCTCGTCGAGGGGGAGCGGGACCGTACGTTCAAGCGTGAAGAGAGGCACAGCACGATCGTAAGGAATCGCCACCCGTCACCAGGGCTTTCGCCCGTGGCTCACCTGGCCGGCGGACACCGCGCGGTACGACGTTCGTACCATCCCCGGCCGGTCCGCCCCCGGCGGCTCACCCTGGGGCGCCCGCCCGGGCACGGGCGACGCTGCGTAGGGGGCGTCCACCCCGTCCCTAGTGCATGCGTACGAATTCCCTCCCCCGGGTGAGACCCCCTCCGACCGGGTGACCCGGGTGGGGCCGGCGGGCCGGGCGGCGCCGGGAGGCGGCACGGGAGCACCATGGAGGCAGGGGGACCGGAGGCAGCTCCGCGGAGAGGACGGGCCCATGGGATTCCGGGACCGCGCCGCAGCCGGCCGGGCGCTCGCCGGCCCGCTGAGGGAACTGAGCGAGCGGGGCGGACTCCCCGACCCCGTCGTCCTGGCCCTGCCGCGCGGCGGGATCGCCGTCGCGGCGCCCGTCGCCCGCGCCCTCGGCGCCCCGCTCGACGTGCTCGTCGTCCGCAAGATCGGCGCCCCGCACCACGAGGAGTTCGCCGTCGGCGCGCTCGCCGACGACGACCCGCCCCTGTTCGATCTCGCGACCCTCGCCCGTCTCGGCCTCACCGAACGGCGGCTCGCCGCCGCGGTGGAGCGGGAGCGCGAGGAACTGCGGCGCCGCGAGCGCCGCTACCGGGGCGGCCGGCCGCCCCCGGACCTCACCGGCCGGTCGGTGGTGATCGTCGACGACGGACTGGCCACCGGCGCCACCGCCCGCGCCGCCCTGCGCCACGCGCGCCGCGGGCGGCCCGCCCGGCTCGTCCTGGCCGTCCCGGTCGGCGCCCCTGATTCCGTCGCCCTGATGACCGCCGAGGCGGACACCGTGGTGTGCCCGCTCCGTCCGGCCGGTTTCTGCGCGGTCGGTCAGTGGTACGACGACTTCGCACAACTGTCCGACGCGGAGGTGCTCGACATCCTGGACGCACACCGCGCGCCGCACACCGACTGAGCCCGAGGGGGCGAGGATGCCCGCACTGAACGCGGCCGAGGCGCGCCGCCGTTTCACCAGGGCCCGCGTGGCCCGGCTGGCCACGGTGGACGCGGCGGGCCGCCCTCATCAGGTCCCGGTCGTCTTCGCCCGGCTCACCGAGGGCGGCACCGACCGCATCGTCACCGCCGTGGACCACAAGCCCAAGACGACCGCCGATCTCAGACGGCTCGCCAACATCGCCGCCCACCCCGCGGTCTGCCTCCTCGCCGACGCCTACGACGAGGACTGGGCGCAGCTGTGGTGGGGCCGTGTGGACGGCGAGGCCGATGTCCTGGCGCCCCGGCCCGAGGCCTCCGGCGCCACCGGCACATCCGCCCCGGCCACCGGTGCGACGCCCCCGCCCCGCGGGCCCGGCGCGGCAGCCGGCGCCGGCACCGCCGCCCCCGGCGGCACGGACGAGCGGGAGGGCGAGCCGGAGGACGGGCGGGAGGACGCCCGCGACCCGGCCGAACGGCGTGTCTACGACGCGGCGGTGGAGGCGCTGTGCGCCAAGTACCCGCAGTACCGGGAGCGTCCGCCGACGGGACCGGTCATCGCCGTCACCGTGCGGCGGTGGACGGGATGGGAGGCGCGCCGTCCCGGACCGGACGCCTGAGGAACCGTTCCCCGGTCCGCGGACGTCCGCCGGGACGCCGACCGGCCGCCCCGAAGGGCGGCCGACAGGTGGATAGGGAGGCGCTGCGGGCCGCTCGTGGTCGCTCGCAGCGCCCCCCTGGCTTTCACCCGAGGGAGGCTCGGGAAGTTCTCCGGGTCAGGAGTCGACCTGTGCCTTCACCAGGTCCGAGAAGGTGGTCAGCCGGGTGTAGACACCCGGGAAACCGGCCTCCGCGCACCCCTCTCCCCAGGAAGTGATCCCTGCCAGGACGCCCCCGATGAGCAGGGGACCGCCGCTGTCGCCCTGGCAGGTGTCTACGCCGCCGGTCGTGTAACCGGCGCAAACCATGTCGGACTGGACGAAGTCCGAACCGTAGGAGGTACCGCAGCTCGAGTCGGACACGATCGGCACGGTCGCGGTCCGCAGCTGGTTGGAGGAGCTGCCGTTCTCCGAGGTGGTGCCCCAGCCGAGGATCCGGGCCGTGGTGCCGGCCGCGTAGACGCCCGTCTGGGACGAGGCGACGTACGGCGCCGGGGTGTACGGCATCGACGTCGACAGGGTCAGGACGGCCACGTCGTCGCCGTTGGTGGCGTCGGTGTAGCCCGGGTTCACCCAGATCTTGCTGACGCGGCTCACGGTGCCGTTCGTGCCGTTGAGGTACGTGCGGCCGCCGACCACGCGGACGTTGCCGGTGCTCTCGCCCGCCATGCAGTGGGCCGCCGTCACGACCTTCTTCGCGGACACCAGGGTGCCCCCGCAGAACTGGTTGCCGGAGGCGTCCGTGATCTGCATGACGAACGGGTACGCGGTCGTGGTCGTGGTGGTGCCGCCCACGACGGGCTGGGGTGCGGCGCTCGCGGTGGGGGAGGCGAGCAGCGCGGTCGCGGCCGCCGTGGCGGCGGCCGCCACGGCGAGGGCGGTCCTTCTGGCACGTCTGAGCCCGAACATGAGTCTCCTCAGTGGGGGTTGCCGGTGGGGGTCGCACGGGTGGGGGGTCATGCACGGGACTGCGAGGACCGGCCCCGTGTGCCCGGGCGAGCGGCACGCCCTTACGCTAGGACCCGCAACTCCCGCCTCCCAATGAGGGAACCCCCTAGGGGGACGGGGGAGGGAAAACCCTCGGTCCGGCTCAGTTAACCGGGGGCCGGGTCACTTCGCTCGGCGACCTGCCGCCAATCGGACGATGTCCACCCGCGAACGGATCCCCAGCTTGCGGTAGACCCGGGTCAGCGTCGCCTCCACCGTCTTGACGCTCACGAACAGCCGGGCGGCTATCTCCCGGTTGGTGGCGCCCTCCATGACCAGCGCGGCGACCTGACGCTCCATCGAGGCCAGCACGGCCAGGGCGTCCGGCGTCTGCGGCACCCCGGTGGCGGCCTCCGGCCCCGGAGCGGACCGGGCCTCGTCCACCCGGTCCAGCCACGGCAGCGCCCGGCAGCGCCGGAACAGCCGGGTGGCCTCGTCGTACGCCGCCGTCCGCCGCCCGCTGCCGCCGTCCGCCCTCCCGGTCCCGTCCGCCCTCCCGGTCCCGCCCCCGGCGCCCCGGACCCGGCTCTCCGCGCCCCTCGTCCCGCCCGCCGGGCGGCCGCCCGTGCCCTCCGTGCGACCGCTGCCGGCCACCGCGGGCCCGCCGACGCCCTCCGCGCGCCCGCTCCCCGTACGGCCGCCGCCGTCCCCCGGGTGTCCGGTCCGCAGCCGGGCCAGAGCGAACGCGGCCCGCGCCTCCTCCAGGCCGTAGCCGAGCTTGGCGAGCCTGTCCTGAGCGGAGGTCAGCTGGGCGACGGCGGCCTCCTGGTCGCCGCGGGCGGCCCTGACCAGGGCCTCGGCCCGGTCCAGGACGGCGAGCACGCTCTCCCTGCCGAGCCGCAGGGCGTGCTCGCGGCTGGCGTCGATGACGTCCTGGGCCTCGGCCGGTTCACCGGTACGGACCAGTGCCTCGGCGAGGTCGCCGTGCCAGCGCCCGCGCGCCGGGTCGGTGATGCCGAGGTCCCGCTCCAGCCGGCGGACCCGGCGCAGCGAGCGGACCGTGCCCGAGGGATCGCCGGCCACCAACTGGGCGTAGCCGAGCGCGGCCAGCGCCCGGGACAGGTACATCTGGTCGCCGTCCTCCTCGGCGTGCGCCACCGCCTCCCGGGCGAGGGCGAGCGCCCGGTCCACGTCGCCGCCCGAGGCCTCCGCCAGGGAGGTGAGCATCGCCGAGGCGGTCTCCCCGATCCCGGAGTCCCGGGCCAGCCGCAGACTCTCCCGGGCCAGTTCCAGGGCGCGCCCGCAGTGCCCGGCGTGCAGCTCGGTCTCCGCGAGACCCCGCAGGAAGTGCACCTCGCTCTCCACCGAGCCGCGCCGGCGCACCTCGCCCAGCAGCGCGGTCACCGTCACGCGCGCCTCACCCAGCTGGTCGCCCATGACCAGCCAGCGGAACCGGGCGCTCTCCGCCCCGTTGTGATGGCACGCCACCCGGGGGTCCTGGGGCTCCTTCAGGGCGCGCTTGATGGTGCGCGGGGCCTCCGGATGACCCATCAGGGTCTCCGTCTGCGCCTGGAAGGCCAGCGCCAGCAGCTCGGTACGCCGGTCGTCGCCGCGCGCGGCGAGGTCGGCGGCGTGCGCGGCGGCCTCCCGGGCCTCGGTGAAGTCGCCCTCCACGATCAGCGCCCGCCAGGCCAGCTGATAGTGGACCAGGGCCAGCAGCCGCGGGTCGTCACCGGCGTCGGCGAGGGCCTGCGGGAAGACCGAGTCGACCACGGCCATGGTGTGGCCGGCGGTGTCGATGACGATCATCCAGGCCCGCACCCGCTCGGCGGGCACGTCCGACCGGCTCAGCACCTCGCGCGCGATGTCCCGGGCCAGGTCCACCTCGCCCGCGGTGATCGCGTCCTCGGCGGCCTGGAGGCGGCGCTCCTCGGCGCCGGGCAGGCTCTCGGCGGGGGTGCGCCGGGCCGCGAGCAGCCCGAGCTGGGCCGCGACCGACGGGGCGCCCCGGTCCCGGGCGAGGGTCGCCGCCCCGGCGAGCCGGGCGGCCACCTCGGGGTCGGTGCCGGTGGTGGCCAGGGCCAGGTGCCGGGCCCGTTCGATCGGGTCGGAGGCGGCGGTGGACAGCGCGGCGTGCGCGGCCCGCCGTTCCGGGGCGGGCGCCTCCGCGTACAGCGCGGCCGAGATCAGCGGGTGCGCGAACCGTACGGCCGGGGCGTCCGGCTCGGTCGCGAGCAGCCCGAGTTCGGCGGCCTGGGCGCACTCGGCCTCGGCGTTCTCCCGGCCCGCCGCGTGCAGCAGCGCGGACGTCGGGCGGGCGCCCGCGCTCGCCACCAGCAGGGTGCGGCGCGCCTCGACCGACAGCATGTCCAGCCGGCTGAGCACCAGCGCGCGCAGCGAGGTGGGCACCGGCAGCGGCTCGCCCGGCCGGGGCGGGGTGGGGCTGTCGGCGAGGGCGCGGCCGAGCTCCAGCGCGAACAGCGGGTTGCCGCCGCTGGTGCGATGGATCTCGCGGACGGTGGAACGCGGCAGACCGCCGTGGCCGCGGTGGTCGAGCAGCCGCGCCACCTGGGTGCGGCTCAGCGGGCCGAGCCGGACGGCGGCGGTGCCCGGCGGACAGGCCCGCAGATGACGGCCGTACTCCTGGCTCTCCGGCCCCTCCGTGCGCACCGCGCACAGCAGTTGCACCGGGGTGCCCTCCAGGCGGCGGGCGGCGAAGCCGAGCAGTTCGGCGCTGGCCGGGTCCAGCCACTGGAGGTCGTCGGCGACGACCAGGACCGGCCCCCGGGCGGCGAGCGCGCGCAGCGCGGAGAGGACCGCCAGGCGCAGGGCGAGGCCGTCGCGCAGCAGGCTGGACTCACCGCGGCCGGTGAGCGCCGACTCCAGGGCGGTGCGCTGGGCGGCGGGCAGACCGGCCGAGATCTCGTCGACGACCAGGCCGAAGAGGTCGGCGAGAGCGAGGAAGGGGAGGTGCGATTCGGACTCCGTCGCGGAGCAGCGCAACACCGTGCGCGCCGTCGCGCCGAATTCCTCGGACAGCGCCCGCAGGACGGTCGATTTGCCAATTCCGGCGGGGCCGTGCAGCAGCACACTGCCACCGGAGCCGATTTGCTCCCGTGCGCCCGCGAACAGCTCCTCACGGCCGATGACCAGGTCGGAGCGGCATCGGGCAGGTTCCTGGAAGTCCCGTCGCACGGTCACCGCTCCCCTCGTGTGTCGTGTTCGGGCCAAATTCTAGGCAACGATCCCTGAAATTCGGACGGAAGCCCTGGTGAGGGAGATAACAAACGGGCGAAGCGCGGGGAATTCACAGCAACGCCCGGTCACCCGGCCGGTTTCCGCGAGGTCCCGGCCGCCGCCGGTGCCACGACCGCCGCCACCGCCCGGCCCGGCACAGGGTCCCGCCTACGGCAGCAGTCCCGCCCGCCGTGCCGCCGACACCGCCTCCCCTCGTGTGTGCGCGCCCAGCCGGCGCATCGCCGAGCGCAGGTATCCCTTCACCGTCTCCGGGCGCAGTCCCAGCCGTTCCGCCACGACCGCGTTGGTGGCGCCCGCCGCGACCCAGGACAGCACGTCCAGCTCGCGCGGCGCCAGGCTCGTGTCCCCGGACGGCCGGGACACGGTCAGCAGACCGCAGGCCGCCAGCAGTTCGCCCCGCAGGGCCGGGTCGGTGATCCGCGGGGCCAGGGCCCGCAGCGCCGCGTGCGCCTCGCGCACCTGCTCCCAGGCGGCCCCCGTGTCGCGCCGTCCGTCGCGCCCCGGCCGTCCGGTGTCCGCACCGGGCCGTGCCGCCGCGAGCAGTCCCCGCGCCTCGTCCCCCACCAGCAGCGCCTGCTCCACGTCCCGGGCGGCCGCCACCGCCGCGTTCAGCGTCCGGTCGCCCAGCGGCTGGGCCGTGCGCAGCGCGCCGTAGAGCACCCCGCGCACCCGCCGCCGTACGACCACCGGGACGGCCAGCACCGAGCGGATGCCCTCGACGGCGACCGGCAGGTCGTACTCGTGGCTGATCTGCCGGGAATGGGAGTAGTCCGTGACGGCGCACGGGCGGGCCAGCGCCACGGCCTTGCCGCCCAGCCCGCTGCCGGAGGTCACCGCCAGCGAGCGCAGCGCGGCCGTCGTCGTGCCGCTCAGTTCGCTGATGCGGATGCGCGGCCGGCCGGAATCGATCAGACCGCCGAACGCGACGGGCAGCCCCGTCGACCGCCGCAGCCGGGCCAGCGCACCGCGGATCTCCTCCGCGGCCACGGTCTCTGCTGCCACCTCATCGCTCCTTCGGCGCGGCTGTCCCGCTCGGCCCCTACCCCCGTTCGGGGGTGGTGAGACCCGCATCACGGATTAGACGATGACAGAGAGCCGCCCGGCAATGGTCCGGGACACGGGAGTGCACCCGTCGGAGCTCCGGCGGTGGACGGTCCCGGCAGCGAGGAGGACACGGATGACGACCCCCACGGAGCTGTTCCGCAGCGCCCGCGATTTCCTGCTGGAACACCGGGAGGACTACGCCGCCGCCTACGACGGCTTCCGCTGGCCGCGCCCCGGCCACTTCAACTGGGCGCTGGACTGGTTCGACGTGATCGCCGCCGGCAACGACCGGACCGCGCTGCACATCGTCGAGGAGGACGGCGGCGAGACGCGTCTGTCCTTCGCCGAACTGTCCGAGCGCTCGGACCGGGTCGCGAACCACCTCCGCGCCCGCGGCGTCGCCGCCGGCGACCGGATCCTGGTCATGCTCGGCAACCAGGCGGAGCTGTGGGAGACCGCGCTCGCCGCGATGAAGCTGCGTGCCGTCGTCATTCCGGCGACCCCGCTGCTCGGCCCCGCCGACCTCCGCGACCGCGTGGAGCGGGGCGAGGTGAAGCACGTGATCGCGCGGGCCGCGGACGCGGCCAAGTTCGCCGAGGTGCCCGGCACCTACACCCGTGTCGCGGTCGGCGGCACGCTCCAGGAGGGCTGGGAGCCGTACGAGGACGCGTACGCGGCCCCCGCCGCCTTCGTCCCCGACGGGCCCACCCTCGCGGACGACCCCCTGATGCTGTACTTCACCTCCGGTACGACCGCCCGCCCCAAGCTGGTCGAGCACACCCACACCTCGTACCCGGTCGGCCATCTGTCCACCATGTACTGGGTCGGCCTCAGGCCCGGCGACGTGCACCTCAACATCTCCTCGCCCGGCTGGGCCAAGCACGCCTGGTCCAATCTGTTCGCCCCGTGGAACGCCGAGGCGACGGTGTTCCTGTTCAACTACACGCGCTTCGACGCGGGCCGTCTGATGGCCGAGATGGACCGGGCCGGCGTCACCACGTTCTGCGCGCCGCCCACCGTGTGGCGCATGCTCATCCAGTCCGACCTCGGGCGGCTCGCCACGCCGCCCCGCGAGGCCGTCGCGGCCGGCGAACCGCTCAACCCCGAGGTCATCGAACAGGTCCGCCGTGTCTGGGGCGTCACCATCCGGGACGGCTTCGGCCAGACCGAGACCGCCGTCCAGGTCTCCAACAGCCCCGGCCAGCTGCTGAAGACCGGCTCCATGGGCCGGCCCAGCCCCGGCTTCCGGGTGGAACTCCTCGACCCGGTCACCGGTGAACCCGGCGCCGAGGAGGGCGAGATCGCCCTCGACCTCGCCGACCGCCCGGTGGGCCTGATGACCGGCTACCACGGCGACGAGGAGCGTACGGCCGAGGCGATGGCCGGCGGCTACTACCGCACCGGCGACATCGGCCGCCGCGACGAGGACGGGTACGTCTTCTACGTGGGCAGGGCCGACGACGTCTTCAAGGCCAGTGACTACAAGATCAGCCCCTTCGAGCTGGAGAGCGCGCTGCTGGAGCACGAGGCGGTCGCCGAGGCCGCCGTGGTCCCCGCACCGGACGAACTCCGGCTCGCGGTACCGAAGGCGTACGTCGTCCTCGCCGAGGGCTGGGAGCCCGGACCCGGCACCGCCAAGGTGCTCTTCGAGCACTCCCGCGAGGTGCTCGCGCCCTACAAGCGCCTGCGCAGGCTGGAGTTCGGGCCGCTGCCCAAGACCGTCTCCGGCAAGATCCGCCGCATCGAGCTGCGCGAGGCGACGGCCGCCGGCGGCGGCGACGAATACCGCGAGGAGGACTTCCGGTGAGCCCGAACACGCAGCCCACGCACGGCCCGGAGCTGTCGTACACCCACGGGACGGGCACCACCGCCCTGCTCGGCGACACGATCGGCGCGAACCTCGGCCGGGCCGTGGCGGCCTGGCCCGACCGCGAGGCCCTGGTCGACGTCCCCTCCGGACGCCGCTGGACCTACGCCGAATTCGCCGCCGACACCGACCGGCTGGCCCGTGCGCTGCTCGCGAGCGGGGTCGCCAAGGGCGAGCGGGTGGGCATCTGGGCGGTCAACTGCGCGGAGTGGGTGCTGGTCCAGTACGCCACCGCCCGCATCGGCGCCGTCATGGTCAACATCAACCCCGCCTACCGCACCCACGAGGTCGAGTACGTCCTCCAACAGGCCGGTGTCTCGGTGCTGTTCGCCTCTATCAGCCACAAGTCGAGCGACTACCGGGCGATGATCGGCGAAGTACGCGGCCGATGCCCGCTGTTGCGCGAAATCGTGTACATCGGGGACCCCGGCTGGGACGGACTGCTGGAGCGCGGAACCCCCGACCGCGAGGCGGAACTCGCGGCCCGGGCGGCCGAACTGTCCTGCGACGACCCGATCAACATCCAGTACACCTCCGGCACGACCGGATTCCCCAAGGGAGCCACGCTCTCCCACCACAACATCCTCAACAACGGCCATTCCGTCGGCGAGTCGATCGCGTACACCGAGCAGGACCGGATCTGCATCCCCGTGCCCTTCTACCACTGCTTCGGCATGGTGATGGGCAACCTGGCGGCCACCTCGCACGGCGCCTGCATGGTCGTCCCGGCCGCGTCCTTCGACCCCCGGGCCACCCTGGAGGCGGTCCAGCAGGAGCGGTGCACCTCCCTGTACGGCGTACCGACCATGTTCATCGCCGAGCTGAACCTGCCGGACTTCGCCGGGTACGACCTGTCCACCCTGCGCACCGGCATCATGGCGGGCTCCCCCTGCCCGGTCGAGGTGATGAAGCGGGTGGTCGCCGAGATGCACATGGAGCAGGTCTCCATCTGCTACGGCATGACCGAGACCTCACCCGTCTCCCTCCAGACCCGCATGGACGACGACCTCGAACACCGCACCGGAACGGTCGGCCGGGTGCTGCCGCACCTGGAGGTCAAGGTCGTCGACCCGGCCACCGGGATCACCCGGCCGCGCGGGGTGTCCGGTGAACTGTGCACCCGGGGCTACAGCGTGATGCTCGGGTACTGGAACGAACCGGAGAAGACCGCCGAGGTCGTCGACGCGGCCCGCTGGATGCACACCGGGGACCTCGCGGTCATGCGCGAGGACGGCTACGTCGAGATCGTCGGCCGGATCAAGGACATGATCATCCGGGGCGGCGAGAACATCTACCCGCGCGAGATCGAGGAGTTCCTCTACGCGCACCCGGCCATCCGTGACGTCCAGGTCGTCGGCGTACCCCACGAGGCCTACGGCGAGGAGGTCCTCGCCTGCGTCGTCCCGCACGACCCCGGCGCGCCGCTCACCCTGGAGGACCTCCGGTCCTTCTGCCGGGGCCGGCTCGCCCACTACAAGATCCCGAGCCGGCTCCAGATCCTCGACTCCTTCCCGATGACGGTGTCGGGCAAGGTGCGCAAGGTGGAACTCCGGGAGACGTACGGGGGGTGACCGGCGGCGGAGGCGGGGCTGCGGCGGCTGCGGGGGAGGCAGGGCGGCGGGGGTGACGGGGCTTCGGGGGCGGCGCGGACGGCGGTGCACCGGAACAGGCGCATCCGCCTCCGCCGTTGCCGTCAAGCCACCTCGTTGCCGTCAAGCCACCCCGTAGCCGTCACGCCACTCCGCCGCCGCCGCGTCCCCGGCCGGCCGGACGGGGCGCGCCCGACTCGGTGAGCCGCAGTCCCGGGCCGTTGACCGGGGCGGCGACGCCGGTGAGGTCGAGGACGAACAGGGCGACGCCCAGTGTGTCGCCCACGGCGCGGGCGGCCTCGGTGAACCCGGCGAGGGAGAAGAGAACCCCGCAGGCGGACTCCGTCATCGCCGTCAGCCACAGGCACTCCACGTCCCGGGGCGACGCCGGGCGCGCGGTCGGGTCGACCTGGGCGACCAGGCCGCGCCCGGCCAGGCCGATGCCGGACGGCGGGCGCTGGTCGGCGCGGCGGATGTCCTCGAAGCCCAGCCGGCGCAGACAGAGCACGGCGTCGGTGACCGCGTCGAGGGCGGTGCGGATGGGGACGGGCTGGAGGGCGGGCAGTCGGGCGGGCGCGCCGGTCCGGTCCGTGCGGGGTCGGTCTGCGCGGGGCTGGTCCGCGTGGGGTCGGTCTGCGTGGGGCCGGTCCGCGCGGACGGACGCCCGGGGGACCGCACCCGGCCGGGCCACCGGCAGACGCAGGAACGTGCCGCACGGGCAGCCGAGTTCAGGCTGCGGCCACTGGTTGCGCCGCCCGCAGGAGGCGCAGGCGACGGCGACCCAGTGCTCGTCCCAGCTCCGGTGCGCGAGCACCTCCGGTGCGGCGGCGGGATCCGGCCACAGCGCGGTGGGAGCGCCGCAGACACAGGGGTACGACTGCACGGCGTGGACGTGCTCGCGCCGGCAGCCCGGACAGCGCACCGGCACGCTCCGACCCATGGCCCACCCCCGGTTCGCGTCGTCTCGGGACCGCCCCGTCCGCCCGGTCACGCCGGGACACCTCTGCCGGAACGGCCTCCCCATCCTCCTCCCGACACCCCCCGCCTGTCCGGCAGTTGCGGTCTCCACCCCGAGAGGCGGGGCCGTACCGCCCGGCACCTCCGTGGACCCGCCCTGAGAGAACCCGTACCGCCCGACGCTCCGTGGTCCGGCCGCGAGGGAGCCCGTATCGCCCGGCGCTTTCACGGTCCCGCCGCGAGGGAGGCGGCGTCCGTTCACACCGTCCCGCAGCCGAAGCCGCCACTTCCGCTTCCGCCTCCGCCGCCCCATCCCTGGCGCAGGTCCCGTTCCGTGGTGCCGCCGCGGCCCTTCAGTCCCGCCGCGCGGGCGAAGCGGGGAGCCGTCAGGCGGAGAGCCCTGTCCCCGTACAGGGCGGCCAGGATCAGCTTCTCCTCGTCGGAGAGCCCGGCGCCGCCGACCGGGGGGCGTCCGTCCGGGCCCGACGGCAGCGGGTGCCGGGTGCGCGCGTCCTTCAGCGTGCGGCGTCCGGCCCGCGTCCGGCCGGGGAGAGCGGCCCGCAGCAGCCCCGCGGCGACCAGATCCGCGCGCATCGCGGCGAGGGCGGTGCGGACTCCTCGCCGTTCCAGCAGCTGCCCCATCCCGGCGGGACGGTGGAGCGCGCCGTGCACGGCCTTCGCGAGCGGTGGCAGCGCCCGCGCGGGTGCCGGCCCCGAGGGTCCGCATGGTGCCCGGCCTGCCGGCCTCCACCGCGCCCCGCAGATGCGGTCCCAGGACCGCCACCGTCACGGCCTCCCGGGCACCCCCGCGCAGCATGGCCGGCGCGTACGGATCCGGCGTCCCCGCCGTCGCGGCCCCCATGGCCCACCCCCGGACGCGGGGCCCGTCGCCCCCGTGCCGACGGGGCCCGCGTGCTCACAGTCTCCCCGCCGGCGACGGCCGCCGAAGCCTTCCCGGCGGTGTTCAGAGCTTCATTTGAGGGTGACGTAGAGCGGGTACGGCCGCTGCCGTACCCGGCGCGGAGCTTGGGCAACCGACGACAACGCCGCAGACGCGCGCACCGGACCGCGCGACCCCGGCAAGATCCGGAAGCCAGGCCCTGGGGGGCGTCTCTTCGATCTTCGTGGATCAGGCCGTGCCGGGCGCCGCGGACCCACGAAGATCGGGGAGACGCCCCCTAGACCTCGTGCTCGGACAGGCCGGGCCAGTCGTCCGGGCCGCCGCCCTGCCACTCGATGAGGTCGCTCTCCTCCACCTCGATCCGGTCCAGGTCGGCCAGCCGCAGGATCTCGATGACGTCGTCCAGATGCGAGGCGAGCCCCAGCGTCACGTCCCCCTCCGTCACCCGCCGGGAACCGTCCAGAGCCGGGGAGTGGACCACGATGTGCGGGTAGTGCGTCGGATTGCCCATGCCTTCAGCGTGCTGCGGGCGCCCCGGACCCGCACCCGGAAGCCCGGCCCGCGCGGGGGGATCCGGTCCGGTCCCGGGGCCCCCGGCCCTGCCGGGAATCCGGGCGGGGCGTTAGGTTGTGCGGGTGCGATTGAAAGCCGAGTTCACGACCGAACCCTTCGACCTGGACGAGGTTCCCGCGCACGCCGCGGTGGCCCGCGAGGTCATCGAGAGCGCCGGCCTGGACACCGTCGACGTCGGGCCGTTCGGCAACACGGTCGAGGGATCGGCCGACGCCGTGCTGAGCGCCCTGGACACGCTGCTGCGCACCACCCTGGAGGCCGGTGCCACCCGTGTCTCGCTCCAGGTCAACGTGATCGGCGACCGGGAAGGGACGGGTGATCGGTGACCGGGGACGAGCCGTTCATCGCGGCCGTGAAGCCGCTGGTCGACGCCATGGGCGGGCGGTTGCTGCCGCCGGACGAGGCCGGCCCCGAGGACGTCGTCCTGGCCTGGGAGGGCGCCGACGTCGTGGCCGTACGGCTGCCCCAGCTCGCGGACTCCCTGGACCACATCCTCGCCGCCCTGGAGCGCGGGCAGGGCCGTCCGCTGGCCGACCTGGACCGCAGGGCCAAGCAGGAGGTCGTACGGAGCCTGGAGGCGCGGGGCGCCTTCACCGTGCGGCACGGCGTGGAGACCGTGGCCGCCGCGCTCGGCGTCAGCCGCTTCACGGTCTACAACTACCTCAACCGCGAGAAGGGGCACTGAGCCCGCCCCTCCCTCCTCGCTCCTCCCCCTCCCTCCTCTCTCCGCGTCCGCCGGGCGTGCCGTTACACGGAATTCTCAACAAAGTGTTGACGCCGTGATTCCGGGGGCGTTAGCTGGCCGCAGCCCTGGGGGGTGACTCTCCGACCGTCGCGGTTCCGCGAAGATCGAAGACACACCCCCAGCACGACGGTCCCCCGCGTCACGGAGGAGCCCGCTTGAGTCCGACTTGCCCGCCCCCGGGCCTGGCCCGGTTCAACGCCCTGGAGGAGGACGCGGCCCGCGCCGCCCTCCTCGCGGCCTGCGCCTGCGCCGCGTGGGTCCGGCCGCTGCTCGCCGGCCGCCCGTACGCCACCGCGGAACAGCTGTGCGCCGCCGCCGACACCGCCCTGGCCCGGCTGGACACCAGGGATCTCGCCGAGGCGCTGGCCGCGCATCCGCCGATCGGGCGCCCGAAGCCCGGCGACCCCGCCTCCGCGCGGGAGCAGCGCGGCATGGCCGGGGCCTCCGAGGAGCTCAGGGCCGAGATGCTCGCGCTCAACCTCGCCTACCAGGACAGGTTCGGCCATGTCTTCCTGGTCTGCGCCACCGGCCGCACCGGCGAGCAGATGCGCGACGCGCTGAAGGAGAGGCTCGGCAACACGCCGGAGCGCGAGTGGGAGACCGTCCGCGCCGAGCTGGGCAGGATCAACCGCATCCGGCTGGCCCGACTCGCCGAAGAGGACGCCTGACACATGAGCAACCGCACCGCCGCCTCCGTGTCCACGCACATCCTGGACACCTCCGTGGGCCGCCCCGCCGCCGGCGTCGCCGTCCGGCTGTCCGCCCGCGCCGGGCACGACGCGGACTGGCAGCCGCTCGGCGGTTCCACGACCGACACCGACGGCCGCTGCAAGGACCTGCCGGCGCCGCCGGAGGGGACCACCCACGTACGGCTGGACTTCGCCGTCGAGGCCTACTGGGAGAAGCGCCGGGAGGCCCCCGGAGGACAGGACGGCGGCGGCGCCGCGTTCTTCCCCGAGGTGGCGGTCGCCTTCGCCCTCGCACCCGGCGAGCACCACCACGTACCCCTGCTGCTCAACCCGTTCGGCTACTCCGTATACCGAGGGAGCTAGCGTCACCATGGCAGACACACCCCGCCGGGGCCGCCCCGCGGTCCTGGGACAGAACCAGTACGGCAAGGCCGAGAACCGGGTCGTGAGGATCACGCGGGACGGGGCCACCCACCACATCAAGGACCTCAACGTCTCCGTGTCGCTGAGCGGCGCCATGGACGAGGTCCACTACTCCGGCTCCAACGCCCACGTCCTGCCGACCGACACCACCAAGAACACGGTGTACGCGTTCGCCAAGGAGTACGGCATCGCGTCCGCCGAGCAGTTCGGCATCCACCTCGCCCGCCATTTCGTCACCTCCCAGGAGCCGATCGGCACGGCCCGGATCCGGATCGAGGAGTACGCCTGGGAGCGGATCGTCACCTCCGACGCCGCCGAGGCCGGCCATTCCTTCGCCCGCAGGGGGCAGGAGGTCCGGCTGACGCAGGTCACCTACGACGGCTCGTCGTGGGAGGTCGTCTCCGGCCTGAAGGACCTGGTCGTGATGAACTCGACCGACTCCGAGTTCTGGGGCTTCGCCAAGGACGGCTACACGACCCTGAAAGAGGCGTACGACCGCGTCCTCGCCACCGAGGTCGCCGCCCGCTGGCGCTTCGCGTGGTCCGACGACGCCGAGGAGATGCCCGACTGGGAGGAGTCGTACGCGCGGACCAGGACGCATCTGCTCCAGGCCTTCGCCGAGACGTACTCCCTCTCGCTCCAGCAGACCCTCTACCGGATGGGCGCGCGGATCATCGAGCACCGGGACGAGATCGACGAGGTCCGGTTCTCGCTGCCGAACCAGCACCACTTCCTGGTCGACCTCGAACCCTTCGGGCTGAAGAACGACAACGAGGTCTACTTCGCCGCCGACCGGCCGTACGGCCTGATCGAGGCGACCGTCCTGCGCGAGGGGTGCGAGGCGCGGATACCGGCGGATCTCACCGGCCTCTGAGCCGGCCGGGTCTTCCCCCGGGGCCTCCCGGGCCCGCCCCAGCTCTCCCGAGCCCTCTCGCCCTCCCGGGCCCGCCCCAGCTCTCCCGAGCCCCCTCGCCCTCCCCAGCCCTCTCGCCCTCCCGACAAGGACGGACCATGGCAGCAGCCCAGCGCGTCGTCATCGAGAACTGCGCGATCGCGACCGTCGACGCCGAGGACACCGAACACGCCGACGGGCACCTGGTCCTGGCCGGCAACCGCATCGAGGCGGTCGGCGCGGGCAGGGCGCCGGAGGGCCTGGAGAACGTCGTACGCCGGATCGACGCCACCGGGCACCTCGCCACCCCCGGCCTGGTCAACACCCACCACCACTTCTACCAGTGGATCACCCGGGGCCTCGCCACCGACCACAACCTCTTCGACTGGCTGGTCGCGCTCTACCCGACCTGGGCGCGCATCGACGAGCCCATGGTCTACGCGGCGGCCCAGGGCTCGCTCGCGATGATGGCCCGCGGCGGCGTCACCACCGCCATGGACCACCACTACGTCTTCCCGCGCGGCGCCGGGGACCTGTCCGGCGCGATCGTCCGCGCCGCCCGTGAGACCGGCGTCCGCTTCACCCTGGCCCGCGGCTCCATGGACCGCGGCGAGAGCGACGGCGGCCTGCCGCCGGACTTCGCCGTCGAGACGCTGGAGGACGCCCTCACCGCCACCGAGGAGACCGTCGCCCGCCACCACGACGCCTCCGCGGACGCCATGACCCAGGTCGCCGTCGCCCCCTGTTCCCCCTTCTCCGTCTCCACCGAACTGATGCGGCAGGGCGCCGAGCTGGCCCGCCGCCTCGGAGTGCGGCTGCACACCCACGGTTCCGAGACGGTGGAGGAGGAGAAGTTCTGCCACGAACTGTTCGGCATGGGCCCGACCGACTACTTCGAGTCGACGGGCTGGCTCGGCGCGGACGTGTGGATGGCGCACTGCGTCCACATGAACGACTCCGACATCGCGGCCTTCGCCCGGACGGGGACCGGCGTGGCGCACTGCCCGTCGTCCAACGCCCGCCTCGCGGCCGGCATCGCCCGCGTCCCCGACATGCTCCGGGCGGGCGTCCCCGTCGGCCTCGGTGTCGACGGCACCGCCTCCAACGAGTCCGGTGAACTCCACACCGAGCTGCGCAACGCGCTGCTGATCAACCGGCTCGGCGCCCACCGGGAGGCGGCGCTCACCGCCCGTCAGGCCCTGCGCCTCGGCACCTACGGCGGGGCGCAGGTGCTCGGCCGCGCCGCCGAGACCGGTTCGCTGGAGCCCGGCAAGCTGGCCGACCTGGTGCTGTGGAAGCTGGACACCGTCGCCCACGCCTCCATCGCCGACCCGGTGGCGGCCCTCGTCCTCGGGGCGGCGGCACCGGTCACCGCGTCCTTCGTCGACGGACGCCAGATCGTCGGGAACGGCCGCCTGCTCACCGTCGACGAGGACGCCGTCGCCCGCTCCACCCGGTCCGAGGCCCGGCGCCTGGCGCGGATCACCGCCGAGGGCTGAGCCGGGGGAGACCTCCGCCCGGGGAGTGACGGCTCCCGCGCGGAGGCCGTGGACCGAGCGTGGTCCGCGGCGGCCCCTTCCGGGGCGCGCGGCGAGGCGCGCGCCCCGGAAGAGGCTCCGTGGCGGCGTCCGCCGCAGCCCTCCGCGTCCGCCGCAGCCGTCATCGCCGCCGCAGCGGCCCGCAGCGGCTGCCTCGGGGCGCTGACGCGCGGCGCGTGGGCGTCGGATCAGAGGCCGAAGAGGCCCGGGTCGGCGGCCAGTTCCTTGAAGACCGCGCGCGGGTCGGCGACCAGCTTCCTGGCCTTCAGGTCCATGATCCCGCCGACGGCGGTGACCTCGGCCGCGAGCGTGCCGTCGCTCTTGCGTATCTCCTGCCGGATCCGGAAGGTCTTGCCCTCGCCCCACTCGAACGCGCAGGTGATGTCGGTCTCGTCACCGGCCAGCAGCTCGCGCCGGTAGCGGATCGTCGTCTCCAGCGCCACCGGGCCGACGCCCCGGCCGATGAGCCGGGCCTGGCTCAGTCCGGCCGCCTGGAGCAGCGACCAGCGGGCGTGCTCCGCGTAGTTGAGGTAGACGGCCTGGTTGAGATGGCCCTGTACGTCGGTCTCGTAGCCGCGGACGGTCACACGGACGGAAAACGGTTCGGACACTTGCTTGCCCTCCTCGTGTCGGACTTCTCCGGTCGACCGATCTTGACACGCCGCTCACGCCCGGCGCGGGGAGGCCAGCAGATAACGCGCCCTGGTCCGCGGCTCGGTGTACTCGCCGGCCTGCCATCCCGCCCGCTCCAGCGTGGCCGCGCAGGCCCGCAGCTCCGCCGCGTACACGGCGACCGCCTCCGGCTGCGGTGTCGCCCGCACCCGGTAGCCCGGGCCGTCCGTTCCCGCGGGGTGGTGGCCGTCCGCCTCCAGGGCGAGCGCGGCGGCCCGCACGAGATGCGTCCGCTCCCAGTCGCACGGCCGGTCCGTGGCGCCGTCCCGGCTGGTCATGCGGCGCAGCTCCAGCAGCCCCTGCCAGGCGCTGTGCACCTCACGCGCGCGGGCCGGGTCCGGGGCGGAGGCCTCCTCCTCCCCGCCGACCCGGGCGGCGAACACCCCCGAGGGCGGCGGCGCCTGCGGAGCACCCGTCCCGGCCGCAGTGGCACCGCCGCCCGCCGGGCCACCGCCGCCGCCCGCCGGGGTGCGGCCGGCGGGCGGGGGAGCGGTTCCCGCGGGCGCTTCCGGGGGCGTCACCCCCGGGTGCTCCGCCGCGGGCGGGCTCTCCCGTGTCCGATGTCCGGCGGGGGTGAGGAAATGATCGTGCGGCGGACGCGGATGGCGGAAGGCCAGACCCCGCTTCACCAGCGCCGACAGCTGCGCCTCCGTCCCGCGCAGCCGGCCGGTCACCGGATCGGCGTCGTTGATCACCCGCCGCTGCGCGGCGCTCGGCGGTCGTGTCACCTCGTGCTCCCTCCGGTAGCGCGGACGCCCCTTGTCCGGCCGCCGCCACTGCCGGGAGCAGGCCGCCGCCCGGCCCGGCCACGGCGGCCGGCACCTGTACGCAGCGTACGGCTGGGGTCCGACAACGCCTCCGGAGCGCGGTGGACGCGACCGCTACTGCCGGTAGCCGCCGAGGAAGCGCCCGATCCTGCCGATCGCCGCCTCCAGGTCGTCCGCGTGGGGGAGGGTGAGGATGCGGAAGTGGTCGGGGGCGGGCCAGTTGAAGCCCGTGCCCTGGACCACCTGGATCTTCTCCCGCAGCAGCAGGTCCAGGACGAACTTCTCGTCGTCGTGGATCTTGTGGACCTTGGGGTCCAGACGCGGGAAGGCGTACAGGGCGCCCTTGGGCTTGACGCAGGACACGCCCGGGATCTCGTTCAGCTTCTCCCAGGCCACGTTCCGCTGCTCGTACAGCCGGCCGCCGGGCGCGGCGAGTTCCCCGATGGACTGGCGGCCGCCGAGCGCGGCCTGGATGGCGTACTGCGCGGGGGCGTTGGGGCACAGCCGCATGGAGGCGAGCATGGTCAGGCCCTCGATGTAGTTCCTGGCGTGCTGCCGGGGCCCCGTGATCACCAGCCAGCCCGAGCGGAAGCCGGCCACGCGATGGGTCTTCGACAGCCCGCAGAAGGTGAGGACGACCAGGTCGGGGGCGAGCGCGGCGGTCGAGTGGTGCACGGCGTCGTCGTAGAGGATCTGGTCGTAGATCTCGTCGGCGAACACCATCAGGCCGTGCCGGCGGGCCAGATCGAGGATGCCCTGGAGCACCTCCTTCGGATACACCGCGCCGGTGGGGTTGTTGGGGTTGATGATGACCACGGCCTTCGTCCGGTCCGTGATCTTCGCGGCCATGTCGGCCAGGTCGGGCGTCCAGTCGGCCTGTTCGTCGCAGAGGTAGTGGACCGCCTTGCCACCGGCGAGTGTCGTGACGGCGGTCCACAGGGGGAAGTCCGGTGCGGGGATGAGGATCTCGTCGCCGTCCTCGACCAGGGCCTGTACGGCCATGGAGACGAGTTCCGAGACGCCGTTGCCGAGGAACACGTCGTCGACGTCCACCTCCAGGCCCAGGGTCTGATAGCGCTGCGCGACCGCCCGACGCGCGGAGAGGACGCCGCGCGAGTCCGTGTAGCCGTGCGCCCGCGGCAGCATCCGGATCATGTCCTGGACGATCTCCTCGGGCGCCTCGAAACCGAAGAGCGCCGGGTTGCCGGTGTTCAGACGCAGCACGCTGTGCCCCGCCTCCTCCAGCGCGTCGGCGTGCTCGATCACCGGGCCGCGGATCTCGTAACAGACCTCGCTGAGCTTGTTGGACTGCCGGAACTCCATGCGCCGCTACCTCTCCGGTATCTGGTGTCACTTGGTTTTACCAAGTCGGAGCTTGGAAAGTCCAACAACCCGTCTAGACTGCCTCGCATGCCACCTCGCCGACGCTACGACCAGTACTGCTCCGCGGCCCGTGCCCTCGACCTGGTCGGAGACCGCTGGACCCTGCTGATCGTCCGTGAGCTGCTGGCCGGACCCCGCCGCTACACGGACCTGCACGCGGACCTGCCCGGTGTGAGCACGGACGTCCTCGCCTCGCGGCTGAAGGACATGGAGCGCGACGGACTCGCCACCCGGCGCCGCCTTCCACCCCCGGCCGCGGCGAACGTGTACGAACTCACCCCGCACGGCGCTCGGTTGCTCCCGGTGCTGCAGGCGCTGGGGGAGTGGGGGCAGGCCGGGCTGGGGGAGCGCCGGCCCACCGACGCCGTGCGCGCCCACTGGTTCGCGCTGCCCCTGCTGCGGTCCCTCGCGGGCGAGGGAGTCGTCGAGGTCACGCTGGAGGAGGGGACCTTCCACCTGCGTCTCGGCGCCCTGGACGGCCCCGCGTACGGCGACGGTCCGGCGCCCGGCGAGCCCGACGCCCACCTCGCCATGGACACCGCCACCTGCACGGCCGTCGGCCGCGGTGAACTGAGCGTCCCGGACGCCGTCCGCGCGCGGCGGATCACGGTGACGGGGGACGGCCCGCTGGCCAGGAGCCTGCGGGAGGAGTGAACGCGCCGGGCGCCACGGGCCACCGCGGGGAGGAGACGACGAAGGCCCGCCGTGCAGGCGGGCCTTCACCGTTCTTCGGGCGGGCTCAGTAGCCCGGCGGGACCTGGGACGGGCGGCCCGAGCCGCGCGTCAGCGCGTATCCGCCGATGCCCGCGAGGGCGGCCAGGACGCCGCCGATCGCCGTCCACACCCAGCGGTCCGTCCACCAGCCGGAGGACCAGCCGTCGTCCGGCTTGATGCTGGAGAGCACCGCCGACTTCGAACCGTCGTCCTCCGAGGCGGACTTGACGGCGATGCCCGGCACGAGCGGCTCGGCCAGCGAACCGTCCACCGCGGCCGCGCCCCCGATGTCCTTGGAGTCGACGCGCACTTCGGTGCTCACCGGCTGGCCGAGGTCGGAGGAGCCGAGGCCCAGCACCGTGAGCCGGACGTAGTACGTGCCCGGCAGCGGGTCGTCGGCCCAGGGCTCCGACCAGGAACGGACGGTACGCAGCACACAGGCCAGTTCGACCGAGCCGGAACCCTGCTCCGCGGTCCGCGTCGCCGCGCCGTACTGGCACGCCTGGCGGCGGCGCAGTCCGTCGTAGACGTCGATCTGCCAGGTCTCGGCGGAGTGCGTCTGCGGCAGCTTCACCGTCGCGCTGACGGTGGGACGCTGGCCGGTGTCCGCCGGGAACGACCAGTACATGTAGTCACCGGTGGAACCGGACGCGGTGGCCCGCTGCCCCTGCTCGATCTCCGTCGCCGTACGGAACGAGGTGCCCGCCTGGGTGGGCGCCTCGCTGCCGGACGAGGCGCTCGGCGACGGGGAGGAGTCGGCGGCGGCAGGACCCGCGGCCAGTCCCAGAGCGAGCGCCGCGGCGCCCAGGATGTGGGTGATACGCATCAGTTGGTCCTCCAGACCGCGACCCGCCAGCGCGACAGCCAGCCCCACAGCAGACCGGCGACGAAACCGGTCAGCACCAGGGCGCCCAGCAGCCACCAGCCGCGCCCGAGGCCGAATGAGGCCACGTCGCTCGCCTGCGACGGACCGTCCACCACGTCGACGGTCAGCTCCAGCGGCATGCCCGGCGTGGTCTTCACGCCCGCGGCCGCGGCGAAGGAGTGGGTGACCTGCAGGCACACCGTCTCGGCGGGCGCGCTGTCGTCGTCGCTCTCGGCCTTCGGGTAACGAAGGCCCGTCGAGATCGCGTCCGTGCGCCCGTTGCCCGCGGCCTCGCCGCGCACGATCTCGCGGCCCTTCATGGTCACCGCCCGCAGCAGCACGCCGTAGTTCGGGGCGACGGTGCGGTCGTCCGCCACGCTCACCGAGGCACGCAGCTCCTGGCCCGGCTTCACGTCGACCTTGTACCAGCGCTGCTGCCCGGACTCCTCGTGGTCGGTGTACAGGCCCGACTTGAGCGAGGGTGCCTGGTCGCAGCGGTCGGCGCCGGTGGCGGCCACCGGGGTCACCACGGGATCGGCGGCCCGGTCGACCAACTGGCCGACACGGTCGCTGAGTTCCTCCTTGTGCTGCACGGAGGTGTAGGTGCCGCCGGTCGCGTCCGCGATGCAGCTGAGCTGGTCACGGGTCTTGGCGTCCGGCACCAGGCCGAGCGTGTCGATGGTCAGCCCGATGCCCTTGCCGGCTATCTCGCGGGCGACCTCGCACGGGTCCAGCGGCTGGCAGGTGTCCTCGCCGTCGCTGATCAGGACGATCCGGCGGGTGCCGTCGCCGCCCTGGAGGTCGTCGGCCGCCTTCAGTAGCGCGGGACCGATCGGCGTCCAGCCGGTCGGCGCCAGCGTGGCCACCGCGGTCTTCGCGTCGGTCCGGTTCAGCGGGCCGACCGGGTACAGCTGGGCGGTGTCCTTGCAGCCCGTCTTCCGGTCGTTGCCCGGGTAGTTGGCGCCCAGCGTACGGATGCCGAGCTGGACCTCCTCGGGCGTCGCGTCGAGCACCTCGTTGAACGCCTGCTTCGCCGCGGCCATCCGCGTACCGCCGTCGATGTCCCGCGCACGCATGGAGCCACTGACGTCCAGGACGAGTTCGACCTTCGGAGCGGGCTGCTGCTCCGTCTCGTCCGCGACAGCTCCGCCGGGGAACGCGATCCCGGCCGCCAGGGCCGCGAGCAGAGCGAGGACGCCCGCCGCGAGCCGTTGTCTTCTGATCATCGGTGGATCGTATTGACCGCACACGCCGCACGCCAAAACGGCAGATGAACGGTGAGACTCCGGACCCCGGCCCGTCAGGTGACCTGTTGCTCCTCCGACTTCGGGTCGAACACGCCGGACAGGCGGGCCCGGTACAGCACGGCGACGGTGAACCCGTCGGTGATCCGGCCGTCGGCCACCATCTCCTCCGCCTCGGCGACCGGCACCGTGATCGCCCGGCCGATCGCCTCACCCTCCTCGAGCGCGCCGACCTCGTCCATCCGGGCGGCACACAGCCTGACCCGGTGCCCCAGCAGCCCGGTGTCCGGGTGGAGTTCACCGAGATCGGTCACCGACGTCGGAACGGCGCCGATCTCCTCCCGCAGCTCCCGCGTCGCGTTCTCCTCCGTCGAGGCGCCCGGTTCGCCGAAACCGCGTACGACCTCCCAGTGCCGGTCCCGGGTCGCGTGCCGGTAGTGCTCGATCAGCACCACCCTCGTCCCCGGGCCCGCCGGGCCGAGGAGCGGCAGGACGACCACGCCGGGAGAGGTCTCCGGAGGCGGCAGGACACGGTCGTACAGGCCGAGCCGGCCGTCCGGGAAGCGCACCGGGTCCCGCAGGTGCCACAGGAACCGCCCGGCCGACAGCACACCCACCGGAACGGGCCGCAGCGTGGCGCGCAGCCGCCCCCACAGAGCGGAGAGCGGACCGCGGGCGGCGGGCCGGGACGCCTTGGACACCAGGCGGCGGGCGGCCCGGACCGAACCCGGATCCGTCAGGATCTCGATGCCGCCCGGACCGCCGTCACGGAACCAGTCGGGTCTGTCCCGGCGCAGAGCCTCGTACCGGTTCACCGGATCCACCGCACGCTCGCCAGTCGGTGCAAGAGGTACTCCCCGCTTTCAGTATTCGGGCAGGTCTTCGTTGTCCTGGGTGGTCGCGGACGCCGTGCCGGTCGGGGCCGGCCCCGTGGTCTCCCGGTAGCCCGGGAGGTGCCGCACCAGGTCGTGGAACTCGGACCATTCTCGTTCACTGGCCAGCCGGACGGAGGCGATCTCGCGGGCGAAACGCTGTTCCTGCCGTCCGGCGGTCCGGTTGCGCAGCACCAGTTGCACCGAACCGGTCAGGGCGCCACTCACCGCGAGCGGCAGCACCGAACCGGCGACCTGCCAGGCACCGTCACCGCCGACCGCCGAGAAGACGGCCGCGCCCACGGTGACGACCACCTCCGCGACCGGCCGCCAGGAAGCGGGACGGGCCTTCCTGCGGTCGCGGGCCAGCGCCAGGATCTCCGAGTTGAGCCGGACGTAGCGGTCGAAGACCTGACCGACGCCGTCGTGGAACGCCCCCGGATCCGACGTCAGTTCACCGAACGCACGGATGTACGCGTTCCAGGCGGAGGTCTGCCGCAGCCGCCAGATGTCGCCCAGCGTCAGGTCGTTGACCGCGGACGGCGTCAGGTGGTCCTGGACGGTGGCGAACGTCTGCCTGCGCAGGAAGGTCAGCAGCTGTCCGGGATCCTCGACGAAGCCGGTGGCCGACCTCGCCTCGCGGGCCTCCTGGAGGACGACCCGCCGCAGACTGCCGACCGGCGTGAGGGGATAGCGCCCCAGGGCATCCGCCAGGTTGACGTTGTAGATCAGGTCGAGGAGCTGCTTTATCTCCGCCGCGAAGGGCTTGTCCCGGTCGTACCTGCCCTCCGCGACGTTCGTGCCGGGGACGGTCACGAACTCCTCGTACAGGGTGTTGCGCACCACCGGCTGTCTGCGCACGCTGAGATCGTTGCTGAAGCCGACGACCTCGCCGAGCCGCTGCCCGAACCGGTCCGCGTCCTCCTGGGCGACCCCGACCTGGGCGGCGAGGATGTCGATGTCCTTGGCCGTGAGCCCCTGCACCTTCTCGGTGAACGGCTGGAACAGCCGCATCCGGGTGCGGTCCCGGTTCTCCGCGTCGTCGGTCGAGCCGTCCCAGGACATGCGCACACACCGCACCCGGTCACTGGCCGGCATGCCCGCCAGCGTCTCCTGCCAGGCGGTGAACCCGGCCCGCCGCACATGCAGATGGGCGGGCGGCTCCTCCGCCGGATGACGCTCGTTGAGCAGGAAGGGGACGATCGCCCCCGAGGCCAGCAGCCTCTGGTGCGCCGTACGCGCCTCGTCCGTCTCCTCCGTGAGGTCGCTGTTGATCGCGTCGTTGTTGTAGAAGTACGCGCGGTTGATGACGACCTGGCTCGCGTTGATCAGGCTGCGGAAGTACTCCGCCCGCACTTCCCGGGTCCGGCGCCCGCCGATCTCGTCCAGGGAGCGGCCCTGTTCGATCATCTCCTCGGCGAGTCCGGCCGGCACCCACTGGTTGTCCAGCGACTGTGCCACCACCGCGCCCGGATCCAGCTGCTCCGGACGTATCGCCGTCATCAGACCGTCACCGCTCTCGACGTCAGTCATGTTCCGCTCCCCCCGGGGCATCCGTGTCCGTCGCTCCACAGAAGTACCCCGCGGGGAGGGCGCGATCAGATGATCGGGCCTTTTGTGTGCGAAATGTGACGTGAGGTCAGTCCAGGAACGACAGCGGGTTGGGGAGGGCCGTCCACTGGTCGCCCGGGGTCTCGGGGGAGAGGCGCATCAGGGTCAGTGCCTTGGCGGGGAGCGGGTGTTCGCGCAGGGCCGGCAGGTCCGGGGTGCCGGGCAGGGCGGGCAGCGCGGAGCCGAGGGCCGCGCCCAGGGCGGCGCCGGAGCCCGCCGTGCCCGCCAGCGCGCCCGCGACCAGTGACCCGAACAGCTTGCGGCGCAGGACCGTTTCGTCGTCGTTGATCAGACGTCCGGTCAGCGCCGGCGGCGTGATGCCGTGGCGGCGCAGCCGCTCGGGGCTGATGCGGATGTCGGCCAGGTCCCGGTAGACGAGGCGGAGCGGGGTGTCGTCGGCGGCCGAGAGGATCACCAGCAGGTTCTGGCCGTGCGCCTCCAGGGCGACGCCCAGATCGAGCAGGCGCAGCCCGGCCGTGAGGGCGAGACGGGTGAAGGCGGCCAGCCAGGCGGGGTCCTCCGGGAGCCGGGTGGTGGCCAGCGCGGCCACGGGCAGCACCCGTTCGCCCGGCCCCGCGTACTCCTCGGGCGACTCCCGCAGCAGCGCCGCCAGATCGGGGGAGTGGGCCGTGACCGCGCCCACCGTGCGGGTGATGTGCAGCAGGCCGTCCGTGCGCGCCGCCAGCTCCTCCCCGAACGCGGACAGTGCCGCCGACGCCTCGACGGAGTACACGGAGATGTCCCGCACCGAAGAGGTCAGCCGCGCGCTCAGCGCGGTCTTCACATGCGGACCGCCGGACAGCGCCAGCGTGCGCAGCGACATCAGCGGGTGCGCCGGCCGCCACGGATCGTACGACCGCTTCAGCACATGCGTCGCCTGCCACGGGTGCACCGGGATCAACAACCGCTCCCCGGAACGCAGTTCGTCGGGCCACTCCCCGGACACCAGGCACTCCGCCGCCGGTACCGCCACCGTGCCCAGCTCCACCACCGCACCGTGCTCCGGGCCGTACGCCAGCTGGTCCGCCACCGAGAAACCCGGCCGGTAACGGCAGTTGGGGTGGAACGGATGCCCGTCGGTCACCCGCTGCTCCCACTCCCAGTCCCGCTCCGGCCACCCCCGAGCGTGGCCCGTACAGGCGTGGCCCGTACCGGCGCGATCCGCACCCGTGCCGTCCGCACCCGTGCGATCCGCGTCCGCGTGGTCCGCTCCCGCCCGGGACAGCGCCAGCGACGCCGTGCTGCCGCCGAGCTCGACGGCGAAGGCGGCCGCGTGCGGCACCGCGAGGTCGGTCATCAGCAGCGCCGGATCGTCGTACCGCTCCCGGTCCAGGCGCACGGCGGTCACCAGGTCACCGGTCGCGTACGGATCCGCGAGCGGCCCGTGCAGCCGGCGGCCGTCGGCAAGGTGCAGGGTGAGGCTGTGCGCGCCCCGGGTCCGGCGGATGATCCACGGCAGCGGTTCATGGGCGAACGCCCGCCACAGCCGCGTGAGCACCGCCGCGCGGGCACCCGGCAGGGCGGCCCGGTACCGGTCGAGCAGGCCGGGCCGTACGGCGGCCAGCTCCTCGGCCGGCTCGGCCTCGGCGGTGCGAGAGTGGTGCACGGTCGTCTCCTCGGGACGGGCGGGCGGCAGGCGGCTCAGCACGATTGTCGGATACGGCAGACATACTGGTCGCGACGGGCCCCGGACGCCGCCGGGCAGGTCGGCGCACCGGCCTCCGGGCGTCGTACGGGGGACGGCGTACCGGCGGACGGCCTATCGGCACGCTCGCCGCGGCGGACGGCCTGTCGGCACGCTGCGCCCCGCAGTGCGTGCCACCCCCGACCGACCCTCCTCCGACCGTCCCGCCCCGTGAGCCCCGTGAGCCCCGTCCCTGCGACCGAGACCACCCCCCGACGAAGAACGAATGGACCGCGTGGACCCCAAGCCCCTCTCCGACGCCACCGCACGCCCCGGCGACGGCCTCGGCCGCTCCAGCGACGGCACCACCCGCCCTGGCGACGCCACCGACCGCCCTGGTGAGGCCGCCGGCCGCCCCGGCGACGACATCGGCCGCCGCGCCGACGCCTACGCCGCCGCGCCCCTGCTCAACTGCCTCCTGCGCGAAGTGGCCGAGCCGCTCCCCGCCCCCCACGGCGACGAGGCGCTCCCGGCCCTCCGTGAGGAGAAGGCACCCCCCGCCCCCCGCGAGGTCGAGCCGCGCCCCAGCCCCCGTGAGGAGCAGGCACACACGGCCCCCAGCGAAGATGAGCCCCGGCCCGCCCTCAGTGAGGACCACGCACCCCCCGCCCCCCGCGAGGACGAGCCCCGCCCCTCCCCCCACGGGAACCGCCCCGTGTACCGGCTCTCCGGCAGTGGCCGGCTGCTGCGGGTGCGGGCCGGGCGGCGGCCCGCCGAGCCCGAGGTGCTGGTGGCCGGCGAGTGGCAGCGGATCGGGCACACCGAGCTGGTCAAACTGGCCGCCGAGGAACTGCGCCGGTACACGGGCCTGCCCAACGACGACCTGCCCGCCGAGATGATCGACAGCCGCGACACCGTCGCCGCGCTGCTCACCGCCCGCGCCCGGACGGCCCCGCCCGAGGACCCGTACCTGCGCTCCGAGCAGTCCCTGATCACCGGCCACCCCCACCACCCCGCCCCCAAGGCGCGCGGCGGCGGCCCGGCCGCGGCATGGCTGCCGTACGCCCCGGAGGCGCACGCCCGCTTCCCGCTGGTGCTGCTCGGTGTCCGCGAGGACCAGGTCGCCGAGGAGGGCGACACCCGGGCCCTGGACGCCCTCGGCACGGCACCGGACGGGTACCGGCTGCTGCCCGCCCACCCCTGGCAGCTCGACCTCCTCGCCCGCGACCTCGCGCCGGCCTTCGCCGACGGACGCCTGCTGCGGCTCGGCACCACGGAGTACGGCGTGTGGCCGACGGCGGCGGTGCGCACGGTGTACGAGCCCGCGCGCGACCTCTTCCTGAAGTTCAGCCTCGACGTGCGCATCACCAACGACATCCGCCGCCTCTGGCGCCACGACCTGCGCAGACTGCGCCGCACCGACCAGGCGGCCGGGGGTGCCTTCGCCGCCATGGACGGCCCGGCGGCCTGGCTCAGCGACCGCGGCTACCGCACCGCGGCCTTCGCCTTCGAGGAACTCGCCGTCCTCACCCGCGACGGCCTGCGCGGCCATCTGCTGCCCGGCGCCACCCCCCTGCTCGCGGCCGGTCTCGCCGAGGGCTTCGAGGGCAGCCCCGCCGCGGCCGCGCCCGACCCGGACGCCTGGTGGGAGGCGTACCTGCGCCAGGTCGTCCCGCCCGTCCTTACCGCGTTCGACGCGCACGGGGTGGTCCTGGAGGCCCATCTGCAGAACTCCCTGGTCGCCGTGGACGCCACCGGCGCGCCCGTGCAGGCGCTGTTCCGGGACGCCGAGGGCGTCAAGCTCCTGCCCGAGGTCTCCCGCGCAGCGGGCTGGGAGCGGCTGGTCTACACCCTGGTCGTCAACCACCTCGGCGAGATCGCCGCCGCCCTCGCCGAACAGCACCCCGGCCTCGACCCGTGGCCCGCCGTGCGCCGCGAGCTGGCCCGGCACGATCTGCCCGAGATCCCCGCCCTGCTCGCCGCGCCCACCCTGCCCGGCAAGACCAACCTGCTGCTGCGCTGGACCGGCGCGGACGGCGCCGACGCCCGCTACCTGCCGCTGCCCAACCCCCTGCTCCCCGGCTGACCTGAATTACGCTGGCCGGTGTGCTGCGCGATGTGACTGCCGTTCGATACGTGACCCCCCTCAGGTCGGGAGGGTCCGTGCCCGGCGTCGTCGAGGCGGACGACCTCGGCACCTACGTCGTCAAGTTCACCGGCTCCGCGCAGGGCCACAAGGCGCTGGTCGCCGAGGTGATCGTCGGGGAACTCGCGCGCGCCCTCGGACTGCGCTTCCCCGAGCTGGTCCTCGCCCACTTCGACCCGGCCATCGCCGCCGACGAGCCCCACCAGGAGGTGCGCGAGCTGCACGGCGCCAGCGCGGGCGTCAACCTCGGCATGGACTATCTGCCGGGCGCCCGCGACTTCACGCCCGAGATCGCCAGGGACTTCCCCGTCGACCCGCTGGAGGCGGGCAGGATCGTCTGGCTGGACGCGCTCACCGTGAACGTCGACCGTACGGTCCACAGCTCCAACCTCATGGTCTGGCCCACCCTCGGCACCGTGCCGCCGCGGCTCTGGCTCATCGACCACGGTGCCGCGCTGGTCTTCCACCACCGCTGGGACACCACGACCCCGGGCAGGAAGTACGACTTCCGCCACCACGCGCTGGGCCAGTACGGCCCCGACGTCCGCGCCGCCGACGCCGAACTCGCGCCCAGGGTGACCGGGGAACTGCTGCGCCGGATCGTCGCCGAGGTCCCGGACGCCTGGCTCGCCGAGGACGCCGGCTTCGCCACGCCCGACGACGTCCGCGCCGCCTACGTCGACTACCTCCTGGAGCGCGTACGGTTGTCGGCCCAGTGGCTGCCCACCGACTTCCCGAGCCGGGAGGAGCTCGCCGCCGAGGAGGCCGCACGCGCCCGCCGGACCGAGCAGGGCCGTCCCGACTGGCTCAAGCGCGTCCCCGACCTGCACGGCAAGCCGGCGGCCGAGCAGGACTGGTCGGTCCACCTGGGCTGAGACGGGCGCCCCCGGGAGGTCAGCCCTCCAGCTGCCGGTACGCGGGCAGGGTCAGGAAGTCGACGTAGTCCTCGTCCAGCGCCACCCGCAGCAGCAGGTCGTGCGCCTCCTGCCAGTGCCCGGCGTCGAAGGCCTCCGCGCCGATCTCCGCCCGGACGGCGGCCAGTTCCTCCGCGGCGATCCGGCGGGTCAGTTCCGGCGTGGCCTTCTCGCCGTTCTCGAACTCGACGCCCGCGTCGATCCACTGCCAGATCTGCGAGCGGGAGATCTCCGCGGTGGCGGCGTCCTCCATCAGGTTGAAGATGGCGACCGCGCCGACCCCGCGCAGCCACGCCTCGATGTAACGGATGCCCACCTGGACGGCGTTGACCAGACCGCCGTACGTCGGCCTCGCCTCCAGGGAGCCGACGGCGATCAGGTCCGCCGCCTCGACCCGCACGTCCTCGCGCAGCCGGTCCTTCTGGTGCGGCCGGTCGCCGAGCACCTTGTCGAAGGACTCCATGGCGATCGGCACCAGGTCGGGGTGGGCCACCCAGGAACCGTCGAAACCGTCGTTCGCCTCACGGTCCTTGTCGGCGCGCACCTTCTCGAAGGCGACCCGGTTGACCTCGGCGTCCCGCCGGGAGGGGATGAACGCCGCCATGCCGCCGATCGCGTGCGCGCCGCGCCTGTGGCAGGTGCGGACGAGGAGTTCGGTGTACGCCCGCATGAACGGGGCCGTCATCGTGACCGCGTTGCGGTCCGGCAGGACGAACTCCGGCCCGCGGTCACGGAAGTTCTTCACCAGGGAGAACAGATAGTCCCAGCGGCCGGCGTTCAGCCCCGAGGCGTGCTCGCGCAGTTCGTGGAGGATCTCCTCCATCTCGTAGGCGGCCGTGATCGTCTCGATGAGGACGGTGGCGCGGACGGTGCCCCGCGGGATGCCGAGGTGGTCCTGCGCGAACACGAACACGTCGTTCCACAGGCGTGCTTCGAGGTGCGACTCGGTCTTCGGCAGATAGAAGTACGGGCCCTTGCCGAGGTCGAGCAGGCGCCGGGCGTTGTGGAAGAAGTACAGGCCGAAGTCGACGAGGGCACCGGGGACCGGCGTGCCGCCGGCGTCGACGAGATGCCGCTCGTCCAGGTGCCAGCCGCGCGGACGCATGACGACCGTCGCCAGCTCGGCGTCCGGCCGCAGGGCGTACGACTTGCCGGACACCGCGTCGGTGAAGTCGATGGACCGGGTGAAGGCGTCGGTCAGGTTCAGCTGGCCGAGCACCACGTTCTCCCAGGTGGGAGCGGAGGCGTCCTCGAAGTCCGCGAGCCACACCCGCGCGCCCGAGTTGAGGGCGTTGACGGTCATCCTGCGGTCGGTGGGACCCGTGATCTCCACGCGCCGGTCCTCCAGCGCGGGCGGGGCCGGGGCCACCCGCCAGGAGTCGTCCGCGCGGATGTCCGCCGTCCCGGGGAGGAAGTCGAGCGTTCCCGTGCGGGCGATCCCGGCACGGCGCTCGGCGCGCAGGGCGAGGAGTTCGTCACGGCGCGGGGTGAACCGCCGGTGCAGCTCCGCGACGAAGCCGAGGGCCGCGTCGGTGAGGACCTCCTCCTGCCGGGGCAGCGGCCCCGCGCCGGTGACGGTCAGAGGGGACGGCGCGGGTGCGGACATCAGCTGTCACTTCCTTCAGCAAGGGCATCGGACGCCAAGGAGCATGAATCGGACAGTCGGCGCCCGCTGCGCGCAAGGACGCCACCGGTCCGTGGATCCTAGTTTCCTCATGGTGGAGCTTCAATGTTCTGTTGAAGCCCAGGCGCTCCGGGGCGCGGCACACAAGCGCGTGGTGCGCAGGCACGCGGTGAAGGGGCGCGCGGTGCCGGGCCGCCGGAACCGCGCGCCGGTCGCCGCCCGTTCAGCGCAGGCGGCGCAGGTCCGCCGCGGTGTCGATGTCGTACGGCTCGGCCACGTCCGCGCACTCCACGAGCCGTACCCGTCCCGCGTGCTCCCGCAGATAGGCGCGGGCCCCCCGGTCGCCGGTGGCGGCCGCGGCGATGCCGGGCCAGTGCGCCGCGCCGCACAGGACGGGGTGCCCGCGCACGCCGTCGTAGGAGGCCGCGGCGAGCGTGGTCTCGCCGTCGTACGCGCCGAGCACCCGGGCCGCGGCGCGCGGTCCGATGCCCGGCTGGTCCACCAGGCTCACGAGGGCCGCGCGCACCCCCGTCCCCGCGAGCGAGGCGAGTCCGGCGCGCAGGGACGAGCCCATGCCCTCCGCCCAGCCGGGGTTGTCGACCAGCACGCAGCCGCTCAGGTCGGCGCGTGCCCGCACCTCGTCCGCCCCCGCGCCCAGGACGACGTGCACCCGCCCGCATCCGGCCGCGCGCAGCACGCCCGCCGCGTACTCGACGAGCGGCCGCCCCCGGTACTCCAGCAGCGCCTTCGGCCGCCCGCCCAGCCGCCTGCCTCCGCCGGCCGCCAGCAGCAGCCCGGCGGTCTCCGGGCGCGGGTCCGCCGGGACGCCTGCGGAACGCGGGTCTCCCTGGATCCGTGCGTCGCGCGGGCCCGGAGGGGGACCGGCGTCCCGGTGATCGTGATCGTCCGTCATGGATCCTGCATACCCGGCGCCGTCGGCCAAGGCCCCCTGGGGCTGAATTTCGGTCCGCGTGGTGGCGTTCGCGCATCCGGTCGCGTTAACTGACCCGCGCACATGGCCGTGCTAAGGGGAGGGCTGGGTTGCGGAGCTTGGGGCAGACGCCGGTGACCGGCAGCGACGAGGACCCGAGAGTGGCGGGACTGCGGACCGCCGTGGCCCGTCTGCGCCGCGAACTCGCCGCGCTCCCGGCGGACTTCCCCGACCGGGGAATCGCCGAGGACGAACTGGCCGCACTCGCCGCGATGGTCGCCGGCGGCATCCCCGAGATACCCCGCCTGCGCCGCTCCCTGCTCCTGATCGCCGGGGCGATCGGCTCGGTCAGCGCCCTGGCCAGGGGACTCGCCGAGCTGAGGACGGCTATGGACGTGCTGGGCGGATCCTCGGCACCCTGAGCCCCGCCCTGCCCCGCCCCCTTCCGCTCACCCGCCCGCACCCGTCGGCGTCTCGGAGAACTCCGCGGCCGCCCGCCGCCGCGCGGTCACGCTCGACCGGCCTCGCGGGGGCCGGACGTGGCACGGCGCGTTCCTCCGGGGCCGGTGCGAAGGCGGCGGCGTGCCCGCCGGTCGGCCGACGCGCCCCTTGACGGCCGGGGCGCCGCCGGGAAGACTCCGTCAACAGAACGTTGAATTCCGTTACATGGGGGTAAATCCCGTTTCCTGGAAGTGAAGAGCTTCAGCGGGCGACGGGGAACAGCGCGGAGAAGAGAAGGGGTCCCGGGTGTCCGACGCCGACCTGGCCTTGCGTTCCACGCGTGTCGTCACCCCGGAAGGGAAGCGGGCCGCCACGGTCACCGTCTCCGCCGGGAAGATCACCGCCGTACTGCCGTACGACGCCGAGGTCACCGCGGCCCGGCTGGAGGACGTCGGCGACCACGTCCTGCTGCCCGGCCTGGTCGACACCCACGTGCATGTCAACGACCCCGGCCGCGCCGAGTGGGAGGGCTTTCGGACCGCCACGCGCGCGGCGGCCGCGGGCGGCATCACCACCCTCATTGACATGCCCCTCAACTCGCTGCCGCCGACCACCACGGTCGCGAACCTGCGGGTGAAGCGGGAGGCCGCCGAGGGCAGGGTGCACATCGACGTCGGCTTCTGGGGCGGCGCGCTGCCCGGCAACGTCAAGGACCTGCGCCCCCTGCACGACGCCGGGGTCTTCGGCTTCAAGGCCTTCCTCTCCCCGTCCGGCGTGGACGAGTTCCCGCACCTGGACCAGGAGGAGCTGACCCGGGCCCTCACCGAGACCGCCGGCTTCGACGGCCTGCTGATCGCGCACGCCGAGGACCCGCACCGGCTGGCCGCCGCCCCGTCCCACGCCGGCCCCCGGTACGCCGACTTCCTCGCCTCCCGGCCGCGCGACGCCGAGGACACGGCCATCGCCCGCCTCGTCGGACTGGCCCGCCGCCTGCACGCGCGCGTGCACGTCCTCCATCTGTCGTCCGCCGACGCGCTGCCGCTTCTCGCCGCCGCCCGCGCCGAGGGCGTCCGCGTCACCGTGGAGACCTGCCCGCACTACCTCACCCTGACCGCCGAGGAAGTCCCCGACGGGGCGACCGAGTTCAAGTGCTGCCCGCCGATCCGCGAGGCCGCCAACCAGGACCTGCTCTGGCAGGCCCTGGCCGACGGCACCATCGACTGCGTCGTCACCGACCACTCGCCCTCGACCGCCGACCTGAAGACCCCCGACTTCGCGACCGCCTGGGGCGGCATCTCCGGCCTGCAGCTGAGCCTGCCCGCCGTGTGGACCGAGGCCCGCCGGCGCGGGCACGGCCTGGAGGACGTCGTCCGCTGGATGTCGGCGCAGCCGGCCCGGCTGGCCGGGCTCGACACCCTCAAGGGTGCCGTCGAGCCCGGCCGCGACGCCGACTTCGCCGTCCTCGCCCCCGATGAGACCTTCACCGTCGACCCGGCCGGACTCCAGCACCGCAACCCGGTCACGGCGTACGCGGGCAGGACGCTGCACGGCGTCGTGAAGTCCACCTGGCTGCGCGGCCGGCGCGTCTTCGCCGACGGCGAGTTCGCCGCACCGACGGGCACACTCCTCAGCCGCCCGCGGTGAACCGTCCCGTCGCCGGAGCCCCGGAACCGTGCCCACGGAGGCGGAGCTCCCGGCGCCGGAGCTCCCGAACCGTGCCCACGGCGGCGGAGTCCCGGGACCGCGCCCACGCGACGGAGCTCCCGAACCGAGCCCCCGGCGACGGAGTCCCGGAACCCGCCCCGGCGCCGCAGGCCCGGCCCGCCACCGGTGGCCCGTTCCCGCCTCGCGGCACGCGGCCCGCGCCCTCCGACCCCACGATCCCGAAGTCCGAAAGGAGCCCCGAACACCGTGACGGCACAGGATCCGGCCGGCTGGGCCGGCTTCACCGGCGACGCCGCCCCCTACACGGGCGGTGACCCGTACGCGGACTACCGCACCGCCGACTTCCAATTCACCCGGTTCACCGACCTCGCCGACCGGCGGCTCGGCGCCGGGGTCGTCGCCGCCAACGACGAGTTCTTCGCCGAGCGCGAGAACCTCCTCCTGCCCGGGAGGGCCGGGTTCGAGCCCGAGCGCTTCGGCCACAAGGGCAAGATCATGGACGGCTGGGAGAGCCGCCGCCGGCGCGGTCCGTCCGCCGCCCACCCCTGGCCGGCCGACGACGACCACGACTGGGCGCTGATCCGCCTCGGCGTGCCGGGGGTCGTACGGGGCGTCGTCGTGGACACGGCCCACTTCCGCGGCAACCACCCCCAGGCCGTCTCGGTCGAGGGCGCGTCGGTGCCCGGCTCCCCTTCCCCCGGGGAACTGCTGTCCGCGGACGTGAAGTGGACGACGCTGGTCCCGCGCACACCGGTCGGCGGCCACGCGGCCAACGGCTTCGCGGTGGACGTGGAGCGGCGCTTCACCCACCTGCGCCTCGTCCAGCATCCCGACGGCGGCATCGCGCGCCTGCGCGTGTACGGCGAGGCCGTGCCCGACCCAGCGTGGCTGGCCGTGCTCGGCACCTTCGACGTCGTCGCCCTGGAGAACGGCGGCCGGGTCGAGGACGCCTCCGACCTCTTCTACTCCCCGGCCGTCAACACCATCCTGCCCGGCCGCTCCCGGCGGATGGACGAAGGCTGGGAGACCCGCCGCCGCCGCGACCACGGCAACGACTGGATCCGCTACCGCCTGGTCGCCCGGTCCCTGATCCGCGCGATCGAGATCGACACGGCGTGCCTGAAGGGCAACAGCGCGGGCTGGGCGTCCGTGTCGGTGCGGGACGCCGGGGACGCCGGGGACGCCGGGGACGCAAGGGATGCCGGGGCCATCGGGGTCACCGGGGCGGACGCCGGGCGCGGCGAGGACGACGACGCCGGGCGTGGTGAGGGTGCCGGGCGCGGCGAGGACGACGGTGATGGGCGCGGCGAGGGTGACGGCCGCGGCGGCTGGACCGAGATCCTGCCCCGTACCCGCCTCCAGCCGGACACCGCCCACCGCTTCGTCCTCCCCGCCGCCGCCACCGCCACCCACGCGCGCGTGGACATCTACCCCGACGGGGGCGTCTCCCGGGTGCGGCTGTTCGGCTCCCTGACGGAGGACGGCGCGTCCGCGCTCGCCGCCCGTCACCAGGAACCGGGCGGGTGAGGCGAGGGACACAGCCGGATCTTCCGGAACTCTTCTCCCCGCCCCGCGCGTTCCCCCCGCGTGACCCTTCAGCAAGAGATCGTCGGCAACGCCATGCAGATGGCGGTCGTCAACCTGCACCCCGGCCAGACCGTGTACTGCGAGGCCGGGAAGTTCCTGTTCAAGACGACGAACGTGACCATGGAGACGCGCCTGTCCGGCCCCTCGGAGGGCGGCGGCCGGCAACAGGGCGGCGGGAGCGGCGGCATGGGCGGCATGCTGCGCCAGGCCATGGGCACCGCCATGCAGGTCGGCCAGCGCATGCTGGCCGGCGAGTCGCTGGCGTTCCAGTACTTCAGCGCCCAGGGCGGCCAGGGCACGGTCGGCTTCGCGGGCGTGCTGCCCGGCGAGATGCGCGCGCTGGAGCTCGACGGCACGCGCGCGTGGTTCGCGGAGAAGGACGCCTTCGTGGCCGCCGAGTCCACCGTCGAGTTCGGCATCGCCTTCCAGGGCGGCCGTACCGGCATGAGCGGCGGCGAGGGCTTCGTCCTGGAGAAGTTCACCGGCCACGGCACGGTGATCATCGCCGGCGCCGGCAACTTCATCGACCTGAACCCGGCCGACTTCGGCGGCCGCATCGAGGTCGACACCGGCTGCGTCGTGGCCTTCGAGGAGGGCATCCGGTACGGCGTCCAGCGCGTCGGCGGCCTCAACCGCCAGGGCATCATGAACGCGGTCTTCGGCGGCGAGGGCCTGTCCCTGGCCACTCTGGAGGGCAACGGCCGCGTGATCCTCCAGTCCCTCACCATCGAAAGCCTGGCCAACGCCCTGAAGAAGGCCCAGGGCGGCGACAAGCAGGGCCCGACCGGCGGCATCTTCTCCACGAACGTGGGCTGACGGCCGGACTCCGGCGCCTCCCCGAAGGCTCCGGCGTCGCGTGATCCCTGGCCCGTGCGCACCGCCACCGGTACGGTGATCGTTCCCGTGCGAGCCGCCGACGTCGCGCACCGTCCGCAGCCCCGGAGGGCCCGCCATGTCGACCGTCGCCGTACCGGGCGCAGCCGCCGCACCCCGCCGTGCCCGGTCCACCGACCTGCCCGTCCTGCTCGTCGCGGTCGTCTGGGGCGCGAGCTATCTGGCGGCCAAGGACGTCACCACGGCCCGCACGGTCCTCGCCGTACTGGTCCTGCGGTTCGCGCTCGCGGTGCCCGTCCTGGTCGTCGCCGCGCGGCGCTCCCTGCGCGCCCTGACCGGCGCCCAGTGGCGCGGCGCGGCCCTGCTGGGCCTGATCCTCAGCGGCATCTTCCTGCTGGAGACCTACGGCGTCGTCCACACGTCGGCCACGAACGCGGGCCTGATCATCAGCCTCACCATGGTCTTCACCCCGCTCGCCGAGACAGCCGTCACCCGCACCCGGCCCGCCCCGTCCTTCCTCGGCGCCGCCGCCCTGTCGGTGCTCGGGGTCGTCCTGCTCACCCAGGGCGGCGGCTTCACCCGGCCCTCCGCGGGCGACCTGCTGATGCTGCTCGCCGCCCTGGCGCGCACCCTGCACGTCCTCGCCATGTCCCGGATCAGGGCCGTACAGACCGCCGCACCGCTGCCGCTCACCACGGTCCAGCTGGGCACCGCCGTCGTCGTGTTCGCGGCCCTGTCGGCGGCCGGCGGGCCCACGCCGTGGGCCACCGCCGCGGGCTTCGGCGTGCGGGATTGGGCCGGACTGCTGTTCCTGTCGGCCCTGTGCACCGTGGTCGCCTTCTTCGTCCAGATGTGGGCGGTCCGCCGCAGCTCGCCGTCCCGGGTCAGCCTGCTGCTCGGCACCGAGCCGTTGTGGGCCGCCGCGGCGGGGCTGCTGCTGGGCGGCGAACGGCTCGGCGCGACCGGTCTCGCGGGCGGAGCGCTGGTTCTCGTGGGGACCGCGTGGGGGCGCCGGGCGGCGGACTGACACGCCGGATGTTCACCGGACCCGGCGGGAGACCACACATTCTTGTCGTTGACATGCCAGCCTCTACGCGCGTCATGATGACGGCATGAGATTCCCCCCACGCGCATCTCGCATCGGCGCCGCCGCGGCGCTCCTGTCCGCCCTCCTCGTCGGCGGCACCCTCTCCGCCGGCGCGGCGGACGCCGCCGCCACGTCCGTCGGCAGCATCTGCGCCGGCTCCCTCCCCTCGCAGGCGCACGACACCCTGGACCTCATCGACCAGGGCGGCCCCTTCCCGTACCCGCAGGACGGCGTCGTCTTCGAGAACCGCGAGCAGGTCCTGCCCGCGCAGTCCACCGGCTACTACCACGAGTACACGGTGAAGACCCCCGGTTCCTCCACGCGCGGCGCCCGGCGCATCGTCACGGGCGAGGAGAGCCAGGAGGACTACTACACCTCCGACCACTACGTCACGTTCGACCTGATCGACTTCGGCTGCTGAGCCGGCCCGGCGGGTCCTGAGGCACCGCCACACCGCCGCCCCGGGAACGGGAGGCCGCGCTCACCGGCCCGGCCTCCCACCCCCACCCCGGGGCCGCGGACGGCGCCTGCGACAACCCCGCGTCCCGCGCGCCGGACACCCCCCATGCCGCGCACGGCGCGCTCGGCGAGCACCGCGTCCCGCGCCGGACGCCCCCCAAGGCCGCGGACGGCGCCTGCGGCGAGCGCGCGTTCCCAGGCGCCGGACACCTCCTGGCCGGGGACATCGCGTCCGGCGAGCACCGCGCCCCGCGCGCGCCGGGCCACCCAAAGTCCACGGTCGTGCGACTTTGGTCGCCGATCGCCCGCACAGTGCCGGAGCGGGCGCCGATCGTGCGTAGATTTGCCGAATGTGAGCAATGACGAACCGGCCCGGGCGCCGCAGGATCTCGCGGGCCGCCGGTGGCTGTTCCCGTCCGCCCTCGTCCACGACCTGGACCCCGACACCGCCCCCGCGGGCCGCCGCCCCCGGCGCACCGCCCGCGACTGGCTGGTCGACCTCACCTGCTTCCTGCTCGCCGTGGGCCTCGGATTCGTGGCCGCGCGGGCCCTGCGCGACGAACCCGGCCTGCCCCACTCCCTCGCCGTCCTCGACGTGGTGCTCGGCGCCGTCGCCTGCGCGGCGGTCTGGCTGCGGCGCCGGTGGCCGGTCGGGCTCGCCGTCGCGATGGTCGTGGCCGGCTTCGCGTCCGACACCGCGGGCGGCGCGGTGATGGTCGCCCTGTTCACCCTCGCCGTGCACCGGCCCTTCCGGTACGTCGCCTGGATCGGCGGGATCGACATCGCGCTGATCCCGGTCTTCTACTGGCTGCGGCCCGACCCCGACCTGCCGTACGCCGGGATCGTCGCCTTCTCGGTGCTGCTCACGGTCACCGTCATCGGCTGGGGCATGGTGGTCCGCTCCAAGCGGCAGCTCATGCTCAGCCTGCGCGACCGCGCCCGCCAGGCGGAGAGCGAGGCACGGCTGCGCGCCGAACAGGCACAGCGGCTCGCCCGCGAGGCCATCGCACGGGAGATGCACGACGTGCTGGCCCACCGGCTCACCCTGCTCAGCGTGCACGCCGGAGCCCTGGAGTTCCGGCCGGACGCGCCCCGGGAGGAGATCGTGCGCGCCGCCGGGGTCATCCGGGAGAGCGCCCACGAGGCGCTCCAGGACCTGCGGGAGATCATCGGCGTGCTGCGCACCGGAGAGGCGGACGACGCGGCCGGCAGCCGTCCGCAGCCGACCCTCGCCGCCGTGGACGCCCTGGTCGCCGAGTGCCGCGAGGCCGGAATGAAGGTCACCCTCGACCACCGGGTCACCGACCCCGCGGACGTCCCCGTCTCCGTCGGCCGCACCGCCTACCGCATCGCCCAGGAGGCCCTGACCAACGCCCGCAAGCACGCCCCCGGCACCGAGGTCCTCCTCGGCCTCGCCGGCACCCCCGCCGACGGTCTCACCGTCACCGTCACCAACGCCGCTCCCGAGGCAGAGGCCCCACCCGTCCCCGGCTCCGGCCAGGGCCTGATCGGCCTGACCGAACGCGCGCACCTCGCCGGCGGCCGGCTGGTGCACGGCCCCACGACGGACGGCGGCTTCGAGGTACGGGGATGGCTGCCGTGGGGCGCCGGCTGAAGGCCGCCCGCGCCGGAGGCCGGGGTGTCCGGTGCGCGGACGTGATTTCGTGAGCCCATGACTGCGACGCCGATCAGACTCCTCCTCGTCGACGACGACCCCCTGGTGCGGGCCGGGCTCGCGCTGATGATCGGCGGGGCCGGGGACATCGAGATCGTCGGCGAGGCCGCCGACGGGGACGAGGCCGAGACGGTGGCCGCGCGGACCGGGCCGGACGTCGTGCTCATGGATCTCCGGATGCCGGCCGTGGACGGCATCACGGCCACCCGGCGGCTGCGTGCGCTGCCGGACGCCCCGGAGGTGGTGGTCCTCACCACCTTCCACGCCGACGAGCAGGTCCTGCACGCGCTGCGCGCGGGCGCCGCCGGGTTCGTGCTCAAGGACACCCCGCCCGCCGAGATCGTCGACGCGGTCCGCCGGGTCGCCGCGGGGGAGCCGGTGCTTTCGCCCGCCGTCACCCGCCAGCTCATGCGGCACGCGGCCGGCACCGCCGCGGACTCCCGCCAGGCACGCGCGCGTGCGCGGCTCGCCCGGCTCAACGAACGCGAGCGGGAGGTCGCCGTCGCCGTGGGCCGGGGCCTGGCCAACGCGCAGATCGCCGCCGAGCTGTTCATGAGCGTGCCCACCGTCAAGACCCATGTCTCCCGCATCCTCGCCAAGCTGGACCTCGGCAACCGCGTCCAGATCGCCCTGCTCGCCTACGACGGGGGATACCTGGAGGACGGACGCCGGGAGGACTCACCGGGGGACGGACGCGGAGACACGCCGGAGGCCGGGCACTGAGCGGACGCCTCGGACGTTGACCGGTCACCGGGGCGCGCCCGGCAGGCCTCGGGGGAGTCCGGAAGGGGAGCGATGGACAGGCCAACTGTGATCGACCTGGGGGAGTACGGCGACGAGTTCCGCCGGGACCCCCATCCGGTGTACGCCCTCCTGCGCGAGCGGGGCCCCGTGCACCGGGTCCGGATGCCGGGGATCGACCAGCACCGCGAGACCTGGCTGGTCGTGGGGTACGAGGAGGCCCGCGCCGCTCTCGCCGACCCGCGGCTGGCCAAGGACGGCGGCAGGATCGGCCTGAGGTTCCTGGACGAGGAGCTGATCGGCAAGAACCTCCTGGTCACCGACCCGCCGCAGCACACCCGCCTGCGCTCGCTGGTCACCCGCGCCTTCACCGCGCGCCGGATGGAGCGGCTGCGCCCGCGGATCCAGCGCATCACCGACGACCTGCTGGACGAGATGATCCCGCGCGGCCGCGCCGACCTCATCGACGCCCTCGCCTACCCGCTGCCCCTCACCGTGATCTGCGAACTCCTCGGCGTCCCCGACATGGACCGCGCCGAGTTCCGCAAGATCACCACCGAGGTGGTCGCGCCCACCAGCGAGCAGGCGGAGTACGACGCCGTCGTCCGCTTCGGCGAGTACCTCACCGAGCTGATCGAGGACAAGCGGTGCGCGGGCCCGACCGACGACCTGCTCAGCGACCTGATCCGCACCACGGCCGAGGACGGCGACCGGCTCTCCCCGACGGAGCTGCGCGGCATGGCCTACCTGCTGCTCATCGCCGGACACGAGACCACCGTCAACCTCATCGGCAACGGCGTCCTGGCCCTCCTCACCCACCCCGGCCAGCTCGCCGCCCTGCGCGCCGACATGGACCTCCTCGACGGTGCCGTCGAGGAGATGCTGCGCTACGAGGGACCGGTGGAGACCGCCACGTACCGCTTCGCCGCCGAGCCGCTGGAGATCGCCGGCACGGCCATCGGACAGGGCGAACCCGTGCTCATCGGCCTCAGCGCGGCCCAGCGCGACGGCGGCCGCTACGCCGAGCCGGACCGCTTCGACATCCGCCGCGACACCCGCGGCCACCTCGCCTTCGGACACGGCATCCACTACTGCCTGGGCGCTCCGCTGGCCCGCCTGGAGGGCCGTACCGCCATCGGCAGCCTCCTGGCCCGCGCTCCCGGCCTCGCCCTGGACCCCGCCCCGGGCGAGTGGCTCCCGGGCATGCTGATGAGAGGGGTGCGCACGCTGCCGGTCCGCTGGTGAGCGGCGGCCATGAGGCTTGGGCCGCCAGCCGCCAGCCGCCAGCCGCCAGCCGCCAGCCGTCAGCGGTCAGCCGTCAGCGGTCAGCGGTCAGCGGTCAGCGGTCAGCGGTCAGGCGTCAGAGGTCAGCGGTCAGGCGTCAGAGGTCAGCGGTGAGCGCGGGCGTGGAGGGCCGCGGGTGAACGGGCGGAGCGTGGAGCGCCGGAGCGCATTCCGGGCGCCCGCCTCCCCGGCCGCTCCCTACGGCGTCAGCAACCGGTCCGGGACCTCCGTCAGCCGGACCTGCCGGCGCTCGCGCCGCGAGATCTCGCAGGCCTCGGCCACCCGCAGCGCCTGGAGGGCCTCGCGACCGTCGCACGGGTTGGCCCGCTCACCGCGCACGACCTCGACGAAGGCGCACAGCTCGGCCTCGTAGGCGGGGCCGAACCGCTCCAGGAAGCCGCTCCACGGCTTGTCGGCGGGCGGGGGGCCCGTCGGCTCGGTGGAGGCCAGCGGGGTGCGGTCGTCGAGGCCGACCACCACCGTGTCCCGCTCACCGGCCAGTTCCATGCGGACGTCGTACCCGGCCCCGTTCAGCCGGGTCGCGGTCGCCGTCGCGAGGGTGCCGTCGGACAGGGTGAGCACGGCGGCCCCGGTGTCCACGTCACCGTGTTCGCGGAACATCGCGGGCCCGGCGTCCGAGCCGGTCGCGTACACGTCCATCACCTCGCGGCCCGTCACCCAGCGCAGCACGTCGAAATCATGGATCAGGGTGTCGCGGAACAGGCCGCCGGACAGCGGCAGCCACTCCGGCGGGGGAGGGGACTGGTCGCAGGTCATGGCCCGCACGGTGTGCAGCCGGCCGAGCCGCCCCGAGCGCACGGCCTCCCGGGCGCCCGCGTAGCCCGCGTCGAAGCGCCGCTGGAAGCCCATCTGCAGCACGGTGCCGGCCGATTCCACCTCGGCGAGCGCGTGCAGCGTGCCCGGCAGGTCGAGGGCGATCGGCTTCTCGCAGAAGACGGGTAAGCCCGAGCGGGCCGCCCGGCCGATCAGTTCGGCGTGCGCGGAGGTCGCGGTGGTGATCACCACCGCGTCCACGCCCCACCTGAAGATCTCGTCCACACTCGGCGCGGCCGTCTCGCCCAGCCGGTTCGCCACCGCCTGCGCGCGTGCCGGATCCGTGTCCGTGAGGATCAGTGATCCGACCTCCCGATGGCGGCTCAGCGTGTTCGCGTGAATGGTGCCGATGCGGCCCGTACCGATGACCCCGATGCGCATGGGAACAACCTGAGGGCCGACCCGCCACGCTGTCAATCCGCATGTCCTGACAATCGGACTACACAACTTCCCGTCAACCGGGCGCCGGACTACGCTCGGGCCCGTGCCGAAACCAGAAGTGGACCCGACCGTCTCGCTGGAGCTGCGTGTGGACCGCGGTTCCCCGGTGCCGCTGTACTTCCAGCTCTCCCAGCAGCTGGAGTCCGCCATCGAGCACGGTGTCCTCACTCCCGGCAGCCTGCTGGGCAACGAGATCGAGCTGGCCGCCCGGCTCGGTCTGTCCCGGCCCACCGTCCGCCAGGCCATCCAGACGCTGGTCGACAAGGGTCTGCTGGTCCGCCGCCGGGGCGTCGGCACCCAGGTCGTGCACAGCCAGGTCAAGCGCCCGCTGGAGCTCAGCAGCCTCTACGACGACCTGGAGGCGGCCGGCCAGCGGCCGACGACCAAGGTCCTGGTCAACACCGTCGTCCCGGCCCCGGCCGAGGTGGCCGCCGCGCTCGGCGTCCCCGAGGGCGCCGACGTGCACCGCGTCGAGCGGCTGCGCCTCGCGCGCGGCGAGCCGATCGCCTACCTGATCAACCACCTGCCGTCCGGCCTGCTCGACCTGGACACCGGCCGGCTGGAGGCCACCGGCCTGTACCGGCTGATGCGCTCCGCCGGCATCACCCTGCACAGCGCCCGCCAGTCGATCGGCGCGCGCGGCGCCACCGCGGCGGAGGCCGAGAGGCTTGCCGAGCCGGAGGGCGCCCCGCTGCTCACCATGCAACGCGTCACATTCGACGACACCGGCCGGGCGGTCGAACTCGGCGACCACACCTACCGTCCGGCCCGCTACTCCTTCGAATTCCAGCTGCTCGTACGGCCCTGAGGGGGCCGTCCACGTTCGTCATAATGTCAGGACAATGTGACCGGTTTGGGTTCCCCGGGCATATCGCGGGTGTTTACCGTGTTCGATACTGAAGTGTTTGGGGCAGGTGAGCCCGCCGGCGCGGCGCGCCGTGTGCTCGCCCGCCCCTTGCGCCTGTAGGAGCACAAAGTCAGAGCACGGCAAGAAGGGCAACGCCTCGTGGCACGGTTTCGGACCTGGGTAGGCATCGCGGTGGCAGGGGCGCTCGGCCTCTCCCTCGCCGGCTGCAGCAGCACCGGCGGCAAGCGGGCCGAGGACGCCCGCAAGGCTGCCGCCGCCCAGGGCAGGTCGGCGGTGAACACGCCCCGCTGGACCTTCGCGATGATCACCCACTCGGGAGACGGCGACACCTTCTGGGACATCGTGCAGAGCGGCGCCAAGCAGGCCGCCGTCAAGGACAACATCAACTTCCTGTACTCGCACGACGACGAGGCCCAGCAGCAGGCCCAGCTGGTCGACGCGGCGGTCGACAAGAAGGTCGACGGCATCATCGTGACCCTCGCCAAGCCGGACGCCATGAAGGCCGCGGTGGCGCGGGCCGAGAAGGCGGGCATCCCGGTGGTCACGGTGAACTCGGGCTCCGAGGAGTCCAAGGCCTTCGGCGCCCTCACCCACATCGGCCAGGACGAGACCATCGCCGGCGAGGCCGTGGGCGACGAGCTGAACAAGCGGGGCAGGAAGAACGCCCTGTGCGTCCTGCACGAGCAGGGCAACGTCGGCCACGAGCAGCGCTGCGACGGCGTGGCGAAGACCTTCCACGGCAAGCTGCGCAAGCTCTACGTCAACGGCACGAACATGCCCGACACGCAGTCCGCCATCGAGGCCAAGCTCCAGGCCGACAAGTCCCTGGACGCGGTCGTCACCCTCGGCGCGCCCTACGCCGACACCGCCGTGAAGGCGAAGGCGGACGCCGGCAGCAAGGCCGAGATCGACACCTTCGACCTCAACGCCCAGGTGGCCGCGGAACTGAAGAACGGCACCCTCGGCTTCGCCGTGGACCAGCAGCCGTACCTCCAGGGCTACCAGGCCGTCGACCTGCTGTGGCTGTACAAGTACAACGGCGACGTCCTCGGCGGCGGCAAGCCGGTCCTCACCGGCCCGCAGATCATCACCAAGGACCAGGCGTCCGCGCTGGCGGAGTACACCGAGCGGGGCACCCGATGAGCACCACGACCGACGAACGGGGCGCGGCCGGCCCGCCGGGCGCCCTGCCGGACAAGACATCCGACGAAAGGATTCTGCAGACCTCGCCGCTGCGGAAGCTGCTCGCCCGCCCCGAGCTCGGCTCGGTCGTCGGCGCGATCGCCGTCTTCGTCTTCTTCGCCGTCATGGCCGACGGGTTCCTGCACCCGGCGAGCCTCGCCACGGTCCTGTACGCCTCCTCGGTCATCGGGATCATGGCCGTGCCCGTGGCCCTGCTGATGATCGGCGGAGAGTTCGACCTCTCCTCGGGCGTCCTCGTGACGTCCTCCGCGCTGATCTCCTCGATGTTCAGCTACCAGATGACGGCCAACACCTGGGTCGGCGCCGGCGTCTCGCTGCTGTTCACCCTGGCCATCGGCGCCTTCAACGGGTTCATGCTCACCCGGACCAAGCTGCCCAGCTTCATCATCACGCTGGGCACGTTCCTGATGCTGAACGGCATGAACCTCGGCTTCACCAAGCTGATCGACGGCACGGTCTCCACCAAGACCATCGCCGACATGGAGGGCTTCCCCAGCGCCCACGCCGTCTTCGCCTCGACCCTCACCGTCGGCGGCGTCGACTTCAAGGTCACCATCCTGTGGTGGCTCGGCCTCGTCGCCGTGGCCTCCTGGATCCTGCTGCGCACCCGCGTCGGCAACTGGATCTTCGCGGTCGGCGGCAACCAGGACGCGGCCCGCGCGGTCGGCGTCCCGGTCGCCAAGACCAAGATCGGCCTCTACATGGCCGTGGCGCTCGGCGCCTGGATCTCCGGCCAGCACCTGCTGTTCTCCTTCGACGCCGTCCAGTCCGGCGAGGGCGTCGGCAACGACATGATCTACATCATCGCGGCCGTCATCGGCGGCTGCCTGATCACCGGCGGCTACGGCAGCGCCATCGGCTCGGCGGTCGGCGCGCTCATCTTCGGCATGACCAGCAAGGGCATCGTCTTCGCCGAGTGGAACCCCGACTGGTTCAAGTTCTTCCTGGGAGCGATGCTGCTCCTCGCGACCCTGCTCAACCTCTGGGTCCGCAAGCGCGCGGAGGCCGCGAAATGAACGAGAGCGCCGAGACCAACCCGCCGGCCGGCTCCGCGAACGCGGCCCGCACGCCGCTGGTCGAGCTGACCGACGTGAGCAAGTACTACGGCAACGTCCGCGCCCTGGAGGGCGTGAGCCTGGAGGTCCACGCGGGGGAGATCACCTGCGTCCTCGGCGACAACGGCGCGGGCAAGTCGACGCTGATCAAGACCGTCGCCGGTCTGCACCAGCACGACGGCGGCACCCTGCGCGTCGAGGGCGAGGAGACCCGGCTCTCCTCCCCGCGCCAGGCCCTGGATCTGGGGATCGCCACGGTCTACCAGGACCTCGCCGTGGTGCCCCTGATGCCGGTCTGGCGCAACTTCTTCCTCGGCTCCGAGCCCCGCAGGGGCGCGGGTCCGTTCAAGCGCCTGGACGTCGACCTCATGCGCCGCACCACCCACGCCGAGCTGCTGCGCATGGGCATCGACCTGCGCGACGTCGACCAGCCCATCGGCACCCTGTCCGGCGGCGAGCGCCAGTGCGTGGCCATCGCCCGCGCCGTGTACTTCGGCGCCAAGGTCCTCGTCCTGGACGAGCCCACGGCCGCACTGGGTGTGAAGCAGTCCGGTGTGGTCCTCAAATATGTGGCCGCAGCACGGGACAACGGCCTCGGCGTCGTACTGATCACCCACAACCCGCACCACGCCTACCTGGTGGGAGACCGTTTCGTCCTCCTCCGGCGCGGCACCATGGTGGGCAACCACACACGCGACGAGATCACCCTGGACGAGCTGACCAAGCAGATGGCCGGCGGAGCCGATCTGGACGCGCTGGTCCACGAACTCCAGCGGAACTGAAGCAGACTGAAGGAACACGGGGACGGGCCATGGCCGGGCGTCCGCGCGGCCCGGCCGCCCGGACGCGGCCGGCGCACCGGCACCCGCCGCCGGCCGGGCGCCCCGCGCCCCGTCCCGCGACGCACCGGCCCTCCCGGTGAGGCAGAATCGACCAACGATGAGCACCTACCGCGACCTCACCGCCCCCATCGGCTCCCGCCGGGCCCCCGTCCTCCGCACGGTCGGCACCCGGGAGCGCCGCTCCCACCTGACCGCACCCCGCGTGCCGACGGTCGGGATCGACATCGGCGGCACCAAGGTCATGGCGGGCGTCGTGGACGCCGACGGCAACATCCTGGAGAAGCTCCGCGCGGAGACCCCGGACAAGTCCAAGAGCCCCCAGGTCGTCGAGGACACCATCGTCGAACTGGTCCTGGACCTCTCCGACCGCCACGACGTGCACGCGGTGGGCATCGGCGCGGCCGGCTGGGTCGACGCCGACCGCAACCGCGTCCTGTTCGCCCCCCACCTGTCCTGGCGCAACGAACCCCTGCGGGACCGCCTCTCCGGCCGCCTGTCCGTGCCGGTCCTCGTGGACAACGACGCCAACACCGCCGCCTGGGCGGAGTGGCGCTTCGGCGCCGGGCGCGGCGAGGACCACCTGGTCATGATCACGCTCGGCACCGGCATCGGCGGCGCCATCCTGGAGGACGGCCAGGTCAAGCGCGGCAAGTTCGGCGTGGCCGGCGAGTTCGGCCACATGCAGGTCGTGCCCGGCGGCCACCGCTGCCCGTGCGGCAACCGCGGCTGCTGGGAGCAGTACAGCTCCGGCAACGCGCTCGTCCGCGAGGCCCGGGAACTGGCCGCCGCCGACTCCCCGGTCGCCTACGGCATCATCGAGCACGTCAAGGGCCACATCGGCGACATCACCGGCCCCATGATCACCGAGCTGGCGCGCGAGGGCGACGCCATGTGCATCGAGCTGCTCCAGGACATCGGCCAGTGGCTCGGCGTCGGCATCGCCAACCTCGCCGCCGCCCTCGACCCCTCCTGCTTCGTCATCGGCGGCGGCGTCAGCGCAGCCGACGACCTGCTCATCGGCCCCGCCCGGGACGCCTTCAAGCGCCACCTCACCGGCCGCGGCTACCGCCCCGAAGCCCGCATCACCCGCGCCCAGCTCGGCCCCGAGGCCGGCATGGTCGGCGCGGCCGACCTCGCCAGGCTGGTCGCCCGCCGCTTCCGGCGCGCCCGGCGGCGCCGCGTGGAGCGCCACGAGCGGTACGAGCGCTACGCGCAGTCCCGCCGCGACCAGGACACCGCATGAGCGCGTCGCTGCCCCACCAGGCCGACCCCCCGGACGAGCCCCGCCGGCCGCCCGAGGACCCGCGCCACAAGGCGAAACGCAGGGCGCTGACCCTGCTGATCATCGTCCTGCTCATCGGTGTCCCGGCCGGCTACCTGGTGATCTCCGCCAACCAGAGCCGCAACAGCGGCAAGGACAAGGAAGCCAAGTACTCGGCCACCGGCCTCACCTCCGGCTGGCCCTCGAAGGTCCAGCGCCGCCTGTACCAGGTGACGGTCCCGCACCCCGCCGACCGCGTCGCCTACTACGAGACCAACAACTGGAAGACCAGCCGCCTGTACGTGCAGTTCCGCACCAACGACGCCGGCCTGGACAGCTTCCTCGGCACCATGGGCCTGCGCTCCGACCAGCTCGTGAAGAACCACATCACCATCGGCCCCCGGGACCGCAAGGTCTCCGGCTGGGACTTCGGCGGCCCCGGCCCCTGGGCCGGCGTCACCCGCAGGCAGAAGAACCCGGCGCCCACCCAGGACGTGGTCGTGAACACGTCCGACCCGAAATACCCGATGGTGTACGTCGTCTCCCGCACCGTCCCGTAGGCCATGGACCCTGCCTCCCCGGTCCGCGGCCTGATGCGGGACCGGAGGGTCTTCACTGGCCCCGGACGCTCCCCGGACCGGCCGTGACCAGCGCCGGAGCCGATTGTCAGACCCCGCCCGTACAGTCGAAGACGTCCGATCCGACGCACGGGCGGGAGGTGGCAGGGCGTATGAGCGACGGCACGGCCGCGGTGGCCGGGCGCATGGCGGGCTCCGGACGGACCGGGAGCCCCCTCCCGGCACGCCTCGCCTGCGTGTACCTGCCCGCCCCGCTCCCGCGCGAGGGCCGTGTCGCCTTCTGGGACCCCGACGCGGGCCCCCTCCCCGCCGCCACCGGCACCACCGCCGAAGCCGCCGAGCTGACCGTCGTACGGCGCCAGGGCGCGACCGCGCGCCGCCGCCAGGTGCCCGCGCTGATCCTCCCGCTCGCCGACGCCCTGCCGTCGCTGGCCGGGGCCCGCCGCGACCCGTCCGCCCACCCCGCCACCGCCTGCTGGGGCGCCGCCGCGCTGCACGCCCTGCGGCTCGTCGCCCGCGGCCGCCTGCTGCCCGGCCTCACCCCGGACGGGCACGACGCCTGGCGGGCCGGACCGCTGGAACCCGAAGACCTCGCCCACCTGCGCGCGGTGGCCGCCGCCCTGCCCCCGGAGGGCCACGCCGTCCCCCTGCCCGGACCCGGCCCGCTCCGGCTGCCTGAGCCGGAAGCCCTGGTCCGCTCCTTCCTGGACGCCGTCGCCGACACCCTGCCCCGCACCCCGGCCGCCCCGCACGCCTCCGGCGGCCCCTTCGCCGCCCGCGCCCCCCAGCGGCTGCCCCACGCCCAGGACTGGGCGGCCGAGGTGGCCGCCGGCATGGACGCGGGCGTGCGCGTCTCGCTGCGCCTGGACCTGTCCGCCCACGACGTCTTCGACTCCGGCGCATCGGAGGAGGCCCGGGGCGTGCGCTCCGCCGGGGCCGCGATCGTGCAGGTGCACAGCCTCGCCGACCCGACGCTCGTCACCGACGCGGCGGCCCTGTGGGCCGGGGAGGCCGACGCCGCCTTCGGACCACGCGCCCGTGTGGACGCCGCCCTCGCCGTCCGGCGCGCCGCCCGCGTCTGGCCGCCCCTGGACCGGCTCGCCGAGCAGGACGTCCCCGACGTCCTCGCCCTGTCCGAGGAGGAGGCCGTCGACCTGCTCGGCGTGGCCGCCTCCCGGCTCGCCGCCGCCGGGGTCGCCGTGCACTGGCCGAAGGACCTCGCCCGCGACCTCACGGCCACCGCGGTCCTCCGCCCCGCCCCCGGCTCGGCGACCGACGGCACCGGGTTCTTCGAGAGCCAGGACCTGCTCCAGTTCCGCTGGCAGCTCGCCCTCGGCGGCGACCCCCTCACCGAGGGCGAGATGGACGCCCTCGCCGAGGCCCACCGGCCGGTCGTACGGCTCCGCGACCGCTGGGTGACGGTCGACCCCGCCCTGGTCCGCAAGGCCCGCAAACGCGAACTCGGCCTGCTCGACCCCGTCGACGCGCTGTCCGTCGCGCTCACCGGCACCGCCGAGGTCGACGGGGAGACCGTCGAGGCCGTCCCCGCCGGCGCGCTCGCCGCCCTGCGCGACCGCCTCACCGCCGGTCTCGCCCCCGCCGAACCGCCCGCCGGTCTCGCCGCCACCCTCCGCGACTACCAGCTCCGCGGCCTCGCCTGGCTCGACCTCATGACCTCCCTCGGGCTCGGCGGCTGCCTCGCCGACGACATGGGCCTCGGCAAGACGATCACGCTGATCGCGCTGCACCTGAAGCGGGCCCGCACCGCGCCCACCCTGGTGGTCTGCCCCGCCTCCCTCCTCGGCAACTGGCAGCGCGAGATCACCCGCTTCGCACCCGGCGTCCCCGTCCGCCGCTTCCACGGCCCCGAACGCAGCCTGGACGGCCTGGACGGCGGCTTCGTCCTCACCACGTACGGCACGATGCGCTCCGCCGCCGCCCGGCTCGCCGAACAGCCCTGGGGCATGGTCGTCGCCGACGAGGCCCAGCACGTGAAGAACCCGTACTCCGCGACCGCCAAGGCACTGCGCACCATCCCGGCACCCGCGCGCGTGGCCCTCACCGGCACCCCGGTGGAGAACAACCTCTCCGAACTGTGGGCCCTGCTCGACTGGACCACCCCCGGCCTCCTCGGCCCCCTCAAGTCCTTCCGCGCCCGCCACGCGCGCGCGGTCGAGAACAGCGAGAACGACGACAACGGGGAGGCGGCGGCCCGGCTCGCCCGCCTCGTGCGACCCTTCCTGCTGCGCCGCAAGAAGTCCGACCCCGGGATCGTCCCCGAGCTGCCGCCCAAGACCGAGACCGACCACCCCGTCCCGCTCACCCGGGAACAGGCCGCGCTCTACGAGGCCGTCGTGCGCGAGTCGATGGCGGCCATCGAGACCGCCCAGGGCATGGCCCGCCGGGGCCTCGTCCTCAAGCTGCTCGGCGCCCTGAAGCAGATCTGCGACCATCCCGCGCTCTACCTCAAGGAGGATCCGCAGCAGCCCGCCCCGCGCGGTACGACCGCCACGGCCCTGCGCTCCGGGAAGCTCGCCCTCCTCGACGAGCTGCTCGACACCGTGCTGGCCGAGGACGGCTCGGCACTGGTCTTCACCCAGTACGTCGGCATGGCGCGCCTCATCACCGCGCACCTGGGCGCCCGCGCGGTCCCGGTGGAGCTCCTCCACGGCGGCACCCCCGTCGCCGAGCGCGAGCGCATGGTGGACCGCTTCCAGAGCGGGGAGACCCCGCTGCTGGTCCTGTCCCTCAAGGCCGCCGGCACCGGCCTGAACCTCACCCGCGCGGGCCACGTCGTCCACTTCGACCGCTGGTGGAACCCGGCCGTCGAGGAACAGGCCACCGACCGCGCCTACCGCATCGGCCAGACCCAGCCCGTCCAGGTCCACCGTCTGATCACCGAGGGCACCGTCGAGGACCGCATCGCCGAGATGCTCGCCTCCAAGCGCGCCCTCGCCGACGCCGTCCTCGGCTCCGGCGAAGCGGCCCTCACCGAGCTCACCGACCGCGATCTGTCCGACCTCGTCTCCCTGCGGAGGACCCCGTGACCCCCACGGAACACCGCCCCGGCGACGCGGCCCGCCGCGCCCTGAGGGAAGCACGCGAACGAGCGAGCGCGCAGCGCGAGGCGTCTGCCCGCCGGCAGCCCCCGCCCTCCCGCCCCACGGACACCCCTGATTCCGAGCAGCCCCCCGGCCCGGCAACCACCTTCGACCCGAGCGACCCGGCCGGCCCGCTGAGGGACGCCGGCTCCGACCCGAGCGACCCTGCTGGCCCGCTGAGGGACGCCGGCGCCGACCCGAGCGACCCGGCTGGCCCGCTGCGAGTCGCCGCCTCCGACACGGGCGGCACCGCCGTCTCGCCCCGGGGCACCGGCTCCGACCCGATCGGCATCGCCGGAGCACTGCGGGACGCCGGCTTCGGCGCCGGAACCGCCGGACCGCCTCGTGACACGGACTCCGGCGCGGAAGGCCGCCGCGGCGGCGCGGCTGCCGTCCCGGCGGCGCCCGCCCAGGACGTGGCGGAACCGGACGCGCCCGCGTCGTCGGCCGCCCCGAGCTCCGACGAAACCGTGCCAGGTCGTACCGCCGTGGATCAGCGGCCGGGTGAGGCCGCGCGGGCGGCCTTGCGCGCAGCCGACGTCGCAGGCCCCACCGGCGGCACGGGGACGCACGGAGTGTCCGAGCCCGCCGCCGGTGGGACCACGTCCGACCGTCGCGCCGGTACGGCACCGAGGCCCGGTGACGCCGCGCGGGCCGCGCTGCGGGCTGCGGACGCCGTCGGCTCCGCTGGGGGGCCGGAGAGGGACAGCCGTGACTCGTCCGCCCCCGGAAGCGCCGGGGATGCTGCCCCTGACGTGACGCGCCCCGGTGACGCCGCGCGGGCCGCGCTGCGAGCCGCCGGCGCCGACGGCTCTGTCGGAGGACTGGAAGGGGACAGCGGTGATGCGTCGGCTTCCGCGAGCGCCGGGGACACTTCCCCCGAGCTGACGAGGCCTGGTGACGCCGCGCGGGCGGCGTTCAGGGCTGCGGGCTCCGCCGGTCCTGCCGAGGCGGATCAGCGGGACGGACGGACCGGATCCGCCGCTCCGGCGCGTCCCGGGGACGTGGCGCGTGAGGCGCTGAGGGCGGCACGCGCCGCCGCACGTGCCGCCGAGGAGGCGCAGCCGCGCTCCCGGCGTGCGGCCACCGGGTCGGAGCGCTCCGCGGTTCCGCCCCGTGCCGTCGCCGGCCGGGGCGGAGCCGAGCCCGGGAGCGGCGCCCGCGCCCGTACGGCCCGTGACATGCGCCAGTTCCTGGCGACCGCCTTCCGCATGCCCACCTGGGTCGACGACGACGCGGAGGGGGCCGAGAGCGGCGCTCCCGATGACTCCGTGACCCGGAACGGCTCCGTTTCCGCGACCCCGGCCGGCTCCGGTCCCGCGCCCTCCTCGCAGGAGCGCGGTCCCGGGACGGGCTTCCCGGTGGATGCGGCGGATGCGGCGGACGGCGCCGACGCGGGGGAGCGGGGCGGGTCCGTGGCCCGGCGCGGGCTCGGCTCGGCCGGTGTGCGGGCCCGCGGGCCGCGCCGCGTGGAGTCCGGGCTCACCGGGGCCGCGCCGGAGGAGCACGGGCGCGTGGATGATCTGCCGGACGCTCCGACCCGTGGCCCTGGCGGTCCGGAATCGCGGGAGGCCCGGCTCGGGGAGCCCGGCCTCGGCGAGCCCGGGCTTCAGGAGTCCGCGCGCAACGAGCACGCGCAGGGGATCGGGTCGACGGCGGCCCCGTCGGCACTGTCGGCCTCGGCCGCTTCTGCCGGTGCGTCCGGCAGTCCGGGGTCCGCCGTGCCGGAGGCTCCCCTAGAGGAACCTGGGCGGGTGGCCGCGTCCGCAGCCGTACCGCCGCGTGCCTTTGACGACATAGCCCGCATCGCCCACATCGACCACAGGGACGGCCTCGACGCACTCGACGGCGGCGACGACACCGCCGGGACCGACGCCCGCGACGGGACCGACGCCCGCGACGCACTCGACGGTCACGACGACACCGCCGGGACCGCCGGCACCGCCGGCACCGACGCCCGCGACGGCATCCTCGGCCGCGACGACACCGACGCTCTCGACGGCCTCACCAGCCCCGACGCCCGCGACCTCACCAACGCCCGTAACCCCACCGGGGCCCGCGATGAAACCGATGGACTCGACGGCCCCGACGCCCGCGACCGCACCGACGCCCGTAACCGCACCGGCGCCCGCGATGAAACCGATGGACTCGACGGCCCCGACGCTCTCGACCGCCCCGCGCACGGCGCTCCGAGGGGCGAGGCATCGGTTGGGCCGGAGGCGGCCGCAGGTTCCTGGGGGATGCCGCTCCGTGCGCTGGAGGGCATCGATCCCCTGTCGTGGCGCCGCCCCGGGGGCGGCACCGGCGCGGACGTAGCCCCGGCCCCGCGGTTCGGCCCCGCGGGCCCGGCCCCCGCCGCACCCCCGCAGGTCCCCGCCACCATGGCCACCCCGCACCGGGACGGCGACCTCCGCCGTACCTTCCCGGCGTTCGGGCCCAGGACCGGGGTGCGGGACGCCGAGGCGTTCGCCGGGACCTGGTGGGGCAACGCCTGGGCCGACGCGCTGGAACGACAGGCGCTGGACGCGGGACGGCTGAGCCGCGGACGCGGATACGCGGACCTCGGGAAGGTGGACGCGATCACCGTGACGCCGGGTCAGGTGCTGGCGTACGTACGCGGCAGCCGGCCACGGCCGTACCGGGTGCAGGTACGCCTGCGCACGCTGGACGACGCGGACTGGGAGCGCTTCCTGGACGCCGCGGCCGACCGGCCGGGCCACATCGCGGCCCTGCTCGACAAGGAGCTCCCGCAGTCGCTGGCGGACTGCGGTGTGCCCCTGCTGCCCGGCCCCGGAGACCTCGTCCCGCACTGCAGCTGCCCCGACGCCGGTCGCCCCTGCAAGCACGCGGCGGCGCTCTGCTACCAGACGGCACGTCTGCTCGACGCCGACCCCTTCGTCCTGCTTCTGCTGCGCGGCCGGGGCGAACGGGAACTGCTGGACGCGCTGTCCCGCCGCAGCGCCGCGCGCGCCGCCCGCGCCGCCCGTGAACGGGAGCCGGAGCCCCTGCCCGGCGTCCGTGCCGCGGAGGCGCTGGACGCCGCCCGCAGGCTGCCGCCCCTGCCCGCTCCGCTGCCGGTGCCCCCGCACCCCGAACAGCCGCCCGCGTACCCGTCGGTGCCCGGCGGCCCCGACCCCTTCGCGCTGGACCAGCTCGCGACCGAAGCCGCCGCACGCGCGCACGCGCTGCTCGCCGCGGGTGTCGACCCGGTCGCCGGACTGACCCTGTGGCAGGACGCCGTACGGCTCGCCGCGGCCCGGCCGGGTTCCGGCCTGACCGCGGCCACCCGCGCCCTGTACGCCACGCTCGCCGCCGCCACCGACCGCACCACGGCCGACCTGGCGCGGGCGGTCGCCGCGTGGCGGCAGGGCGGATCGTTCGGACTGGACGTCCTGGAGGAGGCGTGGGACCCGCCCGCGGGCCGCTTCGACCGGGCCCGCCCGCTGCTGCTCGCCGCCGACCTGCCCGCCTTCCGCCCCTGGCGCAACCGGCTCACCCACCCCCTCGGCCATCTCCAGCTCCGCCTCGGCCGGGACGGACTGTGGTACGCCTACGAGTCGGAGCCCGGCCAGGACGACTGGTGGCCCCGGGGCACGCCCGACCTCGACCCGGTGGGCGCCCTCACCGGATCGACCCTCCCCGGCGACCTCTGACACGGGGCGGGGCCCCGCCCGCCCGGGAGGACCCCAGCCCGCCCGCGTGAGCACCCGTCCGCGGAGGCGGGCGCCCGCCCGCGCGAGCGCCGGTCCGTCCGCGCGGGCCCCCACCCGCCCCCGCGAGCGTCGATCCGTCCACGCGGACACTCGCCCGCCCGCGCGGACGCTCGCCCGCCCGCGCGGACAGCGGACAGCGGACATCCGCCCGGACACGCCGTCAGGCTCCCGCGGACGCCGCCGCATCCGTCCGAGCCTCGTCCGCACCCGTCCGCGCGCCCTCCGCACCCGTCCGCGCCCCCGCCGCCCTCCTCCGGTGAAAACGGTGTGTGGGTTTTCCGGCGATTCCAGGAGTTACCGTGCCCGCATCAGGGGGCCCGGAGCCGCCGCCGCTCCGGAGGCGGTTAGCGTGGTGCGGTGAGTGAGACGAAGACCCCTGCCCTCCAATACCGCTTCGACGGCCCGGAAGACGCTCCGGTGCTCATCCTCGGCCCTTCCCTCGGGGCCACCTGGCACATGTGGGACCGTCAGGTGCCGGAGCTGGTCAAGCAGTGGCGGGTCTTCCGGTTCGACCTGCCCGGCCACGGCGGTGCCCCCGCCCACCCGGTCGGCTCGGTCGGCGAACTGACGACCCGGCTGCTCGCCACGCTGGACGGCCTCGGCGTGCAGCGCTTCGGATACGCCGGCTGCGCGCTCGGCGGCGCCATCGGTATCGAGCTGGCCCTGCGCCACCCCGAGCGGCTCGCCTCGCTCGCGCTGGTCGCCGCCTCCCCCCGGTTCGGCAGCGCCGACGAGTTCCGTCAGCGCGGGGTGATCGTCAGGGCCAACGGGCTCGACCCGATCGCCCGGAGCGCGCCCGACCGTTGGTTCACGGGCGGTTTCGCCGCCGCCCAGCCCGCGATCACCGAGTGGGCCGTGCAGATGGTGCGCACCACCGACCCCGGCTGCTACATCGCCGGCTGCGAGGCCCTGGCCGGGTTCGACGTGCGCCCCCAGCTGGGCCGGGTCGGCGTGCCGACGCTCGTCCTGGTCGGCTCCGAGGACCAGATCACCGGTCCGGCCGAGGCCCGCACCCTGGTCGCCGGGATACCGGACGCCCGGCTCGCGGTCGTCCCCGGCGCCTCCCACCTGGTGCCGGTCGAGCAGCCCGCGGCCGTCACCGACCTCCTCGTACGGCACTTCTCCACCGCCTGGCAGCAGCCGTACGACACCGGTCAGACGGCTCTGCCGGCCGCCGCGGCCGTCCCGGCCGTGACCGCGGCCCCGCAGGCCGTCCCGGTCGCCGAGATCGCCCCCGCCGCCGCGGTGCCGCAGCCGGCCGGATCGCCGGACCGGTACGACACCGGGCTGAAGCTCCGCCGGGAGGTGCTGGGCGACGCCCACGTCGACCGGGAGCTGGGGCAGGCCGGGGACTTCTCCGGGGACTTCGAGGAGTTCGTCACCCGCTACGCCTGGGGCGAGGTCTGGGACCGGCCCGGCCTGGACCGCCGTACCCGCAGCTGTGTCACGCTCACCGCGCTGGCGGCCGGGGGCCACCTGGAGGACCTGGCCTCCCACACCCGTGCCGCCCTGCGCAACGGACTCACCCCCGACGAGATCAAGGAAGTGCTGCTCCAGACGGCCGTCTACTGCGGCATCCCGGCGGCCGGCAGCGCCTTCCGGGTGGCCCAGCAGGTCATCCTCGAGGAGACCACCCCGACCGAGTGACAGGCCCCGGCCGCGGGACCGCCGGGTGACCGCCGCCCGGCACCCGGCCTTTGCCCGGCACCCGGCCTTTGCCCGGCACCCGGCCGCCGCCCGGCCGCCCCCCGACCCCCCCCGACACCCGCCGCCCGGCCCCGTCCCGATACCCACCGCCCAGCACCGGCTCCGGCACTCGGCTACGGCACTCGGCTCCGGAACCCGGCCCGCCGCCCGGCCCCGGTACCGGCCGCGGCCGGGCCGTCACGGCAGGATGGCTCCATGAAGCTCACGAAGATGTCGCACGCCTGCGTCAGGCTGGAGAAGGACGGGCGGACGCTCGTCATCGACCCGGGCGCCTTCAGCGAGGAGGACGCCGCCCTCGGCGCGGACGCCGTCCTGGTCACGCACGAGCACGCCGACCATTTCGACGAGGGCCGGCTGCGGGCCGCTCTGGAGGCCTCCCCGGACGCGGAGATCTGGACGCTGAGGTCGGTCGCGGAGAAGATCTCCGCGGCCTTCCCCGGGCGCGTGCACACCGTCGGGCACGGCGACACCTTCACCGCCGCGGGCTTCGACGTCCAGGTCCACGGCGAGCTGCACGCGGTGATCCACCCGGACATCCCGCGCATCACCAACGTCGGTTACCTGATCGACGACGGGCGCGTCTTCCACCCCGGCGACGCCCTCACCGTCCCCGGCCTGCCGGTGGAGATGCTGATGCTGCCGGTCATGGCCCCGTGGAACAAGATCTCCGAGGTCATCGACTACGTCCGCGAGGTCGGGCCGCAGCGCGCGTACGACATCCACGACGCCCTCCTCACCGACCTGGCCCGGCCGATCTACGACAACCAGATCGGCGCCCTCGGCGGCGCCGAGCACCTGCGGCTCGCCCCCGGGGCGTCGGCCGAGCTGTGAGCCGGGGCGTTGTCACACCCGCCGGGTAGGTTGGGGGACATGCGCATCGCCACCTGGAACGTGAACTCGATCACCGCCCGCCTGCCGCGGCTGCTGGCCTGGCTGGAGAGCAGCGGCACCGACGTGCTCTGCCTCCAGGAGGCCAAGGTCGCCGAGGCCCAGTTCCCGTTCGAGCCGCTGCGCGAACTGGGCTACGAGGCCGCGGTCCACGCCACCGGCCGGTGGAACGGCGTGGCGGTGCTCTCCCGCGTCGGTCTGGAGGACGTCGTCAAGGGCCTGCCCGGCGACCCGGGGTACGACGGCGTGACCGAGCCGCGTGCCGTCTCGGCGACCTGCGGACCGGTCCGCGTCTGGTCGGTGTACGTGCCCAACGGCCGCGAGGTGGAGCACCCGCACTACGTGTACAAGATGCAGTGGTTCGAGGCGCTGAAGGCCGCCGTCGCCTCCGACGCGGCGGGCGGCCGCCCGTTCGCGGTCCTCGGCGACTACAACGTGGCGCCGACGGACGACGACGTCTACGACGTGGCCGCCTTCGAGGGCGCCACGCACGTCACGCCCGCCGAGCGCGCCGCCCTCGCCTCCCTGCGCGGCACGGGCCTCACCGATGTCGTCCCGCGCCCGCTGAAGTACGACCGCCCGTACACCTACTGGGACTACCGTCAGCTCTGCTTCCCCAAGAACCGCGGCATGCGCATCGACCTCGTGTACGGCAACGAGCCGTTCACGAAGGCCGTCGAGGACGCCTACGTCGACCGTGAGGAGCGCAAGGGCAAGGGCGCGTCCGACCACGCGCCGGTGGTGGTCGACCTCGACGTCTGATGCCACGCTGGGCCCATGCGCATTCCGTTCCTGGGCCCGAGGCACGAGAAGAACGGCGACGGAGGGGGTCCGTCCGCGCGTCCGGGCGCGGGGGAGCTCCCCGCCGACCCCGGGGCGATCGCCGCTCTGATGTCCGAGTGCGAACTCCTCCGTGCCCAGGCGGCCCAGGCCGGCGTCCGCCTGGACGACACACCGGCCTCCCTGGAGGCCCTGGACCAGCTCGTCCCGCGCTGGCGCGACGACGCGGAGACGCTGCCCTGGCTGGGCCATGACGCCGGGCTGTACCTGGGCACGGTCGTCGTCCGCACCGTGCCCGGCGCCGTCTGGCGGATCCGGCGCGACGGCGAGCCCGTCGTACGGCTCTCCTCCGGCCGTGAGATCGAAGTGGGGGAGTACGGGCGGGAGTGGGCCGTGAGCGGCGTCCCCGAACTGTCGCAGCTGTACGCGGAGGTCGCCGAGACCTGAGCCCGGCGGCACACGCGGCGGGCACCCACGTACAACGGGCGGCGTAAATACGGTTAATGCCCGGAAGGTGCGTGTCGTCCCCCCGCCCCGCCGGTGTCTGGATAGTTTGCGGCGACCACGACACGGCGGAATGTGAGTAGGGCTGCGGATGGCCGTCGATCCCTTGATCGAGCTGCGGGACGTCAACAAGCACTTCGGGGATCTGCATGTGCTGCAGGACATCGATCTGACCGTCGGCAAGGGGGAGGTGGTCGTGGTCGTCGGCCCCTCCGGGTCGGGGAAGTCGACGCTGTGCCGGACGATCAACCGCCTGGAGACCATCGAGTCCGGGACGATCACGCTCGACGGGCAGCCGCTGCCCGAGGAGGGCAAGGCCCTCGCCCGGCTCCGTGCCGAGGTCGGCATGGTCTTCCAGTCCTTCAACCTCTTCGCCCACAAGACGGTCCTGGAGAACGTCTCCCTCGCGCAGGTCAAGGTCCGCGGCCGCAAGCGCGCGGAGGCCGACCGGCGCTCCCGTGAACTCCTCGACCGCGTCGGCCTGCTGGCCCACGCAGGCAAGTACCCCGCACAGCTCTCCGGCGGGCAGCAGCAGCGCGTGGCCATCGCGCGCGCCCTCGCCATGGACCCCAAGGCCCTGCTCTTCGACGAGCCCACCTCCGCCCTCGACCCCGAGATGATCAACGAGGTGCTGGAGGTCATGCGGCAGCTCGCCCAGGAGGGCATGACGATGGTCGTCGTCACCCACGAGATGGGATTCGCCCGCTCCGCCGCCAACCGCGTCGTCTTCATGGCCGACGGCCGGATCGTCGAGGACCGCAGCCCCGAGGAGTTCTTCACGAACCCGCGCAGCGAACGCGCCAAGGACTTCCTCTCCAAGATCCTCAAGCACTGACCGGGGGAGTCCGACCCGTGTTCCGTACCACCCGTGCGTCCGGCGCCCCGCGCCCCGCCCCGCGCGCCCGGCGCGCCGCTCCGAGTGCTCCGCGCCCGGTCCCGCGCGCCTCACATGCCCTGTGCGCCCGGCGCGTTCTGCGGGCCCTTCTCGCCCTGCTCGCGCTGCTGTCCGCCGCGGCCTGCGGCAAGGAGGGCAGCCCGCCGACCAAGGGCCCGGCCGTCGACAAGCTGCCCCACTACCAGGTCGACCGCGGCTTCAGCCTGCCGGACTCCCCGACCTGGCGACGGGCCGCGAAACGCGGCTACTTCGTGGTCGGCGTCAAGGAGGACCAGCCCTACCTGGGCGAGAAGGACCCGGCGAGGGGCACCTACGCGGGCTTCGACATCGAGATCGCCAAGATGATGTCGGCCTCCCTCGGCCTGCCGCCCGACCGCATCCGCTTCCGCACCATCGCCTCCGCCAACCGCGAGACCGCCCTGCAGAACGGCCAGATCGACTACTACGTCGGCACCTACACCATCAACGACAACCGCAAGAAGCTCGTCGGCTTCGCCGGCCCCTACTACATGGCCGGCCAGTCCCTGCTGGTCCGCAAGGACGAGAACGACATCCACGGCCCCGAGGACCTCGCAGGCAAGCGCGTCTGCTCGGCCACCGGCTCCACGCCGTACCAGCGCATCAAGGCCGACTACCCGAAGGCGGTCCTCGTCTCCTACGACACCTACTCGGCCTGTGTCGACAACCTGCTGACCTATCAGGTCGACGCGGTCACCACCGACGACGCCATCCTCATCGGCTACGCGGCCAAGGTCCCGGACGAGCTGAAGGTCGTCGGCAGGCCGTTCTCCGAGGAGCCGTACGGCATCGGTGTCCCGCGCGGTGACAACGCGCTGCGCTTCGCCCTCGACGACGCGCTCGCGGCACGCGAGAAGGACGGCGACTGGAAGAAGGCGTACGACGCGACGCTCGGTCTGTCGGGCGTCCCGGCCCCCCGGCCGCCCGCGATCGACCGCTACCCGGCGAGCTGAGCTAGGACGGCATGAACGTACTGACGGACAACTTCCCGCTCTACCTCCAGGGTTTCCTCGGCACGGTCGAACTGACCGTCTACGCCTCCCTGCTGGCCCTCGCGCTGGGCTTCGTGATGGCGTCCTTCCGGGTCGCGCCCGTCGGCTCGCTGCGCGTCTTCGGCACCGTGTGGGTCACCGTGCTGCGCAACACCCCGCTCACGCTGCTGTTCTTCGCGGTGGTGCTGGGGCTGCCCCGGTTCGGACTCGTGCTGCCCTTCGAGCTGTTCGCCGTGCTCGCCCTCGGCTGCTACACCTCGGCGTTCATCTGCGAGGCACTGCGCGCCGGCATCAACACCGTGCCCACGGGGCAGGGAGAGGCCGCCCGCAGCCTCGGCCTGACCTTCCGCCAGACGCTCGGCGTGGTCGTCCTGCCGCAGGCGTTCCGGTCGGTGATCCCGCCCGTCGGCTCCACACTCATCGCGCTCGCCAAGAACTCCGCCATCGCGGGCGCGTTCAGCGTCACCGAACTGCTCGGCACCTACAAGACCCTCAGCGAGCTGGGCTACAACATCGTCTGGACGTTCGTCTGGATCGCCCTCGGCTATCTGATCATCACGCTCGCCATCAGCGCCCTGTTCAACCTGCTGGAGCGGAAGTGGGGAGTCACCCGATGACCGGAGCGACCGCGCTCTACGACGTCCCGGGGCCCGGCACCAGAAGGCGCCACCGTCTGTACGCGGCGCTCTCCACGGCCGCCCTGCTCGGCCTCGTCGCGTGGATCCTGTATCTCCTCTTCGCCACGGACCAGTTCACCGCGGTCAAGTGGAGCCCGTTCGAGTACAAGGGCGTCCAGGAGCTGCTTCTGCGCGGCCTCGGCAACACCCTCAAGGCCTTCGCCATGGCGGCCGTGCTCTCGCTCGCCCTCGGCTGCGTCCTCGCCGTCGGACGGCTCTCGGACCACCGTCCGGTGCGCTGGCTGGCCACGCTGCTCGTGGAGTTCTTCCGCGCGATGCCCGTCCTGGTGATGATCTTCTTCATTTTCGTGGCGCTGAAGGTGCAGCCGCTGCCCGCGCTCGTCGCCGGACTCGCCCTCTACAACGGCTCGGTGCTCGCCGAGGTCTTCCGCTCCGGCGTGAACTCCGTCGACCGGGGGCAGCGGGAGGCCGCGTTCGCGCTCGGCATGCGCAAGACCCAGGTCATGACGTACGTCCTCGTTCCGCAGGCGGTACGGGCGATGCTGCCCGCCATCATCAGCCAGCTGGTGGTGGCCTTGAAGGATACCTCGCTCGGTTATCTCATCACCTACGAGGAGTTCCTCCATGCCGGGAAACTCATCGCCTCGAACCTCGACTACGATTTGCCGTTCATCCCTGTGGTGATGGTGATCTCGCCGATCTACATCGGGATGTGCATGCTGCTCTCGTGGTTCGCCGGCTGGGTGTCCCGCCGTGAGCAGCGCAGTCCCAAGACCGAAGCCGTGGCGGTCGCCACGGCCGGACCTGGGGCGCTGCTGCCGGGTGGGGAGCCCCCCACGGCCCCGAGACCGTAAGGGGGCGGCAGTTCACACGGGCCATGCTCGTCCGGCGGCAGCCGGGGATCACTGCTCGCGCACGGGGACCGACACGTACGACGGGTCGTCCTGCGGCGAGGAGAAGGTCAGCTGCGCGCCGGACGGGTTGTGCTCGGTGTAGAGCGGGTCGACTGTGTCGGCCACGACCGCGAGGCGGTGCCCGGCGGGGACGTCGTAGGCTGTGGAGAACAGGTCCAGGTCCACGCCGAACGGCTCGCCGGGCGCCCGCCCGTGCCAGGTGTACGGCGCGTGCGTGACGAGCTTTCCGACGCCGAGCGGGCCCACGTCGTACACATAGGCGATGAACGTGCCGCTCTCCGCGGTCGGCGTGAGCGTGGTGTGGAGCGTGACGGTCCCGCGCACCCGCTGGGGGGTGGTGTACCGCTCCGACTGCCATACGGCCGCCCAGCGGCGCGGCAGCAGCGGTATCAGGGCCATCGGCGGCAGCTGGGCCACCTGGTCCAGGATGCTGGACAGGAAGACGGTCCCGCCGTCGGCGCCCGAGTCGACGTTCGCGTGGATGGTGGTGGAGCCGGCGAGCGCGAACTTCCGGTCGTCCGAAGCCAGGGACTTCCAGTCCGGGTAGGTCTCGTAGCCGCCCCCGGTGCGCGGCTTCAGCTGGACCGGCTGCTCCCGGTCGATGCCGTTGTCGACGCCCCTGAGATAGTGGTCGAACCAGCGTCCGGTGTCCGTCCACACGTCGTTGGGCAGCCCGAACAGACCGGTGATCTCGGGTGTCGCGTGGTCGCCGGGGCGCAGTTCCAGCCGCTTGGGGACCGTCAGTCTCCCGTAGAAGTCGGCGTCCTGGTTCACCGGGAAGATGGAGTCGCCCCAGGCTCCGGCGAGCATGACGGCGGCGCCGTTGCGGTTCAGCCGGTCGACATAGGTCGCGGCGGAGCGCTCGCGGCCCCAGTCCGTCATCTCCTGCTCGGCGGCGAGGTCGGAGGCGTAGAAGCGGTCGAAGATACGGCGGACTTCGGGGCTCTCCCGGCCGGTGACGGTGCCCACGCCGTCCAGCAGGGCGCCCGCCTGGACGTGCTGGGTACGCCCCGAGTAGATCGAGCCGATGAGGTCCGCCCAGCCGCTCAGCGCGGCCACGGCCCTGACCCGCTTGTCGTGCGCGGCGGCCAGCAGGGAGATGCCCGCCCCGTAGGAGACGCCCGCCATGCCGATCCGGGCGGGGTCGGCCGGGGTGTGCGCGAGGGCCCAGTCGATCACCCTGGAGGCGTCCGCCACGTCGGGCGGCCCGGCCACCTCGATCTGGCCGCCGGACTGCCAGAAACCGCGCACGTTGTACGTGAGCACGACGTATCCGGAGTCGGCGAGCTTCTGCGCCTGGGCGAGGTACTCCACCTGCGGCAGGCCCCAGCTCGTGGGCAGCACGACGAGCGGGTAGCTCCGTGAGCCGTCGTCGCCCGCGGGTGTGACGACGTTCGCCTTCAGCACGGTGCCGCCGTCACCCGGGATGTCCACGAAGCGGACGGAAGGGGCGGCCTGGGCGGCGGGAGCGAGGCCCGCCACGCCGGCGATCAGCGCCGCCGACACGACACCGACGGCGGCGGTGCGCAAAGTGATGCGGGCGTGTCCCATGAGCCACTCCTCGGCTTGTGCCCGTGCAAAGTGAGCCGAGGGTAGTGGGGGACGTTTACCGCAGGTAACCCGTCGGTAAGTTACGTACGGGTAACAATCTTCTACGAGGCCGCGGGGCAGCCGATCGGCCTGTTGTCCGCGGTGGTGGCACGGGCCCCGATCTTTCCCGTCGAGGGGTTCGGAGTGTAGACGTCCGTGTGCGGACCGCCCGCCCCGAACGACCTGAACGGGCCGGCCACTTTGTGGAGGCTCTTCCCGCGGTAGCTGTAGTCGATCTGCAGGGACCACTCGTAGTTGCCCCGGCAGGCCTGTGCGTCGACCCGGATGATCGCGGGGTCGGAGGCGCTGACCGTGAAACCCGACCCGAGCGGATTCGTGCGCACAGGGGGGTCCGTGGGGTCGGTGTACCCCCCGCCCTCGACTCCCTTGTCGAGGAGTCGCGGCTTGTCCAGGTCGAGTTCGAACACGCGCTCCTTCACGTCGCCGCAGCCGCCCTGGGTCATGGCCACCCAGGACGGTGGGGCGATCTTCTTCGGTACGCGGGTGGTGAGGTGCACCTCGTCGACGGTGACCACGGTGTCCGTGCTGCCGGTGCTCAGGTCCAGGTACAGGTGCCCGCTGCCCCAGACCCCGCCCTTGGTGTCCGGCGCCGCCACCCGCGAGCGGAAGTCCTGCTGGTCGGGGAGGAAGGACGTGAGCGGTCTGCCGCCCGAGGACATCGCCACGGACGTGGCGCCGTCGCACGACTTGATGGTCGGCCACTTGGTGGTGAGCAGCAGCGTGCCGTCCGCCGCCCCCGCCGCGGGTTCCCGGGCCGCGCCGGAAGAGGCGGGCCGGTCGACGGCGTTGTGCGCGCCGCACACCGAGCCACCCGTGCAGTCGTTGCTGGAGCATCCTTGGAGCAGCACGCCGGCGCACAGGGCCGTCGCGACACCCAGAGCGGCGCGCATTCTCACTTCTTCCGCTCCTGTGCCGCGTTCCGGCCGTCCCCTGAGCCGGGCTGCCGGTCGCCGATGGTGGTGTTGTTGTCGTGCCCGCAGACGGCGTGATTGCTGCACTCGTTGCGGTCTCCGCCGATGGTGTCGGTGGCGAACAGCAGCCCCACGACGGCCACGAGGGAACTGGCCCCTGCAAGCCACAGCCGTGTCTTCTGGGTTCCGGACAAGGGCATGTGGACTTCCCCCTCAAACCATGCGCTCGTTCCGTCTCAGTATGTTCGTCTTCTCCCTCTGGCGCGGCCCATTCCCACGTTTTCCGGATCTGTTCGAAGTGCCCTGTTGATGTTCGAGTGTCAGGATCCGGTGTTCGAGCCCCGGCGGGATCGGGGGGCCGGGCGACGGCCCTGTTCCGCGGGCGTCTCCGTCGCTTCCGGAGCGGCCGCGGGTGCTGCCGGTGCCGCAGCTGCCGCGGGCGGCGTCGGCTCCGCCGGGAGCGGGGTCTGGGCCGCCCGGGTCACGTCGGCGACCACCTCGACGAGGTCGGGGCCGTACGCCTGGGAGTTGACCACCTTGAGCAGCAGGACGAAGGAGCCCGCGCCGTGCTTGCGGCCGAGCCGTTCGTGATTGCGGGCCAGATACCGGGTGGCCGCCTGGTTGGTGATGGCCCGCTGGCCGCAGAACAGGAACACCGGCCGGGTCTGGCGGCCCGCCGAGAGCCGGGCCAGCAGGACGTACTCCGTGACGCCCGGTTCCATCCGGTAGTGCTCGCCGCCGACCTGGAAGGCGGCCCGGTCCGGACCGGGTTCGGCGTCGGTGTTCACCCGCACGCCCGGCAGCATCGTCGCCATGTGCGCCAGCATCCGCCGGTTCGACGCGGGCCCGCCCACGCAGAACTCGGTGCGCTCCCCGAAGCCCTGCTGGGCGGTGTCCTGCGTGACCATCCGCAGGTGCGCGCCGCAGTCCTTGATGAGCGCGGACAGTTCCAGCAGCGCGAAGACGTCGAAGCGGTGCACGGCCACGTCCGCGGTGGCCGAGTCGCGGTTGACGACGAACAGGGACTCCGAGTTGGCCGGCAGCCCGAAGAAGGCCTGCTTGCGGCGCAGCTTGCGCCGCCACAGGTAGGTACGGGCCAGCCAGCCGCACGAGGCGCTGATGGCCGCCGCTATGAGCCCCAGGACGATGTTCCGCACGTCGTCGTTCATGGGCGCGCATGCTAGCGGTCCCCGGCCGCGGGTACGCACCGGTGTTCGAACTGTGACGGTCGTGCGGCGGGCGGCGGAGACGTACTGTCGGGGGCCCCGGTAATCTGGATAGTCTGCGCGGACGGTTCCGACGGGAGGTTCGCATGGGTCGTCCTGGCAGGCGGAAACTGGCGGTTCTCGCGGTCTCGGCCGCCCTGGTGTCCGTGGGAGCGGCGGCACCGCCCGCCGCGACGGACAGCGCGATCAAGAAGGTCCCGGTGGCGGTCGGCTACGGCGGCGCGGTCGCCAGCGTCGACGCGGACGCCTCGGCGGCCGGCATCGAGGTGCTCAGGAAGGGCGGCAACGCGGTCGATGCGGCCGTGGCCACCGCCGCGGCCCTCGGCGTCACCGAGCCGTACTCCTCCGGTATCGGCGGAGGCGGCTACTTCGTCTACTACGACGCCAAGTCCCGCACGGTGCACACCATCGACGGACGCGAGACGGCGCCGCTCACCGCGAATGCGGGTCTCTTCCTGGAGAACGGCAAACCGCTCGCCTTCGCGGACGCCGTCAGCAGCGGCCTGAGCGTCGGCACCCCGGGCACGCCCGCCACCTGGCAGACGGCGCTGAACCGATGGGGCAGCGAGCGGCTCGGCACGGTCCTGAAGCCCGCGGAGCGGATCGCCCGCGACGGCTTCACCGTGGACGAGACCTTCCGCTCGCAGACCGGGGCCAACGAGACCCGGTTCCGGGCCTTCCCCGACACCGCGCGCCTCTTCCTCCCGGGCGGTCAACTGCCCGTCACGGGCTCCCGGTTCAGGAACCCCGACCTCGCCCGCACCTACGAGCGGCTCGGGCGCGAAGGGGTCGGCGCGATCTACCACGGCGACCTCGGCCGGGACATCGTCGCCACCGTGAACAAGCCCCCGGTGGACCCCGCCTCCGGCTGGAACGCCCGCCCCGGCAAGCTGTCCGAGCACGATCTCGCCGCCTACCGGGCCAAGCTCCAGCGGCCCACGAAGACGTCGTACCGCGGTCTGGGCGTGTACTCGATCGCGCCCTCCTCCTCGGGCGGCACCACCGTCGGCGAGGCCCTCAACATCCTGGAGCGGACCGACCTCGCGAAGGCGAGCGAGACGCAGTACCTGCACCACTTCATCGAGGCGAGCCGCATCGCCTTCGCGGACCGCGGACGCTGGGTCGGCGACCCCTCCTTCGAGGACGTGCCGACCGCGCAGCTCCTCTCGCAGAAGTACGCCGACTCGCGCGCCTGCCTGATCAAGGACGACGCGGTCCTCACCAGCCCGCTCGCCCCCGGCGACCCGCGCCACCCCGCCGCCTGCGGCGCGGGCGGCACGGCGGCCCCGACGACGTACGAGGGCGAGAACACCACCCACCTCACCGTCGCCGACAAGTGGGGCAACGTCGTCTCGTACACGCTCACCATCGAGCAGACCGGCGGCAGCGGCATCACCGTGCCGGGCCGGGGCTTCCTGCTCAACAACGAGCTGACCGACTTCTCCTTCGCCCCCGCCAACCCGGCCGTGCACGACCCGAACCTGCCGGGACCGGGCAAGCGGCCGCGCTCGTCCATCTCCCCGACCATCGTCCTCGACCGGCACGACAGGCCGGTCGTGGCGGTCGGCTCGCCCGGCGGCGCCACCATCATCACCACCGTGCTGCAGACCCTGACCGGCTTCCTCGACCGGCACCTGCCGCTGGTCGACGCCATCGCCGCCCCGCGCGCCAGCCAGCGCAACGCGGCCCGCACCGAACTCGAACCCGGCCTGTACGACAGCGCCACGCGGGCCCGGCTGGAGGCCCTCGGGCACAGCTTCACCCTCAACCCCGAGATCGGCGCCGCGACCGGCGTCCAGCGGCTTCCCGACGGCAGATGGCTGGCCGCCGCGGAGAAGACGCGGCGCGGCGGCGGGGCGGCGATGGTGGTGCGTCCGGCGTCGTGACGCGCGCACGCCGGCGGTGACAGCCGGCCGTGACACGCGCACGCCGGTCGCGCGGTGGCGCCCGAGGGCGTGGCCGCGCGACCGGCGTGGTGTCCTCACGTCACTGTCGCCGTGACCGGTCCGCCGGGGCCGGGCGGTGTCAGCCCGCGTCGGCCTGGGAGCGGGCGGCGGCGGGCGGGGCCTGGTCCGGGGTGCGGAAGTCCAGCGTGCCGTCCGCCACGTCCACGGTGACCCGGGAGCCCTCGGCGATCGTGCCGTCCAGCAGCAGCCGGGACAGCTGCTTGTCGACCTCGCGCTGGATGGTGCGGCGCAGCGGCCGGGCGCCGTACTCGGGCTGGTAGCCGCGCTCGGCGATCCAGTCCACGGCCGCGTCGGTGAAGTCGACCGTGATGCCCTGGCCGGCCGTCAGCCGACGGGTGTCCTCCAGCAACAGGTCGGTGATGCGGCGCAGTTGCTCACCGGTGAGCTGCCGGAAGACCACGATCTCGTCGATCCGGTTGAGGAACTCCGGCCGGAAGTGCTCCCGCAGCGGCCGCAGGATCCGCTCCCGCCGCGCCTCCTCGTCCGCCTCCGCGCCGCCCGGCCCGAAGCCGATCCCGGCACCGCGCCGGGTGATCACCTCGGAACCCAGGTTGCTGGTCATCACGATGACCGTGTTGGTGAAGTCCACCGTGCGCCCCTGGGAGTCGGTGAGGCGGCCGTCGTCCAGCACCTGGAGCAGGATGTTGAAGACGTCCGGGTGCGCCTTCTCCACCTCGTCGAGCAGCAGCAGCGAGTACGGGTTCCTGCGCACCACCTCGGTGAGCTGCCCCGCCTCCTCGTGCCCGACGTACCCGGGCGGGGCCCCGACCAGCCGGGAGACGGTGTGCCGCTCCTGGTACTCGCTCATGTCCAGGCGCACCATGCGGTCCTCGCTGCCGAACAGGTCCTCCGCGAGCGCGCGGGCCAGCTCGGTCTTGCCGACGCCGGTGGGGCCGAGGAAGAGGAAGCTGCCGATCGGCCGCGACGGGCTCGCGAGACCGGCACGGGAGCGCAGTACGGCGTCCGCCACCACGTTCACCGCCTCGTCCTGGCCGACCACCCGCTGCCGCAGATGCTCCTCCAGACCCAGCAGCCGCTCCTTCTCCTCCTGGGTCAGCCGGCTGACCGGCACACCGGTCTGACGCGACACCACCTCGGCGATGGCCTCCGCCGTGACCTCCAGGTTCTGTCCCTCGTCGGCCTGACCGTCGTCGGTCGCGTCGGTGATCCGCTGCTTCAGCTCGACGATCCGGTCCCGCAGCTGGGTCGCCTGCTCGTACTGCTCGTCCGCGACCGCCTGGTCCTTGTCCCGGACGAGCGCCTCCATGTCGCGCTCCATCGTGCGCACGTCCGTGCCCTTCGTCCGCGCGCCCAGCCGCACCCGCGCGCCGGCCTGGTCGATCAGGTCGATCGCCTTGTCCGGCAGCCGGCGGTCGGTGAGATAGCGGTCGGACAGCTCCACGGCGGCGACCAGCGCCGCGTCCGTGTAGCGCACCTGGTGGTGGGCCTCGTAGCGGTCGCGCAGGCCGCGCAGGATCTCGATCGCGTCCTCGGGGGTCGGCTCCGGCACCATGACCGGCTGGAAGCGGCGGGCCAGCGCCGCGTCCTTCTCGATCCGCCGGAACTCGCCCAGCGTCGTCGCGCCCACGATGTGCAGCTCGCCGCGCGCGAGGGCCGGCTTGAGGATGTTGCCGGCGTCCAGGGTGCCGCCCTCTCCGCCCTGCCCGGCTCCGACGACGGTGTGCAGTTCGTCGATGAAGACGACCAGCCGGTCGGAGTGCGCGCGGATCTCCTCCACGATGTTGTTCAGCCGCTCCTCGAAGTCGCCCCGGTAGCGGGTGCCCGCGACGACCGCCGTCAGGTCCAGGGCCACGACCCTGCGCCCGGCCAGCCCGTCCGGCACGTCGCCGTCCGCGATGCGCTGCGCGAGGCCCTCCACGACGGCCGTCTTGCCGACGCCCGCCTCACCGATCAGCACGGGGTTGTTCTTGCCGCGCCGGGACAGCACCTCGATGGTCTGCTCGATCTCGGTGTCCCGGCCGATGACGGGGTCGATGCGGCCCTGCCGGGCCAGCTCGGTCAGGTCACGGCTGTACTTGTCGAGCGTCGGTGTGGTGGTGGGGCGCGGCCGGTCCTGGCGCGCCTGGGTCCCGGTGGCCTCCGGGGTCTCGGGCTGCGCGGGGCGCCCGGAGAAGCGGGCGGCGTGCAGGATGTGGCCCGCCGCGGAGTCCGGGTTCATCGCCAGCGCGCTCAGCACGTGCTCGGGGCCGATGTATCCCGCGCCGCTGGACCGTGCCATGTCGTGCGCGTCCAGCAGGGCCCGCTTGACCGCGGGGGTGAGCGACAGCGAGGTCGGCGGCGGCGTCTCGCCCGGCGGGTGCTGGACGGGGCCCGCACGGTGGTCGATCTCCGTGGCGAGCGAGTCGGGGTCCGCGCCGGACCGGCTCAGCAGGCTTCTGGTGGGCTCGGCGGACAGGGCGGCGCGCAGCAGGTGCTGGGTGTCCAGGTCGCGGCTGCCGTGCTCGGCGGCGTACTGCGCGGCCCCTCTGACCAGCTCGCGGGCGGGCTGGCTGAGAAGCCTGCCTATGTCGATGTGCCGGGGCCCGCCGCCGGGCTGCCCGCCCGGGCCGCCGGCGCCGCCGAAGGAGCGTGAGAAGAACTCTCCGAAGGGGTCGCCGCCCTCCGGGCCGAGGTAGCCGCTGGTCATCGGTTCCGTCCTTCGCAGGCGAGAGGCGGCCCCGCCGGTTTCGCGGGGGTTTGGCTGCACTTGCCACGATGGCATGAACTACGGACGGAGGCATGTCCGCCCACCGGGCCCCCGGCCCGGGCCGAACGCGGGGCGCTCCCGCCACCGGGTCCGGCCGCCGTGGCGGCCGGCGGGGCGGCCGGCAGGACGCCCGGCGGCTGCCCGGCGGGGCGCGTGGAGGCGCGTGGAGGCGCGCGGGGCGAGGCGCGGGGCGGGCGCTGGAGCGCCGATGCCGCTCGGGGCCGCGCGTCGGCCTCCTCGTGGCGGGGTGTCCCCGCTTCTCCCCGGGTCAGGGCTCCACCGGAACCCTGCGTCGCCCCGCGCCTCCCCGGGTCGGGCCTCCACCGGAACCCTGCGTCGCCCCGCGCCCCGTCGCCCCTCGCGTGGGGCGGTCCCGCGGCTCTCCGCGCCCGGTCTTCCGCCTGGGCGCCGCGTCCCTGTCGCCCTTCGCGTGGGGCGGTCCCGTGCTTCCCCGAGTCCGGCCTCCCGCCTGGGGCGGCGCGCCCCCGTCGCCCCTCGCATCGGGCAGTCCCGCCCCTCCCCGAGTCCGGCCGCTCGCCCAGTCTCCGCACCCCCGTGCGGGCTTTCCGCCGAAGCGCCGCGTCTCTTTGCCGCATCGGGCCTCTCGCCGAGGCGTGCTCACTGCTCAGCGCGCTCACCGCGTCGGGCCGCAGCGCTGGCAGGAGGCCGGGGGCCGGGGCGGAGCCCCGTGGCGGGAACTCCTCGGCGGGCCGAGACGGGCGGGTGGGTGGGAGACGAGGGCGTCGATCAGCCCGTCAGGATTCTCGGCCCGGCCTCCGTGATCGCCACCGTGTGCTCCACGTGCGCCGCCCTGGACCCGTCACCGGTACGCAGCGTCCAGCCGTCCGGCGCCTCGTAGTACCCGTCCGCCCCGCTCCCGATCAGCATCGGCTCGATCGCCAGCACCATGCCGTGGCGCAGCGGCAGGCCCCGCCCCGGCCGGCCCTCGTTGGGCACCTCGGGGTCCTCGTGCATGCGGCGCCCCACGCCGTGCCCGCCGAATCCCGACGGGATGCCGTAACCGGCCGTGCGGCAGACCCGGCCGACGGCGTGCGCGATGTCCCCGATCCGGTTGCCGACGACCGCCGCCGCGATGCCCGCCGCCAGCGCCCGCTCGGCCGTGTCGATCAGGCGCAGGTCCTCCGGGCGCGGGCGGCCGACCGTGAAGCTGACCGCCGAGTCGCCGGCCCAGCCGTCCAGCACGGCCCCGCAGTCGACGGAGAGCAGGTCGCCGTCGCGCAGCCGGTAGCCGTCCGGGATGCCGTGCACGATCGCGTCGTTGACCGAGGCGCAGATGACGGCCGGGAACGGGGTCGGCGCGAAGGAGGGCCGGTAGCCGAGGAAGGGTGAGGTCGCCCCGGCCTCGCGCAGCACCTCCCGTGCCACCTCGTCCAGCTCCAGCAGGGAGACGCCGACGTGCGCGGCCTCCCGTACGGCCGCCAGGGCCCGCCCGACGACCTGGCCGGCCGCATGCATCGCGTCGATCGAGAGATCCGTCTTCAGTTCCACCATGCCAATTACTATACCGGTATAATAATGGGGTCGAGACGGGGAGGCGGTATTAGAATGGGCGCCATGGTGCGCACCCCCCTCACCCCCGAAGAGCGCGAACGCGGCGAGCGGCTCGGGCTGCTGCTGCGCGAGGCGCGCGGCGGCCGGAGCATGGCCGAGGTCGCCGCCGAGGCGGGCGTCTCGGCCGAGACCCTCCGCAAGATCGAGACGGGCCGGGCGCCGACTCCGGCCCTCTTCACCGTCGCCGCCCTCGCGGGCGTGCTGGGGCTGTCCCTGGACGAGCTGGTCGCCCGCTGCGCGCTCGTGCCGGTCTGAGCCGCGCGTTCGCTGCCGTTCCGACGAGTCCGCCGTCGTTCCCCGCGCCCGCCGCCGTTCCGCCGCGTCCGCCGCCCCGGCCGGCTCCCGTGCCCACTCACCCACTGGGGTGCGAAACGCGATCGACTCAGCGGGTTCACGACGATGGTCTTGGCAAGGGCTCCCGAGAGGCTTAATTTCGTCCCTCTACGGGCCCGTTTCCATGGCCGTGGAGGCTCGGACGTCGCGTCGAAGGAGCAGCTCATGGCCAACGTCGTACGTGCCGCACTGGTTCAGGCCACCTGGACCGGCGACACCGAGTCCATGATCGCGAAACACGAGGAGCACGCCCGCGAGGCCGCACGCCGGGGCGCGAGGATCATCGGATTCCAGGAAGTCTTCAACGCTCCCTATTTCTGCCAGGTCCAGGAACCGGAGCACTACCGCTGGGCCGAGCCGGTGCCCGACGGGCCGACCGTGCGGCGCATGCGGGAGCTGGCGCGGGAGACCGGCATGGTGATCGTCGCCCCGGTCTTCGAGATCGAGGGGTCCGGCTTCTACTACAACACCGCGGCCGTCATCGACGCCGACGGCACCTACCTCGGCAAGTACCGCAAGCATCACATCCCGCAGGTCAAGGGCTTCTGGGAGAAGTACTACTTCAAACCCGGCAACCTCGGCTGGCCCGTCTTCGACACGGCCGTCGGCAAGGTAGGCGTCTACATCTGCTACGACCGGCACTTCCCGGAAGGCTGGCGGCAACTGGGACTCAACGGAGCCCAGTTGGTGTACAACCCGTCCGCCACCCACCGCGGCCTGTCCGCCCACCTCTGGCAGCTGGAACAGCCCGCCGCGGCCGTCGCCAACGAGTACTTCGTCGCCGCCATCAACCGGGTGGGCCAGGAGGAGTACGGCGACAACGACTTCTACGGCACCTCGTACTTCGTGGACCCCCGCGGCCGGTTCGTCGGTGACGTCGCCGACGACAAGGCCGAGGAACTCCTCGTCCGCGACCTGGACTTCGACCTCATCGAGGAAGTGCGGCAGCAGTGGGCGTTCTACCGCGACCGCCGCCCCGACGCCTACGAAGGGCTGGTGCAGCCGTGAACGACCTCTACGACCGCCACCGCAAGGTCATGCCCGACTGGCTCGCCCTCTACTACGACCGGCCGATGGAGATCGCCCACGGCGAGGGCCGCCACGTCTGGGACTCCGAGGGCAACCGCTACCTGGACTTCTTCGGCGGCATCCTCACCACCATGACCGCGCACGCCCTGCCCGAGGTGACCAAGGCGGTCAGCGAGCAGGCCGCCCGGATCATCCACTCCTCGACCCTCTACCTCAACCGCCCCATGGTCGATCTCGCCGAGCGGATCGCCCAGTTGAGCGGCATCCCGGACGCCAGGGTCTTCTTCACCACCTCCGGCACCGAGGCCAACGACACCGCCCTGCTGCTCGCCACCACCCACCGGCGCAGCAACACCCTCCTGGCCATGCGCAACAGCTATCACGGCCGGTCCTTCAGCGCGGTCGGCATCACCGGGAACCGCAGCTGGTCCCCGACCTCGCTGTCCCCGCTCCAGACCCTCTACGTCCACGGCGGCGTCCGCCACCGGGGCCCGTTCGCCGAACTCGACGACCGCGCCTTCACCGACGCCTGCGTCGCGGATCTCAGGGACCTGCTCGGCCAGACCCGCCCGCCCGCCGCGTTGATCGCCGAACCCGTCCAGGGCGTCGGCGGCTTCACCTCGCCGCCCGACGGGCTGTACGCGGCGTTCCGTGAAGTGCTGGACGAACAGGGCATCCTGTGGATCGCCGACGAGGTCCAGACCGGCTGGGGGCGCACCGGCGACCACTTCTGGGGCTGGCAGGCACACGGGCGCAACGGGCCGCCGGACATCGTCACCTTCGCCAAGGGCATCGGAAACGGCATGTCCATCGGCGGGGTGATCGCCCGCTCCGAGATCATGAACTGCCTGGACGCCAACAGCATCTCGACCTTCGGCGGCACCCAGATCACCATGGCCGCCGGACTCGCCAACCTCACCTATCTCCTGGAGCACGACCTCCAGGGCAACGCCCGGCGCGTCGGCGGCCTGCTCATCGAACGGCTGCGCGCGGCGGCCGCCCGGCTCCCCGGGGTGCGGGAGGTCCGCGGCCGCGGCCTGATGATCGGGATCGAACTGGTACGGCCCGGCACCGACGAGGCCGATCCGCGGGCGGCCGCCACCGTCCTGGAGGCGGCCCGCGACGGCGGCCTGCTGATCGGCAAGGGCGGCGGCCACGACAGCAGCGCCCTGCGTATCGCCCCGCCGCTGTCCCTGACCGTCGCCGAGGCCGAGGAGGGCGCCGCGATCCTCGAACGCGCGCTGAGGAGCGCGTACTAGCGCCCCGCGGAGCATGCGCCGCGCCCTCCCCGCCGAGGCTTCGCCCGTACCCCGCGGAGCACGTGTGAGCACCCTGCGGCGCACGCTCCGAGGCCTCGCGGGGAGGGCCGGGCCGCGTCCCGCCGTCGCCCGCCCCCGAGACCGTCGTACCCGCCGGCACTCACGACACGGCGAGTCGCACGGCGGCAGCGGTCGTACCGCCGCGGCGGGTCGCACGGCGGCAGCCGGTCGTACGGCGGCAGCGGTCGCACCGCGGCAGCGAGTCGTACGCGGCAGCGGCCGTGAGCCGTACAGCGAAACAGCCCCGCGCCCCGCACCGGCGGCGCGGGGCCCCAGCACCATCCGAGCAAGGGATACGGCCATGGTCTTCGCTTCCGTCCCCCGGCAACCGGGCCCGCGGTCCCCGGACGCCGCTCTCTCCGTCCGGCAGGTGCTGACCCTGGAGCGGGTGCTCGCCGGCGAGCCCGAGGTGGTGGCCGGGGCCGGGCAGCTCGACCGGCCCGTGCGCTGGGTGCACGTCGCCGAGGCGGCCGACGTCGGGGTGATGCTCAGCGGCGGCGAGATGGTGCTCACCACCGGTGTGCTGCTCGCCGGCGACGAGGCCAAGCAGGCCGAGTACATCCGGTCCCTGCACCACGCGGAGGCCGCCGCCGTCGTCCTCGGACTCGGGCGGGCCTTCCCCGCGCCGCCCGAGGTGATGCGCCGGGCGGCCGAGCGGTGCGGGCTGCCCCTGGTCGTCCTGCACCGGCCGTTCCCCTTCGCGGAGCTCACCGAGGAGGTCCAGTCCCGCCTGGTCCGGAGCAAGTTCGCGGCCGTGAGTCTGTCGGAGGCGGTCCGCACCGGCCTCACCGGGCTGATCACCGCCGGAGCGCCATTGCAGGCGCTGCTCGACTGGATCGCCCAGCACAGCGGCTGTCCGGTCGTCGTCACCAACCTCGCCCACCGGGTCCTCGCCACGGCGGGGGAGCGGTCCGCGGTGGACGACGTGCTGCGCGACTGGGAGCGGATCGCCCGGCAGGCATGGGGGCACCACCCGGGCCTGTCGGGCGCCGGGGGAGGCGGCGAGGGCGACGGCTGGATCCGTGCCGAACTGGGCGGGCGCGGGGAGCTCTGGGGCCGCCTGCTGCTGTGCGGATACCGCGGTGACGCGGCCACCGGACGGCTGCTCGCCGACCGCGCGGCCGAGGCCCTGGTCCTGCACCGCATGCTCGGCGGGGACCACGCGCGCAGTTGGGAGGAACAGTCCGCGCAGAGCCTGCTGACCGACCTCGTCTCCGGGGTCGTACCCGCCCGGCAGCTGCTGCCGAGGGCCCGCGCGGCCGGACTCCCGGTCAACCGGCGCACGTTCGTGCCGCTCGTCGTGCCGGGCGGCGACCCCGGAGGCCTGGACCGTGTCCTGCGCGTGCTGGGGATGTCCGGACTCGTCGCCGAACTGGCCGACGGGGCCACCGCGGTCCTGCTCAGCCTCGCCCGGGACCAGCACGCCGAGGCGCTCACCGCGCACTTCGCGGCCCGCCTGCGCACCGAGACCGGCGGGTCCTCGGCGCTGGTGGCCGCCGCGGACGCGTGCACCGACTGGGACGGGGTGCCCGCGGGGCTGCGCGAGGCCCGGCACGTCGCCGACGCCGTGACCGGCTCCGCCGCCGTCGACCTGCCCGCCGTCGTACGGCTGCGGGACGTCCATCTGCGCGGCCTGATCCGGCTACTCAGGGACGACCCGCAGGTGCAGTCCTTCGCCGAGCGGGAGCTGGACGGCCTGTTGTGCGAGGGGGACCCGGAGCTGCTGAACGTGCTGCGCACCTACCTCGCCACCGGCCGCAACAAGTCCCGTACCGCCCAGCTCCACCATGTCTCCCGGCCGGCGCTCTACCGCCGCCTGGAGGCGATACAGACCCGGCTCGGCATCGACCTCGACGACTTCGAGCAGGCGGCCTCGGTGCACATCGCCCTGCTCGCGCACGACGCGCAACAGCGCTGACACACAGGAACTCCCCGGAGAACGGCGGTGAAACATGGTTCCGCGGACACGTGACACGGTGGCACGCCGGGCGCCCGCAGACGTGACACGCTGCCACTCAGCGCGGTCCTCCGGCCTTCCTAGGCTCCAGGAGAGGGCACCGGAGGAGCCGTTCACGGCCTCCGGAGCCGGCCCCCGCACACCGACCCGCCGGAGGATCCGATGAGCCGAGTGATCCGTGCCGCCCTGTTCCAGACAGCCTGGACCGGCGACAAGGAATCCATGATCCAGGTCCATGAGCAGGCGGTCCGTGACGCCGCCGCCCAGGGCGCCCAGGTCCTGTGCTTCCAGGAGCTGTTCTACGGCCCCTACTTCTGCCAGGTCCAGGACAAGGCCTTCTACGAGTACGCCGAGCAGATCCCGGAGGGCCCGACCGTCCAGCGCTTCCAGGCTCTCGCCCGGGAACTGGGCATCGTCCTCGTGCTGCCCATGTACGAGGAGGAGCAGCCGGGCGTCCTCTACAACACCGCCGCCGTCATCGACGCGGACGGCTCCTACCTGGGCAAGTACCGCAAGACCCACATCCCCCAGGTCCAGGGCTTCTGGGAGAAGTTCTACTTCCGCCCGGGCAACAGCGGCTGGCCCGTCTTCGACACGGCCGTCGGGAAGATCGGCGTCTACATCTGCTACGACCGCCACTTCCCCGAGGGCTGGCGGGCGCTGGGCCTGGCCGGCGCCGAGATCGTCTTCAACCCCTCGGCCACCTCGCGCGGCCTGTCCCGCTACCTGTGGCAGCTGGAGCAGCCCGCCGCGGCCGTCGCCAACGAGTACTTCGTCGGCGCCATCAACCGGGTCGGCGTGGAGGACCTCGGCGACAACGACTTCTACGGCACCACCTACTTCGTGGACCCCGAGGCCCAGTTCGTCGGTGAGGTGGCGAGCGACAAGGAGACCGAACTCGTCGTCCGCGACCTGGACATGGCCAAGCTCCGCGAGGTGCGCGACCGCTGGCAGTTCTACCGCGACCGCGAGCCGGGCACCTACGAGCCGCTGACCGCACCCTGACCCGTACCGTCCACCCTGGCAGGAGAGGGCACATGAGCAGCCGTACCGTCATCCGCGGCGGACTGGTGATCACCGCGTCCGACGAGATCCACGCCGACGTCCTGATCGAGGACGGCCGCATCGCCGCCCTCGCCGCCTCCGGCACACCCGCCGCCGAGGCGTTCACCGCCGAGCGGGTCATCGACGCCACCGGGAAGTACGTCATCCCGGGCGGCGTCGACGCCCACACCCACATGGAGCTGCCCTTCGGCGGCACCTTCGCCTCCGACACCTTCGAGACCGGCACCCGGGCGGCCGCCTGGGGCGGTACGACCACGATCATCGACTTCGCCGTCCAGAGCGTCGGCCACACCCTGCGCGAGGGCCTGGACACCTGGCACGCCAAGGCCGACGGCAACTGCGCGATCGACTACGGCTTCCACATGATCGTCTCCGACGTGAACGAGGAGACGCTCAAGGAGATGGACCTGCTCGTGGAGGAAGGGGTCACCTCCTTCAAGCAGTTCATGGCCTACCCGGGGGTCTTCTACTCCGACGACGGCCAGATCCTGCGCGCCATGCAGCGCTCCGCCGAGAACGGCGGACTGATCATGATGCACGCCGAGAACGGCATCGCCATCGACGTGCTCGTCGAACAGGCCCTCGCCCGCGGCGAGACCGACCCCCGCTTCCACGGCGAGGTCCGCAAGGCGCTGCTGGAGGCCGAGGCCACCCACCGCGCCATCAAGCTCGCCCAGGTCGCCGGCGCCCCGCTCTACGTCGTGCACGTCTCCGCCCAGGAGGCCGTGGCCGAGCTGGCGCGGGCCCGCGACGAGGGCCTGCCCGTCTTCGGCGAGACCTGCCCGCAGTACCTGTTCCTGTCCACCGACAACCTGGCCGAGCCGGACTTCGAGGGCGCCAAGTACGTGTGCAGCACCCCGCTGCGGCCCAGGGAGCACCAGGCCGCCCTGTGGCGGGGCCTGCGCACCAACGACCTCCAGGTCGTCTCCACCGACCACTGCCCCTTCTGCTTCACCGGCCAGAAGGAACTGGGCCGCGGCGACTTCTCCAAGATCCCCAACGGGCTGCCGGGCGTGGAGAACCGCATGGACCTGCTCCACCAGGCCGTCGTCGACGGGCACATCTCCCGGCGCCGCTGGATCGAGATCGCCTGCGCCTCCCCGGCCCGGATGTTCGGCCTCTACCCGAAGAAGGGCACCATCGCCCCCGGTGCCGACGCCGACGTCGTCATCTACGACCCGCACGCCGAGCAGATCATCTCCGCCGAGACCCACCACATGAACGTCGACTACTCGGCCTACGAGGGCCGGCGCACCACCGGCCGCGTCGAGACCGTGCTGTCGCGGGGCGAGCCCGTCATCACCGAGCGGGAGTACACCGGCCGCGCCGGGCACGGCGTCTTCACCCCGCGCTCCACCTGTCAGTACCTCAACTAGGAGCCGCGCCCATGGACTTCGGACTCGTCCTGCAGACCGATCCGCCCGCCTCCCGTGTCATCAGCCTGATGAAGCGGGCCGAGCGCAACGGCTTCACCTACGGCTGGACCTTCGACTCGGCCGTGCTGTGGCAGGAGCCGTTCGTCATCTACAGCCAGATCCTGGCGCACACCGACCGGCTGAAGGTCGGCCCGATGGTCACCAACCCGGGCACCCGCACCTGGGAGGTCACCGCCTCCACCTTCGCCACCCTGAACGACATGTACGGCAACCGCACGGTGTGCGGCATCGGCCGCGGCGACTCGGCGATGCGCGTCGCCGGCCGCAAGCCCAACACCCTGGCCCGGATCAGCGAGGCGATGAAGGTGATCCGCGCGCTCGGCCGGGGCGACGAGGCCGACCTCGGCGGCACGAAGATCCGGTTCCCGTGGGTCGCGGAGGGCGCCGAACTGCCCGTCTGGATGGCCGCGTACGGGCCGAAGGCGCTGAAGATGACCGGCGAGGAGGCCGACGGGTTCATCCTCCAGCTCGCCGACCTCTATCTGACCGAGTACATGGTGAAGGCCGTCAAGGAGGCCGCCGTCGCCGCCGGCCGCGATCCGGACGAGGTGACCGTCTGCGTGGCCGCCCCGGCCTATGTCACCGAGGACGACTCGCCCGAGGCCCTCGCCCACGCCCGCGAGCAGTGCCGCTGGTTCGGCGGCATGGTCGGCAACCACGTCGCCGACCTGGTCGCCAAGTACGGCGAGCACTCCGGCCGGGTCCCCGAGGAACTCACCGAGTACATCAGGTCCCGTGAGGGCTACGACTACGCCCACCACGGGCGCAGCGGCAATCCCGACACCCAGTTCGTGCCCGACGAGATCGTGGACCGGTTCTGCCTGATCGGCCCGGCCGAGAAGCACATCGAGAAGCTGAACGCCCTGCGCGCGCTGGGCGTCGACCAGTTCGCCGTCTACGACATGCACGACGCCCAGGAGGCCACCATCGACGCCTACGGCTCGAAGGTCATCCCGGCCGTCAACGGCTGACCCCCCCCTCACCGGCCGACCCGCCCCTCATCGGCCGACCCCGCCCCACCGGCTCACTCCGCCCCACCGGCTCACTCCGCCCCCGGCCGACCGCGCCCCACCGGTCCGCGCCGCCTCACCGGGCCGCCCGCCCCACCGGTCGACCGTCCCCCTTCCCGCCCGCCGGGAAGGGGGCCGGGGCGCTCTCCTGGATCACTCCACGGCGCCCCGGGTTCATGTCCCTGCACGGATCTCCGAGATACGAGGTGGTCTCCGTTGTCCTCCAGTGAGAGAACCCTGGCCGAGCCGGCCGTGGCACAGCAGGTGTACCCGGACGGCCGGGTCGCCCTGACCGATCCGGCGGTGCTGGACGACTCGCGTTTCGCCAACGCGGACCTGGTCCCGGTCGCGATCGAGCGCCGGACCTGGGGAACGTACAACTACCTGGCCCTCTGGGTCGGGATGGCGCACTGCATCCCTTCGTGGACGCTGGCCTCGGGGCTGGTCGCGCTGGGCATGGACTGGAAGCAGGCGGTGCTGACGATCGCGCTGGCGAACGTCATCGTGCTCGGTCCGATGCTGCTCAGCGGTCACGCGGGAACCAAGTACGGGATCCCGTTCCCGGTGTTCGCACGGGCCTCGTTCGGGGTGCGCGGCGCGAACCTGCCCGCGATGGTCCGGGCCGCGGTGGCCTGCTGCTGGTTCGGCATCCAGACCTGGATCGGCGGCGAGGGCATCTTCCTGCTGGCGGGCAAACTGTTCGGCGACGACTGGCTGAACGCCGGTTCGACAGCGGGCACTCCATGGACCCAGTGGCTGTCGTTCCTGGTGTTCTGGCTGGTCGAGGTGGCCATCATCACCCGCGGCATGGAGACCCTGCGCCGGGTCGAGAACTGGGCGGCACCGCTGGTGATCGTCGGCGCGCTGGTGCTGCTCGGCTTCATGGCCGCCAAGGCGGGCGGCTTCGGCCCGCTGCTGGACCAGCCGTCGCGTCTGGGCTGGGGCAGCGACTTCGCGAAGGTCTTCTTCCCCTCGCTCATGGGCATGATCGGCTTCTGGTCCACGCTGTCGCTGAACATCCCCGACTTCACCCGCTTCGGCGGCAGTCAGCGCGCCCAGCTGTGGGGCCAGGCCCTCGGCCTGCCGACCACGATGACGCTCTTCGCCGTTCTGTCCGTGCTGGTCACGTCCGGCTCACAGGCCGTCTACGGGGTGCCGGTCTGGGACCCGATCGCGCTCAGCGCGAAGATGAGCAACACCGTCGGCGCGCTGTTCGCCCTGCTGATCGTGATGGTGGCGACCCTGTCGGTGAACATCGCCGCCAACGTCGTCTCCCCGGCCTACGACCTGTCCAACCTGCTGCCCAAGCTGGTCAGTTTCCGCACCGGGGCGCTGATCACCGGCGTGGTCGGGATCCTGATCATGCCGTGGAAGCTGATCGCCAACCCGCACGTGTACATCTTCACGTGGCTCGGGTTCGTCGGCGGCCTGCTCGGCACGGTGGCCGGCATCCTCGTCGCCGACTACTGGATCGTGCGCGGCACCCGGCTGGCCCTCGGTGAGCTGTACCGCTCCGACGGCCGGTACTGGTACACCGGCGGCTGGAACCTGCGCGCGGTGGCGGCGTTCGTGGTCGGCGGTGTCCTGGCCGTCGGCGGCTCGTACTCGACGGTCGTCGGCGGAGTGAAGCAGGGCCCGTTCCCCGCCGACGGCGTGATCCCGTTCCTCAAGCCGCTCGCCGACTACGGCTGGGCGGTGGGCCTGGCCTCCGCCGTCCTCCTCTACACCCTGCTCAGCCTCGGCCAAGGACACGACGAGGACGCCTGACCCCCACCCCGACCGACCGCCACCCGAGGCGCGTGCACAGCAGGTCGTGCACGCGCCTCGCGCGTCCTTCGATCCCTACGCGAAGATCGCGGAGCAGGGGGCTGCGGTGCGATGATCTCCGCCTGGCGCCCGTGCCGCTACGCGCGGGCTCCAGGGGCCGTGCGTGCCGGAACGGCGGCCACGCGAACGTGAGGCCGCCGGGCGCGCGGCCTCCTCGGGGGAGGGGCTGGACTTGGACGGCATAGTCTTCGGGACCTGCGCGGCGGCGGGCGTGCTCGTCACCGCTCTGCGCACCGGAAGGGCCCTGAGAGACCCGCGGGTGTCGAACTGGTCCATCGCCGTCGCGTTCGGAGTCTGCACGCTGGGGGTCCTGTTCGCCGTCCCCGTGGTCGCGAATGCGGCCGAAAGCCTCACCGGTGTCTCCAACGTGGGCAAGCTGGTGGCTCATGTGTGCGCCGTCCTCTGGTGCGCGGCGCTCCAGATCGCGATGGTCGATCTCGCTCACCGGCCCGTGCACCCACGTGCCGGCATCCGTGTGCGGGCGGGCGCCGCCGGGGTGGAACTCGCGCTCCTGGTGACGCTGTTCCTCTCGGCCGACCGCCCCGGCATCGAGTTCACCACCGCCTGCTCCGGGGACACCCGGATCGCCGTCTACCTGCTCGTCTACCTCGCGTACGTGCTGCTCACCTGTGCCGAGCTCGCCGTCCTGTGTACGCGGACCGCCCGGCGCGACCGGGGTGCCCACCCCTGGAGCGGCGCGGGCTTCGCGTTGTCGGGCCTGGCCGCGGCGCTGGGCGTCGCGTACGCCGTGTCCAAGGGCTCCTACGTCCTGTGCCGCCTCCTCGGCAGCCCGTGGCCCCTTTCCGTCGAGGAGAAGCTGAGTCCGGTCCTCAGCGGCCTCGCGGTGCTTCTCCTCTTCGCCGGGCTGACACTTCCCATCGTGGGGGCGGCGCTACCGCGGACGCGGCGGTCCGGCGGCTGAGGCCGGCGGCGAGCCCCGCGGAGCGGCGGGGATGTCAGGAGCCGGATCGGTCGCGGATACGTTTGGCGAGGACCGGGTCCGACTCCCACCACAGGCCGTTTCCGGCAGGCGCGTCGTTGCCGGCCGGCGTCCCGGTTCCGGTGTCCGACCGCGCGGTCCGCCGCTCGTGGACGCCTTCGGCCCGCACGCGGAAGAGCAGGCCGGGGACGGCCCAGCACGCCGCGCCGAGGAGAAGGAGGGCGCCGAGCGTGTAGGCGTAGGGGAACGAGAAGCCCAGGACGAGCGGGATCAGAAAGCCGGCGATCAGCCCGGTGCTCCGGGTCGTGACCAGGAAGTCCCGGCCCTCGACGACGTCGACGGTCACCGTGTTGGAGCGGGTGCGGTCCTTCGCGAGGATCCGGACCGTGTGCGTGCCGGGTGTCACCGGGAACCGCGCCGCCTCGCCCTGCCTGACATGGCCGGCCGTCACCCCGTCGACCGCCACCGCGAACACCCCGCCCCGGCGGAACCGCGGTGGATGCGCGTACACCGCGATGGTCCCGGTCATGAGTCCCCCTCATGTGTAGATCATTTGTGCTCGGCCCATGGTAAGACCGCCCCAGGCGCCTTGATCGAAGATTTGTTCCCGTGAAGATGCCTGGTCGTGGGGTCGGGGTGCCGGGCGAGGCGGTGAGGGGGAGGGGGAGGAGAGAGACGGGGGCGGTGGCCCGACGCGGTGCGGATCAGCCGGACTTGGAGTTCTGGAGGGCGGCCACCGCGGCCTTCGCGGCCTTGATGGCACCCTTGTTGATCTCGTCCGTGGCCGGGGCCTTCTTGGACTCGAAGTCGCTGCCGCTGTAGGTGACCACCACCAGGGCGTTGGAGACGCGGGCCATCACCACACCCTCACGGGTCTGCTGCTTGTCCTCCGTGGTGAGGTTCACGACGGAGTAGCCCGAGTCGCCGATCCCCGGGACCGCGCCGCCGCCGCTCTTCTCGCCGACACGCTGCTGGAACTGCTTCGTCGCCGCCTGGTCCGAGGCGGAGATCTCGTACGAGACGTCCAGCCAGCGGTAGTTGTAGCCGTCCAGGGCGTTCCAGGAACAGGTCCGGCGCAGGGACGGGTCGGTCGACGGGATCTCCTTGCCCGCCGTCTTCGCCCCGGGCACCAGGGACTTGACACTCGCCACCGGCACCCCGGTGCACGGGGCGGGAGCGGAGGCGTACGTCTTCGTCGCGGGCGCCGACGAGGCGTCCCCGGAGCCGGAGGAGCCCGGGGAGCCGGCGGAGTCCGAGGACGAGGCGCCGGAGGATCCGGCCGGGTTCTGTCCGGCCGACTGGTGAGCGGCGTCGGCCGGCGGGGCCGGGTCCCCGGCCATCGTCCAGCCCACACAGGCGAGCACGACGACCGGCGAGAGACGCGCGGACAGGGCGAGCGGCAGAGGAAGGGAACGCACGGCTCACTTCTCGTGGGGGAGGGGGTGCGGACGGGGGGATCCGCGGGGTGGACGCGGACGACAGTCTCACATGACTGACTGTGAGGCGGAAGGGAAAACTCGCAGCGTGCCCGTACGGTCACGCGGGCCCGGCTCCCGCCGTCCGGTGTGCCCGCCTTGTCCGCGGGCCGTCCGCCCCCCCGCGTGCCCCGCCTCCGGGCTTCGGGGCGTGCCCCGGTCTCCGTACCCCGCCCCGGTCTCCGGGCTCAATTCTCCAGGCGCAGAGCCGAGACCGGGCAGGACTTCACCGCGGCGTCGACGAGCTGCCGGTCGTCGTCCCCCGGCCGTTCGTCGAGCACGCGCACCACGTCGTCGTCCCCGACCTCGAAGTAGCGGTCGGCCATGGCCTCGCACATACCGAGGCCCTCGCAGCGGTGGAGATCGGCGATCACGCGCATGTCAGAGTGCCTCTCGGGTCAGGGGGACGAAGTCGACCTTCTCGCGGACGCCGCAGTCCGGGCAGGTCCAGTCGTCGGGGACACGGGACCACGGCGTGCCGGCGGCGAATCCCTCCAGCTCGTTGCCCTCCGCGACGACGTAGGTGTGGCCGCAGCCCGGGCAGCGGGCGGCCTCGACACCGTCGGCGAAGGTACGGGCCGAGCGGTCGACACCGTCGACGACGGCGGGCGCCCGCGACGGCACGGGATACCTCGCGAGCAGCTTCTCCAGCTTGCCGGGCCGGACGTTGGCGCGGCGGACGTCGCCGTCGAAGTGGGCCACCACGCGCGGATCCATGAGCCGCCGGAACAGCGGCGGGAACAGCGCCACGACCATCATCCCCGTGTACCCGGTCGGCAGCACCGGGCTCTCCGCGAAGTCCCGCAGGGTCTGGAAGCGCCGGGTCGGGTTGGCGTGGTGGTCGCTGTGCCGCTGGAGGTGGTAGAGCAGCACGTTGGTGGCGATGTTGTTGGAGTTCCAGGAGTGCGAGGGAGTGACCCGCTCGTAGCGCTGCTTGCTGCCGTGCGTGACCTTCTGCCGCAGCATCCCGTAGTGCTCCATGTAGTTGACGACCTCCAGCAGCGAGAACCCGAACACCGCCTGGAGCACCAGCAGGGGCACGATCCCCACACCCAGCCACGCGATCAGCGCGCCCCACAGGACGGCCGACATCAGCCACGCGTTGAGGACGTCGTTGCCGGGCCGGAACGGGTGCGTGTCCCGTCGCGCGTAGCGCCTGCGCTCGACCCGCCAGGCGCTGCGCAGCGAGCCGTACACCGTGCGCGGCCAGAAGCGGTAGAAGCTCTCTCCCATGCGGCTGGACGCCGGGTCCTCGGGCGTCGCGACCCGGACGTGGTGGCCGCGGTTGTGCTCGATGTAGAAGTGGCCGTAGAAGCACTGGGCGAGGGCGATCTTGCCGAGCCACCGCTCCAGTTCGTCGCGCTTGTGCCCCAGTTCGTGCGCGGTGTTGATGGCGACGCCGGACACCGTGCCGAGCGTGAGCGCCATGCCGGCCCGCCCTCCGGCGGAGACGCCGCCGGCCGCGACGAACCACATGCCCCACACGAAACCGCCGTACTGCAGCGGCAGATACAGGTACGTCACCCAGCGGTAGTAGCGGTCCTCCTCAAGGGCCTCGATGACCGAGTCGGGCGGGTTGCCCGGGTCGTTCCCGGCGACCAGGTCGATCAGCGGTACGACGGTGAGCAGCACGACGGGTCCGAGCCAGAGGAACAGATCGTGTCCCGTGAGCGTCCGGAGCAGGCCGGCGAGGAAGGGCAGCGACGGGACGACCAGGCCGAGGAGCCACAGATGGCGCTTCCGGTCGTACCAGACCTCCTTCCCGTCGATCGGGGTGGCGAGCGGATAGGTCTTCATGACGCGCCTCCTGGGCAGCGGGACCGGTGGATCTGGGTGGGGGAGCCGTCGGAGCAGGGGGGAGCCGTCAGAGGTGCCGGGCCGTGCGGGCGGCTCCGGCGAACGCGCACGCGGTCTCCCAGGGCGCGCGACGCGCGATCATGGCCCGGTACTTCATGACCTGGCGGGACAGGCCCACGGTGAGGGCTCCGGCGACGCGGTCGCCCGACCGGTACAGGGCCGTCCACGAGCCGCTCTCCGGGGCGCCGGTGACCCTGACCTCGTCGGCCGCCGCGACGCCCGCCATCCGGATGGGCGAGCCGTACCAGTCCGACCAGAAGTAGGGCACCACCGGCACCGCGGCAGCCGGGCCGACCGCGTTGCGTCCCGCGGCGGTGCCCAGCTCGGCGGCCGCCGTGCGGTTCTCCAGCCGCATCGCCGTACCGAACAGCGGGTTGTGCCAGCGGGCCACGTCCCCGGCGGCGTGGACGCCCGGCGCCGCGCGGAGCGTCTCGTCGCAGAGGACGCCGTCGCCCACGGGCAGCCCGGAGTCCGCCAGCCACCCGGTGGCCGGCCGGGCCCCGACGCCGGCGAGCACGAGGTCCGCGTCGAGCACCGAACCGTCGGACAGCACGACCCGCTTGCCGTCCGGGCCCCGGCTCACCCGCCGGACCGACACACCGAGGCGCAGGTCGACCCCGGCACGGGCGTGCAGGTCCGCGAGCAGGGGCGCGACGACCGGTCCCGCGGCCCGCACGAGGGGCACGTCGGCCGCCTCGACGATCGTCACCACCGCGCCCCGCGCGCGGAGAGCGGTGGCGACCTCGGCGCCGACGAAGCCGCCGCCGACCAGCACGGTCCGGGCTCCGGCGAGCACATGACGCCGTACCGCGCGGGCGTCCTCTACGGTCCGCAGGGTGTGCACGCCATCCATACGAGCGGCACCCCGGGCTCCGACCGGGCCGACCGCGGGGACATGGCCGATCCCGCCGATCCCGCCGGCCCCGCCGACCGGGCCGGCCGTGTCGTCAGGGACGCCCGCGCCGCCCACGTCGACCGGGCCGCCCGCGTCGTCCAGGGCGACGCCGATGTCCGACAGCGTGACCGGCGTGCAGCCGGTGGCGACGACCAGGGAGTCGAAGGGCACGGCGCGGCCGCCGGCCACGACCTCGCGCGCCTCCAGGCACAGACCGGTGGCCGGTTCGCCGAGCCGGACGTCGACGCCCAGCGCGGCGAGCGCGGACGCGCCCGCGAGCGTGGGAACGGCGGGGGCGTCCCCGTCCCCGTACTCGTCCCCCTCCCCGCCCTGGAGGAACGCCTTCGACAACGGCGGCCGGTCGTACGGCGGATGCGGCTCGGCCCCGATCAGCGTGACCGGTCCCGCGTAGCCGCTCGCCCGCGCGGCCTCCACGGCCCGCAGCCCCGCGAGCGACGCGCCCACGACCACCAGTCCCGCTTTCCTCACGACGCCGGTCCCCGCTCCGGGACGGGTCCGCGGAGGCGAGGGGTGTCCGAGACACCTGAGGCGTGTTCGGCGTCGGGCATGCGGTCCTCCGGGGGCGTCGTCGCGAAGAAGGCCTGGATGAGCGGGCTCTGCCCACCCGCGACCGCAAGTCTTCGCCGCCACCCGCGCGCGGTCATCGGTCCGTGGAACGGACGCTCCCCCGCGCGACTGGTCCACGGCACAACGGGCCGCTCCCGGTGCTGTCGGAACTGCGGCCTCGGGCCGCGCCGTTCAGCGCCGGGGCGGTGCCGGTGGCACCGGGCGCAGGACCGTGTCTCCGAGCAGCCGGCAGGCCAGAAGGGCGACCTCCACGTCGACCCGGCCCTCGGAGAACGGCCGGCCGCGCGTCTCCTCCGCCTTCCGGATCCGGTACTGGATGGTGTTCTTGTGCAGGTGCAGTTCGGCCGCCGCCGCGTTCAGACTGCTGCCGCTGGACAGGTACGACCAGACGGTCTCCCGCATGCGGGCGCAGTTCTCGTCGTCGTCGGCGAGCCCGCCGAGCACCGTACCCACCCACGCGCGCAGGTCCCGCACCTCCGCCGCCACCAGCGCGAGCGGGCCGAGCTGCGACGACGTCAGGAAGGGACGGGTGTGACCGGGACCGGCGGCGAGGGCGATCGTCTGCGCCTGGCACGCCTGCCGGTGGCTGACGCGGAACCCGTCGAGCCCCGAGGCCGGTTCCCCCACGGCCGCCCGTACGTCCCCCGGCGCTTCGGGCGGGTGCGCGGTCACGGCGGCGAGGCCGGCCCGTGTGCACGGGATCCACGCCCACAGCGTCGAGCTGTCGGGGGCGACGGACAGGACCGGGCGCGGGACCGCTCCCGACAGGGCCGCCAGCCGGTCCAGATGCTTCTCCAGCCGGCCCGGCCGGTCCGCCTCGGCGGTCTCCCGGCCGCACCACACGACCACGCCCGCCATCGGCCGCGAAGAGGAGAACCCGAGTACGGCGTCGAGTTCGTCCGTGCCGGAGCTCCTGCCGTCGAGGAGGGCCTGGACCCGGGCCAGCCGCAGGGTGTTGTGGTGCCGCATCCAGGTGTCGCGCTCCCGCACGTACGCGGCGACGACCTGTTCGGAGACCCGGTCGATGAAGGAGAAGACGAGCGAGGCCAGCGCCATGGTCGCGCCCGCGACCTGTTCCGCGGTGACGTCCCCGGCGGCTATCCGGGCGATGACCCGCTGCTGGAAGACCGCCTGGCCGATGCGGTAGGCGCGCAGCAGGACCGTGATCGGGACACCCTGTTGCGCGAGCCGCCGGGCGAACTCCAGTGTCACCGGGGGCGCTTCGAACTCCTCGTCGTCACGGCCGGTGCTCAGCACCCGCAGTGCCGTCACCACGTTGTCGAGCACCGTGCTCCGGAAGAACTCCTCGGTCCGCGCGTCCCGGACGAGCTCCGGCAGTTCCGCCGTGATCGACGACGCGACCGCGCCGGTCAGCGCGTCCATGTCCGGCACCAGGGAGGAGGCGGCACACCGGAGCGTGTCCGTCGTGAGCAGAGGCACAGCGCGGAGCGTACTCGTGGCGGCGGTCGCGGGGAACGATGCCGTTCTCCGTGATCTCCCCGCGGGCCGTGTGATGTTGGATGGAGGGGACGACGGGCGCCTGCCGACATCGAGGTGAGAGATGCAGTTCACGACTCGGCCCACGCTCCAAGGCACCTTCGGCATAGAGACTCCCGGGTCGGGTCGCTGGCCTCTCCCCAGGGTCTCGCCCTTGGTGATGAGAGACTCCCCAGCCGCTCCCCACGGCGAGAGGCTGGGAGGGTCCAGGCAGAGGGCCGCTCGCCTGTAGCTTCGAGGTGCCGAGGAGTGGCCCCGGGGGGCAATCCCATGAGGGCCGCCGCCGGCTCGGTGGGGATTCGACGCGCTCGTCGCGACCGGTTTCTCACGCAGCACCTGTGCGTTCAGTGACCCGCGTGGGCTGTCATGTGGTGCAGCATGCCGCTGGCGGTGACGGAGAGCCAGTCGCGGGGCGTCAGGCCATGTTCACCGCACCACGCCTCGCGGGCGACTGATGCCAGCAGGTCGCAGATCCAGCAGCCGGGGACGGGGACGAAGGCATTGTCCGGGGGCGTGGTCGGGGAAGACTTGTCGTCCATAGGGCTGCCGTTCTCCAGCGCGGTGGCCGGCAGGCGCTGCAAGGGGTGCCGCCCGCCGTGACGCGCAACTCTCCTGGCGTCTCGGCGGGCACGTGGGCCGGCGGCTGCTGGGTCAGCTCTTGGGCATGAGGACGGAGTCGACGATGTAGACGTTGGCGTTGGACGTCTTCACGTTGCCGCAGACCACCTCCGAGGAGTTGTTCACCGTGTAGGACTCGCCCATGCCCGAGGTCATGAGCTTGGACTTCTCCAGGGTGGGGAAGGTCCCGTTCTCCAGGTCCTTGGGCGTCAGCTTCTGGCCGACGACGTGGTAGGTGAGGATCTTCGTCAGCTGGGCCTTGTCGTTGAGGACCTTGTCGAGGGTGGCCTTCGGGAGCTTGGCGAACGCGTCGTTGGTCGGCGCGAACACGGTGATGTTCTGGGCGTTGTTGAGGGTGTCGACCAGACCGGCCTTCTTCACCGCGGTCACCAGCGTGGACAGGGCCGGGTTGTTGGAGGCGGCGGTGGCCACCGGGTCCTTGGCCATGCCGTCGAAGGAACCGGCGCCGTTCTTCGGCACGGAGGAACAGGCCGGGCCGAACGGCTGGTCCATGTTGCTCGCCTTGCTCGCCGAAGAGCCGCTCATGCCGCCACTCCGGGTGGCCGACGCCGATGCCTTGTCCTTGGAGCCGGACTTGCCGGAGTCACTGCCGGAACAGGCGCTCAGGGCCAGGGGCAGCACAGCGGCGGCGGCGAGAATACCGGCGGTACGACGGGTACGGGTGTTCATCGAAATCTCCAGTCCGACGTTGCAGCATGATGCTGCCGTTCAGAAGCAACACGGAGGGAAGACGCTGTACGCGTGCCGCGCTGCCGGAAGCGACGGTGCAGTTCGGTGCACTCGGCGACCGGCACGACCTGGTGGGGTCGTCGGCTGGTCCGGTCTTCCCTCGCAGGGGGAATCCGTATCTGCGGCCGGAGCGGATTGGTCAGATCCCTGCTCCGGGTGAAAATCTGTCCCGGCTGCTCGGGCTGACGCTCGGCGCAGGGTGTCGTGCGAGACCGGAGCGCCCGCACAACACCCTGCCGGCAAAGGCGGAACCAGGGTTCAGAGCACCTGATCAGTCATTCACGCAGGCGTTGCCGAAGGCGGGGTTCAGAGCACCGATCACGTTCACGGTGTTGCCGCAGAGGTTGATCGGCACGTGCACGGGGATCTGGAGCACATTGCCGGACAGCACGCCCGGGGAGCCGACCGCTGCCCCCGTTGCGCCGCTGTCGGCCGCCGCGACCGTCGCGCCGGCGAACACCATCGCGCCGGCCGAAGCCAGCAGTGCCGTGCTCCGCACCATGCGGGATGTCAGGTGAGCCATGCTCGTCTTCCTCTCGTCGTCACTCTCGGCGGCAAGCGCCGAGCCGGCCCAGGTGTGGCCAGGCACCGTTGATCCGCCACGGCCTCGCCCCTGGATTGCCCGTAGAGCCAGGATTCGCCCGATCGGCCTACAAACGTGCGGCTGTAGCGTTTGGCGCATGTAAACGATCCACGGTCGGCTCGGCGCCGAGCCGGGCGAGCGGGACGCGTTAGGGGACATCCTGACCGGGAACGACCGGTCGGAGACCATGCCGGGTTGCCGGCTCCATGTGATCTCGGTCGACGAGACCGATCCCGATGGCGTGTGGGCGACCGAGATCCGGGAGTCCGAGGCGGCTCACCAGGCGTCGCTGCGGCTTGACGCGGTCAGGGAGCGCATCTCGCGTGCCATGCCATTGATCGACACGGCCGGCATTCGGCGACAGCGCCTCGACGCGCGAGCGGGAATACCCAGGGTCGATCCTCACCGAGACCCACCCGGAACCAACCTTCCGCGACACCCTTGAAAGGGTGTCCTGCCGATCAGGCGGTGGGGCCCGGACCTCGCGCCTGTCGTCAGGTCTGCGGTGCTGCCGGGCCGGAGGCGTCGACGTCCCGCATGAAGTCCAGCATCTTGGCGTTGAGCAGGTCGGGGTGGTCGATCGCCGGGCCGTGGCCGGTGTTGGCGATGATCTCGGCGCGGGCGCCGGGGATCAGGCGCGGTACGCGTTCCACCTGCCGCGCGGGGTGCACCAGGAGGCTCCGCCGGCCCAGGGCGGCGTAGAGCGGGGTGCCGATGGTGCGCAGTTCGTCGTCGGTCAGCGGCAGCGGCGCCGGGCGGCGTATCCGGAAGGCCCGGACGCCCGCCAGAACCCATGCGCGCAACTCGGGCACCACGACGACCGGTTGCTCCAGCCACGCGGCGAGGCGCGGGCGCAGCGGCTTCGGGGCGAGCGTCGCGAAGAGGCTCACGAAGATCCAGACGAAGAAGCGCAGGCCCACCTTCTCCAGGCCGCCCGGGTCGAGGAGGGTGGCCGAGGCGACACGGCCGGGACGGCGGTGCGCCTGGTTGAGGACGAGCCAGCCGCCGTAGGAGGAGCCCACGAGGTGGACGCGGTCGAGGCCGAGCCCCGCGAGCGCCTCGTCGAGCCACTGGGCCGCCCGCTCCGGCTGCCACATCGCCTCGCGCTGCACGCTGCGCCCGGGGTCGCCCGGGGTGTCGAGGGCGTAGACGGGCCGTTCGGCGCCGAGCCCGCGGGTGTTGGGGTACCACTGGGCGGAGCAGCCGCCGGAGCCATGGATCAGCACGACCGGCGTCCGGGACGCGTGGGCCGGGTCGCCCTGGCCGTAGCGGTAGACGTGGGTGGTGCCGAAGCTCGTCTCGACGTCCGTCTCCGCGACGGCGGGCGCGCCCAGGGCGTAGACGGCGTCGCACGCGGCGAAGTACCGGTCGCGCAGGGCGTCGTCGACGTAGTGGCCGATGTCGCGGCGGGGACGGGTGCGGTGCACGGACGGGGACACGGGGCGCCTCCGGGGCTCTCGGATTTTCGTGATACGACCGTACCATGATGATGGTACGGCGGTACCATGAACGAGGCCGGGACGGTTCGGACCGGTGACTGACCTCTGTCGGGCGGGAGATGTGAACCATGCCGAAGCTCGTGGACCACGAGGAGCGGCGAGCCGGGATCGCCGAGGCGCTCATCCGGGTCGCCGGACGGCGCGGACTGCACGCCGTCGGCATGCGGGACGTGGCCGCGGAGGCGGGCGTCTCCCTGCGGCTGGTGCAGTACTACTTCCAGACCAAGGAGAAGCTGCTCTTCTACGGCCTCAAGCACCTGACGGACCGCTTCACCGCGCGCGTGGGCGCCCGTCTCCGGGACGTGGGCGACGACCCCGGCCCGCGTGCGACCGTGGAGGCGCTGCTGCTCGCCGCCCTCCCGGACGACGAGGAGAGCCGCACCTTCCATCTGCTCTACACCTCGTACGCGGTCCTGTCCGTGACCGACGGGGCCCTGGCCGCCGAGCCGTTCGTCGAGAATCCCGACGCGGCCGAGGACGCCGTGACCCGTCTGCTGGAGCAGGCGCGGGAGGCGGGGCTGCTCGCCCGCGGCGCCGACCCGCGCGCGGAGGCGATCGGCCTGCTGGCGATGTCGGCGGGCCTGGGGACCGCCATCCTCGTGGGCCAGCGGAAGCCGGAATCGGCCGTCGCGGTGCTGCGGTACCACCTCGACCGGCTCTTCGAGGGGGCGCGGGACTCCTCGGGGACTGACGGGTGAGGGCCCTGAGGCGGGGGCCGGGGAGTGTCTTGTCGATCCGATCTCAATCGAGTCGGCGGGTGGAGCGTCTGCGATCTGTGGGGCTGCCGAGTAGTTCGAGAATGCCGTCCTGTGGGGCTCTCAGGTGAGCCCGCCTTCGCGGAAGGCGGGAGGGCGATGTCATTCGGAACGGGGGACGGGGCCAGACGGGCGCGGCGGGGGAACGACGGCGCAGGACATCAGAACCCTCGCCGCACGCCGGGTGGACAGGTCACGGCAGACCTCGACGGCGTGCTCGTGATCGCCTACTCCGACACGGAGTACGCGGCCGCGACCTGGGTCGGCGGACCGTCACGAGACGTCGGGGTCAGACCGCCGGTGACCAGGGAGCGGAGCGCACGTGCGTGACGCTGTGCCGGGTGCGGTCCTCCCGGGGCCCGCCGACCGCCTTGCCCACCGCGACCATGGAGACGATCGCCCAGCCCGGGTTCGGGTCCAGTTCCTTGGTGAGCCCTTCCAGGTCGAAGGCCCGGAACTGGTGCGTGGCCAGCCCCAGGGCCTGGGCCTGAAGCGTCAGGTGGGCGACGGCCTGGCCGAGGTCGTAGTCCGCGAACTCGGAGTAGAGGATCTCGGTGTCATCGATGTGCCGGCGCGTCAGCGTGACGACGAGCAGCCCCGCGTCCGTCGCCCAGCGGGCCGAGCTGGGCGCGAGGTGAGGGAGCACCCGCTCGTGCTCCGGCTCACCGGGCCTGGCGGTGAAGAAGCCCCACGGCTGGGAGTTGCCCGCCGACGGCGCCCACCGCGCGGCCTCCAGCAGCAGCCCGAGTGCGTGGTCGTCGACAACCGCCGACGGATCGAACCGGTAAGGGCTGAAACGCCCGGCAAGCAGTGGGTGCATGCCGCTGGGACGCTCCTGAGGAGGGTGCATGTCCCGCTGCAACCGGCGCCCGCGCGTATGTATTCCGACCGGTGCGAGCGCCAGAAGAGGCTGAGCAAGGCCTCTGCCGGTCGGTTCAGGCCCGTCTTGGCTGCGGGGAGCGGGAGTTCGAACCACACCGTCCTGCCGCGCTTGTCTCCGCTGCGCCACTGGCCCTGTCGGGACTGGCTGCGCTGGGTGTACGGGGGCTGGTCACACGTCTCTGAACCTCCAGGGTGTCTCCATGCCGAGTGCGTCGGCCGTACGGCCCCGAGCGGCGGCCTGCGGTGGCGCGGAGACGCTTGTGTCAGGCGGCTGTTCCGACACCCAGCAGGCCGAGAAAGGCCGAGGCTGCCGGGGACGGGGTGGAGCGGCTCCAGACCAGATGCTCCACCCGTACGGGGCCGTTGCTGATCGGCACGCGCCGCAGGCCGTGCAACTCGGCGTCGAACGACGCGGGCAGCAGCGCGATGCCCAGTCCGTTGCGGACCATACGGACCATGAGTTCGACGCCGGACACCTCGAAGGCCACGTCCCGTCGCAGGCCGGCCGACGCGAACGCCTGGTCCGACTGGGCGCGTGCGGCGCTCCCTTCGGCGAAGTCCACGAACACCTCTCCGGCGAGGAGGCGCAGGTCCACCTCGTCCTCGTCGGCCAGGTGGTGCCCCAGGGCGAGGACAGCGACGTGCGGACTCTCGGCGAATTCCCGGTTGCGGACGCCCTGCGGCCGGTATCCCGGCTGCACCCCGAGGAAGGCCGCGTCCAGCTCGCCGTCGCGTACCTGTTCCACGAGCCGTTCGCTGGAGCCGGCCCGCAGAACGATCTGCACCTGGGGATAGCTGGAATGGAAATCGCGGAGCACGGCCGGAAGATCGACGGCCGCCACCGTGGGGATCGAGCCGACGGTCAGCCTGCCCCGTATCTCCCCGGTGGCCGCCGCCACCTCCGCTCGCGCCCGTTCCGCCGCTTCCAGTGCCTGTCGGGCGGCGGGCATGAACGCCTCACCGGCCTTGGTCAGCCGTACCCGGCGACTGGTCCGCTCGAAGAGACGGGCTCCCAGTTCCTTCTCCAGCCGGGCCACCTGATGGCTGAGCGCCGACTGGACGACATGGCACCGTTCGGCGGCGCGGGTGAAGTTCGCCGTGTCCGCCACCGCGAGGACGTAACGCATCTGCTGGAGATCCATCGATCCATCCTTGAATGCGATGGATCGGATGACAAGCATGTGTTGGACCCATGGACGGTGCCCCGGCGATGCTGAAGCGGCGGCAGCCGGTGAACAGCCGTCACCCCGCCCTCCTGCCGCCTGCGGTCCCACCTCAAGGAGCCACCCATGCGCGTGATCGCTTTCGACCATCTCGTCCTCAACGTCGCCGACATCGAACGCTCGCTCGCCTTCTACACCGGGCCGCTCGGGCTGGAGCCGGTACGGGTACAGGAGTGGCGGGCGGGCCAGGTGCCCTTCCCGTCCGTACGGGTGAGCCCCACCACCCTCATCGACCTGATCAAGGGGACCGGCGAGCCGGGGCCCGAGGGCTCCAACGTCGACCACATCTGCCTGGTCGTCGAGCCGCTCGACTGGCAGCAGGTCATCGATTCCGGTGTGTTCACCGTGCTGGACGGTCCCGGCGAGCGCTTCGGCGCCCGGGGCACCGCGACCTCGCTCTACGTGCGCGACCCCGACGGCAACACCGTCGAGTTGCGCTGGTACCCGCACGACGCCTGAGCCGGTACCCGCATGGCGCCTGAGCGCCGCGTGCCGTGTCCGCGTGCGCAACCGCACACGAAGCCCGTACCCTCCGCGGCTCCGGCACGAAGTCGGGACAGCGGTCGACGGGTGATGGCGGGCGACGAGTGCCCCGGCCGCTTGGCGAGTGTGACGGAACGGCGAAGGACTCGTCCATCCGCCCCAGTGGATCCTGCGGCACGACCTCCGGCCGGGTGACTCATCTCCTTGTACCCGCCACCCGCTCCGCGTCGGCGAGAGACGGCAGGGGAGTCGGTCGGAAGAAGGGGCGCGGGGCGACCTATAGCCTCCCCGGGGAGCGGGGAAGGGGACCGCCGGCGCACACTCCCCAGATTCAGCCCAGGCCCCGTCCCGAACGCCCGTCATCCGACCCGATACACGTAAACAGCGAGGTGAGAGGCCTGTGTTCACGACCCGACCCACCCTCCAAGGCACCTTCGGCATGGTGTCCTCCACGCACTGGCTGGCCTCCCAGTCCGCTATGGCGGTCCTGGAGACCGGCGGCAACGCCTTCGACGCGGCCGTGGCGGGCGCGTTCGTCCTGCACGTCGTCGAGCCGCATCTCAACGGGCCCGCGGGCGAGGTGCCGATCCTGCTCGCCCCGGCCCGCGGCGAGGTGCGCGTGCTGTGCGGGCAGGGCGTCGCCCCGGCCGGTGCCACCGTCGCGCACTACCGCGGCCTCGGGCTGGACCTCGTCCCCGGCACCGGACCGCTCGCGGCCGCCGTGCCCGGCGCCTTCGACGCGTGGCTGCTGCTCCTGCGCGACCATGGCACCCGCTCCCTCGACGACGTCCTGAAGTACGCCATCGGCTACGCCGAACACGGGCACGCCCCCGTGGAGAACGTGGGCACGACCGTGGAGAGCGTGCGGGCGCTGTTCGAGACGGAGTGGACCTCCTCGGCCGAGGTGTACCTGCCGGGCGGCCGGGCACCCCGGCCCGGGGAACTGCTGCGCAACCCCGCGCTCGCCGCCACCTGGAAGCGGCTCCTCGCCGAGACCGCCGGCGCGGGCGACCGCGAGGCACGCATCGACGCCGCCCGCGAGGTGTGGCGTTCCGGCTTCATCGCCGAGGCCCTGCTGCGGCAGTCCCGCCGGCCCACCATGGACACCAGCGGCGAACGCCACACCGGCACGCTCACCGAGGCCGACCTGGCGGGCTGGTCGGCCTCGTACGAGACACCGGCGACGTACGACTGGAACGGCTGGACGCTGTGCAAGGCCGGCCCCTGGAGCCAGGGTCCCGCCTTCCTCCAGCAACTGGCCCTGCTCCCGCCCGAACTGCCCGCCTACGGCTCGCCCGAGTACGTCCACCTGCTGATCGAGGGCTGCAAGCTCGCCATGGCCGACCGCGAGGCCTGGTACGGCGACGCCGCCGAAGTACCGCTGCCCGAGCTGCTGTCGGAGGCCTACAACGCCGGGCGGCGCGAACTCGTCGGCGACAAGGCCTCGTACGAGCTGCGCCCCGGCAGCCCCGGCGGCCGGATCCCGCTCCTTCCCGAGCAGGCCCACGCGTGCGTGGACACGGGCGCCGGTGCCGGGTTCGATCCGATGGGCGCGGGCGAGCCCACGGTCGCGCGGGCGCCCGGCGAACCCGCGGTGGCCCCCGACGGCACCACCCGCGGCGACACCTGCCACCTCGACGTCGTCGACCGCTGGGGCAACATGATCGCGGCCACGCCCAGCGGCGGCTGGCTCCAGTCCAACCCCGTCGTGCCCGGACTCGGCTTCCCGCTCGGCACCCGGCTCCAGATGACGTGGCTCGCGGAGGGCCTGCCGAACTCCCTCACCCCCGGCCGCCGCCCCCGTACCACCCTCACCCCGTCGCTCGCGCTGCGCGACGGGGTGCCGGTGCTGGCGTTCGGCACCCCCGGCGGCGACCAGCAGGACCAGTGGCAGCTGCACTTCTTCCTGGCCGCGGTCCTGCGCGCACCCGTCCGCGGCGGCCTCGACCTCCAGGGGGCCGTCGACGCGCCGAACTGGCACAACGACAGCTTTCCCAGCTCGTTCTACCCGCGCGGCCGCCGCCCCGGCAGTGTCACGGTGGAGAGCGGCATGCCGGACGCCGTCGTCGAGGGGCTGCGCCGCCGCGGCCACGACGTCACCGTCGGCCCCGCCTGGTCCGAGGGCCGCCTCTGCGCGGTGGCCCGTGACCCCCGCACCGGCGTGCTGTCCGCCGCGGCCAACCCGCGCGGGATGCAGGGGTACGCGGTGGGGCGGTGAGGGCCGCTGGGAGGCGCTGAGGGACGGGCGGGACGGGAGGTGCGCCGGGGCTCGGCCGGGGCACCGGCTCCGGCACCCGTTCTTCCCGCGGATTCCACCCTCCGGCCATTTTCCCGGGGGGCTTTGTCACAGCGGCGTGGTCTCATGGAGGCATGATCGACGACACGGAAACCTGGAGGTCCCCCCTGGACGAAGTCCTCGGGGGAGAGTTCCTCGCCCGTCACTCCGGCGATGTGGAGGAAGCGATCCGCAAGGCGGCCGCGACCGAGATCCTGCCCCGCTTCCGCAGGCTCGCCGAGCACGAGGTGGACGAGAAGAGCGGACCCCACGACCTGGTGACGGACGCCGACCGCCTCGCCGAGCGCCAGCTCACCGCGACCCTCGGCGCCCTGCTGCCCGGTTCGGTCGTCGTGGGCGAGGAGGCCGTGCACGCCAACCCGGCGATGTACGAGGCGCTCCAGGGCGACGCCCCGGTCTGGATCGTCGACCCGGTGGACGGCACACGGCAGTTCGTGCACGGCGACGACGGTTTCGGCACGCTCGTCGCCCTCGCCCACCGGGGTACCGTCCTCGCCTCCTGGACCTACGCCCCCGCCCGCGACCAGCTCGCCACCGCCGTACGCGGACAGGGTGCCTTCCTGGACGGCGAGCGGCTGTTCGCCGGCGTGCCCGCGCCCGGCCAGGACCTCCGAGTGGCCACCTCCCACCCGGACTTCACCACCGACGAGCAGAAGCGCGCGCTGCGCCCGCTGTGGACCGACGGAGTGGCCCCGCGCCCCTGCGGAGCGGCCGGCCTGGAGTATCTCGCCATCGCCAGGGGCGAGTTGGACGCCGTCGCCTTCAACTGGGAAGCGGCCTGGGACCACGCGGCGGGCCTGCTGCTGGTCGAGGAGGCGGGCGGCACCCACCTCACCACGTCCGGTGAGCCGTTCCGCGTGACCGGCGGCAACGCGCTGCCCTTCACCGCCGCCCGCGACGCCGCCACCGCCCGCCGCGTCACGGAACTGCTGCGCACCGGCGCGTAGCCGGGGCACGCGGTCCGGGCGCGGAGTCCGGGGTCCGGCACGCGGTCGGGGCGCGGAGTCCGGGGTCCCGGCACGCGGTCGGGGTGCGGGGTCCGGGCACGCGGTCCGGGTGCGGGCCGTCCGTTCTGTCCGTACCCGCCGTCCCGCCGGGCGGTGCGGAGGGCGTCGCCCGGACACCCGGCCCGGTCGCCGACGGCCCCCGGGCCTATCCTGAAGCCGGGTTGCCACCGGCTGACGAGGGGGTCCGAAGGTGCCGACGATGCTCGACGCGGTCGTGGTGGGTGCGGGACCGAACGGTCTGACCGCCGCCGTCGAACTGGCCCGCCGCGGCTTCTCCGTGGCTCTGTTCGAGGCGCGCCCCACCGTCGGCGGCGGGGCCCGCACCGAGGAGCTGACGCTGCCGGGCTTCCGGCACGACCCGTGCTCCGCCGCGCACCCCCTCGGGATCAACTCGCCCGCGTTCCGCGACCTGCCCCTGGACCGCTACGGCCTGGAGTGGCTGCACGCCGAGCTGCCGATGGCGCACCCGTTCCCGGACGGCAGCGCGGCCGTGCTGGCCCGTTCCGTCGCGGAGACGGCCGCCTCCTTCGGCCCGCGCGACGCGGGCACCTACCGCAGACTGGTCGCCCCGTTCCTGCCCCGGTGGGACACCCTCGTCCGGGACTTCATGTCCCTGCCGTCGACCGCGCTGCCGCGCGACCCGGTCACCCTCGCCCGCTTCGGCCTGGCCGGGCTGCCGCCCTCCACCGCGCTGATGAGCCGCTTCCACGACGAGCGGTTCAAGGCCCTCTTCTCCGGCCTGGTCGCCCATGTGATGGCCCCGCTCGGCGGCCTCGCCACCGGAGCCGTCGGCCTGGTCTTCGCCCTCGCCGCGCACGCCCGCGGCTGGCCGGTGGCCAAGGGCGGCTCCCAGGCGATCTCCGACGCGCTCGCCGCCCACCTTGTGGACCTCGGCGGCGCCGTGCACACCGACTACGAGATCAAGCGCCTGGACGATCTGCCGCCCGCGCGCGCCTACGTCTTCGACACCTCGCCCACCGCGCTCGCCCGCATCGCCGGCTTCGGCGCCCACTACGACCGCTACCGGTACGGCCCCGGCGTCTTCAAGATCGACTACGCGCTGGACGGTCCCGTCCCGTGGACGGCGCCCGAGGCGCGCGTCGCCGGCACCGTGCAGATCGGCGCGAGCCGCGCGGAGATCGGCCGGGCCCTGCGCGAGGCGTCCCGGGAGAACCGCGCCCCGGAGAAGCCGTTCCTGATCACCGTGCAGCCCAGCGTGACCGATCCCACCCGTGCCCCGGAGGGCAAGCACGTCTTCTGGGCCTACGGTCACGTCCCCAACGGCTGGACGGGTGACCTCACCGATGCCGTCGAGCGTCAGCTGGAGCGTTTCGCGCCCGGCTTCCGGGACCGGGTCCTGGCCCGTGCCACGGCCGGACCGCCCGAGATGGCCGCCGGCAACGCCAACTACGTCGGCGGCGACATCGCCTGCGGCGCCGCCTCCGGGCTCCAGCTGCTGCTGCGCCCCAGACTGTCCCTGCACCCGTACCGCACCCCGCACCCGGCGGTGTTCCTGTGCTCCTCCGCCACCCCGCCGGGACCCGGTGTGCACGGGATGTCCGGACACAACGCGGCCAGGGCCGTCTGGCGGAGACTGAGGCAGGCATGACCACCATCACCCTCGTCCAGGGCGACATCACCCGCGAGAGCGCCGACGCCATCGTGAACGCGGCCAACTCCTCCCTGCTGGGCGGCGGAGGCGTCGACGGCGCGATCCACCGGCGCGGCGGTCCCGCCGTCCTCGCGGAGTGCCGCGCCCTGCGCGCCTCCCGGTACGGCAAGGGCCTGCCCACCGGTCAGGCCGTCGCGACCACGGCCGGCGACCTGGACGCCCGCTGGGTGATCCACACCGTCGGGCCGGTGTACCAGGCCTCAGGGGGCGATCCCGAGCTGCTCGCCTCCTGCTACCGGGAGTCGCTCCGCGTCGCCGACGAACTGGGCGCCCGCACGGTCGCGTTCCCGGCCGTCTCCACCGGCGTCTACCGGTGGCCGATGGACGACGCGGCCCGCATCGCGGTGGAGACGGTACGCACCACCCCGACCGCCGTCGAAGAGGTGCGGTTCGTGCTCTTCGACGAGCCGGCGTACGAGGCCTTCGCCCGGCAGCTCGGCTGACGGACCGGCACACGCGGGTACGGCGGCCCGTCCGGGCCGGGTGTCGGTGCGGTGCGGGTCAGGAGGCCGCGGCGCGTACGAGGACCCGGCCGCTGTCGATCTTCACGTCCCAGCGCGGCTCGTCGACCGAGGCCGGCCCGCGCACCGCCTCGCCGTCGGACAGCCGGAACTCACTGCCGTGCCACGGGCACTGGACGCAGCCGTTCGGCAGGACCTTGCCCTCGTCCAGCGGGCCGCCCGCGTGCGTGCAGGTCGCCGAGAGCGCGTACACCTCTCCGTCGTGCCGTACGAGCACCACGGGCACACCCTTCACCGTGACCCGGCGCAGCTCGTTCTCGCCGAGGACCGACAGCGACTCGACGTCCGTCCACTCCGTGGCGGGTTCCTCGAACGCGGTGTGGTTGACCCCGACACCCTTCACGAACGACAGGTGGCCGCCGAGATAGGCGGCGCAGGCCGTGATGCCGAGTCCCAGCCCGCTGAGCGCCATGCCGGCGCCCCGCCGTCCTCGCGCACGCGCCACCCAGGACGCCGCCTGCAGGGCCGCGCCGGTGGCGTTGCCCACGGCGTGCACGTAGCCGACCCGCTGCGTGGGGCCGTAGGTGTCGGCCCAGTCGGACCATCCCGACCACGCGGTCGGCACCGCCGAGAGCAGCCCGAGAGCGACGAGACGGCGCGCCGCCCCGGCCCCGGACCTGCCCATCGTCACGTCCACGGCGCTGGCCATCACCCAGGCGCCGATGGGCAGATCGGAGAGCGCGGGGTGCAGAGGATGTCCGAACCAGGTGCCCGACAGCGCGTTCTTGACGAGGTCACCGCTCGTCGCGCGCGACACCAGCCCGGCGGTCTTGCCGCACACGCCGTCGAGTGAGGACGTCTTCCCGATGTCGTCGATGACGTCTTCGATCAGCTTTCGCATGCGGTCGCTCCTCGCCATGGACGGGCAGACGCTCGGCGTTACGGGGGCATGCGTGTCCTCGGGCTCCCCGGGACACGCGGCTTCACCATCTCACGCACCCGTGGCACCAGCCACTTCACGCACTTCGTCCCGGAAGGTCCAGGGTGCGGGGTCCTGTTCCGGGAAGCCGGTGCCGGGTGCCGGCCGTCGCGGGTATCGTCGCCGCGTCCGCCGGCGGCCACCGCACGGTCCTGGCCTTCCCGGCACCGGTGGCGCCGGCCCGTGCCGGGTGGGGGAGAGCGGAGGTGACGGGGTGACAGCCGTCGTCGGTGTCGGGGCCCTGCTGTTCGCTCCCGACGGCAGGATCCTGATCGGCCACCGGATCAAACGGGGCGAGCCGCCGACCTGGTGTCTGCCCGGTGGCCACGTGGAGCCGGGGGAGACCTTCGTACAGGCCGCCCTGCGGGAGGTCGAGGAGGAGACCGGCATCGCCGCGGGGCGGGTGTGCGAGCCCCGGGCCTTCGCCGTCGCCCTGCGCACCGACGTGCCGCACGTCGCGGTCACCGCGTGCGTGGTCGCCCGGGTGCGTCCACAGGGCCCGGACGGGACCGTGGAGGCCGTCGTCACGGAGCCGGACGTCTTCGGCGAATGGCGCTGGGTCGGCCCTGAGGAGCCGCCGGCGCCGCTGTTCCCGGCGAGCGGCATGCTGTTCGCCGCCTGGCACGGCCGCCCCGCCCCCGACGGCTGGACGGTCCACCGGATCGCCGAGCGCTGACGGACGCCGGGACCGCCTGGCCTCCGCCCCATGCCCCATGCCCCGCGCCCTGCTCCCGTCCCCGTGCTCGTGCTCGTGCTCGTGCCGGGTCCGGTCCCCATTCCGGTCTCCACTGCACCCGGAACCGGCGTCGAGGCCGACCGGCAACCCCGTGATGCGTCCGGTCTCCACTGCACCCGGAACCGGCGTGGAGGCCGACCGGCAACCCCGTAATCCGTCGCTGAACGCGCGCCGGATTGGCGCTGCGTCACTTTTCACCTGATCGGGGGACTTCACCCATCCGGTGCGGCCGCAGAACCGGATTCTCCCCGTGAGGGAAGAAGAGAAGGACCCGCGGCCGTACCGGAGCCTGCCGCGCGTCGCGTGCGGTGCGCTGAGCGGTGCGCTGGCCGGTTTCGCGTCGCTGGCGGTGGCCGAACCGGTGGCGGCGGCGGTCCGTCCGCAGGCCGGCCCGGTCGTCGCGGTGGGCGGGGCGGCCATCGACATGACGCCCGCCCCCGTCAAGGACTGGGCGATCCGGCACTTCGGCACCGACGACAAGCTGGTCCTGGAACTCGGGATCCTTGCGGTGCTGGGCCTGCTTGCCCTGGCTCTCGGCGCGGCGGCGGTGCGCTTCCGCCGGACCGGCGCCGCCGGTGTCCTGCTCTTCGGGGCCGTCGGCGCGACCGCCGCCCTCGGGCGGCCGGACTCCGCCGGTCCCGCCGACGCGCTGCCCTCCCTCGTCGGCGCGGCCGCCGGAGCGCTGCTGCTGTACGTCCTGACGGGCCGCCTGACAGCCGTACGGCAACCGGAAGCGGCGGGGCTGCCCCGTAGGGCGGGTAAGCCCCCCGCGTCAGGTGAGCCCGCCCCCGAGGTCGGCGAGCCCGCCCCCGCGTCCGGCGAGCCCGCCCCCGAGGCCGGTGAGCCCGCTCCCGGGGCCGCCCGGGAAGCGGACCGCGTGTCGGGCGTGGGCGGGAGCGCCGGCTCCGCGGACGGTGACGCCTCCATCGAGACCCCCGGGTGGGACCGCAGGGGATTCGTCATCGCGGCGGCCTCCGCCGCCGCCGCGTCCGCGGCCGTGGGCGCGGTCGGCCGGTCCCTGAACGGTTCGCGCGGCCGGAACGCGGTCGCCTCGCGTGAGCGCGTCGTCCTGCCGCGCCCCGGGTCACCGGCGCGGCGGCCACCGCGCGGCGCCGGACTCCGTGTCGCGGGGGTCAGCCCCTTCGTCACCCCGAACACGGACTTCTACCGTGTGGACACCGCCCTCGTGGTGCCCGAGGTGGACGCCACCGACTGGCGGCTGCGCGTCCGCGGCAAGGGCGTGCGCCGGCCGGTCACGTACTCCTTCGACGACCTGCTGCGCAGGGAACTCGTCGAACGGGACATCACCCTGACCTGCGTGTCGAACGAGGTCGGCGGCCCGTACGTGGGCAACGCCCGCTGGACCGGCGTACGGCTGGCCGACCTGCTCGCCGAATGCGGAGTGAAGCCGCCGTCCCGGGGAGGTCCGGCCGACCAGCTGGTGTCCCGGTCGGTGGACGGCATGACGATCGGCACCCCGGTCGAGGACGTCATGGACGGCCGCGACGCACTGCTCGCCCTCGGCATGAACGGCGAACCGCTGCCCTTCGCACACGGCTTCCCGGTCCGCATGGTGGTGCCCGGCCTGTACGGATACGTCTCCGCCTGCAAATGGATCCAGGAGCTCGAACTCACCACCTTCGACGCCTACGACCCCTACTGGGTCAGGCGCGGCTGGGCCCGCAGGGCCCCGGTCAAGACCCAGTCGCGCATCGACACCCCCAAGCCCTTCGCCCGCCCCCGGGCGGGCACGGTCATGGTCGCCGGGGTCGCGTGGGCCCAGCACCGGGGCATCGACAGGGTCGAGATCCGTGTCGACGACGGTCCCTGGCAGGAGGCCCGGCTGGCCCCCGAGGACACGCGGGACACCTGGCGCCAGTGGTCCTTCCCCTGGCAGGCCGCCCCGGGCACCCACACCCTCACCGTGCGCGCCACCGACCGCGAGGGCCGGGTGCAGACGGACGAACGGACCCGCACCGCCCCCGACGGCGCGAGCGGCCGGCACTCCGTGGTGGTGACCGTCGAGTGAGCCGTCAGGCCCTGTCACCCCGCCCCAGGCCACCGCCCGGGGGCCCGGACCCTCCCGGACCGCAGGCCTCCTGGCCTCCCGCGGGCCTGGCCTCCCCTCCGCACTGCCACCCCTTGGCACCACCCCGACCGCAGCACCGTGCTGCGTACTTCACCAGGAGAACAAGATGAGCACCCGTATCCGCCGTACCGCAGGCCTCTTCGCCGCCGCCGCTGTGCTGCCCCTCGCCCTGACCGCCTGCTCCGGCGACGACTCCGCCAAGTCCGACGCCTCCGCCAAGGCATCCGCCTCGGCCTCCTCCAACGGCGACGACATGGGCGGTGCGACCAGCGCGAGCAACATGGACCAGCCGTTCGGCCCGGCCTGTTCCTCCGTGCCGAAGAACGGCGCCGGTTCCTTCGACGGCATGGCCAAGGACCCGGTGGCCACCGCCGCCTCCAACAACCCGGCCCTGTCCACGCTGGTGACCGCGGTGAAGAAGGCCGGCCTGGTCGACACCCTCAACAACGCCCAGAACATCACCGTGTTCGCGCCGACCAACGACGCGTTCGCCAAGCTCCCGAAGGCCACCCTCGACAAGGTCCTCAACGACAAGGCCCAGCTGACGAAGATCCTCACCTACCACGTCGTCGGCCAGAAGCTGACGCCCAAGGACCTGGAGAACGGCTCCTTCGCCACCCTGGAGAAGTCGAAGGTCATGACCTCGGGCTCGGGCGAGTCCTACACCGTGAACGACTCCGCCAAGGTCGTGTGCGGCAACGTGAAGACCGCCAACGCGAACGTGTACATCGTCGACACCGTTCTGATGCCCAAGGCGTGACGTCCTTCGCGTCCGCCGGCCGCGCCCATGGCCGGCGGACGCTCGCTCCGGCTCCGGCCCCCTGACCCCGGCCCCGGCTCCGGCCCCCCGGCTCCGGCTCCGTGCCACGCCGGTCACCCCCGCGCGGGTGGGGGTCGGCCGGTCGCGTTACACCGGGGGCCGGGTTGGGCCGGTGCGGCAGGGGAGTCGGCCAGGATGTGACCGACGTACATGACATGCCGTTCCGGACGCGGCGGCGACCGGGGCCGACCGCCCACGACCATGCGGGGAGTGTGTGTGACCACTGCCGGTTCGGCGGGCGCGGGCCCCTCGGAGCCATGGAGCACCGGCCTCTACGCGCGCGCGGTCGGCGCGCGGGACGGCGATCTGTCGCTGCGCGACGGGGAGGGCTGGTGCGTGCCTCTCGACATCGGGAGGTGGTCCCGGCCGGCGGACGCCGGGGACCGGTCGGTCGTCGAGCGCTGCGAGGGCCGGGTACTGGACATCGGGTGCGGGGCCGGACGGATGGTCGAGGCCCTCACCCTGCGCGGACACGAGACGCTCGGGATCGACGTCTGCCCCTCGGCCGTGCGCGCGACGGTCTGCCGGGGCGGAGCCGCGCGCAGCGGGTCGGTCTTCGATCCGCTGCCCCACGAGGGCCGGTGGGACACGGCGCTGCTCATGGACGAGAACATCGGCATCGGCGGCGAGCCGCACCGGCTCCTGCGGCGCGTCCGCGACCTCGTCCACGAGCGCGGGCTGCTGATCGTGGAGACCTCCCGCGCCGACGTGGACGAACGGCGCCGGGTCCGGATCCACCTCGGACAGCGTGCGGCGAGCCCCCAGTTCCCCTGGGCCGTCGTCGGCGCCCGTGCCCTCGCCCGGCACGCCCGGACCACCGGCTGGACGACCGCCGAGGAATGGACCACCGCCCACGCGGGCCGCCACTTCGTCGCCCTGCGCGCCCGCGGCTGACCCCGGGCCGGCCCGCGCGCAGGGCGCGGGACCCCGTGGCCGGCCCGCGAGCAGCACGTGGCACGCGTACCGCACGGCACACGTACGTACGGCACGCCCCCCCGCACGGCCGTTCGGAGGCCCCCGGTGGCGGCCGCCCCGGCCGGCTCGCACGCTGGACGCCGAGATGGAAGCGCCGCCGCACGCCGTGCGGCGGCCGTGCTCTGGGAGGACCGTGTGACCGCTCCGTCACCCGCCACCGACGCGCCGCCCGCCCGGTACGACGACCTGCGGGCCATGGTGATCAACTGCACCCTCAAACGGTCACCGCAGATCAGCAACACACAAGGCCTGATCGACCGGTGCACCGCCATCCTGGCCGCCCAGAAGGTGCACGTCGATGTCGTACGGGCCGTGGACCACGACATCGCCACCGGTGTGTGGCCCGACATGACGGAGCACGGCTGGGAGCGGGACGACTGGCCCGAGCTGTACCGGCAGGTACTCGCGGCCGACATCCTCGTGCTGGCGGGCCCCATCTGGCTCGGCGACAACAGTTCCGTGATGAAGCGGGTGACCGAACGCCTCTACGCCTGTTCCAGCCTGCTCAACGAGGCCGGGCAGTACGCCTATTACGGCCGGGTGGGCGGCTGTCTCATCACGGGCAACGAGGACGGCGTGAAGCACTGCGCCATGAACGTGCTCTACAGCCTCCAGCACCTCGGGTACGCCATCCCGCCCCAGGCGGACGCCGGATGGATCGGCGAGGCGGGTCCCGGCGCCTCCTACCTCGACCCCGGCTCCGGCGGCCCGGAGAACGACTTCACCAACCGCAACACCACCTTCATGACCTGGAACCTGCTGCATCTGGCCAGGGCGCTGAAGGACCTCGGCGGCATCCCCGCCTACGGCAACCAGCGCACCGCCTGGGACGCGGGCTGCCGCCGCGACTACGAGAACCCCGAACACCGCTAGGCCTGCGTAAGAGGCAGGCGTTCACCTACCGCTCCGCCGGCCGCGGAGGTGCCTGCCGGTGGCCGGACGCCCGGGCGGTTCGCGGCCGTCGCGCAGTGCGATCATGGCACCACCGCATCACCAGGGAGCCCCGCGTGAAGGTCCTCATCGCCGGCGGTGCCGGCTTCATCGGCAGCACCATCGCCTCCGCCTGCCTCGACAGCGGCATCGAACCGGTCGTCCTCGACAACCTGGTGACCGGCCGCAGGGAGTTCACGGCCGGACGCGCCTTCTACGAGGGGGACATCGCCGACGGCGCCCTCGTCGACCGCGTCTTCGCGGAACACCCCGACATCGACGCGGTCATCGACTGCGCCGCCCTGATCGTCGTCCCGGAGTCCGTCGAGCAGCCGCTGCGCTACTACACCGAGAACGTGGCCAAGGGCATCACGTTCGTCGGCCACCTCGTCCGCAACGGCTGCCGCCGGTTCATCTTCAGCTCCTCGGCGTCGATCTACGGCGCCGGCGAGGACTTCGCCGTGGACGAGGACGCGGCCCTGGCCCCGCTGAGCCCCTACGCCCGCACCAAGGCCCTGTTCGAGACGGCGCTGGAGGACATCAGCTCCACCGGCGACCTCCGCGTGGTCTCCCTGCGCTACTTCAACCCCATCGGCGCCGACCCCGGGCTGCGCACCGGCCTCCAGGTCCGCCGGCCCAGCCACGCCCTGGGCAAGATGATCGAGGCCCGCGAGAGCGGGGAGCCGTTCGCGGTCACCGGTACCGACTGGCCGACCCGGGACGGCTCCGGCATCCGCGACTACGTCCACGTCTGGGACCTGGCCCGCGCCCACGTCCAGGCCGTCCGGCGCTTCGACACCTTCCTGCCCGCCGGCGGACCCGGCACCTACGAGGTGATCGACCTCGGCACCGGCACGGGCACCACCGTCCGCGAGCTGCTGGACGCGTTCGCCGCCGTCACCGGCGCGCCGCTGCCCGCCGTCGAGGCCGGCCGCCGTCCCGGGGACAGCGCGGGTGCCTTCTGCCGGGGCAAGCGGGCCGGGGAACTCCTCGACTGGCGTCCCGAGCACTCCGTCGAGGACGGCATCCGCGACACCCTCGCCTGGTTCGCCCGCCGCGAGTCCGTCATCGACCTCACCGGCTGACCGACCCGCCCCCACCCCTCGCACGCCCCGCGCCCGCGCGTACGTCGTCCTGCCCGGCGCCCGCGCCGGCCGCCCCCTCGGCGGGGGGCGCGTGCTGCCCGCATGGCATCATCGGCCGGAGCCGGGACTCCAGCCGCACCGGTCTGCGGTCGTACCGGATCCCACCCGCACCGGACCGAAGCCGTACCGGAGCCTTGCTGGACGCCGGCCGTGCAGGTCCCGCGGCCGCGGCTGGCCGCGGTCGTGCCCGGTCCCGGCAGCCGCAGGTCGTACAAGGAGCACGTTTTGAACGCCGCCGTCACAGTCCCGCCCGCGGTCGGTACCGCGCTGCTGGACGACTTCTCGCTGGAGATGACCGGCAAGGACGTGCCGAAGCTCGAAGAGGCGTACGACAGCATCCCCGCGGGGACGCGGATCAACGTCACCTTCCTCGCGGGCGAGGACCTCGGCACGCGGCTGGCCGCGGTCGTGCCCGGTCCCGGCAGCCGCAGGTCGTACAAGGAGCACGTTTTGAACGCCGCCGTCACAGTCCCGCCCGCGGTCGGTA
>NZ_JBIVDQ010000004.1:666893-798482 GCF_044747185.1 Streptomyces sp. NPDC090108
CCGAAGCTCGAAGAGGCGTACGACAGCATCCCCGCGGGGACGCGGATCAACGTCACCTTCCTCGCGGGCGAGGACCTCGGCACGCGGCTGGCCGCGGCCCGCGCGGTCAAGCGGCTCGGGTTCGTGCCCGTGCCGCACATCTCCGCCCGCCGCCTGCCCTCCCGGGCCCACCTGGAGGAGTTCCTCGCCGGGCTCGCGCGGGACGACACCGCCGAGAACGTGTTCGTGGTCGGCGGCGACCCGGCACGCCCCGAGGGCCCCTACGAGGACGCCCTCTCCGTCATCCGCACCGGTCTCCTCCAGGAGTACGGCGTCCGGCACACCGGCGTCAGCGGCTACCCGGAGGGCCACCCGGCCATCGCCGACGGCACGCTGTGGTCCGCGCTCACCGACAAGGCGGCGGCCCTCGGCGCGGGCCGGCTGTCCGGCGACGTGATCACCCAGTTCGGCTTCGACGTCGACCCGGTCCTCGGCTGGATCGAGGCCGCCCGCGCCCGCGGGGTGGACCTGCCGGTCCGCATCGGCGTCCCCGGCCCGGCAGGCGTGCGCCGCCTGCTCGGCTACGCGACCCGCTTCGGCGTCGCCACCAGCGCCTCCGTCGCCCGCAAGTACGGTTTCTCGCTGACCAACCTCATGGGTACGACGGGCCCGGACCGCTTCCTCGACGCCCTCGCCGAGCGGTACGACCCCGCACGGCACGGCGTGGTGAAGGTGCACTTCTACACCTTCGGCGGCCTGCGCGCGACCTCCGAGTGGGTCACCGGATTCCGCGCACGAGGCTGAGCCCCGCCCCGCCTCTCCCGTCCCGTCTCTCCCGCCCGGCCGCCGGGGACCGCCCCGCGACTCCACCTACGTGTCGGATTTTCGCCAGCGCGGCACCCGCCCGGTGACCCATCCTTGACCCATGGAGACAGCGCAGACGGGGCCGGCGGGACGTCCGGCGGGGAGCGGGAACGGCGGGACCGCCCGGCGGGCCGCGGGAGGGAGCACCGCCCGGCGGACCGTGAGCGGGAGCACCGCCCGGGCGGACGGGGGACGTGCCCCCGCCGAGCACGGCACCCGCTTCGACCGCGAGCACTGCGTCCACGCCGTCCAGTCCAAGGACGCCCGGTTCGACGGCTGGTTCTTCACGGCGGTCCTGACCACCCGCATCTACTGCCGTCCCAGCTGCCCGGTCGTGCCGCCCAAGCCGGAGAACATGACGTTCTACCCCAGCGCGGCCGCCTGCCAGCAGGCCGGATTCCGGGCCTGCAAGCGCTGCCGCCCGGACACCAGCCCCGGCTCCCCGGAGTGGAACCAGCGCGCCGACCTGGTCGCCCGCGCCACCCGGCTGATCGCCGACGGGGTCGTGGACCGCGAGGGCGTGCCCGGACTCGCCACCCGCCTCGGCTACTCCACCCGGCAGGTGGAACGCCAGCTGCTCGCCGAACTGGGCGCCGGCCCCCTCGCCCTGGCCCGCGCCCAGCGCGCCCAGACCGCACGGCTGCTGATCGAGACGACGGCCCTGCCCATGGCGGAGATCGCCTTCGCGGCCGGCTTCTCCTCCATCCGCACCTTCAACGACACCGTCCGCGAGATCTTCGCCCTCACTCCGAGCGAACTGCGCGCACGCCTGCCGCGCAGCAGCGCCCCCGCGGCCCCCGGCACCCTCGTGCTGCGGCTGCCCTTCCGCGCGCCGCTCGACCCCAGCAACCTCTTCGGACACCTGGCCGCCACCGCCGTCCCCGGCGTGGAGGAGTGGCGCGACGGCGCCTACCGGCGCACGCTCGCCCTGCCGTACGGCCACGGCATCGTCGCGCTCAGCCCGCGCCCCGACCACATCGCCTGCCGCCTCACCCTCAGCGACCTGCGCGACCTGACCGTGGCCATCAGCCGCTGCCGCCGGCTGCTCGACCTGGACGCCGACCCGGTCGCCGTCGACGACCGGCTGCGCGCCGACCCGCTGCTCTCCCCGCTGGTGGACAGCGCCCCGGGACGACGGGTGCCGCGCACGGTCGACGAGGCGGAGTTCGCCGTACGGGCCGTGCTCGGACAGCAGGTGTCCACGGCGGCCGCCCGCACCCACGCGGCCCGTCTGGTCACCGCGCACGGCAAGCCGCTGGACGACCCCGAGGGCGGCCTCACCCACCTGTTCCCGTCCCCCGAGGCGCTGGCCGCGGTGGACCCCGGGACCCTGGCGATGCCCCGCACCCGGCGCACCACCTTCGCGACCCTCGTCACCGCGCTCGCCGACGGAACGCTCCACCTGGGCCCCGAGTCGGACTGGGCCGAGTCCCGGGCCCGCCTCCTCGCGCTGCCCGGCTTCGGACCGTGGACGGTCGACGTCATCGCCATGCGCGCCCTCGGCGACCCCGACGCCTTCCTCCCCACCGACCTCGGCATCCGCCGCGCCGCCCGGGAACTGGGCCTGCCCGCCACCCCGGCCGCGCTCACCGCCCGCGCCGAGAGCTGGCGCCCCTGGCGCGCCTACGCGGTGCAGTACCTGTGGGCGACCGACAGCCACCCGGTCAACTTCCTCCCCGGACAAGGCCCGTGCAAGGAAAACCAGTGAGACACCACACCGTGACCGACAGCCCGTACGGCCCGCTCACCCTCGTCGCCGAGGACGAGGTGCTGTGCGGCCTGTACATGACCGACCAGCGACACCGGCCCGCCGAGGAGACCTTCGGCCCGCGCGACGACTCCCTGCCCGCGTTCGCCGCGGCCGAGGAGCAGCTCCAGGCCTACTACGCCGGTGAGTTGACCGAGTTCACCCTCGAACTCTCCCTCGGAGGAACGGACTTCCAGCGCAAGGTCTGGCACCAGCTCACCCTGATCCCCTACGGCGAGACCCGTTCCTACGGCCAGCTCGCCGACGCCCTCGGCAATCCCGGCGCCTCCCGCGCGGTCGGTCTCGCCAACGGCCGCAACCCGGTCGGCATCATCGTCCCCTGCCACCGCGTCGTCGGCTCCACCGGCAGCCTGACCGGCTACGGCGGCGGCCTGCACCGCAAGCAGCGCCTGCTGGACTTCGAACGCGGCGCCGGCCTGTTCTGACGCACCACGAGACGCGCTGCCGCGACGGCCGCCGGCCACGCCCGCCCGAACCGCAACCGCCGAACCCCAACCGGCGGACCGGAACGGCCGCACCCCAGCCGGCGGACCGAATCCGATGAATCCCAACCGGCGGACCGGAACGGCCGGCGCGGCCCCGGCCTCAGCCGCCCACGGCCCAGCGCACCCCCGCGACGGCGCCCAGCAGCACAGCGGGGAACACCCACCACCACGGCACAGCTCTCCGTACCGAGGGGACCAGCCACAACGCCCCCGCCGCGCCGGCCGCCGCGAGGGTGACCACACACGACAGGACGATCCCGGCATAGGCGTCGTCGTCCCACGTCCCGGACGGCGTGATGGTCAGCGCCGTCCAGCAGAAGTAGCCGGCCATGAGCGTGAGCAGGACGAGCGGCACGGCGAGCACCACCCGGAGGCAGCCGCGTTCGTCATCCGCGTGGGAAGGAGTGGTCATCAGCGCAGGGCGTTCCTTGCCTCGTCCAGATTGTTCGTGAACCCACGTCCGTATGCCTGGGCGTCGTCGGTCCGCCAGTACGGGCCACCGTTGTAGCGGGCCGCGAGTTCCTGGTACTGGGCCGATGTCATCTCCTCGGCCGGCACATCGGCGAACTCGCTCTCCGCCTTGAGCTGGGCCAGGTACTCCGAGGCGATGAAGATGTTCTGCGCGGGGTCCTGCAGGGCAGATTCCACCATGTTGCGCTGCTGTTCGGTGAGATGCTCGGGATCGTAGCCGAGGACTTCGGCTCCGCGCCTCACCTGGATGGCGATGGGGCCCATGGACGTGTTGTCAGGATCACCGGCGAGGCGCCACGGCAGGCTCTCGGGAGCGATCGGGCTCAGAGGCGAGTCGGCCTGTTCGCGGATGGTGTCGGTCATGTCGTCCAGGATGCCGGGCTGTCCGCCGATCTCCTGCCACGCGATACCGGCGACCATGGCCGGCGGCAGTCCCGAGTTCTGTGCCGCTGCCTTGATGATCTCCTTGTTCGCCGAGATCCAGTCGGCCCGTTCCCCTGCGGTGGACGGCGGATCCCAGTAACTGTCCCTTGCTCCGGGGAGGTTCGCCACCCGCAGGCGGATGTCACGCAAGGTGGGGGAGACGATGGCGTCACCGGCGATGGGGAAGTAGTCCTGTTTGGGGCCGCTCCCGGGCAGGCGAGTCAGCGGGTTCGTGCTCGCCTCGGCCGCTTCTCGCCGCAGATCGGCGATCGCGGACACCACGTCGACGCGCCCGACGAATCCCATGCGGAAGTCCGGCAGCAGGTCGTACGCGATGCCGAGCGCGTGCAGGCAGATCTCGCGCGCCTCGTGCTCGGTGGTCTTCGCAAGGTGGAAGTCCCCGCCCGCAGCGTCGTGGAGCCGGTCGGCGTCGTCACGGATGTCGTCGACATCCATGGTCAGCTCGGCGAGGAAGTCCATGACGCCCGTGGTCGCGCGCATGTCCTCCCACTGGCGCATGGGTTCGGCTTCCTGGGCCTCACGAGTGACCGCGGTGCCCTTGGTGTGGATGAGTTCGGCGAGGGCCTGCTCGTTCGCCCTGCCGTTGGCGTAGTGGGTCTTGGCGGCCGTCAGCGCGGACGCATAGGCGTACAGTGCGCCGGCGGCCTTGTCGTAGCCTTCCGCAAGCTGAGAGACGAGTTTGCGCCCCTCGGCGAGCCGCGCCTCGTAATGCCGGCTTCCTTCGCTCTTCCACTGCGTGTGCTTCTCGGCGCGCTCGGCGGACGGGGTGGCTGCCAGGAGCATTTTGTGCAGACGCTTGAACTCGTCCGCATTGCGCTCGATCAGAGGCGGGTTGCAGTCCTCAAGGAACTCGACGTCCTTGCGGTGAGTTGTTCCGCTGCTCATCGTGCCTCCGGAGCGACGTACTGACCGCTGTCCAGAACCTCGTCGAGGAAGTGCCGGGCCGTGTCGTCATCGATCTTCACGAAGTCACTGCCGGTCGTCCTCAGCCGAGTGGAGAGCGCGGCGAACAGAGCCACGGCGTCCAGGTACTGATCGTCGGCGAAACCGGCGAACCGCGCCACCTGCTTGGCGACGTCCTCCGGGGAACGGGGCTCCCGGGCCAGGGTCGTCAACTCCGCATCGGGCCTGCCTTCGTGCAGAAAACCGGCTATCTCGATCAGCAGGTTCGCGTTCCCGTTGATCGACTCGGCCTTGGCCACCAGGGAACCGGAGGATCCGGCGACCGCGCCTCCTCCGCCTCCGTCCGCCTCCACGTGGTCGATCCGCATGCCGGTCCCCTGACGCGCGAGGGCGTCGGATTTCAACTGAGCCCATTCCTCTTCGAATGACAAACTGCTCCCCCCTCAAGTCGTCATGTCGAACGAACGGTCGAGCATGTCAGTGATGACATGAGCACGGGAACGTCGCCACGCCGTGCGAACGGGTTTCGTTGCGCGAAAATCTCAGTACCTGTGCACGCTTGACTTCATCCGCCGGCCTCGGTGCGCAGCCTGCCGAGCAGGTCGGGCAGGGCCGTGCCGATGGGTTCGCGGATGACCTCGTCGGCGAGTTCGTCGTACGGGGTCGGATCCGCGTTGACGATGACGAGGCGGGCGCCGTTGTCGGCGGCGACGCCCGCGAGGCCGGCGGCGGGCTGGACCTGGAGGCTGGTGCCGACGGCGATGAAGACCGTGCAGGCCTTGGTGATGGCGAGGGCCTCACCGAGGACGGCCGGATCGAGCCGCTGGCCGAACATGACGGTCGCCGACTTCAGGACGCCGCCGCACTCCAGGCAGGGCGGGTCCGTCTCACCGGCCTCGACGCGGGCCAGCGCGTCCTCCATCGGGCCCCGGACGTGGCACCGCGTGCACACGAACCGGCGCGCGGTGCCGTGCAGCTCCAGCACCTTGCGGGCCGGCATCCCGGCCAGCTGGTGCAGGCCGTCCACGTTCTGCGTCAGCACCCGCACCGGGATCCCGGACCTCTCCAGCTCGGCGACCGCCCGGTGCGCCGCGTTCGGCTCGGCCAGCAGGGCCCGGTTCTTCCGGCGCAGCTGCCACGACCTGCGCCGGATCTCCGGATCGTTCATGTAGTACTCGTACGTCACGAGCTTCTCGGCCTCGGGGTCCGTCCGCCACAGTCCGTTCGGGCCGCGGTAGTCGGGGATCCCGGAATCGGTGGAGACACCCGCGCCGCTGAGGATCGCGATGAGAGGCCTGTCCATGGGCCGAGGGTAGGACGCGCACCCGTCCGGGGCGAACGGATATCCGGCGCGCCCCCGGGGGCCTACTGCTTGCCGGTGCCGACGGGGTCCACCGTGACACCGCCGGAGGCGTCGGTGCCGACCGGGAGGCTGAAGCTGACCGGCAGGGTCTTGGAGTGGGTCTCGCCGGGCGGGGTGACGACGAGGGCGTTCACGGCCACGCCGCTGCCACCGGAGTTGTTCGGCGGGTAGTGGAGGGTGAAGCGGGTCGACTCGCCCGGACGGACGGCGACGGCCGGCGCGGCGAGCTTGCTGCGCCCGGCGCTGAGGGCACCGGAGCTGGACTTGAGATCGACGCCGGGGAAGCCCTTGAGCGAGCAGGCGTCGCCGCCGGTGTTCTTGAAGCTGACCATGAACTCGCCCTCGCCCATCCCGTGGGCGATGCCGAACTCCAGGTCGGCCGTCTTGCACAGGCCGGTGGTGATCTGGCCGCCGCCGCTGCCCGGGGCGGGGTCCGTCGCACCCGTCGAGCCGCCGCTGCCGCCCGTGGTGGCGTTGCCGCCGGAGGTGCCGCTTCCCCCGGAGGTGCCGCTGCCGCCGGTGGACGAGGCGGGCGAGGGCGAGGACGTGGACGCGGCGGACCCGGAGCCGTCCGCCGGCGCTGCGGAGTCGTCGCTTCCCTGGCAGGCGGTGAGCGAGAGTCCCGCGGCGAGGGCCACGACGGTGAGGGTGAGGTGCTTGGCGCGCATCGTCTGTGTACGTCCTTTGCTGTCTGTGCCGTTCGCCCGGCACGAGCGGGGGTTACTGATCACCAAGACCCGTCCGGCCCGCGAAGCGTTCCCCCTGGGCGCCCGCCCGTACACGCCTGTGACAACCGGCCGCACGGGCGCGGCGGAACCACGGCCGGGCGCGCACGCGGGGACCGCGGCCCGCACCGTTGCCGCTCGCCGCCGCCGGGCCTGTGAACAGGCCTGAAGCCCTTGTCCCGCGCCCGTTCCCGGGGTGTTCCCCGTACCCGCGGCCGACGGGATCCGGCGCTCACCCCCGGGTCACCGGGGCCGGCGCGCGCTGGGACAGAGATGTGACCGGCCGGCTCTTGAAGATCACCGGCGACACGCCCTCTTCACGCCTGATACAGCTTTCCCCGCCGGTCTCCGGCAGCTTCCCGCCCGCTCCCGGCGGTCTTCCGCGCGCCCCCGGCGGCCATCGCCCGTCCCCGGTAGCTTCCCGCCCGTCCCCGACGGCCACCGCCCGTCCCCGGTGGCTTCCCGCCCGCCCCCGGCGCGCTCCGGGCGGCGCGTGCGGCCCGCTGCCCCTCAGAGCGCCCGGTGGCCGTTCTCCAGCTCCGCGGTGTCCGAGCCGTCGTCCAGGACCTCCAGGGCGACCAGGACGCGCCGGCCCAGGGAGCCGGGCAGGTGGGCGGCGATCTCCTCACGGGGCACGAGGCGCCAGGACAGGAGCTCCTCCTCCTGGAGGCGGATCCCCTTGAGGTCGTCGTCGGTCAGGACCCCGCCGTCGTACACGTACGCGACCAGCGGCGGGCGGGACGTGCCGGGCACCCAGTCGACCGCCAGCAGCCGGCCGAGCTCCCGGTCCAGGCCGATCTCCTCCAGCGTCTCGCGGCGCGCCCCCTGGCGGGGCGTCTCGCCGTCGTCGGACTCGATGGTGCCGCCCGGAAGCGCCCAGCCCTCCCGGTAGTTGGGCTCGACCAGCAGCACCCGGCCCCCGGCGTCCCGGAAGAGGGCGGCGGAGCCGGCGAGGATGCGCGGCAGGCTCGCGATGTACGCGGCGAAGTCTTGGGTCGTGGTCATCCAGGAAGGGTAACCAGCCCGCGCGGGGTCATGGCGGGCTCGTCACCAGGCGCAGGGTGCGTGCGGCCGGCGCACTGATCCGCGCGCCGTCGTCACCCGACACCGCGCTGCGGACGGTGTCCTGGAGCGGGTCCTTCCACTGGGCGGGCAGGCGGCCGCCCCGGTGCGCACCCCGGCGAACGAGCCCGCCGTCGCCCCGTTGGAGTCGGTGTCCAGGCCGCCGGGCACGGGGTGCGGACGGCTCATGCCCGCCGTCTGCCCCGGCACGCCCATTCCAAGGGTCCGCACCATGGATGAGCTGGGGATTCTCCGTGGCCGGGCGGGCATGACCGCGGTGCCGGTACGGCGTTAGGGTCGCAGCGGCGTGACCGGCCCCGGCCGCGGGGCTCGCGAGAGCAAGGGAAGACGAAGTGGCGGACGCAAGCGGGAACGGGACCCCTCGGGTACTCATCGCCGCGGACAAGTTCAAGGGGTCGCTGACGGCCGCGCAGGTCGCCGAGCGGGTGGCGGCCGGGCTGCGCCGGGTCGTGCCCTCGGCCGTGGTCGAGGCGCTGCCGGTGGCCGATGGCGGCGACGGGACCGTGGACGCCGCGGTCGCGGCCGGTTTCGGGCGCCGTGAGGTACGGGTGGCCGGTCCGCTCGGGCAGGAGGTCACGGCCGCGTTCGCGCTGCGCGGTGACACCGCGGTGGTGGAGATGGCGGAGGCGAGCGGGCTGCAGCGGCTGCCCGCGGGCGTGCTCGCGCCGCTCACGGCGTCGACGTACGGCTCCGGGGAGCTGCTGCGGGCCGCGCTGGACGCCGGGGCGCGCAGGATCGTGTTCGGGGTCGGCGGGAGCGCCACGACCGACGGCGGCGCCGGGATGCTGGCGGCGCTGGGCGCGCGGTTCCTGGACGCGGACGGGGAGCCGGTGCCGCCGGGCGGCGGCGGTCTCGCGCGGCTGGCCCGCGCCGACCTGTCCGGACTCGACCCGCGGCTGTCCTCGGTGGAGCTGGTGCTCGCGAGTGACGTCGACAACCCGCTGACCGGGCCGAAGGGGGCGCCCGCGGTGTACGGACCGCAGAAGGGGGCCTCGACCGGCGAGGTGGCCGCGCTGGACGCCGCGCTGGGCCGCTTCGTGGCCGTCCTGGAGGCCGAGGCGGGCCCGAAGGCCGCGGAGTGCGCGGTGGCGCCCGGGGCGGGGGCGGCGGGCGGTGTCGGGTACGGCGCGCTGCTGCTGGGGGCGCGGTTCCGGCCCGGGATCGAGGTGATGCTCGACGTCCTCGGGTTCGCGGCGGCGCTGGAGCGGGCCGACCTGGTGATCACCGGGGAGGGGTCGCTGGACGAGCAGACGCTGCACGGGAAGGCGCCGGCGGGGGTCGCGGCGGCGGCCCGGGCGGCGGGCAAGGAGGTCGTGGCGGTGTGCGGGGCGCTCTCGCTGGAGTCCGGGGTGCTTCGGCGAGCCGGGATCCGCGCGGCCTACCCGCTGACCTCCGTCGAGCCCGACGTCTCCCGCTGCATCGCGGACGCGGGGCCGCTGCTGGAACGCCTCGCTGGCCGGATCGCCGAGGCCCACCTGCGCTGAGGCCACCCCGGGGGCACATCGTCACCGGGTGCCGGTACGGCAGAGGGCCCCGAACCCAAGCGGCGGGTTCGGGGCCCTCACAGCGGAGCGCGGAGCGTCACGGCAGCTGGGCCGCCCGCGCCTCGCGCCGGTTGTCGCGGAAGTTGTTCACCCGGCGGGCCGTGGCGAACAGCGGGATCACCGCGCCCATGACCAGCTGCAGGGCGCAGCCCGTCTGGAGGAGCAGCTGACCGCCGGGGGCCTCGAAGGCCCACGCGGCCAGCAGGCCCATGGAGAGCACGATCCAGCCGAGCACCGCGCCGGCGAGGCGGCCGCGCGGCTTCGGGTACTCGACCCGGCTCACCATCAGCCAGGCCGTGCCGAGGATCGCCATGAGCGTCGCCGGGAACGGCAGCTCCAGCAGCACGATGGAGACGACCGTGAGCGCCCCGAACGGCGACGGCATGCCCTGGAACATGCCGTTCTTCACCGTCACGCACGAGAAGCGCGCGAGGCGCAGCACGACGGCCAGCAGCACCACGATCGCGCCCAGCGCGGCCACCCTCTGGTGCGCGTCGTCGGCGACCATGCCGTAGACGAGCACGAAGTAGGCGGGCGCCAGGCCGAAGCTGATGAGGTCGGAGAGGTTGTCCAGCTCCGCACCCATCGGGGAGGACCGCAGCTTGCGGGCGACCAGTCCGTCGAACAGGTCGAAGACGGCCGCGCAGAGCATGAGGATGACCGCCGTGGCCGCGCTGTGGCGGGCCATGCCGGACTCCTGGCTCCCCGTGAGGTGCGGGATCAGGATGCCGGTGGTGGTGAAGTACACCGCCATGAAGCCGCACGTCGCGTTGCCGAGCGTCAGGGTGTCCGCTATCGACAGACGGAGAGAGAGCGGCATCTCCTCCTCGTCGTCGGCCTCGTCGGCCTCGGGCACCCAGCCGGCCTGTGTCTCCGGATCAATCACGGTCAATGCGAGTCACCCCCGCCACGGTCTTCTGGCCGACCTCGACGGCCACCTCCACGCCCTCCGGCAGGTAGAGGTCGACGCGGGAGCCGAAGCGGATCAGTCCGACCCGCTCGCCCTGCTCGACCTTCGTGCCCTCGGGGATGTAGGGGACGATGCGGCGTGCCACCGCGCCGGCGATCTGGATCATCTCGATGTCGCCGAGTTCGGTGTCGAAGTGCCAGACCACGCGCTCGTTGTTCTCGCTCTCCTTGTTGAAAGCCGGAACAAAGCCGCCGGGAATGTGCTCGACCGACGTCACCGTGCCGGAGAGCGGCGCGCGGTTGACGTGGACGTTGAGCGGGCTCATGAAGATCGCGACGCGGGTGCGGCCGTCCTTCCACGGCATGATGCTCTGCACCACACCGTCGGCGGGAGAGATGACCCGGCCCTGGGTGATCTCCCGCTCGGGGTCGCGGAAGAACCACAGCATGCCCGCCGCCAGAGCGGTGGCGGGCACGGCGACGGCCTTGGCGGCGCCCGAGCGGCGGGCGCGGGCCAGGCTGAGGGCTGCGGTGGCGACGGTCGGGAGAAGCCACGGCGATGCTCCGCGCGCGAGGCGTACGCCGGCTCGGCTGTCGCGAGGTGCAGAGGTTTGGCTGTGGGGCATGGATGACCTTCGTAGCGGATGATGCCGCGCGGTGAACGGGGACGGCGGCTTTTCCGGGATCGTACCGGGAGCGGGTTACAACTGGGCAAGCCAGGAAGCCGAGTCGACGGCTGAAGACTATCGGCAGACCTTCCACGGGGTGTGATCTTCTTCTCGAAGAAAACACCCCGTTTCCGGACAATCAGCCCTGGAATCGATATTCTTCGAGCAACCTGCGCCCGATGATCATTTTCTGGATCTCGGCGGTACCTTCACCGATGAGCAGCATCGGTGCTTCCCGGTAAAGGCGTTCGATCTCGTACTCCTTCGAGAAGCCGTAGCCGCCGTGGATCCGGAAGGCATCCTCCACGACCTCCTTGCAGTATTCGGAGGCGAGGTACTTCGCCATCCCTGCTTCGAGGTCGTTTCGCTCCCCGGAGTCCTTTTTGCGTGCAGCGTTGACCATCATCGCATGCGCGGCCTCGACCTTGGTGGCCATTTCGGCCAGTTTGAACTGGATCGCCTGGTGCTGGGCGATCGCCTTGCCGAAGGTGTGGCGCTGCTGGGCGTACTGGACGCCCAGTTCGAACGCACGCTGCGCGACGCCGCAGCCACGTGCCGCGACATTCACGCGTCCGACCTCGACTCCGTCCATCATTTGGTAAAAACCTCGGCCGGTGACCCCGCCGAGCACCCGGTCGGCCGGAATCCGCAGGCCGTCCATGATCAACTCGGTGGTGTCGACGCCCTTGTAGCCCATCTTGTCGATCTTGCCGGGGATGGTGAGGCCGGGGCGCACCTCGCCGAAACCGGGCTCCTTCTCCACCAGGAAGGTCGTCATCGACTTGTGGGGCGCCGTACCCTCGGGGTGTCCTTCGTCACTTCTGACGAGAACGGCCACCAGAGACGAGGTCCCGCCGTTCGTCAGCCACATCTTCTGGCCGTTCAGGACGTACTCGTCGCCGTCCTTCACCGCCTTGGACGTGATGGCCGACACATCGGAGCCGAGGCCCGGCTCCGACATCGAGAAGGCGCCCCGGATGTCGCCGGCCGCCATGCGCGGCAGGAAGTGGTCCTTCTGCTCCTGCGTGCCGTGCTGCTTGAGCATGTACGCCACGATGAAGTGCGTGTTGATGATGCCGGACACCGACATCCAGCCGCGGGCGATCTCCTCCACGCACAGCGCGTAGGTGAGGAGCGACTCGCCCAGGCCGCCGTACTCCTCGGGGATCATCAGGCCGAAGAGGCCGAGCTCCTTGAGACCGTCGACGATCTCCTGCGGGTACTCGTCACGGTGCTCGAGCCCGGTCGCGACCGGGATGATCTCCTTGTCCACGAAGTCGCGGACGGTGGAGAGGATCTCCTGCTGGACGTCGGTCAGACCGGCGGTCTGGGCGAGGCGCGCCATTACTTCTCCTGCTCCGTCAGCTCCGGGCGGCCCGGCTGCTCGCCGCCGCGCTCCTTGATGTACGTCTCGGTGGGCACCATCACCTTGCGGCGGAAGACGCACACCAGGGTGCCGTCCTGCTTGTAGCCCTTGGTCTCGACGTGGACGATCCCGCGGTCGTTCTTCGACTTCGACGGCCACTTGTCCAGCACGGTCGTCTGCCCGTAGATCGTGTCGCCGTGGAACGTGGGTGCCACGTGCTTCAGCGACTCGATCTCCAGGTTGGCGATCGCCTTGCCCGAGACGTCCGGCACGGACATGCCGAGCAGCAGGGAGTAGATGTAGTTCCCGACCACCACGTTCTTGCCGAAGTCCGTCGTCTTCTCGGCGTAGTTGGTGTCCATGTGGAGCGGGTGGTGGTTCATGGTGAGGAGGCAGAACAGGTGGTCGTCGTACTCCGTGACCGTCTTGCCGGGCCAGTGCTTGTACACCGCCCCGACCTCGAACTCCTCGTAGGTGCGCCCGAACTGCATGCTCACGCCTCCGGAATCTCGAACTTGGTGGTGCGCCGCATGCCGGCCGCGCGGCCCTTGCCCGAGATGACCAGCGCCATCTTGCGGCTGGCCTCGTCGATCATCTCGTCGCCGAGCATCGCGGAGCCCTTCTTGCCGCCGGCCTCGGACGTGCAGTAGTCGTACGCGTCCAGGATCATCTCGGCGTGGTCGAAGTCCTCCTGGGAGGGCGAGAAGATCTCGTTGGACGCCTCGACCTGGCCCGGGTGCAGCACCCACTTGCCGTCGAAGCCGAGCGCGGCGGCGCGCCGGGCGACCTCGCGGTAGCCGTCGACGTTGCGGATCTGCAGGTAGGGGCCGTCGATCGCCTGGAGGTCGTTGGCGCGTGCGGCCATCAGGATCTTCATCAGGATGTAGTGGTAGGCGTCCGCCGGGTAGCCGGGCGGCTGCTCGCCCACGACGAGCGACTTCATGTTGATGGACGCCATGAAGTCGGCCGGGCCGAAGATGATGGTCTCGACGCGCGGGGAGGCCTGGGCGATCTCGTTGACGTTGTTCAGACCCTGGGCGTTCTCGATCTGCGCCTCGATGCCGATCCGGCCGACCTCGAAGCCCATGGTCTTCTCGATCTGGGTCAGCAGCAGGTCCAGCGCGACAACCTGCTGGGCGCTCTGCACCTTCGGCAGCATGATGCAGTCGAGGTTCTGGCCGGCTCCCTCGACCACCGTCACGACGTCGCGGTACGTCCACTCGGTCGTCCAGTCGTTGACGCGCACGACCCGCGTCTTGCCCGTCCAGTCGCCCTCGTTGAGGAACTTCACGATGGTGTGCCGCGCCTCGGGCTTGGCCAGCGGCGCGCACGCGTCCTCCAGGTCGAGGAAGACCTGGTCGGCCGGGAGGCCCTGCGCCTTCTCCAGGAAGCGGGGGTTCGAGCCCGGCACAGCCAGACAGGAGCGCCGCGGGCGGAGACGGTTGACGGTCATGCGGGGACCTCCAGGGGGTCGAGCTTGTTCGCTTTCCGGATCTCGTCGACGATGCGGCCGATGATCCCGGTGATGTCGAAGTCCTTCGGGGTGAACACCGCGGCCACTCCCTCGGCACGGAGCAGTTCGGCGTCCCCGTTCGGGATGATGCCACCCGCGATCACCGGAATGTCTGTGGCACCGGCCACACGCAGCCGCTGGAGCACATCGGGCACCAGTTGGGCGTGCGACCCGGACAGGATCGACAGGCCCACCGCGTGGACGTCCTCGGCCAGCGCCGCGTCCACGATCTGTTCCGGCGTCAGCCGGATGCCCTGGTAGACCACCTCGAAACCGGCGTCCCGGGCCCGCACGGCGATCTGCTCGGCGCCGTTGGAGTGCCCGTCCAGACCCGGCTTGCCGACCAGGAAGCGCAGCTTGCCCACGCCCAGGTCCCGGGCCGTGGCGTCCACCCGGGCGCGCACGTCGGCCATGGCCGAGCCCTGTTCGGCCGGCACGCCCACCGGCGCGGAGGAGACCCCGGTGGGCGCCCGGTACTCGCCGAACACCTCGCGCAGCGCGCCCGCCCACTCGCCGGTGGTCACCCCGGCGCGGGCGCACTCCAGCGTGGCCTCCATCAGGTTGCCGGTGCCCTTGGCGGCCTCCTTCAGCCGCTGCAGCGCCTTGCAGGGACGCGGGTGGTTGAACGGCGGCTGGTAGCGCGTGTCCCGCCAGGCGCCGATCGCCTCGACGACACGGGCCTCCACCGCCGGGTCGACCGTCTGGATCGCGGTGTCCAGGTCGGCGGTGAGCGGGTTGGGCTCGGTCGTCTCGAAGATGTTGACGCCGACGATCTTCTCCCGCCCGGACTCGATCCGGGCGCGCCGCTCCGCGTGCGAGGACACGAGCTGGGCCTTGAGGTAGCCCGACTCGACGGCGGCCATCGCGCCGCCCATCTCCTCGATCCGGTCCATCTCGGCGAGGCACTTCCCGACGAGGGCCTCGACCTCGGCCTCGATCACGTGCGAGCCGGCGAAGATGTCCTCGTACTCCAGCAGGTCGCTCTCGTGCGCCAGCACCTGCTGGATGCGCAGGCTCCACTGCTGGTCCCAGGGGCGCGGCAGGCCGAGGGCCTCGTTCCACGCGGGGAGCTGCACGGCGCGGGCGCGGGCGTCCTTGGAGAGGGTCACGGCGAGCATCTCCAGCACGATCCGCTGGACGTTGTTCTCCGGCTGCGCCTCGGTCAGACCGAGGGAGTTGACCTGGACGCCGTAGCGGAACCGGCGCTGCTTGGGGTTCTCGATGTCGTACCGCTCGCGGGTGACCTTGTCCCAGATGCGGCCGAACGCCCGCATCTTGCACATCTCCTCGACGAAGCGGACGCCCGCGTTGACGAAGAAGGAGATACGGGCCACCACGTCGCCCATGCGCTCGGCCGGCACCTGGCCGGAGTCGCGCACGGCGTCGAGGACGGCGATCGCGGTGGACATCGCGTACGCGATCTCCTGCACCGGCGTGGCCCCGGCCTCCTGCAGGTGGTAGCTGCAGATGTTGATCGGGTTCCACTTCGGGATGTGGGAGACCGTGTACGCGATCATGTCCGTCGTCAGGCGGAGCGAGGGCCCCGGCGGGAACACGTGCGTGCCCCGGGACAGGTACTCCTTGACGATGTCGTTCTGGGTCGTGCCCTGGAGCCGGGTGATGTCCGCACCCTGCTCCTCGGCGACGACCTGGTAGAGCGCCAGCAGCCACATGGCGGTGGCGTTGATCGTCATCGAGGTGTTCATCTGCTCCAGGGGGATGTCCTGGAACAGCCGGCGCATGTCACCGAGGTGCGAGACGGGCACGCCGACCCGGCCGACCTCGCCGCGGGCGAGGATGTGGTCGGGGTCGTAGCCCGTCTGCGTCGGCAGGTCGAACGCCACCGACAGGCCGGTCTGGCCCTTGGCGAGATTGCGCCGGTACAGCTCGTTGGACGCCTCGGCCGTGGAGTGGCCGGCGTACGTGCGCATGAGCCACGGCCGGTCCTTCTCGCGCCGCCCGTCGGCAGTCTGACGCTCAGTCATCTATGACCTCGGGGTGCTCAGATGTTGCGGAAGCGGTTGATGGCGTCGATGTGCTGGGCGCGCATCTCCTCGTCGCGCACACCCAGGCCCTCCTCGGGGGCGAGGCACAGCACGCCGACCTTGCCCTGGTGGAGGTTGCGGTGGACGTCGTAGGCCGCCTGGCCGGTGTCCTCCAGGGAGTACGTCTTCGACAGGGTCGGGTGGATCTTGCCCTTCGCGATGAGCCGGTTGGCCTCCCAGGCCTCGCGGTAGTTGGCGAAGTGCGAACCGATGATCCGCTTCAGCGACATCCACAGGTAGCGGTTGTCGTACTCGTGCATGTAGCCCGAGGTCGAGGCGCAGGTGGTGATCGTGCCGCCCTTGCGGGTGACGAAGACGCTCGCGCCGAAGGTCTCGCGGCCGGGGTGCTCGAAGACGATGTCGATGTCCTCGCCGCCGGTGAGTTCGCGGATGCGCTTGCCGAAGCGCTTCCACTCCTTGGGGTCCTGGGTCTGCTCGTCCTTCCAGAACCGGTAGCCCTCGGCGTTGCGGTCGATGATCGCGTCGGCGCCCATCGAGCGGCAGATCTCCGCCTTCTGGTCGCTGGAGACGACACAGATCGGGTTGGCGCCGCCGGCGAGGGCGAACTGCGTGGCGTACGAGCCGAGTCCGCCGCTCGCGCCCCAGATCAGGACGTTGTCGCCCTGCTTCATGCCGGCGCCGTTGCGGGAGACCAGCTGGCGGTAGGCGGTGGAGTTGACCAGGCCCGGGGCGGCGGCCTCCTCCCAGCTGAGGTGGCCGGGCTTGGGCATCAGCTGGTTGGACTTGACGAGCGCTATCTCGGCGAGGCCGCCGAAGTTGGTCTCGAAGCCCCAGATGCGCTGCTCGGGGTCGAGCATCGTGTCGTTGTGGCCGTCCGAGGACTCCATCTCGACGGACAGGCAGTGCGCCACGACCTCGTCGCCGGGCTTCCAGGCGTTGACACCGGGTCCGGTGCGCAGGACGACGCCCGCGAGGTCGGATCCGATGATGTGGTACGGCAGGTCGTGCCGCTTCGTCAGCTCGCTGAGCCTGCCGTAGCGCTCCAGGAAGCCGAAGGTGGAGAGCGGCTCGAAGATCGAGGTCCAGACCGAGTTGTAGTTGACCGAGGAGGCCATGACGGCCACCAGGGCCTCGCCCGGGCCGAGCTCGGGCAGGGGCACGTCGTCCAGGTGGATCGACTTGCGCGGGTCCTTGTCGCGGGTCTCGAGGCCCGCGAACATCTCGGTCTCGTCCTTGTGCACGGTGATGGCACGGTAGGACTCGGGGAGCGGCAGGGCGGCGAAGTCGGCCGACGTGGAGTCGGGCGACTGGATCGCGTCGAGGATGTCCTTCACGGTCACGGTGTTGCCTCCGGCGGTGAGCACCCTGAGGGAGGGGTGCTGGCGGTTCGTCGGTGCTGCTGGGAGCTCGAGGTCTTGCGTGAGAGTGGTGCCGTCGGTTCGGCGGGTGGTGCTTCGGCGGCGCTTTGTGGCGCGGAAGGTTGCCTGTGACGCAGGCGTCCGGGCGGGCGAGCCATCGGCTTGCTGGGACAGCCGGCGCACGATCGGTCTCTGCGCGCCGGCCGCCCGGACACCTTCAACGTATGACACCGCGTGTCAGGTGGCAAGGCACTGAGTGCCAGGACTTCATCTCAGATGAAATCTTTACGTAACAAATGAGCGATGATCGATCGAACGGGCCCTGGAAAACGCCGGAAAACGCTCCCTGACATGCCAAAACGGCCACCCCGGTGGGGTGGCCGTCCGTGCGGTTCCGTGCGGTGGAGCTGTGTGCCGGTGAGCTGCGCGCGCGGGTGGAGCTGTGCGCCGCGGGTGGGGCTGTGCGCGGCGGTGGCGCTCAGCGCTCCTTCAGTGCCTCCTCGATGGTCCGCATGACCTCTTCCAGCGGCGCGTCGGTGCGGGCGACCGTCACCAGCACCTCGCCGTGCGCCGAGGCCGTGACAGGGGCTCCGGGGGCCGCCTGGGCGGCCGGGCCGCGGCCGGCCCCGATGCCGTTGCCGAAGGTCTTGCGGACGATCGCGAAGGCGTGGTCGAGCTGGGCCTCCACATCGCCCTGGCCGCCGGCCCGCAGCCAGCGCCTGAGGACGTGGTTGTGGGCGGTGACGACCGCGGAGGCGGCGACCTCCGCGAGCAGCGGGTCGTCGTTGGCGTCGTCGGCGTGCGCGTGCTCGTCGAAGTGGCCCAGCAGATAACGGGTGAACAGGCGCTCGTACCGGGCCACCGAGGCGATCTCGGCCTCGCGCAGGGTGGGCACCTCGCGCGTCAGCTTGTAGCGGGCGACCGAGATCTCCGGCCGGCCCGCGTACATCTTCATGACTTCCTTGATGCCGCGGCACACGGTGTCGAGCGGATGCTCGTGCGCGGGCGCGGCGTTGAGGACCGCCTCGGCGCGGACCAGGGTGTCGTCGTGGTCCGGGAAGATCGCCTCTTCCTTGGAGCGGAAGTGGCGGAAGAAGGTGCGGCGGGCGACCCCGGCCGCGGCCGCGATCTCGTCGACGGTGGTCGCCTCGTACCCCTTCGTCGCGAAGAGTTCCATCGCGGCGGCCGCCAGTTCCCGGCGCATCTTGAGCCGCTGGGCGGCCGCGCGACCGCCTGCGGCGCTCTCCGGCGCTTCGGACGTGGCGGGTGTACGGGAGGACCTGGCGGGCTGGGACATGACCCGAACGTACTGCATGTACGCAGTTCGGTGCGCGGGTGCCGGGTTTCCCCCGCCCGCGGGGGGCGGGGGAGGACCGGGGCGGCCGGGCGGGAGGAACCCGCCCGGGTCGAGCAGCCCGCCCCAGTCCTGCTCCGCGCGGGCCCGGTCGCCGCCGCCGTCAGCGGCGGGCATACTCGCGGAAGCCCCGCCCGGTCTTGCGGCCGAGGCAGCCCGCGGCGACCAGGTGCTCCAGCAGCGGCGCCGGGGCGAGGCCCGGGTCGCGGAACTCGCGGTGCAGCACCTTCTCGATGGCCAGCGAGACGTCCAGGCCGACCACGTCGAGCAGTTCGAACGGTCCCATCGGGTAGCCGCCGCCCAGCCGCATCGCCGCGTCGATGTCGTCCAGCGTCGCGTAGTGCTCCTGCACCATCTTGATCGCGTTGTTCAGGTACGGGAACAGCAGCGCGTTCACGATGAAGCCGGCGCGGTCGCCGCAGTCGACGGCGTGCTTCCTGATCCGGCCGCAGACCTCGCGGACCGTGGCGTGCGTGTCGTCGGCGGTCAGGACCGTGCGCACCACCTCGACCAGCTTCATCGCCGGGGCCGGGTTGAAGAAGTGCATGCCGATGACGTCCTGCGGGCGCGAGGTGGCGCGGGCGCAGGCGACGACGGGCAGCGAGGAGGTGGTGGTGGCCAGGACCGCGCCCGGCTTGCACACCTTGTCCAGCGTCCCGAACAGCTGCCGCTTGACCTCCAGGTCCTCCGCGACCGCCTCGACGGCCAGGTCGACGTCGGCGAAGGCGTCGTAGGAGCCGGCCGGGGTGATCCGGCCCAGGGTCTCGGCGGCCGCCTCGGCGGTCATCCGGCCCTTGTCGACCGACCGGGCCAGCGACTTGCCGATCCGGGCCTTGGCGGCCTCGGCCTTCTCGGCGCTGCGGGCGGCGAGCACGACCGTGTACCCGGCCTTGGCGAACACCTCGGCGATGCCCGAGGCCATGGTGCCGGAACCGGCGACGCCGACCGAACGCACCGTGCGGCCCGCGGCCCCGGCCGCGGCGTCGGCCGGGGTGAGGTCGTCGGGCACGACGGTGGCGCTGCCCGGAGCCGCGTAACGGTAGAAGCCGCGGCCGGACTTGCGGCCGGTCAGGCCCGCCTCGCTGAGCTGCTTGAGGATGGGGGCGGGAGCGTGCAGCCGGTCGTGGGACTCGGCGTACATGGCCTCCAGCACCGTGCGCGCCGTGTCGACGCCGATCAGGTCCAGCAGGGCGAGCGGGCCCATCGGCAGACCGCAGCCGAGCCGCATCGCCGCGTCGATGTCCTCGCGGGAGGCGTACTTGGCCTCGTACATCGCGGCGGCCTGGTTGAGGTAGCCGAACAGCAGCCCGTCCGCGACGAATCCGGGGCGGTCGCCGACCGCGACGGGCTCCTTGCCCAGCTCGATCGCGAGGTCGGTGACCGCGGCGACGGCCTGCGGCGCGGTCAGCACCGACGAGACGACCTCGACCAGCTTCATCGCGGGCGCCGGGTTGAAGAAGTGCAGTCCGAGCACCCGCTCCGGACGGGCCGAGTCGGCGGCCAGGCGCGTCACCGACAGGGCGTTGGTGCCGGTCGCGAGGATCGCCTCCGGCCGCACGATCCCGTCCAGCTCCCGGAAGATCTGCTGCTTGATCTCGTACGACTCCGGGACCACCTCGATGACGAGGTCGGCGTCGGCCGCCGCGCGCAGGTCGGTGGAGGTGCGGACCCGGGCCAGCGTCTCGGCGCGCTCCCGCTCGGTCAGCCGGCCGCGCTCCACGGCGCGGGCGGTGGCGGCCTCCAGCGCGGCGACGGACCGCGCGGCCTGGGCCTCGCCGACGTCGATGCCGATCACCTGGCGGCCGGCCCTGGCGAGGACCTCGGTGATACCGGTGCCCATCGTGCCGAGGCCGACGACGGCGATCGTCCGCAGGGGCGCCGGGGACGCCGGGGACGCCGGGGAGGAAGGGGAAGAGGGGGACAGGGGAGTGGCCATCGCGGAACTCCAGGAAGGAAAGTGACGACGAGGAACACGCCGGGCGCGCCGGGGGCGCGCGCCGGAGTGGGAAGAGGTGCGGGTGTTGCCGGGCTGCGAGCGCACACGCCCGGTGCCGTCGTCGGGGGCGTGCACACGCCCGCGCGCGGCTGACTGCCGACCGGCCCTGTCCCGGAGCCGGGTCGTACCGCGGTACAGAAGTACCGAACCGACAAGCGCGCACGACGGCTGCGTCACCAAACCGCCGTGAGCTGGATCCGCGAGTGGGTAACTCGCTCGTATGAGCTTAACCGGCCAGTAACGAGCGCGCCAGGCCTGGGGCTCAACTCGACTTCGTGATCTGCCTCCCCCCGCCCGTGCCACCCGCCTACGCTGGTCCGCGTGGACGAAGAGTCACGCTCGCTCACGGAGCGCCTGAGACAGGAGTCGCGCGGCACGGCGGCCTACGACCGGCTGCTGGAGACCCGGGACCACGGCGAACTCGCGGATGTCCTCACCGCGCCCGGACAGCCGCTGTGGGCCAGGGAACTCGCCGCCTACCGGCTCGGCCTGGCCGGCGACCGGCGCGCGTTCGAGTCCCTGGTGCTCCTGCTGAACCACCGCGACCCGCCCCGCTGCGCCTCCGCCGCGCACGCGCTGGCCCGCCTCGGCGACCCGCGCACGGCCCGCGCGGCCGCCGCCCTCGCCACCAACGAACTCCGGGTCGCCTACGCCCTGTACCCGGTACGGCTCCTGGTGCAGCTGCGCGCCCCCGAGTCCGTGCCCGCGCTCGTCACCACCCTGGAACGCCGGCTGCGTCCGCACGACCCCTACCGCCGGGTCGCCCTGGCCTGCGTGGAGGGCCTGGGCGCCCTCGGCGACCAGCGCGCCCGCCGGGTCCTCAGCGAGGCCCTCGCCCATCCCGCGCTCGCCGAGGCCGCGGTGCACGCGCTGGCGCGGATCCCGCAGCAGCAGAGCTGACCCCCGCTCACAACTGTCTGGCGTAACGCACTTCGGGCACCTCCACACCGTCCACGTCGAAGGGTTCCTCGGCGCCGTCCGGGCGGAAACCGGCGCGTTCGTAAAAGCGGCGGGCGCGCGTGTTCTCCCGCAGGACCCACAGGAGCAGCCGCGAGGCTCCGGAACACCGTCCGAGGGACTCGGCCAGCAGCGCGCGCCCCACCCCGCTGCCCAGGTGCGCGGGGTCCACGTAGATGGCGTACAGCTCGGCGTCGGCGGTCGTACCGCCCTCGTCGTCACGGTACGGCCCTACCGCCGCCCAGCCGACCGTCCCGCCCGCCCGCTCGGCGACCAGGTTCACCACCGGACCGTCCCCCGTGCCGAACCGCTCCCGCCGCCGCTCGGCGTCCCGCGCCACGCTGAGCGCGTCCAGGTAGGGCTGCGGCATGAGCCCCCGGTACGCGTGCTGCCAGCCGCGCACACGGATCTCCGAGACGCGTTCGCAGTCGGCGAGGGTCATCGGGCGGACGAGGAGGGGGAGGGTGGCGGGGCCGCCGGTGCGGGCGGAGGCGCGGTCTCCGGTGAGGTCCTCGGTGAGGTCTTCGCTGAGGTCGTCCATGCCGGAACCCTAGGGACCGGCCGCGCCGCCCGCCCGCGAATAACCCCGCTATCCCGGCGCCCCGGTATCCCGGTATTCGGGTACTCGGGTACTCGGGTACCCCGGTCCGCCGGGACCGTCCTGTGGACGGCCTCGGCGGACCGGAGCCCGGAGCCCGGCGGACCGGGGGAGTGCTACCTCCGGAAGCCCAGCAGCCCGTGCAGTGTCGAGCCGCGGGAGGACGCCGCAGCCGCCTTCGCCTTCAGAGGCTCGGGGTCCGGGGTCTTCTCGCACACCGCGTCCGCGTCGCCGAGACCCTTGCCGCGCGGCACCGTGCCGTCGGTCAGATAGGCGGCGAGATACCGGTCCAGGCACGCGTTGCCGCTCAGCGTCACCCCGTGGTTGCCGCCGCCCTCCTCGACCACCAGGCTGGAGCGGGCGAGCAGCCGGTGCGCCGTCACCCCGCCGCGGTACGGCGTCGCCGCGTCGTCCGTGGCCTGGAAGAGCAGCACGGGCGGCAGCTTGCCGTTGGCGATGTTCACCGGCGTGCGGGTGCCGCCCGGCCAGAACGCGCACGGCGCGTTGTACCAGGTGTTGTTCCAGGCCATGAAGGGCGCCTTGCCGTACACCTCCCGGGCGTCCCGCCGCCAGCGGTCCCAGTCGCGCGGCCAGCCCGCGTCCCGGCACTGCACCGCCGAGTACACGCTGTACCCGTTCTCGCCCGAGGCGTCCACCGCGCCGAAGTTGTCGTACGCCTCCACCAGCGGGCCGGTCTTCCCGGTCCGCACGTACGCCGCGAACGCCTCGGCGAGATAGGGCCAGTAGCCGTTGTAGTAGCCGCCGGGGATGAAGGTGTCCTCCAGTTCGGAGGCGCCGACCCTGCCCTCCGCCGGCTTCTTCGCCAGCGCGGCCCGCATCGCGTACCACTCGGCCTCGACCCGGGCCGGGTCGGTGCCGAGGCCGTACGCGGCGTCGTGCCCCGCGATCCACGCCATCAGCGCACGGTGGCGGCTGTCGAACGCGTACTCCTGCCCGATGTTGTCCTCGTACCAGACGCCCGTCGGATCCACGACCGAGTCCAGCACCAGGCGGTGCACGCGCGCGGGGTACGTCTTCGCGTACACCGCGCCGAGGTAGGTGCCGTAGGAGTAGCCGAAGTAGCTGATCCGCGGCGCGCCGAGGGACTGCCGGATCGCCTCCATGTCCTGGACCGCGCTGAGGGTGTCCATGTACGGCAGCACGTCCGCGTGGGCGCGGGCGCAGGCCTCGGCGAAGGACCGGGCGCGCTTCAGCCCGGCCTCCTCGGCGGCTGCCGTGTCCGGCACGGTGTCCGGGCGCACGTGCCGGAACCAGCCGGGCGAGCAGTTCAGCGCCGGCGTGCTCTTGCCGACGCCGCGCGGGTCGAAGCCGATGACGTCGTACTGCGCGGCCACCTCGCGGGGCAGCGTGGAGGCGACGAACCCGGCCAGGGACAGGCCGCTGCCGCCGGGGCCGCCGGGGTTGACCAGCAGCGGTCCCTGGGAGGTCGCCGCGGTGTGCGGGACACGGGTCAGGGCGAGCGTGATCTGCCGTCCGGACGGGTCGGTGTGGTCCAGCGGCACCTTCAGGGACCCGCACTGGAGGGTGGGGTGGTCGCTGGTGCCGCAGTTCTTCCAGGCGGGCTGTGCCGGTGCCGCCTCGGCGGTCGGCACCGCGGTGACCGTGCCCGCCAGGACGGCGGCGGTCGCGCACAGCACGGCTGCGCGTGTTCTCATGTGGTCCTCCCGGGACGGAGGGTGACGCGAACCGCGAGGTCCACGGCTCTCGCCGCATCGTCCCGGGGCGGGGCCCCTGAAGAACCGATTCTGTCCAGAGTTGACCCAATTGGGTCGCCGGATGCCCTCGAACGCTCCCGGATTCTCAGATGAGGGTCAGCTGTGTCGGTCCGGGCGGGGCCGGCCGCTCCGGTGACCGCGCCGGGCGGATCCCCCGGGTGTCCCGCGCGCGCCTCGGCCCGATGCCGTACTCCTCGGCCAGCTCGTGCACCTGACGCGTGATCCGGCGCTGGTACCACTTCGGCGCGTAGGCGCCCTCCGCGTACAGCCGCCGGTAGCGCGGCACCAGGTGCGGGTGGTGCTTCTCCAGCCACTCCATGAACCACTCCCGGGCGCCCGGCCGCAGGTGCAGCACCAGCGGGGTGACCGAGGTGGCCCCGGCCGCCGCGATCGCCCGCACGGTGGCGCGCAGTTGTGCCGGGTCGTCGCCGAGGAACGGGATCACCGGCGCCATCAGCACCGAGACGCCGATGCCGTGCTCGGTGAGGGTGCGGACGACGTCCAGACGGCGCTCGGGTGCCGGAGTGCCCGGTTCCACCGTGCGCCACAGCTCGGTGTCGGTGAAGCCGACCGAGACGGAGATCCCCACGTCGGTCACCTCGGACGCCCGGACCAGCAGGTCCAGATCGCGCAGGATCAGGGTGCCCTTGGTCAGGATCGAGAACGGGTTGGCGCGCTCGGTGAGGGCCGTGATGATGCCCGGCATCAGCCGGTACCTGCCCTCCGCGCGCTGGTAGCAGTCGACGTTGGTGCCCATCGCGACGTGCTCGCCGTGCCAGCGGGGCGAGGCCAGCTGGCGGCGCAGCACCTCGGGGGCGTTCACCTTCACCACGATCTGGGTGTCGAAGCCAAGGCCCGTGTCGAGGTCCAGGTAACTGTGCGTCTTCCTGGCGAAGCAGTAGACGCAGGCGTGAGAGCAGCCGCGGTACGGGTTCACCGTCCATTCGAACGGCATGCGCGAGGCGCCCGGCACCCGGTTCAGCACCGAGCGGGCCCGCACCTCGTGGAACGTGATCCCGCGGAATTCGGGCGTGTCGACGGTACGGACCGTGACCGCGTCCGCGCCGAACAGGGCGGAGTCGGCCGCCCGCCCGTGTCCGTCGGGCGCACCGGACTCCGCGGTGAGGTTCTCCCAGCGCATGACACCTCCTCGGTGGCTCGCCGCCAGAATAGAACATCTGTTCCCATGATCGTGCGGACCCCGATTTGAGCGGCCGGGCGCCGGGGTGGTTGGCTTGTCCCCACCCGAGAAAACAGGTCCTGGAGGAATGCAATGGCGCAGGTCGAGGCCACTACGGAGCGGGTCGTCGCGGCGGACGCGGAGAAGGTGTTCGACGCCCTCGCCGACTACGACGGCACCCGGCGCAAGCTGCTGCCCGAGCACTTCAGCGAGTACGAGGTGCGCGAGGGCGGCGACGGCGAGGGCACTCTCGTCCACTGGAAGCTCCAGGCCACCAGTAAGCGGGTGCGCGACTGCCTGCTGGAGGTCAGCGAGCCCACCGACGGCGAGCTCGTCGAGAAGGACCGCAACTCCACCATGGTGACCACCTGGCGCGTCACCCCGGCCGGCGAGGGCTCCTCCCGGGTCACCGTCACCACCACCTGGAAGGGCGCCGGCGGCATCGGCGGCTTCTTCGAACGGACCTTCGCCCCCAAGGGCCTCGGCCGGATCTACGACGCCGTCCTCGCCAACCTCGCCACCGAGGTCGAGAAGTAGCCCCTGAGCCCAAACACCGTCCGGTGAAGGGGTGTTGCACCCCTCACCGGTTCGAGTGGATCTCCCCGCCTCCCGGGGCCACGCCGTAACTCGCCGTACTTGTTCGCAGTTGTCGCCTAGCGCGGCATTCGCGCGACGGCATACGACGAGGGGAGCGAGACGTGGGCGGGACGACTCTGGCGCGGCACGAGACGGCCGCCGAGGCCGACCCGGCACCGCCGACGGCGCCGGAACCGGTCCCGGCGGAGAAACCGGCGGCCCCACCACCCGCCGCGGACACCGGACTCGGTCCGCGCCGTGTCCGGCTGGTCTTCCTCGGGCTCATGCTCGCGCTGCTCCTCGCCGCGCTCGACCAGATGATCGTCGCCACCGCGCTGCCGAAGATCGTCGGCGAACTGCACGGCCTGGACCGGATGTCCTGGGCGATCACCGCCTACCTGCTCACCTCCACCATCGGCCTGCCCCTGTACGGCAAGGTCGGCGACCTCTTCGGCCGCAAGGGCGTCTTCCAGTTCGCGATCCTGGTCTTCGTCGTCGGCTCCGCGCTGGCCGGCCGGGCCCAGAGCATGGACCAGATGATCGCCTTCCGCGCGGTCCAGGGCATCGGCGCGGGCGGCCTCATGATCGGTGTGCAGGCGATCATCGCCGACATCGTGCCGCCCCGCGAACGCGGCCGCTACATGGGCCTGATCGGCGCCGCGTTCGGCCTCGCCTCGGTCGCGGGCCCCCTGCTCGGCGGCTACTTCACCGACCACCTCTCCTGGCGCTGGTGCTTCTACATCAACGTGCCCTTCGGCCTGGTCACCCTCGCCGTGGTCACCGCGGTCCTGAAACTGCCCCGGCCGCGCACCCGGGCCCGGCTCGACGTCATCGGCGCCCTGCTGCTCGCCGCCGCCTCCACCTGCCTGGTGCTGCTGACCAGTTGGGGCGGAACCGAGTACGCCTGGGACTCCCGGCAGATCCTCGGACTCGGCGCCGGCGCCCTCGTCGCCGCCGCCCTCTTCGTCGTGGCCGAGCACCACGCCTCCGAACCCCTCATCCCGCTGCGGCTGTTCAGGGACTCGGTGTTCAACGTCAGCGCCCTGGTGGGCCTGGTGATCGGCGTCGCCCTGTTCGGCGCCGCCAGCTATCTGCCCACCTTCCTGCAGATGGTCGACGGGGCGAGCGCCACCGGCTCCGGGCTGCTGATGCTGCCCATGATGGCCGGCATCGTCGGCGCCTCGATCATCGGCGGCCAGCTCATCAGCCACACCGGCCGCTACAAGGTCTTCCCCCTCGCCGGCGGCGCCCTCTCCGTCCTCGGCATGTGGCTGCTGTCCCGGCTCGACGCCGACACCTCCCGCCTGAACTACAGCATCTGGATGGCCGTCCTCGGCGCCGGCATCGGCCTGGTCATGCCCGTCCTGGTGCTCGCCGTGCAGAACTCCGTGCCCCCCGCCGACCTCGGCACCGCCACCAGCGCCAACAACTACTTCCGGCAGATCGGCGGCAGCGTCGGCGCCGCCGTCTTCGGCACCCTCTTCGCCGGCCGGCTCACCGACGCCCTGGGCGAGGAACTGCCCCCGCGCGCGGGCGCCCGGCTGCCGGACGCCGAATCGATCACCCCGCAGCTCGTCCACGCGCTGCCCCCGGCCCTGCGCGACGCCTACATCCGCGCCTACGCCGACGCGATGCCCCGGATCTTCCTCTACCTCGTCCCGGTGCTCGCCCTCGGCCTGCTCATCGCCTTCTTCCTCAAGGAGAAACCGCTGGTGTCCCACCACGCCACCGAGACGGAACCCGCCACCGTGAACGCCTCCATCCCGCAGGCCCGCCCCCAGCCGCCGGCCGCGGGGACCCCCGCCGCGCACCGCCTGCCCCACACCGCCGGTATCCCGGTCTGCGGTACCGTCCAGCACCCCGACGGAACCGTCGTGCCCCGCGCGGCCCTCACCCTCATCGACGTCGCCGGGCAGCAGATCGGCAGGGGCGCGAGCGGCGACGACGGCCGCTACGCCCTCGCCACGCCCGGCTCCGGGTCGTACGTCCTCATCGCGGCCGCGGGCGGCCACCAGCCGCAGGCCGTCTCCGTCACCGTCGGCGAGCGGCCCGTCGAACTCGACGTCGTCCTGGGCGGCGCCGGGCGCCTCGCGGGCAGCGTGCTCACCGCCGACGGCAGCCCCGTGCGGGAGGCCATCGTCACCCTCACCAACGTGCACGGCGAAGTCGTCTCCACCACCCGCAGCGGCCGTGAGGGCGGCTACGTCATCACCGAACTCGTCGCCGGCGAGTACACCCTCGCCGCCAGCGCCCCCGCCTTCCGCCCCGCGGCGCTCCCGGTGAGCGTCCAGGCCGCCCGGGAGACCCGCCAGGACGTCGAACTCGCGGGCGGGGCCGTGCTGAAGGGCACCGTCAGGGCCGGCGGCGGCCGCCCCGTGGAGGACGCGCGGGTGACCCTCCTCGACGCCGCCGGGAACGTCGTCGACACTCTCACCACCGGACCCGACGGAACGTTCCGGTTCGTCGACCTGTCCTCCGGCGAGTACACCGTCATCGCCGCCGGTTACCCGCCGGTCGCCACCGTGCTCCAGGTCGCCGGCGGCGGCCGCACCGAGCGTGACCTGCAGCTGGGCCACGAGGACTGACGGTCCGTCGGACGGACGGCGGCACCGGCGCGTGGGGTCAATTCCAGGATTGCCACACATCGCGACCGGCCGCCGCCGTACGGTAGTGACCTGGCGACACAGATCGTTTGCGAACAGCCGTGGGGGAGAGAGGGCCTGGGCCATGGACCGTGGCAGCGAGCGGGACACACCTCCCGGCCGCGGCGCCGGTGAAGCCGCGGCGGGCCGGATCCCGCTGGCCGTGGTCGTCGTCGACCGCGACGGCCTCGTCTCCCACTGGAGCAGCGGCGCACGCCGGCTCTTCGGCGCGAGCCGGCAGGACGCGGTCGGGCAGTCGGCCGTGGATCTGCTGCCCGTCTCCGGGCCGCTCACCGAGGACCCCGACAACGATGCCGGGCGCGATCCGTACGGCGGTGACGGCGACTTCGGTCCCGACCTGGTCGCCTCCCTCGGCGGGCACAGCGCCTACCCGACCGCGGGCCGCGCCCGCGTGGCCCCGCACACCGGGCCCGCCGGCGAGGAGCCCCCGTCCGGCGGGACGTCCGACGCCGCGGCCCCGCGTCCCGGGGCGTCCGGCGGCGAGCGGATCGACGTGCTGTGGTGGGCGTACCCGCTGATCGGCCCCGGGCCGTCCCGGCTGCTGGTCCTCGCCGCCGACGCCACCCGGCTGCGCGAGGAGCGCGGCCACGACGACGAGAGCGCCGAACGCATCTCGCCCGGATTCGCCCGCCACACCGAACTGCCCGCCTCCGAGGACCTGGAGCGGCGACTGCCCGAGATCCTGCCCAACATGGGGCCGGACCTCAGCGGCCGCATCGCCTCCCAGGTCCTCGAACTCGGCTATCCCGTCCTGGAGTTCAGCCAGTTCGACCGGGTGCCCGTCACGCCGTACTGGGGCGTGCCCCGGCGCGCGGGCCGCGTCCGCGCCGAGGCCGTCCTGCCGCGGCAGCGCTCCGCCCCGCCCGTCGTCGCCGGCGCCGGACAGGAGCTGGAGTACGCCGCCGTCCGCGAGCGGCTGGAGTTCCTCAACGAGGTCAGCTCCGCCATCGGCACCTCCCTCGACCTCGGCGAGACCATCCGCGAGGTCACCAGCGCCGCGGTGCCCCGCTTCGCCGACTTCGCCGGCACCCATCTGCGCGCGGCGGTCCTGGCCGGCGAGGGCTTCCCCGACGGCCCGCCCGACGCCACCACCGTCATGCACCGCGTCTGGGTCGAGCACAACGACGAGCCCGGCCGCTGGGACGACACCACCCCCGTCGGCGAGTCCTTCGCCTTCCCCGAACACACCCCGTTCTACCGGTGCATGGTCACCGGTGAACCGGTCCTGATCCCGCGGGTCACCGAGGAACTGTCCGACCGCATCTCCGGCGAGTTCGAGAAGCGCGACCTCAGGCCCCTCATCGGCGGCCGCTCCCTGCTGATCGTCCCGCTCAAGGCACGCAACGTCGTCCTCGGCTTCATGGTCCTCATGCGCCGCCCGGACCGCCCCGCGTTCGACGACATGGACCGCACCACGGGCGCCGAACTCGCCGCCCGCGCCGGGCTGGTGCTCGACAACGCCCGCATGTACACCTACCAGGAGAACGTCGCCGACACCCTCCAGGACAGCATGCTGCCGCAGGTCACCCCGCGCATGGCGGGCTGCGACGTGGCCACCCGCTACCTCCCGGGGACCCGGCTCGGCCGGATCGGCGGCGACTGGTTCGACACCGTCAAACTGCCCGGCTCCCGCACCGCCCTCGTCGTCGGCGACGTCATGGGCCACGGGCTCAACTCGGCAGCGATGATGGGCCAGTTGCGGACCGCCGTGCAGACCATGGCCACCATGGAGACCCCGCCCGCCCAACTCCTGCGCAACCTCGACGACCTGGCCCGCAGACTCGGTGAGAACTACCTCGCCACCTGCCTGTACGCCGTCTACGACCCGATCCGCGGCGAGGTCCACCTCGCCAACGCGGGGCACATCCCGCCCGTGCTGGTCCGCGCCGAGGACGGCAGCAGCGAACTGCTCGACCTGCCCACCGGCGCGCCGATCGGCGTGGGCGGAGTGCCCTTCGAGGCCACCGTGATCCGCGTCGCGCCCGGCGACCGGCTGGTGCTGTGCACCGACGGCCTGGTCGAGGTGCGCGGCTCCGACATCGGCGAGGGACTCGCCGCGCTCTGCGAGTCCGCCGCGCACCCCGCCGCCTCCATGGACGCGGCCTGCGACACCATCATCCGCGCCCTCAACACCCGCGGCGGCCGCAAGGACGACGTCGCCCTGCTCATGGCCCGCCTCAACGGCATCCCCGGCGACCACGTGGCCGAGTGGCGGTTCGACGCCGACCCGCGTGAAGTGGGCCGCGCCCGCGGCCTGGTGGCAGATCTGCTGACCGAGTGGCGCATGCCCCCGCAGACCGTGGAGACCGCGCGACTGCTGGTCAGCGAGGTCGTCACCAACGCCGTACGGCACGGCGGGGCCGGCCCGGTGGGGCTGCGCCTGATCCGCACCGACGCGCTGCTCTTCGAGGTCACCGACGACGAGCCCGCCCTGCCCGCCATGGTCGGCGCCGGCCCCGGGGACGAGTCGGGACGCGGCATGCGTGTCGTCAGCCGGCTGGCCCGCGAATGGGGCGCGAACGCGACCGGACACCGCAAGACGGTCTGGTTCGAGCAGGCCGTCACCGGGCACTGAAAGGCAGGGGCCCGGCTAGGCCGCTCGCTGCCTGCCGGGCCACCCGCTGTCCGCCGGGCGGTCCGAAGTCGCCTGGCGGGCCCGGTCCTTCGCGGGGCGGTCCGGCACCGGCTTCCCGCCGGACGTCTCTCGGGGTGATCCCGCCCGTACATCCGGTCACGGCGGGCGTCCGCCTCTTGCCCGGGACGCTCCGGCCGCGATATCCCCGTCACGCAACCGACCGTGGGGAGATCGCGATGAACGTCTCGGACAACTACCGCCATTCCTGGGAGAGTTACTGGAGCGAGACCTCCGGTGCGCGAGGTGAGGCCATCTGGGACGCCGACCCCTCGCTGAGCGCGCAGCCGCACTCCGAACTGCTGCTGCCCCATGCCGACACCACCCGCACCATCGTCGACCTCGGCTGCGGCAACGGCACGCAGACCCGTTACCTCGCCACCCGCTTCGCCCGCGCCGTCGGCGTCGACCTCACCCACGCCGCCGTCGAGCACGCCCGCCGTGCCGCGGCCGCCGAGGCCGGGCCGGACTCCGCCGCCGGCCTCGTCGAGTTCCAGCAGCTCGACCTGACCGACACCGACGCCGTCCGGGCCCTGCACGCCCGGCTCGGCGACAGCAACGTGTACATGCGTGCCGTCATCCACCAGAGCGAACCGGACGCCCGCCCGCGCGTCGCCACCGCCGTCGCCGAGATCATCGGCAGTGCGGGGCGTGCCTTCGTCGTCGAGCTGACCTCCGCCTCCCGAGAGGTGCTCCAGCGCGCGGCCGGGGGACCCGACGGCCCCGGACCCAAGCTGCGCCGGGTCTTCCAGCACAACCTCAAGCCCGCCGACGCCGCCGACGACGAGATCCCGCGCCTGCTCGCCGAGGCGGGGCTGAAGGTCCTCGCCACCGGGGAGACGGTGCTGCCGCAGACCGAGGACCACGCGGACGGCACCCGCATCGACCTGCCGGCCCGCTGGTTCGTGCTCGCGGGCGCCTGAGCAGGTCCCGGCGCCGGAGTCCCGCTCCGGCGCCGGCACCCCCACTCCGGGCGCCGGGGTGACCGGGGTCGTAGCCGCCGTGCCGCGCAACGCGTAACGTGCGCGGCATGAAGATCCTCATCAGTGCGGACATGGAGGGGGCCACCGGCGTCACCTGGCCGGCCGACGTGCTCCCGGGGACGCCCCAGTGGGAGCGCTGCCGGTCGATGTTCACCTCGGACGTGAACGCGGCCGCGCTGGGCTTCCTCGACGGCGGAGCCGACGAGGTCCTCGTCAACGAGGCCCACTGGAGCATGCGCAACCTGCTGCTCGAACAGCTCGACGAGCGGGTCGAGATGATCACCGGCCGGCACAAGACCCTGTCCATGGTCGAGGGCGTCCAGCACGGTGACGTCGACGGTGTCGCCTTCATCGGCTACCACGCCGGCGCCGGCATGGAGGGCGTCCTCGCCCACACCTACCTCGCCAACCAGATCACCGGGGTCTGGCTGAACGACGTCCGCGCGAGCGAGGGGCTGCTGAACGCCCACGTCGTCGCCGAGTACGGCGTGCCCGTCGTGCTCGTCACCGGTGACGACCTGGCCTGCGAGGACGCCCTCGGGTACGCGCCCGAGGCGCCGAAGGTCGCGGTCAAGGACCATGTGTCCCGGTACGCCGCGGTGTGCCGCACCCCGGCCCGCACCGCCGCCGACATCCGCGCCGCCGCCGAGCAGGGCGCCGCCCTCGCCGGCCGCCGGGAGCCCGTGCGGGGCGGCCCGTTCACCATCGCGCTGGAGTTCGACGCCGAGCATCTGGCGATGTCGGCCACCGTCGTCCCGGGCGTCGCCCGCATCGGGGAGCGCAAGGTGGCGTACACCAGCGACACCATGTACGAGGGGATCCGTACGTTCAAGGCGGTCACCACGATCGTCTCGGCCGCCGTGGAGGAGCAGTATGGCTGACCAGCAGGCCCTGGACGAGGTCGTGGAGTTCACCTCCGGCCTGATCCGGATCGACACCACCAACCGCGGCGGCGGCGACTGCCAGGAGCGGCCGGCCGCCGAGTACGCGGCCGAACGCCTGGCGGGCGCGGGCCTGGAGCCCCTGCTGCTGGAGCGCACCCCCGGGCGGACCAACGTGGTCGCCCGCATCGAGGGCAGCGACCCGGGCGCCGACGCGCTGCTGGTCCACGGCCATCTCGACGTGGTGCCCGCCGAGGCCGCCGACTGGAGCGTGGACCCGTTCTCCGGCGAGGTCCGCGACGGTGTCGTGTGGGGTCGCGGGGCCGTCGACATGAAGAACATGGACGCGATGATCCTCGCGGTCGCCCGCGGCTGGGCCCGGCAGAGCGTCCGGCCCCGCCGTGACATCGTCGTCGCCTTCACCGCCGACGAGGAGGACAGCGCCGTCGACGGCTCCGGGTTCCTCGCCGACACCCACCCCGAGCTTTTCGAGGGCTGCACCGAGGGCATCAGCGAGTCCGGTGCCTTCACCTTCCACGACGGCTCCGGGCGCCGGATCTACCCGATCGCGGCGGGCGAGCGCGGGACCTGCTGGCTCAAGCTGACCGCGCGCGGCCGGGCCGGACACGGCTCCAAGGTGAACGGCGAGAACGCGGTCACCCGCCTGGCCGCCGCGGTCACCCGCATCGGCGAGCACGAGTGGCCGCTGAGGATCACGCCGACCGTGCGGGCGGCCCTCACCGAACTCGCCGCGCTCTACGGCCTGGAGCCGGACTTCGGGGACGTCGACCGGCTGCTGGAGAAGCTGGGTCCGGCCGCCAAGCTGGTCGAGGCGACCGTCCGCAACAGCGCCAACCCGACGATGCTGGAAGCCGGTTACAAGGTCAACGTGATCCCCGGCGAGGCCGTCGCCTATGTCGACGGCCGCTGCCTGCCCGGCGGCGAGGAGGAGTTCGTCGCCACCATGGACCGGCTCACCGGGCCGTACGTGGACTGGGAGTTCGCCCACCGGGAGGTCGCGCTCCAGGCTCCGGTCGACGCGCCGCTCTTCGCCGGGATGCGGGCCGCCGTCGAGGAGTTCGCGCCCGAGGGGCACGTGGTGCCGTACTGCATGTCCGGGGGCACCGACGCCAAGCAGTTCTCCCGGCTCGGCATCACCGGCTACGGCTTCGCGCCGCTGAAGCTCCCCGAGGGCTTCGACTACCAGGCGCTCTTCCACGGTGTCGACGAACGTGTTCCCGTCGAGGCGCTGCACTTCGGTGTCCGCGTCCTCGACCGGTTCCTGCGGACGGCGTAGACCATGGGGGAGGAGACGGCGACGGGCGGGCTGCCGCCGGGCCGTGGCCCGGCGGGCACGGTGACGGTGGACGGGGTGCCGGCCGGGGAGGTTCCGGCGGGCCGGACGCCCGCGGGCCCGGCGCCGGGGAGCGGGGGAGAAGCGGTGCGCGGGGCGAACGGGGACGGGAAGTCCGGGGCGATGTCCGAGGAGATGTCCCGGGACGAGGGGATGTCCCAGGGCGAGGGGAAGCCTCAGGACGAGGGGATGTCCGAGGAGAGGGGGGACGAGATGCGGACCACGGCGTACGGATCATGGCCGTCGCCCATCGACGCGGCGCTGGCCGCCGCGCACGACGGGCAGCCCGAATGGGTCGGCTTCGTCGGCGACGAGGTCTGGTGGACCGAGCCCCGGCCCGCCGAGGGCGGCCGCCGGGCCCTGGTGCGGCGCACGGCCGACGGTGTCGAGCAGCCCGTGCTGCCAGGACCGTGGAACGTGCGCAGCCGAGTCATCGAGTACGGCGGCCGCCCCTGGGCGGCGGTGCCCGGCGACGACGGACCCCTGGTGGTGTTCACACACTTCGCCGACCAGCGCCTCTACCGCTGCGAACCCGGCGGCGAACCGCGTCCGCTGACCCCGGTGTCGGCGGTCGGCGGCGGACTGCGCTGGGCCGAGCCGCAGATCCTCCCCGGACGCGGGGAGGTGTGGTGCGTGCTGGAGGAGTTCACCGGCGACGGCCCCGGCGACGTGCGGCGTGTCCTGGCCGCCGTACCGCTGGACGGCTCGGCCGCCGAGGACCGGACGGCCGTGCGCGAACTCACCGACGACAGCCGCCGGTTCGTCACCGGGCCCCGGCTCGCGCCCGACGGCCGGCGGGCCGCCTGGCTCGCCTGGGACCACCCGCGGATGCCCTGGGAGGGCACCGAGCTGCTGGTCGGCGAGGTGGGCGACGACGGTGTCCTGCACGGCGTGCGTCCCGTCGCGGGCGGCCCCGAGGAGTCCGTCGCCCAGGTCGAGTGGTCCGCGGACGGCCGGCTCCTGTACGCGAGCGACCGCAGCGGCTGGTGGAACCTCTACCGGGACGGCCGTCCGCTCTGCCCCCGCGAGGAGGAGTTCGCCGGGCCGCTGTGGAAGCTCGGCTCCCGCTGGTTCGCGCCCCTGGACAACGGGCTGATCGCGGTCGTGCACGGCCGCGGGGCGGCGGTGCTCGGCATCCTGGATCCCGAGTCCGGCGAGGTCGTCGACGTGGCCGGGCCCTGGACCGAGTTCGCCTCCACCGTCGCCGTCCACGGCTCCCGGGTCGTCTCCGTCGGCGCGAGCCCCCGCACCGGGCACGAGGTCGTCGAGCTCGACACCCGCAGCGGCCGGGCCCGCGCGATCGGCTCCCGCCACCACGATCCCGTCGACCCGGCGTACTACCCGGAACCGCTGATCCGCGTGTTCACCGGTCCCGCGGGCCGCGAGGTGCACGCCTACGTCTATCCGCCGCACCACCCGCTGCACACCGCCCCCGACGGCGAAGGGCCGCCGTACGTCGTCTGGGCCCACGGCGGCCCCACCGGACGCGTCCCGCTCGTGCTGGACCTGGAGATCGCCTACTTCACCTCGCGCGGCATCGGAGTCGTCGAGGTCAACTACGGCGGATCCACCGGATACGGCCGCGCCTACCGCGAGCGGCTGCGCGAGCAGTGGGGCGTGGTCGACGTCGAGGACTGCGCCGCGGTCGCCCTCGCCCTCGCGGAGGAGGGCACCGCCGACCGCGACCGGCTGGCGATCCGGGGCGGCAGCGCCGGCGGCTGGACCACCGCCGTCTCCCTGGCCGGCACCGACGTCTACGCCTGCGGCACCATCGTCTACCCCGTCCTGGACCTCACCGCCTGGGCCTCGGGCGAGACCCACGACTTCGAGTCCCGCTACCTGGAGTCGCTGGTCGGCCCGCTCGACGAGGTGCCCGCCCGGTACACGGACCGCTCGCCCACCAGCCACGCCGACCGCATCACCGCCCCCTTCCTGCTGCTCCAGGGCCTGGACGACGTCATCTGCCCGCCCGCCCAGTGCGAACGCCTGCTGGCCGGCATCGAGGGCCGCGGCGTCCCGCACGCCTACCTCGCGTTCGAGGGCGAGGGGCACGGCTTCCGCCGGGCCGGCACGCTGGTGCGCGCGCTGGAGGCGGAACTGTCCTTGTACGCCCAGGTGTTCGGGCTGGACGTGCCCGGCATCCCGGAACTGGAGCTGCGCACGTGAGACACACAGGAACCGCGGAGGCGGCCGGCCTGGTGCGGCCGCCCCGGCTGGCCGCCGGTGCCCGCGTGGCCGTGGTCGCCCCCAGCGGGCCGGTGCCCGAGGAACGGCTCCAGGCCGGCCTGGACGTGCTGCGCGGCTGGGATCTGGACCCGGTCGTGGCACCCCATGTCCTGGCCAGGCACGGCGAGTTCGACTACCTCGCGGGCACCGACGCCGAACGTGCCGCCGACTTCCAGAACGCCTGGTGCGATCCGACGGTGGACGCCGTCCTGTGCGCGCGCGGCGGTTACGGCGTGCAGCGGATGACCGGTCTCCTCGACTGGGACGCGCTGCGGGCCGCCGGACCGAAGGTGTTCGTCGGCTTCAGCGACATCACCGCCCTGCACGAGGCCATCGCCACCCGCCTCGGCCTGGTCACCCTGCACGGGCCGATGGCCGCGGGCATCGACTTCGTCAAGAACCAGCGCGCCCAGGACCACCTCCGGGCCACCCTCTTCGCCCCGGAGACCGTGCGCACCCTGGCCTCCGGCGGCCGGGCGCTCGTCCCGGGCCGGGCGCGCGGCGTCACCCTCGGCGGCTGCCTGTCCCTCCTCGCCGCCGACCTGGGCACCCCGCACGCCAGGCCCTCGGCGGCCGGGGGCCTGCTCTGCCTGGAGGACGTGGGCGAGGAGACGTACCGGGTGGACCGCTATCTCACCCAACTCCTGCGCGCGGGCTGGTTCGAAGGGGTCCGCGGGGTGCTCCTCGGCTCCTGGGACAAGTGCGACCCCTACGAACGGCTCCGCCCGCTCCTCGCCGACCGCCTCGCTCCTCTCGGTGTGCCCGTCGCCGAGGAGTTCGGCTTCGGCCACTGTCCCGGAGCGCTGACGGTGCCCTTCGGTGTGAGGGCCGAACTCGACGCGGAAGCGGGCACGCTGACGCTGGAGGAACCGGCGCTGCGGTGAGGGCGGCCGCCGGGGGCGGGGACGCGTGGATGCCGCTGACCCCGGCCCCGGCCCGGCCTTGCCTGTCCCCGGCCCGGCCCGGTCCGGCTCGGCCCCGGCCTCGCCTGTTCCTGGCCGTGCCCGCCTGTCCTCGGTCCGGCCTCGCCTGTCCTCGGTCCGGCCCCGCCCGTCCTCGGCCCGGTCCGGCCCGTGACATGTCCGGCGCACCGTGGCCGAGGGAGCCAGGGCCCGGCCCGCGGCCCGCGGGCCGGTCACCCGGAGGGGGCCGTCCGGGGTGCGGCCGCCCGCCTCCGGCGCCACAGTGGGTCCATGAGTCCGAAGACCCCGGACAGCGCTGCCGCCGAGGGAGCCAAGGGCGGGCTGATGAAGACCGCCCGGGCCTCGGTGCTGGCCCTGGCCGCCCTCGTCATGGTCTTCGTCTCCGAGAACACCGGGGCCACGCGGATCCGGATCCTCGGCTCCGCGGTGACGATGCCGCTGTGGACGGCGCTGCTCGCGAGCGGCGTCCTCGGTGCGCTGGGCGGGGCGTATCTCGTGAGGCGCGGGAGCCGCTGAGGCGTAGGCTGACCCGATGCCGCAGACCGAACCCCACTATCTCGCCGTGGGCCCACGCGTGGCCGTACGGTCCTTCACCCCCGACGACGGGCCCGAGTTCACGGCCAGGGCCAGGGAGAGCAAGGACCTGCACCGGCCCTGGCTCTTCCCGCCCGACAGTGAGGAGGCCTACGCCGGTTACGCCGCCTCGCTGACCGGCGACCAGGCCAGGGCCGGGTTCCTGGTGTGCGAGAAGGACTCCGGGGACATCGCGGGCTTCATCAACATCAACAACATCGTCCGGGGCGGCTTCCAGTGCGGCGCCCTCGGCTACGGCGCCTTCGCGCACGCGGCCGGGCGCGGACTGATGCGCGAGGGCCTGGAGTTGGTGATCGGGTACGCCTTCGGCCCGCTGGGGCTGCACCGGCTGGAGATCAACGTGCAGCCCGGCAACACCGCTTCGATCGCGCTCGCCCGCGGTGCCGGGTTCCGTCTGGAGGGCTTCTCGCCCGCCATGATCCGCATCGACGGCGAGTGGCGCGACCACGAACGCTGGGCGCTCACCAGCGAGATGCGGACCGCCGGCGCGGCGGACGGCGAGGCCCGCGGCACGGGCGGCGGCGCCCGCTGACCGGCCGGGGAGACCTCCCGCGCCCGCCGCACGCCGTCCGGATCCAGCGGGCGGCCTTTGCGCAATCCTGACCGGCAGCTCCCCTGGCCGACTCACCGGCCGGGGGGTTGCATGGTCGTCGTGACGAGGATCCGACGTGAGGTACTGACCCTGCCCGCCGCGCTGTTGGGCCCCGACAACCCGCTGCCCCCGCTGCGCCCCCTCGACGAGGTCCACCGCATCGACGACCGCGACCGCGAGGGCATGCCCCGCGACATGGCACGCCAGCTCGGACACGCGCCCCTGCACAGCCTGCTTCCGGCTCCCGTGCGGGACGGCTACGGCAGAGACCGCGAACTCCGCTCCCTCGACGCCCTGGTGATCGAGAACGACCGGCTGCGCGCCACCGTGCTGCCCGGCCTCGGCGGCCGGATCGTCTCCCTGCTCCACCTCCCCACCGGACGCGAACTCCTCTACCGCAACCCGGTGTTCCAGCCCGCCAACTTCGCCCTCAACGGCGCCTGGTACTCCGGCGGCATCGAGTGGAACATCGGCGCCACCGGCCACACCACCCTGTCCTGCGCACCCGTGCACGCGGCCCTCGTCCCCGCCCCCGACGGCGGCGACATGCTGCGCCTGTGGGAGTGGGAGCGGCTGCGGGACCTCCCCTTCCAGGTCGACCTGTGGCTCCCCGACGGCTCCGACTTCCTCCATGTCGGCGTCCGTGTCCGCAACCCGCACGAGCGGCCGGCGCCCGTCTACTGGTGGTCCAACATCGCCGTGCCCGAGGACTGCCGCGTCCTCGCCCCGGCCGAGGAGGCGTGGCAGTTCGGCTATGAGCGCCGCCTGACCCGGGTGCCCGTCCCGTCGTACGACGGCATCGACCGCACCCACCCTCTCAACAGCCCTTACGCGGCCGACTACTTCTACGAGATCGCCGACGGCCGGCGCCGCTGGATCGCCGCCCTGGACGCGGACGGCGCCGGACTGGCACAGACCTCCACCGACGTGCTGCGCGGCCGCAAGCTGTTCGTGTGGGGCAGCGGACCCGGCGGCCGGCGCTGGCAGGACTGGCTCACCGAACCCGGCACCGGCGGCTACTGCGAGATCCAGGCCGGACTCGCCCGCACCCAGCTGGAGCACGTCCGGATGGAACCGGAGAGCGAGCTCTCGTGGCTGGAGGCGTACGGCCCGCTCACGGCCCCCCGCGACGGCGCGTGGCCGGACGTCCTGCGCGAGGCGGAGGCCCGCCTGGAGACGGCGCTGCCGCGCGCCCGCGTCGACGAGGCGTACGCGGCCTGGCGGGCCTGCGCCGACACCGAACCCGGCGAGCGACTGGCCACCGGTTCCGGCTGGGGCGCCCTGGAGGTGCTGCGCGCCGGCCTCAAGCTGCCCGGCACGCCGTTCCCCGAGTCCACGCTCGGCGAGGCACAGGCACCCTGGCGGGAACTGCTGCGCACGGGCTCGCTGCCCCGGCCGCGCCGGGTACGGCCGCCCGACGGGACCCTCGTCGCCCCGCACTGGCGGGACATGCTGGAGACCGCGCCCGCCACCCCGCACACCGAGTACCACCTCGGTGTCGCCCAGTGGCACGCCGGGGACCGCGCCCAGGCCGTCCGCAGCTGGGAACGGGCCCTCCCGCTCGCCCCGTCGCTGTGGCCGCCGCTGCGCTGTCTGGCCGTCGCCGACCAGGAGAGCGGGCACCACGAGCGCGCCGCCGACCGCTACACCGACGCCTTCGACGACCTGTGCCGCGAGCGTCGGGACGACGGCGAGGCATGGACCGCCGCCCAGGCCGCGCTGGCCGGCGAGGCCCTCCCGGCCCTGCTGCGCGTGCGACGCACGGCCGACGCCCGCGCGGTGTGGGAACGGCTGCTGCCCGCCGTGCGCCGGCGCGGCCGGTTCCGGCTGCTGGAGGCCGAGCTGCTGCTCGCCGAGGGGCGGCGCGCGGACGCGCGCGCCGTCTTCGACGAGGGTTTCGAGGTGGCCGACCTGCGCGAGGGCGCGGACGCCGTCGACCGGCTCTGGTCCCGCCTCACCGACGAGCCGCTGCCGCCCCGCCACGACTTCCGGATGCGGCCCGACCTCGCCTGAACGGACCGCCGCCCCCGCTCCGGTGACCGGTCCCCGCACGCGGGGCTCGGCCGGCCGGGTGCGGGGGTCGGGTCAGCCGGTCTGGTCGACGTACTCGAAGATCGAACCGTCCGGGTGCATCGCGATCAGGTTCCGGCCCGCCGGGGTCGGCACCGGCCCGGCGATGACGTGGGCACCCAGGTCCGTGAGCAGGCGGTGGGCCTCGGTGACGTCCTTCACGGCGATCGTCGCCGTCACCTTGCGCAGCACCTCCAGCTCGGCCTCGGGCCCGCTCATCAGCAGGAAGGAGCCGACCGCGGCGACCCGCACGCCCCCGCGCTCGAAGCGCAGCGCCGTGCCGCCCGCCAGGCTCTCGTAGAACGGGACCGCGGTGTCGAGGTCGTCGACGCAGATGCGCAGTGTGGCGCCCAGAATCTCCATGCGGGGGAGCCTAGTTGGGGTGTCCCGGACCGCAACAGGCCGTGGCCGCGGCGGTGGCGATGAGCCGCGCGGGCCCCGTGGGCGCTTCTGCTCCGGGCCCACTCCGGTACACCCCTGCCCCCGTGGCCGGAACGCGCGGGCGACCGGCGTCCGGGTGACGTGCCCGGCGTTTGGGTGCCCCGGGGCCGGTTACGCGGAAAGTCTCGGACGAGTCGGCGCCGGGGAGCGTCCGGCCCTCGCACCGCGCGGAGACCACGCACAAGGAGATTCATGAACACCGATGAACTCACCGAACTGGGACAGCAGTTGCGAGTGGACAGCGTGCGGGCGGCCGCCGCCGCGGGGTCCGGGCACCCCACCTCCTCGATGTCCGCCGCCGACCTGGTCGCCGTCCTGCTGGCGCACCACCTGCGGTACGACTTCGAGCGCCCCGAGCATCCCGCGAACGACCGCTTCGTCCTCTCCAAGGGCCACGCCTCGCCCCTGCTGTACGCGTCGTACAAGGCGGCCGGTGTCCTCGACGACGGCGAGCTGCTCACCTTCCGCAGGCTCGGCAGCCGCCTGGAGGGGCACCCGACCCCGCGCAGGCTGCCCTGGGTGGAGACGGCCACCGGATCGCTCGGCCAGGGCCTGCCCGTCGCCGTCGGCATCGCCCTCGCCGGAAAACGCCTGGAGCACGACGACCACCGGGTGTGGGTGCTCTGCGGTGACAGCGAGATGGCCGAGGGCTCGGTGTGGGAGGCGGCCGAGGCGGCGTCCCACGAGAACCTGGACAACCTCATCGCGATCGTCGACGTCAACCGGCTCGGCCAGCGCGGCCCCACCCGGCACGGCCACGACCTGGACGCCTACGCCCGCCGCTTCCAGGCCTTCGGCTGGCACACCGTCGAGGTCGACGGCCATGACGTGGAGGCGATCGACCGGGCGTACACGGAGGCGCTGGCGACCAACGGCGTGCCGACCGCGATCCTCGCCCGCACCCTCAAGGGCAGGGGTGTCGCCTCGGTGGAGGACCGGGAGGGCCTGCACGGCAAACCCCTGCCGGATCCGGAGGAGGCCATCGCCGAACTCGGCGGACAGCGCGACGTGCGGGTGCGGGTGAGCGAGCCGCCCGCCGCGGCCGCGCAGCGCCCGGTCAGGGGCGAGGTCGTCCGGCTCCCGCGCTACGACGAGGGGGACGAGGTCGCCACCCGGGACGCCTTCGGCGCGGCCCTCGCCGCGCTCGGTTCGGCCCGCGCCGACATCGTGGCCCTGGACGGGGAGGTGGGCGACTCCACGCGCACCGAGCAGTTCGCCAAGGAACACCCCGAGCGCTTCTTCGAGTGCTACATCGCCGAACAGCAGATGGTGGCCTCGGCGGTCGGCATGGCGGCGCGCGGCTGGCTGCCGTACGCCTCCACGTTCGCGGCCTTCCTGACCCGCGCCTTCGACTTCGTGCGCATGGCCTCCATCAGCGGCTCCGGGATCAACCTGGTGGGCTCGCACGCCGGTGTCGCGATCGGGCAGGACGGCCCCTCGCAGATGGGCCTGGAGGACCTGGCGATGTTCCGGAGCGTGTACGGCTCCACCGTGCTGTACCCGTGCGACGCCAACCAGACGGCACGGCTCGTCGCCGTGATGGCCGGCCTCGACGGCATCCGCTACCTGCGCACCTCGCGCGGCGGGACCCCCGTGATCTACGGCCCCCACGAGGAGTTCCACGCCGGCGGCAGCAAGGTGCTGCGCGCGGGCGAGGACGACCTGCTGACGGTGGTCGCGGCCGGGGTGACCGTGCACGAGGCGCTGGCCGCCGCCGACCGGCTCGCCCAGGAGGGCATCCCGATCCGGGTCGTCGACCTGTACTCCGTCAAGCCCGTCGACGTCGCCACCCTGCGCGCGGCCGGCGAGGAGACCGGCTGCCTCGTGACCGTCGAGGACCACCACGAGGAGGGCGGCCTCGGCGACGCCGTCGCGGAGGCCTTCACCGACGGGCGCCCCGTGCCGCGCCTGGTCCGGCTCGCCGTGCGCACGATGCCGGGCTCGGCCGAGCCCGACGAGCAGCTGCACGCGGCGGGCATCGACGCCCTGAGCATCGCGGCCACGGTACGGCGGCTGGTCCAGGAGGCACGGGAAGCAGGGGAAGCAGGGGAAGCCGGACAAGCCGGGGAATCCGAGGGCGGAGCCGGGGTACCCGGAGGGGCCGGGAGGAGCGGAGGGACCGGGAAGGAGTGAGCCGTACCGGCGGCGACGACGGCCGCCGGCCCCGCCGGCCGAAGGGCCCCGGCGCCCCGGCCGTGCCCCGTACCCCGGGCGCGCCGGACGCACCCGGCGTCCGCGACCCTGGCATCCCCGACACCGCCGACATCCCTGACATCCCCGACATCGCCGACACGTCGAAGGAGGCGCCCGTGACCGGTCCACGGTACGTCTACGCCGTCTGCCGCCCCCTGGACGCACCCCTCCAGGTCCAGCTGACGGGTGTCGGCGGCGCCCCGCCGGCGCTGCTGCACCACCACGGCCTCGTCGTGGTCGTCAGCGCGGTCCCCGAGGCCGACCCCAGCCCCGAGGCGCTGCCCGACTGGCTGGCCGCCACGGTCCGCGCCCACCGGGGCGTCGTCGACGCGCTCAGCACCGTCACCACCCCGCTCCCGCTGCCGCCCGCGACCCTCTACCGGGACGACAGCGCGGTGCGCGCCATGCTCGAAGCCCGGGAGGACGACTTCCGGCTCCGCCTGCACCGGCTGCACGGGCGGGTGGAGTGGGGCGTACGCCTGTACGCGGCTTCCGACGACGACGACGACGGCGACGGCGACGGCGACGGATCCGGAGCCGGAGCCGGCGACAGCGACCGTGGCGGGGCGGAGGGGGACGAGGCCGGCGAGGCGGCCGAGGCGTTCGCGCGGACCCTGCACCAGGCGCTCGCCTGGCTCGCCGAGGACTCCCGGCTGTGGGCTCCGCGGAGCCCCGCCCCGGCGGAGACGGCGGAACGCGGCGTCCTAGACGCCGCGTACCTGGTGCCCCGGGCGCGCTCCGAGGAGTTCGTGGAGATGATCGAGCGGGCGCGGGCCGAGGGGCCAGGGGTCCGGATCGAACTCGTCGGCCCCCGGGCCGCCTACTCGTTCACGGGCGGCGAGCCCTGGGCGTGAGCGAGGAGGCCCCGGGCACGTGTCCCGTGACCGCCGCGCCTGACCGCCGCGCGCCCGACCGTCGCGCAGACGACCGCCGCGCGCCCGACCGTCGCGCAGACGACCGCCGCGCGCCGGACCGTCGCGCTGAGGGCCCCCACGCACAGGGCCTCGGCTCGCGGGAGCGCCGCGACCGGGCGCACGCCCCCGCCCCCGGTCAGGAATCCTTGCGGCACAGGATCTCCCCGTGCAGGACCGTGAACCAGCCGTCCTCGTGGCGCCCCCACTCCCGCCATGCCTCGGACACCGCGCGCAGGCCGTCGGGCGTGGCGTGCCCCGACTCCATGGCGCGGTCGGCGTACGCGGAGGCGAGGGTACGGTCCGCCCACAGCCCGCTCCACCAGTCCCGCTCCCCGGCGGTGGAGAACGTCCAGGTGCCCGAGCCGGCGGTCACGTCCGTCAGGCCGGCCTCCAGGGCCCACGCCTTCAGCCGGCGCCCCGCGTCCGGCTCGCCGCCGTTGGCGCGGGCGACCCGCTCGTACAGCGCCAGCCAGTCGTCCAGGCCCGGCACCGCCGGATACCAGGTCATCGCCCCGTAGTCCGCGTCGCGCACCGCGACGTAGCCGCCGGGCTTCGTCACCCGGCGCATCTCGCGCAGGGCCTGCACGGGGTCGCCTACGTGCTGGAGCACCTGGTGGGCGTGGACCACGCAGAACGTGTCGTCCGGGAAGTCCAGCGCGTGGACGTCCGCGACCTCGAAGCCGACGTTGGCCAGCCCGCGTGCGGCGGCGGTCTCCCGGGCCCGCTCCAGAATGCCCGGGGCGTGATCGACGCCGGTGACGTGGCCCTCGGGCACCAGTTCCGCGAGGTCGGCGGTGATCGTGCCCGGACCGCACCCGATGTCCAGGATCTTCATGTGGGGCCTCAGCGAACCGAGCAGATAGGCGGCGGAGTTGGCCGCGGTCCGCCAGGTGTGCGAACGCAGCACCGACTCGTGGTGCCCGTGCGTGTAGACGGCCGTCTCCCGCGCTTTCGACATGGCTGTGCCCCTTCGCACCTCGTCGGCGTGCCGGACGCCCGGCCGATGAGGGCCGCGTCCGGCGGTACGGCCGACGCTACGCCCTCGTGTCGTATCGCGAGACCGCCGTTCTGCCATGTGGACTGATGGAGAGTCAGATGATGCGTGCGCGGGGTCACGACCGCAGGGCGCGGAGGCGGAGCGGCCCCGACGCCGCCCAAAGGCCCCGTCCGGGCGGGTGCGGTTACGCTGAATCGCCGGTCCTCCACGGCCCCGGGGGCGCCGGCGGCCCGACCGACGCGGGAGGAGCCCGATGCGCCTGCTGCTCGTACGCCACGGCCAGACGCCGTCCAACGTGGACGGGCTGCTGGACACCGCGGTGCCCGGCCCCGGCCTCACCCCGCTCGGCCGGCGGCAGGCCGATGCCCTGCCAGCGGCCCTCGCCCACGAGGACATCCACGCCCTCTACGCCTCACCCCTCCTGCGCGCCCGCCTCACCGCCGCCCCGCTGGCCGCCGCGCGCGGTCTCGACGTCCTGGTCCGGGACGGCCTCCGCGAGCTCTCCGCGGGCGACCTGGAGATGCGGCGCGGCGACACCCCGGACGGCGAGCGCTACCTGCGCACCGTCTTCGCCTGGGCGGCCGGGGAGACCGGGAAGCGCGTCCCCGGCGGGGAGAGCGGGGAGGAGGCCCTGGCCCGGTACGACGCCGTGATCGCCGAGGCCGCCGCGAGCGGCGCCGGCACCGTCGCGATGATCAGCCACGGTGCCGCGATCCGCGTCTGGACCGCCGCCCGCGCCCGCAACATCGACGTGGCCCACGTCGCCGCCCACCCGCTGGAGAACACCGGCGTGGTGGTCCTGGAGGGCTCCCCGGCCACCGGCTTCCAGGTCCTGACCTGGGCGGGCGCCACCGTCGTACCGGCGGGGGAGGGCGGGCCCGCCGGGGAGCCGGTGCGGGCGGCCGACCGGCCGTGAGAGCGCCCGTCCAGGGCAGGGCGGGCGAGGGCGCGGCAGCGGGCCCGGTTCCATAACGGTTTGCCCCAGGTCGGGCACGCCGCACAGAATGCGTCCTCATGGGACACCTGGAAGCCGCGCATCTCGAGTACCACCTCCCCGACGGCAGGACGCTGCTCGGCGACGTGTCCTTCCGGGTCGGCGAAGGCGCCGTCGTGGCGCTGGTCGGCCCGAACGGCGCGGGCAAGACGACCCTGCTGCGGCTGATCTCCGGCGAGCTGAAGCCGCACGGCGGCACGGTCACCGTCGGCGGCGGCCTCGGCGTCATGCGCCAGTTCGTGGGCTCCGTCCGGGACGGGTCGACCGTGCGCGACCTGCTGGTCTCCGTCGCCCCGCCCCACATCCGCAAGGCCGCCGAGGCGGTCGACGCCGCCGAGCACGCCATCATGACCGTCGACGACGAGGCCGCCCAGCTCGCCTACGCCCAGGCCCTCTCCGACTGGGCCGAGGTGCGCGGCTGGGAGTCCGAGACCCTGTGGGACATGTGCACCACCGCCGCCCTCGGCGTGCCCTACGAGCAGGCCCAGTGGCGGCAGGCGAGCACCCTCTCCGGCGGCGAGCAGAAACGGCTCGTGCTGGAGGCGCTGCTGCGCGGCACCGACGAGGTGCTCCTGCTCGACGAGCCGGACAACTACCTCGACGTGCCCGGCAAGCGCTGGCTCGAGGAGCAGCTCAAGGAGACCCGCAAGACGGTCCTGTTCGTCTCCCACGACCGTGAACTCCTCGCCCGCGCGGCAGAGAAGCTCGTCTCCGTCGAGCCCGGCCCCGCGGGCGCCGACGCCTGGGTGCACGGCGGCGGCTTCGACACCTATCACGAGGCGCGCCGCGAACGCTTCGCCCGTTTCGAGGAGTTGCGCCGCCGCTGGGACGAGAAGCACGCCCAGCTCAAGAAGCTCGTGCTGACGCTCCGTCAGGCCGCCGCCGTCAGCCACGAGATGGCCTCGCGGTACTCGGCCGCCCAGACCCGGCTGCGCAAGTTCGAGGAGGCCGGGCCGCCGCCCGAGCCGCCGCGCGAGCAGGACATCACGATGCGCCTGAAGGGCGGCCGTACCGGCGTACGGGCCGTCACCTGCGCGGGACTCGAACTGACCGGCCTGATGAAGCCCTTCGACCTGGAGGTCTTCTACGGCGAACGGGTCGCCGTCCTCGGCTCCAACGGCTCCGGCAAGTCCCACTTCCTCCGCCTGCTCGCCGGCGAGGACGTCGCGCACACGGGTGAGTTCAAGCTCGGCGCGCGGGTCGTGCCGGGCCACTTCGCGCAGACCCACGCCCACCCCGAACTGCGCGGCCGCAGCCTGCTCGACATCCTCTGGAAGGAGCACGCCCAGGACCGGGGCGCGGCCATGTCCCGGCTGCGCCGCTACGAACTCACCGGCCAGGCCGAGCAGTCCTTCGACCGGCTCTCCGGCGGACAGCAGGCCCGTTTCCAGATCCTGCTGCTCGAACTGGCCGGAGCCACCGCTCTGCTGCTCGACGAGCCGACCGACAACCTCGACCTGGAGTCCGCGGAAGCCCTCCAGGAGGGGCTGGAGGCCTTCGAGGGAACGGTGCTCGCGGTCACCCACGACCGCTGGTTCGCCCGCTCCTTCGACCGCTTCCTGGTCTTCGGCACCGACGGCCGCCTGCGGGAGACCCCGGAGCCCGTCTGGGACGAACGCCGGGTGCAGCGGGCTCGCTAGATCCGCAGCTCAGCGGCCCTGTCGCCGCGCGGAGGCCCGGGGAGCGGGATCTTCGTACAGTGGAGGCAGGAACGCACTCGACGAGCGGGGCACCACCATGACCGGAGTCGATCCCGACCGACTGGACGACCAGCAGCTCATGCGGGAGCTGGAGACGATCCACCGTACGCGCCACGACACCCTCCTGTACGGCTCGAACGACGCGCTCCGTGCCCACAACGAGCGCATGGCCCAGCTGGAGGGCGAATACCTGCGCCGCAACCCGCGCCGCCTGGTCAGCGCGGGCCGCACCCGCGAGGGCGCCCGGGAACGCGGCTGCGGCGAGGCGGCGACCCCGGACGGCGCCTCCGCCTGAGGCGGCCTCCGGGAGGCCCAGGGGCTGTCCCTCCGATCCTCGCGGGCTCGCGGCCCGTGGCCCGAGCCCGGTCCGGGCCACGGGCCGCGAGCCACGGAGACCCGGGCCACGGAGACCCGGGCCACGGAGACCCGGGCCACGGAGCCCCGATCCACGGAGCCCCGATCCACGGTGACCCGAGAGGTACCCGCCTGACGCGAGCACGGCCGCCGCACGCCCCCACGGGCCTGCGGCGGCCGTGCGACGCGTGCGCGAGAAGGCCGTGCCACGCGTGGCACGGGGCGGCCGTGCAATGTGTGCTCGTGCGACGCGTGCGCGGGGCGGCGTGCGTCGCGGTCCGGACCGGCGGGCGAGGCTGGGGTGCGGAGCACGGGGCGTCGGGTGCAGGGGGCACGGGGGTGCGTTGCGGCGGGTGCTGGGTGCTGGGTGCTGGGTGCTGGGTGCTGGGTAGGGGAGGGGGGCGGGCGAGTGCCGGGCCGGGGTCACCCGTCAGGGCGTCCGTGTCCCGCGAATGGGGTCCGGCCGCGAGCGTCACGGCCCCCGGCGGGCTCTGATGGCGGAGAGGACACGAGATCCGTGTCCCGAGGTGTACCGACCACCGCCGGCCGACCGCGCGTCCGCCGGCGACCGCCGCGCGATGGCCGGCAGCCGACCGCTGTTCCTCGACCGAGGGCCGTGGCCGGTGCCCGTCACCGACCGCCGTCCTGCCGAGGAGCCCGTTCCATGCGCCGCACCGCCCGTGCTCTGTCCGTGACCGCCCTGGCCGGTGCGGCCGCGCTCGTCCTGTCGGGACCCGCCGTGTCCGCGAGCCGCGACACCGGCGCCGCCCGTGGCTCCCTCCGGCCCACACCCGCCGCCTCCGCTGCCCCCGCGGCCTGCGACGAGCCGGCCGGAGCCGCGGTTCCGGCACCCGGCGTGGACGACGGCGTCTCAAGGGCTTCCGCCCGCGTCCGCGCGGACCCGGCCGAGCGCTCCGGTGCCGACGCGCCGCGTGTTCCGGCGGCGGACGGCGCGACCGGTACCTCGCCGGGCGGAGGCGCCTGCGGCTCCGGCACTGGCATGGGCATGGGCACAGGCGCGGGCACGCGGACCGACGGCCGGAGCACGGCGTCCGGGGTTCCGGGCGCGGACACCGACGGCTCCTGTGCGGACGTGGCCGGCTGCGTGCCGGACCAGGACGGGGTGCCGGGCCTGGGCCAGGTGCCGGGCGACGGGCAGGTGCCGGGCGAGGGTCAGGCGCCGGACCAGGGCCTGCTGCCGGACCAGGGCCTGCTGCCGGGCGACGGGCTGTCGACGGGGCAGGGCCAGAAGCCGGGCCAGGGCGAGAAACAGGGTCAGGGCGTGAAGCCGGGGCAGGAGCAGGGGACCGAGGACGGCCAGGGGCAGGGCCAGGGGGAAGGCCGTCAGCCCGGCCGCCAACAGGGCCAGGGCCAAGGTCAGGGTCAAGGTCAGGGCCAGGAGCAAGGTGAGGGCCGAGGGCAGGGCGCGGGCCAGGGCGACGAACCCGGCTGCGCGAAGTCCAAGGACGCCTCCTGCGCCGCCGAGGACGGCTGCCGCGAGCAGAGTGAGGACTCCGACTGCGTACCCGCCGGCGTCCAGCACGGGGTGGAGGCCGGGGCGGGCGGCACGTTCAGCGACTCGGTTCCCGCGCTGGCCGCAGGAGGGCTGCTGATCGCCGTCGCGGGCGGAGGCGCGGCGTACCGGCTCTACGGCCGCAGGCGCCCGGCGGGCGCCTGAAGCGCGGGTCCGTGACCGTGACCGTACGGGCCGCGGACCACGACCACCGGCGGGACGGGAGAACGGCCGCGCGAACCCACCGGCGGGAAGGGAGAACGACCCCGCGACGCCATCGGCGGGACGGGAGCGCGGCCCCGCGGAACCGTCGGCAGGACGGGCGCACGGCCCCGCCGACCCGTCGGCGGCCCGGACGGAACGGCACACGGCACACGGACTGCCTGGAGGCGGACATGCGGCGGACGGACCCGGGGGACCACGGCCCCGTCCGCTACGGACCGCCCCTGCCGTCCGACGGGCTGCCCGTCCTCCCGGAACTCGCCGCGCTCGTCGCCGCCGCCGCGAGCCGTGCCGACGCCCAGCCCGTCGGCGGGGCACCCGCCCTGCTGGAGGCGGCCTGCGGCTACTGGACCCGGCGCGGCCTCTCCTGCGTCCCGGACCGGGTCACCGCCGCCCCGGGCAGCCCGCCCCTGCTGCTCGCCCTGGCCGCGGCCCTCGCCGGGGACGGCGGCGACGTGCTCGTGCCCCGTCCGTGCGCCCCCTGGTGGGAGCCCTGTGCCCGACTGCTGGGCAGACCCGTCTTCCATGTGGCCACCCCGGCGGAGAGCGGGGGCGTCCCCGATCCGTACGCGCTGCTGGAGACCGTGCGCCGGGTCCGTGCCGAGGGCGGCGACCCCCGCGTGCTGGTGCTCTCCGTCGCGGACGATCCGACCGCGGGCGTCGCGTCCCCGGAACTGCTGCACGAGACCGTGGAGGCCGCGACCGCCGAGGGCCTGCACCTGATCAGCGACGAGACCTGGCGCGACACCGTCCACGACCCCCGCCGGGGCGTGCTGCTCAGCCCGGCCGAGATGCTGCCCGACCGGGTCACCGTCGTCACCGACCTCGCCGGTGCCCTGCTCCCGGCGGGCTGGCCCGCGGCCGTGGCCCGCTTCCCCCCGGGCGAGGCGGGCGGGCGCGTCCACGCGCGCGTGCTCGACGTCCTCACCGCGCTCGGCGCACGCCTCGCCACGCCGGTCGCCGCGGCGGCCCGGTACGCGCTCGACGAACCCGCGCCCGTCACCGCCCGCCGCGAGGCCGCCGTACGCCTGCACGCGGCTCTGGCCGCCGCCGTCCACTCCGCGGTCGTCGGCTCCGGCGCGCTCGCCCGTCCCCCGCGGGCCGGCCGCCACGTCTACGCCGATCTGGGCCCGCTGCGCGAGGCGCTCGGCGAGCACGGCGTCACGGACGCCCAGGAACTGGAGGACTTCCTCACCGCCCGGCTCGGCATGCCCGCACCGGGCGGTCACCGCTTCGGCGACCACCTGGGCGCGCTGCGCGTACGGCTCGGCACCGGGCCGCTGCTGGACGGCACCGACGAGGAGCGCGCGGAATGCCTCGGCTCACCGGAACCGTTGGAACTGCCACACGTGCACCGTGCGTTGACCTCCTTGAGATCGGTCTTCGGTGATCTCCGCGACGACGCTCAGCGATGGGAGCCGCCTCGATGACGCAGCAGACGCATGAGCCAGGATCCACCGCCACGTCCGCCCCGACCTCCGCCGCGTCCGCCCCGGCCCTCACGGGCGGCGCGAGCACACCGGCCCGAACGGCCCCGCCGACCGCACCGACCGTGCCGGACACCTCTCCCGCCCCGAACGCGCCGCCCTTCCGGGCCACTTCGACCGTCCCCGACCTTCCCGCCACCCCGGCCGCGACCGTCACCCAGGCCACGACCCCCGTCCCGGCCACGACCCCCGTCCCGGCCGCCCCCGCGCCGCCCTTCCCGCCGCTGGCGGAGCCCCGTGCGCTCGGTGAACGCCGGGTGTGGGCACGGCCGTTCCACGACCGGCTCACCGCACCCCTGCCCGGTCTCAAGGCCCTCGCTCGCTTCGCCCGCGAGGGAGCCGTGCGCCCCGGACCCGACAGCGCGGCCGACATCCCCCAACTCCCCTACGAACCGGGCCCGCTGCCCTGCACGGACCCCGGCAACCTCGCCGTCACGTGGGCGGGACACGCCAGCTGGGTGGTCCGGATCGGCGGCCTGACCGTGCTCACCGACCCCGTCTGGTCCCGCCGCATCCTCGGAACCCCGGCCCGCATCACGCCCGTCGGGGTCGCCTGGGACTGTCTGCCGCCGGTCGACGCGGTCGTCATCAGCCACAACCACTACGACCACCTCGACGCCCCCACCCTGCGGCGGCTGCCGCGCGCCACACCGGTGTTCGTCCCGGCCGGCCTCGGACGCTGGTTCCGGCGGCGCCGGTTCACCTGCGTCACCGAGCTCGACTGGTGGGAGGCGGCCGAACTCTCCGGCGTCCGCTTCGACTTCGTGCCCGCCCACCACTGGTCCAAGCGCACCCTCATCGACACCTGCCGCAGCCTGTGGGGCGGCTGGGTGCTGACGGCGTCCGGCGGACAGCGCCTCTATTTCGCCGGGGACACCGGCTACGGCCACTGGTTCTCCCGCATCGGCCGCCGCTACCCCGGCATCGACCTGGCCCTCATGCCCATCGGCGCCTACGACCCCCGCTGGTGGCTCAGAGACGTCCACTGCGACCCGGAGGAGGCCGTACGGGCCGCGCGGGACGTGGGGGCGCGGCGGATGGCCCCCATGCACTGGGGCACCTTCGTCCTGTCGGCCGAGCCGGTCCTGGAGCCGCTCACCCGGGTGCGGGCGGCCTGGGAGAAGGCGGGGCTCGCCCCGGAGGACCTGTGGGACCTGCCGGTCGGCGGCTCGCGCGTCCTGCGGCGCGAGGAGGAACGCGTGTAGCGGCGGCGCCGGCGGCCAGGTGCGCGCTGCGGCGGAGGAGACGCGCGGCCACAGCGCCCGCCCCGGCACGGCGCCTGCCCCAGCACTGCGCCCGCCCCGGCACAGCGCCTGCTTCCGCGCGGCGCCCACCTTTGCCCGGCGCTCGCTCCCGCGCGGCGCCGCCCTTGCCCGGCGCCCGCCCCGCGTGGGCCCGCCCCCGCACGGCCCCCGCTACCGCGCAGCGCCCCGCAGCCGTCGTACGGCACCCGGTATCGCGCCGGCCAGCACGGTCAGCGCGACGGCCGCCGCCACCCCCTCCCACGGCTCACGGAACAGCGACCCGCCCAGGATCCCTATCAACTGGTACGTCACCGCCCACGCCAGGCACGCGGGAAGGTTGCCGCGGGCGAAGCGGCCGAGCGGCCAGCCGGCCATCAGGCACGCCAGCATCACCGGGACACGCCCCGCGGGTATGAGCCGGGACAGCACCAGCACCGCCACCCCGTGCCCGGCCAGCCGCTCCTGCGCCGCCGCGAGCCGCTCCTCGGGAGCCCGTGACCGTATCGCCTCCAGCCAGCGCGATCCGCCCCGCGACCGCATCCCGCGCCACCCCAGCCAGTACAGCGCGGCGTCGCCCAGGAAGGCGGCCAGGGACGCGGTCACGAGCACCAGGGCCATGGAGAACGGCGCCGTCTGATGGAACGCCACCACGGCCGCCGAACTCACCAGCGCCCCGGTCGGCACCACCGGCACCAGCGCCCCGATCAGCACCAGCAGGAACAGCGAGGGATAACCCAGCGCCTGCTGCGTCGACTCCGGCGGAACACTCCGCGCCGACGCCGCGGCGAGCGTCACGGCACCCGGCAGCCATCTCACCGCGCGCCCTCCAGCCGTACGCTCTCCCCGTGCCCCAGCCGGTGCACCGCCACCTGCGGAGCGGCGACGGCGGCCAGGCGGGCGAACTCGTCGCCCGGGGCGTGGAACTCGTGCGGGCGCACCGCGTCCATGCCGATCGGCCAGTACGTCCCGTAGTGCACCGGGACCGCGCCGCGCGGCGCCAGCCGGGCCAGGGCACGCGCCGCCCGCCCCGCGTCCAGATGCCCCTCGCCGAGGTACGGCCCCCAGCCCCCCACCGGCAGCAGCGCCACCTCCACCGGCCCGACCTCCCGCGCCATCGACTCGAACAGGCCGGTGTCCCCGGCGAAGTAGGTCCGCGCCTCGCCCTCGACGACGTACCCGAGCGCGGGGGAGCGGCGCGGTCCCAGCGGCAGCCGCCGTCCGTCGTGCCGCGCGGACACCGCGCGCACCCGCAGTTCCCCGACGCGCACCTCGTCCCCCGGCGCCACCTCGGTCACCCGCAGCCGGCGCAGGGCCGCCAGCCGGCGCAGCCCCGGTACCGCCCGGGGTGCGCCCCGGGGCACGAGCAGGCGTGTGCCCGGGGCGAGGGCGGCCAGCGAGGGCAGATGCAGATGGTCGGCGTGCAGGTGCGAGACGAGCGCCAGATCCGCGCGGCGGGCCCCGGCGGGCGGCAGGGCGCCCCGGCGCCGCCGCAGATGCGCCAGCCTGAGCGCGAACAGCGGGTCGGTGAGCACGCGCATGTCCGAATCGACGATCGTACAGGTGGCGTGACCCCACCAGGTGATCTCCACCGGCACCTTCCGTGCCTCCTTCGTGCGACTCCCCCGAAGGGTACGGGCAGGAGTAGGGTCGGCGGCGAAACCCGGAGGTGATGGGGGGACGCCATGGGAAAGCGACGCGGTGCCTTCGGCGGACGCGTGCCGGTGCGGGTCACCGCCATCGCGAGCCTGACCCCCCTGGAGGAGCTGGAGTCCGACCCCTTCCTGGTGGACTCCCGCAGCCAGCACGCCATGTGCGCCCACTGGGCGGCCGAGCGGGGCTACGTCGTGGCCCGTGAACTCCTCGTCGGCGGCCTGCGCTTCGATCACAGCGCCCTGTGGGACGGCGTCCGCCCCGGCGTCGACGTGTTCGTCGCCCCCAGCCGCCGCGTGCTGGAGCGCGCCCTGTCCTCGGTGGAGGAGTTCACCGCCGAGTGCGCGCGGCGCGGGGTGCGGGTCGAGACGGTGGGGCGCGCCGAACCGTCGTACGACGCGCAGATGAAGGCCCAGGTGCATCGCAGGCTGTCGATGCCGACCGCCGGGTACGACGGCCGCTGACCCGGTTCCGGGCGCACACCGGCGCACGGACGCACGCCCCGCTGCCGCCGCCCCGCGACAACCGGCCCCGGCCCCCTGCCTTCTCGCGCCCCGGCCCCCGGCCCCCTACCCTCTCGCTCCGACCCCCTGTCCGTCCCGTTCCGGATCCCCTGCCCGTCCGGCCCCGGCCCCTTGTCGGTCCGGCCCCGAACCCTCTTCCCGTCCCGCCCCGACGCCCCGGTCTCCCTTCCCGTGCCGCCCCGACACCCCTGACCGGTGGCCGGACATACCGGACCGGAAGACTCCGCGGTCCGGTATGACAAGGTGGAGCGGGGCCCGCGGGTGCGGGCCGGAACGCGAGGTGGAGAAGCGTTGCGGTGGCGGCGGGTGGCCGGTCAGATCGGACGGAGCGTCACGGTGTGGGCCGTGTCCACGCTCACCATGCTCGTGCTCGCCGGTCTGCTGCCCGACTTCCGGCTCCAGTCCGCCGACGGCGACAGCGCGACCCGCATCGGCGTCACCGCCGCGCTGGGCGCCGGCGCCTTCGGCCTCCTGTCCGCCGTGGTGTGGCCGCTGCTGGTCCGGCTGCTGCTGCTCGTCCCGGCGCTCGTCCTCGGCCTGCTGGTCTTCTTCCTCAACGGCTCCCTGCTGCTGCTCGCCCTGCGCCTGAACCCCTCGGGCCGCGGCGAGGCGGCCCCGGAGACCGCCGTCATCGTCGCCGCCGCGATGTCCGCCGTCGCCTCGGCCACCGGCGCCGCCCTCGCCGTCCGCGACGACGACGCCTACCGACGGCGTCTGCTCCGCCTCGCCGACCGCCGCCGCAGGTCCACCCCGCCCTGCCCGGCCACCCCCGGCCTGGTCTGCATCCAGCTCGACGGCGTCGGGCACGACGTGCTCACCGCCGCCGTCCGCGAGGGACTCATGCCGACCGTCGCCCGCCTGCTCGGGACCGCCGGCGGCGGCCTGCCCAGCCACCGCCTCACCCCCTGGCGCACCGACTGGTCCAGCCAGACCGGCGCCAGCCAGCTCGGCATCCTGCACGGCAGCACCTTCGACGTGCCGGCCTTCCGCTGGTACGAGAAGGACCGGGGCGAGGTGATGGTCTGCAACCGGCCGACCAGCGCGGCCGAACTGCAGCGCCGGGCCACCGCGCACACCGGTGACGGCGGACTGCTCACCGTGGACGGCGCCAGCCGCGGCAACCTGTTCAGCGGCGGCGCCGGCGAACAGGCCCTCGTCCTGTCCATCGCGGCCCGCCGCCGCGGCCGGGAGAACCGGTCCCGCGCCGGCTACTTCGCCTACTTCTCCGACCCCGCCAACGCCGTCCGCACCGCCCTGTCCTTCGTCGCCGAGGTGGGCCGCGAGCTCGGCCAGTCGCTCCGCGCCCGGGCCGGGAAGCAGCGCCCCCGGGTGAGCCGCGGCGGGCTCTACCCCCTCGTGCGCGCCTTCGCCACCGTCGTCGAACGGGACGTCGTCGTCGCCGCGGTGATGGGCGACCTGCTCGCCGGCCGCACCGCCGTCTACGCCGACCTGGTCGCCTACGACGAGGTCGCCCACCACTCGGGACCGCACAGCACGGACGCCGCGAAGGTGCTGCGGCGCCTCGACCGCTCGCTCGCCCTGATCGAGAAGGCCGCCGAACACGCCCCGCGCCCCTACCGCCTGGTGGTCCTCTCCGACCACGGCCAGAGCCCCGGCGAGACCTTCCGCGCCCGCCACGGCCTCACCCTCGCCGACCTGGTCCGCTCCGGCTGCGGCCTGCCGCTGTCCCGCCGCGCCCGGCGGACCCTGCCGGGCACCGGACACCGCGAGGACGGCGGCAGCGGCACCGAGGCTCGCGCCGCCGTCCGCGCCGCGCTGCGCCGGCCCGACGAGGAGGACGGCACGCGGCACCCGGCGGGCACCGGCGCGGAGCCCGTCGTCCTGGCCTCCGGCAACCTCGGCCTGGTCTCCTTCCCCGACGTGCCCCACCGCATGACGAAGGAGGAGATCGACGCCCGGCACCCCAGGCTGCTCACCACCCTCGCCGACCACCCCGGCATCGGCTTCCTGCTGGTGCGCAGCGAGGAGCACGGCGGGGTGGTGCTCGGCCCGTGCGGCACCGAGATCCCGCTGGCCGAACTGGACCTGCGCCCGGGACCGCTGGCGGTGTTCGGCCCCGGTGCGGCCGACGCCGTCCGCCGCACCCACTCCTTCCCGCACACCGCGGACATCATGGTCAACTCCCGGTACGACCCCGCCGCCGGCGAAGTCCACGCCTTCGAGGAGCAGATCGGCTCGCACGGCGGTCTCGGCGGCGCCCAGTCCCGGCCGTTCCTGCTCTCCCCGCTCGCCCTGTCCGCCCCGGCCGAGGAGGGGACGGAACCGGTGGGCGCCGAGCACGTGCACGACGTACTGCGGCGCTGGCTGGGGGAGTCCGACGGCCCCCAGGTCCCGCTGGAGACGGACGGCGGCCGGCGCGCGGCGTGACCTCCCACCCCACGCGCGCGACCGCCCGTACACGCGACCGTCCGTACGCGCGTCCGCCCCTACGCGCGACCTCCCGCGCCGGGTCCGGGCGCCCCGCGCGGGCCGGTCTTCACGGTGCGGCGAACCCGGATGTGGTCGGATGGGGGACGGAACCGGGAACCCGGCCCCAACCGCCCCCGAAAGGAACAGCCGTGGCCACCACGCGCACCGCACACACCGTCTGGGAAGGCGACCTGCTCAAGGGCAGCGGCGTCGTCGCCTTCGACTCCTCCGGCATCGGCGAGCAGCCGGTGTCGTGGCCGTCGCGCGCCGAGCAGGCGAACGGGAAGACCAGCCCCGAGGAACTGATCGCCGCCGCCCACTCCAGCTGCTACTCCATGGCGCTGTCGCACGGCCTCGCCGGAGCCGGTACGCCGCCCACCCGTCTGGAGACCAGGGCCGACGTGACCTTCCAGCCCGGCGAGGGCATCACCGGCATCCACCTCTCCGTCCGCGGCGAGGTGCCCGGCCTGGACGAGGACGCCTTCGTCGCGGCCGCCGAGGACGCGAAGAAGAACTGCCCGGTCAGCCAGGCCCTGACGGGGACCGACATCACCCTGACCGCCGAACTGGTCTGACACCCGCACCGGCCGGGGATGCCGCGCTCCCGTTCCGGGGCGCGGCATCCGCGTCCTCGGGACGGAAGCCAAGGGTCACAGGCTCTCGCGGCACTGCCGGAGGATCTTCTGGGTGCGCCGCGCCGACGCCGCGCGCGCCGTCATGTGGTCCAGCACCTCCAGATGCGCCGAGACCTCGCGCCGGGAGTCCAGATAGAGGGCTCCGGTCAGGTACTCGGTGAACACCATGTCCGGCAGCTCCGGCTCGCCGAACCGGAACAGCGTGAACGGCGCGTACGTGCCCGGATGCGGACCGGCCGCGAACTCGGCCAGCTGAAGGGTGACCCGGTCGCGCTCGGCGTACTCCAGCAGCCGGTCCAGCTGATCGCGCATCACCTCGGGCCGGGAGCTCACCGGACGCCGCAGCACGGTCTCGTCGATGATCACCCAGAGGTGCGGCGGATCGTCCCGCTCCAGCAGCAGCTGCCGTTCCATGCGCAGCGACACATGCCGCTCCACCGTGTCCGGACCGGTCTGCCCTATCGTCCCGGCCTCCAGCACCGCCCGCGCGTAGGCCTCGGTCTGCAGCAGTCCCGGCACGAAGTGCGGCTCGTAGGAGCGGATGATCCGGGCGGCGCCCTCCAGGCTGACGTACAGGCTGAACCAGTCCGGCAGCACGTCGTGGAACCGCTGCCACCAGCCGGGCCGGTTCGCCTCCTCGGCCAGCCGCACGAACGCGGCCGCCTCCTCGGCGGCCACCCCGTACGTGGACAGCAGCATCTGGACGTACGGGATCTTCAGCGCGACCTCGGCCATCTCCATCCGCCGTACGGTCGCCGAGGCCACCCGGAGCACCCGGGCCGCCTCGTCACGGCCGAGCCCCGCCGCCTCCCGCAGCTCCTGCAACCGCTTGCCGAGCACCACCTGACCCACGGTGGGCGCGGCCCGCCGCTCACTCACGCCACGCCCTCCCCTACGCGCCGACGTACGCGTGCAGTGTGCCACGCACCCGCCCTCCCGCACACACGTCCGCGAGGACGGGGGAGCGCACCGGCCTCCGGCACGGCGACGCCGTCCCGCCGCGCACCGGGACCGGGCGGGTGCGCGGCCGGACGTGGCAGGCTGGCCGTGTCCCCGTCCGGCACGGCCGCCCGCGCCGGACGGAAGCGGACCGTCCGCCCGCCGCCCCGGCGCGCGGACCCGCGCACGATCCGGCGCGTCCGGACCGGCGCCGTCACGGAGGGAGACCCGGCATGCCCGTCGAACCGCTGTCGCAGAAGGAGATCGAGGACCGGCTCGCCGGACTGCCCGGCTGGTCGCTGGACGGAGACCGCCTCACCCGCAGCTACCGGCTCGGCTCGCACTTCGCCGCGGCGGCCCTGGTGATGGGCATCGCCGGCATCCAGGACGAGCTGGACCACCACTCCGACCTCACCCTCGGGTACGACACCGTCTCCCTCGCCGTGCACACCCACAGCGCGGGCGGCGCCGTCACCGAGAAGGACTTCGAACTCGCCCGCAGAGTGGAGGACATCGCGCCCGGCCGCACGGCACACTGACGCCCGTGCTCGACTACGACAAAGAAGCGGACGTCTACGACGCCTCCCGCGGCGGTGAGCCGCGCGCCGAGGCGGCCGCCCGCGCCGTCCTCGGACTGATACCCGGTGTGCCGGGACGGCCGGCCCGGCTGCTGGACGCCGCCTGCGGCACCGGGATCGTCACCCGGCGCCTGGCGACCGCCCGCCCCGGACTCCGTGTGACCGGCACCGACCTCGCCCCCGCGATGGTCCGGATGGCCGGCGCCCGCATGCCCGGCGCGGTCCTGCGGGCCGACAGCCGCCGACTGCCCTTCGCCGACGCGTCGTTCGACGCCGTCAGCACCGTCTGGCTGCTGCACCTGCTGGCCGACCCCGCCGACCTGCGTGCCGCGCTCGGCGAGTGCGCACGCGTGCTGAGGCCGGGCGGGGTGTACGTCACCACCGTCGACAAGGCCCGTGCGCACGACGTCGGCAGCGACATCGACGGCGTCCTCGCCACGCGCCCGCTGCGCCCCGCCCCCGACGCCGCCGGCACGGTCGCCGCGCACGCCGCCGGACTGGGCCTCGTCCCGTGCGGCGAGGCCGTCTTCCCGGGGACCGGCCAGGGCCGTACCCCCGCGAGCACCATCGACGACCTCCGGCGCGGCTGGTTCGGGCTCCTGCGCTCCGACGACCCGCGCACCGAGGCCTTCGCCGCCCGCCTCGCCCGTCTCCCGGACCAGCACCGCCACCGCCCCGACCCCGTCTTCACCCTGCGCGCCTTCCGGAAGCCGGAGTGACCTCCAGGGCCTGCTAGGCCGGCCTGATCCGGAAGAAAGACCCTGGTTACGGTCCCTGACGGCCCCCGCGGACGTTTGCCGCGCGATCCCTTTCCGGGCACCCGCTTTTGCCGTTACGGCAAAGGAACTGGCCCGTTCCCGGTGTGTCGGCGCACGCTGGCCGCAACCGGACGAGAGGCTGACCACCATGGCGCACGACCACCACGCCGACCCCCACCACGACCACGACACCCACCGCCACGGAAACGGGAGCGGGAGCGGCGACGCGCACGGAGACGGCCCCGGGGCCGGCCACGCCGGCGGTCACGGGGGCGGCCACCATCACCACGGCGACCTCGACTGGAGCGCGATGGGCGCGTACCTGGAGGCGCAGGCAGAACTGTTCGCGCCCCTGTACCGCGACGCGCTGGCGTGGCTGGCCCGGGAGGCGGAGGAGCCGGGCCTGATCGTGGACGCGGGCAGCGGCCCGGGAGTCGTCTCGTGCCTGCTCGCCGAGGCCTTCCCCGACGCCCGGGTCGTGGCGGTCGACAGCGCCGCACCCCTGCTGGCACGCGCCCGGGCCCGCGCCGCCGAGCGCGGACTCGACGGCCGCTTCGACACCCTCGCCGGAGAACTGCCCGACGTCCTGGCCGAGTTGGATCAGCCCGCCGGCCTGCTGTGGGCCGGCCGGAGCCTGCACCACCTGGGTGACCAGCGGGCCGCGCTCACCGCGTTCGCCGAGCGGCTCGCCCCCGGCGGCACCGTGGCCCTGCTGGAGGGCGGACTGCCGCTCCGCTTCCTGCCGCGCGACATCGGCTTCGGCCGGCCCGGACTCCAGACGCGTCTGGACGCGGTGCAGGAGGAGTGGTTCGCCGGCATGCGCGCGAGCCTGCCCGGCACCGTCGCCGAGACCGAGGACTGGCCGGCCCTGCTGACCGCCGCCGGACTGAAGGACGCGCGCACCCGCAGCTTCCTCATCGACCTGCCCGCACCCGCCGGCGAGCGCGCCCGCGACTACATCGCGGGCGATCTCTCCCGGCTGCGCGAGGCCGGCGAGGAGCGCCTCGACGCCGAGGACCGCGCCACCCTGGACCGGCTGCTCGACCCGTCCGACCCGGCGAGCGTGCACCGCAGGCCGGACGTCTTCGTCCTCGGCGCCTACTCGGTCCACACGGCGGTACGCCCCGCCTAGGGGGCGTCCTGGGGGAGGCGCCCCCCAGGGCGTGTGCTTCCGAGGGCCGGCTTCTCGACCAGGTCCCAAAGCCCTTTCCTGCAAAGCCACTTGACCTGGAGAGCACTCCAAGTGATGGACTCCCCGCCGTTCACCGAAACGCACAGGGGGTCACCATGAACGAAACTCCGGTCGCACTCATCACCGGCGGCGGCAGCGGCATCGGCGCCGCCGTCGCGCGGCAGCTGCTGGACGCCGGGCACCGGGTCACCGTCACCGGCCGCGGCGAACGCCGGCTGCGGGACTTCGCCGACAGTCTCGGGAACCCCGAGGCGCTGCGGACCGTCGTCGGCAGCGCCTCGGTGTACGAGGACGTGCGCGAGGCGGTCGACAGCACCGTGAAGGCGTACGGCAGGCTGGACACCGTCATCGCCAACGCCGGTTTCGCCACCCACGACTCCGTCGCCGAGGGCGACCCGGCCGGCTGGACCGAGATGGTCCTCACCAACGTCCTCGGCCCCGCCCTGCTCGTCCGCGCCTCCGTCGACGCGCTGAAGGAGTCCCGGGGCCGGATCGTCCTCATCGGCAGCGTCGCCGGGTTCGTGCCCACCCCGGGCAACCTCTACGGCGCCACCAAGTGGGCCGTCACCGGACTCGCCGAGAACACCCGGCGCCAGGTGACGGAGTTCGGCATCGGGGTGACCCTGGTCGCCCCCGGCCGGGTGGAGACCCCCTTCTGGGACAGCCACGGCAGCCTGCCGCCGGGGAACCTCCTCACCGGCGACCAGATCGCCGACTCGGTCGTCTGGGCGATCCGGCAGCCGGCCGGGGTCGACGTCAACACCGTCGTCGTACGCCCGCTGGGTCAGCCCAACTGACGTACGCGCCGGTTCAGTTGTTCTGCAGGAACTGCCTGGCCAGCTGGTCGCCGAGGGTCACGGCCGCGCTGTGGCTCTCGATCGGGGAGACCGCGGAGTTCTTGAACAGGATGTACGTGACGCCGGATTCGGCCCCGCCCGTCGCCGGGTCGGGGTCGATGCCGAGCGCCTTGGCGGTGGCGTACGACGCCTCACCGATGATCTTCGTGGGGCCGGTGTCCCCGACCACGGCGTACTCGACCTTGTTGTTGTAGACGACGGCGACGACACCGCCGCCCTTGATGCCCGCACCCGCGTAGTTCCAGATGCTGCTGGAGCTGGGCACCACCACGTACGGCAGCGTTTCGGCCTTCAGGGGCTTGCCGTCGGACTGGTGGAAGGCGGTGTCGTCCTGGTACCAGGGGTCGCGGTCCTCGTTGCAGTTGGTGCTGCGCTGGCCGTCGCAGTCGATGTCCATGTCGGCCTTCCAGAACACCGCGCCGTTCTTGCCGCACACGGGGACCGTCGCCGAGGTCTCGTCGTCGGTCCGGTACTTGCCGTTCGAGATCTGCGAACAGGACGTCACCTTGGCCAGCAGGTCGGCCGCGCCGACCGTGCCCTCCTGGGCCGAGGCCGGGACGCGGGCGTGGGAGAGGCCGGAGGCGCCCGCGGGGAGGGCACCGGCGGCGAGCAGGGCGGCCCCGGAGGCCGCGGCGAGGGTCAGTGATCGTAGACGCACTGTGGGGGACCCTTCTGTTAGGAAAGTTTCCTTACCGGGTGTCGTCCACGGTGCCCTGACCGCATGTCCGCGTCAAGCCTCGCGACGGCCCGGCGCGTCCCCGGGACCGCCGAGGAGGGGCCGGACGCACTGCTTTGCGGTGTTCCGTTCCCGGCGGAACACTGGTCGTGCCGAGCCGGGAGGAGAGATCTCATGTTCGTACGCACCATCTACGTCACCGGTGACCCGGAGCAGATCGAGACCGCCGTGCGGGCGCTGAACAGCGAGGGGCGGGAGCTGCTGGAGGAGCGGCCCGGGTACCGGGGGGCCGGGGTGTTCGTGGACCGGGAACTCGGCAAGCTGCTGGGAGTCAGCTGGTGGGACTCCGAGAAGGCCCGGCACAACAGCGACGAGGTGATGCGCGAGCACCGGCCGGGCATGCTGCGGCCCTTCGCGGGCACGCTGGCGGTCGAGAACTTCGAGGCGGTGGTCTACCACGCGGTCGGCGTGCCGCGGGCGGGCGGCGGGCTGCGCGTCACGCGCGTGGAGTTCGACCCGGCCGACGCCCGGATCTTCGCCGACACCTTCCGCTCGGCCGTGCTCCCGCGGCTGGAGGAGATGCACGGCCTGGCGACGGCCGGCCTCTTCCTCGACCGGGAGCGGGGCACCGGACAGGTCGGCGCCCTCTTCACCGACCGCGCTTCCATGGCCGCGTCACGGGCCGCCCAGGCCGCCGTCCGGCACGACACCGCGGCGAAGGTCCGGGTGGACGTCGTCGGCCTGGAGGAGTTCGAGGTCGTCCACGCAGACGTACGGCCCGGCTGACCCCCTGGCCCACTGACCGGATTTACCGGTCCGCCCGGAGGTCCGGGTCACCGTCCGCGCCCGGCCGTGCCCGACCCGCCCGGGAGGCCGTCCCGGGCGGGCGGCGCACGTCAGGCCATGTCGAACTCGGCCGGGTCGGGGCCGAGGCGCCGGTCCTCATCGAGCGCGCTGATCGCCGCGAGGTCCTCGTCGTCCAGGCTGAAGCCGAACACCTCGATGTTCTCCCTGATCCGCGACGGCGTCACGGACTTCGGGATCACGATGTTGCCCAGCTGGACGTGCCAGCGCAGCACGACCTGGGCGGGCGTGCGGTCGTGCTTCCGGGCGATCGCGACGATCGCGGGCACCTCCAGCAGGCCCTTGCCCTGGCCCAGCGGCGACCAGGCCTCGGTGGCGATGCCCTGCTCCGCGTCGAAGGCGCGCGTGGCCCGCTGCTGGAGCTGCGGGTGCAGCTCGATCTGGTTGACCGCCGGGACGACCGAGGTCTCGGAGATCAGGCGCCGCAGGTGCTCGGGGTGGAAGTTGGACACACCGATCGCCCGGACGCGGCCGTCGGAGTACAGCTTCTCGAACGCCTTGTAGGTGTCGACGTAGTTGTCCCTGGAGGGCAGCGGCCAGTGGATGAGATACAGGTCCAGGTAGTCCAGACCCAGCTTCTCCAGCGACGTGTCGAAGGCGCGCAGCGTGGAGTCGTAGCCGTGCTCGCTGTTCCAGAGCTTGGTCGTGACGAAGACGTCCTCTCGGGGCAGACCGGAGGCCGCGATGGCCTTGCCGGTGCCCTCCTCGTTGCCGTAGATCGCCGCGGTGTCGATGCTGCGGTACCCGGCCTCCAGCGCCGTGGCGACGGCCCGCTCGGCCTCGTCGTCCGGCACCTGCCAGACGCCGAAGCCCAGCTGGGGCATCTCGACGCCGTTGTTCAGGGTGATCGGGGGGACCTTGCTGCTCACGGGCTTCTTGATCCTTCGGTTGTCGACAGGTGGTCTTCCCATGGTCAACGATCACCTGCCCGGAAGCATTCCTGAACACACCCTCCCGTGTCGGACCGCGCGCCGCCCGACGGTGGCGTCAGGCCTGGTAGAGCGCCTCGACCTCGACCTCGTACGCCTTCTCGATCGCCTTGCGCTTCAGCTTCAACGACGGCGTCAGCAGGCCGTGTTCCTCGGTGAAGGGCTGCGCGAGGATGCGGAAGGTGCGGATGGACTCGGCCTGCGAGACGAGCGTGTTGGCGGCGACCACCGCCCGCCGCACCTCGGCCTCCAGATCCGGGTCGCGCACCAGCTGCGCCGAGGCCTGCCCCGGCTTGCCGCGCATCTGGAGCCAGTGCTCGACGGCCTCCTGGTCCAGGGTGATCAGCGCCGCGATATAGGGCCGGTCGTTCCCGACCACGATGCACTGATTAACCAGCGGATGGTCGCGGACCCGCTCCTCCAGCACGCCGGGCGACACGCTCTTGCCGCCGGAGGTCACCAGGATCTCCTTCTTGCGGCCGGTGATGGTCAGATAGCCGTCCTCGTCCAGCGCCCCGAGGTCACCGGTGGCGAGCCAGCCGTCGTGCAGGGACTCGTCCGTCGCCTTGGGGTTGTTCAGGTACCCCTGGAAGACGTTCTCGCCGTTCAGCCAGATCTCCCCGTCGTCCGCGATGTGCACGGTCACGCCCGGGACGGCCTGGCCGACGGTCCCGTAGCGGGTGCGGTCGGGCGGGTTGGCGGTCGCCGCGGCCGTGGACTCCGTCAGCCCGTAGCCCTCGTAGATCTGCACGCCGGCACCGGCGAAGAAGAGCCCGAGCCGGCGGTCCATCGCCGAACCGCCGGACATCGCGTTGCGTATCCGGCCGCCCATCGCCGCCCGCACCTTGGAGTACACCAGCTTGTCGAAGAACTGGTGCTGCATCCGCAGCGCCGCCGACGGCCCCGGGCCGATGCCCCATGCCTTCGCCTCCAGGGCGTCCGCGTAGCGCACCGCGATGTCGATCGCCTTCTCGAACGGCCCCGACCTGCCCTCCTTCTCCGCCCTGCGCCGGGCGGAGTTGAACACCTTCTCGAAGATGTACGGCACGGCGAGGATGAACGTCGGCCGGAAGGCCTGCAGATCGGGCAGCAGGGCCGCGGCGTGCAGCTGCGGCTGGTGGCCCAGCCGGACCCCGCCGCGGATGGTGGCGACCTCCACCATCCGTCCGAAGACATGGGCGAGCGGCAGGAACAGCAGGGTGGAGGCCTCGTCGCCCTTCTTGGAGTGGAACACCGGCTCCCAGCGGCCGATCACGCTGTCCGCCTCGAACATGAAGTTGCCGTGCGAGAGCACGCAGCCCTTGGGGCGGCCCGTGGTGCCCGAGGTGTAGATGACCGTCGCGATCGAGTCGGGCGTGACCGCCTGCCGGTGCCGGTGGACCAGCTCGTCGTCCAGGTGCGCCCCGGCGTCGTACAGCTCCTGCACGCAGCCCTCGTCCAGCTGCCACAGCTGGCGCAGCTGCGGCAGGCGGTCGATGACGGTGGCGATGGTCATCGCGTGGTCCTCGTGCTCCACGATCGCCGCCGTGCATCCGGAGTCGTAGAGCATCCAGAAGCACTGTTCGGCCGACGAGGTCGGGTAGAGCGGCACGACCTGCGCGCCGATCGTCCAGAGCGCGAAGTCGAACTGGGTCCACTCGTAGCGGGTGCGGGACATGATCGCGACCCGGTCGCCGAAGCGGACACCCCGGGCCAGCAGACCCTTGGCGAGGGCGAGCACCTCGTCGCGGAAGTCCGCCGCGGTCACGTCCTGCCACTGGCCGGATTCGTCCTTGCGGCCGAGGGCCACGCGCAGCGGATCGGTCCGCGCGTGCTCGAACACGGTGTCGGCCAGACCGCCGGCCTGTGGCGCCGGCGCCAACAGCGGGTTGGTGAACTCGTGCAAACGTCGCTCCCCGTTCCTCGCTCCTCGTACACGCCAGCGAACCTCCGCACGGCGCCGTGAAAGCTACCTCACAGTCCCCACGTGCGGGAGGGATCGCAGAACGGTACATACCGCGCGTTCGCGTCGTTCGGTGACCGGAAAATGCCCGCACATGGGGAAGGGACGGACACAACACTTACGGTCCCGTAGGGAGCGCCGCCCCAATCTCCACCGAATCTGTACGCGCCGATTACGGCCCATGGCGAGTGTCTCCGCATGCGTGGGGAGCGGACCATGATCCACACCGGGTGGGCCGCCGTCCGGCGCGGACGGGCACCGGGGGCATTCCCCGGAGGCCCCGCGGCCATGCGCGACGGGCCGCCCGGGTCCCGTCGTCGGACTCCGCCCGCCCCCGGCGCATCCGTGTCACGGGCAGTTCAGGTCGGCTTCGCGCGCCCTCAGCCGCCGCGGCGGCGCAGCCGCTCCCCGCCCGCCAGGATCGCCGCGGCCAGCGCGTCGGCGGCACCCTCCGCTGCGGGGCGCCGTCGGCCGTGCACGAGGACGAAGTCGACCTTGCCCAGCTCGGGCAGCCCCGCCCGGTCCGGCACCCGGAACAGACCGGGCGGGATCAGGCGGCGGGAGTGGGCCATCACCCCGAGGCCCGCGCGGGCGGCGGCGATGAGTCCGTTGAGGCTGCCGCTGGTGCACACGATCCGCCAGGCCCGGTCCTCGGCCTCCAGCGCCTCCAGGGCCAGCGCCCGGGTGATGCCGGGCGGCGGGTACACGATCAGCGGGACCGGCCGGTCGGGGTCAAGACGGAGGCGTTCGGCGCCGATCCACACCAGGTCCTCGCGCCACACCAGCTCGCCCCGCGGATCCTCGGGACGCCGCTTGGCCAGCACCAGGTCGAGCTTCCCGGCGGCCAGCCGCTCGTGCAGGGTGCCGGACAGCTCCACGGTCAGTTCCAGATCGACCTCGGGATGGTCGTACCGGAACGCCTCCAGGATCTCCGGCAGCCGGGTCAGCACGAAGTCCTCCGACGCGCCGAACCGCAGGCGGCCCCGCACCCGCGTGCCGGTGAAGAACGCCGACGCCTGTTCGTGCACCTCCAGCAGCCGGCGCGCGAAGCCCAGCATGGCCTCGCCGTCCTCGGTCAGCTCCACCGAATGGGTGTCCCGCGCGAACAGCTGCCGGCCGGCGGCCTCCTCCAGCCGGCGTACGTGCTGGCTCACCGTCGACTGGCGCAGCCCGAGCCGCCGCGCGGCCTGCGTGAAGCTGAGCGTCTGGGCCACCGCGAGGAAGGTCCGCAGGTGGGTGGGGTCGTACATGCGGGCAGGGTACGCCCGCCGGAGCCCGGTCATCGCGAACCGTGATGACAGTCAGAGTGGTGTGCCGGATTCCCGATCGACACGGGGCGGGAGACGATGGAGACGCACCCCGGAGCCCCTGCGCCCCCGGGTGCGAGCCCGTCCGTGCCGGCCCGGCCCTCCCGTCCGTGCCGGCACCCCCGTCCCCGACGACCAGAAATCGGAGCACCGTGAAACGCCTGCGCCTGCCGAGCCGGATGCCGATCGACCCGTACATCCTGCTGCTGCTCGCCACCGTGGGTGTCGCGGCGCTCCTCCCGGCGCGGGGCACCGGGGCCGACGTGGCCTCGGGCGCGTCGACCGCCGCGATCGCCTTCCTGTTCTTCCTCTACGGCGCCCGGCTCTCCACCCGTGAGGCGCTGGACGGACTGCGCCACTGGCGACTCCACCTCACGGTGCTGGCCTGCACCTTCGTGCTCTTCCCGGTGCTCGGGCTGGCCGCTCGCGGCCTGGTGCCGGTCCTGCTGACGCACCCGCTCTACCAGGGGCTGCTGTTCCTGACGCTGGTGCCGTCGACCATCCAGTCGTCCATCGCGTTCACCTCGATCGCCCGGGGCAACGTGCCCGCCGCGATCTGCGCGGGATCCTTCTCCTCCCTGGCCGGCATCGTCGTCACCCCGCTGCTGGCGGCCGTGCTGCTGGGCAACGGCGGCGGCGGGTTCTCCGCCGACTCGCTGGGCAGGATCGTCCTCCAGCTCCTCGTGCCGTTCCTCGCCGGACAGCTGCTGCGCCGCTGGATCGGCCCCTTCGTCGCCCGCCACAAGAAGGTGCTCGGACTCGTCGACCGCGGCTCCATCCTGCTGGTCGTCTACACCGCCTTCAGCGAGGGCATGGCGCAGGGCATCTGGCACCAGGTGCGCCCCCTCCAACTCGGCGCGCTGCTCGGCGTCGAGGCCGTCCTGCTGGCCGTGATGCTCGCCCTGACCTGGTACGGAGGCAAGGCACTCGGCTTCGGCCGGGCGGACCGGATCGCCATCCAGTTCGCCGGTTCGAAGAAGTCCCTCGCCTCCGGACTGCCCATGGCGAGCGTCCTGTTCGGCGCCCACGCCTCCCTCGCCGTGCTGCCGCTGATGCTGTTCCACCAGATGCAGCTGATGGTGTGCGCGGTCATCGCCAAGCGGCGGGCCCGCGACGCGGAGGAGGAGAACCCGCGGCCGTCAGCCGCGCACCCGGTCCAGGGGCAGCCACAGCACGGTGTCCTGCGCTGACCGCAGGGCCCGCTGGTCCGACAGCTCCGCGTCGCCCAGGGCACGGTCCCAGACCCTGACCTCGTCGAGGTCGCCGGTGTAGAAGGCGCGGCTGTCCATGCGCTGTCCGACATGGACGCCGAACGGCGAGTTGCGGCTCACCGAGCCCGGCACGCCGGCCGCGCTCGTCTCCGTCCCGTCCACCGCGAGCGACAGCCGGCCGCCACCGCGCCTGAGCACGGCGTGGTGCCACTGTCCGTCGTTGTACGCGCCGGCCGAGCGCACGAACGCCGTCGCCGGCGCCGCCGCCCCGTCGCGCACGGTGATCAGGCCCTGGAGGCGGTTGTTCGCCGGCTCGCCGCGCAGCCACACCTGCGGCTGGCTGCTGCCGATGCCGCCCATCCACAGCAGCGGCTGCTCCCCGGACACGGCCGTGTACCGGAACCACAGCGACACGGTGAAGTCCTTGTCGCCCAGCGGCAGCCGAGGGCTGTACGGAAGACGTACGGCGTCGTCGGTGCCGTCGAACCGCAGCGCGCCGCCGAGCACGCCGTCCGTCTCCCCGGCTCCGCCGAGCACCGAGGCCGGGCGCCCGCCCGGGGCCAGGTCGGCGGTGCGCGGGTCGGGGCCGCGGCGCGGAGCGAGCCGGTCCACGGTGAAGCGCGCGAAACGGATCTCGTCGCGGGCGTCGGCCGCGCCGCCCTCGTACAGCAGGCCCACCGCGGCGGAATCGGCCCGCACCAGATCGGAGTAGCCGGACCAGTCCGTGGTGACGACCGTGCCGCGGTCCACGCTGTCCCAGGTGCGGCCGCCGTCGTAGGAGGAACGGATCATCATCGTGCGGCGCCGGTCGGGGTCGGCGGGGCAGGCCAGCAGGAGGCGGTCGCCCACCCGCAGGACCGAGCCCTGCACCTGTGGGGCGTACAGGGCGGGGAGGCCGCGGAAGGGCGCGGCGAAGCTGCCGCCGCCGTCCCGGCTGACGGTCTGGGTGCGGTGGCCGAGGTCGGTGCCGTCCTGCTCGCGTCCGCTCACCAGGACCGTGCCGTCCGCCAGTTCGGCGAGGGTGACCTCGGAGGGCTTCTGCCGGAAGGTGCCGTCGGCGGCGACCGGCCAGGTGTCGGTGGCGCCGATCCGCCAGTGGCCCCCGTGGTCGTCGCTGACGACGAGCGCCGCGTGGTTGGCGGTGATCCGGCCGCCGTCCCACGTCTCGGTGTTGACGCCGAGGACCAGCCGCCCGGCGTGCCGGCCGCGGGTGAGCCGGATGCCGTGCACGGGCCCGGTCGCGTACCAGGAGTTCCAGTCGGCCGGCAGGATCTCGGGGCTCAGGTCGCGCGGCGTGGACCAGGTCAGTCCGTCGTCGTCGCTGTACTGCAGGTGCGGGCTGCGGTCGCAGGGCGTGGAGCAACCGGCGCTGTCCGTACGGCCCGTGTTGTAGGTCTCCGCCAGCAGGATGCGGCCGGTCGCGCGGTCCACGACGGGTGCCGGGTTGCCGTGCGTGTCGCCCCCGCCCTCGTTGACCACCCGCAGCGGCCCCCAGGTGCGGCCCCCGTCGGTGGAGCGCTTGACCACGATGTCGATGTCGGCCGCGTCCCCGCAGTTGAGGACCCGGCCCTCGGCGAACGCCAGCAGAGTGCCGTGCGCCGACCGCACGATCGCCGGGATACGGAAGCAGGCGTAACCGGGGTCCTGGGCCGCCTTGAACAGAACCTGCTGCTCGAACCCGCCGTCGCGGCCGGGACCCACCCGCCCCACCGGGCGGCCGGCAGCGGACCCGGCACCCGCCGGACGGGGTACGGCGGCCTGGGCGTGCGCAGGATGGGGTACGGCGGCCTGGGCGTGCGCAGATTGGGACACGGCCGCCTGGGCGTGCGCCGGATGGGGCACGGCGAGCGGAACCCCCACCAGCGCCGCCGCCGTGACGGCGATGAACAGCCTGGATCCGAGACGGGATCCGAGACGGGTTCTGACGCCGGATCCGAGGCGGGATACGGGGACGGATCTGAAGCCGGATCCGAGGCGGGATACGGGGACGGATCTGAAGCCGGATCCGAGGCGGGATCCGAGGACGGACCCGAAGCGGGATCCGAGGCGGGATCTCGGACGAGCGCGGAGACCTGACGGCATGGAGCGACCTGCCCTTCGTCGGCCGGACATCTGGACATGCGGACATCCCACGTCCAACGTGCGCTCTCACGAAGGTAGTCGGGGCCCGGACACCCCACAAGAAGCGTGCGGCGCGCGCGGTACGTGTCGCCTCGGGGGGCGCAGGCCGGCCTTGCCGCCGAGGCCGGCGCGACCCGACCAGTCCGGGCCTGGGCGGCCGGTCCTGCCTCGCCCCGATCGCTGCCTTCGCCCAGGCCGCGGCGGACGGGGGAGCGGCGGACGGGGGAGCGACGGCCGGTGGCGGCCCGGCAAAAAGCCCGACCTGAGAAGGCCGCCCGACACGCCTGATCCGGGGCAGCGGCGGGCGGCCGCGACCGTTGGACGCATCGTGCGTACCGTTCACCGCACGCGACCGGCGCGGGCCTTCTCAACTCCCTTGTCCCGCCCTACCGTCCGGCCCCATGAGCAGCCCCCCTGTCGCACCTCCGGGCTGGAGCCGATGGCTTGTTCCGCCCGCCGCCCTCTCCGTCCACCTGTCCATCGGGCAGGCCTACGCCTGGAGCGTGTTCAAGCCGCCCCTGGAATCCGCCCTCCACCTCGACGGCACCCAGAGCGCCCTCCCCTTCCAGCTCGCGATCGTGATGCTCGGACTGTCCGCCGCGTTCGGCGGCACCCTCGTCGAACGCAACGGGCCGCGCTGGGCGATGAGCGTGGCGCTCGTCTGCTTCTCCACCGGCTTCCTCATCTCCGCGCTCGGCGCCCAGACACAGCAGTACTGGCTGATCGTCCTCGGCTACGGCTTCGTCGGCGGCATCGGTCTCGGCATCGGCTACATCTCGCCCGTCTCCACCCTGATCAAGTGGTTCCCGGACCGGCCCGGCATGGCCACCGGCATCGCGATCATGGGCTTCGGCGGCGGCGCGCTGATCGCCTCCCCCTGGTCCGCGCAGATGCTCCAGTCCTTCGGCTCCGACCACTCCGGGATCGCGCTCACGTTCCTCGTGCTCGGCCTGTCGTACGCGGTCTTCATGTCGCTCGGCGTCCTCCTGGTCCGCGTCCCGCGCGCGCCGCAGGCCGCCGAGGCCGGACCGGCCGCCGTCACGGGAGTGCAGGTGTCCGCGCGCAGCGCCGTGCGCACCCCGCAGTTCTGGTTCCTGTGGGTCGTGCTGTGCACCAACGTGACCGCCGGCATCGGCATCCTGGAGAAGGCCGCGCCGATGATCACGGACTTCTTCGCGGACAGCTCCACCCCGGTCTCCGCCTCCGCAGCGGCGGGGTTCGTCGCGCTCCTGTCGGCGGCCAACATGGCCGGACGGATCGGCTGGTCGTCCACCTCCGACCTGATCGGGCGCAAGAACATCTACCGCCTCTACCTCGGCGTCGGCGCGCTGATGTACCTGCTCATCGCGCTTTTCGGCGACACCGCCAAGCCGCTGTTCGTGCTCTGCGCGCTGGTGATCCTCTCCTTCTACGGCGGCGGCTTCGCCACGGTCCCCGCCTATCTGAAGGACCTCTTCGGCACCTACCAGGTCGGCGCCATCCACGGCCGGCTGCTCACCGCCTGGTCCACCGCCGGCGTGCTCGGGCCGCTGATCGTCAACTGGATCGCCGACCGGCAGGAGTCGGCCGGGAAACACGGGGCCGGCCTGTACGGACTGTCGTTCTCGATCATGATCGGCCTGCTCGTCGTCGGGTTCGCCGCCAACGAACTCATCCGCCCCGTCGACACCCGCCACCACGTCCCCGCCCAGAGGGAGGCCTCCGATGTCCAGCGACAGCAGCCCGCCTGAGACGGCCGGCGACGGCGGGCCGCCCGACCGGCGGGGCCTGATCGCCCTGTCCTGGCTGTGGGTGGGAGCCCCCCTCGTCTACGGCCTCTACGAGCTCGTGCAGAAGGCGACACAACTGTTCACGGGGTGAGTGTTCGGAGGGTCCACGGGGACTGCGGAAGCCGACAACACGGATGCCCGATTCCTGTTGCTTCACGCGTCCTCGTACCCGCCGGTCACGGATAAGACTGGAGGATCCCGCTAACACGGAAACGAGGGGGACCTCCTCATGAACGGCTCGCGTATCGCCGCCATCGGTCACTACCAGCCCGCCAGGGTGCTCACCAACGAGGAACTGGCGGGCATGGTCGACACGAGTGACGAGTGGATCCGCAGCCGGGTGGGCATCCGTACCCGGCACATCGCAGGCCCCGACGAGCCCGTCGACGAGCTCGCCGCGCACGCCGCGGCCAAGGCCCTCGCCGCGGCCGGCCTCACCCCCGGCGACATCGACCTGGTCCTCGTCGCCACCTCCACGGCGATCGACCGCTCCCCGAACACCGCCGCGCGGGTCGCGGCCCGGCTCGGCATCCCTCAGCCCGCCGCGATGGACGTCAACGTGGTGTGCGCCGGATTCACCCACGCCCTCGCCACCGCCGACCACACCGTCCGGGCGGGCGCCGCCACCCGGGCCCTGGTCATCGGCGCGGACAAGATGTCCGAGATCACCGACTGGACCGACCGCACCACCTGCGTCCTCGTCGGCGACGGCGCCGGGGCCGCCGTGGTCGAGGCGTGCGCGCCGGGCCAGGAGGCCGGGATCGGACCGGTGCTGTGGGGTTCGGTGCCGGAGATGGGCAACGCCGTACGGATCGAGGGCACGCCGCCGCGGTTCGCGCAGGAGGGGCAGAGCGTCTACCGCTGGGCCACGACCCAGCTGCCGCCCATCGCGCGCCGCGCCTGCGAGAAGGCCGGCGTCGACCCCGCCGACCTCGCCGCCGTCGTCCTGCACCAGGCCAACCTGCGGATCATCGAACCCCTCGCGCAGAAGATCGGCGCCGTCAACGCCGTGATCGCCCGCGACGTCACCGAGTCCGGCAACACCTCCGCCGCCAGCATCCCGCTCGCCCTGTCCAAGCTGATCGAGCAGGGGGCCGTACGCAGCGGCGACCCGGCCCTGCTGTTCGGCTTCGGCGGCAACCTCTCCTACGCCGGGCAGGTCGTCCGGTGCCCGTGAGCGAGGTCACCGGGTGCCGGTGAGCGAGGCCGCCGGCTGCCGGTGGGCGACTTCACCGGGTGCCCGTGAACGAGTTCGCCGGCTGTCGGTGACTTCGCCGGGTGCCCGTGAGCGACTGGGCGCGGGCCTGGCCGGGACCGGCGGCGGTGCCCCGGGGGACGGCGTTCCCGGGGCGCCAGGGCGGAAGCGGGCCGGGACCACCACAGGAGTGGCCGGATCCTCACATAACGTGCTCACGCGAACGCGTGAAGTGTCACCGGAGTGTTCCGGACGCTGTGTGTGCCCGGGCGGCCACGCGCCGGACAGATACGCAGGTGAAAGGCACTCCGAAACCTTGGTATTGTTATCCATGTCGCCGCGGGGAACACCGCGAAAGGCGGCAGACACCTAGTCCGGGTGGCGGAATGGCAGACGCGCTAGCTTGAGGTGCTAGTGCCCTTTATCGGGCGTGGGGGTTCAAGTCCCCCCTCGGACACCAGCTAAGACCCCTGTTCATCAGGGGTCTTTTGCTTTTCAGGACTGCGGCGTGACCGACCACGTGACCAACAGCCTGGAGATTCCCCAGGTCGGACCAGGGATGACAGGCCGAGTCGGCCAGCACCAGAGGCGGCCAGTCGGCGCGCTCCGTCCTTACGAGAGTGGCCGTACCGGGCCATGGTGTAGCCCGGCGAGTGGTGCCGGACGTTGGCGGAGACCTCTACGGGGTTCTCCCCGGCCTCCAGATCGTTCGTGACCTTGCTGTGCCTCCAGTCGTGGATCCGGAAGTCGTCGGGCAGGTGCAGACGGTTGCGGAGCCGATGCCGGCCAGCGCGGAGCGTCACGTGAAGCGGGCCACAGTCGTCAGCCTGGACACCTATCGCCCGACCCTCAAGCAGGCCCCGGAGCCCAAGCCGGTGAAGCGGCCAGAACCGCTCATCGACTCCAACCCCTTCCGCGCACTGCTCTGACTGCTCGAACAAACTCAAGAACGCTCCCACCAGATCGGTGGGGGCGTTCGTTTGCTTGGTCAGCGTCGCAGATCCCGGCATGAGTCCAGCATTCGCAGTGCAGACATGAACGTCGGCCGGAAACCGGGACAGTGCCGCTCAGTTGGCAGCGTCCACACTTCCCAGCACACCATGCAGCGCATCACCCCGGAGTGTTCCGGGTCGGACTCTGGGGGAGTTCGACGTAGCCGCATGGGGGAGCCACACTCCGCAGCAGGTCTGCGGGCGCGTCGGTGTCTCGACCGCAGGCTCCGGTGCAGCCTTGCGTTCACGCTTCCGGGCCGGACGCGTTGCTGTCTGGACGCTCACAGCCCGCCCCTGCGGCTCCGCGCGTCGGCCTCAGAAACCTTGCTGCTCAGATCCCCGGTCGGCGGGGCCTTGTAGTCAGGACACTTCGGGCTGCCGCACTCGCAGCGGGGCCGGCGCAAGGCCGAGTTGGGCGCAAGGGCGGCGCCCTCCGGGCCGGGATTGCTCTTCTGCGCCATGAGCACGCCGTCCATGCCGAATGCTCCGGAGAGACGGGAGAGGAACTGTCGTGCTTCACTGCTGCCCAGATGATCAGCCGACTCGGTCCCGTGCGCTCTGCTGTCGCTCGCCATGGCCCGCCCTCTCCGGTGACTCCGCTGTGTCAAGGACGGCAGGGAGGCGGGAAGATGCTGGTCCACGTTCTTGCACGAGCTTGCATACGGATTACCCGAGAGAGCTAATCGCCTCCGTGATGAGGGCGCGGGCGTCCGAGCCGTAGACGGCCATTTCTGCCAGTTGGGCGAACGCCTTGGCGTAGACAGCGATCTCACGGGGTGCGGACACGTTCACGGCGGCTGTCAGCAGTTCGACGCTCGTGCGGTGGTCGTCGAACAGATAGAACGCTTCCAGGGGCCACACGCGCCGCTCAGCGGTGAACGGGATGACGCCGAGGCTGACGTTCGGGAGCGCCATCACTGCCAGCAGGTAGCCGAGCTGGCCGGCCATCGTGTCCGCATCCCCGATGCGGTACCGGAGCACCGTCTCTTCCATGAGCAACGCGAAGCGGTGGCCGCCTTCGTGGAGGACGTGCGAGCGCTCGACCCGCGAGGCTGCGGCCTCGGGCGAGTCATCCGGGGTGCCTTGGAAGGTGGCGATCGTGGAGAGCAGCGCAGTCGCGTAAGCCTCCGTCTGGAGCACGCCGGGAATCACGTTGGAGCAGTAGACGCGGAAGTGTCGCGTGCCCTCGTACAGGGGGACGACTTCCTCTTGTGCCCGGCGCATTCCGTGCCTGTGCAGCTTCTTCCAGTGCACGTACATCTGATCGGCTTGACGGTTCGCGGCGACCAGATCAACCGTCTGACCTTCCGCGCCGCATGCCTTGCACCACGCACGGATATCGGCATCAGAGGCAGGTGTCTTGGCGCGTTCGATGCGCGATGACTTCGCGGGACTCCAGCCACACCGAAGCGCCAGCTCATGACCAGTCAGCTCCGCGTCTTTGCGTAGCTCACCGAGTCGAGCGGCGATGACTTCGCGGGCGGCCTGAGCGCTTGAGGAGGGAGACGCAGGCACGAGTTGGCTCTTCGGTGTTTCGCTGGATCAGACCGTGTACTTCTCGTGCGGGATGCCGCGCTCCCAGACGACCTCGAACGCTGACGATGCCAGCCGCGCTACGGCCGGTTCGGTGCGTACTTCCCAGCCGGGCTCGGACCAGTCACCGGACCCGGAGAAGTGGTTGAAGAGCACCGTCTCATTGTCGAACACCCAGCAGTCGTTACCGGGTAGCGCGATGTCGGACACCTCGCGCCTCGGCAGCCAACGGACCTGTTCCCCTGCGTGGATGTTGACGACCGTCCCCGCGTGCTCGTACCGGATGTAGTCGGTGACAGGCTCGGAGACGATTCGGGCGCGACGTACGACGACACCCCGGGCGACGGTGCCACGAATCAATTCAACCCAGGGGCTCCAGTAAGCGGAGCCGGGGTCTACGTCGCGTTCTGCCGTGCGCTTCCAGTGCTCGAAGTCCTCGGTTTCATCTCCCACGCCGTACGAATCGCGCATCTCCAGGTGCACGGCCGAGTGCCTGGCCGCCGCCAGCAGCTCGTTAAAACCCGGTTCGTTCTGCGACATCGCACGCCTCCCTGAGCATCGGCACCATGCGGGCCGGAATCCGGACTACAGCCTCATGCGCAGGGATGCCCGGCGCGTGTCCGGGTGCCTCGAACGCTGCGCACTCCGCCCGTAGCTCCTCGTCCGGCTTCCAGCCTTGGAGCACCAGATCTTGTTTCTCCTCGTCCACCCAGATGGTGGGAGAGCCCTGCTGCCCTGTTTCTGGATCAATCCCGATGAACCGTAGTGCCATGCCTGCCTCCGGTGTCGAGGGGCTTACGCCAACTTGCACGAGCTTCGCCGTGACGGCTCATCAGCGTCAAGGGTGAGCGGATGGTCATACGTGCCAGGAGGGGCGACTATCGGCCATGCGAAGCGGTGGGGGTGGCAGGGTCCGGCAGCGGGTTGGGCACGTGACCAACGCATGACCAACAGCGGCCGGGAACGGGCAGAAACAGCAGGTAAGCATGACCAACCCGCGCAGCCTCGAAGGGGCGCAGACGGGTGCGTTCTCGCAGGTCAGCGACCTAAAGGGCTGGTGCCCGAGTGGAGGGTTCAAGTCCCCCTCGGACACCAGCGGGACCTTCGCGAGATCGTCCTGACTCATCCGGGCTCTTTCCGCGTTCCGGCGTGCGGTCACGGAGTCCAGCGGACGGGCAGCCGTTGCGGGCCGCGGATGAGCATGCCCTCGCGCCAGGCCAGGGCCGCCGGGTGGACGTCCAGGGCGAGGCCGGCGAAGCGCTCCAGGAGGGCGCCGACCGCGATGCGCGCCTCCAGACGGGCGAGCGGCGCGCCGAGGCAGTAGTGGATGCCGTGCCCGAAGGCCATGTGGCCCCCCGCGGGCCTGCGGATGTCGAAACGGCCGGGATCGGGGAAGCGGGCGGGGTCGTGGTTCGCGTCCGCCAGCGCCACGAGGACCATCTGCCCGTCGCCGGGGATCACCGTGTCGCCCACCTGCACCGGCTCGGTGGTGAACCGGTACGTCGGCGTCTCCACCGGGCCGTCGTACCGCAGCATCTCCTCCACCGCGTTGGCCATCAGCGACGGGTCCGCGCGCAGGTCGGCGAGCTGCTCGGGATGCGTGAGCAGGGCCAGCACGCCGTTGGAGATCAGATTGACCGTGGTCTCGTGTCCGGCGACCAGCAACAGCCAAGCCGTGCCGAGCAGTTCGGCCTCGGACAGCCGGTCGCCGTCCTCGTCGGTGGTGCGGATCAGGTCGCTCAGGAGGTCCTGGCCAGGTTCGAGGCGCTTGCTCCGCACCAGACCGGCGAGATACGCGGCCACCTCGTCCGTCGCCGCCAGCCGCGCCTTCGGGTCGGGATCGCTGAGGACCGTGGCGGTCCAGGCGCGGAACGCCGCCCGGTCCAGCGTGGGCACACCGAGCAGCTCGCAGATCACCGAGATCGGCAGCGGGAAGGAGAGCGCCTCGACCAGATCGGTCCGCCCCTGCGGGATCGCCGCCATCGCGTCGAGCAGCTCGTCGGTGATCTGCCGCACACGCGGCGCCAGCTGTTCGATCCGGCGCGGGGTGAACGCACGGACGACCAGCTTCCGCAGCCGCTCGTGGTCCGGCGGGTCGGAGTTCAGCATGTGCGGACCCGCGGACGGGCTGAAGATCGGGAAGGAGGGCGAGGCGTTCTTCCACTGCTTGGACAGCCGCGCGTCCATGAGCGCCGCCCGCCCGGCCTCGTACCCGACGACGAGCCAGGCCTCCGCTCCCTCCGGAATCCGCACCCTGTGCACCGGGCCGCGCTCGCGCAGCGCCGCGTAGACCGGATACGGATCGCGGACGAAGTCCTCGCCCATTGCCACCAGATCGACCACTTCGGCTGTCGTCACCGTCAACCCGCCCCCGTTTCGCAGTCCGTCCCGACGCTAGCAGCGGGTGCCACCCGCGCCGAAGGGCGAATCCGGCCGCATACGACCAGGCGGGATCGGGCTTACGGCGGCGACGGGCGAGGGCTGCGCCGGGCGGAGGGGGCGACGGGCCGCGGGGAGCCGCGCGCGGGTGATGTCGTACCGGGCACGAAATGGTTGCGAGCCCGCCTCTTCAGCGTGTCGGCACGGGCGCCGCGGCAGCATGACAGGACATGAGCAGAGACCGCTACGTCGACTTCCTGCGCGCGTGGGCCATCGTCTCGGTGGTCCTCGGGCACTGGCTGATCACCGCCCTCGTGCGCGGCCCCGACGGGGTGATCACCGCACCCGAACTGCTGGCCTCGCTGCCCTGGACCCAGTGGCTGACCCTGGGGTTCCAGATCATGCCGCTGTTCTTCCTGGCCGGCGGCCATGCCGCGGGCGGCTCGTGGGAGCGGACCCGCGCGGCGGGCGGTACGGCCGGCGACTGGGTGGGCCGCCGGGCGGCACGGCTGCTGCTGCCCGTGGCGGCGTACGGCGGGCTGGTGCTGCTCGCCGTCGGGGTCTGCGCGGCGGCCGGGGTGGACCGGGACGTCCTGGCCCTCGCCGGCTGGGCGATGGGGATGCAGTTCTGGTTCCTGCCCGTGTATCTGGTCCTCGGCGCGCTGACCCCGCTGCTGCACGCGGCGCACCGCCGCTGGGGGCCACGCGTCCCGGTGGCCATGGGCGCGGCCGCCCTCGTGGTCGACGTGCTCGTGACCGGCTTCCACACGCCGTACGTCGGACCGATCGACTACGTCCTCGTGTGGGGCGTCGCCTACCAGCTCGGCTTCTGCTGGCGCGACGGATTGCTGACGCGGCGCCGCCTGACCCCGGCCGGGATGGCGGCCGGCGGCGCGACGGCGTTCGCGGCGCTGATCGTCTTCGGCCCGTTCCCGGTGAGCCTGATCCTGGTGACCGGGCAGGACCCCGGCAACACCGATCCGCCGTCGGCGGCGATGCTGGCGTGGGTGGTGACCCAGGCCGGCCTGAGCCTGCTCCTGGCACCGCTGCTCCGGCCGCTCCTCGACCGCGAGCGCGTGTGGCGGGCCGTACGCACCGTGGGCGGCGCCAGCATGACGCTGTACCTCTGGCACATGCTCCCGGTGCTGATCGCCGCCGGCGCCTTCTATTTGACCGGCCTCGCGCCCGAGCCGACGCTCGGTTCCGCCGCGTGGTGGGCGCTCCGGGTGCCGTGGCTGCTGGTGCTCGGTCTCCTCCTGGCCGGCGCCCTGCCGGTGCTGCGCCCGCTGGAGAGGGGGCCCGCGCTGCCGGCGGAGCGGGCGAGGCCGCGGATGGGCCTGGGTCGCACCGGGTCCCTGGGCCGAACCTCACCCCTGGGTCGCACCGGGTCCCTGGGCCGAACCTCGCCCCTGCGCCGTGCGTGGTCCCCGTCGTGCCCCTGGCCCCTGTGGTGCGGACTGGCGGCCTCGATCGCGGCTCTGACGCGTTTCGCCACGCAGGGCTTCGCGCCCGGTGGCGCGTTCCCCGCACTTCCCGCCCTGGGCCTGGCGCTGGGCACGGCACTGGTGACGGCCGCCCGGTGGTCCGGCGTACGCCGGGAGGGGGAGGAGCGGGGGGAGCGGGGAGCGTACGGGGAGCACGTGAGGAGTGCGCCCGAAGGCGCCCGGGAACCCCTGATGGGCGAACCGCGCACGTGAGACCGGCGGTGTCCCGGACAGCGGGTCGCGGCGCCTCCGGAACACCGGGTACCGCGCCCCCCGAAAGGCCGCCGCCCCACGACGAGAACCGTTCCCTTCGGCATGCTCGACGGGAACGAGGGATTCTGGACTCGGCGAGCATGCGGAAGGGGAGATGATCGGACATGGACACACCGGCGACCGGCGACCATGAACCCCGAGACCGTGAAGCCGGCGCCCCCTTCGACACCAGTGAGGCGACGGCCGTGGTCGAAGCGGGCCAGGCCGTGGCCGTGACGGACCCGGACGGGGTGCTGACCGCCTGGAGCCCGGGAGCGCAGCGCCTGCTGGGGTACTCGGTGGGCCAGGCCGTGGGCCGACCGGTGACCGATCTGGTCGTGTCCCCCGGGTACGGCGGACACGCCTCGCTCCCCGCTCTCGCGGGACTCGCGAGGCGGGAGGGCTGGGTCGGCCGCGCGGTGCTCCGGGCCCGGGACGGCACCCCGGTCGCATGCCGGTTGCGGGCCCGCCCCCTGACCACTGCCGACGGCGGCACGGGCTGGCTCCTCGAAGCCCTCCCTCCGCAGGCTCCCGGCGAGCAGGAGGCGCCGCTCCGGCGCCCCCAGCAGTCCCCGCGGGAGCACGCCGCGTTCGCTGAGCACCCCGCACCGGTGGACCGCCCCGCAGCCCTCGACCGCCCCGCTCCGGCCGGCCGCGCCGAGCAGGATGACCAGCAGGCTCCCCAAGCCGAGCGCACCCCCCGGGCCGAGCAGGCGCCCCGAGCCGAGCACGCTCCCCGTGCCGAGCACGCTCCCCAAGCCCAGCACGCCCCCCGCGCCGAGCAGGCGCCCCAAGCCGAGCGCACCCCCCGAGCCGAGCCGACCCCGCATGACCCCCAAGCCCCACGAGCCGCGTCAGCCCCCCATGCCCCTCACGACCACCCGGCCTCGCACGCACCGCACGCACCGCACGCATCGCACACGCCGCACGCACCGCACGCACCGCACGCACCGCACACGCCGCACCCACCACACCCACCGCTCACCCCCCAGGACCGGCTGCAGGAGCCGGACGGCGGACGGGACTCCGACCCCCTCCTGCGCTGGTCCTTCGACCAGTCCCCGTTCGCCCTGGCGATCTACGACACCGACGGCCGCTTCCTCCGGGTGAACGCCCCGATGGCGCGGCAGCTCGGCGCACCGGAGCGGGACCTGCGCGGGCTCCGGATCACCGAGCACATGCCGGACCCGAGGTTCGAGGGCCCCGAACAGACCGTGGACCGGGTCGCCAGGACCGGCGTGCCGGAACGCGTCGAGAACTACGTGCGCGTGCCGGGGGAGTCCCACGCGCACGCCTGGATCGTGCACGTGGACCCCCTCAAGGATCCCGGCGGTCTGGTGCGCGGGGTCCAGGTGGCCGCGCTCGACTTCTCCGAGCAGTCCGCGGCGCGCGAACGGCTGGCGCTGCTCAACGAGGCCAGCAGGCGGATCGGCAGCAGCCTGGACGTCACCCGCACCGCGCAGGAGATGGCCGACATCGTCGTACCCTCCTGCGCGGACTTCGTCTCCGTCGATCTGCTGGACGCCGTACTGCACGGCGACGAGCCCGCGCCCATTCCCGTCGGCGCCCCGCTGGAGCTGCGGCGCGCGGCGGCCCGTACCGACGTGCAGGGTCTGGTGGCGGTCGGCGAGCTGGCCCGCTACCCGGAGTTCTCGCCGCTCGAACGCTGCCTGGCCACCGGCCGCGGCTCCCGGCACCTGATCACCGATCCCGAGGTCGTCCGCTGGCTCGAACAGGACCCCGGCCGGGCCGACTGGGTGCGCCGGCACCATCCGCACGCGCTGATGGCGGTGCCGCTGCGCGCCCGAGGCGTCAACCTCGGCGCCGCGCTGTTCACCCGCCTGGATCCGGCCTCACCGCCGTACAGCGAGGACGATCTGCGGATCGCCGAGGAGATCGCGGCACGCGCCGCCGTCTGCATCGACAACGCCCGCCGCTACACGCGCGAGCGCTCCACCACGCTCGCCCTCCAGCACAGCCTGCTGCCGCAGGGCATCCCCGAGCAGGCCGCCGTCGACGTCGCCGGCCGCTACCTGCCCGCCGGTTCGCGGGCCGGGGTCGGGGGCGACTGGTTCGACGTCATCCCGCTGTCCGGCGCCCGGGTGGCGCTCGTCGTCGGCGACGTCGTCGGCCACGGACTCCACGCCTCCGCCGCCATGGGCCGGCTGCGTACGGCCGTGCGCACGCTGGCCGACGTCGACCTGCCCCCGGACGAACTGCTCGCGCACCTGGACGACCTGGTCATCCGCCTCAGCACCGGACTGGAGACCGGCGCCGAGCCGCAGACCGCCGACCTCGGCGCCACCTGCCTGTACGCCGTGTACGACCCGGTGACCCGCCGGTGCTCACTCGCCAGCGCCGGGCACCCCTGGCCCGCCCTGGTGACCCCGGACGGCACGGTCGACTTCCTCGAACTGCCCACCGGACCGCCCCTGGGACTCGGCGGCCTGCCCTTCGAATCGGTCGAGGTGGACCTTCCCGAGGGCAGCCTGCTCGCGCTGTACACCGACGGTCTGATCGAGGCCCGCGACCACGACGTGGACACCGGCCTGCGCGGCCTGCGGACCGCCCTGGCGGACGCCGTCCCCTCGCTCGAGACCACCTGCGACATCGTGCTCAAGGCGCTGCTGGACGGGCGGCCGGCCGACGACGTCGCGCTGCTCCTCGCCCGGACCCGGGGCCTGGACAGCCGGCACATCGCGCAGTGGGAGCTGCCTCCCGACCCGGCCGTCGTCGCCGAGGCCCGTTCGCTGACGGCCGCCCAGCTGCGCGCCTGGGGCCTGGAGGAGATGGACTTCGTCGCCGAACTCGTGGTCAGCGAGCTGGTGACCAACGCGATCCGCCACGCCGACCCGCCCATCCTGCTGCGCCTCATCAAGGACCGCACCCTGATCTGCGAGGTCTCCGACTCCAGCAGCACCGCCCCCCACCTGCGCAGGGCCCGCATCCTCGACGAGGGCGGCCGCGGCCTGATGCTCGTCGCCCAGCTCACCGAACGCTGGGGCACCCGCCACACCGGCACCGGCAAGACCATCTGGGCGGAACTGCCGTTGCCGGGAGGTGAGGGGGCAGGGTCGGGATGAGGAGGGCCGGCACTTCGCCGCCCTCCTCCGGCGATGTCAGGCCGGGCAGCAGCGCTTCCGGAGTTCGGAGATGACGTCCTTCTCGCGCGCGTTGAGGTCACCGTCCACCGTGGCCACCCGTTCGGCTACGTCGAGGAGGTCGCTCAGGTCTCCCGGCTCGGCGTCCATGCGCCGCCACACCTCGGCGGGGTCGATGTCGATCAGGTGGGCGAGTTCCTCGTCGACGACCTGATGCCGCTCGCGGACCATGCTGACCAGATGCCGCATCAGCAGTGCCTCGTCGTCGGCGATCGTGCGGTTCGCTTTGATCACGAGCCACGCCACCCACAGCATCAGCTGCGGGTGCTTGCTCCTCTTGCTCAGATTCTGGGCGATCTCGATCACACGTGCTTCGTTGCGGAAGACGGCCTGTGCGTGCCGACCCGCGAGGAGCGTCGTGTAGCGGTTCAGCACCGCCGCGAGGGGGACGCCGACCAGGGGGATGCCGATCTTGATGACGTTGCGCTGCAGGAGGTACTTCCCTACGACGGGGAATCCCTTCGCCGCGGCCAGCACCGACTTGGAGTAGAAGCGCTTGATCAGCGGTCGCATCATCGCCGGGACCGCCTTGATCACTCCTTCTCGCGCCACTTCCCCGCCCTTGATCGTGAAGGCCACCCGGATGAGCTTCCACATGTCGTCCGGGTCGGACACGTCGACCGGGACCCGGTAGAGCACGGAGATGTCGTAGGCCAGGCGGAGTTGGAGCCGGGTGACGAACGCGACGTCCACCATCATGGTGGCGACGGCCGCCGGGACGGTGGCCGGTGAGGCCCCGCCGAGACTGCCGAGAGTGGCGGCCACGGCAGCCGTGTACGCACTGGCGGAGAGGCCGCCTTCGAGCGCCGCGTACCGGGCCGCCATCTTGATCCGCTGGTCGATGACCGCATCCGCGGGAACGCCCTCGTACCGCTCCTGGAAGTAGCGCCAGTCGACCTTCTCCGTATAGGAGTTCATGGCCTGGGACATGAGCTTCGTGAACCAGTTGCCCGACTTGATGTCGTCCGCGCTCAGCCCTTTGACGAACGCCTTCAGCTCGGCCCGTTCCTCCTCGACGGCCTTACGGTCGGCGTCGTCGTCCCCATCGGTCTCGGCGGCGTCCATCGGAGTTTCGATCACGGCGAGTTCCCCCCAGCGGTTCAGCGAGGGGCCACGCGGCCAGGTCAGGAACCGCCGACGTCACGGCACAGCGCCTCGGTGAGCAGCATCCTGGCCGACGGATGCCCCGTTGAGCTGCAACCTTAGCTTCTGGCGGTGCTGTTGGGGCGAGAGCTGAGGTCTCTGCCGCCAACGCCGCGACCGGCGGCATCCGTTGTCAGTGGCGGGCCTTACGGTCGAACGTGTGATCAGGCAACGAGGTGAGGGGGAGGGGGAACGGTGAGGCAGTTCGCGGGGGAGTTCGAGATTCATCTGACGGTCGAGCCGCGGGCAGGTGAGGGCGGCGGAGAGGATCCCGCGCGCCTGTGGGCGGAGCGGTACGGGCTCAAGTACACCCGGATCCTGCTCGACCGGGGGCGGACGCCGGACCAGCCGATGCTGACCGGCCGGGGAGGCGGCACCCTGGCGGGCCAGCGGAGAGTGGCGCGCGGGTGGGCGGACCGGTTGCGCGAGGACGGCTTCCGCGTGGCCCGGGTGAAGATCGAGGCGGCGCCCTGGAACGAGGAGGTGCCGGGCACGGATGCCGAAGCCCTGCTTCTCCCCGGGCACTGCTACTTCGAGCACCACCTCAAGCTCGTCCTGCGCGAGTCGCATCTCGGCGCGGTCCGCGCGCTGGCCGAGTCGCACTCCGCGCACCTCTCCCGCAACGCCCGCCGGGAGGCGGCCGGCGGACTGCACGAGCGGTTCGTCACACAGCGATGCCGTGGGGTGGGGCGGCCCGAGGCGGGGCGCCGCCTGGACGCGCTGGTCGCGGCGCTGAAGGACGCGGGGTACGCGATCGTGGAGGTGGAGCGGGAGTTCGTCGTGTACGACGACAATCCCGGGGCCGACTCGGGCTGGATAGCGGGTGATTCGGCCTTCCCGGCGGTGTCCGTGCCGGTGTCGGCGCCGATCCTGCCGGTGCCGGTGCCGGTGCCGGTGCCGGTACCGAGTCCGGCTCCCGTGCCCGGAGCCGCGCCGTCGGCCACCGTCCGGCCGCCGGCCACCGTCCTGCGCCCGGCATCGAGGCCCGCGTGACCGGCCCCCGGCACGCCCACCCGTCCGCGCGGGCTCCCGTGCCGTCGTACGGCTCCGAAGCGGGCCGTCGGCCGCTCGCCGGCGGACACCGAGCGGCCCGGAGGGCGGCGCTGGACCACGTGCTGAGTCTCGTCGCGGAGGCGCCGTGGAGCGACGGTCTCGTACTGCGCGGAAGCATGGTCATGCAGGCCTGGGTGGGCGACGCGGCCCGGGAACCCGCCGACCTCGACTGGGTGGTCGTCGAGGAGAACGCAGGGGTCGATCCGCTGGACCCCTTTCCGTACGTCGACGGCGTCGAAGAGGTCCAGCAGTGGCCCGAGGCCGCCGCCGGCGCGGCGCGGTACGAGATGTGGGCGTACGAGGAGTTCGGCACCGGCGGGCAGCGGGCCGTACCGCCGCCCGAGGGGCTGCGCTGGATGAGCGAGGCGGACCTCGCGGAGCCCCGCCCGCCGTACCGGGACCTGCTCGAACGGCTGGCCCGGTCGCCGCAGGCCGCCCCCGGCCTGCTCCTCGATCCGGAGGCCGCGCGCCCGGACGGCACCTGGACCTACGGCGAGTACGACACCCCCGGCGTACGTCTGCTCGTCCCGTGGCACGCGGACGGCCTCCCGCCGGGTGAGGTGCAACTGGACTTCGCCCGGGACGAGATACTCCCCGAGCCCCCGGTGTGGACGGCGATCCCCCGGGGCGCGGGCGGCGGGCCCACCCCCGTGCGGACCGTCGGCCCGGACGTGGCTTTGGCGTGGAAGCTGCTCTGGCTGCACCTGGACGGCCGGGACGGCGGCCGGGCGCGGGGCAAGGACCTGTACGACGCGGTACTCCTCGCCGAGGCGGCGCAGGCGCCTCTTCCGGCACGCCTGCTGCGGACGGTCTTCCGGCGGGCCGCGTGCGGAGCGGCGGACGCGGCGGACACCTTCCGCCGCCCCGGCGAGGTGGCTCGCTGGGACGTGGACTGGGACGGATTCCGGCAGGAGTACCCCTGGGCGCAGGGGACGGCGGAGGAGTGGCTGCACCGGCTCGCCGGGGCCCTGGACCCGCTGATCCGCTGATCACGCGGTCGTCCCCTCCGGAGCAACTCGCTGTCCGGGCAAGGAAAGACTTGCGATGATCGGGCAAGGGGGCCGGGGTGCGCCCCGGGCGGCCGCGGTGAAGTGGTGGCCGCGTCACGGGGGAGAGGGCGGTGCGTGATGACGGGTGACGGGAACAACACGGGCATGGCAGGAGGCGGGCGCACGGGGGCCGGTACCTGGGAGAGGTTCGGGTGGCGCGAAGAGAGCCTGCCCCAGAGCCCGCTCGACGAGGACACGCGGTCCCGGCTCGAACTGCCCTCGACGCTGCGTCCGGTCACCGACCCGCGTGCCGTGCAGCGTTCCGTGTTCGACCCCGCGCTGAAGCAGTACAGCAACGCCTACCGGGCCGCCGACCCGCGCTTCCCCGACCCGCCGGTCGAAGACGCCTGGCGTGCGGCCCGCCGTACGGCGCTCGACCTGGTCCTCACCGCCGTCGCCGACTCCGCATGGGCCGACTCGCTCGTGCTGCGCGGCAGTGTGCTGCTGCGCGCCTGGTTCGGTGACGCGGCACGGGAGCCGGGGGACCTGGACTTCGTCGTCACCCCGGCGTCGTGGGGGATCGAGGAGGCGCGTACGTCGGCCATGCTCGACGGCATCGCCGGGGCGGCCGAGGCGGCTTCCCACCGCGCCGGCACCGTCGTACGGTTCGACGCCGCCGGTGCGGTCGGAGACGACATCTGGACGTACGACCGCGTCCCCGGACGGCGTCTGGTGCTGCCCTGGACCGCCGAGGGACTGCCCGGCGGAACCGTTCAACTGGACTTCGTCTTCAACGAGTCACTGCCCGCGGCACCCGAGGCCACCCTGATGCCCTCCATGTCGGGCGACGCGCGGATCCCGCTCAACGCGGCCACGGCCGAACTGTCGTTGGCGTGGAAGGTCATGTGGCTGTGCACGGACATACACCCTCAGGGCAAGGACCTCTACGACGCCGTCCTGCTCGCTGAGCACACGCCCTTGCGTCACGAGCTGTTGCGGCAGGTGTTTCTCCACGCGGACCCCTCCGAGGGGTGCCGTCCGGTGGGCCTCGACGAGATCGCGGAGTCCGCGCGGGCCGCCGAATGGGGCCACTTCACCGCCGAGTACCCCGAAGTCACGGGAACGGAGGACGACTTCGCGGACAGGCTGTGCACGGCTCTCGCGCCGACCTTCTCCACCGCCGATTAGGCCGACCGGGCCGAGGGCGACGGCACGGACGCGGGACGGTCCACCCGCGGACACCGGCGGGGAAAAACCGGTGGGCGCGAGCATGCCGTGCTTCCTACACTCGCCGTGCGGCACGCGCCGGTCCGAGGTCTTCGGCGGCGCGCTGTTCCGCCACCGATCACCGACCACCGATCACCGAGGGGAGCCCGGCCGTGCGTGACCGTACCGCAGTCGTCGTGGCTCACCCGTCCCGGTCCGAGGTGATCCTGGTGTCCTCGTCCGTCCGGTGCCCGCTGCGCGGCCGGCACCGGATGCCTGTGACGAGCATCTGACCGAACAGAACCGACCCGAACCGACCCGACGCGACTCCGGGCGGACCCAACTTCCCTTCTACTCTGGGCAGTCGGCCAGGTCAGTCCTCCGGGTTCCTCGTGCCCTCGTCCGGGAATCGCGCCGCCCCTTCTCCTGCTCCGCAGAAAGGCCTCGGGCCATGCGCACCCGCCCCACCACTCTCGACAGCCTCGCCACCATCCGCAACCTCGGCATCCTCGCCCACGTCGACGCGGGGAAGACCACCGTCACCGAGCGGATCCTCTACGCCACCGGCACCACCCACAAGCGCGGGGAGGTGCACGACGGCACCACCGTCACCGACTTCGACCCGCAGGAACGCGACCGGGGCATCACCATCTTCGCCGCGGCCGTCAGCTGCGCCTGGGACGGACACCGGATCAACCTGATCGACACCCCCGGGCACGTGGACTTCGCGGACGAGGTCGAACGCGCGCTCAGGGTGCTGGACGGAGCCGTGGCCGTCTTCGACGCCGTCGCCGGGGTCGAGCCGCAGAGCGAGTCGGTGTGGCGGCAGGCGGACCGGCACCGGGTGCCCCGCATCGCCTTCGTCAACAAGATGGACCGCGTCGGTGCCGACCTCGACACCGCCGTCGAGTCCATCCGGGAACGGCTCCATCCGGCGCCGCTCGCCACGCAGTTGCCGATCGGAACCGAGGAGCGTTTCACGGGCGTCGTGGATCTGGTGCGCATGCGCGCGCTGGTGTGGGACGACGCCGGCGGGGCTCCCGGCACGCTCGTCGAGGGCCCGGTACCGGACGGATCGCGGGACGAGGCGCTGCGCAGACGGCGGCTGCTGGAGGAGGCGGTGGCGGAGCTGCACCCGGCCGCGCTGGAGGAGTTCTGCGACCGGGAGACGCTCTCCGGTGCCACCCTCACCGGTGCCCTGCGCGATCTCACCCACAGCGGTGCGGGCGTCGTCGTCCTGTGCGGGTCCGCGTACCGCGACCGGGGCGTCGAGCCCCTGCTGGACGCGGTGGTGGCCTACCTGCCGTCACCGCTCGACGTACCCGCCGTACGCGGAGTCCACGAGGACGACGGGCAGGTGAGGGCCGCCGATCCTCAAGCACCCTTCGCCGCACTCGCGTTCAAGGTGAACGCGAACGGCACGGGACGGCTGACCTATGTGCGCGTGTACTCGGGCACGATCGAGAAGGGAGACACCGTGCGCGACGCGGGCAGCGGGCGCACCGAGCGTGTCGCACGGATCCTGCGGGTCATGGCAGACCGGCACGCCCAGCTCGACCGCGCGGCGGCCGGCGACATCGTCGCGCTCGTCGGCCTGAAGACGGCGCGCGCCGGTTCGACGCTGTGCGACCCCGCCGCTCCGCTGCTGCTGGAACCGCCCGTGGTCGCCGAGCCCGTGGTCTCCGTGGCCGTCGAGGCGCGCCGCGCCACCGACACCGGCCGTCTCGCGACGGCTCTGGCGCGGCTGGCCGAGGAGGACCCCTCCCTGGTCGTGCGCACCGACGACGAGACCGGGCAGACCGTGTTGTCCGGCATGGGTGAACTGCATCTGGAGGTCGCCGTGGAGAGGATCAGGCAGGAGGGCGGATTCGAGGTCGCGGTGGGCAGGCCGGGGGTCGCGCACCGGGAGACCGTGCTGCGCGGGGTACGCGGACTGGTCCACCGGCACGTCAAACAGGACGGCGGCGCCGGGCAGTTCGCGCACATCGTTCTCGACGTGGAGCCGCTCGGAGGCGAAGTCGGCGTCACTGGCTTCGAGTTCCGGTCGGCCGTCGTCGGCGGACGGGTTCCGCAGGAGTACGTGCGCGCCGTCGAGACCGGATGCCGGGACGCCCTCGCCGAGGGCCCGCTCGGCGGGCATCCGGTGACCGGGCTGCGCGTCACGCTGACCGACGGTTCCACGCATGTGAAGGACTCCTCCGACATGGCGTTCCGCACCGCCGGCCGGTCCGGCCTCCGCGAGGCCCTGCGCACCTGCGCGATGGCCCTGCTGGAACCGGTCGCCGACGTCACGGTGACCGTGCCGGCGGACGCGGTCGGCGGCGTCCTCGGCGACCTGGCCGCCCGGCGCGGCCGTGTCACCGGCTCCGAGAGCCGCGCCGGCTCGGCGGTCCTCACCGCCACCGTGCCGCTGGCCGAACTGTTCGGCTACGCGACCCGCCTGCGCAGCCGCACACAGGGCCGGGGCACCTTCACGACCCGCCCCGCCGGCTACGCGATGGCACCGGGCCCCGTGGCGGCGGCCGGCGGGTCGGCTCCGGGGGCGGACACGGTCCGGTGACCGTGACGTGGGTGTCGGCTCCGGCTCCCGCGGTGGTTCCGGTCCGGTGACCGTGACCGGCCGGCGTCCGGGCAGGTGGGCGTACGACCGGTCGCCGGGGTCGCGGTCATGGCTGCGGTGCCGGCTGTGACCGGGTGAGGGTGTGCCGGTGGGTGTCCCGTACGGGCGCTCACCGGCACGTCCCTGCGCAGGCTGTCCCGGCGAGCCCGTCGAACGGGCGGGTGAGCGCCGGCGGCCGGGACTGGTGGGCCGTAGTGGGACTGGGCAACGCGCTGGTCACCGTCACTGTCATCGACGTCGACCCGTGGCGCCGGGGGCCGGGGGACGAGGGAGGGGGATGGGCGACGGGATCGTCACCCGCGGCCCGCTGTTCGCACGCGTCGAGGCCGTCAACGAGGCTCTCATACGCGGCGAATGAGTCGTACCCGTGGACACGTGAACGCGCCCGCCCTTGCCGGGCTTTCCGGTTTCACGAGGTGAACGTCGTTGTATGGAAGGGCACTTCGAGGAGCGCGCTTCCGTCCGAGTCCGCCCTGGTCGTGCCGCCCGCGGTCGCGAAGCCGGGATCCACCCCTGCCGTATCCCTTGACGAGCCCCCGTCCAAGGGTTTAACTCACGTCCTAAATTAAGCCATGAGGGGATTGGGGAGGCGAACGGCGTGCCGACGCCCGTCACCACCCCCCTGGTTCTCGACTCCCGGAAAGGGACACCAGGAGCCATGCGCAGCATCCGAGCCGCGGCCGTAGGTGCCGTCACCATGTCTCTCGCCCTCGCGGCCACGGCCTGCGGCGGGGGTTCGTCCAGTAACGACGGGTCCGGCGACTCGCCGAAGACGCTGACCTACTGGGCCTCCAACCAGGGCGCGAGCATCGCCGTGGACAAGCAGGTCCTGCAGCCCGAACTGGACAAGTTCGAGAAGCAGACCGGTATCAAGGTGAAGCTGGAGGTCGTTCCCTGGACCGACCTGCTCAACCGGATCCTCACCGCGACCACTTCGGGCCAGGGACCCGACGCGCTGAACATCGGCAACACCTGGAGCGCCTCCCTGCAGGCGACCGGGGCGCTGCTGCCCTGGGACGCGAAGAACTTCGCGAAGATAGGCGGCCGGGACCGGTTCGTCGACTCCGCGCTCGGATCCACCGGGGCCGAGGGCAAGGACCCGGTCGCGGTGCCGCTGTACTCGATGGCGTACGCGCTCTACTACAACAAGAAGATCTTCGCCGACGCCGGCATCGCGGGACCCCCCGCCACCTGGGACGAACTGGTCGCCGACGGCAAGAAGATCAAGGCCAAGGGCAAGTCCGTGCTCGGCGCCGAGGGTTCGAACCTCTCCGAGAACATCCACCACGTCTTCGTGTTCGCCAAGCAGCACGGAGCCGACTTCTTCGGCCCCGACGGCAAACCGAACTTCACCGACCCCAAGGTGGTCGCGGCCGTCCAGCAGTACGTCGGCCTCATGGCCAAGGACAAGGCCATCCCGCCCGGCGACGCCGAGTACGCGCAGAACCAGTCCGTCAGCGACTTCGCCAAGGGCAACCAGGCCATGCTGCTGTGGCAGTCCGCCGCCGCCAACCTCAAGTCGCAGGGGATGAGCGAGGACGCGTACGGCATCGCGCCCGTGCCCGTGCAGTCCGGCACCCCCGGCACCGGCACCCAGGTCAACTCGATGGTCGCCGGCATCAATCTCGCCGTCTTCCGCAACAGCCACAACCCCGACGGCGCGGCGAAGTTCGTGAAGTTCATGACCAGCGACGACGAGCAGAAGATCCTCAACAAGGCCTACAGCTCCATCCCGCCGGTCAAGTCGGCCCAGGAGGACCCGGCGTTCACGGCGCCCGCCAACGCGGTCCTGAAGAACACCCTCGCCACCAGCGCCGCCGCGCTGCCGCAGGTCGCCTCCGAGTCGCAGTTCGAGACCGCGGTCGGTACGGCGGTCAAGGACCTGTTCGCCGACGCCGCCGCCGGACGCGCCGTCACCGCCGACTCCGTCAAGGCCAAGCTGGAGAAGGCCCAGCAGCAGATGCCGGCGGCCTGAACGCGATGACGACCACCACCACCGCTCCGGGCGAGTCGGTGCGCACAGCCTCCCCCGGTGCGGCGCGCGGCCCGCGCCGCACCGGGCGGATCCGACGCGTCGGACTGCCGTACCTGCTGCTCCTGCCCGCCCTGCTCCTCGAACTCCTCGTCCATCTCGTGCCGATGGTCATCGGCATCGTGATGAGCTTCAAGGAGCTGACCCAGTTCTACATCCGGGACTGGGGCACCGCCCCGTGGTCCGGCATCGGCAACTACAAGGTGTCGGTGGACTTCGACGCGCCCGTCGGCGAGGCGCTGCTGCACTCGTTCCTCGTCACCGTCGGCTTCACCCTGCTGTCGGTCGCCCTGTGCTGGCTGACCGGCACCGCCGCCGCCGTCTTCATGCAGGACACCTTCCGCGGCCGCGGCCTGCTGCGCACGCTGTTCCTGGTGCCGTACGCGCTGCCCGTCTACACGGCGGTCATCACCTGGGTGTTCATGTTCCAGCACGACAACGGCCTGGTGAACCACGTCCTGCACGACCAGCTGCACCTCACCGGCGAACCGTCCTTCTGGCTCATCGGCGACAACAGTTTCTACGCCCTGCTGACCGTGTCGGTGTGGAAGGGCTGGCCGTTCGCCTTCCTCATCGTGATGGCCGGCCTGCAGAACATCCCGCGCGAACTGTACGAGGCGGCCGCTCTGGACGGCGCCGGGATGTGGCAGCAGATCCGGCGCATCACCCTGCCGTCGCTGCGCCCCGTCAACCAGGTGCTGATCCTGGTGCTGTTCCTGTGGACGTTCAACGACTTCAACACCCCCTACGTCCTGTTCGGCAGGTCCGCGCCCGAGGCCGCCGACCTCGTCTCGGTGCACATCTACCAGGCGTCCTTCGTCACCTGGAACTTCGGCACCGGCTCCGCCATGTCCGTCCTGCTGCTGCTCTTCCTGCTGGCCGTCACGGGCGTCTACCTGCTGCTCACCTCGCGCGGCGGAAGGAGGAAGGCCCGTGCGTGACGCGACGGCCCGCAACTCGCCCATGGCATCGCCGCGTTCGTTCCTGTGGTCGCGGCGTGTGTTCCTGACCCTGCTCACCGGGTTCGTGCTGGTCCCCGTCTACGTGATGGTCTCCAGCTCGCTGAAACCCCTCGCCGACGTCACGGGCAAGTTCCGCTGGCTGCCCAGCGAACTGACCTTCCGGCCGTACATCGACATCTGGTCGACCGTGCCCCTCGCGAAGTACTTCGTGAACTCGCTGATCGTCTCGGGCGCCGCGACCGTCTGCTCGGTCGTCATCGCCGTCTTCGCCGCCTACGCCGTCAGCCGCTACGACTTCCGCGGCAAGCGCGTCTTCACGGTCACCGTCCTGTCGACCCAGATGTTCCCCGGCATCCTCTTCCTCCTCCCGCTCTTCCTCCTCTACGTCAACATCGGCAACGCCACCGGGATCGCCCTGTTCGGCTCGCGCGGCGGACTGATCCTCACGTACCTCACCTTCTCGCTGCCGTTCTCCGTCTGGATGCTGATCGGGTACTTCGACTCGGTGCCCCGCGACCTCGACGAGGCGGCGCTGGTGGACGGCTGCGGGCCGCTCGGCGCGCTGCTGCGGATCGTCGTGCCGGCCGCGATCCCCGGCATCGTCGCGGTCGCCGTCTACGCCTTCATGACCGCCTGGGGCGAGGTCCTCTTCGCCTCCGTCATGACCAACGACACCACCCGCACCCTCGCCGTCGGACTCCAGGGCTACTCCACCCTCAACGACGTCTACTGGAACCAGATCATGGCGGCCTCACTGGTCGTCAGCCTCCCGGTGGTCGCCGGGTTCCTGCTGCTCCAGCGCTATCTCGTCGCCGGTCTGACGGCGGGCGCCGTCAAGTGACCCACACCCCCCGCTCCGAAGGGACTTCCGTGTCCGAACCCATCGACCTCGCCGCACTCCCGCACGACTTCCTGTGGGGCACGGCCACATCGGCGTACCAGATCGAGGGAGCCGTGGCCGAGGACGGCCGTTCGCCGTCGATCTGGGACACCTTCTCGCACACCCCCGGAAAGACCGACAACGACGATCACGGCGACATCGCCTGCGACCACTACCACCGCTGGCCCGAGGACGTCGGCCTGATGCGCCGCCTGGGCGTCAACGCCTACCGGCTGTCCGTCGCCTGGCCGCGCGTGATGCCCGACGGCAACGGCCGCGTCAACGCCAAGGGCCTCGCGTTCTACGACCGGTTGACCGACGCCCTGCTCGACGCGGGCATCACCCCCTCCGTCACCCTCTACCACTGGGACCTGCCCCAGGTCCTCCAGGACCGCGGCGGCTGGCCCGAACGCGAGACCGCCGAACGCTTCGCCGCGTACGCCGCGGTCGTCGCCGAACGCCTCGGCGACCGCGTCAACCACTGGGCCACCCTCAACGAGCCCTCCTGCTCGGCCTGGATCGGCCACCTGGAGGGCAAGATGGCCCCCGGCCTGACCGATCTCACCGCCGCCGTACGCGCCTCGTACCACCTGCTCCTCGGCCACGGCCTCGCCACCCAGGCGATCCGCGTCGCGGCGCCCGGCGCCCGCGTCGGCATCGTCAACAACCTCTCCACCGTCCACCCCGTCACGGACAGCCCCGAGGACCTCGCGGCCGCCCGCCGGCACGACGGCCACGTCAACCGCTGGTGGCTCGACCCGGTGCACGGCCGCGGCTTCCCCGCCGACATGGTCGAGACGTACGGCGTCGAACTCCCCGAACAGCCCGGCGACCTGGAGACGATCGCCGCCCCGCTCGACTGGCTGGGCCTGAACTACTACTTCCCTGCGTACGTCGCCGACGACCCCGAGGGCCCCGCCCCCTACGTCCGTTCCGTGCGCCGCGAGGACGTCCCGCGCACCGGCATGGACTGGGAGATCGACGCCGGCGGCATCGAGGCCCTGCTGCTGCGCCTCACGGACGAGTACGCGGCCCGCAAGATCTACGTCACCGAGAACGGTTCCGCCTACCCCGACCTCGTCGCACCCGACGGCACGGTCGACGACCCCGAACGCCAGGACTACCTGGAGCGCCACCTCGCCGCCTGCGCCGCCGCGGCCCGCAAGGGCGCCCCCCTCGCGGGGTACTTCGCCTGGTCGCTCCTCGACAACTTCGAGTGGGCCTACGGCTACGCCAAGCGCTTCGGCCTGGTCCACGTCGACTACGCCACCCAGACCCGCACCATCAAGGGCAGCGGCCACCGCTACGCGGACATCGTCCGCGCACACCGCAGCCGGGGCCACCGGGCCGCCTGAGCCCGGCCCGGAGGAGCCGGGGCGGGCACGCCTCCACGAGCGTGGTGCCCACCCCGGCGTCCGACCCTCACGCATCCCCGCGCGGTCCCGCTGGATGCCGCGGGATGCCGTCGCGGCCGCCGGGTGCCGGCGTCGCCGCTCGCTGCGCGAAGGCAACCGCGCGTCCGTGCGGTCACGCGTTCGGGTGATACCCCGTGACGTGGGGACGCGAGGGGATCGCCGCTCGTTCGGATCAGTGACGACCGACGACCGGATCGGCGATCAGCTTCGGGGGAACTCATGGGCCTGTCCTTTCACCGCAATCCTGACGGCACGACCACCGGCCGCAACAGCGCCAGCGGCTTCGCCGTCACGGGGGCGGACGCGGAGGAGGTGCGGCGCCGCGTCTATGCGGAAGCGGGCTGGGAGTACCACGACCCGCCGCCACCGGTACGGCAGGGACACCACCGGTTCGTGCTGGTGGACGACGTGTTCGGCGGCGCTGATGCCGACGATCTCCGCTACGCGGGACTGCTGGAGAACCCTCCCGAGGGATGCCGGCCGGTCGACCGGGGGTGTTTCGCCCTGGAATGCGAGCGACCCGGATCCACACTGCTCGACGCGGTGGCCGACACCGTCGCCGAGATCCGGCGCGTGCACGGGCTGGTCATGAACGGCCTCGGCGTCGAGAAGCCCGACGAGTGGTTCGGGGACGGGAGGGACGGCCGCAAGGGGGAGATCGTCGCCCATCTGCTGCTCACGGCTGTCCACCGGGCCGGGCTGTCGGGCTACGGACGCCGGGATCTGGTGCGGCTCCTCGACGCGACAGGCATCGGGGGGTGAACGCGGACATCGGTGCCACGCGTATCAACCGTGCGTGGGAGGATCGGCCGTCATGAGCGCATCGTCGGCAGTCCGTGGCCTGCGGGCCGCGGTGTTCGCCGCGGTGTGCGTGCTGCTCGCGGCCGCCGGCCACGGGCTCGCCATGGGGGTCATGCCCCGGCCCGGTGTCGACGGGGCCGCCTTCCTCACCGTGGCCGGGCTGGGGTGGCTCCTCGGTGGCCGGGAGCGCTCGCTGCCCGGGATCGGCGCGGTGATGCTCGCGACCCAGGCCGCTCTGCACGTCACCTTCGACGCGGCTCAGCGCGCCACCGGCCCCGCATCCCCCTGGGCCGGCTCCACGGGGAAGACCCACCTGCCCGGGCACCACATGGGCGGTCACGCCATGCGCGCCATGAACGCCATGCACGGCATGGAGGCGATGCGCGGCATGCGTGGCATGGATGCCGTGCACTCCCTGCAGGCCATGGGGGCCATAGGCGGCGGGGGCGGCGGGATGCGTCCGCACGCTCTCACCGCGCACGCCACGGCCGCGCACCTTCTCGCCGCGCTCGTCGCCTCCTGGTGGCTGTGGCGTGGGGAGGCCGCCGTGTGGGGGCTGCTGCGGCGGGCCGGTGCGCTCGTGCCGGGGCTCGCCGCCTGGTGGGGGAACGTGCCGCTGCCGGTCCCGGTCCCCGTCCCGCTCCGCTTCCCCGCCGTCGCCGGCCTGCCGTGCCTGCTGCCGCTGCGGCACGCGGTGAGCCGTCGCGGCCCCCCGGTCCCGATCCCGTACTCGGCCTGACCGTCCCTCACACTTCACCCGTACGGAGATCCACCCACTCATGTCCACGACACACACCAGCACCCGCACCCGCTCCGCCCTGCGCCGCGCCGGCACCCTCACCGCCGTCACCGCCGCCGCGCTCCTCGCCGCGGCCGGTGCCGCCTCGGCGCACGTCACCGTCCACCCGGAGAGCTACGCCAAGGGGGCCACCGACGGCGTCCTCACCTTCCGGGTGCCCAACGAGGAGGACACCGCGAGCACCAGCAAGGTGCAGGTCTTCCTCCCCACCGACCACCCCGTGCTCGGGGTCCTGGTCCACCCCCAGGACGGCTGGAAGCCCAAGGTGACCACCACCAGGCTCAAGACGCCGGTGAAGACCGACGACGGGACCATCACCGACGCCGTGTCCGAGATCACCTGGACCGGCGGCAAGATCGGCGCGGGGCAGTACGAGGACTTCGACGTCGCCTTCGGGCAGCTGCCCGAGGACACCGGTCAGCTGGCGTTCAAGACGCTCCAGACATACTCCGACGGCAAGGTCGTCCGCTGGATCGAGGCGCCCGCCGCCGGCGACGACGAGCCGGAGAACCCCGCACCGCTGCTGAAGCTCACGGCGGGCGACGACGACGCTGCCCCGGCGGCGTCGAAGAGCGGCTCGGACAGCGGATCCGTCAGCGGCTCCAAGAGCGGCTCGGACGACGCGTCCAAGTCCGCCGCGGCCGACTCCGACGACTCGACCGCGCGCGGCATCGGCACCGCCGGCCTCGTCGTGGGGGTGCTCGGCCTCGCGGTGGCGGCCTTCGCGATCGTCCGGAGCCGGTCCGCTCGGTCGTAGACCGCACGGTCCGAGAGCGCGCGTCCGGCCTACCGCGCGTCCGGCTAGCGCGCGTTACCGGTCCTCCGGTCCTCCGGTTCACCGGTCCTCTGGCTCACCGCGCCTCCGGCTCACCGCCGTTCCGGCCCGCTGCCGGTCGTACCCGCCGGCGCCGGCCGCGGATCGGGGCGCACCGCGACACCGCGGTGCGCCCCACGCGTGAAGGCCCCACGCGTGAAGGCCCCACGCGTGAAGGCCCCACCAAGAGGGCCCGCATGTGTGGCCCTGCACGTGTGAGCCCGCACATGTGAGCCCGCACATGTGGCTTCCGCGCACGAAAGAGCCCCGGACCGGCGATCGGTCCGGGGCCTGCGAGTCGCCGCTCCCGCGCTCAGCGCGTCGCCAGCTCCAGTTCCAGGTCGAGATCCAGCACCTGCGGCTCGACGGCCGGTTCCTCCACGACGGCAGGACGGGAGTGGCGCCAGAGCCACACCACGTCCCGGCCGAACGACCACACCAGTGAGCCCAGGGCGAACAGCACCACCGCGAGGTCGGCCGCCTGCGGCAGCAGGTCCGCGCCGGCCACGAGCAGGCAGATGCCCTGGAGGGCTGCGACCGTCTTGCGGGCGAAGGACGGGGGCAGCGCGGCGTTCAGCCAGGGCGCGACCCGTGCCGCGGCGACGAAGACGTAGCGCATGCCGCCGATCAGCAGGACCCACGGGCCCAGCCGCATGGAGACGTACACGCTGAGCACGAGGATCAGGAACGCGTCGACCTCCATGTCGAAGCGGGCCCCGAGCGCGCTGGAGGTGCCGGTGCGGCGGGCGACCTTGCCGTCGACGCCGTCCAGGATGAGCGCGACGGCCGTCAGGCCGACCAGCAGCGTGACCGGGGGCGAGCTCTCGAAGGAGTCCGCGACCAGCGCGGTCACCCCGCCGACCAGCGTGGCCCGGCCGAGCGTGACCCGGTTGGCGGGACCGAACGAGCGCAGCGGGGAGCGGTGCAGCGCGCGGGCGAGGACGGCCCAGGTGGCGAACGCGAAGGCGAGCCCGGTGAGCCAGCCGGCTATGCCCATGCCGATGGCTGTGCCGAGCAGGGCCAGCAGCAGGATCTGTATACCCGCCCCCACAGCGGTCTCCTGCTGGAGCCTTGCGTCATACGTGTTGTTCAGGGCCACCGCACATCCTCCGGCCGAGTGACAGAGTTGATCATCGCCGCGTACTGTGCGCGGCCTGTGCACTTCTCGGTACGTGAACAAGTTCCCGATCGTTCAGGAGGATGCCGATGAACCCTTCGGCGCGCGCGTTCTGGCTGCGCTCACCCGGCCACGGTGAGCTGCGTGACATCACCCTCGCGGAGCCGGGGGAGGGCGAGGTACTGGTACGCGCCCTGTACTCCGGGGTCAGCCGCGGCACCGAGACCCTGGTGTTCCGCGGCGGGGTCCCGGCCGGCCAACACGGTGTGATGCGGGCGCCGTTCCAGGAGGGCGACTTCCCCGCCCCGGTGAAGTACGGCTACCTCAGCGTCGGGGTGGTGGAGGCGGGGCCGGATGAGCTGATCGGGCGTACGGTCTTCTGCCTGTATCCGCACCAGAGCCGTTACGTCGTTCCGGTGAGCGCCGTGACGGTCGTGCCCGAGCGGGTCCCGGCCGCGCGGGCCGTGCTCGCCGGGACCGTCGAGACGGCCGTGAACGCCCTGTGGGACGCGGCCCCCCTGGTCGGCGACCGGATCGCGGTGGTCGGCGGCGGCATGGTCGGCTGCTCGGTGGCGGCGCTGCTCGCCCGCTTCCCCGGCATACGGCTGCAGCTGGTCGACGCCGACCCGGCCCGCGCGAAGACCGCCGAGGCCCTCGGCGTCGACTTCGCCGCCCCCGGCGACGCGCTCGGCGACTGCGACCTCGTCGTCCACGCCAGCGCCACAGAGCAGGGCCTCACCCGGGCCCTGGAACTCCTCGCGCCCGAGGGCACGGTCGTCGAACTGAGCTGGTACGGCGACCGGAGCGTCACCCTGCCGCTCGGCGAGGCCTTCCACTCCCGCCGGCTCACCGTCCGCAGCAGCCAGGTCGGCACCGTCTCCCCGGCCGCCCGCGCGGGCCGCGGCTACGCCGAACGGATGGCACTCGCCCTGGAACTGCTCGCCGACCCGGCGCTCGACGCACTCATCACCGGAGAGAGCGCATTCGAGGAACTGCCCGAGGTCATGCCGCGTCTCGCCGCCGGCGAGATCCCGGCCCTGTGCCACCGCGTCAGGTACGGCGACCCGGCCTGACCTGAGAAAAGAGTGAGGAAGCACTGAACGCGGGGAAGCGAAGAGCCGTACTAGACGTCAACCCCCGTCACCAACCGAGGGGGCATCAGACGCGCCGCACCTGGAGGGTCGTCCGTTGTTCAGCATCACCGTCCGCGATCACATCATGATCGCCCACAGCTTCCGCGGCGAGGTCTTCGGACCCGCGCAGCGACTGCACGGCGCCACGTTCCTCGTGGACGCCACGTTCCGCCGCGAGCAGCTGGACGAGGACAACATCGTCGTCGACATCGGCCTGGCGACGAAGGAACTGGGTGCCATCACCGCCGAGCTGAACTACCGGAACCTCGACGACGAGCCGGAGTTCGCCGGGATCAACACCTCCACCGAGTTCTTGGCCAAGGTCGTCGCCGACCGGCTCGCCGAACGCGTCCACAAGGGGGCGCTCGGCGAAGGGGCCCGCGGTCTCGCCGGGATCGCGGTGACGCTGCACGAGTCGCACGTCGCCTGGGCGAGTTACGAGCGTGGCCTGTGAGCGATCTGACCGTCGAGCGGGCCCCGCTGGCCGGCGCGGCCGTACGGCCCGCCGCCCCCGAGAGCATCGGGATCATCCCCATGTCCCTGAGCACCGTGCACTTCGTCATGCCGGGCGGCGTCGACGACCCGTCCGCGCCCAGCGGCGGCAACGCCTACGACCGCCGGGTCTGCCTGGACCTGCCCGGCTTCGGCTGGCAGGTCGTCCGGCACGCCGCGTCCGGCACCTGGCCGGACCCGGCCCCCGCCGACCGGGAGGCACTCGCCCGCACCCTCGCGGAACTGCCCGACGACACGGTGGTCCTGCTGGACGGACTGGTCGCCTGCGGGGTGCCCGAGGTCGTCGTGCCCGAGGCCGAACGGCTCCGGCTCGCGGTCCTCGTGCACCTGCCGCTCGGCGACGAGACCGGCCTCGACCCGGCGCTCGCCGCCGACCTCGACGCCCGGGAGCGGACCGTGCTGCGGGCGGTGCCCGCGGTCGTCGCCACCAGCGACTGGGCGGTCCGCCGTCTCGTCTCCCACCACGGCCTCGCCCCCGAACGGGTGCATCTCGCCACCCCCGGCGCCGACATCGCGCCGCCGGCGCCCGGCACCGACGGCGTCTCGCACCTGCTGTGCGTCGCGGCCGTCACCCCGCGCAAGGGCCAGCACCGCCTGGTCGAGGCTCTCGCCGCGGTACGGGACCTGCCGTGGACCTGCGACCTGGTCGGCGGCCTCGGCCACGACCCGGAGTACGTCACCCGGCTGCGCGCCCAGATCGAGAGCTTCGGGCTCACCGACCGGCTGCGCCTGACCGGCCCCCGCTCCGGCGCCGCGCTCGACGCCAGCTACGCCGCCGCCGACCTGATGGTCCTCACCTCCTACGCCGAGACGTACGGCATGGCGGTCACCGAGGCCCTCGCCCGGGGCATCCCCGTCCTCGCCACCGATGTCGGCGGCGTGCCCGAGGCGGTCGGCCGCGCCCCCGACGGCGGTGTGCCCGGCATCCTCGTCCCGCCGGAGGACCCCGCCGCGCTCGCCGCCGAACTGCGCGGCTGGTTCGGCGAGGCCGACGTCCGCCGCAGGCTGAAGGCCGCCGCCCGCGGCCGCCGCGCGGCGCTCGGCGGCTGGCCGACGACCGCCCGCAGCCTGGCCGGAGTCCTGGGCAGGCTCCCCGGCGCCCCGAGGAGGGCGGCATGAGCGACACGCACACGATGACCGGGTCGGTCCCGGCCCAGCCGGGGCCGGGCGCAGCGGAATCCGTTCGGCCCGCGCCGGCCGGGGCAGACGTGCCGGGGACGGGCGAGGAGGCCTTCATGGACAGCGGACAGAGCGGAACCGCGGGTTCCTCCGTCATCGCCGGTGCCGGGCCCGTCGCCCGCCCCGGCGAGCGGGCCACCGTACGGCTGCGGGAGGACGATCCCGAGGAGCCGGCCCGGTACGCGCCCGAGTGGCTCCAGCTGCGGGAGGCCGCCGACGCCGACGCCCGCGCCGAGGAGCTGCTCAAGCCGCTGCGGGACCGGGCGGCCGGGGCGGAGGGCGGCGCGGTCGTGCACGATCTGGGCTGCGGCACCGGCTCGATGGGCCGCTGGCTCGCGCCCCGGCTGGACGGCGCCCAGCACTGGGTCCTGCACGACCGGGACCCGTACCTGCTGCACTTCGCGGCGGTCGCCTCCCCGCGCGCCTCCGCCGACGGCAGCCGGGTCACGGTCGAGACGCGGCGCGGCGACGTCGCCCTGCTCACCCCGGACGCGCTGGCCGGGGCCTCGCTGGTGACGGCCTCCGCGCTGCTCGACGTCCTCGACCGCGAGCAGCTCCGCACGCTCGCCGCCGCCTGCGCGGGCGCCGGTGTGCCGGCACTGCTCACGCTGTCCGTCGCGGGCCGGGTCGACCTCACGCCGTCCGACCCGCTGGACGACGAGATCGCCGAGGCGTTCAACGCGCACCAGCGCCGTGGCGGCCTGCTCGGCCCGGACGCCGTGCCCGTCGCCTGCGAGGTGTTCGCCGAGTACGGCGCCACGGTCCGGGTCCACCCGAGCCCGTGGCGGCTCGGCGCGGCGGAGTCGACGCTGACCGCCCAGTGGCTGCGGGGCTGGGTGGGCGCCGCCGTCGAGCAGCGGCCCGAACTGGCCGAGCGCGCCGAGCGTTATCTGCGGGACCGTCTGGCCGCCTGCGAGGCGGGGGAGCTGCGGGTCGTCGTGCACCACAGCGACCTGCTCGCGCTGACCGGGACGGCGGGGGACACGGCATGAGCGGGCGGACGGGGGACGGCGTGGGAGCCGGGGCGGGCACGGCACTGCGCTCGGCACGGGCCGGGATCCAGCTGCGGGTGACCGCCGCGCGCGGGCCGCGCGGCGGCTCCCGCGCCGCCGGCGCCGGCGCGGCACCGGCCGCCGAGGCCGCACCGGTCGTGCCGCGCCCCGCCCGCGGCACGACCGCGGCCGGCACCCCGGCCGCCACGGACGCACCGGTCTCCGCGGGCGCCCCGGTCTCCGCGGGTGGCGCGGCCACCGTGGACGGCCTGGTCACCGTGGACGGTCCGGCCTCCGCCGGTAGCGCGGCCGCCATGGACAACCCGGCCACCGTCTGCGGTACGACCGTCACCGGCGGCCCGGCCACCCCGGACGGCCTGGCCTCCGTCGGCGGCGCGGCCACCGTGGACGCCCCGGCTGCCCCGGCTGTCGCGGACGCACCGGGCTCCGCCGTCGTGCCGTCCCCCGTCATCGCCCGGATCTCCGCCGATGCCCACAGCCTCGCCGACGCGGGTGAGGGTGCGGGCGAGCGGGGCGGCGGGCAGGTCGCCCCGGAGCCGCCGGCCCGCCGGCGGCTCGACTCCCGCGCCCTGCGCACCCACTTCGGCACCGTCGCCGGCGTGGCCATCCTCTCCCTGCTGCTCTGGCGGCTCGGCACCGGCGTCCTGCTCGACGGACTGCGCCGCATCGACACGGTGACCGTGCTGCTCGCGCTGGGCATCGGGGTGGTCACCACCGTGTTCAGCGCGTGGCGCTGGCAGTTGGTGGCCCGCGCGCTCGGGATCCGGCTGCCGCTGGGCGCCGCGACCGCCGACTACTACCGTGCGCTGTTCCTGAACGCCGCCCTCCCGGGCGGGGTCCTCGGGGACGTCCACCGGGCGGTCCGGCACGGGCAGAGCGCCGGTGACATGAGGCGCGGCGTGAAGGCGGTGGTCCTGGAACGGGTCGCCGGCCAGGTGACCCTCGCCGTCATCGGCGCCGCGCTGCTGCTGGCGCTGCCCTCCCCGGTCCGTGCCGACGTCCGCGGCTTCGCCGCCCCCGCGGCCCTGGCCGCGCTCGGCGCGCTGGCCGTCGTCGTCGCCGTCCGGATGAACCGGGCCCCCTCCCGGCGCGGCGCGGACGACGCGTCCGGCACGCCGGGGACGAGGACCGGGACCTGGGGCGGCGCCGCCCTCGGCGAGGCGCGCCGGGGCCTGCTGTCCCGGCAGAGCGCGCCCGGTGTCGCCCTGTCGTCCGCCGTCGTGCTCGCCGGCCATCTCGCGATGTTCGTCGTCGCGGCCAGGGTGGCGGGCGCCACCGCGTCGGTGCCCGTGCTCCTGCCGCTCGCGGTCCTCGCCCTGGTCGCCATGGGAGTACCGCTGAACGTCGGCGGGTTCGGCCCCCGCGAGGGCGCCACCGCCTGGGCGTTCGGCGCCGCCGGGCTGGGCGCGAGCAGCGGGGTCGCGGTCGCCGTCGTGTACGGCGTGCTCAGCCTCGTGGCGAGCCTGCCCGGCGCCGCCGTCCTCGTCGCCCGCTGGTACACCGGGCTGCGCGGCTACCCGCGCACCGCGCCGGAGTCCTCGTCCGACGAACCGGTGAGCAGCCGGAAATACGGCTCGAACGCCTCGGCCAGGCCGGCCAGCAACGCCTTCCCCTTTTCCGCCGAACCCAGCGACGGACGTCCGATGACCCCCGATTCGGTATAGGCGGACATTCCCGTGGTGAGCAGATGACGGCGGTCGTCCGCGGTGAAATCGGCGGACTCGTGACCAGGGCGGACGAATTCGGGATGAGCGTGCAGCAGAATGGAGGTCTCGATTTCCCCGGCGTGCATGTCGGTGAGCAGCGAGGTGACCACTCCGGCCGCCTCCCGCGCCTCCTCCCAGTCCTCCGCGGCCGGGAAGAGCGCCATCCGCTCCCCGCGCGCGGAGGCCTCCTGGACGACGTTGCCCAGCACGTAGTTGCCGCCGTGCCCGTTGACCACGACGAGCGCCTCGACGCCGGAGCGGCGCAGCGACTCCGCGATGTCCCGGACCACCGCGTGCAGCGTCACGGCGGAGATGCTCACCGTGCCCGGCCAGTCCGCGTGCTCGTGCGAGCAGGCGATCGTCACCGGAGGCAGCAGGTGCACCGGGTACCGGGCGGCGATCTCCCCGGCCACGGCACAGGCGACCAGCGTGTCGGTCGCCAGCGGGAGATACGGACCGTGCTGCTCGAAGCTGCCGACGGGAAGGACGGCGACCTGAGGTGACCTCCCCGCACCCCGCGCCCGTACGTCCTCGGTGGTGTCCGCCGGCATCACGCCGTGCGCGACCTCCCGGGCCGGCTCCAGGGCCGTCCCGTACGTCCCGGCCGACGACGTCCCGTCCGCCGCCCTCGCTCCCGAACCACTCATCTTTTTCACGGCCTTTCGTCTCTGTTGAGGAATCAGATCATGACAGAAAACACCGGTGCCTTCGGCAAGAAGTCCTCTCGGCGTTCGGGTGCGGAACGCGTCGTGAATGCCCCGCTGCCCACCGTGTACGGGAAATTCCAGGCGGTCGGCTACATGGACCACGACCGCGGTGACGAACAGGTCGCCCTGGTGCACGGCGAGATCGGCACGGAGAACGTGCTGGTGCGACTGCACTCGGAATGCCTGACCGGTGACGCGTTCGGCTCCCAGCACTGCGAGTGCGGCGACCAGCTGGCCTCCGCGCTGCGTTCCGTCGTCGCCGAAGGCAGCGGCATCGTCGTCTACTTGAGGGGCCACGAGGGCCGCGGCATCGGACTGCTCGCCAAGCTGCGCGCGATGGCCCTCCAGGCGGAGGGGCTCGACACGGTCGAGGCGAACCTGGCGCTCGGGCTGCCCGTGGACGCCCGCGACTACCGCGTGGCGGCGGAGATCCTGCACGACCTCGGGGTGCGTTCGGTCCGGCTCATGTCCAACAACCCGCGCAAGCGCGAGGCGTTGACGGAGCACGGCATCCGCGTCTCCGAGCAGGTGCCGCTCCTCATCGAGCCGTGCGAGAGCAACATCCGGTACCTGCGCACCAAGCGGGAGCGTCTGGACCACCACCTGCCCCACCTGGACGCCGTAGCGCACGGCTCCTGACGGGGCGGGAGGCCGTCCCGCGCCCCCGCCGGGAGCCGTGGCGCCGCGGCCCGCCCGCCTCAGTCCGCCAGGGCCCCGTACGCCAGCCGCCGCAGCTCGGGAAAGAGCTTCAGCTTCTTCGGCCGTACCTGGGTCATGAACTGCACCGTCAGATCGTGACCCGGGTCGACCCAGAAGGCGGTGGTGGCCACGCCGGTCCAGCCGTACGTGCCCAGGCGCGACGGGGCGAGCGTGCGGGACGGGTCGGTCACGACGGAGACATTGAAGCCGAACCCCAGCCCGTCGTTGCCGGGTTCCTGGTGGGCCGGGGCACCGAAGGAGCGCAGGACGGCGCCGCCGGGCAGCTGGTTGCGGGTCATCCGTGCGAGGGTGCCCGCCTCCAGCAGGCGGACGCCGTCCAGCTCGCCTCCCCGGCGGAGCATCTCCATGAACCGGTGGTAGTCGCCGGCGCCGGACACCAGGCCTCCGCTGGCGGACAGGAAGCGCGGCCGTCCGCGTACCGGCAGTCCCGGCACCGGCTCGATGCCGCCCTCCTCCGTCTCGCCGTACAACTCGGCCAGCCTCGTGCCCTGTTCGGGGGTGATGTGGAAGCCGGTGTCCGTCATCCCGAGCGGACGGAAGACCCGCTCGGCGAAGAACTCGTCCAGCGGCTTTCCCGAGACCACCTCGATCACACGCCCCAGCACATTGGTGGCGACCGAGTAGTTCCACTGCGTGCCCGGGTCGAACTGGAGCGGCATGCGCGCGTACACGTCGACCGTCTCGGCGAGGTCGGCGCCCGCCGGCACGGAGGAGCCGAGGTCCGCCTCGCGGTAGAGGGCGTCCACGGGGTGCTTGTGGTAGAAGCCGAACGTCAGGCCCGCGGTGTGGGTGAGCAGATGCCGGATCAGGACGGGTCCGGCGGCAGGCCGGGTCCGTACGTCCGCTCCCGAACCGCTCTCGTACACGCGGGGGTTCGCGAAGGCCGGGAGATACCTCTCGAGCGGATCGTCGAGGGACAGCCTGCCCTCCTCCACCAGCATCAGCACCACGACCGCCGTGACGGGCTTGGTCATGGAGTAGATCCGCCACAGCGTGTCCGCCTCGACCGGCAGACCGGCGGCCAGATCGCGGTGTCCGTACGTGGTGAGGTGGGCGACGCGGCCGCCGCGGGCCACGGCCACCAGATAGCCGGGCAGCCGCCCCTCGTCGACATGGCGGGCGAAGTGCCGGTCGAGACGGTCCAGCGCCTTCTTGTCCAGCCCGGCCTCGGCGGGTTCGGCTTCCTGTCGCAGCTGTGCCATCGCTCTCCTCCGTCACGCTCGTACCCGTGCGGCCGCCCCGGCCGGACCGTCCTGCCCGCCCGCTGCCCGGCCGCACGAGCCTCATCGTCGCGCAGGACCACCGGGAAAGACCCGCTCATCAGGTGTTTGTGTGATCGACACGACGCCGCGCCCCGGCAGCGCGCGGGCGGCGGGAACGGCCACGGCGGCCACCGCGGCCAGCACCAGCAGCGTCCTTGCGGGGTCCGCACCCGCGCCCGCCAGGGCGGTGGCCGCGGCGACGCCCACGACCGGTCCCACGTTCAGCGCGGTCTGCTGGAGCCCGCCCGCCACCCCTGCCGCCGCCACCTCGGCCCGTCGTACGACGACATGCGTGGCCGCCACCATCACCGTGCCGAACCCGGCGCCCAGCAGGGCGAATCCGCAGCCCACCGTGAGCGTTCCGGCAGGCCGGGACAGTGCCAGGACGCCGAGCGCGAGGACCGCCGTCGCCGCTCCCACCGTCCACCGCGCACCCCACCGGCGCAGCAGGGCGGGGCACAGGGGAGCGGAGAGCACCATGAGGATCGCCAGCGGCACGCCGCGCAGCGCGCTGCCGAACGGATCGAGTCCGAGGTCGCGTTGGAGGACGTACGTCTCGGTGAACACCGCGCCGAAGAGAGAGGCCGACGCCGCGACCAGGACGGCGAGCGCCGCTCCCACGGCGGGTGACCCGATCACCCCGGGCGGCAGCAGCGGGCTCGCGGTGCGCCGCTCGTGGCACACGAACGCGGCACCGCTGAGCGCGGCGACCCCGAGTCCGGCGGAGGTGGCCGCGGCGGAGGCGGGCAGCGACACCAGGGTGTGCACGAGGCAGGCCAGGGCCACCGCGAGCAGGACGGCACCGGCGGGATCGAGGCCGGGACGAGAGGTCCCGACCCTGGCGGCCCCGGCGGCCCTGGCGGCCCTGGCGGCCCCGGCGGCCGCATGGTCCGTGCTGCGCAGCGCCGGCAGCCCCAGGGCCAGGGCCGGCAGCACGCTGAGGAAGAACACCGCCCGCCAGCCCCACGCGCCGACCAGGGCCCCGCCGAGCAGCGGTCCCGCGGCCGCCGCCAGTCCGATCGCGCTGGTCCGCACCGCGAGGGGCGTCGCGAGCCGGTCCGGCGGGAAAACGGTCCGCAACATGCCGAGCGTGGCGGGTTGGAGCAGCGCCCCGAACACGCCCTGGGCCGCCCGCAGTCCGATCACCCAGTCGATGCCGGGCGCGAGCCCGATGCCCGCCGAGGCCGCGCCGAAGCCGAGCATGCCGATCGCGAACACGCGCCGCTGCCCGTACCGGTCACCGAGCCGCCCCGCGAACACCAGCAGGCTCGCCACCGCGACGAGATACGCGGTGCTGGTCCACTGCACCTGGGCGAACGACGCGTGCAGAGAGCGCTGGAGGGTGGGCTGGGCGACCGTGAGGACAGTGCCGTCCAGGGCGACGAGGACGGCACCGGCCACGCTGCTCACCAGCGTCAGCCTCAGCGTTCGTTCCGAGGGCCGCTCCTGGGCCCTTCCGGGCGCAAGCCCGGCCTCCCGGCTCACCGTTCACCGTCGCGTGGCCCGAGGTGCGCGTTCAGCACCGTGTCCAGCAGTGGTGCGAACTCCTGCTCACCGGTGGCGAGTTGCAGGCTGCCCCAACGCCACAGCTGGGCGAGTCCGTGCAGTGCGGCCCACAGCGCTCCCGCGGTCCGCCGGGCGTCGGCCCCGGGGCTGACCTGGCCCACGAGATCCGCGAAGAGTCCGAAGAGGGGAAGGCTCGTCCCGCGCAGCCCCAGGTGGCCGCTCTCCAGCACGTCATGACGGAACATCAGCTCGTGCATGCCGGGATGCTCCAGCGCGAACCGGAGGTAGGTCCGTGCCAGCGCGGCGATCCGCTCGCGCGCGGTGGCCCCCACTGTCTCGGCGAGCGTCGCCTCCACCTCGCCGGCCAGGTCGGTGAAGCCCCGGCGGGCGATCGCGGACAGCAGTTCCAGATGGGTGGGGAAGTGGCGGCGCGGCGCCCCGTGCGAGACCCCCGTGCGCCGGGCGATCTCCCGCAGCGTCAGTGCCTCGGCTCCCTCGGCGGCCACCAGGGCCACGCCGACGTCGACGAGGCGGGCCCGCAGGTTCGTGTCGGACTCGGTCATGGGCCGTGTCTACCAGGAGTACGTAGACATTGTCTACGGCCTCTGGGCTGTCGTGGTCCGCCGCCAACCGCCTCCGTGCCGCGGTGGCCCGTGGAAGGGTCGTGCGGGGAATGCCCGGGGTGCCGTGCGGGGTTGACGCCGGTATGACTCAGGACTCGACGCAGGACGAACTGCTCAAGCTGCTCTCCGAAGGGCACGGCGGGGTGCTGGTCACCCTCAAGAGCGACGGGCGCCCCCAGCTGTCCAACGTCAGCCACGCCTACGACCCGGACGAGCGCGTCATCCGCATCTCGGTCACCGACGACCGCGCCAAGACCCGCAACCTGCGCCGCGACCCCCGCGCCTCCTACCACGTCACCAGCGAGGACCGCTGGGCCTACACGGTCGCCGAGGGCACCGCGGAGCTGATGCCGGTCGCCGCGGACCCGCACGACGAGACCGTCGAGGAACTGGTCCGGCTCTACCGCGACGTCCTCGGCGAGCACCCGGACTGGGACGACTTCCGTGCCGCCATGGTCCGCGACCGGCGCCTGGTCGTACGCCTGCCGGTCGACCGGGCGTACGGGGTGCCCAGGCGCTGACCGGGGCGGCCGGCGCCGAGGTCGGCGGGGGCGGGCGGCCGGACCGGACGCGCGTACGGGCGGAGGCGGCTACCGCGCCCCCTCCGTCCTCGCCTCGATCGCGCGCAGCACCGCGATCATGTCCTCGCCGCCGTGTCCCCGGGCCACCGTCTCCTCGAACAGCGCGTGGCAGACGTCCAGGAGCGGCGAGGCGAGGCCGGTCTCGCGGGCCGCCCCCGCGATGAGCCGGTTGTTCTTCAGCACGTCCAGTGCCGCCGCCTGCACCGCGAAGTCCCGCTCCCGCAGCTTGGGCCCCTTCATGCGGGAGACCGCGCTGGCCATGGGGCCGGCGTCGAGCACCTCCAGGAACAGCCGCCGGTCCAGCCCCTGCCGCTCGGCGAAGTGGAAGGCCTCGGTCATCCCCGTCACCAGGGTGATCAGGAAGAGGTTCACCGACAGCTTCATCAGCAGCGCGCCCGGCACCGGTCCGCACGCGAAGGTCTCCCGGCACAGCGGGGCGAGGAGCGGCCGTACGGCGTCCACGGCGGACTCGTCCCCGGCGAGCATGGCGACCAGCTGCCCCTGTTCCGCCGGGACGCGGGACCCGGAGACGGGCGCCTCCACGTACCGGCCGCCCGCCGCGCGGACGTCGGCCTCCAGGGCGCGGGACCAGGCGGGGGAGGCCGTGCCCATGTGGACCACGGTCCGTCCCGCGACCCGCCCGGCGAAGGCGGGGGTGCCGCGGGCCAGGACGGCGTCGGCCGCCGCCTCGTCGGCGAGCATCAGCAGCACCACGTCCGTGCGCGCGAACACCTCGCCCGGGTCCGCCGCCACCTCGGAGTCGGCCGCGCGCAGCGGTCCGGCGCGCTCCGGGGTGCGGTTCCACACCACCAGCGGCGTTCCCGCGGCGGCCAGCCGCAGCGCCATCGGCCGGCCCATGACCCCGAGGCCGAGGAAGCCGAGAGCCGGGGGAGTCACGGGAGCCGAGGGAACGGGAGTCGTGGGAGTCACGGGAGCCACGGGAGTCGCCCTTCGCTCGACGGGATGCCGACTATGACGGCTGTCATAGTAGCGACTGTTATGACGCCGGTCATAGGGTGGAGGTCCGGCGGTGCGGCCGCCGGCGGAGCGAGAGCGGGAGGAGGCCGGACATGGCGGAGCCCACGCGCGGCCCGCGTGAGCGCATGGTGTTCAGCGCGGCCCAGCTCATCCGGCGCGACGGCGTCACCGCCACCGGCATGCGGGACGTCGCCGCGCATGCCGGGGCACCGCGCGGCTCGCTCCAGCACTACTTCCCCGGCGGCAAGGAACAGCTGGTCAACGAGGCACTGGAGTGGACCGGCCGGTACGCGGGAGGCAGGGTCGCCCGTTTCCTCGCGGAACTGGCCCCCCCGACCCCGGCCGGTCTCTTCGCGGCGATGGCCGCGCAGTGGACCGGGGAGTACGACAGGCAGGGCTTCGCGTCCGGCTGCCCCGTGGCCGCCGCGACCGTGGACTGCGCCGCGGCGGGAGGCCCCACCCGCGAGGCGGCGGCCGCCGCGTTCACGGCCTGGCGCGGCCCGGTCGCCGGGGCGCTGGCCGGCATGGGGGTGCCGCCCGCCCGCGCCGCGTCCCTCGCCACCTTGATGATCAGCGCTCTGGAGGGCGCGATCCTCATGGCGCGCGCGGAACAGGACACACGCCCGCTGAAGACCGTCGTACGGGAACTGGCTCCCCTCCTCGACGCGGCCCTGCCCGCTTCCTGAGCGCGCCCGTCCGCCGATCCGCGCTCGGTCGCCGTCCCGCGTCCGGCCGCCGTCCCGTGCGGCCCTGTCCCGCGACCGGCCGCCGTCCCGCGACCGGCTCCGTCCCCGGCTCCGTCCCCGGCCCCCGCCCGGCCCCCCCGCCCGGCGAGAGTGAGAGCCGTGCAAGGAGCGGGTGTGGGGGTGTGTAAGGGGTGAGACTCCGGTGAGACGGGGCACGGCGTCGCGCCCGCCACGTCATCGCGACCGATGATCACCCTGTTCCGGCTGTTCCGGGGTGTGCCCAGCGCCCCGGAGCACGGGGTACCGGTGTCGGGGCCCCGGTACCCCGGCCGGACGCCGGAACGCCCGCGGCCCGGGTCGCACGAGGTGACCCGGGCCGCGGGCGAGGTGTGACGTCACGCCGTCACGGGCGGGTGTTCCACTCGGCGACCACGGGCCGGCCGTGCTCCAGGGAGAGCCGGCTGACCGTGCCGGTGGCCAGTTGGAACAGGCGGCCGTCGGCCGCGGGCAGGCCCAGCCGGCGGGCGGCGAGCACCCGCAGGAAGTGGGCGTGCGCCACCAGGACCACCTCACCGTCGTCCGCGTCGAGCGTCTTGCCGATCCGGGCGAGCACCCGGTCGGCGCGCGCCCCGATCTCGTCCGGCGACTCCCCGGGGTGTCCCTCGGGGCCGGGCGGGACGCCGTCCCGCCACAGGTACCAGTCCGGGCGGGTGCGGCGGATGTCGACGGTCGCGATGCCCTCGTAGCCGCCGTAGTCCCACTCGTGCAGGTCGGGGTCCGTCCCGGCCCCGCCGAGGCCCGCCAGTTCGGCGGTGCGCACGGCACGGCCCAGCGGGCTGGTCAGGACCAGGGCGAGACGGCGCCCGGCGAGGAGCGGGGCGAGGGACTTCGCCTCCTCCTCACCGTTCGGGGTCAGGGGCAGGTCGGTCCAGCTGGTGTGCCGGCCCGACACGCTCCATTCCGTCTCGCCGTGGCGGACCAGCAGCAGATCACCCACGGCAGGTCAGTCCTTCTTCTCCACGGCGTGGCCGCCGAACTGGTTGCGCAGCGCGGCGATCATCTTCATCTGCGGCGAGTCGTCCTGCCGGGAGGCGAAGCGCGCGAACAGCGAGGCGGTGATCGCGGGCAGCGGCACGGCGTAGTCGATGGCGGCCTCGACCGTCCAGCGGCCCTCGCCGGAGTCCTCCGCGTAGCCGCGCAGCTTGTCCAGGTGCTCGTCGTCGTCCAGGGCGTTGACCGCGAGGTCGAGCAGCCAGGAGCGGATGACCGTGCCCTCCTGCCAGGAGCGGAAGATCTCGCGGACGTTGTCCACGGAGTCCGCCTTCTCCAGCAGCTCCCAGCCCTCGGCGTACGCCTGCATCATCGCGTACTCGATGCCGTTGTGGACCATCTTGGAGAAGTGGCCGGCACCGACGCGGCCCGCGTGGACGTAGCCGTACGGGCCCTCGGGCTTGAGCGCGTCGAAGACCGGGCGCAGCCGCTCCACGTTCTCGTCGCTGCCGCCGACCATCAGGGCGTAGCCGTTCTGCAGGCCCCACACGCCGCCGGAGACGCCGGCGTCGACGAAGCCGATGCCCTTGACGCCGAGTTCGGCGGCGTGCTTCTCGTCGTCCGTCCAGCGGGAGTTGCCGCCGTCGACGACGATGTCGCCGGGGGAGAGCAGGTCCCTGAGCTCGTCGATGACCAGCTGGGTGGCCGTGCCGGCCGGGACCATCACCCAGACCGTGCGCGGGCCTTCGAGCTTGTCGACCATCTCGGCCAGGCTCTTGACGTCCGAGACTTCGGGGTTGCGGTCGTAGCCGATGACGGTGTGGCCCGCGCGGCGCAGACGCTCGCGCATGTTGCCGCCCATCTTGCCGAGGCCGATGAGTCCGAGCTGCATGTCAGTTCACTTCCCTAGAGAACGGTAGGCGGCGACGAGGGCCGTGGTGGAGGGGTCGAGACCGGGCACGTCGGCACCCTCGGTGAGGGCGGGCTCGATGCGCTTGGCGAGCACCTTGCCGAGCTCCACGCCCCACTGGTCGAAGGAGTCGATGTTCCAGACGGCACCCTGGACGAACACCTTGTGCTCGTAGAGGGCGATCAGCTGGCCGAGCACCGACGGCGTCAGCTCACCGGCGAGGAGGGTGGTGGTGGGGTGGCCGCCGCGGAAGGTGCGGTGCGCCACCTGCTCCTCGGCCACGCCCTCCGCGCGGACCTCCTCGGCCGTCTTGCCGAAGGCGAGGGCCTGGGTCTGCGCGAAGAAGTTGGCCATCAGCAGGTCGTGCTGGGCCTTGAGCTCCTCGCTCAGCTCGTCCGCGGGGCGGGCGAAGCCGACGAAGTCCGCCGGGGCCAGCTTGGTGCCCTGGTGGATCAACTGGTAGTAGGCGTGCTGCCCGTTGGTGCCCGGCGTGCCCCACACGACCGGTCCGGTCTGCCACTCCACCGGACGCCCGTCGCGCTGCACGGACTTGCCGTTGGACTCCATGTCCAGCTGCTGGAGGTAGGCGGTGAACTTCGACAGGTAGTGGCTGTACGGCAGCACCGCGAGCGACTGGGCATCGAAGAAGTTGTTGTACCAGATGCCCAGCAGGCCCATGAGCAGAGGCGCGTTGGCCTCGGCGGGCGCGGTGCGGAAGTGCTCGTCGACGGTGTGGAAGCCGTCCAGCATCTCGCGGAAGCGGTCCGGGCCGATGGCGATCATCAGCGACAGGCCGATGGCCGAGTCGTACGAGTAGCGGCCGCCGACCCAGTCCCAGAACTCGAACATGTTGTCGACGTCGATGCCGAACCCGGTGACCTTCTCCGCGTTCGTCGACAGCGCCACGAAGTGCTTCGCGACGGCCTTCTCCTCGCCGCCGAGCGCGTCGAGCAGCCAGGAGCGGGCCGAGGTGGCGTTGGTGATCGTCTCGATCGTGGTGAACGTCTTGGAGGCGACGATGAAGAGCGTCTCCTCCGGGTCCAGGTCACGGATGGCCTCGTGCAGGTCGGCGCCGTCCACGTTGGACACGAACCGGAACGTCAGGCCGCGGTCGCTGTAGGGGCGCAGCGCCTCGTACGCCATCGCCGGGCCCAGGTCGGAGCCGCCGATGCCGATGTTGACGACGTTCCTGATCCGCTTGCCGGTGTGGCCGGTCCACTCGCCGGAGCGGACCCGCTCGGCGAAGGCGGTCATCTTGTCGAGCACCGCGTGCACGGCCGGCACGACGTTCTCGCCGTCGACCTCGACGACCGCGTCCCGCGGGGCGCGCAGCGCGGTGTGCAGCACGGCGCGCTTCTCGGTGAGGTTGATCTTCTCGCCGCGGAACATGGCGTCCCGCAGGCCGAAGACACCGGTGGCGGTGGCGAGTTCCTGGAGCAGGGCCAGGGTCTCGTCGGTGACCAGGTTCTTGCTGTAGTCGATGTAGAGGTCGCCCACCCGGACGACGTACCGCTCTGCGCGGCCGGGGTCCGCCGCGAACAGGCCGCGCAGCGAGGGGACTCCACCCGCGCGGTGGTCGGCGAGGGCCGTCCACTGGGGGCGGCGGGTGAGCAGGGGGGTGTCTGACGGAGCGTCGGACATGTCAGGCGTTCTCCTTGGCGGCCTCGCCCTGGAGGGCGATGGCGTACATCTCGTCGGCGTCGAGGCGCCGCAGCTCCTCGGCGATGAGTTCGGAGGTCTGGCGGACCTTCAGCGCGAGGGTGCGCGGCGGCTGGCCCGGCAGGGTCAGCGTGGCGAGCGGGCCCTCCGGCCGGTCGATGACGATCTCGCCGCCCGCGGTGCCCAGGCGGACGGCCGTGACGACCGGACCCTCGGTGACGACCCGGTCCACGGGCACATGCAGGCGGGCCTCCAGCCAGCGCGCGAGCAGCTCGGCGCTGGGGTTGTCCGCCTCGGCCTCCACGGCCGCCGACGTCACCTTGGCGCGGGCCTGGTCCAGCGCGGCGGCCAGCATCGAGCGCCACGGGGTCAGCCGGGTCCAGGCGAGGTCGGTGTCGCCGGGCGCGTAGTTGCGCCTGCGGGTCTCCAGGACCTCCAGCGGACGGTCGACCGCGTACAGGTCGGTGATCCGGCGCTGGGCGAGGGCGCCCAGGGGGTCCTTCGACGGCGACTCGGGGGCGTCCACCGGCCACCACACGACCACCGGGGCGTCGGGGAGCAGCAGCGGCAGCACGACCGAGCCGGCGTGGTCGGACACCTCGCCGTAGGTGCGCAGGATCACCGTCTCGCCGGTACCGGCCTCGGTGCCCACCCGGACCTCGGCGTCGAGCCGGGAGGTGGTGCGGTCGCGCAGGTTGCGCACGTGCCGCTTGATGACGACCAGGGTGCGCATCGGGTGCTCGTGCGACGCGTCCTCGGCCGCCTTGATGGCGTCGTAGGCGTTCTCCTCGTCCGTGACGATGACCATCGTCAGGACCATGCCCACAGCCGGGGTGCCGAGGGCGCGGCGGCCGTCCACCAGCGCCTTGTTGATCTTGCTTGCCGTGGTGTCGGTCAGGTCGATCTTCATGGCCTGCGCCAGCTCCGTCCGTCTCGTGCGAGCATCTCGTCGGCTTCCGCGGGACCCCAGCTGCCCGACGCGTACTGCGCCGGCTTGCCATGGCTGTCCCAGTACTCCTCGATCGGGTCGAGGATCTTCCAGGACTCCTCCACTTCCTGAAGGCGCGGGAACAGGTTGGCGTCGCCGAGGAGGACGTCCAGGATGAGCCGCTCGTAGGCCTCGGGGCTCGACTCCGTGAACGACTCGCCGTAGGCGAAGTCCATGGACACGTCCCGGATCTCCATCGAGGTGCCGGGGACCTTCGAGCCGAAGCGGACGGTCATGCCCTCGTCCGGCTGGACGCGGATGACGATCGCGTTCTGGCCCAGCTCCTCGGTGGCGGTGGAGTCGAACGGCGAGTGCGGGGCCCGCTTGAAGACCACCGCGATCTCGGTGACCCGGCGGCCGAGACGCTTGCCGGCGCGCAGGTAGAAGGGCACGCCCGCCCAGCGGCGGTTGTCGATGCCCAGCTTGATCGCGGCGAACGTGTCGGTCTTGGAGGCGGGGTCGATCCCGTCCTCCTCCAGGTAGCCGACGACCTTCTCGCCGCCCTGCCAGGCACCCGCGTACTGGCCGCGCACGGTGTGCTCGCCCAGGTTCTCCGGGAGCCGCACCGACTTCAGCACCTTGAGCTTCTCGGTGAGCAGCGACTCCGCGTCGAACGCGATCGGCTCCTCCATCGCGGTGAGCGCGAGCAGCTGGAGCAGGTGGTTCTGGATGACGTCACGGGCGGCGCCGATGCCGTCGTAGTACCCCGCGCGGCCGCCGATGCCGATGTCCTCGGCCATCGTGATCTGCACGTGGTCCACGTAGCTGCGGTTCCAGATGGGTTCGTACATCTGGTTGGCGAAGCGCAGCGCCAGGATGTTCTGGACGGTCTCCTTGCCGAGGTAGTGGTCGATCCGGAACACCTGGTCCGGCTCGAACACCTCGTGCACGACCTTGTTCAGCTCCTCGGCCGACTTCAGGTCGTGGCCGAACGGCTTCTCGATGACCGCGCGCCGCCAGGCGCCCTCCGGAGCGTCCGCCAGGTCGTGCTTCTTCAGCTGCTGCACGACCTTGGGGAAGAACTTCGGCGGCACCGAGAGGTAGAACGCGAAGTTGCCGCCGGTGCCCCGGGAGGCGTCCAGCTCGTCGACGGCCTGCTTCAGCTGGTCGAAGGCCTTGTCGTCGTCGAAGTCGCCGGGGATGAAGCGCATGCCCTCGGCGAGCTGCTGCCACACCTCCTCGCGGAACGGCGTACGGGCGTGCTCCTTGACCGCGTCGTGGACGACCTGGGCGAAGTCCTGGTCCTCCCACTCGCGGCGGGCGAAGCCCACCAGGGAGAAGCCCGGCGGCAGCAGGCCGCGGTTGGCCAGGTCGTACACGGCCGGCATGAGCTTCTTGCGGGACAGGTCACCGGTCACACCGAAGATGACCAGGCCAGACGGCCCCGCGATGCGGGGCAGCCGGCGGTCGCGGGCGTCGCGCAGCGGGTTGTCCCAGTCGGTCACCGCGGTGACCGGTACGCGCACCTCGGCGGCGGGGCCGGCCTCGGGCCCGGCCGCGGCGGCCCGGGCCTTCGAACCGGACCCGGCGGCGGGTGCCTTCGGCCCGGCCTCGGCGGGGGGCGCCTTCGGCTCGGCTGACTTGCTCGGCATTACGCGTCCACTCCCTTGCTCTTCAGGGACTCGGTCACGGCGTCCAGGAGCTCGATCCAGGCGGCCTCGAACTTGGCGACGGCCTCGTCCTCCAGCTGCTGGACGACCTGGTCGTAGGAGATGCCGAACGCCTCGACGGCGGCCAGGTCGGCGCGGGCCTGCTCGTAGCGGCCGGTCACCGTGTCGCCGGTGATGTCACCGTGGTCGGCGGTGGCCTTCAGGGTGCCCTCGGGCATCGTGTTGACCGTGCCGGGCGCGACCAGCTCGTCCACGTACAGGGTGTCCTTGTACGCCGGGTCCTTCACGCCGGTGGAGGCCCACAGCGGACGCTGCTTGTTGGCCTTGGTGCCGGCCAGGGCGGTCCAGCGGTCGGAGGCGAAGACCTGCTCGTAGGCCTCGTAGGCCAGACGGGCGTTGGCGAGGGCGGCGCGGCCCTTCAGGCCGAGGGCCTCGTCGGTGCCGATCGCGGCCAGGCGCTTGTCGATCTCGGAGTCCACGCGGGACACGAAGAACGACGCCACCGAGTGGATGACCGACAGGTCCAGGCCGCGCTCCTTGGCCTTCTCCAGACCGGCCAGGTAGGCGTCCATGACCTCGCGGTAGCGCTCCAGCGAGAAGATCAGGGTCACGTTGACGCTGATGCCGAGGCCGATGACCTCGGCGATCGCCGGCAGGCCCGCCTTGGTGGCCGGGATCTTGATCATGACGTTGGGGCGGTCGACCAGCCAGTTCAGCTGCTTGGCCTCGGCGACCGTCGCCACGGTGTCGTGGGCCAGACGGGGGTCGACCTCGATGGAGACCCGGCCGTCGCGGCCCTCGGAGGCGTCGTAGACCGGACGCAGGATGTCGCAGGCCGCCCGCACGTCGGCGGTGGTCATCATGCGCACGGCCTCGTCGACGGTGACGCCGCGCACCGCGAGGTCGGCCAGCTCCGCGTCGTAGCCCTCACCCGAGCCGATGGCGGCCTGGAAGATCGAGGGGTTGGTGGTGACGCCCACGACGCCGCCGTTGTCGACCAGCGCGGCCAGGCTGCCCGAGGTGATCCGCTTGCGCGACAGGTCGTCCAGCCAGACCGACACGCCCTCGTCGGCGAGACGCTTGAGGGCTCCGGGGGTGGCGATTGCTTCGGTCACAGTGCTCATCTTTCTTCGTCGCGTGTTTCTTTGTCGCGGTGGGATCAGGCGCGGGCGGCGGCGAGGGACTCGCGGGCGTTCGCCGCCACGTTCTCGGCGGTGAAGCCGTACTCGGTGAACAGGGTGCCGGCGGCCGCGGAGGCGCCGAAGTGCTCCAGGGAGACGATCCGGCCGGCGTCGCCGACGTACCGGTACCAGGTCAGGCCGATGCCGGCCTCGACGGCGACGCGCGCCTTCACGGCGGGCGGCAGGACGCTCTCGCGGTAGGCCTGCGTCTGCTCCTCGAACCACTCCACGGACGGCATGGACACCACGCGCGTGCCGACGCCCTCGGCCTCCAGGGTCTCCCGGGCGGCGACGGCGAGCTGCACCTCGGAGCCGGTCGCGATGATGATCACCTCCGGGACCTCGGTCGAGGAGTCGACGAGCACGTAGCCGCCCTTGGCCGCGTCCTCGTTGGGAGCGTACGTCGGCACGCCCTGACGGGTCAGCGCGAGACCGTGCGGTGCCGGGTCGGTGGCGTGCCTCTTCAGGATCTCGGCCCAGGCGATCGTGGTCTCGTTGGCGTCCGCCGGGCGGACGACGTTCAGGCCCGGGATGGCGCGCAGGGAGGCCAGGTGCTCGACCGGCTGGTGGGTCGGGCCGTCCTCGCCGAGGCCGATGGAGTCGTGCGTCCAGACGTAGGTGACGGGCAGCTGCATCAGGGCCGACATGCGGACGGCGTTGCGCATGTAGTCGGAGAACACCAGGAAGGTGCCGCCGTAGATGCGGGTGTTGCCGTGCAGGGCGATGCCGTTCATCTCCGCGGCCATCGAGAACTCGCGGATTCCGTAGTGGACCGTACGGCCGTACGGGTTCGCCTCGGGCAGCGGGTTGCCCTTCGGGAGGAAGGAGCTGGAGGCGTCGATGGTGGTGTTGTTGGAGCCGGCGAGGTCGGCGGAGCCGCCCCACAGCTCGGGCAGGACCGGGCCGAGCGCCTGGAGGACCTTGCCGGAGGCGGCGCGGGTGGCGACGGACGTGCCCTCGGCGAAGACCGGCAGGGCGTCCTGCCAGCCCTCGGGCAGCTCGCCCTTGCTGACACGGTCGAACAGGGCGGCGCGCTCGGGGGCGGCGGTACGCCACTCGGCGATCTTCTTGTCCCAGGCGGCGTGCGCCTCGGCGCCCCGGTCCAGGGCGCGGCGGGAGTGGGCGAGGACCTCGTCGGAGACCTCGAAGGACTGCTCCGGGTCGAAGCCGAGGATGCGCTTGGTGGCGGCGATCTCCTCGGCGCCGAGCGCGGAGCCGTGGGAGGCCTCGGTGTTCCGGGCGTTCGGGGCCGGCCAGGCGATGATCGTGCGCATGGCGATGATCGACGGGCGGCCGGTCTCCTCGCGGGCGGCCGTCAGGGCGGCGTGCAGGGCGGCGGCGTCGACATCGCCCTCGGCGGTGGGCTCGATGCGCTGGGTGTGCCAGCCGTAGGCCTCGTAGCGCTTCAGGACGTCCTCGGAGAACGCGGTCTCCGTGTCGCCCTCGATGGAGATGTGGTTGTCGTCGTAGAGGAAGACCAGGTTGCCGAGCTTCTGGTGGCCGGCGAGCGAGGAGGCCTCGGCGGAGACGCCCTCCTCCAGGTCGCCGTCGGAGACGATCGCCCAGATGGTGTGGTCGAAGGGGGAGGTGCCCTCGGGGGCCTCCGGGTCGAACAGACCGCGCTCGTAGCGGGCGGCCATGGCCATGCCGACCGCGTTGGCGGCACCCTGGCCCAGCGGGCCGGTGGTGGTCTCGACGCCGGCGGTGTGGCCGTACTCCGGGTGACCGGGGGTCCTGGAGCCCTGGGTGCGGAACGCCTTCAGGTCGTCCAGCTCCAGCTCGTACCCGGCCAGGAAGAGCTGGGTGTAGAGCGTCAGGGAGGTGTGGCCCGGGGACAGCACGAAGCGGTCACGGCCGGTCCACTCCGGGTCGGCCGGATCGTGACGCATCAACTTCTGAAAGATCATGTACGCGGCAGGTGCGAGGCTCATCGCGGTGCCCGGGTGGCCGTTGCCCACCTTCTGCACGGCGTCGGCCGCCAGAAGTCGGGCCGTGTCCACGGCTCGCCGGTCGAGATCGGTCCACTCGAAGCCGTCGTTGATCTGCGTGCTCATCTTCAGAAAGTCCTCGTTCAATGCGTGATCGCTGGTCGGACGCGTTCAAACTTAAAAGTCTGACTTTTTCGAGGGAAGGTCGAGATGTGTCAGCCTGTGGTGAATCTGGGACACCGATCGCACGATAGGAACGGCAAATCGAACATGGCGAACATGGCGGACAGAACGGAGCAAGCCGCGGAGCGCGGCCCGCGCGGTGACGGGATCAAGACCTTCCCCTTCCCGGCCGAGCTGGCCGTCGGCGGTGTCGGCATGCAGATCGGCCCCATGGGAGCCGGCCGCACCTGGCATGCTGATGCCCCGCTCGACCGCGTCCACCGCATCGACTTCCATGTCGTCCTGCTCTTCACCGGCGGCCCGGTACGGCACATGATCGACTTCGCCGAGTACGAGGCGTCGGCCGGCGACCTGCTGTGGATCCGCCCCGGGCAGGTGCACCGCTTCTCCCGGACCAGCGAGTACCGCGGCACCGTCCTGACCATGCAGCCCGGGTTCCTGCCGCGCGCCACCGTCGAGGCCACCGGCCTGTACCGCTACGACCTCCCGCCGCTGCTGCACCCCGGCCCGGCGCAGCTCACCGCGCTCGACGCCTCCCTCGACCAGCTGCGCCGCGAGTACGAGGACACCGACACCCTCCCGCTCAGCCTGCACGCGGCCGTCCTCCGGCACAGCCTCACCGCGTTCCTGCTGCGCCTCGCCCATCTCGCCGCGAGCTCGGCGGAGGCCTCCCGGCAGCAGGCGGACACCACCTTCACCCTCTTCCGGGACGCCGTCGAGCGGGGCTTCGCCACCAACCACAGCGTCAACGCCTACGCCGACGCGCTCGGTTACTCCCGCCGCACGCTGGTCCGTGCCGTGCGCGCGGCCACCGGCCAGACCCCCAAGGGCTTCATCGACAAGCGGGTGATCCTGGAGGCCAAGCGGCTGCTGGCCCACACGGACATGCCGATCGGCCGGGTGGGCGCCGCCATCGGCTTCCCCGACGCGGCGAACTTCTCCAAGTTCTTCCACCTGCACACCGGCCTCACCCCCGTGTCCTTCCGGGCCGAACTGCGCTAGCGGAGACATCCCCAGGGCGCCGCCCCGCCCCGGGGGCGTCCGGGTGGGGGCGGGGCGGGCGCGCCGGTCCGCTCCGGGGGCGTCAGGTCACGATCAGGTCTCTCCTGCCGCGTGAAGGCAACTTCGCGACTCCTTCACGAGTCACGCACACGCAAGGCACAGCACCACCCCAGGGGGGACCATGAACCAGCCGGAACGTCCGATGCCCGGAGACCGGACGGCACGGAAGCCGTACCGCACCTTCCGCACGACCGGGAAGAAGTGGCTCCAGGGCCTCGGAGCCGGCGCCCTGATGTGCGCGCTCGTCACCGGATGCGGCAGCTCCGACGATGCGTCACCGGCGAAGCCCACGCCCACGGTGACCGTCACCGCGACCGTCACGGCCACCCCGGCCGCGATGACCAGCCAGGTCGACAAGGTCCTCGGCGCGGCGACCGGCGCGGCCGAGCGGCACGGATACCGGGTCTCGGCGCACGACGCCAGCGACAAGGACGCCGCCCCGGGCGACGACTGGAAGGTCTGCTTCGAGAAGGTCACCTTCGCGGCCGTCGACTACGGCGCCGTGGCCGCCGACGCGCCCTGCCCCCGGACGGACGGGCGGCCGATCCCGTGGCCGCCGATGCCGCGGGCCGTGGGCGGCACCTACGCCCACGCCGTCGACGCCGTCGGCAAGGTGACGTCGGGTGAGATCACGGTCAAGGCCTCCTACAAGGACGAGGACGTCGACGACTCCTCCTCCACCGACGGCACCTACGACGACTGGAAGGTGTGCTTCCAGTCGCCCTCGGCCGGGACCCGGGTCGTCGGCGACCGCGACGTGACCCTGTGGCTGACCGAGGACGGCTGCCCGGCGGCCACGGGCACCTACAAGGACAGGACGAACGACCCCGACTACACCCCGCCGGCGCAGGCGGACGCGGGCTCCGGCGGCACGTCCGGCGGATCGTCCGCCGGTTCCTCCGGCACGGGCGGCGGTGCGGGCACGACCTGCGAGATCGTCTCCAACGCCGGGAACTGCTACGACGCGGGCCAGTTCTGCCGCAACAGCGACGTCGGCAGCTCCACCCACGCCGCCAACGGCCGGATGATCTACTGCCGCGACGAGGGCAGCCGCAACCGCTGGAACTACTGACCGGCGCGCGGGCGGGGCGCCACCCGATCCGCAGGTGACGCCCCGCCCCGGCCGCGTGCGCGGTCAGTGGCCGAAGTCGAACCAGTTCAGGTTGACGAAGTCGGCCGGCTGGCCGCTGCTGAACGTCAGATACACGTCATGGGTGCCGGTCACCGACGAGATGTTCGCCGGGACCGTGCGCCAGGACTGCCAGCCGCCGGTGTTGCCCACCGCGAAGCTGCCGACGGGGGCGTTGGACCGGCTGTCCAGACGCACCTCGACCAGCCCGCTCACCCCGGCCGCCGCCCCGCTCGCCACCCGGGCGTTGAACTGGGTGGCCGCCGTCGAGCCGAAGGCGACACCCTTGTAGAGTGCCCAGTCGCCGTTCGCGATGAAGGCGACGTCCTGGCCGCCGCCGGTGTCGGTGGTGGTCTCGGCGCCCACGCCGGACTGGCTGTCGTAGGACTCCGCCTGGACCGGGCTGTACGCGTCACGGTTGCCCGGGGGCGGGGTGGTGCCGCCACCGCCGCCGGACGACTGGAGCACCTGCACGTAGTCCACGGTCATCGGGTGGTTGGGCTCGGTCCCGCTGTCGGGGCCGCCCCCGAACGCGCCCGGGAAGCCGCCGCCCATCGCCACGTTGAGGATCACGAAGTAACCGTGGTTGGTGGCGTTGGCCCAGGTCGTCGCGTCCACCTGGTTGGCGCGCACGGTGTGGAAGTCGACACCGTCGACGTAGAAGCGGATCTCCTCGGGGCTGGTCGAGCGGTCCCACTCCATCGCGTAGGTGTGGAAGCCCGACTGGCAGGTGGTGTTGGGACAGGCCCTGGAGTTGCCGATGCCGGTGGTCTCGTTGCACGGCCCGCCCGGGTTGGTGCCGCAGTGCACCGTGGCCCAGTCGTTGTTCAGGCCCTGGACGTTCTCCATGATGTCCAGCTCGCCGATGCTCGGCCAGTTCCAGTAGTTGCCGCGGAACGGGGAGCCCAGCGCCCAGAACGCCGGCCAGTACCCCTTCGCGGCCGCGCCGGTCACGTTGGGCATCTGGATCCGGGCCTCGACGCGCAGCTTGCCGCCGGCCGCCGGCTGGAAGTCGGTGCGGTTGGTCTCGATGCGGCCCGAGGTCCAGTTGCCGGAGGCGTCGCGGCGCGGGGTGATGAGCAGGTTGCCGTTGCCGTCGAGCCCGACGTTGCTGGTGCTGGTGGTCATCGTCTCGACCTCGCCGGTGCCCCAGTTCGCGGCGCCACCGGGGTACGAGGTCCCGGTGTCGTACCGCCAGTTCGACGTGTTGACGCCGGAGCCGGCCGCGCCGTTGAAGTCGTCCAGGAACACCTGGGTCCAGCCGGTGGGGGGAGTGGGCGCCGAGGCGTCGGCGGGGAGGGTGCCGGCGGTGGCGGCGGCCGCCGCGAGGGCGAGGGTGCCGAAAACGGCGACGAGGGCCCGGCGGAGCGGACGCCGCCGTCCGGCCGACGGGACGCCGTCCGTGCGCGGACGTCTGCCGTCCGGGTGCGGGGTACCGGAGGTTTCACTCATGGGGGTGCCTCTCGGGTGCGGGATGAGACGCGCGAAGAGTTCTGAGAGCGCTCTCAGGGTGCGGCCAATGTGCTCCTCGGCCCTGGGGTCGTCAAGAGTTGGAACAGTGAAAGTCCTTCTGTCGTACGGGAGTTCATGCTCTGAAGCCGACCCTGTGACGCGGTGCCGCGCCGGGCGCCGCGGGCCCACCGGATCGGGCAGGCGTCCTCTTGGGCCTGGGCGGGTGGCAGAGTGGTGCCGCTCGTGGGGTCCGCGAGGGCCGCGCGGCCCGGGCGGATCCCCGGGCACGGGCAGGGCGATGGTCGCGGCGGGAAGGGTGCGGACGTGAGGCTGACGATTCTGGGCGGTGGCGGGTTCCGGGTGCCGCTGGTGTACGGCGCCCTGCTGAACGACCGTGCCGAGGGCCGGGTGACCGAGGTCGTGCTGCACGACCTGGACGCCGGCCGGCTGCGGGCCGTCGGCCGCGTACTGGCGGAACAGGCGGCCGGGGTCCCGGACGCGCCCGTGGTGCGGGCCACCACCGACCTCGACGAGGCCCTGCGCGGGGCCGACTTCGTCTTCTCGGCGATCCGGGTCGGCGGCCTGCGCGGACGCGCCGAGGACGAGCGGGTGGCCCTCGCCGAGGGGGTCCTCGGACAGGAGACGGTCGGCGCCGGCGGCATCGCCTACGGCCTGCGCACCGTGCCCGTCGCCACCGAACTGGCCCGGCGCGTGGCCCGGCTCGCCCCGGACGCCTGGGTCATCAACTTCACCAACCCCGCCGGACTGGTCACCGAGGCCATGTCCCGCCACCTCGGCGACCGGGTCATCGGCATCTGCGACTCGCCGGTCGGCCTCGGCCGCCGTGTCGCCCGCGCCCTCGGCGCCGACCCCCGCGAGGCCTTCGTCGACTACGTCGGCCTCAACCACCTCGGCTGGGTGCGCGGTCTGCGGATCGCCGGGCGCGACGAACTCCCGCGGCTGCTCGCCGACCCGGCCCTGCTCGGCTCCTTCGAGGAGGGCCGCCTCTTCGGCACCGACTGGCTCCGGTCGCTCGGCGCGATCCCCAACGAGTACCTGCACTACTACTACTTCAACCGCGAGGCCGTCCGCTCCTACCAGGAGGCCGAGCGGACCCGCGGCGCCTTCCTGCACGACCAGCAGGCCCGGTTCTACGACGAGGCGGCCGATCCCGCCGCCTCCGCGCTGCGGGCCTGGGACCGCACCCGCGCCGAGCGCGAGGCGACGTACATGGCGGAGAACCGGGAGAGCGCGGGCGCCGGAGACCGCGAGGAGGACGACCTGTCCGGCGGCTACGAGAAGGTCGCCCTCGCGCTGATGCGGGCCATCGCCCGCGACGAGCGCACCACGCTGATCCTCAACGTCCGCAACCGCTCCACGCTCGCCGCCCTCGACGCCGAGGCGGTCGTCGAGGTCCCCTGCCTGGTCGACGCGAGTGGTGCCCATCCGCTCGCCGCCGACCCGCTGCCCGGACACGCCACCGGACTGGTCTGCTCGGTCAAGGCCGTGGAGCGGGAGGTGCTCGCCGCCGCCGGGTCGGGCTCCCGGGAGAGCGCGGTGAAGGCGTTCGCGCTGCACCCGCTGGTCGACTCGGTCTCCGTCGCCCGCAGGCTGGTCGAGGGCTACACCGCGGTCCATCCGGGCCTCGCCTACCTCAAGTAGTCCTTGGGGTGAGCCCGTCGGCTCCGGCCCGCGGCGCAGCGCGGAGGGCCGCTCCGACGAGCGGCCCTCCGATGACTGCCTTCCCGGTCCGGCCCGCCGGGCCGGACCGGCGGGACCTCAGCCGGTGAAGCCGGCCGTGATGGAGGTGAACTGCCAGGTGCTCTGGCTGATGCCGGAGCAGTTGCTCACCACGCCGCCCCCGGGGCAGGACCGGTCGCGGTTGACCGCCCAGTAGGCGAGGCGGGCGATGTGGTGGGAGTTGGCCCAGTCACGGATCGAGGTCCAGATGGCCGGGGTCGTGTTCTCCTGCTGGTCGGACAGGCCGTTCATGCCCGAGATGCCCATGTGGGCGTAGGCGGTGGCGTCGTCCCAGCCGAAGGTCGACTTCAGCTTGGCCTTCAGGCCCTCCGCCGCGTTCACGGTGCTGCCGTACATGTCGGAGCCGCCGCCGAAGTCGAACGGCATGATGGTGAAGACGTCGATGCCCGCGCCGAGGGACTGGGCCTGCTCGATCAGCCGGTTGCCGTAGTAGGTCGGGCCGGTGGTCGAGGTGCCGAAGGTGACGATGGTCTTCAGGCCGGGGTTGTTGGCCTTGACCGTCTTCAGCGCGGTGAGGATCTTCGCCTGCACGGCCTCGTTCTCGAACTCGTCCGTGTTCTCGATGTCCATGTCGATCGCCTTGAGCGAGTAGGCGTCGATCACCTTCTGCAGGGCTCCGGCGAGGGCGCTCGCGGAGGAGCAGTTGGCGCCGAGCTTGCTGCCCTGCCAGCCGCCGAAGGACGGGACGACGTCACCGCCCGCCGAGCGGATCTGGTTGATGGCGTTCTGGTCCGCGCCGCCGGCCAGCGGACGGCTCCCGTCCCAGGCGGGGTTGCAGCCGCCGGAGTCGAGCATGAACGCCATCGTGAACCACTTGACGCCGGTCGCGCTCATCACCGTCGTCGGGTTCGGCGGGTCGCCCCAGCCTTCGTACAGGTACGGCGCCGCCTGCTTGAACCCGGTGCCGCCGCCGGTGCCCGCGTTCGTCGTGACGGACACGGAGTTGGAGGCCGCGGAGGTGTTCCCGGCCGCGTCCCGGGCCTTCACGCTGAAGGTGTACGCCGTGCTGGGGGACAGCCCGCCGACCGTGGCGGAGGTGCCCGAGACGGTCAGCACCTGGTTCGACCCGGCGTAGACGTCGTACGCCGTCACGCCCACGTTGTCCGAGGAGGCGTTCCACGACAGGGACACGGTGGAGGAGGTCTTGCCGGTCGAGGTGAGTCCGCCGGGCGCGGTCGGCGCCTGGGTGTCACCGCCGCCCCCGCCGCCCGGACCGTCCAGGCTGATGTCGTCGGCGGTGTAGGCGCCCTGCGCGTACCAGCCGTGCACGTAGACGGTGGCGCTGGTCTGGGAGGCGCCGGTGGTGAAGGAGACGCTGAGCTGACTGTACGCGGACGGGGACGTCGTCCAGGTGGACGCTCCGCCGTTCACGCCGAGGTACACGTACGAGCCGCGTACCCAGCCGCTCAGCGTGTACGTCGTGTTCGGCTGCACGGACACGGTCTGGCTGCACTGCGCGTTGTCGCTGTCGGTGACCGCGCCCTGGAGGGCCCTGGAGCCGGAGTGCACGGGCGAGGAGACGACCGAGCCGAGATTGCCGGTGCAGGACCAGGGGGACGTACTGCCCGACTCGAAGCCGGGGTTGGCCAGGACGTTGGCGGCCTGGGCGGTGCCCGGCAGCGCGACGGCCCCGCCGAGCGCGAGAGCGGCCGTGCCGATCAGGGCGAGGATCCGGCGTCTGGGACGCCCGAGGATGTGGCGCACGCGATCTCCCTGTGGGGGTGGAGGTGGTGGGGGAGTGCGGTGACGGTGCGCCCCTTAAGTTGGTATGGACCAATCCAACTGTCAAGAAGATGCGCGGAATTGGTCCATACCGGGGGGAGGATCACCCCTCCGGCGCGACGGGTGCGGGCGCGGCCGCGGGGCCGGCGGGCCAGTCGAGGGTGCCGTCGGCCAGGTCGGCCACGACCGAGCGCAGCCATCGCTCCTCGGCCGTCGTGACGGCGCGCAGGTACTCGAGTTCGAGGACGGACACCCGGGGGAGGCCGTCCGCGGCCCCGGCGGCCAGTGCGGTGTCGAGGGCGGCGCCCGTCTCCGCCACCCGCTCCAGCCGCTTCTCCAGGATCTCCCGCGCCTCGGCCGGCGCGAGCATGAGCACGTAGGACAGCGCCGCGGGGAACTCCGGGAACTCCTGCCGGGGTTCGGCGAGCATCCGCTCCAGCCACTCCCTGGTGACGGCCCGGCCCGGCGCGGTGATCTCGTAGACGGTCCGCTCGGGGTACTGCTGGTCGCGCTCGGTGTGGCGGACCGCGATCAGGCCGGCCGCCCGCAGGCGCTCGATCGTGCGGTAGAGCCCGGCGCGCTGGCCCACGTTGACCACCTGGTCCTTGCCCCACTGCCGGATCAGCCGCTGGATGCCGTACGGGTGCAGGGGCTCCTGGTGCAGCAGGGACAGGACGGTCAGAGCGAGCGGGGAACTGCGTACGGGGCTGGTCATGGCGCCGATCGTATCCGCGGGGAAACTAGTTGACCAGATACTAGTTCCACTGCAACTATCAGACGGTCGAACCGACTTGAGGAGGGGCCATGGGCAAGGTCAGGACGGCGACGGTCATCGGGGGCGGGATCGCCGGACCCGTCACCGCGCTCGCGCTGCGCAGGGCCGGGATCGAGGCGACCGTCCACGAGGCCTACCCGGCCGCGGCGGACGACACCGGCGCGCTGCTCAGCCTCGCGCCCAACGGGATCGACGCGCTGCGGACCGTGGGCGCCGACAAGGCCGTGGAAGCCGTCGGGCAGCCGGTGCCCGGAGTGGTGATGGCCGACGGCGACGGCCGCCGCCTCGCCGACTTCCACGGCTTCCCCGGCCTGCCCGCCACCCGGGCGATGGCGCGCGCCGACCTGTTCCGGGCCCTCGCCGGCCACGCGCGAGCAGCGGGCGTCCGCATCGAACACGGCCGACGGCTCGTGAGCGCGGAACAGGACGAGCACGGCGTCACCGCCACGTTCGCCGACGGCACGACCGCCACGGCCGACATCCTCGTCGGCGCCGACGGCATCCGCTCCACCGTCCGCACCCTGATCGACCCGCACGCGCCCGGCCCCGAGTACGGCGGCGTGCTCAGCTTCGGCGGCCGCGCCCGCGGCAGCGGCGTGAAGGCCGAACCGGGCACCATGTACTTCGCCTTCGGCCGCGCCTTCATCGGCTACTGGGGTCTGCCCGACGGCGGCGTCGCCTGGTTCGCCGGGCTGCCCAGCCCCCGGCCGGCCACCTCGGCGCAGGTCAGGGACGTTCCCGCGGCCCGATGGCTCGAACGGCTCGCGGAGCTGTACGCCGGGCACACCCCCGGCCGGGACCTCGTCGCGCACACCGCGCCCGGCGACCTGATCGCGGTCGGCCCGATGGAGCGCATGCCGTCCGTTCCGCACTGGCACCGCGGACGCATGGTCCTCGTCGGCGACGCGGCGCACGCCCCGTCCTCCAGCTCGGGGCAGGGCGCCTCACTGGCCGCCGAGAGCGCCGTCGAACTGGCCCGCTGCCTGCGCGACCTGCCCACGCCGGAAGCCGCGTTCACCGCGTACGAGGGGCTGCGCCGCGCGCGCGTCGAGATGATCGGCTCGGACGCCGCCGCGAAGAACAGGGCGAAGGCCGGGCAGGCGGGGGCGGCGCCGGCACTGCCCGCCCCGGAGCAGATGTTCGCCCCCGTCCACCGTCACCACATCGACTGGGACGAGCCCGTCAAGGGGTGAACGGCCGCGCCCCGAGGAAGGATGCCGGCCGCAGGAGGGGGGCGGCCGGCATCCTTCCCCGGGGCGGTGGGGCGGTGGGGCGGTGGGGCGGTGGGGCGGTGGGGCGGTGGGGCGGTGGGGCGGTGGGGCGGTGGGGCTGTGGGGCTGTGGGGCGGTGGGGCGGTGGGGCTGTGGGGCGGGTGCGGCGGCGGGCCGCTCCGGCACTCCGGGGCCCGGGGGGCAGGGAGCGGCAGGTACCCGCGCGCCTCCCGCCCCCGGAACGGAAGGTCCCCCCGCCGCTGCGGAGCGAAAGCCCCCGCCCCGAGCGCCACGCCCCCTAGGGGGCGTCTCCCCGATCTTCGTGGGTCCGCGACGCCCGGCACGGCACCTCGCCGCACGGCCGAACCGCCCACGTACGCCCAGTACGA
>NZ_JBIVDQ010000005.1:0-786298 GCF_044747185.1 Streptomyces sp. NPDC090108
GCCGGGGCGGGCGGGGGGGGGGGGGGGGGGGGGGGGGGGGGGGGGGGGGGGGGGGGGGGGCGGGGCGGGCCGGCCCCCCCGGGGGGGGGGGGCGCCCCCCCCCCCCCCCCCCCACTGCCATGTCCGGGCCGTCCCCCCCCACCCGATCGTGTTGCCCCGATCCGCTGCCGCAACTGGGGGCGGCCTTCTGGCCGAATTCGGGCTGCAGTGGCTGGCCACCCACACCGGCTGGCTGGTCGTCCTGGACAACGTCGGCGACCCCGCCCACATCACCACCCGCCAGCCCGCCGCCGTCGACCTGCTCCGCAGCCTGGCCTGGTACGCCCCCGACGCCATCCCCGCGGCCCTGGCCGTCCTCCCCGACGCCTCAGGCATCGGTACGAACCAGGCCCTCGGCCTGCTCACCGCCTACAGCCTGATCACCCCGGACCCCGCGACCGGCACCATCTCCGTCCACCGCCTCGTCCAGGCCCTCACCCGGACCCCCGACCCCACCAACCCCCACCGCACCCCCGACCTCATCGACCGGACCCGCATCCTCGGCGCCGATCACCCCGACACTCTTGCCACCCGCAACAACCTCGCGGGCGCCTACCAGGACACAGGTGACCCTGCCCGGGCCATCCCTCTCCTCGCGCAGACTCTCGACGACAGCGTCCGGATCCTCGGTCCCGATCACCCGAGCACCATCACCACCCGCAACAACCTCGCCCACATCCACCGTGAAGCGGGCAACCTCGACGAGGCCATCTCCCTTTTCCGGGAGAGCCTGGATCTGTGCGTCGAGCGGTTCGGGTCCGATCACCCGCTGGCCGGACGGACCCGGAGTGCCTACGCGAAGGCGTGGCAGAAGCGGGCGGTGGTCGGCTCGAAGATGGAGTTCGGTCAGGCGCCGCAGCGCCGGAACCGTCCGTAGCCGCGGCTGCGATGCCCGGAGGGCCCGGTTCCAGGACGCCCACCCGCACACGCGAGAAGAGAGGGAGCCCGTCAGGGTTCCCTCCCTTCTGCTGTCCGCCGCCGCGGACCTCCGCGGCGCGCCGGCTCAGCCGACGGCGACCTTGTCGGCCTGGTCCTCCTCGACCGCGGGCGCCGGGGCGTTCCCGGTGACCTTCTGCTTGATCAGGGAGGTGACGATCACCACCGCGGCCACACCGAGCGACAGCAGCACGGTCGTACGGCCGCTGCTCTCACCCTTGGTGTCGGTCAGCATGTAGCCGAGGACGAAGACGATCAGCGCGGCCGTCGCCCAGGTCAGGTACGGGTACAGCCACATCTTCACGACGAGCTTCTCCGGGGACTCCTTCTGGATGATCCGCCGCATGCGCAGCTGCGAGAAGCAGATCACCAGCCACACGAACAGGGCCACCGCGCCGCTGGAGTTGACCAGGAAGAGGAAGACCGTGTCCGGGAACTCGTAGTTGAAGAAGACGGCGAGGAAGCCGAAGACCACGGACGCGAGGATCGCCGCCATCGGCACACCGCGGGACGTGGTCCGCGCGAAGGCCTTCGGCGCGTCACCGCGCTGGCCGAGCGAGAACGCCATCCGCGAGGCGGTGTACAGGCCCGAGTTGAGGCAGGACAGCACCGAGGTCAGCACGATGAAGTTCATGATCTCGGTGGCGTGCGGGATGCCGAGCGAGCCCAGGGCGGCGACGTACGAGCCGTCCTTCATGATCGACGGGTCGTTCCACGGCAGCAGGCAGACCACGACGAGGATCGAGCCCAGGTAGAAGACACCGATGCGCCAGATGATGCTGTTGGTGGACTTCGTCACCGCGCGCTGCGGGTTCTCCGACTCGCCGGCCGCCAGCGTGGCGATCTCGCTGCCCATGAAGGAGAAGACGGTCAGCAGCACACCGGTCAGGATCGCGCCGGGACCGTGCGGCAGGAAGCCGCCGTGGGAGGTCAGGTTGCCGATGCCGGCCTTGTCGCTGTGCGCGCCCGGCAGGACACCGAAGACGGCCAGCGCGCCGATGACGATGAACGCGCCGATCGCGACGACCTTGATGCCGGCGAACCAGAACTCGAACTCGCCGTAGGAGCCGACGGAGACCAGGTTCGTGGCCGTCAGGACCGCCATCACGATCAGGGCCCAGCCCCATTGCGGGACAGCGGGTATCCAGCCCTCGAGGATCTTGGCGCCGGCGGTCGCCTCCACGGCGAGCACGACGACCCAGAAGAACCAGTACAGCCAGCCGATCGAGAAACCGGCCCAGCGGCCGAGGGCACGGTCGGCGTGCGCCGAGAAGGACCCGGAGGTCGGGTTGGCAGCCGACATCTCGCCAAGCATGCGCATGACGAGGACGACGAGGGTGCCGACGAGGGCGTACGACAGCAGGATGCCGGGACCCGCCGTGGCGATGCCCGAGCTGGAGCCGACGAAGAGTCCGGCACCGATCACACCACCGATGGCGATCATCGACAGGTGACGATTCTTGAGGCCTGCTTGAAGTCCGGTACCAGGGGTCATGGGGACGGAGTTCCTTTGCGCCGGTGGTGCGTACCTCGTACGAGCGGGCCCGTCGGGGTACGGCGGAGAACGCTCGGTACGAGACCTCGCACTGCGGTGTGCGAGGCGGTCCAGTGAATCCGAGGGGATCGAATTCGGGAACCTCTGATTCCGGATTGTTACTTGAGGTTTCCCTGGGGTTCTATGGCCTGCGTCACATTCCCGGGCGTGATACCCGAAGCTGCCCGCTCAGTGGGCGCATGTCACACTCGTCCCATGCGCGTGTATCTCGGCTCCGACCATGCGGGCTACGAACTCAAGAACCACCTCGTCGAATGGCTCAAGGAGGCGGGACACGAGCCCGTCGACTGCGGGCCCCACATCTACGACGCCCAGGACGACTACCCGCCGTTCTGCCTGCGCGCCGCCGAGCGCACCGTGGCGGACCCCGGTTCCCTCGGCATCGTGATCGGCGGCTCCGGCAACGGGGAGCAGATCGCCGCCAACAAGGTGAAGGGCGCGCGGGCCGCGCTGGCCTGGAGCGAGGAGACCGCCGCGCTCGGCCGCCAGCACAACGACGCCAACGTCGTCGCCGTGGGTGCCCGGATGCACACCGAGGAGGAGGCGACCAAGTTCGTCGAGATCTTCCTCGGCACCCCGTTCTCGGGCGACCAGCGTCACATCCGCCGCATCGACATGCTGGCGGACTACGAGGCGACGGGTGAGCTGCCGCCCATCCCGGCGCACCACCCGCAGCAGGACTGACCCCCCTCGGGGACTGGAGGAGACGGGCACCGTGCCGGAGGGGCACACGATCCACCGGCTGGCGTCGGACTACGCCGGCCGCTTCACCGGCACGCCCACGCGCGTCACCAGTCCCCAGGGCAAGTTCTCCGACGCCGCCGCGCTCCTGGACGGGGCGGAACTCACCCGCACCGAGGCCCACGGCAAACACCTGTTCCTGGGCTTCCGGGACGCCGACTGGGTGCACATCCACCTCGGCCTCTTCGGCAAGGTCGCCTTCGGCCCGGCCCCCGCGCCACCGCCGACGGACACCGTACGGCTCCGCCTCGCGAACGCGACGTCGTACGTCGACCTGCGCGGCCCCACGACCTGCGCCCTCATCACGGACGGCGAGAAGCGGGCCGTGCACGACCGGCTCGGCCCCGACCCGCTGCGCGAGGACGCCGACCCGCAGGCCGCCTACGCCCGCGTCCGCCGCAGCCGTACGACGATCGCCGCGCTGCTGATGGATCAGAAGGTCATCGCGGGCGTCGGCAACGTCTACCGCGCCGAGGTCCTCTTCCGGCACGGCATCGACCCCTACCGGGCCGGCAGGGACATCACCCCCGCCGAGTGGGACCTGATCTGGACCGACCTCGCGGCCCTGATGCGCGAAGGCGTCCGGCTGAACCGGATCGACACCGTCCGCCCCGAGCACACCCCCGGGGCCATGGGCCGTCCGCCCCGCGTGGACGACCACGGCGGCGAGGTCTACGTCTACCGACGGGCCGCCCTGCCCTGCCACGTCTGCGGCGACGAGATCCGCACCGCCGGCCTCGCCGCCCGCAACCTCTTCTGGTGCCCCACCTGCCAGCGGCCCTGACCGGCCGGCTCCGGGCATCGGCCCTGGACCGCCCCGCTCCGGGCATCGGCCCTGACCGGCCCGTTCCGGGCGCCCGCCCCCGCCCCCGAGTGCTCCGGGCGCCCGCCCCCGCCCCCGAGTGCTCCGGGCGCCCGCGCCCGCCCCCTGGGTGGAGATCCCCTAGAAGCCGTGCGACAGCCACGGCACCTCGGCCGAGCCGAAGGCCACCGACGCCCGCTCCAGGGCCCCCGGGCGCAGTTCGCGCACGCGCCCGGCACGCGCCAGCGACAGCAGGCTCACCCCGCCGAGATAGGCCGCTCCCAGCTCCCGTACCGACAGGGCGAGTTCGGCCGGGTCGGTGGTGCGCTCGCAGGACGCCCCCTCGGTGTCCCCGGACAGCCGCCAACGCCCCTCGTTCCAGGGGCAGAAGGCGTCCTCCACCTCCAACACCACGTCCACCGGCGTCCGGTAGGTGCGCGCCGACAGCGCCGCGCCGACGTCGACCGGCCGCAGGTAGCAGGAGTCCCGCAGCCAGGGGCGGCACCGCCGGATGTCGGAGACCAGGTACTGCCAGGCGTCGTCGAGCGGACGCCCCGACACCTCGACGTGCAGCATCAGGTCGATGCCGAACAGGAACCTCCACAGCGCCGCGTCCGTCGCCGGGTCGAGGGCCGCGTGCTCCAGCACGCTCACCGTGCCCTCGTGACCGTCCCGGCCCCAGCCGGGCCGGGTGCGGAAGCGCGCGTATCCCGTCACCGCGCCGTCCCGTTCGGCCACCACGCACTGCAGCGCCGAACCCCCCTTCCGCCTGCTCTCCGGGTCGAGCAGCCCGGCCCGCTCCCAGCCCGCCCGCCGGGCCAGCATCCCGGGCCTGCGCGGCACCAGGGCCGCGTAGACGGCCTCGCAGTCGTCGAGCGCGCCGGCCGGATCGGCGTACCGCAGCCGCACCTCGTCGGCCTCGGCGGGCACCGAGAGCGCCGTGCGGCTCGTGTCGATCTCGGCGTTCAGCTGGAAGGTCGCGGCGCCGAACCCGTACCGGCCGTAGATCGCCGGTTCCGAGGCGGTCAGGATCGCCAGCGGCTCGCCCAGGGCCCGCGCGTCGTCCAGCAGGCGGCGCATCATCGAGGTCAGCACCCCGCGCCGGCGGTGCGTGGCGGCCACGCTCACCATGGTCACGCCCGCCGCGGGCACCAGGGCGCCGCCGGGCACCGTGGTCCGGAAACTGAAGGAACCCGCCGTGCCGACGTTCAGATCCCCGTCCCTGACGGCCAGGAACCGCTCGAACTCGGTGACGGAACGGTCCAGTTCACGTTCCTCGTCCGCCGCCCGGACACCACCGAAGGCCCGGACCAGGCCGTCCCACCAGGTGTCCCACTCGTCGGGGCGCAGTACCGTCAACTCCGTGGCGCGATCAGTTCCCATGAGCCATGCGTACCAGCGCGTCACAGGGCGGGCCAGCGAATTTCCCCCGGGCGGCGACGCGGAGGCCGTTCGTGCCGTTCACTGTGTAGTTGAACCGCGAATTCGAGCCTCGCACGGGGGACAAGTGGGACCTCCCGTGCCAAGCGGCCGGTCCGATGGATAGGGTCCCGAACTGATGACGGCAGGACAAGAGCGGCGCGCGAAGGCCGAGACGTTCACGGCCCGGTGGCGTATGCAGTGGCACCGGGCCCGCGTCGGCCTGCGCAGAAGCGCCGTGGACTACTTCCGCGGCAACGGCTCCGACTGGATCGCGCTGGTGGGCCTGCTGCTGACCGTTCCCGTCCTCGCCGCCATGACCCTCGCCGACTCGGTGTGGTGCTCCCCGGCCACGCTGGTGCTGCCGATCGTCGCCGGCGGCCTGGTGCTGCGCCCGGCCAGCCTGCTCGGCCTGTACGCGACCGCGGCCGGCGCGCTGATCGTGGAGTCGATACAGCTCGGCCCCTACACCGAGGGGCCCTCCCGGGTCACCCCCGGCGTGGTCCTCGTGGTCGCCGCCTGCGGTTTCTTCGGCCTGCTGACCGCGCAGTTCCGCAGCCGGGTCGGCGTGCCCTGGCGGCGCGGCGGCACCATGCTCTTCGACCTGCGCGAGCGCATCCGGGTGCAGAGCACGCTGCCCAAGCTCCCGCAGGGCTGGCACCACGAGATGGCGCTCCGCCCGGCCGGCGGCCAGTCCTTCTCGGGCGACTTCGTCGTCGCGGCCCGCACGAACGGGGGCCGCACCCTGGAGGTCGTCCTCACGGACGTGTCCGGCAAGGGCATGGACGCCGGATCGCGCGCGCTGCTGCTGTCCGGCGCGTTCGGCGGGCTGCTCGGTTCCCTCCCGCCGCACGCCTTCCTCCCGGCCGCCAACGGCTACCTCCTGCGCCAGGACTGGGACGAGGGCTTCGCCACCTCCATCCACCTGGTGCTGGACCTCGACTCCGGGGACTACGAGCTGTACACCGCGGGCCACCCGCCGGGCCTCCAGCTCAGCGCGGGCAGCGGCCGCTGGAAGGAGAAGGCCGCCGAGGGCCCGCTGCTGGGGGTGTACGACGGCGCCCAGTTCGACCCCGTGAAGGGCTCGCTGCGCCCGGGGGACGTGCTGATGCTGTTCACCGACGGCCTGGTGGAGACCTCCGACCGGGACATCGTCGAGGGCATCGACCGGCTCACCGGCGAGGCCGACCGCTATGTCGCCGGCGGCTTCCACGGCGCCGCCTGGCACCTCATCGAGGCGGTCGCGAAGGACGTCAACGACGACCGCGCCCTGCTGCTGATCTGCCGCGAGGCGTCCGCGACCGCCCGCTGAGCGGCGTGCGCGGCGGCGGACGCGGCGCAGGCGACGGCCGGTGTGCACGACGGCCGGGGCGTACAGCGACCGGTGCGTACGACGACGGGTGCGTACGGCGGCCGGTGTGTACGGCGGCTCCGGCCCCGGGGACACTGGTCCGGTGACCACGACCCCCCTCAGCCTCGCTGAAGTGGAGCGCCTCGCCCGGACCGCCCACGCCGGGCAGACCGACAAGGCGGGACGGCCGTACACCGAGCATCTCGCCGCCGTGGCCGAGGGCGTCAGGGCCCGGGGCGGGGACGCCGAGCAGATCGCGGCGGCCTGGCTGCACGACGCCGTGGAGGACGACGCCCTCAGCGAGCGGTGGCTCGCTGAAGCCGCCCTGACGCCCCGCACCAAGGCCATCGTGCGGGCCGTGACCAAACGGGCCGGCGAGGGGCCGGAGGCGTACGCCGGCCGCGTCCTCGCCACCCCGGGAGCCCTGCTGGTGAAGCTGGCCGACCTCGCGCACAACGCCGACCCGGTACGGCTCGCCGTCCTGGACGGGGCGACCCGGAAACGGCTGACCGAGAAGTACACGCGGATGCGTGCGCTCCTCGGTCAGCCGCAGGAATGACCCGGACGCGCGGGCCGGCGGTGCGCGCCGGCCGCGGGAGCCGGGGGCGCGGGCCGGACGTACGAGCCCGTGGAGTGCGCCGGGGGAGTGCGCGGGGGCCGGTGCGTCCGGCGGGCCGGGGGACGGCCCTCAGACGCCGGCCTTCTCGCGCTGTTCCCCGCGGCTGCGCTCCCGCGCCAGCTGGGCCGCGTCCTGCTTGAACGCCCACTCCAGCTTCGGCTCCATCGCGAAGCGGAACACCCGTCGCACCGGCGCGGTGCAGAACAGGGTCACGACGGCCGCGAAGAGCACGCTCACCGCGATCTCGCCGAGCGGGTGGTGCAGCCAGGGGTGGTCGAACCAGCCGCGGTAGTCGGCGAGCTTCACCAGGAACCCGTGCAGCAGGTAGCCGTACAGGGTGCCCGCGCCGAGCGCCGTGAACCACGTCCTGCGGCCCGGCACCCAGGCGAAGAAGCAGGCCGTCAGCAGCAGCGAGCAGCCCATCATCGCCAGCACCATCACCGGGCCGCACCACCACGGGGCACCCAGCTCCTGCGCCGCGTCGCGGTGGTAGAACCAGGCCGTGTTCATGCGCGGCACGGCCCACCAGCCCACCGCCAGCGCGGCGGCGAACACCGGCACCGAGGCGACGCGCACCCAGCGGCGGCGCACCAGGTGGAAGTGCTCGGGCTTCATGCACAGGCCGAGCACGAAGTACGGCAGGAACTGCAGGATGCGCTGGAGGTCCAGGTCGTCGCCGATGGTCGGGGTGACGGACGCCAGCATCGCGATGCCGATGGCCAGCGGCAGCGGCCAGCGCACCAGCTTCCACACGGGCGTGGTCAGCCGCCACACGAACAGCGCGCACAGGAACCAGGTCAGGTACCAGGGGTCGAGCAGGCTGATCTGCTCGTGGGAGCCGTCGACGACGAGGTTCTTGAAGAGCGGGTAGGCCGTCTCGAACAGGACGTACGGCACGGCCACGCCGGTGAGCAGCCGCTTCAGCCGGTCCGGGCGCATGTCGAAACTGCGCGAGAAGAAGCCGGAGATGATGATGAACGCCGGCATGTGGAAGGAGTACACGACCGTGTACACGCCCTCCAGGATCCGGCTGTCGCCCTTCAGCGGCTCCCAGGAGTGCGCGATGGCGACGAGGACGATCGCCAGGTACTTCGCGTTGTCGAAGAACGCGTCGCGCTGCCTGGCGGGTCTGTCCGTTCTTGTCTGCTCCTCCCGTGCACCCGCAGGGGTGCGGGGACTGGGCACTCCGTCCGCCGGCGACTGCGCCGGGGGGAGTGGTGTGCGGTTCTGGCCGGGGGACGGGGCGGCGTCAAACATCAGGGGCACCCTAGCGTCGTCTGCGGGATTCCGTAAAACCCTCGAGGTCATTCCTGGTTATCACCTCCGGATGCCCCGGGAATTGCGTGATGTGCCTGCCGGTGGCGAGTGATGACGGGCACATCCGGCCACTCTTTCACCCCTGATGTCCCGATTCATGCCGACTAATTGGGGCATACCTCGCCCCGGTGTCATCAATTCCAATTACCTGGGCAGATGATGTGTGGGCAGGGAAACGAAGTCGCGTAATTCTCCCGGGTGTCGCGGCCTGCCGATCAGCGGAATTGCCGTGAAGGGCCGCGCGCGTCCCGGGAGGCCGGCCGACGATGTGTCACGAGCCGCATAGGTGGGGCGTGTTGGTGGCACGATGGTTCTGGCGGGGGTGCGGACGGCCGCACCCCCGGGCCGGGAGAGCGAACCGACCGAGGGTGTGATCAGTTGTGGCCATTTCACTGTCTGTGGTGCTGCTGTTGGCGATCATCCTGGTAGTGCTGATCCGAGGGGGGAACATCAAGGCCGGTCCCGCCATCGTCGCGATCCTCTTCGGATTCTTCCTCGCCTCGACCGGTATGGCGCCGTCCATCAGCCGGTTCCTGAACTCGATAGCCGACAGCATCAACTCGATCAGATTCTGATCCGGCTCGGGTCGGGCCGGGATCCATCGGCTCGGATCCGTCAGGGGGTACCGGGACGCCGTCCCGGCCCGCGGCGACCCCGCTCACGGGTCGCGGGCGGCCCGCGGCCGGGGGCCGGAACGCGTCAGGGGCCCGGCCTCCGCCGAAACGGAAACCGGGCCCCTGGGCACGTACAGAGCGGGCGACGGGAATCGAACCCGCGTAGCTAGTTTGGAAGACTAGTGCTCTACCATTGAGCTACGCCCGCGAGAGTGCACCGCAGGTCGGTGACCGCGGCACTGGACGCATCGTAGCGGGTCCGCCGCCGCGGAAGCCAACGTGAGGTCCGAGGCGGACTCCGCGAGCCGCCCCGGAGCGCCCCGGGCGCCGCCACCGGCCCCGGCGTCCGCCGATACGGCCGACGCGCCCCGCCCGGGCATGTACCCTACGTCTCGCACCAGACGGGGTGTGGCGCAGCTTGGTAGCGCGTCCGCTTTGGGAGCGGAAGGCCGTGGGTTCAAATCCCGCCACCCCGACCATCGAATCCCCGCGCCGTGGCGATCACGGATCGCGGTGTTGTGATGAGCGCGGGTCACTGTGTCGTGATGATCGCCTTTTGGGGCGCTGACCGGCTGCGGTTACTATGCAAGCTGCGCGCCCGTGTGTCCGGCCTCATGGCCTGTGTATCCCTCCGGGCGGCGAATCCGCCGGAGCTGTCTGGCTCCGGCAGAAACCAAGAAGTCAGCCACAAGGAGACCGAACCGTGAAGAGCGCCGTGGAGACCCTGAACCCGACCCGGGTTCGGCTCACTGTCGAGGTGCCCTTCGAGGAGCTCAAGGACAGCCTCGACGCGGCGTACAAGAAGATCAACCAGCAGGTCACGGTGAAGGGCTTCCGCAAGGGCAAGATCCCTGCCCGAGTCATCGACCAGCGGTTCGGTCGCGGTGCTGTGCTCGAAGAGGCCGTCAACGACGCGCTCCCGAAGTTCTACACCGAAGCGGTCAACGAGGCCGAGCTGAGCCCGCTGGGCCAGCCCGAGGTCGACATCACCGAGCTGAAGGACGGCGAGACGCTGAACTTCACCGCCGAGGTCGACATCCGCCCCGCCCTGGAGATCCCGGACTACTCCGGCATCGAGGTCGAGGTCGACGCCGTCGAGGTCACCGACGAGGACGTCGAGAAGTCGGTCGAGCAGCTGCGTGAGCGCTTCGCCTCGACCGCCCCGGTCGAGCGTGCCGCCGAGGACGGCGACGTCGTCACCATCGACCTCGTGGCCAAGGTCGACGGCGAGGTGCTGGAGGACGGCGTCGCGGACGGCGTGTCCTACACCATCGGCTCGGGCGAGCTGCTCGACGGCATCGACGAGGCCGTCAAGGGCCTGTCCGCCGGCGAGGAGGGCACCTTCACCTCCGAGCTGAAGGGCGGCTCCGCCGCGGGCAAGGAGGCCGAGGTCACCGTCAAGGTCACCCAGGTCGCCAAGCGTGAACTGCCCGAGCTGGACGACGAGTTCGCGCAGCTCGCCTCCGAGTTCGACACGCTGGACGAGCTGAAGGCCGACAGCGTCAAGCGCCTGACGAACATGAAGCAGTTCGACCAGGCCACCCAGGCGCAGGAGCGCGTCCTGGAGAAGCTCCTCGAGCTGGTCGAGGTCCCCGTCCCCGAGAAGCTGCTCGAGGACGAGGTCAACACCCGCAAGCACAACCTGGAGCACCACCAGCTCGGCCAGATGGGCCTGACCCTCGACAAGTACCTGGAGATCCAGGGCAAGACGGCCGAGGAGTTCGACGCCGAGACCCGCGAGGCCGCGGTCAAGGGCATCAAGACCCAGTTCGTCCTCGACGAGCTGGTCAAGAAGGAGAACCTCAACGTCAACCAGGAGGAGCTCACCGAGCACCTCATGCGGCGTGCGGCCTCCTCCGGCATGTCCCCCGACCAGTTCGCCCAGGCCGTCGTCGAGGGCGGCCAGGTTCCGCTCCTCGTCGGTGAGGTCGCCCGCGGCAAGGCCCTGGCCGTCGTGGTCGAGTCCGCCACGGTGAAGGACACCAACGGCGAGGTCGTCGACCTGGACGACGAGGACGACGAGACCGAGGCCGCCGCCGAGGTCACCGAGTCCGCCGAGGAGACCACCGAGGGCTGAGCGGCCCTGCGGCGCCTCTGACGCACGTACGACGGGCCCCCGGGAGTTCTCTCCCGGGGGCCCGTCGCATACCCGGGGGCACCGCGGACGGCCCGGCGGGCAGCCCCGCGAACAATCCTGCGAACGATGCGCGGGAGAACCCGCGGGAAGCCCCGTGGGAGGCCCCGGGAGAGGTTCCGGGAGCGGGCCCGCCGCTACGCCCCCGGCGAACACCCTCATCTCCGGGATTCCCCGAAGGGACCCGCGCGTTAGGGTCCATGAGTACGAGGGCAAGGGGAGTGAAGTCCCCGCAAAGCCCCGGCAGGAACACGTGAGACGGCCCGGCGCCGTCGTAAGACGAGCAGGTGGATACGTGACGAATCTGATGCCCTCCGCCGCCGGCGAGCCCTCCATCGGTGGTGGCCTCGGTGACCAGGTCTACAACCGGCTGCTGGGCGAGCGGATCATCTTCCTCGGCCAGCAGGTCGACGACGACATCGCGAACAAGATCACCGCACAGCTGCTGCTCCTTGCCGCCGACCCGGACAAGGACATCTACCTGTACATCAACAGCCCCGGTGGCTCGGTGACGGCCGGCATGGCGATCTACGACACCATGCAGTACATCCCGAACGACGTGGTCACGATCGCCATGGGCATGGCGGCCTCGATGGGCCAGTTCCTGCTCACCGGCGGTGCCGCGGGCAAGCGCTTCGCGCTGCCGCACGCGGACATCATGATGCACCAGGGCTCCGCGGGCCTCGGCGGTACGGTCTCGGACATCAAGATCCAGGCCGAGTACCTGCTGCGCACCAAGAAGCGCATGTCCGAGCTGACCGCCCAGCACTCGGGTCAGACGGTCGAGGCGATCATCCGCGACGGCGACCGCGACCGCTGGTTCACGCCGGAAGAGGCCAAGGAGTACGGTCTCATTGACGAGATCATCACGCACGCCTCGGGTGTCCCGGGAGGCGGCGGCACCGGTGCCTGACCGGCCCGGCCACGCCACGCCAAGCCCCAGCCCCCAGAACGCCACCAGGACGGTGAACACCCTCATGAGCAACTTCCCCGGCGCCGTCAGCGGCATGTACGAAGGGCCCCGCCCCGACAGCCGCTACGTCATTCCGCGCTTCGTCGAGCGCACCTCCCAGGGCATCCGCGAGTACGACCCGTACGCGAAGCTCTTCGAGGAGCGCGTGATCTTCCTCGGCGTCCAGATCGACGACGCCTCCGCCAACGACGTCATGGCGCAGCTGCTGTGCCTGGAGTCGATGGACCCCGACCGGGACATCTCGATCTACATCAACAGCCCCGGTGGTGACATGACGGCCCTCACGGCCATCTACGACACCATGCAGTTCGTCAAGCCCGACATCCAGACGGTGTGCATGGGCCAGGCGGCCTCCGCCGCGGCGATCCTGCTGGCCGCCGGCACCCCGGGCAAGCGCATGGCGCTGCCGAACTCCCGCGTGCTGATCCACCAGCCGGCCGGCTCCACCGGCCGCGGTCAGCTCTCCGACCTGGAGATCATCGCCAAGGAGTTCACCCGGATGCGCGACCAGCTGGAGGACATGCTGGCCAAGCACTCCAACCAGCCGCTCGAGAAGATCCGCGAGGACATCGAGCGCGACAAGATCCTCACGGCCGATGAGGCGCTCCAGTACGGCCTCGTCGACCAGATCATCTCCACCCGCAAGATGAACAACGCGTCGGTTCGCTGACCCGGGTACTGCAGGCGCAGGCCCCCTTGGCAGGATTCACGTCAAAGTGAACCCTGCCAAGGGGGACCCGAACACCGGGCCCGGCAAGGTACCGTCGGACATAAGGCAGCACCAGGAGCCGCTGGATCTCAGTGTCCAGGCGGCTCCCAGGCGAAGGGGAAGCACACCGTGGCACGCATCGGTGACGGCGGCGATCTGCTCAAGTGCTCGTTCTGCGGCAAGAGCCAGAAGCAGGTCAAGAAGCTCATCGCAGGGCCCGGTGTGTACATCTGCGACGAGTGCATCGATCTCTGCAACGAGATCATCGAGGAAGAGCTCGCCGAGACGAGCGAGGTGCGCTGGGAGGAGCTTCCCAAGCCCCGCGAGATCTACGAGTTCCTCGAGGGCTACGTGGTCGGCCAGGAGGCCGCCAAGAAGGCCCTGTCGGTCGCGGTGTACAACCACTACAAGCGGGTCCAGGCCGGTGAGAACGGCGGCGCCCAAAGCCGCGAGGACGCCATCGAGTTGGCGAAGTCCAACATCCTGCTCCTCGGGCCCACGGGCTCCGGCAAGACCCTGCTGGCCCAGACGCTGGCCCGCATGCTGAACGTCCCCTTCGCCATCGCCGACGCCACGGCGCTCACGGAGGCGGGCTATGTGGGCGAGGACGTCGAGAACATCCTGCTCAAGCTGATCCAGGCGGCCGACTACGACGTCAAGAAGGCCGAGACCGGGATCATCTACATCGACGAGATCGACAAGGTCGCGCGGAAGAGCGAGAACCCCTCCATCACCCGCGACGTCTCGGGCGAGGGCGTCCAGCAGGCCCTGCTGAAGATCCTGGAGGGCACCACGGCCTCCGTGCCGCCGCAGGGCGGCCGCAAGCACCCCCACCAGGAGTTCATCCAGATCGACACGACGAACGTCCTGTTCATCGTGGGCGGCGCCTTCGCGGGCCTGGAGAAGATCATCGAGGCCCGGGCCGGCGCCAAGGGCATCGGCTTCGGAGCGACGATCCTGTCCAAGCGCGAGCTGGAGGAGAAGGACGTCTTCGAGGACGTCATGCCGGAGGACCTGGTCAAGTTCGGCATGATCCCCGAGTTCATCGGCCGCCTGCCGGTCATCACCTCGGTGCACAACCTCGACCGCGAGGCCCTGCTCCAGATCCTCGTCGAGCCCCGCAACGCGCTCGTCAAGCAGTACCAGCGCCTCTTCGAACTCGACGGTGTGGAGCTGGACTTCGAGCGTGAGGCCCTGGAGGCCATCGCCGACCAGGCCATCCTCCGCCAGACCGGCGCCCGCGGCCTGCGCGCCATCATGGAGGAGGTCCTCATGTCGGTGATGTACGAGGTCCCGTCCCGCAAGGACGTGGCCCGTGTCGTCATCACCGCGGACGTCGTCCACTCCAACGTCAACCCGACCCTGATCCCGCGCGACTCCCGCGGCCGCGGCCAGGGCGAGCAGAAGACGGCGTAACCGCCCGCGAGGACGACGCGAGAGGGCCCCGGTCACCCGACCGGGGCCCTCTCGCGCATCGCCGTGAGGCGCGCTGTCAGATCTTCACGCGCACGTCTTTCCGGAGCTTGGCGGCGATCTCCGCCGTCTCGTCGAGCGAGCCGCCCACACCCGCGGCGAGCGCGGCGACGCTGAACGCCGAGACGTCCGCGACGGTGCTGTGGTCGCCCCAGACGCAGAACGGCAGCTTCATCTTCTTCGCGGCGCCCGCGGCCGCCCCCGAGGAGGCGGCGTTGTCCACCTCGAGCACCTGGCACTTCATGATGCCGTCGAAGCCGTCCGGGTGGACCGTCTGCGGGCTGCCCAGCAGCTTGCCCTTGGTCGCGCCGGCGCCGCCCGAGTCCTTCTCCGACTCCGTCTTGATCTTGGCGAACGCGGCGTCCACGACGGCCTCGGGGTCGTCGATGGTGCCGTAGACCCCGCTGAAGCTGAGGCCCTTCTGGGTCACGCCCGTCCCGCTCATGTACGTGGCACCGGCGTGCTGGGGGTTCTTCACGCCCCACTTCGCGAAGTCGGACAGGTCGCTGTCGTTCATCGCGCCGTCCGAACTGCCGTCGCCCTTCTTCTCGTACGCCCCGCCGAGCACCGTGGCCGGAGCCGTCAGCTTGTGCGGGCCGTCGTCCGCGACGGTGGCGCCGCCACCGCTGCCGGCGATGAGCCAGACCCCCACCGCCACGACGGCCACCACGGCCACCGCGCCGATGATCAGGCCCGTCTTCTTCTTGCCGCCCGCCGCGACGGGCGGCTGCGGAGCACCGTACGGAGGCTGCCCGTACGGGCCCGGCTGCTGGCCGTAGGGACCCGGCTGGGGCGGGACGCCCGGCTGCTGGGAATAGCCGTAGCCGGGCTGCGGGGGAGCGGGCGGAGGGGTCTGCTGGGGGTAGCCGTAGCCGGGCTGCGGTGCCTGCGGCGGCTGGCCGTAGGGACCGGGCTGACCGTAGGGGCCGGGCTGCTGGGCGTAGGGACCCGGTGTCTGAGGCTGCTGACCGTAGGGGCCCGGCTGCTGCCCCGGCTGGCCGTAGGGACCCGGTGTCTGAGGCGGCTGGCCGTACGGGCCCGGCTGGTTGTTGCTCATTCCTGGGTTCCCCTCCAGATGTTCAAGTGTTCCTGACATCCTTGCCCAGGGCAGGGGACCGCGGCCCACCGGGGTGCCGCACCGTTACAGAACAAACGCGTTTCGGCACCACCCGGTGACACCTCTAAACTGACCCCCGTGACCGAGAACGCATCGCACCAGCCCACCGCGCCCGAGACCGAACTGCCGACCCAGTACGCGCCGGCCGACGTAGAGGGGCCGCTGTACGAGCGGTGGGTGGAGCGCGGCTACTTCGAGGCGGACGCCAAGAGCGACAAGCCCCCGTTCACCGTCGTCATCCCCCCGCCGAACGTCACCGGCAGCCTGCACCTGGGCCACGCCTTCGAGCACACGCTCATCGACGCCCTCACCCGCCGCAAGCGCATGCAGGGCTACGAGACGCTGTGGCAGCCGGGCATGGACCACGCCGGCATCGCCACCCAGAACGTGGTCGAGCGCGAGCTCGCCAAGGAGGGCAAGTCCCGCCACGACCTCGGCCGTGAGGACTTCGTCGAGCGCGTCTGGCAGTGGAAGGCCGAGTCCGGCGGCCAGATCAGCGGCCAGATGCGCCGCCTCGGCGACGGCGTCGCCTGGTCCCGTGAGCGCTTCACCATGGACGAGGGCCTCTCCCAGGCCGTCCAGACCATCTTCAAGCGCCTCTACGACGACGAGCTGATCTACCGCGCCGAGCGCATCATCAACTGGTGCCCGCGCTGCCTGACCGCGATCTCCGACATCGAGGTCGAGTACCAGGACGACGACGGCGAGCTCGTCTCCATGACGTACGGCGAGGGCGACGAGACCATCGTCGTCGCCACCACCCGCGCCGAGACGATGCTCGGTGACACGGCCGTCGCCGTCCACCCCGAGGACGAGCGCTACAAGCACCTGGTCGGCAAGCTCATCAAGCTGCCGCTGACCGACCGCTCGATCCCGGTCGTCGCCGACGAGCACGTCGACCCCGAGTTCGGCACCGGCGCCGTCAAGGTGACCCCGGCGCACGACCCGAACGACTTCGAGATCGGCCAGCGCCACGACCTGCCGTCCATCACCGTCATGGACGAGCACGCCGTCATCACGGTCCACGGCCCCTTCCAGGGCCTGGACCGCCTGGAGGCCCGCTCCGCCATCGTCGCCGCGCTGCGCGCCGAGGGCCGGATCGTCGCCGAGAAGCGCCCCTACGTCCACTCCGTCGGCCACTGCTCGCGCTGCAAGACCACCATCGAGCCGCGCCTGTCGATGCAGTGGTGGGTCAAGGTCGGTCCGCTCGCGAAGGCCGCCGGTGACGCGGTCCGCGACGGCAAGGTCAAGATCCACCCGCAGGAGATGGAGAAGCGGTACTTCGACTGGGTCGACAACCTCCACGACTGGTGCATCTCGCGCCAGCTGTGGTGGGGCCACCGCATCCCCGTCTGGTACGGCCCGAACGGCGAGGTCGTCTGCGTCGGCCCCGACGAGCAGCCGCCAACCGGCGAGGGCTGGCACCAGGACAGCGACGTCCTCGACACCTGGTTCTCCTCCGGCCTGTGGCCCTTCTCCACCCTGGGCTGGCCCGAGCAGACCGAGTCGCTCGCGAAGTTCTACCCGAACTCCGTCCTGGTCACCGGCTACGACATCCTCTTCTTCTGGGTCGCCCGGATGATGATGTTCGGCCTCTACGCGATGGACGGCACCCCGCCGTTCCACACCATCGCCCTGCACGGCATGGTCCGCGACCAGTTCGGCAAGAAGATGTCGAAGTCCTTCGGGAACGTCGTCAACCCGCTGGACTGGATGGACAAGTACGGCTCCGACGCCCTGCGCTTCACCCTCGCGCGCGGCGCCAACCCGGGCGTCGACGTGCCGATCGGCGAGGACTGGGTCCAGGGCTCGCGCAACTTCGCCAACAAGATCTGGAACGCGACCCGTTTCGCGCTGATGAACGGCGCGACGGTCGAGGGCCCGCTGCCCGAGCCGTCGGCGATGTCGGCCACGGACCGCTGGATCCTCTCCCGCCTCAACGCGGTGGTCGCCGAGGTCGACGGGCTGTACGAGGACTACCAGTTCGCCAAGCTGTCCGACACCCTGTTCCACTTCGCGTGGGACGAGGTCTTCGACTGGTACGTCGAGCTGTCCAAGACGACGTTCCAGGCGGGCGGCGAGGCGGCCGAGGTCTCCAAGCGGGTCCTCGGCGAGGTCCTCGACGTCACGCTGAAGCTGCTGCACCCGGTGGTCCCGTTCGTCACGGAGACCCTGTGGACCACCCTCACGGGCGGTGAGTCGCTCGTCATCGCCGAGTGGCCGGCCGACAGCGGCTTCCGCGACGCCGACGCCGAGCGCGAGATCGAGTCCCTGCAGTCCGTCATCACCGAGGTCCGCCGCTTCCGCGCCGACCAGGGTCTCCAGCCCGGCCAGCGCGTCCCGGCCCGCCTGACGCTGGACGGCACCGCCCTCGCCCCGCACGAGGCGGCCATCCGCCAGCTGCTGCGTCTGCAGCCGGAGGGCGAGTCCTTCACGGCGACGGCCACCCTGCCGGTCGCCGGCGCCGAGGTCGCCCTCGACCTCTCCGGCACCATCGACGTGGCCGCCGAGCGCAAGCGCCTGGCGAAGGACCTCGCCGCCGCCGAGAAGGAGAAGGCCCAGGCGACGGCCAAGCTCGGCAACGAGGCGTTCCTCGCGAAGGCCCCGGACAACGTGGTCGACAAGATCCGCGGCCGCCTCGCCAAGGCGGACGAGGACATCGCCCGCATCCAGTCCCAGCTGGACCGCCTGCCCCAGGCGTAACCCCGTACGACCCCGAAGGCCCCGGAACCGCGAAGTTCCGGGGCCTTCGCGCACCCGCGGCGCGACACCCCACAGCCACGCCCCACCCGCACCCCCTAGGGGCGCGGGGAACCGCGCGACCGGCCACGACCCACCCGCACCCGACGGTCGACCGCCCCCGGGAATCAGCCCGCGGCCGAAGAGGAACCGCCCCCCACTCCCTCCCGAAGAGCCCAAGCCAGCGCACACCCCACCCCCTCCGTAGACTGGCCCCGTGAGCGAAGCGCCCGGTACCAGTGACACGCCCGACCCCCTCGACGCCTTCGAAGAGCTGATCGAGACGGAGACCGACCGCGACCCCGACCTCGCGGTGATCGAGGCCGGCAGCCGCACCCTGCGCACGCAGGGCGGCCCCCCGCAGCCCGACGTGCCCTCGCGCCCCGAGGACCCCGAGCTGGACAGGGCCCTGCGCGAGGTCGAGACGGAGCTGGCCGCCCGCTGGGGCGAGACCAAGCTGGAGCCCTCCGTCGACCGCATCGCCGCGCTGATGGACGTCCTCGGCGAGCCGCAGCGCGCGTACCCGTCGATCCACATCACGGGCACGAACGGCAAGACCTCCACCGCCCGCATGATCGAGGCCCTGCTCGGCGCCTTCGACCTGCGCACCGGCCGCTACACCAGCCCGCACGTGCAGTCGGTCACCGAGCGCATCAGCCTGGACGGCGCGCCGGTCTCCGCCGAGCGGTTCATCGAGACGTACCAGGACATCAAGCCGTACGTCGACATGGTGGACACCTCGCAGGAGTACCGCCTGTCCTTCTTCGAGGTGCTCACCGGCATGGCGTACGCGGCCTTCGCGGACGCCCCGGTGGACGTCGCCGTCGTCGAGGTCGGCATGGGCGGCACCTGGGACGCGACGAACGTGATCGACGGCGACGTCGCCGTGATCACCCCCATCGGCCTCGACCACACCGACCGCCTCGGCGGGACGACCGGCGAGATCGCCGCGGAGAAGGCCGGCATCATCAAGCCGGACTCGACCGTGATCATGGCCCAGCAGCCGGTGGACGCGGCCCAGGTGCTGCTGAAGAAGGCCGTCGAGGAGAACGCCACCGTGGCCCGCGAGGGTCTGGAGTTCGGGGTCGTGGACCGCCAGGTCGCCGTCGGCGGCCAGCTGCTCACCCTGCGCGGGGTCGGCGGCGAGTACCCGGACCTGTACCTCCCGCTGTACGGCGCCCACCAGGCGCACAACGCGGCCGTCGCGCTCGCCGCCGTCGAGGCGTTCTTCGGGGTCGGCGCCGAGCGCCCGGAACCGCTCGACATCGACACCGTGCGCAAGGCCTTCGCCACCGTCACCTCGCCGGGCCGCCTGGAGGTCGTCCGGAGTTCTCCCACGGTCGTGCTGGACGCCGCGCACAACCCTGCGGGCGCCGTGGTCACCGCCGAGGCGGTCCAGGAGGCCTTCGACTTCAGCCGGCTGATCGGCGTGGTCGGGGCGAGCGCCGACAAGAACGTGCGGGGCGTGCTGGAGGCGTTCGAGCCGATCTTCGCGGAGGTCGTCGTCACGCAGAACTCCAGCCACCGCGCGATGAGCGCGGACGAGCTGGCCGCCATCGCCGTCGAGGTGTTCGGCGAGGACCGCGTCCAGGTCGAGCCGCGGCTGCCCGAGGCGCTGGAGGCGGCGATCACGCTGGCCGAGGAGGAGGGCGAGTTCGCCGGCGGCGGCGTGCTGGTCACCGGTTCGGTCATCACGGTGGGCGAGGCCCGCCTGCTGCTGGGGAAGGGCTGAGGATTCCGCCGTGCGTACGCTCTGTTCGTCGACGCTGATCGGCGAGTTCTTCATCATCGGGTTCGCCGGGCTCGTGGCCATGAAGGACCCGGATCTGTCCGTGTCCACCGTGTGGCTGGTCAGCGGCATCGCCATGGTCCTGTGCGTGCTGCTGTGCGGCATGGTGACCCGCCCCGGCGGCGTCGTGCTCGGCTGGGCCCTGCAGATCGCCCTGATCGTCTCCGGCGTCTTCGTCCCGACGATGTACTTCATGGGCGCGGTGTTCGCCGCCCTGTGGTGGGCGTCGGTGCACTTCGGCAGGAAGGTGGACGAGGCGAAGGCACGCTTCGCCGCCGTCTCCTCCCCGGCTGACGCTGCGTGACGGGCGTACCGGCACGCCCTGTAGTTTTGTTCCCACCGCACATATGTCAGTCGTAAGGAGTCTTCCGTGACCCAGCGCACCCTCGTCCTGCTCAAGCCCGACGCCGTCCGTCGTGGCCTGACCGGCGAGATCATCAGCCGTATCGAGCGCAAGGCCGGCTGGCAGATCACCGCGCTGGAGCTGCGCAACCTGGACCAGGACACGCTGGAGCAGCACTACGGCGAGCACAAGGGCAAGCCGTTCTACGAGCCGCTGGTGGAGTTCATGTCCTCCGGTCCGGTCGTCGCGCTGATCGTCGAGGGCGAGCGGGTCATCGAGGGCGTGCGCGCGCTCGCCGGCCCCACCGACCCGATCGCGGCCGCCCCCGGCTCCATCCGCGGCGACTTCGGTGTCATCGTCCGCGAGAACCTGATCCACGCGTCGGACTCGGAGGAGTCCGCCGAGCGCGAGGTGAAGATCTTCTTCCCGGGCCGTGTCTGACCGGTGCCGAAAGGTGCGGCCGAGCCGCACCGTGCGGAGTTTCCGAGATTTTTTCTGACGGGACGTCAGTCCCGCCCGGAGTTCCGACCAGGGACGGCCGTACGTTTTCGGCCGTCCTTTGGCATATGCGTTGCCGATCGGGGGAACCTGTGCCCCCGATGGGCCGTCTCCACAAGCGAGGCCGGGCGCCATCTGCTGACAATGGCGGAGACCCTCGCGCGGTGTTCGTGCAGGCGCGTCTACGATGGAAGCCTGCACGTCACAGCACCCACTTCGCCGACCTGAAAAGCTCTCAAAAGCTCGTGGGAAGGCCAGACGAATCCTGATGGGGAACTCAATGTCGTTCATCGGCCGTGACATGGCTGTCGACCTCGGGACCGCCAACACGCTGGTGTACGTCAGGGGTCGTGGGATCGTACTCAACGAGCCGTCCGTCGTCGCGATCAACACCAACACCGGTGGCATCCTCGCGGTCGGTGCCGAAGCGAAGAAGATGATCGGCCGCACGCCGGGCAACATCGTCGCCGTGCGTCCGCTGAAGGACGGCGTGATCGCCGACTTCGAGATCACCGAGCGGATGCTCCGCTACTTCATCCTGAAGATCCACAAGCGGCGGTATCTCGCCCGGCCGCGGGTCGTCGTCTGTGTGCCCTCGGGCATCACGGGCGTCGAGCGCCGCGCCGTGATCGAGGCGTCCTCCCAGGCGGGTGCCCGCCAGGTGCACATCATCGAGGAGCCCATGGCGGCCGCCATCGGCTCCGGCCTGCCGGTCCACGAGGCCACGGGCAACATGGTGGTGGACATCGGCGGCGGCACCACGGAGGTCGCGGTCATCTCCCTCGGCGGCATCGTCACCGCCCAGTCCATCCGCGTCGCGGGCGACGAACTGGACAACGCGATCATCCAGTACATCAAGAAGGAGTACAGCCTTCTGCTGGGTGAGCGGACGGCCGAGCAGATCAAGATCACGATCGGTTCGGCGTACGACCTCGACTCCGACGAGCACACCGAAGTCCGTGGCCGGGACCTGGTCTCCGGTCTGCCCAAGACCGTCGTCATCTCCGCCGCGGAGGTGCGCAAGGCGATCGAGGAACCGGTCAACGCGATCGTCGACGCGGTCAAGACGACCCTGGACAAGTGCCCGCCGGAGCTGTCCGGCGACATCATGGACCGAGGAATCGTTCTGACCGGCGGCGGAGCCCTGCTGCGCGGGCTCGACGAGCGCCTGCGGCGCGAGACCGGCATGCCGATCCACATCGCCGAGGACCCGCTGGACAGCGTCGCCCTCGGCTCCGGCAAGTGCGTCGAGGAGTTCGAGGCGCTCCAGCAGGTGCTGGACGCCCAGCCGCGCAGATGACACAACTCTTCGATTCCGCCGTACGAGACGATCTCCTCTCGTACGGCGGATCGTTGGTATAGAGGCATAAGCTCCCACAAATGGGCCCCGCGGGTTCGCGCTTCGCACATCGCGCCGCCCGGGGCTCCCGAATTCCTATAGAGGAAGGGCACGGCCGCCGCACGTGAGGGACACGAAAGAGAGCCGGCTGCTCCTGGTCCTGCTGGTCGCCATCGCATTCGCGCTGATCACGGTGGATATCAGAGGAGGGCGGAACTCACCTGTCGACGGTGCCCGGCAGGGCGCGGCCACGGTGTTCGGCCCCGTAGAGAACGGACTGTCCTCGGCGGTGGACCCGGTCGGCAACGCCGTCTCCGCCGTACGGGACTCCGGCAGCCGGCACGACCGGCTCGCCGTCATGGAGAAGGAGAACGCGGCCCTCAAGGCGAAGCTCGGCAGCGACGACCGCAACCGCAGCCGCCTGAACCAGCTCGACAAGATGCTGAAGATCGCCGGTGAGGGCCAGTACGGCATCAAGGGCGCCCAGGTCATCGCCATAGGGTCGGCGCAGGGCTTCTCCTGGACCATCACCATCGACGCCGGCGCGAACGACGGCATCAAGCGGGACATGACCGTCCTCAACGGAGACGGCCTGGTCGGCCGCGTCACCACGGTCGGCCCCGACACCGCCACCGTGCTGCTCGCCAACGACCCCGACTTCACCGTGGGCACCCGCATGGAGAACAGCGACGAACTCGGCTTCGCCTCCGGACAGGGCGACCGCCCGCTGCGCGTGGAACTCCTCAACGGCAAGTCCGAGGTGAAGAAGGGCGACCGTCTGGTCACCTTCGGCTCCCAGGCCGACCGGCCCTTCGTGCCCGGCGTCCCGGTCGGCGTGGTCTCCCGCGTCGACCCCTCCGGCGGCGGCCTGACCCGCACCGTCTACGTCACCCCGTACGTCGGTTTCACCAAGCTCGACATCGTCGGCGTGGTCGTCGCGGCCCCCAAGCACGACCCCCGCGACGAGGTCCTGCCGTCCAAGCCCAAGCCGGTCCCGACGCCGACGGTGACCGTCACGGTCACGCCGTCCGCCGACTCGACCGCCACCGACGAGCAGCAGCAGTAGGAGCCCATCCCCATGCGTGTCAACCGGATCCTGCTCTCCAGCGCGCTGGTCGTCGTCGCCCTGGTGATCCAGGTGAGCGTCCTCGCCCGCCTGCATCTGCCCGGCGCCGTCCCCGACCTGCTGCTGCTCACCGTCCTCGGCCTGGCCATGGTGTACGGCCATGTGGGCGGCGCCCTCGTCGGCTTCGGCGCCGGCCTGCTCGCCGACCTCGCCCCGCCCGCCGACCACGCGGCCGGCCGCTACGCCCTCGTGCTGAGCGTCGTCGGCTACTTCGCCGGACTCATCAAGCCCGAGACCGGCCGGCTGAAGTCGGCGACCGGCCCGATGGCCGTCGTGGTCGCCGCCGCCGTCGGCTCCACCCTGCTGTACGCGGGCGTCGGCGCCCTGGTCGGCGACACGGCGGCCCGTCATGTCGGCCTGACCGGACTGCTGTTCTCGGCCGCCCTGTACGACCTGCTGCTCGCCCCGTTCGTGGTGCCCGCGGTCATGTGGCTGGCCCGCCGCTCGGACAACGACCCGCTCACCGAGAGCGGCCCCGCCGCGAAGGCAGGCAACATCTCCTCCGGCTGGCTCTCCTCCGGCACCGGACTGCGCATCGGGAGCCAGCGCGGCCTCGGCGCCCTGAAGAACAAGGCCCGCACCCGCACGACCAGGGTCGGCCGCATCAAGGGGGTCAAGCGGCTGTGAACGGCGCAGGGTTCACCCCGGTGGGTCCCACCCGGGCAGAGTTCACCCGAACGAGGAAGTTCCGGCGGAACGCGGCCTCACAGGCCCGTCGTTCATCATTCGTACGCGCACACACGTTCGCGCACTGAGAGGGGGAGGCAGCCGCAGTGACCAACATTCCCGAGACCGGACGGACCCCACGCGTCCAGATCCGGCTCGTCGTGATCCAGATTCTCGTCCTCTCCCTCCTCGGCACCCTCGGCGGCCGCCTGTGGTACCTGCAGATCCGCGAGGGCGCCGAGTACCAGAAGCAGGCCTCCGGCAACCACGTCCAGCAGGTCGTCGACCCCGCCGTGCGCGGTGACATCCTCGACGCCCGCGGCGTGCCGATGGCCGACAACGAGACCCGCCTGGTCGTCTCCGCCTCCCGCACCGACCTGCTCAAGCAGAGCGACGACGGCAAGGGCGTCCTGACCAAGCTCGCCGGCATCCTCGGCCTCAAGCCCGAGGAGGTCATCCAGAAGGTCCGGCTGTGCGACGCCAAGACCCCCCAGCCCTGCTGGAACGGCTCGCCCTACCAGCCGATCCCGATCACCGACGAGGCCACGCCCAAGCAGGCCCTCCAGATCCGTGAGCGCGCCGAGGACTTCCCCGGCATCACCGCCGAACCCGAGGCCGTCCGCCGCTACGCGGGCCCCGGCAAGTCCAACACCGCCCAGGTCCTCGGCTATCTCTCGCCCGTCACCGACGACGAGATCCAGAAGGCCAAGGACACCGACTCGCCGTACCTGCGCTCCGACATGGTGGGCCGCTCGGGTCTCGAGCGGCAGTACGACAAGGAGCTGCGCGGCAAGGCCGGCGTCACCCGCTACGAGGTCGACAACCTCGGCCGGGTCATCGGCAAGGCGCAGGCGGACCCCGCCCAGTCCGGTTCCAACCTGGTCACCAGCATCGACTCCCGCGTCCAGCGCGTGGCGGAGTACGAACTCGACAAGGCGATGAAGGTCGCCCGCCAGCAGTTCGACAAGATCACCGGCGAGAACTACAAGGCCGACTCCGGCGCCGTCGTGGTGATGGAGGCCAAGACCGGCCGCATCGTCGCCATGGCCTCGGCCCCCACCTACGACCCGAACGTCTGGGTCGGCGGCATCTCCGCCAAGGACTACAAGAACCTCACCGGCAAGAACTCCGACTACCCGCTGCTCAACAGGGCCATACAGGGTCAGGCGGCGCCCGGTTCGACGTTCAAGGTGGTCTCCACGGCCGCCGCGGTCCAGGCGGGCTACGAGTGGAACGGCGGCTACCCCTGCACCAGCTCCTACTCCGTCGGCGGCCAGGTCTTCAAGAACTTCGAGGGTGAGAGCTTCGGTCCCATCTCCCTCGGCCGCGCCCTGGAGGTCTCCTGCGACACCGTCTTCTACGGTCTCGCGGACCGCGAGTGGAAGAAGGACGGCGGCATCAACCCCAAGAAGGGGCAGCCCAAGGACTGGTTCTACAAGACCGCCCACCAGTTCGGCCTCGGCAAGGAGACCGGCGTCGACCTGCCCAACGAGGTCACCGGCCGCGTCCCCGACCGCCAGTGGAAGCTGGACTACTGGAAGGCGAACAAGGACGCCTGGTGCAAGTCCGGCAAGAAGGACGGCTCCTACGTCGAGAAGATCGCGTACGAGAACTGCCTCGAAGGCAACAAGATGCGCGAGGGCGACTCGATCAACTACTCCATCGGCCAGGGCGACACCCTCGTCACGCCGATCCAGGAGGCCAGGATCTACGGCGCCGTCTCCAACGGCGGCACCCTGTACCAGCCGACCATCGGCAAGGCGATCGTCAGCGCCGACGGCAAGACCGTCACGCCGATCAAGCCCACGAAGAACGGCAGGCTGCCGGTCAGCAAGGCCACCCTCAAGGGCATGAACGACGCCTTCGCGGGCGTCATCACCCGCGGTACCGCCGCGTGGAAGTTCGGCGGCTGGCCGCAGAACAAGATCCCGCTGCACGCCAAGACCGGTACCGCCGAGGTCTACGGCAAGCAGACGACCTCATGGCTGGCCACCTACTCCAAGGACTACACGGTGATCATGACGATCGCCCAGGCCGGTACGGGTTCCGGAGCCTCCGGTGAGGCCGTGCGCAACATCTACAGCGCGCTCTACGGCGTCCAGGGCGACGGCTCCATCGACAACAAGAAGGCGCTGCTCCCCGAGCCGCAGAAGGGCCTGCCGAAGGTCCGCACGGACGGCACCATCGCCGCCCCGAAGATCGCCGGCGACCCGGCCAAGGACGTCGAGGCCTCGCAGAAGACCAACACCACCAACGGGGAGGACCAGCAGCCGGCCACCTCGCCGTCCCCGACCAGCAACAGCAACACCCGCAGAAGGCCCCACAGGCGGGGAAGCCGGAGGACGCGCACATGACCGGCAACAGCTTCTCCGTCTCCGGGTACGGCCCCGCGCGGGCCGGCTGGACCAGGATCTTCGCCCGCGACTCGCTGGCCCGCCGGCTCGACTGGCCGATGCTGCTGGCGGCCGTCGCGCTGTCGCTGATCGGCTCGCTGCTGGTGTTCTCGGCGACCCGCAACCGCACCGAGATCAACCAGGGCGACCCGTACTACTTCCTGCTCCGCCACCTCATGAACACCGGCATCGGGCTCGCCCTGATGACCGGCACCGTCTGGATCGGCCACCGCGCCCTGCGCAACGTCGTGCCGCTCCTCTACGGCCTGTCGGTCTTCGGCATCCTCGCCGTGCTCACCCCGCTCGGCTCCACCGTCAACGGCGCCCACTCCTGGATCGTGCTCGGCGGCGGCTTCTCGCTCCAGCCCTCCGAGTTCGTGAAGATCACGATCATCCTGGGCATGGCGATGCTGCTCTCGGCGCGGGTGGACGCCGGCGACAAGAAGTACCCCGACCACCGCACGGTCCTGCAGTCGCTCGGCCTGGCGGCCGTACCGATCGCGATCGTGCTGCTCATGCCCGACCTCGGCTCGGTCATGGTCATGGTCGTCATCATCCTGGGCGTGCTGCTCGCCTCCGGCTCCTCCAACCGCTGGGTCTTCGGCCTGCTGTCCGCGGGCGCCCTCGGCGCGATCGCCGTCTGGCAGCTGCACATCCTGGACGAGTACCAGATCAACCGCTTCGCGGCCTTCGCCAACCCCGACCTCGACCCGGCGGGCGTCGGCTACAACACCAACCAGGCCCGCATCGCCATCGGTTCCGGCGGCCTGACCGGCGCCGGCCTGTTCCACGGTTCGCAGACCACCGGCCAGTTCGTCCCCGAACAGCAGACGGACTTCGTCTTCACGGTGGCGGGGGAGGAGCTCGGCTTCCTCGGCGCGGGCCTGATAATCCTCCTCCTCGGCGTCGTCCTGTGGCGCGCCTGCCGTATCGCCCGCGACTCGACCGAGCTGTACGGCACGATCGTCGCCGCCGGGATCGTCGCCTGGTTCGCCTTCCAGGCGTTCGAGAACATCGGCATGACCCTCGGCATCATGCCGGTCACCGGTCTGCCCCTGCCGTTCGTGTCGTACGGAGGATCGTCGATGTTCGCCGTATGGGTCGCGGTGGGACTCCTGCAGTCCATCAAGGCACAGCGCCCGATGTCGGCCTGAGGTCCCGGTCCGGGTGGACGGCGGGCACGCCCCGGCCGTCCACCCGGAAAACCGTTGCCCCGCAGGTCCCCTCCGGCACTAGATTCGGTACATGGCGGACACCAAGCGTGAGATCGAGCGCAAGTACGAGGCCGGCGCCGGCGGACTCCCCGATCTGACCGGCGTCCCCGGCGTGGCGGCCGTCCGCGACGAGGGACTGGTCGAACTCGACGCCACCTACTACGACACCGCCGACGAACGGCTGGCCGCCGCCTCCCTCACCCTGCGCCGCCGCACCGGGGGATCCGACGCCGGCTGGCACCTGAAGTTCCCGGTCGCCCCCGGGGTCCGCGACGAGATCCGCGCGCCGCTCTCGGACGCCGTCCCCGACGAGATCGCCGCACTGGTCCGCGCCCGCGTCCGCGGCGCCGCGCTCGTCCCCGTCGTCCGGCTCGTCTCCGCCCGCGACGTGAGCCACCTCATCGGCGCCGACGGCGCGCTGCTGGCCGAGGCGAGCGTCGACGAGGTCACGGCCGAGCGGCTCAACCGCGACGGCGGCACCGCCCGGTGGACCGAGATCGAGGTCGAACTGGCGGACGACGGCGACCCCGCCTTCCTCGACGAGGTGGAGAAGCGGCTGCGCGAGGCCGGCGTGCGTCCGTCGAAGTCGCCGTCCAAAGTCGCCCGGGCCATGGAGGAGACCGGCGGACCCGGCCCCCGGCGCGGCGGCCGCGCCGCACCCGTCACCGCGGGCGACCACGTCCTCGCCTACGTGCGCGAACAGCGCGACATGATCCTCACCTGCGACCCCGCCGTCCGCCGGGACATCCCCGACTCCGTGCACAGGATGAGGGTGGCCACCCGCCGCATGCGCTCGGCCTTCCGCACCTTCGGCGCCGTCCTCGACCGCGCCGTCACCGGCCCGGCCGCCGCCGAGCTGAAATGGCTCGCCGGAGAACTCGGCCTGGACCGCGACCAGGAGGTGCTCGCCGAACGGCTGACCGACGCCCTCGACGGCCTCCCCTCCGACCTGGTGCTCGGCCCCGTACACGAACGCCTCACCACCTGGGCGGGCGTCCGGCACCACAGCACCCGCGGCCATCTCGTCGCCGTCCTCGACTCCGCCCGCTACCTCGCACTCCTCGACACCCTCGACGCGCTCCTCGCCGCGCCGCCCCTGCGCCCGAAGGCCGCCAGGAAACCGGACCGCGTGCTCGCCCGCGCCGTGCGGAGGGACCTCGGGAAGGTCTCCCGCCTGGTCACCGGCGCCCTCGTCCTGCCGCCCGGCCAGGACCGCGACCTCGCGCTCCACGAGGCCCGCAAGAAGGCCAAGCGCGCCCGCTACGGCGCCGAGGCCACCGTCCCCGCCCTCGGCACGCCCGCCCGGGACCTCGCGAAGTCGATGAAGTCCCTCACCAGCCTGCTCGGCGACCATCAGGACAGCGTCATGGGCCGCCGCACCCTGCGCGAGCTGGCCGCGGTGGCGCACGCGGCGGGGGAGAGCGCGTTCACCTACGGGCTGCTGTACGGCCGCGAGGAGCGGCGGGCGGCGGACAGCGAGGCGGAGCTGCCCGGTATGTGGCGGGAGATCGCCTCCGGTACCCCCGTTCGAGCGTACGGAGGAGTCCCCGGGGCGCGTTAGGCTTGATGGTCACCCCCCTGTCAGCTCACGAAAGTAATCCGCGATGTCTGTCGAGTCGGTCTTCCCACAGCTCGAAGCCCTGCTCCCGCATGTGCAGAAGCCGATCCAGTACGTCGGCGGCGAGCTCAACTCCACGGTCAAGCCGTGGGAGTCCAGCGATGTGCGCTGGGCGCTCATGTACCCGGACGCCTACGAGGTCGGACTGCCCAACCAGGGCGTCATGATCCTCTACGAGGTGCTCAACGAGCGGGAGGGTGTCCTCGCCGAACGCACGTACAGCGTGTGGCCGGACCTCGAAGCCCTGATGCGCGAGCACAAGGTCCCGCAGTTCACGGTCGACAGCCACCGCCCGGTGAAGGCCTTCGACGTGTTCGGCCTGTCCTTCTCCACGGAGCTGGGCTACACCAACATGCTCACTGCCCTGGACCTGGCGGGCATCCCGCTGGAGTCCAAGGACCGCACGATCGACGACCCGATCGTCCTCGCGGGCGGCCACGCGGCCTTCAACCCCGAGCCGATCGCGGACTTCATCGACGCGGCGATCATCGGCGACGGCGAGCAGGCCGTGCTCGACATGACCGAGATCATCCGCGCCTGGAAGGCGGAGGGCCGCCCCGGCGGCCGCGAGGAGGTCCTCTTCCGCCTCGCGAGGACCGGCAACGTCTACATCCCGGCCTTCTACGACGTCGAGTACCTCCCCGACGGCCGCATCGCCCGCGTGGTCCCGAACAAGTCCGGTGTGCCGTGGCGCGTGTCCAAGCACACCGTCATGGACCTCGACGAGTGGCCCTACCCCAAGCAGCCGCTGGTCCCCCTCGCGGAGACCGTCCACGAGCGCATGTCGGTCGAGATCTTCCGCGGCTGCACCCGCGGCTGCCGCTTCTGCCAGGCCGGCATGATCACCCGCCCGGTGCGCGAGCGCTCCATCACCGGCATCGGCGACATGGTCGAGAAGGGCCTGAAGGCGACCGGCTTCGAGGAGGTCGGCCTCCTCTCCCTGTCCTCCGCTGACCACAGCGAGATCGGCGAGATCGCCAAGGGCCTGGCCGACCGCTACACCGAGGACAAGATCGGCCTCTCCCTGCCCTCCACCCGCGTCGACGCCTTCAACGTCGACCTGGCGAACGAGCTGACCCGCAACGGCCGCCGTTCCGGCCTCACCTTCGCCCCCGAGGGCGGCTCCGAGCGCATGCGCAAGGTCATCAACAAGATGGTCTCGGAGGAGGACCTGATCCGTACGGTCGCCACGGCCTACGGCAACGGCTGGCGCCAGGTGAAGCTGTACTTCATGTGCGGCCTGCCCACGGAGACCGACGAGGACGTCCTCCAGATCGCCGACATGGCGATGAACGTGATCCAGAAGGGCCGCGAGGTCTCCGGCCAGGGCGACATCCGCTGCACCGTCTCGATCGGCGGCTTCGTCCCCAAGCCGCACACCCCCTTCCAGTGGGCCCCGCAGCTCTCCGCCGAGGAGACGGACGCCCGCCTGGAGAAGCTCCGCGACAAGATCCGCGGCGACAAGAAGTACGGCCGCTCGATCGGTTTCCGGTACCACGACGGCAAGCCGGGCATCGTCGAGGGCCTGCTCTCGCGCGGCGACCGCCGCACCGGCGCCGTGATCCGCGCCGTCTACGAGGACGGCGGCCGCTTCGACGGCTGGCGCGAGCACTTCTCCTACGACCGCTGGATGGCCTGCGCCGACAAGGCGCTCGCCCCCTTCGGCGTCGACGTCGACTGGTACACCACCCGCGAGCGCACCTACGAGGAGGTCCTGCCCTGGGACCACCTCGACTCCGGCCTGGACAAGGACTGGCTCTGGGAGGACTGGCAGGACGCCCTCGACGAGACCGAGGTCGAGGACTGCCGCTGGACCCCGTGCTTCGACTGCGGCGTCTGCCCGCAGATGGACACCCACATCCAGATCGGCCCGACGGGCAAGAAGCTCCTGCCCCTGACGGTCAAGAACGCGGCCCCGACCCCGGCGGCGAGCGGTCACACGCACTGAGCCGAGCCAGAGGTGAAGGCCCGTCGGATCCGTCCGGCGGGCCTTTCCGTTTCTCCGTCAGGCGGCTTGGGCGTACTTCGGGTTGGCGCCGTACTGGTTCTGTTCCGGCTTGCCCTCGGTGGCGAGGAAGACGATGAGGATGATCCCGCCGACCAGCGGGATCAGGCAGAGCAGGACGAACCAGCCGGACTTGCCGGTGTCGTGCAGCCGGCGGACCGTGACGCCCAGGGAGGGCAGCAGGACGGCCAGGCTGTAGACGAGGCCGAGCACCACCGAGTTCATGGCGTTGTCGACGATCGCCAGCACGATGCTGATGATCAGGCTGAACAGGGTGAACATCCAGAATTCCTGCCGGCGTGCGCGGCCGTCGAACACCGCGTACTTCTTCAGTACGTCCACGTACCAGTGCATCGGTTCGTCCTCCCCCAATGGCGTGAGCGTGCGCCCGTCACTGTCTTGAATACGACTGCCGTGGCCCGGTGACAAGACCCCGGCGGCACGCGCGGGGCCGGGAGTCCGCGGACCGTGTGACGGATGGGACGGTTGAGGTCGCAGAGGCGCCGGAGCACGGACGTGACGGGGCCGAAAGGGTGATCTCCTTCTCCTTCGAGGCATCCGGAACGTGTCCGCAGGCGTCCTCACCGGTATGGACACACACAAGCCGCCGCCGCAGCAGGGGCCCGAGGGGTGCCTCGCCGTGGCGATCCGGATCCCGGTGCGGATCGTCGTGCTCGTGCTGGTGGTGCCCGTGCGGATGGTGTGGGACGCGCTGACCGTCACCGGCCGGCTGCTGAAGGACGCCGTGCTGCGTCCCGCGGGGCGTGCGCTGCTGTGGCTCGGACGGGCGGTCCTCGTGCTGCCGTGGGTGGCCCTGTGGCGCTTCGTCCTCGTACCGGCCGGCCGGGCTCTGCGGTGGCTGGGACACGTCCTCGTCGTCATACCCGTCCGGTGGCTGTACACGGCGGTCCTCACCCCGCTCGGGCACGCTCTCGTCCGGGGCGTGCGAGGGGCCGGAGCCGGTCTCGCGTGGCTCCGCGCGCGCGTGCTCGCCCCGGCGGGACGGGGCGTGGTCCTGCTGCTGACCGGCGCGGGCGCCCTGCTCGCCGCCGTGGGCGCGGCCTTGTGGGCCGCCGCGGTGTGGCCCGCGCGACGGCTGTACACCTGGGTCCTGACTCCCGCCGGGCGCGGGCTGGCGTGGTTCGCCGCGGCCGTCGCGGCCGGGACTGGCGTGGTCCTGTACTGGACGGCGCGCGTGCTGTTCGTGCTGCCCGCGCGGGCGCTGTGGCGCCGGGTCCTGGCTCCTGCCGGGCGCGGGCTGGCGTGGTTCGCCGCGGCCGTGGCGGCCGGGACCGGCGCGGTCCTGTACTGGACGGCGCGCGTGCTGTTCGTGCTCCCCGCGCTCGCGCTGTGGCGCCGGGTCCTCGTCCCGCTCGGCCGGGTTCTCGCCGTCGTCGTACGGGAGACCGCGGACGCGCTCGGGCACGCGTGGCGGATCGCCGGGCGGATATCGCTCGTCGTCGGGCGCGCGCTCGGGACCCTCCTGCGGTGGGTCCTCCGCCGGGCCGTCGCGGAGCCGCTGCGCTGGGTGTACAGGGCGGTCCTCACCCCGGTCGGGCACGTCCTGCGCGACCTCGTCCTGCGGCCCGTCGCCGAGGCCGCGCGCGGGGCCGGCCGGGCCGTCCGGCGGGCACTGCACTCCGTGCGGGGGGTGGCCGGCCCGGCGCTGGACTCCGCTCGCGGTGCCGTCCGTCAGGCGCTGCGCTCCGCGCGCGGTACGGCGCGTCAGGCGCTGGAGTCCACCCGAGACACCGTCCGGGAGGCCCGCGCCGACTTCCGCAGGATGCTGCTGGGCGGTCCCCGGGAGCCCGCCGCCGCGGACCGACGGGAACTTCAGCGCCCCGGGACACGTACTCTTGGTAGCAGCACGACCGCACTCACGAAGGACTAGGACACTGGGCAAGCGACAGCCCGAAGGCCCGCCGCCCGCACCCGCGGTGCAGCGCATCCGACTGCGCTACACCAAGCGCGGCCGCCTCCGGTTCACCAGCCACCGTGACTTCCAGCGCGCTTTCGAGCGTGCGCTGCGCCGCGCCGAGGTACCCATGGCGTACTCGGCGGGGTTCACGCCGCACCCGAAGGTGTCGTACGCCAACGCCGCGCCCACCGGCACCGGCAGCGAGGCGGAGTACCTGGAGATCGCGCTGACCCGGTCGCGCGACCCCGAGACCCTGCGCGCCCTGCTCGACGAGTCGCTGCCCGCCGGGCTCGACATCGTCGACGCGGTCGAGGCACGCACCTCGGGCCTCGCCGACCGGCTCACCGCCTCCGTCTGGGAACTGCGGCTGGACGGCGTCGACCCGGACGAGCTCCGCCGCGCGGTCGAGGCCTTCGACAAGGCCGCCACCGTCGAGGTGCAGCGGATGACCAAGAACGGCGTCCGCACCTTCGACGCCCGCCCGGCCGTCGCGCGGCTGGAAACGCACGATTCGCCTGCTGATAGGCCGACCGACCGCCCCTGTGCGATACTGCGGCTGGTTGTTCGGCACGTGACGCCTGCCGTACGACCCGACGACGTCCTGTCCGGTCTCCGCGCCGTGGCCGACCTGGCGCCGCCGGTCCCCGCAGCGGTGACCAGGCTGGCGCAGGGGCTGTTCGATGAAGAGACCGGCACGGTGACCGACCCGCTCGCGCCCGACCGCGAGGCAGCCGAGGCCTGAGGGCCACACCGGCTGCCGCCGCGACGGCGCCGGGAGGTCCCGCGTAGGGACGGACGTCGTAGCGCAGCCCTCGACTCGGGAGCCACCTGGGTCGGGCGGCGCACCGACCAGAAGACTTTCGCCAGGCCGTACCGACAAGGCGTACGGAACCGGCGAGACAGGACACAGAGTTCCCGTGCGGCGCCCGCGCCCCGGACGGCGGCCACCGCGCATCGCGCGGGCCGCGGACGTCAACGGTGATCGGTCCCCAGAGACCGGCGCCGGACCAGGCGCGGCGCCCGGGAGCCTGACGGGAGAACCGCCCGCATGCTCGAGCCGACCGAACCCAACGAGGGTTCCGAACCGAACAGCCCCAGCGACACCCTGCCGCCGCGCAGGCGTCGCCGTGCCGCCTCACGCCCGGCGGGCCCGCCGGGCGCCGCCCAGGGCGCCGAGGCCACCACCCCGGCCGTGGCCGCCGCGCAGACGGACGACGTCGCCGAGGCGACCGCCGAGGACGAGGCCGTGGCCGCGCCCGCCGCCGAGGAGTCCGCCCCCGCCGGCCGTCCGCGCCGCCGGGCCACCCGCCGTGCCTCCACGCCGGCCGGAGCGCCCGTGTCCGACGGGACCGCCGAGACGGTCGTCCCCGCCGCGCAGGCCCCCGCCGCCGTCGAGACCCCCGCGTCCGAGGCCGCCGCGCCCGCCGACGCCGCTTCCGGGGCCGCCGCGTCCGCGGACGAGTCCGCACCCGGCCGTACCCGCCGCCGTGCGACCCGCCGCGCCGCCGCGCCCGCTGGCTCCCCGGCCGGAACCGAGACCGAGACCGAGACCGAACAGAAGGCGGTGGCCGCCGTGACCCAGGCCGAGAAGCCGGTGACCCCCTCCGCGCAGGCCGATGCCGGGACCGCCGAGCCGGCCGCCGAGGCCGCGCCCGCCCGTCCGCGCCGTCGCGCCACCCGCCGTGCCTCCGCGCCCGCCGGTGCCCCGAAGGCCGCCGAGGCGACCGGGACCGCGCCCGCCGCCGAGGCCCCCGCCGTCGTCGAGACCCCGGCCGTGGCCGAGGCCGCTCCGGCCGCCGCGCCCGAGGCCGAGACCGCCTCCACCGGCCGGCCCCGCCGCCGTGCGACCCGCCGCGCCGCCGCGCCCGCCGGATCGCCGGCCGTCGCCGAGACCGCCGCCCCCGCCGAGGTCGCCGCTTCCGAGACCCCCGCGCCCGCCGAGACCCCGAAGGCCGCCGAGGCCCCCGAGGCCGAGGCCGGCGAGGACGGCGCGCCGCGCCGCGCCCGCCGCCGCGCCACGCGCCGCGTCTCCGCGCCCGCCGGCACCCCCGAGACCGCCGCGACGCCGGAGGCCGAGGCCGAGACCCCCCGGCGTACCGCCGCGGACGAGGCACCGGAGGCCCCCGCCGCCGAGGCGCCCGAGGCCGCCGAGGCCACGGGGCCGCGCCGTCGCCGCCGCGTCGTGCGCCAGGCCGCGGGCGGCTTCTCCGAGCCCGCGCCGGCCGTCACCACGAAGCCCGCCGCCGAGCCCGTCGCGCCCGCTGAGGCCGCCGCGCCCGCCGAGGCCGCCGAAGGCGAGAAGAAGCGCCGCACCCGCCGTCCCGCCGTGGCCGTGTTCCAGGCGCCGGTGTTCACCGAGCCGCGCTTCCAGACCCCGGAGCGCGCCGCGGCCGAGGCCGCGGCCGTGACCGACGACAGTGACGAGACCGACGAGACCTCGGAGGCCGAGGAGACCGAGGCCGCCGGGACCGTCCAGGAGACGGCGTACCAGGAGGAGCGTGGCGAGAGCGGCGCCCGCCGTCGCCGTCGCCGCCGCGGTGCCCCCGTCGAGGAGCCGCAGGCCGCCGAGGCCGAGGAGCCGGAGGAGGCCGCCGAGGCCGACGACGAGGAGGGCGACGAGGCCGAGGGCTCGGAGGAGTCCGGCTCGCGCCGCCGTCGCCGCCGTGGCGGCCGCCGCCGTCGCCGCGGTGACGCCGCCGACGGCGAGGGCCTGGACGCGGACGGCGACGACTTCGCCGCCGAGCAGGCCGAGCAGGACGCCGAGGACACCGCCGAGCAGGAGGAGGAGGACGCCGAGGACGCCCGTGGCGAGGAGTCCGGTGGCTCCAGCTCCAGCCGCCGCCGTCGTCGCCGCCGTCGCCGGGCCGGTGACAGCGGCCTCGACTCCGACGCGCCCTCCGACGACCCCGAGCGCACGGTCGTCAAGGTCCGCGAGCCCCGCAAGGCCACCGAGCCGTCCGACGAGGTGCAGTCCATCAAGGGCTCGACCCGTCTGGAGGCCAAGAAGCAGCGCCGCCGCGAGGGCCGTGAGCAGGGCCGCCGCCGCGTCCCGATCATCACCGAGGCGGAGTTCCTCGCCCGCCGCGAGGCCGTCGAGCGCGTGATGGTCGTGCGCGAGCACGGCGAGCGCACGCAGATCGGCGTCCTGGAGGACGGCGTGCTCGTCGAGCACTACGTCAACAAGGAGCAGTCGACCTCGTACGTCGGCAACGTCTACCTGGGCAAGGTCCAGAACGTGCTGCCGTCGATGGAGGCCGCCTTCATCGACATCGGCAAGGGCCGCAACGCCGTCCTGTACGCCGGTGAGGTCAACTTCGAGGCGCTCGGCATGGCCAACGGGCCGCGCCGCATCGAGTCCGCCCTGAAGTCGGGCCAGTCGGTCCTCGTCCAGGTGACGAAGGACCCGATCGGCCACAAGGGCGCCCGCCTGACCAGCCAGGTCTCCCTGCCGGGCCGTTACCTCGTGTACGTCCCCGAGGGCTCGATGACCGGCATCAGCCGCAAGCTGCCCGACACCGAGCGGGCCCGGCTGAAGACCATCCTCAAGAAGATCGTCCCCGAGGACGCGGGCGTCATCGTGCGCACCGCCGCCGAGGGCGCGAGCGAGGACGAGCTGCGCCGCGACGTCGAGCGTCTGCAGGCGCAGTGGGAGGAGATCCAGAAGAAGGCCAAGACGGGCAACGCCCCGGCGCTGCTGTACGGCGAGCCGGACATGACCGTCCGCGTCGTGCGCGACATCTTCAACGAGGACTTCTCCAAGGTCATCGTCAGCGGTGACGAGGCCTGGGAGACGATCCACGGGTACGTCTCCCACGTGGCCCCGGACCTCGCGGACCGGCTGCAGCGGTGGACCTCCGAGGTCGACGTCTTCGCCACCTACCGGATCGACGAGCAGCTCGCCAAGGCGCTGGACCGCAAGGTCTGGCTGCCCAGCGGCGGTTCGCTGGTGATCGACCGGACCGAGGCGATGGTCGTCGTCGACGTCAACACCGGCAAGTTCACCGGCCAGGGCGGCAACCTCGAGGAGACGGTCACCAGGAACAACCTGGAGGCGGCCGAGGAGATCGTGCGCCAGCTGCGGCTGCGCGACCTCGGCGGCATCATCGTCATCGACTTCATCGACATGGTCCTGGAGTCCAACCGCGATCTGGTGCTGCGCCGCCTGCTGGAGTGCCTGGGCCGTGACCGGACCAAGCACCAGGTGGCCGAGGTCACCTCGCTCGGCCTGGTCCAGATGACCCGCAAGCGGGTCGGCCAGGGTCTGCTGGAGTCGTTCTCCGAGAACTGCGTCCACTGCAACGGCCGCGGCGTCATCGTGCACATGGAGCAGCCGACCGCCCCCGGCGGCGGTGGCGGCGGCAAGCGCAAGAAGCGCGCCCGCGGCGGAGACGGCCACGTGCACGAGCACGAGGCGGCCGCCGTGGCCGTGGAGACCGGCGAGGCGGCGGAGCCGGAGACGGAGACGGAGACCGTCGCCGAGGTCTCCGCCGAGGTCGCCGAGCCCGTCGCGCTGCCCGCGCCCGAGTTCGTGCCGGACGAGGAGCTGTACAGCAGCATCGCCGAGGCGGAGGCCGCGGCCGGCCGTGGCCGTACGCGGCGCCGCGCGAGCCGCCGGGCCTCGGCTCCGGCCGGTGCGCCGAGGGCGGAGAACCGCCGCGCCGCGCGGGCCGAGCGTGCCGAGGCCGCGGAGGCCGCCGAGGCCGCCCGCGCCCCGAAGGCCGAGGCCGCCGCGCCGGTCGCGGAGCCCGCCCCGGCACCGGCCGAGCCGGCCGTCGCCGAGCCGGCCGCGGCTCAGGAGCCCGCGGCCGAGGAGGCCGCGCCGAAGGGCCGTACGCGTCGCCGCGCCACCCGGAAGGCGTCCGCGCCCGCCGGTTCCCCGGCGGGGGCCGAGGAGGCCGCGGTGACCGTCACCGAGGCCGTCCCGGCCGCCGAGGCGCCGGTGGCGCCTGCCGAGGCCGCTCCGGCCGAGGAGGCACCCGCCGAGAGCGCGGCCCCGGCCCGCCCGCGTCGCCGTGCCGTGCGCAAGGCCACCGCGCCGACCGCGTCCGAGGAGGCGGCCGTCGTGGTCGTCCCGTCGGCCGCCCAGGAGGCCGCCGCCGAGGCGACCGCCGAGGTTCCCGCCGAGGCGCCCGCCGCCGAGGAGACGGCCGAGGAGGCCGCGCCGGCCAAGAAGACCGCCCGCAAGGCGGCCAAGAAGGCTCCGGCGAAGAAGGCCCCGGCGAAGAAGGCGGCCACCAAGACCGCGGCCAAGAAGACGGCCGCGAAGAAGACGACGGCCAAGAAGGCGGCCACCAAGACCGCCAAGACGGCCGCCAAGAAGTCGGCGGCGAAGAAGACCACCACGGTCTCCGCGGCCACCGACGAGGGCTGACGAAGCCCTCGCGGGGTGTGCGGCCGGTCGACGTGACCGGCCGCACACCCCTGGGGCCCGGCCCGGTTTGACCCCTTCGGCCGCGGCCCCGTAACCTTGACCGTCGGCGTGTCACTGGACACGCCACATCCCCGTAAACCTTTTCCTCCCGGGTGCTGGTTGGGCCGGGAGAGGTTGCCCGTGATGTTTCCCGGGCGGCTGGCCTGCGGGGGTGCCGTCTGTTTTCGAGCGAAAGAGAGATCCGCGTGTACGCCATCGTGCGCAGCGGTGGTCGCCAGCACAAGGTTGCTGTCGGCGACATCGTTGAGGTTGACAAGATTTCCACCGCCCAGGTTGGCGACACGGTCGAGCTCTCGACCCTGCTCGTTGTCGACGGCGACTCCGTGACCAGCGACCCGTGGGTGCTGGCCGGCATCAAGGTCCAGGCCGAGGTCGTGGACCACCACAAGGGCCAGAAGATCGACATTCTGCGCTACAAGAACAAGACCGGCTACCGCCGTCGTCAGGGCCACCGCCAGCAGTACACGGCGATCAAGGTCACTGAGATCCCCGCGGCTGCGAAGTAAGGGACTGAGAACAGATGGCACACAAGAAGGGCGCATCGTCCACTCGGAACGGTCGCGACTCCAATGCCCAGCGGCTCGGCGTGAAGCGCTTCGGCGGTCAGGTCGTCAGCGCTGGTGAGATCCTGGTCCGCCAGCGTGGCACCCACTTCCACCCGGGCGCCGGCGTCGGCCGTGGCGGCGACGACACCCTGTTCGCGCTGCTGCCCGGTGCCGTGGAGTTCGGCACCCACCGTGGCCGCAAGGTCGTGAACATCGTCCCGGTCGCCTGAATCATCTGATTCACGGCTTCGACCGAACGATTCGCGAGGCGGACCTCACCTTCCCGTTCGGGAAGGCGGGTCCGCCTTTCGCGTGTTGACATAAGAAATACCCGTACGTCCCCAGCTGTCGGCCGGGGGTACCCCCCAGGAGGCACCAACCATGACCACCTTCGTGGACCGCGTCGATCTGCACGTCGCCGCGGGTAACGGGGGCCACGGCTGTGCCTCCGTCCACCGTGAGAAGTTCAAGCCGCTCGGCGGCCCCGACGGCGGCAACGGCGGCCGTGGCGGCGATGTGATCCTCACCGTCGACCAGTCGGTCACCACGCTGCTCGACTACCACCACTCCCCGCACCGCAAGGCCACCAACGGCAAGCCGGGCGAGGGCGGCCACCGCTCCGGCAAGGAGGGCCAGGACCTGATCCTGTTCGTCCCGGACGGCACGGTCGTGCTGGACAAGGCCGGCAACGTGCTCGCCGACCTGGTCGGCCACGGCACCTCCTACGTCGCCGCCCAGGGCGGCCGCGGCGGCCTCGGCAACGCGGCGCTGGCCAGCGCCCGCCGCAAGGCCCCCGGTTTCGCGCTGCTCGGCGAGCCGGGCGACCTCCAGGACATCGTCCTGGAGCTGAAGACCGTCGCCGACGTGGCCCTGGTCGGCTACCCGAGCGCGGGCAAGTCCTCGCTGATCTCCGTGCTCAGCGCCGCCAAGCCGAAGATCGCGGACTACCCGTTCACCACGCTCGTGCCCAACCTCGGCGTCGTGACGGCCGGCTCCACCGTGTACACCATGGCCGACGTGCCGGGACTGATCCCGGGCGCCAGCCAGGGCAAGGGCCTCGGCCTGGAGTTCCTGCGCCACGTCGAGCGGTGCAGCGTGCTGGTGCACGTCCTCGACACGGCGACCCTGGAGTCCGACCGCGACCCGCTCTCCGACCTCGACATCATCGAGGAGGAGCTGCGGCAGTACGGCGGCCTCGACAACCGTCCCCGCATCGTCGTCCTGAACAAGATCGACGTGCCGGACGGCAAGGACCTCGCCGAGATGGTCCGCCCCGACCTGGAGGCCCGCGGCTACCGCGTCTTCGAGGTGTCGGCCGTGGCCCACATCGGACTGCGCGAGCTGACGTTCGCGGTCGGTGAGATGGTCGCGCAGGCGCGCGCCGCCAAGCCGAAGGAGGAGGCGACCCGGATCGTCATCCGCCCGAAGGCCGTGGACGAGGCCGGCTTCACGGTCACCCGCGAGGACATCGAGGGCGAGCCGCTGTACCGGGTGCGCGGCGAGAAGCCGGAGCGCTGGGTGCGCCAGACCGACTTCAACAACGACGAGGCCGTCGGCTACCTCGCCGACCGCCTCAACCGCCTCGGTGTCGAGGAGAAGCTGATGAAGGCGGGCGCCCGGTCCGGCGACGGCGTCGCCATCGGTCCCGAGGACAACGCGGTCGTCTTCGACTGGGAGCCGACCATGATGGCGGGCGCCGAGATGCTCGGCCGCCGTGGCGAGGACCACCGCATGGAGGCGCCGCGCCCCGCCGCGCAGCGCCGTCGCGACAAGCAGGCCGAGAAGGACGAGGCGCAGCGGGAGTACGACGACTTCGACCCGTTCGCCTGAGACAGGACCCCGGGGCCCCGCCGGCCCCGGGGAAGCGGGCGGTGACCCGCGGGGCGACCCGCGCCCCCGCCCGGTGAGCCCGGACGCCGCGGCCCGGAACGGATCTCCGTTCCGGGCCGCGGCGCGTTCCGCCCTCCCGGAGGAGGGGGAGTGTGCTGCCGGGAGACCGGCAGCGCGCCGGGACCGGGCGAGCGCCCCCTGGGACAGCGGCGCGAATGGCCGGAACGGTTCGGCGTTCACCCGCTCAACACCCGTTACCGTGAACACCTCCTGACACTTGAGCAGACCTGTCGACCCGTTGTGGCGAGATCACGTGCGTCATGTGGTTCCTGTGCCGTGACGGGTCCTCTGTTGTCCGCCTGGTCGTCATGCGCGTGAAGCTTCCGGTTCAACGGGCTGGCCGACCGGCCGTGGAGGCTTCCCGGAAGTCCGTGTGCGATCCGAAGAAGCCCATACGGCGAGGGAGTTCGCGAATGCCTGGAGCAACTACGCCCGATCGACGCCGCTTTCTGACCGCCGGCGCCGCCGTCATCGGTGCCGCCGCCTCCTCCCAGCTCTGGGTTCCCGGCGTCGCCCGCGCCGCGGACACCCCGTTACCGGACGGCGTGTTCAGCCTCGGCGTCGGCTCCGGCGACCCGCTGCCCGACGGCATCGTGCTGTGGACGCGGCTCGCCCCGGACCCGCTGGCCGGCGGCGGGATGCCCGACGAGGTGTTCTCCGTCGAGTGGGAGATCGCCGAGGACGAACGGTGCAGCAGAACCGTCCGCCGGGGCACCGCCGAGGCCCGGCCCGAGCTCGGACACAGCGTCCACGTGGACGTACGGGGCCTGCGTCCGGACCGCCGGTACTGGTACCGCTTCCGGGCCGGGGGCCAGCTCTCGCCCACCGGACGCACCCGGACCGCCCCGCACCCGCACCGCAAGGGCGGCTCGCTGCGCGTGGCCCTCGCCTCCTGCCAGAACTGGCAGCACGGCTACTTCACCCCGTACGCGGACATGCTCGCCCAGGAACCCGACGTCGTCCTCTTCGTCGGCGACTACATCTACGAGTCCGCGCCGTCCTCGACGGCCGTACGGCGGCACGAGGGCAAGGGGGAGCCGGTCACCCTCGTCCAGTACCGCAACCGTTACGCCCAGTACCGCACCGATCCCGACCTCGCCGCGATCCAGGCGAGCGTGCCCTGGGTGGTCACCTTCGACGACCACGAGGTCGACAACGACTGGGCCGGCGAGGTGCCGCAGGACCCCGACAAGCAGTCGCACGACGCGTTCGTGGCCCGGCTGACCGCGGCCTTCCAGGCGTACTACGAGCACATGCCGGTCCGGGCCACCGCGATCCCGAACGGGCCGCACATCCAGATGTACCGCCGACTGGACTTCGGCCGGCTGGCCCGGTTCAACGTGCTCGACACCCGGCAGTTCCGCAGCGACCAGGCCACCGGCCAGGCCGGCGCGCAGGACCCGGCGATGACCATGCTCGGAGCCGAGCAGAAGGCGTGGCTGCTGGACGGCCTGCACGACTCGCCGGCCCGCTGGAACCTGATCGCCTCGCAGATCATGATGGCCGAGACCGACCTCCAGCTCGGCGAGGGCAAGCTCTGGTACTACGACGCCTGGGACGGCTACCAGCGGGAGCGCAACGCGCTGCTGGAGGAGTTCGCCGGCGTCCGCAACCCGGTCGTGCTCAGCGGCGACCGGCACCTGACGATGATCAGCGACCTCAAGAAGGACTTCGCCGACCCGGACTCCGACGTCGTCGGCGCCGAGTTCGTCGGCACCTCCATCTCCAGCAGCGGCGACCAGGACCAGGCCGCCTTCCACGCCCAGTGGGACCCGCTGATGGCGGACAACCCGCACTGGAAGGTGATCGACGCCCACCGCGGCTACCACCTGTTCGACATCCGCCGCGACGGCATCGACGCGCGGGTCCGCGTCGTCGACACGGTCCTCAGCCCGCAGGCGACCGCGAGCACGCTGGCGACCCTGCGGGTGGATGCGGACGATCCCGGCGTACGGGTCGTATGACGCGGAATTCCCACCGTGCGGAGCCCGGGGCGGAAATGGCCCCGGGCTCCGTTCCGTCCGTTTTCCGATCGCGCCGTGCCGTCGGGTGCGCCGAATCGCTCTCCGGCCCGGGCCGAAACCGAAATGCAGCGGAATCGTGATGTGCAATTCCGCGGCAATAGCCGGAACGGCCGTGCCTGTTTCCGGTCCGGTCGCGGCCGTGCGGTGCCTTTTATGAAGAACGCGTGCGGCAGGCGCCGCGGCGCGTGAGGGGAGTCGCTCCGCGCGGGCGGCGGTCCGGTGCCGGGGGCGGCCCCGCGCGGACGTCTGTCCCCGCGTGCGGCGAAGCCGGCGGGCCGAGGTGTCGTGGGGGTGGCGGGGCGCGTGCGACGTGGCGTCACGCACGGGGCGGACCGGGGTGCGGCAGCGCCCGCGCGCGCGGCGCGGCGGGGTGTCGCGGGGGTGTGCCGGGGCACCTGTGGACTTACTCACAGCAATTCCACGGGCGTTCACACGACCCGCGACCAATCACCGGGAGTGCCAGGTGAATGACAGGTTGCGCGCACATATGCATGGGACGTCACTCACCTTGCACTGCGGTAACCCGAAGTGGGACCATTTCACGGTTCCCTGTCGCCCCAAGGTAGGTCCTCTGTGTCCCAGCACATAGCCAAGCCCCGTACCACCGCTGTCGTCCTGGCCGGTGGCACCGGTCAGCGGGTGGGTCTGTCGATCCCCAAGCAGCTGCTGAAGATCGCCGGCAAGGCAGTCATCGAGCACACCCTGACCACCTTCGAGCAGGCCGACTCGATCGACGACATCATCGTGCTGATGACGCCGGGTTACGTCGGCGACGTCGAGAAGATCGTCGCCAAGGCCGGGTTCCGGAAGGTCAAGAAGATCATCGAGGGCGGCTCGACCCGGAACGAGACCACCGAGCGCGCCATCTCCGCGCTCGGCGAGGGCCTGGCCGAGGGCGAGGACCTCAACGTCCTCTTCCACGACGCCGTGCGCCCGCTGCTCTCCGAGCGCGTCATCGACGACTGCGTGACCGCCCTCGGGCGCTTCCAGGCCGTCGACGTGGCCATCCCGTCCGCGGACACCATCATCGTCACGCGCACGCACGGCGAGGACGGCGAGTTCATCACCGAGATCCCGGACCGCTCCCGCCTGCGCCGCGGCCAGACCCCGCAGGCCTTCAAGCTGTCCACGATCCGCCGCGCCTACGAGGTCGCCGCCGGTGACCCCAACTTCCAGGCCACGGACGACTGTTCCGTCGTGCTCAAGTACCTGCCGGACGTGCCGATCCACGTCGTCGCGGGCGACGAGTACAACATGAAGGTCACCCAGCCGGTCGACGTCTTCATCGCCGACAAGCTGTTCCAGCTCGCCTCCACCGCGGCCCCGGAGCAGAACGGCGAGGCGGCCTACCGCGAGCTCCTCACCGGCAAGACCGTCGTGATCTTCGGCGGCTCCTACGGCATCGGCCAGGACATCGCCGCACTCGCCGGGTCCTACGGCGCGAACGTCTACGCGCTGGGCCGCTCCACCACCGGCACCCACGTGGAGAACCCGGAGGAGGTCGACGACGCGCTGTCCAAGGCGTACGCGGAGACCGGCCGGATCGACTACGTCGTCAACACCGCGGGCGTGCTGCGCATAGGCCGCCTCGCCGAGACCGACAACGCCACCATCGAGGAGGCGCTGAAGGTCAACTACCTGGCGCCGGTGCAGATCGCCCGCTCCTCCTACAAGTACCTGTCCGAGACCAAGGGCCAGCTGCTGCTCTACACCTCCAGCAGCTACACCCGCGGCCGTGCCGAGTACAGCCTCTACTCCTCCACCAAGGCCGCCATGGTGAACCTCACCCAGGCGCTGTCGGACGAGTGGGCCGGCGACGGCATCCGCGTCAACTGCATCAACCCCGAGCGCACCGCCACCCCGATGCGCACCAAGGCCTTCGGCCAGGAGCCCTCGGGTTCGCTGCTCTCCTCCGAGGCCGTCGCGCGCACCTCGCTCGACGTGCTGCTGTCCGAGCTGACCGGTCACGTCATCGACGTCCGCCAGCAGGACCCGACGAAGGGCGCCGCGCAGGCCTCCGGCTTCGAGCAGGCGCTGGCCTCGGTGCTGGACCGTCAGGACGGCGTGTAATAATTACGCCTCATTAGATTTCGGAATTCAGGCCTCTGTGGTCGCTCATTCACCGGGCGTTCGCAGAGGCCTGAGTCCGTACACCTCGCGAATTACCGCCGTCCCGCGGTATTACCGAACAAAACCGGCACTCCCCCTCCCAGAGCAGGTTTCTCCGTGATATCCACCGCTATTCGCGTGGCCCGGGTGGGCAGCGCGGCCGAGCTGGCCGCGGCGGCCTTCGTGATGCTGGGCTTCCCCTGCCTCATGCTGGCCGCGCTCATCCCGAGCGCGTACGCCTTCGCGGCCGTGGCCGCCGTGACGTACCTGGCGGACCACTATCTGCACCGCAAGGGCAGCTACCTGGTCAACCGCCTCAGCAAGGTCAGGGCCGGCCTGTCGATCCGCTTCCTGATCAGGCAGCTGCTGCTGATCCTGCTGCTGGCCCGGATGTCCCTCTCGGACAACCTGGTCTTCTACGGCGCGATCGCCTGCTTCATCGCCTTCTACGGCCTCCAGGCCCCGCACGGTGCGCTGATCACGCTCATCCGCAACCGCCGCCGGATGCCGGTCGCCACGCGCAACATCGACCTGAAGTCCCGGATCCGCATCCCGGACGCCCCGCCGCAGCGGCTGCTCCACCGCTCCGCGGAGAAGATGCTCCACCTGGACCTCTTCGCCGTCGTGGGCCTGCTGGCCGCCGCCCTGACGGACTCCTCCGTCGCGGGCTTCGCGGGCATCGCCCTCACCGTCGGCCTCGGCAGCCTGTACGTGCTGGTGCTGATGCCGTACGTGCGCGGCCGCAAGACCCCGCCCAAGGCCGACGACGTGCTCGCCGCCATGGACGACTGGCTGGCCGCTTACAAGCCGGAGACGGTGCTGTACTTCTCCGGCTCCAAGGACTCCGCGTACCAGGTCAACATGTGGCTGGAGACGATGGAGCAGCTGGACAGCCGGCCGCTGATCATCCTGCGTGAGCGCGTCATCCTGAACAACCTCGCGCCCACCACGGTCCCCGTCATCTGCGTGCCCGGAGGGGTGCACCTGATGAACCTGGACCTGTCGACCGTGCGGGTGGCCCTGTACGCCGCGAACGTCGGCAAGAACATCCACATGCTGCGCGTGCCCACCATGAAGCACGTCTTCATCGGCCACGGCGACAGCGACAAGCTCGCCAGCGTCAACCCGTACAGCAAGGCCTACGACGAGGTGTGGACCGCGGGCCGTGCCGGCCGCGACCGCTACGCCATCGCCGACGTCGGCGTGCGCGACGAGGACATCGTGGAGGTCGGCCGTCCGCAGCTGGCCCCCATCCTGACCTGGCAGGGCGTGCCCGCGGGGCGCATCCCGACCGTCCTGTACGCCCCCACCTGGGAGGGCTGGGACGGCAACCCCGGCAACACCTCGATCGTGCTCGCCGGCGAGAACATCGTGAAGAAGCTCGTGAAGGCCGACCCGCCGGTCCGCGTCCTGTACAAGCCGCACCCCTTCACCGGCACCGTCAGCAAGGCGGCCGGCGCCGCGCACGCGCGGATCACCGCCCTGATCGAGAAGGCCGCCGCCGCCCGCGCGGCCGACTCCGCCTTCACCGGCGACGCGGCCGCCCTGGAGCAGGCCAGGACCGAGCTGGCCCGTATCGAGGCACGGCTGACCGAGCTGGCCGGGGCCGGCGGCGAGAAGGGCGACGAGGCCGAGGCCACCCGCGACGGCGTCGCCGACGTCGCGCGGCACGAGGAGATCGCCCGGCTGCGCACCGCGTGGAACGATGCCTACTGGCGCTCCGCCCCCGCGTACGAGCACCGCGTCATCACGGGTGCCGAGCCGCGCCTGTACGACTGCTTCAACGTCTCCGACGCGATGGTCTCCGACATCTCCTCCGTGGTCTCCGACTTCATCGCGAGCGGCAAGCCGTACGCGGTCACGGACTCCGCCGAGCTGGGCGCCGAGGAGTTCAAGCGGCAGAACACGGCCGTGCGCGCCGCGACGATCCTGACCAACACGGCGGCCGGACTGGGCGACCTGCTGGACGCCGTGCGCGACCCGGCCGGGGACCCGCTGGCCGAGGACCGCAAGGAGCTCAAGCGCTACCTGCTCGGCCCGGACGAGCCGAAGTCGATCGACCAGTTCAACACCGCGGTCGCCGACCTGGCCCTGAAGTCCGAGGCCCGCAACGTCGGCCAGGAGGCCCGTGCGGGTGCCGAGGACGGGACGGCCGAGCTGACCGGCGTGCTGCCCGGCCAGCGCGGGGCGTCCGCGGGTGAGACGGACGGCGTGAGCGCGGTCTGACCGCCCTCGCCGACAAGGGCCGGCCCCCGGGAGCATCCCGGGGGCCGGCCCTTTTCCCGTGCGGGGTCCGCTCCGTGGGTGGTCCCCTCCGTGCGCGGTCCTCGCGTGCGCCGCTCTCCTCCGCGCGCCGTCGCCCGGCACCGGGGCGCGTTCAGGTTTCTCACCCGGCGCTCTTACCCGTGTCGCGTGCGGCCGTCGGGCGGCTCTTACCGGCCCGGCGTAATGTCGGCTGTGTCCCGCCGCGTCCCGCGTCCTCCGCATCTTCACGTGAGGTGCGTCACGTCGTGCTCGCCACAGAGCAACCTCTTGCCCGGTGTGCCCGTCTAACACCTTGCTATTGAGTCGATACGCGGGAATTGTTCTGTTGACAAGGGGTAAACGTGACCGTCGTGGCGCAGCCTGATGTGAGTGTCATCATCGGGGCGTACGAAGCGATGCCGTACCTGGTGGAGTGCCTGGCGTCCGTCGAGGCGCAGACCATGGATCCGGCACGCGTGGAGCTCATCGCCGTCGACGACGGTTCGACCGACGGCACCGGGGAGTACCTGGAGGAGTTCGCGGCCCGCGCCCCCATGACGGTCACCGTGGTCCGCCAGAAGAACTCCGGCGGCCCCAGCGGTCCGCGCAACGTCGGCATCGGCAAGGCGACCGGCCGTTACGTCTTCTTCCTCGACGCCGACGACCGGCTCGGCCCCGAGGCCCTGGAGCGCATGGTCGCCATGGCCGACGAGAACGGCACCGACGTCGTCCTCGGCCGCGTCGAGGGCGTCAACAGGACCGCGCCGAAGTCGATGTGGGGCAAGACCCTGCCCCGTACCGACGTCTTCTCCTCCAACATCAAGTTCACGCTCAGCGCGCAGAAGCTGTTCCGCCGCGCGCTGCTGGAGAAGCACGGCATGCGGTTCGACGAGTCGCTGTTCACCGGTGAGGACGCGCTGTTCACGCTGGAGGCGTACCTGCGCGCGGACGGCGTCTCCGTGGTCGCCGACCACACCTGCTACTACCTGGTCGGCCGCGACGACGGCAAGCACGTGACCAAGAGCGGCAGCTACACGCTGCGGTTCGACTCCGCCCGGGCCCTGATGAAGCTCATCTCCGACATGGTCCCGGCCGGCGCCAAGCGGGACCTCCTCATGGTCCGGCCCTTCCTGATCACCCTGCTTCCGCAGTTCGGGCCCAAGTTCCTCACCGACAGCGAAGAGGTGCGCCGGCACAAGTTCGAGCTGGCCGCTCCGCTGCTGAAGGAGTACTGGAACCCCGGTGTGGCCCGCAGCCTGAAGGTCAACGAGCGGCTGCGGCTGCACCTGGTGGCCATGCAGCGCCCCGATCTCCTCCTGGACGTCGTGAAGTTCGTCAAGGCGAAGAAGCAGGCGCCCGCGATCCTGGAGAAGCGCGGCACCCACGTCTACCTCGTCTACCCGCACTTCCGCTCCAAGGCGGCCGGCATCCCCGACGAGATCTACCGCGCCGAGGCCCGCGAGGCCCGGGTCTTCCCGGGATACCGCGAGGCCGCCGCCAACTCCTACCGGCGCCGCGCACTGCGGAAGATCCGGCGGATGCTTCCTCTGGGCGGCTTCGGAGCGGCGACGGCCTGACGGTCCGGACCGGTGAGCGGTGGCCCTGGGGCCCCGGCCCGGTGAGGGAGGGTCCTCTCGGATCCTCCCTCGGGGGATGGTCACTGTGCGCGGGCGGCGGTCACTTCCGTCCGGAGTGCAGGGCCCGGCCCACGACCCGGCGGGCGCGGCGGTAGACGGACGGGGCGGCGGGCGCCGCGACCACGGTCTTCCTGGACCGGGCCAGATCCCGCTGCAACTGGACGTTCTCCTTGGTCAGTTCACCGACGCGGGTGTGCAGCCAGCCGAACCGGCTGCTGAGCGAGGAGAGATCGGCGTCGTTCCAGGGGCGCACGGCCGACGGGAACGAGAGCGACCGCATCCGCGCGTCGAAGGCCGCGCCGCTGTCGCCGTGCGTGAAGGTGTTCCGCAGCCCGTTCCTGTCCAGGAAGGCGGCGAACCGGTCGAAGCGCTCGGCGTGGTTGCCCGTCAGCCCGCTGAAGTCCGCCTGCTCGTACAGCCGCGCCGGGTCGGCGGACGCCGGGTCCTTGGCGGCCTTCTCCAGCAGCTGGTACGGGATCTCGAAGTAGCGGCACAGCTCCAGCGTGCGCGAGTCGCCGCACAGCACGGTCGCCGGCGTCCCCGCGAGGAGCGCCGCGATGTTGCCGTGGATGCGGGAGCCGAAGGAGAAGTCGAAGGGGCGCAGCTCGTCGATCCAGGTGACCGGATCGACGTACACGCGGACCTTGTCCTCCCGGTACATCGGGTGGTCCGGGTGCGTCGGCATCGCGGTCACCCTGGCGTTCGGGTCGCTCAGGTCCCGCCAGTGCAGCTGCCGCGCGTCGCTGATGTTCTGGCCGATGAAGCGCAGGTTCGGGTAGTTCTCGTGCGCGTGCGCGAGGATCCTGCCGAGGCCGTTCGCCCGCACCGCGTCGTGCGAGCCGTTCACCGCGATCCGTGACCCGGCGGTCAGCTCGGGCCGCCTCTTGCGCACGTCGAGCCGGCGGCCGTACAGGAACATCGACGGGCAGCCGATGACCTCCACGTCGCTGAAGCCCATGTCGCGCAGGTACCGCTCGGTGAACTCGCCCCGCACGCCGATCGAGGCGCTGCGCTCCAGCACCGCCGAGCAGAAGTCGCGCACCGACTCCTCCATCGGCTTCAGCCGCGCCGGGTCGTAGCCCACGCCGGTCTGCGCGCCGACGCCGAGGACCACCACCGGGATCCGGAGCTTGCGGATCAGCCGCGTCATGCGCTTCAGCCGGCCCTCGAAGGACGGCCGGAACGCGTTGGCCAGCGGTACGACGAAGGCGTCGTACTCCTCGTTGATCCGGGCGGCGGCGGTCACATCGGTGCCGATGCCGTTCGAGAAGACCTCGGTGTCCGGAGTCTGGAGGATCTTGTGTGCGGCGTCGCTGAAGATCAGGTTGCCCGAGTTGGTGGCGATCACGTCGCGGTGGAGGGCATCCTCCACCGAGAGCACGTCGAAGGGGCTTTTGCCGGATCTGAGAAGAACGCGCTTCGTGGCGGAGGCATGAGATGACACAACCTTCAACTTATGTTTGAAGTGGTTTTAATTTCTATGCGCAACCAGTGCAACCTTTTTGCCGTATGCGAACCGTGAGCAAATGATCACTCAACGCCTGTCCGGGGAGTGGACCGCCGTACGGCGTCCGCACCGGTTCGCGTAGATTGCCGCGCAGGAAGCCGGACACGCGCGAGGGGACACCAGGCAAGGTGGCAGGGGCAAGGCAGGCCGTGGGCGAGGCCCGCAGGATCGTCGTCAAGGTCGGCTCCTCGTCGCTGACCACCGCCGCGGGCGGCCTCGACGCGGACCGCGTCGACGCGCTGGTCGACGTCCTCGCGAAGAGCCGCAGCGGCGGCGAGCGGGAGGTCGTCCTCGTCTCCTCCGGCGCCATCGCCGCCGGCCTCGCCCCGCTCGGACTGCGCCGCCGGCCGAAGGATCTCGCCCGCCAGCAGGCCGCGGCCAGCGTCGGCCAGGGCCTCCTCGTCGCCCGCTACACGGCCTCCTTCGCCCGCTACGGCGTCCGCGTCGGCCAGGTCCTGCTCACCAGCGACGACATGAGCCGCCGCGCCCACCACCGCAACGCCTCCCGCACCCTCGACAAGCTCCTCGCGATGGGCGCCCTCCCGGTCGTCAACGAGAACGACACCGTCGCCACGGACGAGATCCGCTTCGGCGACAACGACCGCCTCGCCGCGCTCGTCGCCCACCTCGTCCACGCCGACCTGCTCGTCCTCCTCTCCGACATCGACGGCCTCTACGACGGCGACCCGAGCAGGCCCGGCACCTCCCGGATGGCGGAGGTGCGCGGCCCCGCCGACCTCGATGGCATCGAGATCGGCAGCGCGGGCAAGGCGGGCGTCGGCACCGGCGGCATGGTCACCAAGGTCGAGGCCGCCCGGATCGCGGCCGCCGCCGGCATCCCCGTGGTGCTCACCAGTGCCGTCCACGCCGCCGACGCCCTCTCCGGCGGTGACACCGGCACCTACTTCCACCCCACCGGCAGGCGCTCCGCCGACCGCCTGCTGTGGCTCCAGCACGCCTCCACCCCGCAGGGCTCCCTCACCCTGGACGACGGCGCCGTCAGCGCCGTCACCGAGCGGCGCACCTCCCTGCTGCCCGCCGGCATCGCCGCCGTCGACGGCGACTTCAGCGCCGGGGACCCGGTCGAGCTGCGCGACGCCCGCGGGACCGCGGTGGCCCGCGGGATCGTCAACTTCGACGCCCGGGAGATCCCCCGGCTGCTCGGCCGTTCGACCCGTGAGCTGGCACGCGAGCTGGGTCCCGCGTACGAGCGCGAGGTCGTGCACCGGGACGACCTGGTCCTGCTGCACGTGTGACCGGGCAGTGAGCGGGGTGTGACCGGCGCGGTCCCGCGCGGGCGATCCGCCTCCGTCCCGCGCGCGCCGACGCCGCCGCGGCGCCCGCGCGCCGCCGGGCGCCGGTGAAAACGGGGCGTAGGGAACGCCCCCGGTGGGGGACGTTCCGTAAAACCGCCACGCGAAGCCCTGCGGCCTGCTCAACTTTGTCTCGGGGGACTGTTGCTGGGACACGTTCCGTCAAGGGGCCATGCGTGAAGGAGGCCATCGTGAGACGAGTCCGTACCGGGGCGGCGTCCCGTGGTGCTCTGACGAGCGTCGCGGCCGGGGACACCTACGAGGAGCCCAGGGACCTGCCCCGCCTGTGGCACGTCACCCTCAGCGTCTCCGGGGCCCACGTGCCCGTGCAGGACCTGCGGCGCGCCCTGGAGCAGCTCGCCCACGACCATCCCTTCCTGCTGACCAGCAGATACGCGGGCGACCACGCGGAGATCCGGTATTGGGAAGAGGCTCGCGACCTGCACGACGCGGCCGCCGTCGCCCTGCGCCTGTGGGGCGAGCACCGGCAGACCGCCGGACTGCCGCCCTGGGAGATCGTCGGCCTGGAGGTCATCGACCGCGAGACCTACCACCAGCGCCTGGCCGAGGGCTACGGTCCGGCGCCCGCCACCCCCGTCGGCGTTCACCCCTTCTGACGACGCCCCGGCCGGCCCGTGCGGAACCGCCCGACCACCGGCGCGGCACGGCGCGTCTCGTGGGGTGGGACGACGCCGGTGGCCCCGGGGCCGCGCACTACCCTTCCCCCATGACCACGCTCTCGCCGTACGACTCCATGTCCCCGGTCACCCAGGCCGCCTACCGGGCCAAGGCCGCCGCGGCCACCATCGCGCCGCTCCCGCGCGCGGTGAAGGACGACGTGCTGCTCGCCATCGCCGACGCCCTGGAGGTCCGCACCGGCGAGATCCTCGAGGCCAACGCCGAGGACGTGGCCAGAGCCCGCGAGAACGGCACCAGCGAGGCCATCGTCGACCGGCTCACCCTCACCCCCGAGCGGATCCGCGCCATCGCCTCCGACGTCCGCGACGTCGCCAAGCTGCCCGACCCCGTCGGCGAGGTCGTCCGCGGCTCCACCCTGCCCAACGGCATCGACCTGCGCCAGGTCCGCGTCCCGCTCGGCGTCGTCGGCATCATCTACGAGGCCCGCCCCAACGTCACCGTCGACGCCGCCGCCCTCTGCCTGAAGTCCGGCAACGCCGTCCTGCTGCGCGGCTCCGCCTCCGCCTACGCCTCCAACAGCGCGCTCGTCCGGGTCGTCCGGGACGCCGTCGGCGGCGCCGGGCTGCCCGCGGACGCCGTCCAGCTGGTGCCGGGGGAGAGCCGGGAGAGCGTGCGGGAGCTGATGCGCGCCCGCGGCCTCGTCGACGTCCTCATCCCGCGCGGCGGCGCCTCCCTGATCCGGACCGTGGTCAGCGAGTCCACCGTCCCCGTCATCGAGACCGGCACCGGCAACTGCCACGTCTACGTCGACGCCGACACCGACATCGACATGGCGATCGAGATCCTGATCAACTCCAAGGCCCAGCGGGTCAGCGTCTGCAACGCCGCCGAGACCCTCCTGGTCCACCAGGACGTCGCCGCCGAGTTCCTGCCCCGCGCCCTGGACGCCCTGGCCGAGGCCGGCGTCACCGTCCACGCCGACCCGCGGGTCCTGGCCCACGCCGAGGGCACCAAGGCCACCGTGGTCGAGGCGACCCCCGAGGACTGGGAGACCGAGTACCTCTCGTACGACATCGCCGCCGCCGTCGTCGACTCCCTCGACAAGGCCGTCGAGCACATCCGGCTGTGGACCTCCGGCCACACCGAGGCGATCGTCACCACCTCGCAGGCGGCCGCCCGCCGGTTCACCCAGCTGGTCGACTCCACCACCGTCGCCGTGAACGCCTCCACCCGCTTCACCGACGGCGGCCAGTTCGGCTTCGGCGCCGAGATCGGCATCTCCACCCAGAAGCTGCACGCCCGCGGCCCGATGGGCCTGCCGGAGCTGACCAGCACGAAGTACATCGTCACCGGCGACGGGCACGTGCGCCCCTGAGGTCCGCCCACGGGGTTCACCCGGACGGCCCAACGGACCGCCCGGCCGGAAGACGCCCTCGCGGCCGGACGAATTTCCGTACCGTCTGCCCAAATTGACCCCCCAGGTCTACTCTGGATCCGTGCCGGAGGACGCGGGGGGCACGCCGTTCCCTGACGGCTGGGAGCCCGACGACGACCACGACCACGGGGTGCCGGACGATGCGTTCGCCTCCGTGGTCTTCGACGAGGCCTTCGTGCGAGCGGCCGTGGTGCACGAGCCGACCGCCGTCGAACGCCTGCTCGCCGCCGCAGAGGCCCGGGCGGAGGCCTCCGAGGCCGAAGCCCGCCGCGCCCACGCCCGGGGCGAGCGCTACGACGACGGATACGGCCCGGACGGCGCCGGCCACGACCGCGACGACGACTGGGACGACCCCTACGCCCTCGGCGACCACGACGGCGCTTCCGGGTCCTACGGCAGGCAGGTCCGGTGGCACCGCCCCGTGGCCTGGGTGCTCGCCGTCGTGATGGGGATCGGCATGGTCGCGCTGGCCTTCGCCGCGGTCTACCGGGGCGGCTCCACCGGTACCCGCGACCGTGTGCCGGCGCCCGCCTCCACCGGCCTCGGACAGGGCGGCGCGGCGGCTCCCTCCGCCTCCGCCGGCCATTCCCGGCCGGCCGTCTCCACGGTTCCGCACTCCCCCTGAGCGCCCCCGCGCGAACTTGGTGAGCACCTGTCAGAAGTTGGGGTGGAGCACCGCGTTTACCCGGGGCCCGTGAGACCTACCCTGAAAGTATGGGCGGGCCTGGAGACCCACCGGAGGGGACACCCGAGGGCGGCCCCGGAGGTGCGGAGGACGAGTACCGATCCGTCGTGTTCGACGAGTCGTTCGTCCGTGCTGCGCGGCTCCAGGAGTCCTCTGCGCACGAACGCGTGAGCGACCACGCGCCCGCCGTCCGCCGCCGCCCGCCGCTGCGCCGCGGGCTCAGCCGGCAGCTGCTGATCCTCGTCCTGCTCATCACCGTCGCCTTCGGCACGGCGATCTACATGGGCGTCCGCCACCCGTACGGCCCCCAGCCCACCCGGCGGCCCGCCGAACCCCTGCGGATGACCATGATCCCGCTCGCCCCGCAGGGCAAGGTGCCCGGTGCCGCCGACGCCGAGTACCTCTACGCCCACAGCCCCGCGGCCCACTTCGAGACCGGCGCCGAGGGCATCCCGATGCCGGCCACCCGCAGCACCGCGCACTTCTCCGAGAGCGACGTCCGGACAGCTCTGCTCATCGCCCGCAACTACCTCGTGCACTCCTCCCTCTACCCCGAGGTGCTCACCGGCCGCCAGGTCCGCCCCGCCCGCGCCCTCATCGACGGCGACCAGCTCGACCAGTTCGACCGGAGCTTCGAGCACCCGGCCGCGGACGGCCGGCACGCCCCCACCGGCTGGATGGTCCGGTTCGACCCCTCCCGGGTGGCGCTCGCCGACGACAGGATCCGTGTCCTCGGCACCCTGGTGGCGGCCGAGAGCGACGCCGGCACCCTCGACATCACCTCCGACAGCACCTTCGTCTACGCGCTGCGCGCCGCGGGTGCGGGCGCCGGTGCCCAGGTCTCCCTGTTCACCGTGCGCCGCGCGGTGACCTTCCGCTTCGACCGCGACGACCTGCGCATCGGCCAGACCCGGCTGGTCACCGCCTACGCGCAGGCGGGGCCCCTGTCCTGCGCCGACGACTCGGCCGCCTACCTCCGCCCCCTGCTGTCCGGCCAGACCGCCAGGGCGGGAGGCCCGGCCGGCACCGACCCCTACGCGACGGACGGCGCGACGGCCCTCTGCGGCACCCTGGCCCCGCAGGCCCAGCCGAAGGTGTGACTGGGGCGTCCCGGGCTCAGTCCTCGTCCTGCGGGGGAGTGTCCGCTCCGCCCGCTCCGCCTGTCGCGGATCCCTTCGGCGGAGCCGGGCTCGCGAAGCCGTTGAATCCGCGGCGCACCCGGCCGCCCAGGTCGCCCGCGCCGCCCGCGATGTCGGTGACCAGCTTCATCAGCGGGTCCTTGGAGGTCTTCACATCGCTCGCGTAGCTCGCCGCCGACTCCCGGAAGGAGTCGCCGACCCTGGCGTCCTTGTCCTCGTCGCGCCGCGGGTAGTGGCCGTCCATGATCCGCTGGTGGTCCCGCGACCCGGCCCACTTCTTCAGCTCGGCGGCCCGGACCGTGGTGAACGGATGCGAGCGCGGCAGCACGTTGAGGATCTTCAGCACCGAGTCGCGCAGATCGCCGCCGGCCTCGTACTCCTCGGCCTGCTCCAGGAACGCGTCCACGTTCATCTCGTGCAGGTGGTTGCCGCCCGCGATCTTCATCAGACCCCGCATCGAGGCCCGCAGATCCTGGCCCACCAGCAGACCCGCCCGGTCCGCGGACAGCTCCGACTTGCGGAACCACTCCCGCAGCGCCGCCACCAGCGCCATGATCGCGAGATTGCCCAGCGGGATCCAGGCGACCTTCAGCGCCAGGGTCGTGAGGAACAGCAGGATCGTGCGGTACACCGCGTGCCCGGACAGCGCGTGGCCCACCTCGTGCCCGACGACCGCCCGCATCTCCTCCTCGTCGAGCAGCTCGACCAGACCCGTGGTGACCACGATGATCGGCTCGTCCATCCCGATGCACATCGCGTTCGGCGTCGGATCCTGGTTGACGTACATCGGCGGGACCTTCTCCAGGTCCAGGATGTAGCAGGCGTCCAGCAGCATGTCGTGCAGATGCGAGAACTGCCGTTCGGAGACGCGCACCGAGTCGGACAGGAACAGCAGCCGCAGACTGCGCTCCGGGAGCAGCCCGCTGAGCGCCTTGAAGACGGTGTCGAACCCGCTCAGCTTGCGCAGAGCCACCAGGGCCGAGCGGTCGGCCGGATGCTCGTAGGCGCGCGACGAGATTCCCGCGAAGCGCCTGCGCTGCCTGCCCGGCACACGCTCGCGTCCGGTCTGCTCGTGGCCGTCATCGGACATGTCTTCCCCCATGTGCGTGAGTGCCCGCCGTGCCCCCGGGTCAGGGACCAGCCTAGGCGGCGATACCGTGGACGGGCAGTACAGCCGAAGGAGTCCCCTCATGGAGCACCACCCCGCAGCCGCCTGGCTGACCGAGGCCGCCGCCACCGCCGTCCCGCAGCACGGGGCGGGAAACCTGCTCCGGATCGTCCTCGTCGTGACGGTCCTGGGCTGTGCGCTGACCGCCTGGCTCCTGCTGCGCGGCTACAAGCGGGAGGACGACTGACGCGGCGGGAAAGTTCCCTCCACGTCGCGGTCCGGCGACCTCCGGCGTCGCGGTCCGGCGCCTTCCGGTGTCGCGGTCCCGCGCCCTTCGTCCGCCAACGGTGGAGTCGGCGTGATCGCCGCGGGGGCACCCGATTACCATGAGTGCACGTCTTTATACCGCCCACACGCGATAGGTCCTGCCGAAGATGAGCCTCCACAGCACCGCTGTCCAGTTGGTCACCCTTGCCGCCGAGGGCGAAGAGCGCGGCGGCCACCACAACAGCCTGAACCCCGCCGTCACGGGCGGCTGCGCCCTGTTCGTCCTGCTGCTCCTCCTGTGGATCACCACGCGCTTCAACCGCGACCGCTGAGCCGGGACCCGGTCCCCGGCCGGAAGCCGCAGACCGGGCCGGTAGGGTCTGCATGCATGGGAGAGCAGGACATGCCTACCGGTCCGGTGGACGACACGGCCGCGCACGCGGCCGACGGCACCGCCGCCCGGCGCGCCGGCGCGGCGCCGGCTCAGGAGTGCCCGCCGGGCCACGGCCCCGCCCGTATGGGCAAGCGCCGTCTCGGCGTCATGGGCGGAACGTTCGACCCGGTCCACCACGGGCACCTCGTGGCGGCCAGCGAGGTCGCCAGCCAGTTCCAGCTGGACGAAGTGGTGTTCGTGCCCACCGGCCAGCCGTGGCAGAAGTCCCACCGCAAGGTCTCCCCGGCCGAGGACCGCTACCTGATGACGGTCATCGCGACCGCCGAGAACCCGCAGTTCTCCGTCAGCCGTATCGACATCGACCGCGGCGGACCCACCTACACCGTGGACACCCTGCGGGACCTGCGCGCGCTCAACCCGGACGCCGACCTGTTCTTCATCACCGGCGCCGACGCCCTCGCCCAGCTGCTGACCTGGCGCGACTCGGAGGAACTCTTCTCCCTCGCGCACTTCATCGGCGTCACCCGTCCCGGCCACCAGCTGACCGACGCGGGACTGCCGGAGGGCGGCGTCTCGCTGGTCGAGGTTCCCGCCCTCGCGATCTCCTCCACGGACTGCCGTGCGAGAGTCGCCAAGGGCGACCCCATCTGGTACATGGTGCCGGACGGAGTCGTGCGCTACATCGACAAGCGCGAGCTGTACCGCGGCGAGTGAGCCGAGAGGGGCACCGGTGAACGACCGATACGACGCTGGGTACGGCGGCGACCAGTACGAAGGCGACCAGTACGAGATCGTCGGCTACGACGAGTACGGCAGGCCTGTCTACCAGCAGGTCCCGGCACAGCCGCCGGCGCAGCAGGGTTACGACCCCTACGGCCGCCAGGGATACGGCTACGGCGCCCAGGACACGGGCCGTCAGCCGCCCGTCCCCCCGGCGTACGACCCGTACGGCGCCGACAGGTCCGGCTACGACCCGTACGCCCCCTACGGCGCCGGCTCCGACACCGGCACGGGCGTGGGCACGGGTCCCGGTACCGGTCCCGGGAACGGGGCCCAGGGCGCGGGCAACCAGGACGGCGGCACCCCGTACGACCCCTACGGGCAGGCGGCGACGAGCGGGCGGCAGCCCCGGGTCGCCGAACAGACCGCGTACATCCCGCAGCAGGCCAAGCCCGCCGAGGAGGAACGCGCCCAGGCTCCGGACGAGGCCGGCGAACCGGCACCACCGCACGAACGGGACGACCGCAGCGAGCAGTTCGCCTTCGCCGAGGAACCGGACGGTGACTCCGAGGACGTCATCGACTGGCTGAAGTTCACCGAGAACCGCACCGAGCGCCGCGAGGAGGCCCGCCGCCGTGCCCGCAGCCGGGTCGTCGCCCTCGTCGTCGTCCTCGCGCTCGTCGCCGTCGCAGGCGTCGGCTGGCTCTGGTTCGCCGGCAAGCTGCCCGGCCTGTCGGCGCCCGGCGGCAAGAAGGGGGCCGCGACGGTCACCGGCGCCCAGAAGCGCGACGTGATCGTCGTCCACCTGCACAACACCGGCAAGGACGGCACCTCCACGGTGCTGCTGGTGGACAACACCACCACCAAGCGGGGCACCACCGTCCTGCTGCCCAACTCCCTGGCGCTGACCGACGATTCCGGCAGCACCACGACCCTCGCCAAGTCGGTCGACGACGACGGCTCCTCCGGCACCCGCGACCAGCTCAACACCGTCCTCGGCACCGACATCCAGGGCACCTGGCGCCTCGACACGCCCTACCTGCAGAACCTCGTCGAACTGGTCGGCAACATCGAGGTCGACACCGACGCCGACGTGCCCGACCCGGACACGAAGAAGAAGGGCACCACCCTGCTGGTGCACCGGGGCAGCGACCAGACCCTCAGCGGCAAGATGGCCGTCGCGTACGCCACCTACCGCGCCCCCGGCGAGTCCGCGAACGCGCAGCTGCAGCGGTTCGGGCAGGTCATGCAGGGCGTGCTGCGCAAGATGTCCTCCGACCCCACGGGCGCCACGACGACCGTGCAGACCCTCGCGCAGATCCTCGACCCGCCGCTGACCGACAAGGACCTCGGGACCTTCCTCGCCCGGCTCGCCGACCTCGCCAAGGGCGGCGCCTACCGGACGGCCCTGCTGCCCGTGCAGACCGACGGCACGCTGAGCGCCGGCACCAGCGACAGCGTGGTCAAGGACATCCTCGGCGGCACCGCCAAGAGCCCCGACGCGGGCTCCGCGGTCCGCGTCTCGCTCCAGAACGCCACCGGCGTGAAGGACGACACCGAGAAGGCCCGCGTGGTGCTGCTCAACGGCGGCTTCACCTTCCTGGACGGCGGCGCGGCGTCCGCCGCCCAGACCGTCTCCAAGGTGGTCTACGCCGACGCCGCCGACAAGGAGAACGCCTCCGAGGTCGCCAAGACCCTGGGCCTGCCCGCCGGGTCCGTCGCCAAGGGCACCGTCTCCTCCGGCGCCGACGTCCTGGTCGTCCTCGGCCAGGACTACCGGCCCGCCGCGTCCTGAGGGCCCCATGGGGCGTCCGCTCGCCGCGGGCGCCCCACGGGAAGCCGTATTCACGTGGGGCGGGCACGGCGGTCCGTGAGACCCTTGAGGGACCGCCGACGGGCTGTGCCGGGTGAGGGGACCGACCCCCGCACCTCCAGCCGTTACCCCGCCCCCCGACCGAAAGCTTCGTAGTGACCGCCACCGACCGTTCCCTTGAGCTCATCAGCACCGCCGCCCAGGCGGCCGCCGACAAGCTCGCCCACGATGTCATCGCCTACGACGTCAGCGACGTCCTGTCGATCACGGACGCGTTCCTGCTGGCCTCCGCGCCGAACGACCGCCAGGTCAAGGCGATCGTCGACGAGATCGAAGAGCGCCTGCTGAAGGAGCTCGGCGCCAAGCCGGTCCGCCGTGAGGGCGACCGCGACTCCCGCTGGATCCTTCTCGACTACGTCGACATCGTCGTCCACGTCCAGCACAGCGAGGAGCGGGTCTTCTACGCTCTGGAGCGGCTGTGGAAGGACTGCCCCGAGCTCGAGCTGCCCTCCGACGCCAAGGCCACCCGCGGCAAGGCCGAGGAGCACGCCAAGCTCCAGGCCGACGAGGCCGCGGAGGAGCCGGGCGGGGACTGGCGATGACATCGACCGGTGAGGTGACCGACCGCAGGGAGCGCGGACGCCGCGTCATCCTGTGGCGGCACGGCCAGACGGCCTGGAACGTGGAGCGCCGCTTCCAGGGCACCACGGACGTCGAGCTGACCGAGACCGGCATCGGGCAGGCCCGCCGTGCCGCCCGGCTGCTCGCCTCCCTGAAGCCCGACGCGATCGTCTCCTCGGACCTCCAGCGGGCCTCGGACACGGCCGCCGAGCTGGCCGCCCTCACCGGCCTCGACGTCACCCGCGAGGAAGGCCTGCGTGAGACGTACGCGGGCGTCTGGCAGGGACTGACGCACGAGGAGATCATCGCCCGCCACGGAGCGGAGTACACCGCCTGGAAGCGCGGTGAGGCCGTCCGCCGCGGCGGCGGTGAACTGGAGACCGAGGTCGCCGACCGAGCCGCCCCCGTCGTGCTCCGGCACGCCGAGAAGCTGCCCGACGACGGCACCCTCGTGGTCGTCAGCCACGGCGGCACCATCCGCACCACCATCGGCCGTCTGCTCGGCATCGAGGCCCACCACTGGGAGAGCCTCGGCGGCCTGTCCAACTGCTGCTGGTCCGTGCTCGGTGAGGGCGCCCGCGGCTGGCGGCTGCTGGAGCACAACGCCGGCACCCTTCCCGAGCCCGTCCTCGGGGACGACGACTGACCCGTCCCGGGCCCGGCGTCCCGGCACCGGGACCCGGATTTCACTTTCCGGCAGGTCGCAGGCTAGAGTTCTTCTTGTTCGCCCCGCCGAGCGGGAAGAACGCAAGGGGCTATAGCTCAGTTGGTAGAGCGCCTGCATGGCATGCAGGAGGTCAGGAGTTCAATTCTCCTTAGCTCCACTGATCGACACTCTCTGGAGTTGTCAAGGATCGGTGATGAGGATCCCGTCCCCTCAGGGGGCGGGATCTTCCGCTTTCCCGGGCTTCGCGATTCCGGATCGTGCGATTTCCGTTTTCCGGCAGGTCACAGGTAGAGTTCTTCCTGTTCACCGCGCCGAGCGGGAAGAACGCAAGGGGCTATAGCTCAGTTGGTAGAGCGCCTGCATGGCATGCAGGAGGTCAGGAGTTCAATTCTCCTTAGCTCCACTGATCGACACTCTCTGGAGTTGTCAAGGATCGGTGACGAGGATCCCGTCCCCTCAGGGGGCGGGATCTTTCGCGTTCCAGCGGCGGATGATCTCGGTCGCCTCGTCGTCCGCCGGCGGCCACAGCCGCTGTCTCCGCTCCCGCAGTGCCGCCACCTTCGCGCGCGCTCCCTCGTCCTCCGGCGTGTAGACCACGATCCGGCACTCGGGCATCCCGTCGATCGACAGGGACTGCGAGGTCATCCGCAGCTCGCCCACGGCCGGATGACGGAACGTCTTCACGCGCGGCCCCGGCGGTATGACCTCACCACTCGCCCACAGTTCCGCGAAGCGCGGGCTCACCTCCGACAGCCCGCGTATGTAGTCCTCCCAGGCCGGCTCGCCCACGTGTCTGCCGTAGGAGGAGCGCAGCGTCGCGACCATCACGGGCAGCTCGGCGTCCCGGTAGACCACGGGGCAGCGCTCCGCCGGCACCGTGAGGAGCGTCCACAGCACGTTCGGCACGCCGATCCGGAGCGTCTCCGGCACCACGAAGAGGTCGCGGTAGGCGGGGTTGGTGGCCAGGACGTCGTAACGCGAGTTGTAGACCACGGCGGGCAGCGGGTCGAGCGCGTCGATGACGCCCTGCACCTCCGCGCCGACCTGCCGGGCCAGCCGCTGCGGGGTCGGCTCGAAGGGCACCTCGGCCAGCCGGTACAGGTGCTCCCGCTCGGGCGGGTCGAGTCTCAGCGTGCGCGCGACCGCGTCCAGCACCTGCGCCGAGGCGTTGATCGGCCGGCCCTGCTCCAGCCACGTGTACCAGGTCACCCCCACCCCCGAGAGCTGGGCGACCTCCTCCCGCCGCAGGCCGGGCGTGCGCCGCCGCAGCCCCGGCGGCATCCCCACGTCTGCCGGTGTCACCCTGGCCCGCCTGGCGCGCAGGAAAGCCGCCAGTTCCGGCCTGCGCCGCTGTGCCGTCGTCCCCATCGCCGAAGCCCCCGTCCCCCGTCGTACCGCCTCATCGTCCCTGCCCGCGCAGGGTGTTGCCAGGTGCTGCCGGTACCAGCATCAGCGGGCACTCGGCACCCGTACCGGCACGTCGTCAGGCTCGGCGCATGACGACGACACCCCGAACCGGGCCGGTTTCCGCGCCCGTCGCGAACCCTGCGGACAGTGAAGCACCCGCCACTGACAGTGAAGCCCTCCCGGCCGGCCCGGACGTGTCCGCCGCCGGCGGCGACACCCCCGCCGCAGCCGGAGGGGGCGTCACACACAGTGAAGCACCCGCCACCGACAAACGGGCCCGGCTCCTGCTCGCGGCCCTGCTCACCGCCCTGTTCATGGCGGTCCTGGACGTCTTCATCGTGAACGTGGCGGCCCCCACCATGGGTTCCGAACTGCACGCCACGGGGTCCGGACTGCAACTGGTGATCGCCGGCTACGCCATCACCTACTCCGTGCTGCTGATCACCGGCGCCCGGCTCGGCGACCGCCTCGGTCACGGCCGCGTCCACCTCACGGGCCTCGCCGTGTTCACGGCCGCCTCGCTCGCCTGCGGCCTGGCGCAGGGGACCACCGAGCTGATCGCCTTCCGGCTCGTGCAGGGGGCGGGCGCCGCGCTGATGATCCCGCAGGTGCTCAGCATCATCCAGCGGACCTTCACCGGCGAGGCCCGCGTGCGCGCGCTCGGCGTCTACTCGGCCGTCCTCGCCGTGGCCGCGGCCGCCGGGCAGATCGTGGGCGGGCTGCTGGTCGGCGCCGACCTGTTCGGCACCGGCTGGCGCCCGGTGTTCCTGGTCAACGTGCCGGTGGGTGCCGTGCTGCTGGTCCTGGGCCGGAGGGTGCTGCCGATGGGTGCCGGTGCCGGGCGGGAGCGGTCCCGCACCCTCGACGTGCCCGGCCTGCTGCTGCTCGGCGCGTCCGTGTCCCTGCTGACGGTGCCGCTCGTGCTCGGGCAGGAGCAGGACTGGCCGCTGTGGTCCTGGCTGTCGCTCGCCGCCGCCGTCGTACTGTTCGCGCTGTTCTGCGGGCACGAGTCCCGGCTGGCCCGGCGGGGCGGCGCGCCCCTGGTCGCGCCCCGGGTGCTGCGCCACCCCGGTATGGGTACGGCCGTGCTGCGGATCCTGGCCGTGATGTCCGTCAACGCGGGCTTCCTGTTCACCCTGACCCTGCACGTGCAGGGCGGACTCGGGTACAGCGCGCTGCGGGCCGGCCTGAGTCTCGCGCCGACCGCGGTCGTCTTCGGAGCGGTCGGGCTGACCTGGCGCAGGTGGCCCACAGGCTGGCAGCGGGCGCTCGCCCCGGCCGGGTTCGCGTTCACCGCGGCGGGCGTGGCCGCGGTGGGACTGGCCTTCCGCGGCGGAGGCGACGGGGGAGCGGTCCTCTGGGCGGGCTACGCCGTGGTGGGTGTCGGCCTGGCGCTGGCCTTCGGGCCGACCCTCACCGGGGCCCTCGCCACGGTGCGGCCCGAGGACGCGGCGGACGCCAGCGGGCTGCTGGCGACGGTGACCCAGCTCGGGCAGCTGATCGGCGTCGCGGCCTTCGGCACACTGTTCCTCAACCGGCTTGAGTCACATGGTGCCTTGGGGGCGTATACCTCTGCGGAGGCGTTCTCGTGGTCCGCGTGGGCGCTGGCCGGGACGGCGATGGCGGGGGTCGTGTCCGGACTGGTACTCAGGCGTCGCTGACCGGCCCGGTCCGGCCGTGGCAGAATCAAACGGCCGGTAGGGGGCGCGGCCCGACGGGAGGGAGCAGTGATGCCTGCGAGCATCCTCGAGGAGGTCGGCCACCTCCTCGGTGCGGGGTTGGCACAGGACACATCCACCCGGCTCAGCTGCCCTTCCTGCGGGTCCGCGCATGTGGCCCAAGTCCTCGGCGACAACGGCGGGATCTCCTACGTGTGCACGGCCTGCGGCCACAGCTGGAGCTGAGCGATGGGTGCACACCGGCGGAAGTGCGACTGGTGCGGGAGCGGCACGCCGATCGTCCGCGACATGGAGCCGATCAATCCCGACTACCAGTACTGGTGCGAGGAATGCGCGCGGGCGCTGATCATAAAAGGCGACCCGATCGAGACCTACCGCGAGCTGGAGGGCGAGCCGATCTACGGCCGCCTGCTCGAGGAGCACTGCACCCTCAAGAGGTTCTACTCCTTCGTCACGGCCTGACCGGGCCTGCCCGCACGCGCCCCCTCGACGCGCGGGCAGGGCAGGGGAAACGGACATAACGCCCGCAGGGGGCCGGGGTCGGGAACTGATTTGGTGCTGCACCCCGGGGACCGTGTAATGTTGGCGTCGTCGCCAGGGAGACCGGGCGGCGCACCGCAAGGGGCTATAGCTCAGTTGGTAGAGCGCCTGCATGGCATGCAGGAGGTCAGGAGTTCAATTCTCCTTAGCTCCACAGAAACCGAAGGCGGATCATCCTCAAAGATGGTCCGCCTTCGGCGTTTTCGCGCGGCCTTACGCGTTTTCTCGCTCCATGCGTTCTCGCCCGCCACGCGCGCGTGCCGTCCGGCGTTCCCGGCCGCTCACGACCGCGGCGGGCCACCCGGTCCGGATGGCCCGCCGCACGGTCGAGGGGGAGGTTGGTCAGCGCCCGAGTGCCCGGCGGCCGCGCCCCTGGGAGACGACCGGCAGATTGCGCGCCGGCGCCTGCCCGCGCGTGTCCTCCTCAAGACGCAGCGCCAGGGCCGGGCAGCGGCGCACCGCGCGGAGCGCCTTCGCCTCCGCGTAGCGCGGCACCTGAGCCTGGGCGACGGTCGGGAAGCCGTCCGCGCCCAGCTCGAAGACCTCCGGCAGGATGTCCGCGCACAGTCCGTGGCCCCGGCACAGCGTCCAGTCGACGTGGATCTTCTGGCGGCTGCCGCCGGTGTCCTGCGGCTCCCCGCCGCCCGGGACGCCCGTCGGGGCCCTGCCTCCCTCGAAGAGCGGCAGAACGCCCTCCACGGGCCTTCCGCAGCCGTCTCCGAGGACGTGGGCGGCGAGGTCGTCGGTGAAGGCCTTGATCGTCGATTCCAGGAACATCGCCGAGCCGTCCGGGTGCGAGCACGCGCCGCGTCGCTTCACGCTCTTGGCGACCTGCTTCAGCGCCTCCAGGGCGGCCGGACCGCCCCCGTTGATGATGTCCTCCAGGCCGCGTGCCGCCGCGGGCAGACCGAGGTAGCAGGGGCCGCACTGGCCGGCGCTCTCCTCGGCCAGCCACTGGGCCACCCGCAGCGACTCGCCCAGCGGGCAGGTCTCCTGACTGATCGGCAGGATCGCGCCGGCGCCGAGCGCCCCGCCCACCGCGTCCAGCGAGTTGCGGGAGACGACCGCCTCGTTCACGGTCGCCGCGTCGATCCACTTGCCGTGGTAGCCGCCGGTGAGCACGCCCTGCGGCATCGGCGGGGCGCCGGCCAGCTGCAGCACGTAACGCAGCGGGACGCCCGTGGGCACCTCGATCACCATGGGGCGGGCGACCGCGCCGGAGACCGTGAGCATGACGGTTCCCGGCTCGTCGTACAGGCCGGTGTTGCCGTAGCGCTCCGGGCCGATACGGGCGGCGATGGCCAGTTGCGCGAAGGTCTCCGCGTTCGACAGCAGGGTGGGCGCGCCGCCGACGCCGCTCTTGGAGGCGCTGACCTTGCGGCCGGGCGGGATCGCCGGGCCGCCGTCCACCGAGCGGATCAGCGAGGCGGCGGCACCGGTGACCATGCGCACCGGGTTGCGCTGCACCCAGGCGCGCAGCGCGGACTTGCGGGTGTTGCTCAGGCCGCGCTCGGCGAGCGCGGCCTCCATGGAGCGCTGCGTGGACTCCCGGGTCACGCCGATGACCAGCGTGCGGGCGCCCATGGCCTCGGCGCACAGCAGGGCGCCGTCCAGGATGAGGTGCGGGGCACGGTTGATGAGCACCGTGTCCTTGCGGCAGGCCGGCTCGTCCTCACTGCCGTTGACGACGACGACCGGCCGTACGCCGCGTTTGATCGCCGCCTCGGCGACCGTGCGCAGCTTCTTGTGGAAGGGGAAGCCCGCGCCGCCGCGGCCCCTGAGATTGATGCGCTCGGAGAGCTGGGCCAGCTGTTCGCCGCCCAGAGGCTCGAGCGGCCCGTGCACCTTCAGGTGCATGGGCAGATCGAGCCTCTCCACAAGGTCGAAGCCCGACGTGAGCTGGGGAAGTCCGACCACGCGGACTTCGGGTACGTCGGGCAGGGCCTCGTTCACCTATAGCCTCCGGAGGGCATGTTCCAAGGTTCGCCCGAACCCGGGGCGTCGAAGGACGCACCGGGGGTTGGTTCAGTGGCGGGACCGCTGTTGAACGTGTCACCCGAGTTGTACGTCGCGTAGCGCTGGTTCGTCTCACCGGTGTTGCGCACATCACCTCCGGGGTACCCGGCGGCGCCCGGATTGCCGTATGCGGGGATGTTGTACCCGGTGTCCTGCAACGGGTCGTACGCCGACGGCGGGGCCTCGCCGACCGGCGGCGGGGAGGGGATCGGCCAGCTGCCCGAGGTGCTGGACGGACCGTCCGCGAGCGGCATGGCCTGCATCGGCTGCAGGTCGAGCGGCAGGTCCGTGCGCGGGCCCTGGCCGCTCTGGAAGGGGCCCTGCGGGCCGCCCGGGATGTTCGCCGTCCGGTAGGCGGCGGCGAAGCCGGGCTCCGGGGCGGGAGCGGCGGGCGTCTGGTACAGCGGCGCGGAGCCGCGCCCCGGCGCGTCGGCGCCCGCCCTGCGCTGCTCGCGCCGGCCCTCGAAGCCCTGCCCGCGTCCCTCACCGGCCCGGGAGCGGCTCGCCTCGAGCTCGTCCATGCCGGACATCTCGGAGCTGCCGAAGACCCGGACGAGGCGGTCGGCGAGGCGGCGCTTCACGGGGCGCGGGGCGGAACGCAGCGCCAGGGCGGCCATCACGCCCAGCAGGGAGATGCTGTAGAGGATCACGAAGACCGGCTTCGCCTGGCGACCCGCGTAGAGCCCGTGCACCAGGGCGGCGCACCAGGCCGGGTAGGCCAGCATGTGCATGGCCCGCCAGCGGGCCGCGACGGGGGCCGGGGCCGCGAAGTTGCTGCGCAGCGCGCCGGTGACGCCGACGAAGATCATCAGCAGGCCCGCGAGCGAGCCCAGTCCGATCAGGCCGCCGCTTCCGGTGAAGCCGAGGGAGAAGGGGATGAGCGCGGCGATCACCTGGGTGTGGTCCAGGGCGATCTTGGTGGTGATGTGCAGCAGGAGGAAGGCGATCGAGGCGACCGCGGTCGTCCGGTGCACCGCCTGGCCGACGATCCGCTGGCGTGTGTTCAGGAAGATCCGGTCCTGTGCGAACAGGCCCCAGATCACCGAGCAGCTGAGCGAGACGAGGGACAGTACGCCCGCGCCGAAGTTCAGGAACTCTTGGAACTGGCTGCCTCCGACCAGCACGATCACGGGTATCAGCAACAGGACGACAGCCGAAGCCACCCCATAGGCCGACCGGCCGGGCTTGGGGAGCGAGCTGTTACTACGACGAGGGTTCATGGGGGCAACTCCGAGCAGTTTCGGGAAAGCGGTCCCGCTGCCGAACTCTAGGTGGCGCCATACCGATCAGTACGAGGTTTCAGTTGTTGCGTGGTTATCAAAGGACAATCCCACTGGGGACGATGTCCCTTAGCGGGTGTTACGCGAAGTAATCCTTGACCTTCGTTCAGCTCTGGTCGGGTTTCGTGGCCTGTCCCCATGCCATACGCAAGCGCGTGGCCGCTTGCTCAAGCGCTGCGGTACCCTAGCGCCATGCGTGCCGTACGCCTTCTGCTTAGCGGGCCGCGCTGATCAGTCCCGACCACCGGTCGAATCCGTGGTCGGCATCGGCGCGGCGTCCCCTCCTGTGCGAGGGGCTTTTTCGTTTCTTTGGATGTCACAGCCGCAGGCAGAGACGATCGATGGAGCTTTGAGGATCATGAGCGAGACGAACCCCGCTGCCACTGCCACGTCGGCGGAGGTAGCGCCGCACCGCTACACGGCCGCCATGGCAGCCGACATCGAGGCACGCTGGCAGGACTTCTGGGACGCCGAGGGCACCTACGCGGCGCCGAACCCCACGGGCGACCTGGCGGGCGACCCCGAGCTGGTCGCGCGGCCCAAGAAGTTCATCATGGACATGTTCCCCTACCCCTCGGGCGCCGGCCTGCACGTCGGCCACCCCCTCGGGTACATCGCCACCGACGTCTTCGCGCGCTTCCAGCGCATGACCGGCCACAACGTCCTGCACACCCTGGGCTTCGACGCCTTCGGCCTGCCCGCCGAGCAGTACGCCGTGCAGACCGGCACGCACCCGCGCGTGTCCACCGAGGCCAACATCGAGAACATGAAGGCCCAGCTGCGCCGGCTGGGCCTGGGCCACGACCGGCGCCGCTCGTTCGCCACGATCGACCCGGACTACTACAAGTGGACCCAGTGGATCTTCCTGCAGATCTTCAACTCCTGGTACGACGAGGAGGCGAAGCAGGCCCGCCCGATCGCCGAGCTGATCGCGCGCTTCGAGTCCGGTGAGCGCCCGGTCCCGGGCACCACGCGCGCGTGGAGCGAGCTGAGCGAGATCGAGCGCGCCGACGTCCTGGGCGAGTACCGCCTGGCCTACGCCTCCGAGTCGCCGGTCAACTGGTGCCCCGGCCTGGGCACCGTGCTGGCCAACGAGGAGGTCACCGCGGACGGCCGCTCCGAGCGCGGGAACTACCCGGTCTTCAAGTCCAAGCTGCGCCAGTGGAACATGCGCATCACCGCCTACGGCGACCGCCTGCTGGAGGACCTGGACGAGCTGGACTGGCCCGAGGCCATCAAGCTGCAGCAGCGCAACTGGATCGGCCGCAGCGAAGGCGCCCGCGTCGACTTCCCGATCGACGGCGAGCACATCACGGTCTTCACCACCCGCCCGGACACCCTGTTCGGCGCGACCTACATGGTGCTGGCCCCCGAGCACCCGCTGGTCGAGAAGTTCACCCCCGGGGCATGGCCCGAGGGCACGCACGACGTGTGGACCGGCGGTCACGCCACCCCGGCCGAGGCCGTCGCCGCCTACCGCGCGCAGGCCGCCTCCAAGTCCGACGTGGAGCGCCAGGCCGAGGCCAAGGACAAGACCGGCGTCTTCACCGGCGCGTTCGCGACCAACCCGGTCAACGGCGAGCAGGTCCCGGTCTTCATCGCCGACTACGTCCTGATGGGCTACGGCACCGGCGCGATCATGGCCGTCCCGGCGGGCGACCAGCGTGACTTCGAGTTCGCGCGCGCCTTCGAGCTGCCCGTCCACTGCATCGTCGAGCCGACCGACGGCCGCGGCACGGACACCTCCACGTGGGAGGACGCCTTCAGCTCCTACGACGCGAAGATCGTCAACTCGGCGAACGACCGCATCAGCCTGGACGGCCTGGGCGTCGCCGAGGCCAAGGCGCGCATCATCGAGTGGCTGGAGCGCGAGGGCGTCGGCCGGGGCACCGTCAACTTCCGTCTGCGTGACTGGCTGTTCAGCCGCCAGCGCTACTGGGGCGAGCCCTTCCCGATCGTCTACGACGAGGACGGTGTCGCCCACGCGCTGCCCGAGTCGATGCTGCCGCTGGAGCTGCCCGAGGTCGAGGACTACAGCCCGCGCACCTTCGAGCCCGACGACGCCGACACCCGGCCCGAGACCCCCCTGTCGCGCAACGCGGAGTGGGTCAACGTCACCCTGGACCTGGGCGACGGGCCGAAGAAGTACCGCCGCGAGACCAACACCATGCCCAACTGGGCCGGTTCCTGCTGGTACGAGTTCCGCTACCTGGACCCGCACAACGAGCGCGCGCTGGTCGACCCCGCGATCGAGCAGTACTGGATGGGACCGCGCGAGGGCACCCCGCACGGCGGTGTCGACCTGTACGTCGGCGGCGCCGAGCACGCGGTGCTGCACCTGCTGTACGCCCGCTTCTGGTCCAAGGTGCTGTTCGACCTGGGTCACGTCTCCTCCGCGGAGCCGTTCCACAAGCTGTACAACCAGGGCATGATCCAGGCCTACGTCTACCGCGACAGCCGTGGCATCGCGGTGCCCGCCGCCGAGGTGGAGGAGCGCGACGGCGCCTACTACTTCGAGGGCGAGCAGGTCAGCCGCCTGCTGGGCAAGATGGGCAAGTCCCTGAAGAACGCGGTCACGCCGGACGAGATCGCCGCCGAGTACGGTGCCGACACCCTGCGCCTGTACGAGATGGCCATGGGCCCCCTGGACGTCTCCCGCCCGTGGGACACGCGCGCGGTGGTCGGCCAGTTCCGGCTGCTGCAGCGGCTGTGGCGCAACATCGTCGACGAGAACACCGGCGAGGTCACCGTCACCGGTGCCGAGGCCGACGAGGACACGCTGCGTGCCCTGCACAAGGCGATCGACGGCGTCCGCCAGGACCTGGAGGGCATGCGCTTCAACACCGCCATCGCCAAGCTCACCGAGCTGAACAACCACCTGACCAAGTCCGGCGGCGTGCTGCCGCGCTCCGTGGCCGAGTCCCTGGTGCTGATGGCGGCGCCGCTGGCCCCGCACATCGCCGAGGAGCTGTGGCGCCGCCTGGGCCACACCGAGTCGGTCGTCCACCAGGACTTCCCGGTCGCCGACCCCGCCTACGTGGTCGACGACACGGTGACCTGCGTCGTGCAGATCAAGGGCAAGGTCAAGGCCCGCCTGGAGGTGTCGCCGTCCATCTCCGACGAGGAGCTGGAGAAGGTGGCGCTGGCCGACGAGAAGGTCGTCGCGGCACTGGACGGCGCCGGTATCCGCAAGGTGATCGTGCGCGCGCCCAAGCTGGTCAACATCGTTCCCGCGTGATGACCGGACGCCCGGCGCCGCAGGCATCGGGGTAGTCCCTTAAGGGCAGGTTCGGGGTCCAGCTGGAACCTCGGGCCTGCCCGCTGCGTTTACCGTGGAGAACGCGGCGGCCCGCGCCGCGCCGGCCGGAGGAGGAGCGTCATGGAAACAGTGCTCACCGTGTTCGCAGTCCTCTTCCTGCTCCTCGTCGGCCTGGGCGTCTACGCCACGGTCAAAGCGGTCGGCGCCGCCAGACGCGGGGTGGACCGCACCCTCGCGCAGGCCCGCCGCACGGTCGAGGACCACACCCTGCGCGCCAAGTCCCTCGCCCAGCCCGGCCCCGCCGGCCAGATCGCCCAACTCCGGCTCACCCTGCGCACATCGATGCGCGCCACCCAGGACGCGCTGCACGCGGGCGCGGCCGAGGACGAGTCGCTGAAGGAGTCCCTCGGCCTCTTCGCGCGCCTCAGCGCGCACGGACAGGAACTGGACGCCGACCTCAGGCGCCTGGAGTCGGAGCCCGACCGCGCCGCGCTCGCCGCCCTCCTGCCCGAACTGCGCGGCCGCGCCGAACGCATCACCCGGTCCGCGGACTCCCTGCGCTGGGCCGCCCGCGACCGGGCCCGCCGGTTCGCCGACGACGACCTGGACACGCTCAGCACCCAGATCGACGTCGAGGCGGGCGCCCTGCGCCACTGGACACGAGCCGAGGAGGCCGCGGCCGGACCCGCCCCGGCCGAGCGGCCCGCCGCCCGCTCGATCACCCCGCCCGCCGCGCGCGGGTACGCCCCCTGGCAGAAGAAGCCGCGCCCCGAGAGCACCACCTGAACCAGCCCCTTCAGCACCGCCCGTTCCCGCCCCGGGAGCACGCCCCGATACGGACCCACGGGGCTCCCCGCCTCCGCCGGGCGGGGGCCGGACTGCCGGGCGGCGGCTACGGCAGGTAACCTCCAGCTCATGTCCCGCCATGTCGCGATCGTCACCGATTCAACGGCCTACCTGCCGCCCCGGTCGATGGAGCGACACGGCATCACAGCGGTTCCCCTGACCGTCGTCCTCGGCGACGAGGCCCTCGAAGAGGGCACGGAGATCTCCACCCGCGCCCTGGCCCAGGCGTTGCAGAAGCGGCGGTCCGTCACCACCTCCCGCCCCAGCCCGCAGGAGTTCGCGGAAACCTACCGCAGGGTCGCGGAGTCGGGCGCGACCGGCATCGTCTCCCTGCACCTGTCCGCCGAACTCTCCGGCACCTACGACGCGGCCGTCCTGGCCGCCCGGGAAGCACCGGTACCGGTAAGGGTCGTGGACACGGGCATGGTCGCGATGGCGCTCGGCTTCTGCGCGCTGGCCGCCGCCGCCGTGACGGAAGCGGGCGGCACCATGGACGAGGCCGTCACCGCGGCCGAGAAGCGCGCCGCGGGCACCACCGCCTACTTCTACGTCGACACCCTCGACTACCTGCGCCGGGGCGGCCGCATCGGCACCGCGCAGGCACTGCTCGGCTCCGCGCTCGCCGTCAAGCCCCTGCTCCAGCTGGACGACGGGCGCATCGAACTCCTCGAAAAGGTCCGTACGGCGTCCAAGGCCATCGCCCGCCTCGAGGAGATCGCCGCCGACCGGGCGGCCGGAGCCGAGGTCGACATCGCCGTGCACCACCTCGCGGCTCCCGAACGCGCCGCCGCGCTCGCCGACCGGCTGCGCGACCGGCTCCCCGGGCTGACCGACCTGCACGTCAGTGAGGTCGGAGCGGTCATCGGCGCGCACACCGGGCCGGGACTGCTCGGAGTGGTCGTCTCACCGCGCTGAGCCCGCGTATCCGGGGGCCGCCCTCACTCGTCCGGGTGGTGGAGTTGTCCACAACTGGGGCTGGATCCACGGAAACAGAGCAAGATCACCAGGGATCGGCGGGATGTTCCATCCTCGTCACATGGCACTCCGATCACGTACACGCGCACCCTCCGTCACCAGCGGCCCGGGCCGAGGCCCCGCCTCCGACGGCCGCACGCACCGGCGGCCGGCGCCTGGGAAAGGCCGCCCACGAGGCCGCCCGCCCGAGCCCGGGGAGGAACTGCGCCGACGTGCGGAACGCCTCTTCGGCGAACGCGCCTTCGCGCCCGCGGAACCGGCCGAGGGTGTGCCCGGGCACGGGACGCGGGCACGAGTGGCGACGGCACGGACCCTGGAGCCCACGGGCGATGCGGTGCCGGAAGCCGGGCCGGCGGCGGGGAGGATCGCGGGGGCGGGTGGCGTGTCGGCCTTGGGGTCGATCGCGGTGGCGGGTGGCGCCTCTTCCGGGGGGTCGATCGCGGAGGCGAGTGCGGTACCGGCCGTGGGGTCATCCGTCGGGCCGCCCGGTGATGGGAGTGGTGGGCCCGGTACGGGAACGGCCGCGGGGCCCGGTGCCGTGTCCGCGTGGCGACCGGCCGACAGCGCCCAACCTGCCGATTCCGAAGGGTGGCTGGAGGAGCCCGGGGCCGGGAGGACGCATTGGCGGGAGCGGGCCGGGTCCGCACTGCGGGAGCGGCTGCCGGTATGGGTGCAGGCACGGTGCGGGGTGGAGCGCCGGGGAGTGATCGCGCTGGCCGTGGTGCTCGTGGCCGCCGCCGCTCTCGCCGCCCAGCACTTCTGGTCGGGCCGTACACAGACCGTGAGCGCTCCACGGGTCACGCGTGCGCAGGTGCCTTACGCCGAGGGAGGTGACGGCACGGCGTCCGGCGCTCCCGCCCGAGCGTCCGCCTCGCCGGGCGGAGTGATCGTGGTGGACGTCAGCGGCAAGGTGCGCGAGCCCGGACTCCAGCGGCTGCCGGGCGGCTCGCGGGTGGCCGACGCGCTCAAGGCGGCCGGCGGGGTGCGACCGGGCACGAACACCGAGGGGATCAACCGCGCCCGGTTCCTGGTGGACGGCGAACAGATCGCTGTCGGGGTTCCTGCGACGGCGCTGCCCCCTCCGGCACCCGGCACCGCTGCCGGCGCGGCCCCGGCGGGGGCGGGCCCCACGACCCCGGTCTCCCTCAACACGGCGACCGCGGACCAGTTCGACACGCTGCCCGGGGTCGGTCCGGTACTGGCCCGGCACATCGTCGACTACCGCACCCGGCACGCCGGTTTCCGCTCGGTGGACGAACTGCGTCAGGTCGACGGCATCGGCGACAGGCGCTTCTCGGATCTGCGGACACTGGTGCGGCTGTGAGGGGGCGACGGGAAGACGGGGCTGTCCTGAGCGGCGGGGACGGCACGGACGGCGCCCGGACCAGGGAGGCCCGGTCCCGGCCGCCGGACCCGATGGAGATGGACCTCAGACTCGTCCCGCCCGCGCTCGCGGCCTGGGCGACGGCGGCCCTGTGCCTGACCGCCCCGCTGAGCTGGAGTCTCGCCGTCTCGCTCGGCTGTCTGGTCCTCGGTGTCCTCCTGCTCGCGGCCCGGGGCGCCACGGCTCCCCGACGCCCCGCGCGTTCCGGTCGCGCCGGGACACGGGCCGCGGCGGCGGCCGTCATGCTCTGTGCCGCCGCTGCCGCGGTCTCCGCCGGACTGCACGGAGAGGACGTGCGGCGGGGGCCGGTGCCCGAGGCGGCCCGGCGGTTCGCGAGCGTGACCGCCGAGGTCGAGCTGAGCGGCGACCCCTGGCTGAGCAGACCCCGGGTGCGGGGTGACCACGCGGCGCCGGTGGCGGTGCTGGTGCGGGCCGAGGTGCGCACTCTCGACGACGGAGTACCGGGGAAGGCGGGAGCGACGGACCCGGCGAAAGGGAGGACGGACGGGGACGCGGACGAGGCCGGGGGAGAGGGAGGGCGAGAGGTGCGGACGCGCAGCCCTGTCCTCCTCGTCGTGGACACGGACGTCCCGGTCCCCGCCGGACGAGACGGAGGCTCAGGTCCGGGGCCGCCGGTGAGCGGAACTCCCGCTGTGGCACGGGGCGACGGTGCCGGGGACGAGCAAGCCGGCTGGCTCGGCCTGCTGCCGTCCACCCGGCTGAGGGTGAGCGGCCGGCTCGCGCCGGCCCTGACGAGCGGTGACCGGACCGCGGCCGTGCTCCGGGTGCGGAAGTGGCCCGCCCCCGAACTGGTGGGCGGCCCCAGCACGTCGCAGCGGCTGGCCGGCCGGCTCAGAGCCGGTCTGCGGGAGGCGACCGAGGGACTCCCGGCGGACGCGCGGGCGCTGCTTCCGGGCCTGGTCGTCGGGGACACCTCACGGATCACGCCCGAACTGGACGCCGCCTTCAAGGCGACCGACCTGACGCACACCCTCGCGGTCTCCGGCAGCAACCTCACGATCCTGCTCGCCCTGCTCATCGGCCCGCCCGGCCTGGCCCAGCGGACCGAGCGCCGCGGACTCGCCCCACGCCTGGGTCTCTCCCTGCGGGCCACCGCGCTGTTCGCGGGCGCGCTGACGCTCGGCTTCGTGATCGTGTGCCGTCCCGACCCCAGCGTGCTGCGGGCGGCTGCCTGCGGCACGGTCGCCCTGCTGGCCCTCGCGACCGGGCGCCGCAGATCCCTGCTCCCCGCGCTCGCCACGACCGTCCTGCTGCTGGTCCTCTACGACCCCTGGCTGGCCCGCAGTTACGGCTTCCTGCTCTCGGTGCTGGCCACCGGCTCGCTGCTCCTGCTGGCACCCCGCTGGAGCGAGGCGCTGCGCGGACGCCGCGTTCCCGGACGCGCCGCCGAGGCGCTGGCCTCTGCAGCGGCGGCGCAGGCGGTGTGCGCGCCGGTCGTGGCGATGCTGTCGGCCCGGGTGAGCCTGGTGGCGGTGCCCTGCAACCTGCTGGCCGAGGCGGCGGTCGCGCCGGCCACCGTGCTGGGCTTCGCGTCGCTCGCGGCGGCGACCGTCGCGATGCCCGTGGCCCGGGCGCTCGCCTGGTGCGCCGGCCACCCGGCCGCATGGATCGCCGGGGTCGCCAGGGCCGGTGCGGGGCTGCCCGGCGGGGGAGTGGACTGGCCCGGGACCTGGGCCGGAGCGCTGCTGCTCGCGGCCGTCACCGTGGCCGTGGTCCTGGCCGGACGGCGCCTGCTGGGGCATCCGTGGTGGTGCGGCGCGCTCGGCTTGATGCTGCTTCTGGCGGTCGTACGGCCGCCTCCGCTCACCCGGGTGGCCACGGGCTGGCCGCCGCCGGGGTGGCGGTTCGCGATGTGCGACGTCGGGCAGGGGGACGCCACCGTGCTGGCGGCGGGCGACGGAGCGGGAGTGGTCGTGGACGCCGGACCCGACCCCGTGCTCGTGGACCGCTGCCTGCGGGAGCTGGGCATCACACGCATCCCCCTCGTCATCCTGACCCACTTCCACGCCGACCACGTCGCGGGACTGCCCGGAGTGCTCAGAGGCCGCTCGGTGGCCGCGATCGAGACCACGGACTTTGACGAACCGGCCGACCAGGCCGCGTCGGTGAGGAAGGAGGCCGCCGAACGGCACATCCCGGTCGGCCGGGCCGCCGCGGGCGAGGAACGGCGTACCGGAGAACTCACCTGGCGGGTGCTGTGGCCCGAGCCGGCCCCGGCACCGGCGCCGGAGCCGGACGGCCCGAACGACGCGTCCGTCGTGCTCCTCGCCCGCACCGGCGGACTGCGGCTGCTGCTCCTCGGGGACCTGGAGCCACCGGCACAGCGCGAGCTGCTCCACTCGGCGGCGGCGGCCGACCTGGCCGGTGTCGACGTGCTCAAGGTCGCCCACCATGGCTCGGCGTACCAGGACCCCGAGCTGATACGGCTGGTGTCCCCGCGGGCGGCCCTCGTCTCCGCGGGCGCCGGAAACCCCTACGGCCACCCGGCACCGGTGACCGTGGCCGCGCTGGAGGCGGGCGGTGCGACGGTGCTGCGCACGGACCGGGACGGATCCCTGGCGGTCGGCGGCACGGGCGGGGCGAAGGGCCGGCTGTACGTGAGCAGGCAGTGAACGGCGGCCCTGGAGCGGCCAGACTGGGCGCATGAACTCAGCACAGGCAGACGCCTACCTGCGGCGCCTGGGTGCCGCGCGTCCCGGACGGCCCACCGGCGAGGCCCTGCGCGAGCTGCACCTGCGCCATCTGCGGACCGTCCCGTTCGAGAACCTGTCGATCCATCTCGGCGAGGAGATCGTGCTGGAGGAGAAGTCCCTCCTGGGCAAGCTGGTCGGGTCGCGGCGCGGCGGCTTCTGCTACGAACTCAACGGAGCCTTCGGCGCGTTGCTCACCGCCCTCGGCTACGAGGTCCGGTTGCTCGCGGCGCGGGTGTACGGGGAGGGGGAGCGGCTGGGCATCCCGTACGGCCATCTCGCGCTGCGGGTGGGGACGGTGGAGGGCGACGACTGGCTGGTGGATGTCGGGTTCGGCGCGCACAGCCACCATCCGCTGGCCGTCGGCGTGCGCGGGGACCAGACGGACCCCGGCGGGACGTTCAGGGTGGTGGAGGCCGGGCCGGAATCGCCCGGGGTGCCCGGCGACGCGGGCCCGTCCGGACCGGTGGACCTGGACGTCGTCCGGGACGGTGCGCGGCAGTACCGGCTGGAGACACGGCCCCGGGCGCTGGGGGACTTCACGGCCGGGGCGTGGTGGCAGGCCACGTCGCCGCGGTCCCACTTCACCCGGTCCCTGGTGTGCTCGCGGGTCACGGACGAGGGCGGCCGGATCACCCTGAGCGGACGGACGTTGACGGCGACCGCCCCGGGCGGGAGGAAGGAGGTACGGGAACTGGACCGGGAGGAGGAGGTGTTGGCCACATACCAGGACGTGTTCGGGATCGGCCTGAGCGAGGTGCCGACCGTGCGGAACCCAAGCGGGAACGGCTAATTCGGACGAGTTCCGGCGCATGCGACTGTTTCCGCTGATGTAGGCCTGTGTTGCTCGAAATTCACATCGGTGATCGAATAACCCTTCGGCAACAGATGATGTCGAGGTGCACAGGGGTGTCGTACATGTTCGGTCGCTGGCTGGAGAATCGGGCGAGCCGGGTCCATCGGGCGAATCCCCTGGCGGCGGTGCGCACGCCCGCCGACGCGGGCGTCCTGAGCTGCCGTGTACTCGACCCGGTCAACGAGCCGGTGAGCCATGCGGAGTTCACGGTCAGCGACAGCATGGGCCGCAAGGTGGTCGGCGGCGGCACGGATCCCTACGGGTCGTTCATGGCGAACGTGCCGGCGGGGGAGTACCGGCTCGCGGTGTCGGCCGAGGGATACCGGCCCTACCGGGCCACGGCACTGGTCGGGGAGAACTCGCTCGCCTCGCTGGGCGATGTGACCCTCCAGGTCGCGCAGCCGCCCGCGCCGCCCGCGCCGGGCGACTGGACGATCGAGCCGGCCCACTCCTCGATCGCGTTCACCGCGCGGCACATCGGACTGGCCCGTATCCACGGACGGTTCAACTCCTTCGCTGGAGCCGTGCGGATCGCCGACCGGATGGAGCACTCGGCGATGCACGTCGTGATCGACGCGGCGTCCATCGACACGAGCGTCGGGATGCGCGACGACCACCTGCGCTCGCCCGACTTCCTGGACGTGCAGCGGTTTCCGACCCTTGAGTTCTACAGCGAGCGCTTCGTGCACCGGGGCGGCACCCGCTGGGCCGTCACCGGCGCGCTGTCGCTGCACGGCGTGACGCGCACCGTCACGCTCGACACCGAGTACCTGGGCCTCGGCAACGGCATGGAGGGCGAGGTCCGGGCGGCCTGCCGGGCCACCACCGAACTCCACCGCGACGACTACACCGTCAGCTGGCAGACCATGCTGGCCCGGGGCATCGCGGTGGTGGGCCCGAGCATCCGCGTCGAACTGGACGTGCAGATCGTCCAGGCCGGCTGACTTCCGCGGACCGCCGGGCGGGCGGTCCGCCTGCGGCCCGGCGCGCCATCGGCTCCGCGCGCCATCGGCCCGGCGTACGGTCCGGCGCGCGGGCGGTCCGGCCGTGCCGGCCCCACGCCGCCCACGCCACCCGCGCCACCCGCGCCACCCGCGCCGCCCACGCCGCCCACGCCGCCCACGGCCCGGACTCCGGTACGGCCCGTTCCGCCTCCCTCCCTCACCTGGCGCTTCGGCCTCGTCCTGACCTGGTGCTTCGGCTCCGCCGGCGTGCCGGAGAATGGCTGGGTGAGTGAAGTGAGACATGTGCTGGTGCTGCCCGACCGTGATGCCGCCGAGGAGGCGGCCGAGGCGCTCGGGGAGCGCTTCGGCATCGACGAGGAACCCCAGCTCGTCCGGGACGCCCTGGCCGGCGAGGACGACGCCGAGGACGCCCAGTGGCTGGTCGTCCTGCACGACGAGAGCGAACGCCTGGACCCCGCCGAGCTGGACGCGCTGGCGCGGGAGTGGGACGGCTGGCGCGAGGAGCCGTGACCCCGAGACGGTCTCCGGGTCGTTTCGGGGGCCGGTCAGAGTGCGCGGGCCGGTTCGTTGTCGGTGCCGCGTGGGATGCTGTCAGTGATGGCCAGAAAGACTGCGAATGACGACCCTCTCGCCCCGGTGACCCTTGCCGTGGGCCAGGAGGACCTCCTGCTCGACCGTGCCGTGCGGGAGGTGGTGGCCGCCGCCAGGGCCGCCGACGCCGACACGGACGTACGCGACCTCACCCCGGACCAGCTCCAGCCCGGCACCCTTGCCGAGCTGACCAGTCCCTCGCTCTTCGCCGAGCGCAAAGTCGTGGTCGTACGCAACGCACAGGATCTGTCGGCCGACACCGTCAAGGACGTGAAGGCGTACCTGGGTGCGCCCGCGGAGGAGATCACGCTCGTGCTGCTGCACGCGGGCGGGGTGAAGGGCAAGGGGCTGCTGGACGCCGCGCGCAAGGCGGGCGCGCGGGAGGTGGCCTGTCCGAAGATGACCAAGCCGGCCGACCGGCTGGCGTTCGTGAGAGGGGAGTTCCGGGGCCTCGGGCGGTCGGCGACCCCCGAGGCGTGCCAGGCGCTCGTCGACTCGATCGGCAGCGACCTGCGCGAGCTGGCCTCCGCGGCGACTCAGCTCGTCGCCGACGTCGAGGGGACGATCGACGAGGCCGTGGTCGGCCGCTACTACACCGGGCGGGCCGAGGCGTCCAGCTTCACGGTCGCCGACCGGGCGGTCGAGGGGCGGACGGCCGAGGCGCTGGAAGCGCTGCGATGGTCGCTCTCCACCGGGGTGGCGCCGGTGCTGATCACCAGCGCGCTGGCCCAAGGGGTGCGCGCGATCGGAAAGCTCTCGTCGGCGCGGGGCGGCCGCCCCGCCGACCTGGCCCGTGAACTGGGCATGCCCCCCTGGAAGATCGACCGGGTCCGCCAGCAGATGCGGGGGTGGACCCCGGACGGCGTGGCCGTGGCGCTGCGCGCGGTCGCCGAGGCCGACGCCGGCGTCAAGGGCGGCGGAGACGACCCGGGGTACGCGCTGGAGAAGGCCGTCGTGACGATCGCGCGAGCGGCCAGGTCACGAGGGCGCGGGTAGCCAGACCCCTCCGGGGGAGGGGGAGCAGCCCGGGCCGTTCACCCGACCCGGGCCCCCAAACCGGGCCCCCAACCCCGCCGCCGGCGTCCCCCCCCCAGCGCCCCCACCTCCAACGCTCTCCCTCGGCACCCGTCCCCCAGCCACCCCACACCCTGCCTCCGGGCATGCCGAAGGCCCCGGCGCCCTCCCGGGGAGGGTGGGCATCGGGGCCTTGGGCCAAGCTGCTGGAGTCACACCCGCGTGGCGAACGCAGGCCGCGTATGACTCCGGGGTGCCGGACGGGAGCGGATGAGAGAGGGCCCGCTCTGGGTCCTTCCGGCGATCAGATCAGAAGGGAGTTTCAGCCCTTGAGCGCGACGACCTTGGAAGCAAGCGCCGACTTCTTGTTGGCGGCCTGGTTCTTGTGGATGACGCCCTTGGAGACGGCCTTGTCGAGCTGACGCGCGGCAGCGCGCTGGTACTCGGTGGCCTTCTCGACGTCACCCGCGGCAGCGGCCTCGCGGGCCTTGCGGATGGCGGTCTTCAGGGAAGACTTGACGGCCTTGTTGCGCAGCCGGGCCTTCTCGTTGGTCTTGATCCGCTTGATCTGGGACTTGATGTTCGCCACGAAGGAGCCTTTTCAGGTTCTGGTACGGAACCGCTCGGGTCCCGGACCGATATCCAAAATTTCCTGTCGTGCCTCGCGCTGAGAGGGCATGAGGCACAGCCGCCTACACTACCAGTGGCTGCGCCGACGGCCCAAAACGGCCCCCAGCCCTTCCCCGTGGGACCATGGAGGCTACGTAACGATCCGACCCGAGGCATAAGGCGCCTCAAGAGACAGGACCCTGCGTGCCCGCGACCCCTAAGCATGTGCCCGAGCCGAGCCGTACCGCCCCGGCGCTGATCCGCAATTTCTGCATCATCGCGCACATCGACCACGGCAAGTCCACGCTCGCCGACCGGATGCTCCAGCTGACCGGTGTGGTCGAGCAGCGGCAGATGCGTGCTCAGTACCTCGACCGGATGGACATCGAGCGCGAGCGCGGCATCACGATCAAGTCCCAGGCGGTGCGTCTGCCCTGGGCCCCCACCGAGGGCCCCGACCAGGGTGCGACGCACATCCTCAACATGATCGACACCCCGGGGCACGTCGACTTCACGTACGAGGTCTCGCGGTCGCTGGCCGCCTGCGAGGGAACCGTCCTCCTCGTCGACGCCGCCCAGGGCATCGAGGCCCAGACCCTCGCCAACCTCTACCTGGCGATGGAGAACGACCTCAAGATCATCCCCGTGCTGAACAAGATCGACCTGCCGGCCGCCCAGCCGGAGAAGTTCGCCGAGGAGCTGGCGAACCTGGTCGGCTGCGACCCGTCCGACGTGCTGAAGGTCTCGGCCAAGACCGGCCTCGGCGTCGACGCGCTGCTGAACAGGGTCGTCGAGGAGATCCCGGCCCCGGTCGGTGTCGCCGACGCGCCCGCCCGCGCGATGATCTTCGACTCGGTCTACGACTCGTACCGCGGTGTCGTGACCTACGTCCGTGTCATCGACGGCCAGCTCAACAAGCGCGAGCGCATCAGGATGATGTCGACCGGCGCGACCCACGAGCTGCTGGAGATCGGCGTCAGCTCGCCCGAGATGCTCCCGGCGGACGGCCTCGGCGTCGGTGAGGTGGGCTACCTCATCACCGGCGTGAAGGACGTCCGGCAGTCCAAGGTCGGTGACACCGTCACCAGCCAGTCGAAGGGCGCCACCGAGGCGCTCGGCGGTTACAAGGACCCGAAGCCGATGGTCTTCTCGGGCCTGTACCCGCTCGACGGTTCGGACTACCCCGAGCTGCGCGAGGCCCTGGACAAGCTCCAGCTGAACGACGCCGCGCTGGTCTACGAGCCGGAGACCTCCGCGGCCCTCGGCTTCGGATTCCGCGTCGGCTTCCTCGGCCTGCTGCACCTGGACGTGATCCGGGAGCGCCTGGAGCGCGAGTTCGGCCTCGACCTGATCGCCACCGCCCCGAACGTGGTCTACCGCGTGGTCATGGAGGACGGCAGCGAGCATGTCGTCACCAACCCGAGCGAGTTCCCCGAGGGCAAGATCGACGAGGTGTACGAGCCGGTCGTGCGCGCCACCATCCTGGCGCCCACGGAGTTCATCGGCTCGATCATGGAGCTGTGCCAGACCCGGCGCGGCACCCTGCTCGGCATGGACTACCTCTCCGAGGACCGGGTCGAGATCCGCTACACGCTGCCGCTCGCGGAGATCGTCTTCGACTTCTTCGACCAGCTGAAGTCCAAGACCCGCGGCTACGCCTCGCTCGACTACGAGCCCACCGGCGAGCAGACCTCCAGCCTGGTGAAGGTCGACATCCTGCTGCACGGAGACAAGGTCGACGCCTTCTCCGCGATCACCCACAAGGACGCGGCGTACGCGTACGGCGTGCGGCTCGTGGCCAAGCTGCGCGAGCTCATCCCGCGGCAGGCCTTCGAGGTGCCGATCCAGGCCGCCATCGGCTCGCGGGTCATCGCCCGCGAGACCATCCGCGCCATCCGCAAGGACGTCCTCGCCAAGTGCTACGGCGGTGACATCTCCCGTAAGCGGAAGCTGCTGGAGAAGCAGAAGGAAGGCAAGAAGCGGATGAAGATGGTGGGTTCCGTGGAGGTTCCGCAGGAGGCCTTCATCGCGGTTCTCTCCAGCGATGACGCGGCGGGATCGGGCAAGGGCAAGAAGTAGCCGGGAGCAACCATCCGTCGGGTCCGCAAAAAGGACACGCAGGGGCCCGCCGCACGAAAGTGCGGCGGGCCCTTTCGTATGCGTAGCGTCGCTCCGAGTGGAAAGTGACAGGCCGAAGCCCCTTACGCCGCAGCCGGTCGCCCCTTACGCTGATCCCTGCTCGATAGTTACTCGCGAGTTAAACAACAGCCCGAAACCTCACCGTGAGTTAATCCAGCCGCACCGAGTCAGCCGCGCTGCCGCGGGCCCCGGAGGATGTCGTGAGCGACACACAGACCCTGATCGAGAATCGCCCGCCGTCCGTGGCGGCCCTCTTCCTGGAGCGCGTGGCGGCCACGCCGGACGCCGAGGCGTACCGCTATCCGGTGCCGTCGGCCGGTGGCGCGGGCCCCGACGAGTGGAAGTCGCTGACCTGGGGCGAGGCGGCGGGGCGGGTGCACGCGATCGCGGCCGGCCTCATCGAGCTGGGCATCGAGCCGGAGCAGCGCGTGGCGCTCGCCTCCTCGACCCGGGTCGAGTGGATCCTCGCGGACCTCGGCATCATGTGCGCGGGCGGCGCCACCACGACCGTCTACCCGCAGACCAACGCGGACGAGTCGGCGTTCATCCTCTCCGACTCCGAGAGCCGGGTGCTGATCGCCGAGGACGCGGCCCAGGTGGCCAAGGCGCTGGAGAAGCGTGCCGACCTGCCGCAGCTGACCAAGGTCGTCGTCGTCGACCCGGCCGGCGCCGAGACCGGTGACTGGGTCATCACGCTCGCCGAGCTGGAGGAGCGCGGCGCGGCCTATCTCCAGCAGCACCCCGAGCTGATCAAGGAGCGGGTCGGCGCGATCACCGCCGACCAGCTCGCCACCCTCATCTACACCTCCGGCACCACCGGCCGCCCCAAGGGCGTGCGCCTGCCGCACGGCAACTGGTCGTACATGGCGAAGGCCACCACGGCGACCGGCCTGATCACCGGCGACGACGTGCAGTATCTGTGGCTGCCGCTCGCCCACGTCTTCGGCAAGGTCCTCACCTCCGGCCAGATCGAGGTCGGCCACGTCACGGCCGTCGACGGACGCGTCGACAAGATCATCGAGAACCTGCCGGTGGTACGGCCGACCTACATGGCCGCCGTGCCGCGCATCTTCGAGAAGGTCTACAACGGGGTCGCCGCCAAGGCCCGCGAGGGCGGCCCGGCCAAGTACCGGATCTTCAAGTGGGCCGCCGAGGTCGCCCGCGAGTACGCCAAGGTGAGCCAGGACAACTTCCGGCACACCGGGAGCGCGTCCGTGCCGTTCGGACTCGCCGCCAAGCACAAGGCGGCCGACGCCCTCGTCTACACCAAGCTCCGTGAGGCCTTCGGCGGCCGGCTGCGCGCCTGTGTCTCGGGCGCCTCCGCACTCTCCCCGGAGATCGGCTACTTCTTCGCCGGCGCCGGCATCCACATCCTTGAGGGCTACGGCCTGACCGAGACCTCCGCCGCCTCCTTCGTGAACCCGGGCGAGGCCTACCGCACCGGCACGGTCGGCAAGCCGCTGCCCGGCACCGAGGTCCGCATCGCCGACGACGGCGAGATCCTGCTGCGCGGCCCCGGCGTGATGGAGGGCTACCACCAGCAGGCCGAGAAGACCGCCGAGGTGCTGGAGTCCGACGGCTGGTTCCACACCGGTGACATCGGCGAGCTGTCGCCCGACGGCTACCTGCGCATCACCGACCGCAAGAAGGACCTCATCAAGACCTCCGGCGGCAAGTACGTCGCGCCGGCCGAGGTCGAGGGGCAGTTCAAGGCGGTGTGCCCGTTCGTCTCCAACATCCTGGTGCACGGCGCCGACCGGAACTACTGCACCGCCCTGATCGCGCTCGACGAGCCCACGATCCTCGGCTGGGCCAAGGAGAACGGCCTGGAGGGCAAGGCGTACGCCGAGGTCGTGGCCGCCCCGCAGACGGTCGAGCTGATCGACGGCTATGTGAAGCGCCTCAACGAGGGGCTCCAGCGCTGGCAGACCATCAAGAAGTTCCGGCTGCTGCCGCGTGATCTCGACGTCGAGCACGGCGAGATCACGCCGAGCCTGAAGCTGAAGCGGCCGGTGGTGGAGCGGACGTACAAGCAGCTCATCGACGAGATGTACGCCGGGACGCGGGAGGCCTGACCCGTCCCGCGGGAGCGCGGGGCGCCAGCCCCGCGCACCCCTCGCGGCGGTGTCGGCCGCACCCCTCGCGGCGGTGTCGGCCGCACCCCTCGCGGCGGTGTCGGCCGCACCCCTCGCGGCGGTGTCGGCCGCGCCCTTCGCGGCGGGCGTGCCGCTTCCGGCGGCGTCCGTGCCGGGCCCGAGTCCGTCCGTACCGCGGGTCCGGGCCGCGGGAGGCGGCTCGCGTTCGTGGCCGTCCGAAAGTGACCGGCTTTCGACGGTCTCCGGCCGTGGCGCGCGGTCATGACCGGCCACTTCGGTAACTCAGCGCTCATGCGTGCGGGCTGTCTGTCACGCTGGCCGCATGGACATGGCGGCCATACCTACGCAGCGGGAGAGCGATACCTACGCCCGCGCGGCACAGGGGCGTGCCACGCTGCCCGGCAGCCCTATGGCGCCCGGGTCGGCGCGCTCCCTGGTGCGGTCCGCGTTCGGCGAGTGGACCGGGCGCGGGCTGATCACGCCCGACGCGGCGGCACGGCTCAGGGACGACGCCATGGCGGTCGTCAGCGAACTGGTCACCAACGCCGTCGTCCACGCCGGTACGGAGGTGGAGGTCGCGTGGCGGCTGGAGGAGTCCGGGGCGTTCGTCGTGGAGGTGAGCGACCACCACCCGGCGCGGCCCCCGCGCGACCCCGCCGGCGGTGACGGCCCGTGCGACGTCCCCGAGTACGGGCGCGGCCTGCGGCTGGTGGCCACCTTCGCCGACTCCTGGGGGGTCACCTACCGCACCGGCGCCAAGACCGTGTGGGCGCGGCTGCCCGCGGGCGGCAGGCCGGAACCGGTCCGGCCGGGCACGTCCCACACCCTGGACGCCGCCGAGGCGCTCGCCCCGCAGCCGCAGCGGCCCGGCGTCGAACGGGACTGGCTCGGCCGGGGCGCGCTGTCCTTCCTGGCCGAGGCCTCCGACCTGCTCGCCGGACAGCTCGACGAGAACCTGGTCACCGCGCTCACCGGCCAGCTGATCGTGCCCCGGCTCGCCGACTGGTGCGCGGTGTGGCTGGAGGACGAGGCCAGCGCGCGCGGCGGCGACGGCGGCGGGCCCGCCCGGGTCTGGCACGCCAGCGAGAACCGCATCGAGGAACTGCACCGCGCCCTGGAGAAGGATCCGCCCCGCCCGCGCGACGGCATCCGGTCCGGTCCGGAGCCCTATCCCTGGCCCGGCGAGGCGCTCGGCCCGGCCGGGGTGCGCGGCAGCGCGCTCGCCTACCGGCTGGTCGCGGGCGGCCGGCCGCTCGGCACCCTGGTGATCGGCCGGTGCGGGCCCGCCGGGTTCCCCGACGAGGTCACCGGTCTCGTCGAGGACCTCGGCCGCCGGGTGGCGCTGGCCATCGGCGCCGCCCGCCAGTACGCCCGCCAGGTCACCATCAGCGCCGTCCTCCAGCGCGGCCTGCTCCCCGGCGCGGTCGCCGAGATCCCCGGGATGCGCAGCGCGCTCGTCTACGAGCCCTGCGACTCGGGCGGCCCCAGCGGGGACTTCTACGACCTGTTCCCGGCGGGCGACGGCCGCTGGTGCTTCGCCATCGGGGACGTGCAGGGCAAGGGCCCCGAGGCGGCGGTCGTCATCGGGCTGGCCCGGCCGTGGCTCAGGCTCCTCGCGCGCGAGGGCTACCGGGTCGCGGACGTCCTGGACCGCCTCAACCAGCTCCTGCTCGACGACGCCACCGAGGCGGCCGACGCCGCCGCCCGCGCGCTGGTCGCCGCGGGCGGGCGGCCCGTGGCTCCGGGGGACGGCCCGCAGACCCGTTTCCTGTCCCTCCTGTTCGGCGAGCTGACCCCGTTCGAGGGCGGCGTCCGCTGCACGCTCGCCTCCGCCGGGCATCCGCTGCCGCTGCTGCTGCGCCCCGACGGCGAGGTGCGCACCGCCGCGTGTCCGCAGACCCTGCTCGGCGTCGTGGAGGACGAGGCCTACGTCAGCGAGACCATCGAGCTGCGGCCCGGCGACAGCCTGCTGTGCGTCACGGACGGGGTCACCGAGCGGCGCTCGGGCTCCAGCCAGTTCGACGACGGCGACGGTCTCGCGCGTGCCCTGTCCGGGTGCGCGGGCCTGAGCGCCGAGCGGATCGCGGGGCGCATCCGCCGTCTCGTCCACGACTTCGGCGGCGGCGTGCCCGAGGACGACCTCGCCCTGCTGGTGCTCCAGGCGGAGTGACCGTACGACAGGAGGCCCCCTGGCCGGTCCGCCGCCTGCCGCCCGTCGCCTGCCGCCTGCCGCCTGCCGCCCGCCGCCCGCCGTCCGCCGTCCGCCGTCCGCCACCGACGCGCGGGGCGCCCCACACCCGCGGACAGCGGCCCGGCGCGCCCCCGCGCCCCCCGGCGGGGCTCAGGCGGCCTGCGAGGCTCCTCGCGGCCCTACGGCCCGTCACAGCCTCGTGCTCCCCGAGCCTCCCGCGCTTCCCGAGCCTCCCGCGCTCCGCGAGCCCCCTGCGATCCTTGTGGCTCAGGTGACACCAGGAGGCGCCCGGCGTCCGTCGTCGTCACCGGTGGCCGTACGGGACAATGGGGGACATGCCTTCCGCACTTCCCGACGGCGAGGCCGTCCCGGACGACGGCGCGCTGCCCGCCTCCGCGCTCACCGGTGCCGCCGACCGGCCCCTCGGGTTCTATCTCCACGTCCCCTACTGCGCGACCCGCTGCGGCTACTGCGACTTCAACACCTACACCGCCACCGAGCTGCGCGGCACCGGAGGCGTGCTCGCCTCCCGGGACAACTACGCGGACACGCTGACCGACGAGGTCCGCCTCGCCCGCAAGGTGCTCGGCGACGACCCGCGCGAGGTCCGTACGGTCTTCGTCGGCGGCGGGACGCCGACCCTGCTGGCGGCGGACGACCTCGTCCGGATGCTGGCGGCGATCCGGGACGAGTTCGGTCTCGCGCCGGACGCGGAGATCACGACCGAGGCCAACCCCGAGTCGGTCGGCCCGGAGTACCTCGCCACCCTGCGCGAAGGCGGCTTCAACCGGATCTCCTTCGGCATGCAGAGCGCCCGGCAGCACGTGCTGAAGATCCTCGACCGCACCCACACCCCGGGGCGCCCCGAGGCCTGTGTGGCCGAGGCGCGGGCGGCCGGGTTCGAGCACGTCAACCTCGACCTGATCTACGGCACCCCCGGCGAGTCCGACGACGACTGGCGCGCCTCCCTGGACGCCGCGCTCGGCGCCGGACCCGACCACGTCAGCGCCTATGCCCTCATCGTCGAGGAGGGCACCCAGCTGGCCCGCCGGATCCGCCGCGGCGAGGTCCCGATGACCGACGACGACGTGCACGCCGACCGCTACCTGATCGCCGAGGAGGCCCTGTCCCGGGCCGGTTTCGACTGGTACGAGGTCTCCAACTGGGCCACCTCCGAGGCGGGCCGCTGCCTGCACAACGAGCTGTACTGGCGCGGCGCCGACTGGTGGGGCGCCGGACCGGGCGCCCACAGCCACGTGGGCGGCGTGCGCTGGTGGAACGTCAAACACCCGGGCGCCTACGCGGCGGCGCTGGCCGCCGGCCGCTCCCCGGGAGCGGGCCGCGAGCTGCTCTCGGACGAGGACCGGCGCGTCGAGCGGATCCTGCTGGAGCTGCGGCTGCGCGAGGGCGTCCCCCTGGACCTGCTGCGGCCGGACGGCCTCGCGGCCTCACGCCGGGCGCTGGCGGACGGCCTGCTGGACCCCGCCCCGTACGGAGAGGGGCGCGCGGTGCTCACGCTGCGCGGGCGGCTGCTGGCGGACGCGGTGGTCAGGGACCTGGTCGACTGACCGGACCGGCGGGCGGAACGTCCAGCGGGAGCCCCCGGGGTGGGTGCGGCTGCCGGCCACCCCGCCCGGCCCGCTCAGCCCGCACTGTGACGGCACCCTGCCCGGCATGCTCAGCCACGCCGCGACGGCACCCCGCCCGGCCCGCTCAGCCGCACTGTGACGGCACCCTGCCCGGCATGCTCAGCCGCGCCGCGACGGCACCCTGCCCGGCCCGCTCAGCCGCGCCGCGACGGCACCCCGCCCGCCGCGCTCACGGCTGTGCCGTGACGAAGTCGATCAGTTCCTCGACCCTGCCCAGCAGTTCCGGCTCCAGGTCCTTGTACGACCCCACCCGGGCCAGGATCGCCTGCCACACGGCGCCCGTGTTGTCCGACGGCCAGCCCAGCGCCCGGCACACGCCCGTCTTCCAGTCCTGGCCGTGGGGGATTTTCGGCCACCCGGGGATGCCCAGGGACGACGGCTTCACCGCCTCCCAGACGTCGATGTACGGGTGGCCGGCCACGAGCACGTGCTCGCCGGTCACCGACCCGGCGATGCGCCACTCCTTGGTGCCGGGCAGGAGATGGTCGACGAGCACACCGAGCCGCGCGTCCGGGCCGGGCGCGAACTCGGCGACGATCGCGGGCAGATCGTCCACGCCCTCCAGGTACTCCACGACCACGCCCTCGACGCGCAGGTCGTCGCCCCAGACCTTCTCGACCAGCTCGGCGTCGTGCCGGCCCTCGACGTAGATGCGGCCGGCGCGGGCCACGCGCGCGCGTGCGCCGGGCACGGCGACCGAACCGGACGCCGTGCGGGCGGGCCGCGCGGGAGCGGACGAGGACGGCCGTACGAGCGTCACCACCCTGCCCTCCAGCAGGAAGCCGCGGGGCTCCAGCGGGAACACCCGGTGCTTGCCGAACCGGTCCTCCAGCGTCACCGTGCCCGCCTCGCAGCGGATCACCGCGCCGCAGAACCCGGTTCCGGGCTCCTCCACCACCAGGCCGGCATCGGCCGGCACCTCGGGAACCGCCTTCTGCTTCTTCCAGGGCGGGGTCAGGTCGGGGGAGTACACGCGGGACCGCGAGCCCGGAGGGCTCTCGTCGGAGGGGCGGTGGCGGGAGACGGGAGGGAGCATTCGGATGACGATAGGAGAAGCGCGGGGCACGTACTCACGACACGCCGAAACGTGCCGCCAGCTCGTCGCGTTGCCGTCGTACGAACGCCGCGTCGACCACCGCGCCGTGCCCGGGGACGTACACCGCGTCCTCGCCGCCCAGCGCGAGCAGCCGGTCCAGCGCGGCGGGCCACCGCGAGGGCACGGCGTCCGGGCCGGCCTGGGGTTCGCCCGACTCCTCGACCAGGTCGCCGCAGAAGACGACCTCCGGGGTGCCGGGGACCAGGACCGCGAGATCGTGGGCGGTGTGCCCCGGGCCGACGTTGGCCAGCAGCGCCTGACGGCCGCCGCCGAGGTCGAGCGTCCACTCGCCCGAGACCGGCCGGACCGGCCGGGGCAGCACGGCCGCCGCCGCGTCCGCGTCGGCCACCGGCAGGCCGTTCCTGATCGCGTCCAGGCGCAGTTCCGCGCCCTCGTGCGCGAGCACCGCCTCCATGCCCACCGCGGCGTACACGTCGGCCGCGGGCAGCGCGGCCGCACCGAAGACATGGTCGAAGTGAGGGTGGGTCAGCGCGAGATGGGTCACATCGCGGCCGGTCAGACCCCGGACCGCCGCCGCCAGCCGGGAGCCCTCCGCCAGGCTGGACCCCGCGTCCACCAACAGTGCCGTACCCTCGCCGAGAACCAGCCCCGTCGTGCAGTCCCAGCCGGGCAGCCGGCACCGGCCGACCCCTGGGGCCAGCCGCTCCCACCCCAGGTCTTCCCAAGTCACCGTCATACCGCGACGCTATCCGTAAGCGAGATCCGCGCGGGCCGTCGCGGCGGGACCGGCCTTGCCCGGTGAGCACCCGGCGGCCGTACACTGGGCCGGTGAAGGCTGGCACTCGTATGTCCAGAGTGCCAGGCGCGAGAGCGATGTGGGCCGTGGGACGACTTGAGGGAGGTGCGCGCGGATGCTGAGTGAACGCAGACTCCAGGTGCTGCGCGCCATCGTCCAGGACTACGTGGGCACCGAGGAGCCGGTGGGGTCCAAGGCCCTCACCGAGCGGCACAACCTCGGCGTGTCCCCGGCCACGGTGCGCAACGACATGGCGGCCCTGGAGGACGAGGGGTTCATCGCCCAGCCGCACACCAGTGCCGGGCGGATCCCGACGGACAAGGGCTACCGCCTGTTCGTCGACAAGCTCGCCGGGGTGAAGCCGATGACCGCGCCCGAGCGGCGCGCCATCCAGAACTTCCTCGAAGGCGCCGTCGACCTCGACGACGTGGTGGCCCGGACCGTGCGGCTGCTGGCGCAGCTGACCCGGCAGGTCGCCGTCGTGCAGTACCCGTCGCTGACCCGGTCCACCGTGCGGCACGTGGAACTGCTCTCGCTCGCCCCGGCGCGCGTGATGCTCGTGCTGATCACGGACACCGGCCGGGTCGAGCAGCGGATGGTCGACTGCCCGGCGCCGTTCGGTGAGGCGTCCCTCGCCGACCTGCGGGCACGGCTCAACAGCCGGGTCGCGGGGCGCCGGTTCGCGGACGTGCCGCAACTGGTCGAGGACCTCCCCGAGTCCTTCGAGGCCGAGGATCGCGGTACGGTCTCCACAGTGCTCTCCACTCTGCTGGAGACACTGGTCGAAGAGAACGAGGAGCGGTTGATGATCGGCGGCACCGCCAATCTCACCCGTTTCGGACATGACTTCCCCCTCACGATCCGGCCCGTCCTGGAGGCGCTGGAGGAGCAGGTAGTGCTCCTCAAGCTCCTCGGCGAGGCGAAGGATCCGGGCATGACCGTGCGCATCGGGCACGAGATCGCCCATGAGGGACTCAACTCCACGTCCGTCGTCTCGGTCGGCTACGGTTCGGGCGGCGAGGCGGTTGCCAAGCTCGGCGTGGTCGGACCGACCCGCATGGACTACCCGGGAACGATGGGAGCGGTACGCGCAGTGGCACGGTACGTCGGACAGATCCTGGCGGAGTCGTAAGTGGCCACGGATTACTACGCCGTTCTCGGCGTGCGCCGCGACGCGTCGCAGGATGAGATCAAGAAGGCGTTCCGCCGGCTCGCGCGCGAGCTGCACCCGGACGTCAATCCCGATCCGAAGACGCAGGAGCGGTTCAAGGAGATCAACGCCGCCTACGAGGTGTTGTCGGACCCGCAGAAGAAGCAGGTCTACGACCTCGGCGGCGACCCCCTCTCGCAGTCCGGCGGCGCCGGCGCGGCGGGCGGCTTCGGAGCGGGTGGCTTCGGCAACTTCTCCGACATCATGGACGCGTTCTTCGGCACGGCGTCGCAGCGCGGCCCGCGCTCGCGCACGCGCCGCGGCCAGGACGCCATGATCCGGCTCGAGATCGAGCTGGACGAGGCGGCCTTCGGCACCACCAAGGACATCCAGGTCGACACGGCCATCGTCTGCAACACCTGCAACGGTGAGGGCGCGGCTCCGGGCACCTCCGCCCAGACCTGCGACATGTGCCGCGGCCGCGGTGAGGTCTCGCAGGTCACCCGGTCCTTCCTGGGCCAGGTCATGACCTCCCGGCCCTGCCCGCAGTGCCAGGGATTCGGAACCGTGGTCCCCACCCCGTGCCCCGAGTGCGCGGGCGACGGGCGGGTCCGCTCCCGGCGCACCCTCACGGTCAAGATCCCGGCCGGTGTCGACAACGGCACCCGGATCCAGCTGGCCGGCGAGGGCGAGGTCGGCCCCGGCGGCGGTCCCGCCGGTGATCTGTACGTCGAGATCCACGAGCTGCCGCACCAGACCTTCCAGCGGCGCGGCGACGACCTGCACTGCACGGTGACCATCCCGATGACCGCGGCGGCTCTCGGCACGAAGGTGCCGCTGGAGACGCTGGACGGCATGGAGGAGGTCGACATCCGGCCCGGTACCCAGTCGGGGCAGTCGATCCCGCTGCACAACCGGGGCGTCACGCATCTGCGGGGCGGCGGCCGGGGCGATCTCATCGTGCACGTCGAGGTCACCACGCCGACCAAGCTCGACCCCGAGCAGGAGCGGCTGCTGCGGGAGCTGGCCCAGCTGCGCGGCGAGGAGCGGCCCACCGGGCAGTTCCAGCCCGGTCAGCAGGGACTGTTCTCCCGGCTGAAGGACGCCTTCAACGGGCGCTGACACCGAGGGGCGGCGGGTGCCGTAAGGCACCCGGTGCCCGATTCGGACTTGTCCGGAGGACATGACACCATGCGGTCATGTCCTCCGTTCCGTCCGGTCTCCTCCCCCTGCCGATCGTGCAGGCGCCCATGGCGGGCGGTGTCTCGGTACCCCGGCTGGCCGCCGCGGTGTCCGACGCCGGGGGACTGGGCTTCCTCGCCGCCGGCTACAAGACGGCCGACGGGATGTACCAGGAGATCAAGCAGCTGCGCGGCCTCACCGACCGCCCCTTCGGCGTGAACGTGTTCATGCCGCAGCCGGAGCACGCCGAGTCCGGCGCGGTCGAGCTCTACGCCGAGCAGCTGGCCGGCGAGGCCGCCTGGTACGGAACCGGGCTGGGCGATCCCGACAGCGGCCGGGACGACGGCTACGAGGTCAAGCTCGCCGTGCTGCTGGACAGCCCGGTGCCCGCCGTCTCCTTCCACTTCGGTGTGCCGAGCCCGGAGACGCTGGACGCGCTGCGCCGGGCCGGCACCTTCACCCTGGTCACCGCCACCACCGTCGAGGAGGCCCTCGCCGTGCGGCGGGCCGGGGCGGACGCGGTGATCGCCCAGGGGATCGAGGCGGGCGGCCACCAGGGCACCCACCGGGACACCCCGGAGAACGACGGCGCCGGCATCGGCCTGCTGTCCCTCGTCGCCCAGATCAGGGAGAGCGTGGACATCCCGGTCGTGGCGGCCGGAGGCATCATGCGGGGCGCCCAGATCGCCGCCGTCCTCGCCGCCGGCGCCTGCGCGGCCCAGCTGGGCACCGCCTTCGTCCCCACCCCGGAGTCCGGCGCGCACGCCCTGCACAAGCAGGCGCTCACCGACCCCCTGTACGCGCGCACCGAGCTGACCCGCGCCTTCACCGGACGCCCGGCCCGCGCCCTGGTCAACCGCTTCCTGCGCGAGCACGGCCCGTACGCCCCCGCGGCCTACCCCGAGGTCGGCCACCTGACCGGCCCGCTGCGCAAGGCCGCCGCCGAGGCCGGGGACGCGCAGGCCATGTCGCTGTTCGCGGGACAGGGGCACCGGATGGCCCGCGCGCTGCCGGCCGGAGAACTTGTGAGGGTACTGGCGGCCGAACTGGCCGACGCCAGGACAGTGTTGCCGGCCGGAGGTGAAGCGCGATGACCGCGCCTGTGTTCGTGGTGGACCGACTCGACGTCGTCGGGCCCGAGTTCGTACTGGACGGACCCGAGGGGCGGCACGCCGTCTCGGTGAAGCGGCTCCAGCCCGGGGAGGAGGTCGTCCTCACCGACGGCGCCGGGCGCTACGCGGTGTGCGAGGTGGTCGCCGCCGAGGGCAAGGACCGGCTGGTCGTGCGCCCCACGTCCGTCGCCGAGGAGCCCGAGCCCGCCCCGCGCATCACCGTCGTCCAGGCGCTGCCCAAGGGCGACCGGGGCGAACTCGCCGTCGAGACGATGACCGAGGTCGGCGTCGACGCGATCGTGCCCTGGCAGGCCGCCCGCTGCATCACCCAGTGGAAGGGCGACCGCGGACTGAAGGCCCTCGGCAAGTGGCGGGCCACCGCACGGGAGGCCGGCAAGCAGTCGCGCCGGGTCCGCTTCCCCGAGGTCGCGGACACCGCGACGACCAAGCAGGTGGCGGCACTTCTCGCCCGGGCCGACTTCGCCGCCGTGCTGCACTCCGACTTCGAGCACGAGAGCAGCCCGCTGGCCACCGCCGAACTCCCCGCCAAGGGCGAGATCGTGCTGGTCGTCGGTCCCGAAGGCGGCGTGTCCCGCGACGAGTTGGCCCTCTTCGAGGAGGCGGGCGCCCGCGCCCACGTGCTCGGCCCCTCCGTCCTGCGCACCTCCACCGCCGGCACCGCCGCCGCGGCCCTGCTGCTCGGCCGCACCGGCCGGTGGTCCCGGCCTTGAGGGGGCACGCGATGGAACTCGCCCAAGTGCGGCTCCTCGTCACCGACTTCGCCGCCTGCTACCGCTTCTACGCCGAGGTCCTCGGCCTCACGCCCCAGTCGGGGGCGGCCGAGGGGCCGTACGACAAGCTCAGCCCGCACGCCGGGTCCGCCGGGATCGCGCTGCAGGACCGCGCGATGATGAGCGAGGTCCTGGACGAACTGGGCGGGACCGCGACCGGACACCGCTCCCTGGTCGTGCTGCGCGTCGACGACCTCGACGCCTACTGCGAGCAGATCACCTCCCGCGGCGCGACCCTGCTCCGCGGCCCGGCTCTCATGACCGACCGCATGCGCGTGGCCCACCTCAAGGACCCGGAGGGCAATCTGGTGGAGCTCCAGGAGTGGCTCCTGCTGCGCGGCTGACCGCGACGGCGGGCAGCAGCTCCCACCCGTCCAGCTCGGCAGCCCGGCCGGCTGGGACACCGCGCCGGAGCGCCTCGTCGAGGAACGCCCTGACGACGCCGGGCTCGTACAGGTTGGCCTGGTGGTCCGAAGCGTCGAACACCAGCCCCGTGTGGCCCGGGTAGCCGCCGCCCGCGACCCGTCCGGGGCCCGCGCGGAACACGATCCGCAGCGGGACGCCGTCGCGGTACAGCGTCAGCACCTCGCGGCAGTCCGATCCCGCGGTGTGCCGGTGCCGCACCCGCCAGCGGTACAGCACACCGTCCGGGCCGACCAGACGTCTGAGTCTCCGTGTGTCGCGCATGGGGCGACGCTAGATCATCGGGTGCGCCCTTGTGGGTGGTATTTCGAACGGGTGAGTGGCCATATGTGGCCTTCCGCCGCGCGTGTGCCGGTGGCACTCTGCCGTCCATGGGGGCATTGAGGCGGATCTGGTGTCGGAGGCGGCCCGCGCGAGCGGCGGCCGCGGCGGGACTCGCGGCCCTGGCCGCGGGCGGGGCGGTGGCCTGCGAGCCGGGCGGGCTCGGCTCGGCCTCGGTGGCGTACACCACCGACAGGACCGCGACCGACGCGCTGAAACGGCAGCACGTCGACGTGGACTGGCTGAACTGCACCGGCGGCTACGGCGACAAGGGCCGCACCATCGGCGGGTCGCCCACGCCGACGGAGAGCACCACCGTCTCCGTCGACTGCCTGGGGCAGACCCGGGACGGCAAGAAGATCACCGTCACCGGCAGGGTCACCCGGGCCGTCGACGGGGCCTGCGTGCGCGGCAGTCTCACGGCCACGGTCGGCGGCCGCCGGGTCTTCCACGTGAACGGTCTCGGCGACTGCGACGCCACCCCCGCGCCCGCGTTCACCCCGCCCGCCACCTACCGGCCCCCGGCGGGACCCGAGCCCACCGTGACGGTCACCGTCACCCGCACCCTGTGGTGCAAGGGCGATCCGACCTGCTGGCCCGTCGAAGGCAAGTGATCCGGCAACCGGGCCCCCCGCGAAGGGCCCCGCGCGTAAGGTGACCGAGTGACCAAGGGCGCTTCCACGCACGGCGTTGAGAGTTCCGCTTACCTCCGATTCCCGCACGTGCACGGCGAGTTGGTGACCTTCGTCGCCGAGGACGACGTATGGCTGGCGCCGCTGGACGGCGGCCGTGCCTGGCGGGCCGGCGCCGACAACGTGCCGGTGGACCACCCCCGGATATCCCCCGACGGCACCACCCTCGCCTGGACCTCCACCCGCGACGGCGCCCCCGAGGTGCACATCGCCCCCGTCGCCGGCGGACCCGCCCGGCGCCTCACGTACTGGGGGAGCGCGCGGACCCAGGTGCGCGGCTGGACCCCGGACGGCCGGGTCCTCGCCATCAGCACCCAGGGCCAGCCCAGTTCGCGCCGCACCTGGGCCCGCGCCGTCCCTCTGGACGGCGGACCGGCCACCACCCTGCCCTACGGCCCGGTCGGCGACGTCGCCCACGGTCCGCACACCGTGCTGCTGTCCGCCACCATGGGCCGCGAGGCCGCCGCGTGGAAGCGGTACCGGGGCGGCACCGCGGGCAGGCTCTGGATCGACCGGGACGGCGACGGCACGTTCACCCGGCTGCACCCGGACCTCGACGGCAACATCGAGAACCCCCTCTGGGTCGGCGACCGCATCGCCTTCCTCTCCGACCACGAGGGCACCGGCGCCCTGTACTCCTCCCTCGCCGACGGCACCGGCCTGCGCCGCCACACCCCCCTCGGGGACACCCCGGGCGCCGGGAGCGGCGGCGGCTTCTACGCCCGGCACGCCGCCGGGGACGGCAGCCGCGTCGTCTGGGCCAGCGCCGGCGACCTGTGGATCCTGGACGACCTGACGGACGCCCGGCCGCGCCGGCTCGACATCAGGCTCGGCGGCCCGCGCGTGGACCTCCAGCCCCATCCCGTCGCCGCGGCCCGCTGGTTCGGCGCCGCCGCCCCCGACCACACCGGGCGCGGCAGCGCGGTCGCCGTGCGCGGCGCCGTCCACTGGGTCACCCACCGCTCCGGCCCGGCCCGCGCGCTCGCCGCGCAGCCCGGCGTCCGGGCCCGGCTGCCGCGCGTCTTCCGCGCCGACGGCGAGGAATGGGTGGTGTGGGTGACGGACGCCGAGGGCGACGACGCCCTGGAGTTCGCCCCCGCCACCGGCCTGCTCCCCGGCGCCGTCCCGCGCCGCCTGGCCGCCGGACAGCTCGGCCGGGTGCTGGCGCTCGCCATGGCCCCCGACGGCAGCCGGGCCGCCGTCGCCTCGCACGACGGACGGCTGCTGCTGGTCGAACGCGAGACCGGCGAGGTCCGCGAGGCCGACCGCAGCGAACACGGCGACATCACCGGCCTGGCGTTCTCGCCCGACTCCGCGTGGCTCGCCTGGGCCCACCCCGGCCCCCGCCCGCTCTCCCAGCTCCGCATCGCCCGCACCACCGACCTGTCGGTCACCGAGGCGACCCCGCTGCGCTTCCAGGACTACGCGCCCGCCTTCACCCTGGACGGCAAGCACCTCGCGTTCCTCTCCAGCCGCGCCTTCGACCCCGTCTACGACGAGCACGTCTTCGACCTGGCCTTCGTGGAGGGCGTCCGCCCCCACCTGATCACCCTCGCCGCGACCACGCCGTCCCCGTTCGGGCCGCAGCGGCACGGCCGGCCCTTCGGCACCCCGGACAAGGACGAGACCCCCGACGCCGAGGGCGCCCCGGCGACCCGCGTCGACCTCGACGGGCTCGCCGACCGCATCGTGCCCTTCCCGGTCGAGGCCGCCCGCTACACCAACCTGCGCGCCGCCAAGGACGGCGTCCTGTGGCTGCGTCACCCCGTGCGCGGCGTGCTCGGCGCCACCCGGGCCACGCCCGACGCCCCCGACCCCAAGACCGAGCTGGAGCGCTACGACCTCGCCCAGCAGCGCCTGGAGCATCTCGCCGCCGACGCCGACCACTTCGAGGTCAGCGGCGACGGCAAGCGGGTGCTGCTGCGAACCGACGGCCGGCTCAAGGTCGTCCCCGCCGACCGGCGCGGCTCCGACGACGAGGACAGCGACTCGAACATCACCGTCGACCTGTCCCGGATCCGGCAGACCGTCGACCCGGCCGCCGAATGGCGGCAGATGTACGACGAGACGGGCCGCGTCATGCGGGACAACTTCTGGCGCCCGGACATGGGCGGCGTCGACTGGGACGGCGTCCTGGAGCGCTACCGGCCGCTGCTGGCCCGCCTCGCCACCCACGACGACCTCGTGGACCTGCTGTGGGAGGTGCAGGGCGAACTCGGCACCTCGCACGCCTACGTCGTCCCCTACGGCGCCTACGGCAACGGCCCCCGGCAGGGCCTGCTCGGCGCCGACATCTCCCGGCACGGCGACGGCCACTGGCGCGTCGACCGCATCCTCCCCTCCGAGACCTCCGACCCGGACGCCCGCTCCCCGCTGGCCGCGCCCGGCGTCGCCGTACGCCCCGGGGACGCGGTCATCGCGGTCGGCGGGCAGCCCGTCGACCCGGTCACGGGGCCGGGGCCGCTGCTGACCGGCACCGCGGGCAAGCCCGTCGAGCTGACCGTCTCGCCCGCGGGCGGGGGCGAGCCCCGGCACGCGGTGGTGGTCCCCCTCGCCGACGAGGAACCCCTGCGCTACCACGACTGGGTGGCCGGGCGGCGGGCCCACGTCCACGAGAGGTCCGGCGGCCGTCTCGGCTATCTGCACGTGCCGGACATGCAGGCGCCCGGCTGGGCCCAGATCCACCGCGACCTGCGCGTGGAGGTGGCCCGCGAGGGGCTCGTCGTCGACGTGCGCGAGAACCGCGGCGGCCACACCTCGCAGCTCGTCGTGGAGAAGCTGGCCCGCCGCATCGTCGGCTGGGACCTGCCCCGCGGCAGACGGCCCTACAGCTATCCGCAGGACGCCCCGCGCGGTCCCGTCGTCGCCGTCGCCAACGAGTTCTCCGGCTCCGACGGCGACATCGTCAACGCCGCGATCCGCGCCCTCGGCATCGGACCGGTCGTCGGCACCCGCACCTGGGGCGGCGTCATCGGCATCGACAGCCGCTACCGCCTGGTCGACGGCACCCTGGTCACTCAGCCCAAGTACGCCTTCTGGCTGGAGGGGTACGGCTGGGACGTGGAGAACCACGGCGTCGACCCGGACGTGGAGGTCCCCCAGACCCCGCAGGACTGGGCCGCGGGCGACGACCCCCAACTCGACGAAGCGATCAGGCTCGCCCTGGAAGCACTGGAGGAGCGGCCCCCGAAGACACCGCCCACGCTCCCCACCTGAAAAGGGGGGGGCGCGGGGCTGTACCGGTCCGCGGCTCCGCCGCGTGGGCGCGACCGGCCCCCCGCCCGCCCGTACCCGACCGACTACCATGCCCCGTACACGATCACCGGCGAAAGCGAGCGCAGCGCAATGGCGGGAGAACCGCAGGACGACTGCCTGTTCTGCAAGATCGTCGCGGGTACGATCCCGGCGACGATCGTCCGCGAGACGGACACCACCGTCGCCTTCCGGGACATAAACCCCCAGGCGCCCACGCACATCCTGGTGATCCCCAAGGTCCACTACCGGGACGCCGCCTCCCTCGCCGCGGCCGAGCCGGCGATCGCGGGAGACGTGCTGCGCGAGGCCGGTGAGGTCGCCGCGGGCGAGAAGCTCGACAGCTACCGCACCGTCTTCAACACCGGCAGCGGCGCCGGACAGACCGTCTGGCACGCCCACGCGCACGTCCTCGGCGGCCGCGGCCTCGAATGGCCCCCCGGGTAGGTCGCCGTGTCCGTACGTGAACTGGTGGTCCTCGGCACCGCGAGCCAGGTCCCGACCCGGCACCGCAACCACAACGGCTACCTGCTGCGCTGGGACGGCGAGGGCATCCTCTTCGACCCCGGTGAGGGGACCCAGCGGCAGATGCTGCGCGCCGGGGTCGCCGCCCACGACCTGAACCGGATCTGCGTCACGCACTTCCACGGCGACCACTCGCTCGGCCTCGCCGGGGTCATCCAGCGGATCAACCTCGACCAGGTCCCGCACGAGGTCACCGCGCACTACCCGCGCTCCGGGCAGCGCTTCTTCGACCGGCTGCGGTACGCCACCGCCTACCGGGAGACGGTCGCGCTCACCGAGGCGCCGGTCGACGCGGACGGCACCCTCGCGGCGACCCCGTCGTACACGCTGGAGGCCCGCAGGCTGTCCCACCCCGTCGAGTCCTACGGCTACCGGCTCACCGAGCCCGACGGCCGCCGCATGCTGCCCGGACGGCTCGCCGCGCACGGCATCGGCGGGCCGGACGTGGGCCGCCTCCAGCGCGAGGGCCGGCTCGGGGACGTGACCCTCGACGAGGTGAGCGAGGTGCGGCGCGGACAGCGGTTCGCGTTCGTCATGGACACCCGGCTCTGCGACGGCGTCCACGCGCTCGCCGAGGGCTGCGACCTGCTCGTCATCGAGTCCACCTTCCTCGACGAGGACGCCCGCCTCGCCGCCGATCACGGCCACCTGACCGCCGGGCAGGCCGCGGCGGTGGCCCGCGACGCCGGGGTGCGGCACCTCGTGCTGACCCACTTCAGCCAGCGCTACTCCGACCCGGCCGAGTTCGAACGGCAGGCCCGCGCGGCCGGGTTCGAGGGCGAGCTGACCGTGGCGCACGACCTCCAGCGCGTGCCGCTGCCCAAGCGTGGATGAAAGCCCAGGTACAGGGTCGTACGATGCTTTGATGCCCCTCCCGAAAGCAGAACTGCACCTCCACATCGAAGGCACCCTCGAGCCCGAGCTGGCTTTCCGGCTCGCCGAGCGCAACGGCGTCACGCTGCCCTACGCGGACACCGAAGAACTGCGCGAGGCCTACCGGTTCGAGGACCTCCAGTCCTTCCTGAACCTGTACTACGAGCTGATGGCCGTCCTGCGCACCGAGCAGGACTTCGAGGACCTCGCCGACGCCTACCTCGCCCGCGCCGCCGCGCAGGGCGTACGGCACGCGGAGATCTTCTTCGACCCGCAGGCGCACCTCGCCCGCGGCGTGGACATGGGCACGGTCGTGGACGGGCTGTGGCGGGCGCTCGGCAGCAGCGAGGAGAACCACGGCGTCTCCACCCGGCTGATCCTCTGCTTCCTGCGCGACGAGTCCGCCGAGTCGGCGCTGCGCACCCTGGACCTGGCCAAGCCCCACCTCGACCGGATCACCGGCATCGGCCTGGACTCGGCCGAGGTCGGGCACCCGCCGGTGAAGTTCCGCGAGGTGTACGAGGCCGCCGCCGCCCTCGGCCTGCGCCGTGTCGCGCACGCCGGTGAGGAGGGCCCGCCGGAGTACATCACCGAGGCCCTGGACGTGCTCGGCGTGGAGCGCGTCGACCACGGCCTGCGCTGCATGGAGGACCCGGCGCTGGTCGAGCGGCTGGTCCGGGAGCGGATCCCGCTGACCCTGTGCCCGCTGTCCAACGTCCGGCTGCGCACCGTCGACGTGCTCGCCGACCACCCGCTGCCCGCGATGCTGGACGCCGGCCTGCTCTGCACGGTCAACTCCGACGACCCGGCCTACTTCGGCGGTTACGCGGGGGACAACTTCGACGCCGTCCGCGAGACCCTCGGCCTGAGCGAGGACCGGCTGCGCGAGCTGGCCCGCAACTCCTTCCTCGCCTCCTTCCTGGAGGACGACGAGGAGCGCCGGGCCCGCTACCTCGCCGAGGTCGACGCGTACACGTTCGGACCGGCTGCCTCGTAGGCGCCCCGGCCGGCCGGCGCGGCCGTCGCCGCCGTCCTCACGCCGGCGTCCGCGGTGCCGTAGCCGGCGGGGGAGGGCGCCGCGGCGGGCTGGAGGGTGACCTCCACGACCTCCACGGCAGGCAGCGGCCGCCTGCGCGTCCGGAGCGCCACCGCGGTCATGGGCACCGCGACCGCCACCAGTACGGCGGCCAGCACCTCGCCCATGACCGGGAAGCCGGCCCGTGCCGCGAGCAGGCTCCCGGTCAGCGGGCCCGCCGCGGTCCCCAGCGAGGACGCCGCGCCCACCAGCACCGCCCACCGGCCGCGCGGGTCCAGGGAGGCCGCGAGCCCGATGACGTACGAGAGCACGACCGGGTAGAGCAGGTTCCAGGCGATCTCGCCGGCCGCGAAGGACCGCAGACCGGTGGCCGACGCGCTGACCCACACGCAGACCGCGATGAGCGCCGTGCCGAGGCCGATCGGCAGCGCCCGGCCGAGGCGCGGTCCGGCCACGCCGGCGCCCACGACCCCGAGCAGCCCGGCGCCGAGCGCGACCGCGAACACCGCGCCGACGGTGACCTCCGTGAGGTGCGCCTGGACGAGGCCGATGCGGCCGCTGACCCCCCACAGGGAGTTCTGTCCCAGGGACCACAGGGGCATCGCGCAGGCGAGCAGCAGTCCGGCCCGCGGATGCGGCAGCCGGCCCCCCGCCGCGTCCGTCGCGCGGGCCGGAACGGTCCGGGCGGGCAGCCGGCCGGTGAGCGGCCAGACGGCGAGCGCGGTCAGCGCGATCGCGGCGAGCGGCAGCCCGTGTCCGGGACCGAGCCGGGGGATCGTCAGGTACAGGGCGCCCGCGAGCGCGGAGACGCAGAGCAGGCCGAGCGTGGTGATCCGGTGCGGGTCGGGCCGGCCCGCGATGCCGCTCACGGCGACCGCGTTGACCGTGCCGGACCCCAGGCCGCCGATCACCGCGCCCGCGACGACGGCGGGCACGGACCCGGTGAGGGCCGCGCCGCCGTAGCCGGCGGCCGCGAGGGTCAGCCCCAGCCGGGCCAGGGTGCGCGCCCCGGTCCGGTCGACACGCGAGGCCAGCAGGAAGCCGGCCGTCGCCGAACTCAGCAGCAGGGCACTGCCGATGGCGCCGGCCTGGGTGGCGGAGAGGGGAAGTCCCGCGTCGAGCCTGCCGACCGTGGTGGGCAGCAGGTAGGAGGCCAGATATCCGGCCGTGAACAGGGCGACGAGGGGCCAGGGGAGGGAGCGGGGGGCGGACACGGGCGTTCCCGGGGCAGGCGAAGGAGCGCTCGCAGGGAGCGGCTCGGAAGAGGTGGGGGAAGGGCGTCGGCCGTCGAACGACGGGAACGCGCGAGCAAGTTGTATCAAGCACGCGGTTCGAGAAGAAGCCGGACGGCAGTGATGTGGGTCACATGTGGTTTGTGGTGCGGAAGTCCGGGTAGAAGAGCACGCCCGACCGCTCGGCGTACCGGTCGGCCTCCCCGTCGGATGATCACATCGGGCTCCGGATGCGCTATGGTTGACCACGTCGAGGTCGCCGGAACTCCCGGAACCTGACAATGCGTTGGTGGTCCAAGGAAAGACGCCCCGCTTCCTGCGGGGAAATGCAGGTGCAAGGCCTGCCCGGCGCTCCAGCAGAACCCCATCCCGCTCCGTGCGGGGTGGGGTTCTTCGCGTTTCCCCGGCTCCCGGCCTCCCGCTCCCGGCCTCCCGCTCCCGGTCTCCCGCTCCCGGCCCTCACGTCCGCCCCTGCCGCGCGCCCGGCGCCCCATTGACGGCTCGTCGTTCGCGTATCTAGCCTCGGTTCTCATACATGACCGCAGAGGAGCCGCCCCGTGACCCGCGACCTGACCATCACCGAGGTACGGCTGACCCCGATCCTGGTCGCCGACGCGCCCCTGCTCAACACCCAGGGCGTGCACCAGCCTTACACCCCGCGACTGATCGTCGAGGTCGTGACGGCCGACGGGGTCACCGGACTCGGCGAGACCTACGGCGACGCCAGGTACCTGGAGCCGGCCCGCTCCCTGGCCGCCCTGCTGCCCGGACGGTCGGTCATGGATGTGAACGGCCTGTTCGCGCTCGACCTCGCCGTGGACGAGAGCCGGGTCGCGGACACCCTCGACGCGGGCGGACTGCGGGGCGTCCAGAACGCCGACAAGCTGCGGCTGTCCGTGCTGTCCGCCTTCGAGGTCGCCTGCCTCGACGCCCAGGGCAAGGCGCTCGGACTGCCCGTGCACGCCCTGCTCGGCGGCAAGGTCCGCGACTCGGTCGAGTACAGCGCCTACCTCTTCTACAAGTGGGCCGGCCACCCCGAGGGCGTCCCCTGCGAGCCCGACGAGTGGGGCGCCGCCCTGGACCCGGCCGGAATCGTCGCCCAGGCACAGGAGTTCACCGAGCGGTACGGATTCACCTCCTTCAAGCTCAAGGGCGGCGTCTTCCCGCCCGACGAGGAGATTGCGGCCGTACGCGCCCTCGCCGAGGCATTCCCCGGGCACCCCCTGCGGCTCGACCCCAACGGCGCCTGGTCGGTGCCGACCTCGCTGAAGGTCGCCGCCGAACTCGCCGGAGTCCTCGAGTACCTGGAGGACCCGGCCCTGGGCACCGCCGCCATGGCCGAGGTGTCCGCCGGCACCTCCGTGCCCCTCGCCACCAACATGTGCGTGACCACCTTCGGCGAGATCAGGGAGGCCTTCACCGCGGACGCCGTCCAGGTGGTGCTCTCCGACCACCACTACTGGGGCGGACTGCGCAACACCGGCCGGCTCGCCGCGATCTGCGCCGCGTTCGGCGTCGGGGTGTCCATGCACTCCAACACCCATCTCGGCATCAGCCTCGCCGCCATGACCCAGGTCGCGGCCACCGTGCCGGACCTCCACCACGCCTGCGACTCCCACTACCCCTGGCAGTCCGAGGACGTCCTCACCGAACGGATCGAATTCACCGGCGGCCGGGTCGCCGTGTCCGACGCGCCCGGACTCGGCGTCGAACTCGACCGGGACGAACTGGCCCGGCTCCACCGGCGCTGGGCCGAGGACGACGGGACGATGCGCGACCGCGACGACGCCGCGGCCATGCGGGCGGCCGACCCCCGCTGGCGCACCCCCGCGATGCCGCGCTGGTAGCCGCGCGGGCCCGCGGGGGCGACAACTCCCGGTGCGCGAGCCCGGACGCGGGGCGGACGGTGGTGCACACTGGCCGGATCCGCACCACGTCAGGGAGCGCACCGTGACCCCGTCCCACGCGATCGCCGGAGAGGAACCGGAACACCTCACCCAGGCAGCACGCCGCGAGGCCCAGCTCGATCCGCTGGCCGCCCTGCGCGCGCCCGGCGATCCGCCCTGGGACGTCTACCTCACCGGCCCGGTCTTCCTCGACATCATCTTCACCGGCCTGGAGTCGGCGCCCGTGCGCGGCACCGAGTCCTGGGCGCGCGGGATGGGCTCCAGCCCCGGCGGGGTCGCCAACATGGCCGCCGCCCTCGCCCGGCTCGGCCTGCGGACCTCCCTCGCGGCCGCCTTCGGGGACGACCACTACGGCGAGTACTGCTGGGACGCGCTCGAACAGGGCGAGGGCATCGATCTGACGCCCTCGCGGACGGTGCCCGGCTGGCACTCGCCGGTCACGGTCTCCATGGCCTACGAGGGCGAGCGGACGATGGTCTCCCACGGCCACGAGCCGCCGCCGGAGGAGACGGTGCCGCACTGCCCGCCCCCGGCACGGGCCGCCGTCGCCTCGCTCACCCCGGGGTCGCGGGCCCCCTGGATCGCCCAGGCCGCACGGGAGGGCACCCGGATCTTCGCCGACGTCGGCTGGGACGAGACCGGGCGCTGGGACCTGGCCGGACTCGCCGACCTGGAGCACTGCGAGGCGTTCCTGCCCAACGCCGAGGAAGCCATGCGCTACACCCGGTCGGACTGCCCCCGGGCCGCCGCGCACGCCCTGACCGCGCACGTCCCGGTGGCCGTCGTCACGCTCGGTTCCGACGGGGCGTACGCGGTGGACCGGCGGACCGGGGAGGCCGCCGAGGTGCCCGCGATCGCCGTCGAGGCGCTCGATCCGACCGGGGCCGGGGACGTCTTCGTGGCCGGATTCGTCACCGGGACCCTGGCCGGCTGGCCGCTCGCCGACCGGCTGGCCTTCGCCGGTCTCACGGCGGCCCTGTCGGTGCAGGAGTTCGGCGGATCGCTGTCGGCGCCGGGCTGGTCCGAGATCGGCGCGTGGTGGCGCAGGGTGCAGGAGGTGGAGGGGCAGGACCCCGCCGCCCTGCGGCGGTACGCGTTCCTGGAGACCCTCGTCCCCCGGGAGCTGGACCGGCCGTGGCCGCTGCGGCGGGCGGTCCCGACCATCGGCTTCCGGCGGTCCTCCTGACCCCTCGCGGACCGTGCCGCGCGGGGCGTGCGGGGCTGTCGAAAACTCCTACGGTCCCGCCCGTGCCCCGTCGTACCCTGGACAGTGCGAGGCCGCCCTCAGCTACGCGGCCGTGACGAGGAGGAACCGCAGGCCTACAGCGCCGGCCCATGACTCAGACACCCACAGCTCGTACCTCCGCGCAGGAGCAGGCGAGAGCACAGTTCACGGTCCCCGCCCAGCACCCCATGGTCACGGTCCTCGGGTCCGGCGACTCCCTCCTGCGTGTGATCGAGAAGGCCTTCCCGGGGGCCGACATCCATGTCCGGGGCAACGAGATCAGCGCGGTCGGCGGTCCGGCGGAAGTCGCCCTGATCCAGCGTGTTTTCGACCAGATGATGCTGGTGCTCCGCACCGGTCAGCCGATGACGGAGGACGCAGTGGAACGCTCGATCGCCATGCTGAAGGCGAGCGAGGAAGGGACGAGCGACGGTCCGGAGACCCCGGCCGAGGTGCTCACGCAGAACATCCTCTCCTCGCGCGGCCGCACGATCCGTCCCAAGACGCTCAACCAGAAGCGTTACGTCGACGCGATCGACAAGCACACGATCGTCTTCGGCATCGGCCCCGCCGGTACCGGCAAGACCTACCTGGCCATGGCCAAGGCCGTGCAGGCCCTGCAGTCCAAGCAGGTCAACCGGATCATCCTCACCCGCCCCGCGGTGGAGGCCGGCGAGCGCCTCGGCTTCCTGCCCGGCACGCTCTACGAGAAGATCGACCCCTACCTGCGCCCGCTGTACGACGCGCTGCACGACATGCTGGACCCGGACTCGATCCCGCGCCTCATGGCGGCGGGCACCATCGAGGTCGCCCCGCTGGCATATATGCGCGGCAGAACCCTCAATGACGCCTTCATCATCCTGGACGAGGCCCAGAACACCAGCCCCGAGCAGATGAAGATGTTCCTCACCCGGCTCGGCTTCGACTCGAAGATCGTGATCACCGGTGACGTGACGCAGGTCGACCTGCCGAACGGCACCAAGAGCGGTCTGCGCCAGGTGCAGGAGATCCTGGAGGGCGTCGACGACGTGCACTTCTCCCGCCTGTCGTCCCAGGACGTCGTACGGCACAAGCTGGTGGGACGTATCGTCGACGCGTACGAGCAGTACGACAGCACGCACGGTACGGAGAACGGCTCCCACAAGGGCGGCCGGGGCCGGACCGGGCACAAGGGGAAGTAGAGACACGGCACCACCATGTCGATCGACGTCAACAACGAGTCCGGAACCGAGGTCGACGAGCAGGCGATCCTCGACATCGCCCGCTACGCGCTCGCGCGGATGCGCATCCACCCGCTCTCCGAGCTCTCGGTGATCGTCGTGGACGCCGACGCCATGGAGCAGCTGCACATCCAGTGGATGGACCTGCCCGGCCCCACGGATGTCATGTCGTTCCCGATGGACGAGCTGCGGCCGCCCACCAAGGACGAGGAGGAGCCCCCGCAGGGACTCCTCGGCGACATCGTGCTGTGCCCGGAGGTCGCCACCCGGCAGGGGGCCGAGGCGCCCACGCAGCACTCCATGGACGAGGAGCTCCAGCTGCTCACCGTCCACGGCGTGCTGCACCTGCTCGGGTACGACCACGAGGAGCCCGACGAGAAGGCCGAGATGTTCGGTCTCCAGGCCGCCATCGTCGACGGGTGGCGGGCCGAGCGCGGCATGACCGGGCCCTCCCCGGCGCCGACCGTCTCGTAAGAGGGGCGTATGAGTCCGCAGATCGTTCTCGGGGCGATCGCGCTGGTCGTCGTCGCCTGGCTCGCCGCCTGCGCGGAGGCGGGCATCGCGCGCGTCTCCAGCTTCCGGGCCGACGAGGCCGTGAAGTCGGGCCGGCGCGGCAGCGCCAAGCTGGCCCAGGTCGCCGCCGACCCCACCCGTTACGTCAACGTCGCCCTGCTCGTCCGGGTCGCCTGCGAGATGGCGGCGGCGGCCCTGGTGACGTACGGCTGCCTGCGCGCGTTCTCGCAGACCTGGGAAGCGCTCCTGGTCGCCATCGGCGTCATGGTCCTGGTGTCCTACGTCGCCGTCGGCGTCTCCCCGCGCACCATCGGCCGCCAGCACCCCCTCAACACGGCGACCGTGGCGGCGTACGTGCTGCTGCCGCTCGCCCGGATCATGGGCCCGGTGCCCTCGCTGCTGATCCTCATCGGCAACGCGCTCACCCCCGGCAAGGGCTTCCGGCGCGGCCCGTTCGCCTCCGAGGCGGAGCTGCGCGCGCTGGTCGACCTCGCCGAGCAGGAGTCGCTGATCGAGGACGAGGAGCGCCGCATGGTGCACTCGGTCTTCGAACTCGGCGACACCCTGGTGCGCGAGGTGATGGTGCCGCGCACCGACCTGATCGTCATCGAGCGGTACAAGACCATCCGGCAGGCCCTCACCCTCGCGCTGCGCTCCGGGTTCTCCCGGATCCCGGTGACGGGCGAGAGCGAGGACGACATCGTCGGGATCGTGTATCTCAAGGACCTGGTCCGCAAGACGCACATCAACCGGGAGTCCGAGAGCGACCTGGTCTCCACCGCGATGCGCCCGGCCGTCTTCGTGCCCGACACCAAGAACGCCGGCGACCTGCTGCGCGAGATGCAGAAGGAACGCAACCACGTCGCCGTCGTCATCGACGAGTACGGCGGCACCGCGGGCATCGTCACCATCGAGGACATCCTGGAGGAGATCGTCGGCGAGATCACCGACGAGTACGACCGGGAGATTCCGCCCGTGGAGGACCTCGGCGACGACCGCTTCCGGGTCAACGCCCGCCTGGACATCACCGACCTCGGCGAGCTGTACGGCCTCGACGAGTACGACGACGAGGACGTGGAGACCGTCGGCGGTCTGCTCGCCAAGGCGCTCGGCCGCGTGCCCATCGCGGGCGCGTACGCCGAGGTCGAACTGCCCGACGAGCGCCGCCTGAAGCTGACGGCGGAAGCGGCGGCGGGACGCCGGAACAAGATCGTCACCGTGCTGGTGGAGCCGTCCGGCGGCCCCGCGGAGAAGCGGGACGGCGAGTGACCCCCCAGGAGCTGCGCGCCCTGTGCCTGTCCTTCGAGGCGGTGGTGGAGGACTTCCCGTTCAACCCGGAGACCTCCGTCTTCAAGGTCCTGGGCAAGATGTTCGCCCTCACGAACCTGGGCGCGCGGCCCCTGACGGCCAACCTCAAGTGCGACCCCGAGGACGCGGTCCGGCTCCGCGCCGAGCACGCGGGCCTGATCGTCCCTGGCCGGCACATGAACAAGCGGCACTGGAACACCGTGACGGTCGACGGCGCCCTGCCCGGCCGGCTCGTCCGCGAACTGGTCGAGGACTCCTACGACCTCGTCGTCGCCGGCCTGCCGAGGGCGGAGCGGCTGCGGCTGGACCGGCCCTGAGGCTCCTGGACACGTCCGGACGCGCCGCGGGGCCGGACCGCCCGTGGGGCGTCCGGCCGTGCGGCGCGGGACCGTTCAGACCTCCGGCCGGCCCCGGCGCAGCCCCAGCCCGATCGCGGCGGCCGCGACGAGGGTGAGCGCCGCGTCCAGGGCGAGAACGGTGTGGACGCCGGACAGCAGGTCGCGGGAGGTCGTGGCGAGCACCCCCAGCAGCGGGATGCCGACGGTGATGCCGACCTGCTGGGTGGACGTCACCAGACCGGTGGCCAGACCCTGCTCCGCGTCCGGGACACCCGAGGTGACGGTGACGCCGTACGAGACGATCGCACCCAGGTGGCACATGCTCGCCAGCGACACCGCACCCGCGGCGAGCCACACCGACCAGGCGCCGTCGTCCAGCAGGAGCAGGGACGCCACCAGCGCGCCCTGCCCGGCCAGCGAGCCGACCAGGGTGCGGCGGGCGCCGAACCGGCCGATGACCCTCGCGGCACGGGTGCCGGCGAACGCGGACAGCACGCCCTGGAGGCCGAAGACCAGACCCGTCTCGAAGGCCGACAGACGCAGGATCTCCTGCAGGTACAGGGTCAGGGCGAAGACCACCGTCGACATCATCGAGAAGGTGACCAGTCCGCCCAGGTTGCCCCACGCCACCGTGCGGCGGCGCAGCATGGACAGGGAGACCAGCGGGGTCGCCGTACGGGACTCGACCAGGGTGAACGCGGCCAGCAGCACGAGCCCGGCGGCCGTCGTCGCGATGACGTCCGCGCGGCCGAAGCCGTGGTCGGCGGCCGTGGACAGGCCGTAGATCAGGGACAGCAGGCCCGCGGTGACGGTGACCGCGCCGGGCACGTCCAGACGGGGGCGGTCCTGGGCAGAGGCGCCTCCGCCGTCCTCGCGGCCCCGGGGGAGGGACTTCGGCAGCAGGCCCGGCGCGAGCGGCAGCACGAGCAGGGCGAACACCGTGAGCAGAGCCATCGTGGAACGCCAGCCGAGCGCTTCGGTCAGCACACCGCCCGCGACCATGCCGGTCGTGAAGCCCAGCGACAGCAGCGTGCCGGAGATGCCGAGGGCGCGCTCGCGGGCCGGACCCTCGGGGAAGGTCGTGGTCAGCAGGGACATGCCGGACGGCACGATCGCCGCCGCGCCGAGCCCCTGCAGCGCGCGGCCCGTGAGGAAGGTCGCCGGGTCCCAGGCGAGCGTCGCCAGCAGCGAGGCCGCGCCGAACAGGGCCAGACCGGTGAGGAACAGCCCGCGGCGGCCGTACAGGTCGCCGACGCGGCCGAAGAGCAGCAGGAAGCCGCCGGAGGGGAGTGCGAACGCGGTGACGGCCCACTGCAGGGCCGAGGGGCTCATGCCGAGGTCGGCGCCGAGCCGGGGCAGTGCCACGTTCAGCACCGAGAAGTCCAGCGCGACCATGAACTGGGCCGCGCACAGCACGATCAGCACGAGCTTGTCGCGCGTCGACAGCCGGGAGGTGTCGGGTGACGCGTCCTGGCGGACGCCTGGCCGGGTGGTGGTCTCGATCGCCATGGCAACAGCCTCGTGCGGCCGGAACAAGCGTGGGGAGTCGGAACTTATGGTGGTGGTGGCACCACCAGACAGGCGACGAGGGGGAGTCGGGACGTGAGCGCTGCGGGGACGCCGGGGACGGCGAGGAGCGAACGGCGCAGCGAACTGCGGGAGTTCCTGATGAGCAGGCGCGCCCGGGTCGCACCGGAGGAGGCCGGTCTGCCGCTGGGCGGGGCGCGGCGGCGTACGCCCGGACTGCGCAGGGAGGAGGTCGCCGTGCTCGCGGGGGTCGGCGCCTCCTGGTACCAGTGGCTGGAGCAGGGCCGGGACATCTCCGTCTCCCCGCAGGTCCTGGACGCCGTCGGCCGGGTGCTGCGGCTGAGCGACGCCGAGCGCCGGCATCTGTACGTACTGGCCGGGCTGAACCCGCCCGCGCCCGAAGTGGCGCCCGGCAGGCGGGACATGTGCGACGGGCTGCGACGGCTGATCGACACCTGGATGCCGTATCCGGCCCACATCATGGACCGGTACTACAACTGCGTGATGTACAACGAGGCCGCCGCGGTGGTCCTGGGCATGCGGCGCGACGGCACGCAGAACTGCCTCGTCGACTTCTTCGCCGACCCGCTGTACCGGTCGCGCAGCGCGAGCTGGGAGCGCAACGCCCGGACGGTCGTCGCCCAGTTCCGGGCCGCGTGCGCGGCGAACCCCGACGACGAGGGCTTCCGGGCGGTGCTCGCCGAAGTGACGGCGCTCAGCCCCGAGTTCGGCAGGATCTGGGCCGAGCGGGACATCGAGGACCCGGGGCAGATCCGCAAGGAGCTGGAGCATCCGCTCGCCGGGCTGCTGGTGGTGGAGTCGACGGCGATGCGGATACCGGCGCGGCCCGATCTGTCCATCGTGCTGCACACGCCGCTGGAGGAGGCGAACACGGCGGCGAAGCTGGAGTGGCTGGCGTCCGCGGAGGGGCGGCGGGGGGCCATGTATCCCGTGGCCGGTTGAGGACCTGGCGCGGGTTCGTATGCTCTGGGCATGAGCGAGAGCAACGAACTTGATCCCGAGGACCGCAAGATCGTCACGCTGGCGCGTTCGGCGCGGGCCCGCAACGGGGTGCCCGAGGGGGCGGCCGTACGGGACGAGACCGGGCGCACGTATGTCGCGGGGTCGGTCTCGCTGGCGTCGCTGGAGCTGAGTGCCCTGCGGACGGCTGTCGCGATGGCGGTGGCGTCCGGGGCGAAGTCGCTGGAGGCGGCGGCCGTGGTCAGTGAGGTGGAGGGGGTCGCGGCGGAGGATCTGGCGGCGGTGGCCGATCTCGGGGGTGCGGGGACGCGGGTGCTGGTGGCTTCGCCGGACGGGGTGGTGCGGGGGACCGTCTCCGCGGGCTGAGGCGGCCAGGGGGCTCCGCCCCCGGGACCCCCGGGTCTCTCACCCACCACACCCCCCGTCCCGGCCGGCCGAGAGGCGCCCGGGCGGGGTGGCGGCCTGGCCGGCCGGGAGTGCCCGGGCGGGGTGGCGGCCCGGTCGGCCGAGAGTGCCCGGGGAGGATGACGGCCCCGGCCGGGCAGCTGCCGGGCCGGGACGGCGACGCGGTCGGTTGTGAGGGGACCGGCCCGGATGGTGACTCGGTCGGCCGAGAGGGGACCGGGCCGGGGCCCGGGCGGTCGATGAGGGGACGGGGGCCCGGGCTACAGGGCGTCCGGGCCGCGTTCTCCTGTGCGGACGCGGACGACCGTTTCCACCGGGACCGACCACACCTTGCCGTCGCCGATCTTGCCGGTATGGGCGGCGGCCACGATCGCGTCGATCGCCTCGTCGGCCACCGCGTCCTCCACCACGGTCTCGATGCGGACCTTCGGGACCAGGTCGACACGGTACTCGGCGCCCCGGTAGACCTCGGTGTGGCCGCGCTGGCGGCCGTAGCCGCTGGCCTCGGTCACGGTCAGGCCGTGCACGCCGAGCTCCTGGAGCGCGGTCTTGACCTCGTCCAGACGGTGGGGCTTGACGATCGCGGTGATGAGCTTCATGCCTGGCGCTCGACCTTCTGGGCGACGGAGTGGGCGAGGGAGTGGCCGACCGGGGCGCCATGGCCCAGGACCCCGTGATCGTAAGCGGACTCGGCGTGCACCGTAAGGTCCAGGCCGGTGTACTCCTGCTCCTCGCTCGCCCGGAAGCCCATCACCCGGTGCAGCAGCCTGCCGAGCCCGTACGTCACCGCGAACGCGTATCCGCCCACCGCGAGCACCGCGACCAGCTGCCTGCCCAGCGGGGCGAGCCCGCCGCCGTAGAAGAGGCCCTGCGCGCCGCCGGTCATCGCCTTCTCGGCGAACAGCCCGATCAGCAGGGTGCCGATGACACCGCCGACCAGGTGGACGCCCACGACGTCCAGGGAGTCGTCGTAGTCCAGCCGGAACTTCCAGCCCACGGCGTAGGAGCAGACGACACCCGCGGCCAGGCCCACGACCAGCGCGCCGAGCAGGGAGACCGTGCCGCAGGACGGGGTGATCGCGACCAGGCCGGCCACCGCGCCGGAGGCGGCGCCCAGGGTGGTCGGGTGGCCGTCGCGCCGCTGCTCGACGAAGAGCCAGCCGAGCAGGCCGGTGCAGCCGGCGGCCAGGGTGTTCAGGAACGCGGCCGCGGCGAGGCCGTTCGCGCCGAGCGCGGAACCCGCGTTGAACCCGAACCAGCCGAACCAGAGCAGACCGGCGCCGAGCACCACCATCGGGAGGCTGTGCGGCCGCATCGCGTCACGCTTGAAGCCGATACGCGGGCCCAGGACCAGGCACAGGGCCAGGCCCGAGGCGCCCGAGGTGATCTCGACGGGCAGGCCGCCCGCGAAGTCCAGCGCGCCCAGCCGCTCCATGATCCAGCCGCCGGGCCCCCACACCCAGTGGGTGACCGGAACGTATACCAGCAGGGTCCAGACCGGCACGAAGACCAGCCACGCCGAGAACTTCGCGCGGTCCGCCACCGCGCCGCTGATCAGGGCCGCCGTGATGATCGCGAAGGTGAGCTGGAAGGTGGCGAACAGCAGGGTGGGCACCGTGCCGTGCACACTGCCGGGACCGATGCCCGCCATCCCGGCGTGGCCGAGGCCGCCGATCAGGCCCGCGAAGGCGTCGCCGCCGAAGGCGAGGGAGTAGCCGGCCGCCAGCCACACCACCGTGACCAGAGCGATCGACACGAAGCTCATCATCAGCATGTTGAGGACGCTCTTCGTGCGGACCATGCCCGCGTAGAACAGGGCCAGGCCCGGGGTCATCAGCAGGACGAGGGCGGTGGCCGCGAGGAGCCAGGCGGTGTCGCCGGTGTCGACGTGGGCGGCGAGGGGCACGGGCGTCTCCAACGGTGTGGGGGGTTCGTCAGAGGGTCACGGCCGCCGGTTTCCGGTTGCGTACAGGTGTGTTTCGGTGACGTTTCGTCGCGGCCGGGTTTCCGGAACCTCACGGGCCGGGCACCGCGGGGCCGCGGTCCGGGCACGGTCCGGACGCCTGGTGCGGCACGCGCTCGCGAATCAGGGAGAATGAACGCCATGAGCGTTCGTACCCAGTCATCCGAGCAGTCGGGCGAAGCCGTCCACCGCGCAGGCTTCGCGTGCTTCGTGGGCCGCCCCAACGCGGGCAAGTCCACCCTCACGAACGCTCTGGTCGGGCAGAAGGTGGCCATCACCGCGAACCAGCCGCAGACCACGCGGCACACGGTCCGCGGCATCGTGCACCGGCCCGACGCCCAGCTGATCCTGGTGGACACCCCCGGACTGCACAAGCCGCGCACGCTGCTCGGCGAGCGCCTCAACGACGTCGTGCGCACCACGTGGGCCGAGGTCGACGTGATCGGCTTCTGCCTGCCGGCCAACGAGAAGATCGGTCCCGGCGACCGCTTCATCGCCAAGGAACTGGCGGGCATCAAGAAGACCCCCAAGGTCGCGATCGTCACCAAGACGGACCTGGTGGACTCCAAGACCCTCGCCGAGCAGCTCATCGCCATCGACCAGCTGGGCAAGGAGCTGGGCTTCGAGTGGGCGGAGATCGTGCCGGTGTCGGCGGTCGGCGACAAGCAGGTGAACCTGCTGGCCGACCTGATCGTCCCGCTGCTGCCCGAGGGCCCCGCCCTCTACCCCGAGGGCGACCTCACCGACGAGCCCGAGCAGGTCATGATCGCGGAGCTCATCCGCGAGGCCGCTCTGGAGGGTGTCCGCGACGAGCTGCCGCACTCCATCGCGGTGGTCGTGGAGGAGATGCTCCCGCGCGAGGACCGCCCCGCCGACAAGCCGCTCCTGGACATCCACGCCAACCTCTACATCGAGCGGCCCAGCCAGAAGGGCATCATCATCGGCCCCAAGGGCAAGCGGCTGAAGGAGGTCGGCATCAAGTCCCGCAAGCACATCGAGGCGCTGCTGGGCACCCCGGTCTTCCTCGACCTGCACGTCAAGGTCGCCAAGGACTGGCAGCGCGACCCCAAGCAGCTGCGCAAGCTCGGCTTCTGACCGTCCCCGCCCGGCCCCGCGCCGGGCGGCGGTCAGCCCCGTGCGGCGGCCACGCGCTCGCGGAACCAGTGGTACGACGCCTTCGGCGTGCGCTTCTGCGTCGTGAAGTCGACGTGGACCAGGCCGAAGCGGCGGGCGTAGCCCTCCGCCCACTCGAAGTTGTCCATCAGCGACCAGACGAAGTAGCCGCGCACGTCCGCGCCCGCCTCCAGCGCCGCGCGCAGGGCGTCGATGTGGGCGTCCAGGTAGGCGATGCGGTCCTGGTCGTCGAGCCCCTCGTACGAGCAGCCGTTCTCGGTGACGACCAGGGGCGGCAGCCGGTCGCCGTAGCGGGCGGAGAGCCCCGTGAGGGTCTCCGTCAGGGCCTCGGGGACCACCGGCCAGCCGAAGTCCGTCACCGGGCGCCCCTCGATCTCCCGCAGCGAGAAGGGGAGTTCCGGTGGAAGGGTGAGGCCGCCGAACTCGGTCTCCTTCTCCTGGGGTGCGCCCACCCGGGCCGGGGCGTAGTAGTTGACCCCGTACCAGTCGAGGGGCTCCGAGATCACCTCCAGGTCCGCCGCCACGTCCCCCGGCATCAGCTCGCCGAGCCCCTCGGGGTAGACGCCGAGGACGACGGGGTCGGAGAAGAGGCGGTTGAGCAGGAGGTCGTAGAACTCCGCCGCCGCCACGTCCGCCGGGTCGCCGGACGCCGGCCAGGTGGGGGAGTGGGAGTTGGCGATGCCGATGTCCCGCGCCCCGGCCGCGCGCAGCGCCCGCACCGCCAGGCCGTGGGCGAGGAGCTGGTGATGGGCGGCCGGGAGGGCGTCGAAGAGGAGCCGGCGGCCGGGGGCGTGGGCGCCCAGGGCGTGCCCGAGCAGGGTGTGCTCCGCCGGTTCGTTGAGGGTGATCCACTTCGTGACCCGGTCGCCGAGGCGGTCCGCGACCACGGACACGTGCTCGGCGAACCGCCCCGCGGTGTCCCGGTCCAGCCAGTCGAGGTCGGCGGGCAGGTCCCAGTGGAAGAGGGTCGGGACGGGACGCACGCCCGCCGCGCACAGTTCGTCCACCAGACGGTCGTAGAAGCCGAGTCCGCCGGGGGAGTTCACCCGCGGCCAGGACACGGAGAAGCGGTACGCGTCCACGCCCAGGCCGGCGAGCAGCGCCACGTCCTCGCGGTAGCGGTGACAGTGGTCGCAGGCCACGGCCGCCGTGGAGCCGTCCTTCACCCGGCCGGGCCGGGCCGTGAACACGTCCCACACCGACGGCTCGCGCTCCTCGGCGGCGCCCTCGATCTGGTGGGCCGAGGTCGACACGCCCCACAGGAAACCGTCCGGGAAGCCGGAACGCGGTCCGGAACGCGGTCCGGGGCGCCGGCCGGTCCCGAGGCCGGGGTCCTTGGAGGAACGGGTGCCGGGGCCGGAGCGGGATGCCGGGTCGCCTGCGTCGGTCGCCATGGCCCGGATCATCCGCACCCCCGGTGACCGGAGTCAACGCCCCGGCGCCGACTCCCTTTCACACCGGTTCACACCGGGGGACTACGCGGGACCGTGCGGGACTACGCCCCCTCCTTCAGCACCCGCGACACCAACTCCCGCTGATCCGGGGTGAGACGGGGGTCGGCGGCGTGCACCGTGCGGCCGTCGACGGTGATCGTGTAGCTGAAGCCGTCGGGGACGACGTGCTGCGGGGTGGCGGGGCCGGCCGCGAGGACGCGCTCGGCCAGGGACTGCCACTCGCGGGCGTCGGGCCGGCCCGAGGTGTCCACCTCGGCCCGGCGCTCGATGCCCGCGAAGCCGCCCGTGCGCCGTACTTGGATACGCATGGGTCCCTGTCTAGTACGGAACTACAGGGTCTGCACCCCGACTTCGTCCCACGCCTTCTGCACGGCCTGGAGTTCGTCCCCGGAGCCGTACCGCTCCCGGGCCGCCTTCACGGTCAGCGTGGCGAAGTCGGCGAACTGCGCGTCCTCCTTGAGCGCGCCGCCCGTGAGCACGTCGTACCAGACCTGTCCGGCCTTCTCCCAGGAGTGGCCGCCGAGGGCCGTGGCGGCGAGGTAGAACGCGTGGTTGGGGATGCCGGAGTTGATGTGCACGCCGCCGTTGTCGCGGCCGGTGTGCACGAAGTCGTCCATCGAGGCCGGCTGCGGGTCCTTGCCGAGGACGTCGTCGTCGTACGCCGTGCCCGGCGCCTTCATCGAGCGCAGCGCGGTGCCGGTGACGGCGGGGGCGAGCAGGCCGGCGCCGATCAGCCAGTCGGCCTCGGCGGCGGTCTGGCCGAGCGCGTACTGCTTGATCAGCGAGCCGAAGACATCGGAGAGCGACTCGTTGAGGGCGCCGGACTGGCCGAAGTAGGCGAGGTTCGCGGTGTACTGGGTGACGCCGTGGGTGAGTTCGTGGCCGATGACGTCGACCGGGATGGTGAAGTCCAGGAAGATCTCGCCGTCGCCGTCGCCGAACACCATCTGCTCGCCGTTCCAGAAGGCGTTGTCGTAGTCCTTGTCGAAGTGCACGGTGGCGTTCAGCGGCAGGCCGCTGTCGTCGATGGAGTGGCGGCCGTACACCTTCAGATAGAGCTCGAAGGTGGCACCGAGCCCCGCGTAGGCGCGGTTCACGGTGGCGTCCGGGCCCGGGTCGGAGCCCTCCTTGCGGACCTTCGTGCCGGGCAGGTCCTGGGTGTGCCGGGCGTCGAAGATCGTGCGGTGCGGGCGCCCCGCCGCCGCGCCCGCGGGCGCCGCGACGGACGGCGCGCCGATCACCGTCGTCAGGCGGCGCCGGGTGCGCTCCAGGGCGTCGCGCTCCAGGGACCGGCGGGCCGGTCCCGAGACGGCGGCGTCCTCGCTGCGGGCGAGCTTGTCGAGGAGGTGCGGCGGCACGATCGTGCAGAAGACGGGCTCGAAGCCCCCGTTGGTCGTCATGCCCGGCACCCTTGCACTGAGTGACCTGGATGTCACTACTCGCCACCATGATTGGTGAAATGCGCGGACATCCCTCGTCGCGCTGCGTCACCAAGTGGTATGGCGTGCGGGATCGCGGGTGTGACGTTCGTCCGATGAATGACCCCCGGTTCCGCATGCTGATACGGATCCGCGCGTCCCGCTGAGGCTCGGATAGGCTGCGGAGCATCATGCGATTCGGGCTGCTTCTTCTTAGCTGCCGCGGCGAGGGCCTGTAGTCAAGAGGCCGACTCCCTCCCCGCGGAGCTCTGGCGTTGCGCGTCGGCCGTCCGTCCGGACCTCCACGGGAGCCCACCGATCATGGTCAACCGCCAGCAGCCCAGCCCCATGCCGATCCACAAGTACGGCCGTTACGACCAGGTCGACATCCCGGACCGCACCTGGCCCGGCACGCGGATCACCGCCGCCCCCCGCTGGCTCTCCACCGATCTGCGCGACGGCAACCAGGCGCTGATCGACCCGATGTCCCCCGAGCGCAAGCGCCGGATGTTCGACCAGCTGGTCAAGCTGGGCTACAAGGAGATCGAGGTCGGCTTCCCGGCGTCCGGCCAGACCGACTTCGACTTCGTGCGCTCGATCATCGAGGAGGAGGGCGCGATCCCGGACGACGTCACGATCTCCGTACTGACCCAGGCCCGCGAGGACCTGATCGAGCGGACCGTGGAGTCGCTGAAGGGCGCCCGCCGGGCCACCGTCCACCTGTACAACGCCACCGCCCCGGTCTTCCGCCGGGTCGTCTTCCGCGGGTCCAAGGACGACATCAAGCAGATCGCCGTCGACGGCACCCGCCTGGTGATGGAGTACGCGGAGAAGCTGCTGGGCCCCGAGACCGAGTTCGGCTACCAGTACTCGCCGGAGATCTTCACCGACACCGAGCTGGACTTCGCCCTGGAGGTCTGCGAGGCGGTGATGGACGTCTACCAGCCCGGTCCGGGCCGCGAGATCATCCTGAACCTGCCCGCCACGGTGGAGCGCTCGACCCCGTCCACCCACGCGGACCGCTTCGAGTGGATGCACCGCAACCTCTCCCGCCGCGAGCACGTCTGCCTGTCCGTGCACCCGCACAACGACCGCGGCACCGCCGTGGCCGCCGCCGAGCTGGCCGTGATGGCCGGCGCCGACCGCGTCGAGGGCTGCCTGTTCGGGCAGGGCGAGCGCACCGGCAACGTCGACCTGGTCACCCTGGGCATGAACCTCTTCTCCCAGGGCGTCGACCCGCAGATCGACTTCTCCGACATCGACGAGATCCGTCGTACGTGGGAGTACTGCAACCAGATGGAGGTCCACCCGCGCCACCCGTACGTGGGCGACCTGGTCTACACGTCCTTCTCCGGCTCCCACCAGGACGCCATCAAGAAGGGCTTCGACGCCATGGAGGCCGACGCGAAGGCCCGGGGCGTCACGGTCGACGACATCGAGTGGGCGGTGCCGTACCTGCCGATCGACCCCAAGGACGTCGGCCGCTCCTACGAGGCCGTCATCCGCGTCAACTCGCAGTCCGGCAAGGGCGGCATCTCCTACGTCCTGAAGAACGACCACAAGCTGGACCTGCCGCGCCGCATGCAGATCGAGTTCTCCAGGATCATCCAGACGAAGACGGACGCCGAGGGCGGCGAGATCACGCCGAAGGACATCTGGGCCGTCTTCCAGGACGAGTACCTGCCGAACCCCGGCAACCCCTGGGGCCGTATCCAGGTCAGGACGGGGCAGTCGACCACGGACACGGACGGGGTCGACACCCTGACCGTCGAGGCCACCGTCGACGGCGAGGACACCGTCCTCACCGGTTCGGGCAACGGTCCGATCTCCGCGTTCTTCGACGCCCTGGAGTCCTGCGGCATCGACGTACGCCTGCTGGACTACCAGGAGCACACGATGAGCGAGGGCGCCTCCGCGCAGGCCGCCTCCTACATCGAATGCGCGATCGACGGCAAGATCCTGTGGGGAATCGGTATCGACGCGAACACGACGCGTGCGTCGCTGAAGGCCGTCGTCTCCGCGGTGAACCGCGCCACCCGCTGACCCCTCCGACCAGCGCTTTCGGCGCCCCGGCCCGCGCGAGCGACGGCCGGGGCGCCGTCGTGTACCGGCCATCGCGGCCCCCGGGTCAGGACAAGGTCCCCCACGGGGTACTGACTCGGCCCGCGTGATGTGGCTAACATCACGCCAGCGCGGCGATGTTGCCGCGGGGTTACGGAGGTGCGACGTGCTGCCAGTACGGGGACGAGACGGCCGTGGCGCCAGGGCTGCGCGCATCCTGGGCACCCGCACCGCGTGGACCCCCGCAGGGGACGGCGAGTTCTTCTGTCCCGGCTGCGGAGGCGACCGCAATTACCAGCGGCTGACCGGACGCCGCCGCCTCACGTTCCTCGGCGTGCCCCTGCTGCCCCGCGGGGTGACCGGACCGGTCGTGGAGTGCGCCGCCTGCCGCCGGCACTTCGGCACCGACGTCCTCGACCACCCCACCACCCGCCGCTTCTCGGCGATGCTCCGCGACGCCGTGCACACCGTCGCCCTCGCCGTGCTCGCGGCCGGCGGCACCGGCTCCCGTACGGCGCTGGAGACCGCCGCGGGAGCGGTCCGCGCGGCCGGCTTCGAGGACTGCACCGAGGGGCAGCTCGCCGCCCTGGTCGACGGGCTCGCCGCCGACACCGGCCGGGTCGTGGACGCCGGTCCGTGCGGCGCGAGCCTCGCCATAGAGCTGCACGAGGCCCTCGACCCGCTCGCCCCGCACCTGGCCCTCGCCGGCCGCGAGGCCCTCTTCCTCCAGGCCGCCCGCATCGCCCTGGCCGACGGCCCCTACACGCCCGCCGAACGCGACACCCTCACCACGGTGGGCGCGGCCCTCACCATCTGCGCCGCCGACGTCAGCCGGCTGCTCGCGGCGGCCCGCACCCCGTCCTGACGGCCCCGGCACGGCCCCGTCGCCGGCGCGGGGCCGGGAGCCGGACTGCCGGTCCGCCCGGGAGCCGGACTGCCGGTCCGCCCGGGTGCCTGGCGGCCGGTCCGCCCGCGGTGGTGTCTGCTGGTCCGCCCGCCGGGGCCCCTGCCGGTCGGCGCGGGTGCCTGACCGCTGGTCCGTGCGCAGGGGCGTCTGCCGGTCGGCCCAGTTGCCGCCCCCGCCCCCGCCCCCGTTCCGCGCACCGGCGCCTGCCCGTCCGCCCGCCGGGGTGCCGGACCAGCCGCCGCCCCACCCGGCCCGAACGGGGCCGTGCGGAACGCGTCGGTTCCCTCGATCTCGGGGACATACGGTGCGTGACCTCACTGCGCCGCACCGTTCTCGCCGCCGCCGTCCTGCTCACCCCGCTCGCCCTCGCCCGCCCGGCCGCCGCCGCGTCCGGCGACACGTCCTCCGTGCCGTTCACCGCGGGGGAGGGCGGGTACGACACCTACCGCGTCCCCGCCGTCGTCATGACCCCCCGGGGCACCGTCCTGGCCTTCGCCGAGGGCCGGCACGACGGCGCGGGCGACAGCGGCGACATCGACGTCGTCCTGCGCCGCTCCACCGACGGCGGCCGCACCTGGGGCCCGCTGAGCGTCGTCGCCGCCGGGCGGGGCGACACCCGGGGCAACCCCGCCCCCGTGGTCGACCCGCGCACCGGCGCCGTCGTCCTCCTGACCAGCTACAACAGCGGGGCCGTGACGGAGGCGCGGATCATGCGCGGCGAGGTCGGCCCCGAACAGGGCCGCAGGGTCTTCGCGCAGCGCAGCCAGGACGACGGAATCCGCTTCACGCCGCCGCGGGACATCACGTCCGAGGTGAAGCCGCCCGGCTGGCGCTGGTACGCGACCGGACCCGGCCACGCCGTGGCCCTGACGCACGGCCCGCACGCGGGCCGCCTCGTCGTCCCGGCCAACCACTCCGCCGCCCCGCCGCCCGGTTCCCCCGACACCGGCCAGGAGGCCCGCTGGTACGGCGGCCACGCCCTGCTCAGCGACGACGGCGGCCGCACCTGGCGGCTCGGCTTCGTCGACGACACCTACGACGGGGCGGCCAACGCCAACGAGACCAGCGCCACCGAACTGCCCGACGGCCGCCTCTACTTCAGCTCCCGCGACCAGAACGGCAGCGCGCCCGGCAACCGCCTCGACACCTACTCGAGCGACGGCGGCGCCACCCTGGACCGCCCCTACGCCGTCCAGCCCGCCCTGGACGACGTCCCCGTGGTCCAGGGCAGCGTCCTCCAGCTCCGCGGCCACCGCGCCCCGCTGCTGTTCTCCGGCCCCTCCGTCCCCACCGCGCGCCGGGCCCCGGCCCTGTGGGCGAGCACGGACGCCGGCCGCACCTTCACCCGGCTGCTGACGCTCTCCGAGCGCCCCGCGGCCTACTCCGACCTGGTCCAGCTCGGGCACGGCACGGTCGGCGTCCTCTACGAGACCGGGACGGCCGGGGCGTACGAGGGGATCGAGTTCCGGCGGGTGCGGGTGCCCCGGACGGTCGCCGGGGAGCCGGCTTCCGGGAGCGGGAGCGGGAGCGGGAGCGGGCGCGCGGGGTAAGCGGGCGCGCGGCCAGGCGTCCCCCGGTGCGGCGGCGGAGCGGATCAGGACGCCAGGCGCATGCGCAGCCGCGCCTCGCCGGGGCCGAGGTAGTCCTCCTGGAGCGGCCCCCAGGGGGAGAATCCCAGGTGGTGGTAGAGCATCACCGCCGTCTCGTTGGCGGGATCCACGGTGAGCATGATCTCGGCGGCGCCCTCCGCGCGCAGCAGGCCGAGCATCTCGGTCATGAGCTCGCGGCCCACCCCGTTGCCCCGCCGCTCATGACCGACGATGAGGCTCAGTATCCAGCTGCTGGCGTGGTGCGGCGGCGTCGCGAGGACATAGCCGTGCAGCCGGTCGCCGTCGTCCATGACGAGCAGGTGGTCGCCCAGGGCGTCCAGGAACTGGCGCAGCACGAAGTACGGATACGGACCGTCCGGGAACGCCTCCCGGTCCAGGCGGAGCACCTCGGGCAGGTCGGCCTCCACGGCCTTCCTGATCTGCCGCGACGCCTTTCCGGGGCCGTCGCCCGCGAGGGTGCGGGGCCATGACGGGACATGCTCTTCGGGAAGAGGAATCATTACATCCCCTTTTCTCGGCTTCCGCGCGGGCGAGGGTGAGGGTGCGCAGTTCTCCTGCGATATACATATCGGTACGACGGTATGTATCCGATCACGCGACCCGCGACCGGCACGGCTCTCCCCATCCTTACCCGTCGTTTTTGGCCGTTCAAGCCGAGATCTGGACCAATTGTGGTTGAGTGCGCCAGGCGGCCGAAACTGTGCGTTCAGCCGACGCCTTTCCTCGATCAAGTGCGGTGGATCGTACGCGGCGCGGGTGCTTTGTGCGGCTGCTCTGCTACCCTGCGTGGAATGACCATGGGATCGCCGACCGGCACGGAGAAGCTGAATGATGATGTGACCTGGGAGGATTTCGATCCCGTTGAGTACATCAGGCACAATTACCTCACGCTGCACCCTGATGACGAGGCGATCATCAGAGTCGTTCGCGATCATTTCAGCCATCATTTCGGGACGTCCGGCGGCGTCGCTTCCGGTATCGACGTCGGAGCCGGCCCCAACCTCTATCCCGCCCTCAGCATGCTCCCCTGGTGCGACAGGATCACGCTCCTCGAACGCTCGCCCGCGAATGTGGCCTACCTGGAGAAGCAGCGCCGCTCCTACGCCGGCCAGTGGGACCAGTTCTGGAACGTCCTGCGTCGCGACGAGGCCTACGCCGAGCGCTGCGAGGACCCCCGGGACCGCTTCGCGCAACGGGTCCGGCCCCGGCTCGGCAATCTCTTCGATCTCTGTGCGGGCCGCGAGCGCTGGGCGATGGGCACCATGTTCTTCGTCGCCGAATCGATCACCGGCTCCCTGGAGGAGTTCCGCCGGGGCGTGGGCTGCTTCATGAACGCCCTGGAACCCGGAGCCCCCTTCGCCGCCGCCTTCATGGAACACTCCCGCGGTTACTGGGTGGGCGAGTGCGATTTCCCCGCACTCGACATCGACGAGCAGGAAGTCCGGGACACGCTCGGCAAATACGCGTCGAAAATCGATACCCATCGCCTGGGGGAACCGGGCGACCTGCTGCGCGAGGGATACACGGGAATGATCGTCGCCTGCGGACACCGAGGTGCCTGAGAAATGCTCATATCAATTCACCGTCCGGGTGACATACCTGTCTGAGGGGTATGGGGATGCAGATCAAGCCCAGACAGAATCTTCTGTCCATTTGGCAGTCGGTCGCTCGTCATTGCTATCCGGACGGCGCATGGGACTGGGGTGAATGGGGTGGTCTCAGCAGCGTGGCCGACGCCGAAAGGCTGCTCTGCCTGCTGTATCCCGCGACCGAGGTACCCGCGTTCCGGCTGGACGCGCCCGACACCACACAACCGGACGTCGAGCGATCCCTGAAAACGGTCGGTGACGCGACGGAGATCCCGGAGAGCCTCGTCCGGGCGCTCACCGAATTCATGGAGAAACACCGGTCCGGCGACACCCCGACCTTCTCCGGCGGCCACTACTTCACGGCCGCCGACCCCGACCAGGAACTCTCCAAGGAACAGCGGGCCCTCGGCGTCGTCGACTCGTTCAGCATGTCCGTCACGCTGTGCCTGGCCACCCTCGGATTCCTGAAGATCTACCAGACCAAGACCGAACGGCAGAGCACCCAGCAGCTCATCGAGGGGCTGCGCCAGGCGACCAGCGACCGCCTCACCGCCGCCATGGTCAGCCTGCTGCGGTCCTTCACCGTCGACGTCTACGAGGTCGAGTCGCCGCAGGGCCAGGCGCTGTGCCGGCTCATCGGCCAGGGCCGCACCCCGGACCGGAGGGTCCTCCAGCAGTTCCAGGAGCGCTTCCGGGCCCTGCGCGCCGTCATCCGCGAGAGCGTCATCCTCGGCGTCGACGTGGCGGAACAGCTCGGCAACGAGAACCGCCTCTTCGAATGCGGCTGGGCCTGGAGCCTGGTGCGGGGAGCGCCTCAGGTGGAGACCGAGGAACCGGTCGGGGACCAGCCCGACGGCGTCGCCCGCGGGGTGCCCTACCTGTACTTCACCGTCGTCGCCCTCGACGGCATCCAGGACCTGTTCTCCGACCGCACCCTCGTCCTCGGCCTGCTCAACCCCGAGCAGCAGAAGCTCGCCGACGCCCTGCGCCTGCGCTGGACCATCACCCAGCAGTACTGGTCGGGCATCGCGCGGTTCGACGACGACCGGTGGCCGCTGGAGGACATCCCCTGGCGGACCACGGGCCAGCAGCTGGAATCCGAGTACTTCTCCCTCTCCGTCGCCTCCATCCTCGTCCACGACCTGGTACGCCGCCGGGCCACCGACGACGACCTCACCCGCACCGTCGGCGTCATGGAGCGCCTGGCCGAACGCGGCCGGATCACCTCCAGCACCACCCGGTCCGACGCCGCCGTCCTGCTGCACAACCCCGGCGTCGGGCTGCCGCTGCAGTCCGACGACCCCCTCGGGCCGCCCATGCGCTGGACGATGACCGACTTCTCGGCCCAGCTGCTCAAGCGGGTCATCCAGCTGTGCGCCCTGTCCCGCAACGTCACCGCCCACGACCGGCTCCTGCGGCTCGCCGAACGCACCCTCGACCACCTGTGGGCCCGCCGCATCTCCGACGGGGAGGGCGTCGGCCTCTGGGACAACGTGCACGCGACCTACCCGGACTCACCGGACCGCCAGGGGCGGCTGTCCTGGAGCATCACCGAACGCGTCACCGAGTGCATGGTCGCCGCCCAGCAGCTCTACACCCAGGCGCCGATCCGCAGCCCCGAACCGACCGCGCTGGCCCGCTCCCTGCTCAGCGAGGCGACCCATCTCCTCGGCACCGAGCAGATGGAACAGCCCGCTCCCATCGCCAAGAGCCAGGAGGGCGCCGAACTGAAGGGCATCGAGGCCGACCTGCGACGTGCCCGCGCCCTGCTCGACAGCCAGCCCGGCACGTCCTGCGCGCTCACCCTGAACGTCCTCGGCAGGCTCGACGCCCTCGCCCGCGCCCGGGCCGCCGGGCGCCAGGGGGTGTGAGACGTGCTGGTCTTCGCCGCCTCCGACAAGGGAGGCACCGGTCGCTCGGTCACCAGCGCCAACCTCGCCTACCGCCGCGCCCTCGACGGCGACGACGTCTGCTACCTGGACTTCGACTTCGGCTCGCCCACCGCCACCGCCGTCTTCGACACCCCGAACGTCAGGACGGAGGCCGAGGGGCGCGGGCTGCACTCCTTCCTGAAGGGCAAGGTCACCGAACCGCTGCGCGCCGACGTGTGGAGCCGTACCGAGCACCCCGTGCTCAGCGACCGCCCCAGCGGCTCGGGACGGCTGGTCCTGCTGCCCGGCGACCGCGGCGGCGGGGAGTTCGTCACCGACGAGGAGAACCTGCACCGCTGCGTCGACCTCTTCCTCCGGCTGCGCCGCGAGTTCGACCTCATCGTGGTGGACCTCAGCGCCGGGCGCAGCTACGCCATGGACCTGGTGCTGGCCGCCACCGCCCGTGACGAACTGCGCCGCGTCCCGGCCCGCTGGCTGCTCTACCACCGCTGGACCCGGCAGCACGTCATGGCCGCCGCCGAACTCGTCGCCGGCCGGCAGGGGATCGTGTCGCACGGCGTGGCCATGGGGCACGACCGGGCGGCACTCCTCGGCGCCATCCGCTTCGTCCGCGCCGCCGTGCCCGACCTGGAGTCGCCGCAGTGGGCGCAGATGCCGCCCGCCCAGTACACCTGGATGCGCCAGTGCAACAAGCGGCTCGAGGAGCTGGCCGCCTCCCTGGAGATCGGCAAGTCCCGGGTCCTCGGGTCGGTCCCGCTGGAACCCGTGCTGCAGATGCACGAACAGCTCATCACCGACGACGACGTCCTCGACAGCAAGATCGCCAACTTCAAGACCCGGCAGGCACTGGTGGAACTGGCGGAGCGGCTGACCGACGACAAGTACTGGGGGCAACTGTGACGGAGGCCGCCGCCGACTTCCGGGAGACCAGCGCCGACCCGGTCACCGAGTCCCTGCCCTACTCCCACCTCTCCCTGGAACTCGGCCACCTGTACATGGAGGACTTCGCCGAGGGCGCCGAACGGCTGGAGCGGCACTTCGCCGCCGTACGCCCCTGGGCCGAGACCGCCCGCGCCTGGACCGCCGCGCTGCCGACCGGCAACCGGCCCCGGATCAGCACCTGTTTCCTGATCGACGACTACTTCAGCCGGCTGTCCACCCCCGCCGAGCTGTTACCGGTCCTGCTGGAGGCCGCCGACCGGGCCGGCCTGAGCATCGACTACCTGGCCCGTGAGTCGGGCTGCGCCCTGGCCGACCCGCTGCGCCCGGACCGCACGGGCCTCGCCGAGGCCGTGATGCACCGGCTGGTGGAGTCCCCGCCGCCCGGCAGCAACGGCTTCCGGCCGCCCGTCAGCCGCACCGGCTGGCTCACCAACGGCAGGCGGGCGCCGACCCGCCGCACCTCCGCCGCGCTGGACTCCGACGGCGGCTGGCAGCCGCCCCGCGAGACCGGGGCCCGCGGCCACTCCGTCTTCGTCGACGTCGAACTGTGGGACGACGCCGGCGAACGGCGCACCTGGTCCTGCGCGTTCCTCGCCGCCGTCTGGCAGCTGACCCGCCTCGGACTGCTGCGCGACGACGGACGGGCCGTCCTCACCCCCACCCCGTGGGAGCGGCGCGAGTTCCCCGAGGACTGGGACGCGCTGCCGCCCCTGCTCCGCCTCACCCCGCACGCGCCGCCCTTCACCGCCTACTACACGTGCAGCGTGCTGCCCACCCGGTTCCTGCCGGTGGAGCACGCCGTAAGGGTCGTCCTGGAACAGGTCCACGTCGACGCGCGCGCGGTCGGGCAGGCCGTCGGCCAGGCCGAGCGGGAGCACCTCGTCCTGCCGGTGGACGTCGTGGAACGGACCTCCTACCTCTTCCCGCCGGGGCTGTGACATGACGGCCCCGGGGCTGCCGGCCGCGCCGGCCCTGATGTGCGGCGAGGTCCGCACCTGCCTGCTGCCCAACCGCGACGCCGTCGACGGGCGCGCGGCCGGACGGCTGCTGCGGCTGCGCCCCGACGAGGGCGTCCGGCTCTCCCGCCGGCCCAACCCCTACGCGCTCTCCCCGGACGTCCTCACCGGCGTGGACTGCCGGCTGCCCACCGCGAGCGGCGCCAAGGTCCGTGCCGTCGGCACGGTGGCCGCCCGCGCCGCCCTCACCGAGGGCCGCGTGCTCCAGGCCACGGCGTACTTCTCCGCCCCGGCCGGCGGCCCCGACCGGCGCCGCCCGTGGGGGTACTACCTGGTCCGCCCGGGGGTGCTCGTCCCCGTCGGCCGGCTGCCGCGCGAGACCGTCGTCCGCGGGTTCCTCGGCGAGGCCCGCTCCCCGGGTTCTCCGGGCACCGCGGACCCGCTCGACACCGGCTCCATCGCCCAGGGGCTGCTGGACCGGATCTCCCGCCAGTACCGCCTGCTCGACCAGGACCCTCCGCTGCGGACCTCCGACACCCGGCTGCGCTGGGCCGCGCTGTCCGCCCCGGCCGGCACCCCGTCCCGCCTGGTGAACTTCACCGTCGACGACGAGGCCGGCCTGCGCACCGCCGAACTGCGCGTGCCCGAGGACATCGAGCCCGGTGCCGTGGCCGCGCTCTGCGAGGACCTGGCCCTGCACGACTGGCTGCTGACGACCGTCGGGCAGAAACTCGACGGGCTGCCGCTCGCGGCGGCGGACGGCGCCGCGGCCCTGAAGGTGCTGCGCCCCCTCGTCGAACACCTGCTGCACGTCTGGATGCCCGGGGCCCGGCTGGACCCGGCGCTCGGCCCGCTGTGGCAGACGCTGGAGCAGCGCCCCGGCTTCACCCGCCAGTGGAGCAACCTGGTCCAGCGCGTCCGCGACCAGATGGCCCTCAGAGCCCTGCTGGCCCACAGCGACGCCGCGCTGGCGCCCCGCTGACACACGATCACCATGCACACGGTCCCGACGGGGGGAGAAAGCGAGATGACCGGAACGATCACATCACGCGGTGACAACGGGTACGGCGACGGCGGTCGCGGCCGGGAGGACGGCGCCCGCAGACTGATGCAGAAGCTCGTCGTCACCGCGCTGGCGGGCGGCGTCGTGTACGTGCTGAGCACGGTGCTGGCCCCGACGGCCGAGGACGTCTGGCAGCTGGTCCTGTCGGTGCTGTGCGGCGGGGCGGTGCTCATCGTCCAGTTCATGGTGACCTTCGCCCACCAGCTGGGCGACCTCAAGAGCTCCGTGGAGAAACGCTTCGTCGACATCGGCCGCGCCACCAAGCTCTTCAACGAGGTGGAGAAGCTCCGCGACGACGGCGTGCCCCGTCTCGCCGAGAGCGCCACGCACGTGGTGTCCATCGGACCGGAGATCCTGCACGACTTCGCGCGCGAGGAGATCAACCGGCTCGCCCTCCAGATGGACGACCTGACCAACCTCAGCGCCGAGTGCCCCGGCGAGAACCACGACTGGCTGCTGAGCCTCACCAAGTGCGCGAAGAAGTGCATCTACGCCACCAGCACCTCCGTCGACCGGGACTTCTGGAGCACCGAACCGGCCGGCCGCTACCTGGAGGCCCAGCGCAAGGCGATCGAGGAGCGCGGGGTGACGGTCAGGCGCCTGTTCGTCGTCCGGCAGGCGGCGGACATCCCGGGGCTCGCCGACCTCTGCAAGGAACAGCGGGACGTGGGCATCGACGTGCGCGTGGTGGCCCTGTCGCAGCTCCCGCTGTACGTGCAGCGCGGCAAGATGATCGACTTCATCGTCTTCGACGAGGCGCTGTCGTACGAGATCGGCGTCGACCAGCTCAGCGTGAACTCCTGGACGACGGTGAACGCCCGCGCGGACGACGTGCAGCAGCGGATCAGGCGCTTCCACGAACTGTGGAACGCGAGCCCCGGGGGCAGCCCCAACGGGGTCCCGGACAGCACGCGGTCGCTGACCGGCGGTCCGGAGCCGACCGCCACGTGAGCGGCGGCCCCGGGTGCCGGGCGGTCACAGCAGTCCGGCCGCCGCCAGCACCTTGCCCACCCGTTCGACCTCCTCGCCCGAGAGCGGGATCTGGGGCTCGGCGGTCACCGGGCAGTCGATCACGCCCCGCAGGTGCAGCGCCGCCTTGAACGCGCCGAGCGCCGCGGAGCTGCCGCCCATCCGGGCCGGGTCGCCGATGCCGGTGATGCCGAACAGGGCGTACAGCCGCTCCTGTTCGGCCCGCGCGCCGTCCGGGTCGCCGGCCCGGAACAGGCGGTAGAGCCGGACGTACCCGTGCGGGTCGACGTTGGCGAGGCCGGGCACCGCCCCGTCGGCGCCCAGTGCCAGCGCCGCGTCGGCGATCACCTCGGAGCCGGTCAGCACCGCGAACCCGGCCTGCGCGCGGGCGCCGGCGACCACCTCGCGAAAGCCGGCGAGGTCCCCGCTGGAGTCCTTCAGCCCGGCCAGCACCCCGTCGGCGGCCAGACCCAGCACGACGGAGGCGGGGAGCTTGGTGTGCACGGCGGACGGGATGTCGTAGGCGAGCACCGGGACCGGGCTGAGGGCGGCGATCCGGCGGTAGTGGCGGATGATCTCGGCGGGATGGGTGCGGGTGTAGAAGGGGGCCGTGACCACGACGGCCTCGGCACCGGCGGCGCTCACGGAGGCGACGTGGTCCAGGACGCGGTTCGTGCTCATGTCGATGGCGCCGGCCAGCACGGGCACCGCCCCCGCGACATGGCCGACGACGGCCTCGACGACCTGCCGGCGCTGCCGGTCCGTCAGGAAGGCGGCCTCCGAGGTCGAGCCGAGCACGAACAGCCCGTGCACCCCGGCCTCCACCAGATGGTCGACCAGCCGGAGCAGGGAGGGGACGTCCACCTCGCGTTCCGGGGTCAGCGGGGTGCAGACGGGCGGCACGACGCCGGTCAGCGGGGCGGGAAAGGTCATCAGGGCTCCGGGGCGGGCTCGGCCGCGAGATCGCGGGTCGGCTGGTCCTCCTCCACAGGATGGTGGCAGCGGTAGCGGTGTCCGTGCTGCGACGCGGCCGAGAAGTCCGGCATCACCTGGGCGCACGCCTCGTCGGCCCGCCGGCAGCGGGTGCGGAAGGGGCAGCCGCTCGGCGGACGCGTCGCCGAGGGCACCGGACCGGTCAGCGGGATCGGCTCGACGGGATGGAGCAGGCCGGGCGTCGCCGAGAACAGGGCGCGCGTGTAAGGGTGCCGGGCCCCGGCGGCGAGCCGGTCCGCCGGGGTCTCCTCGACGATCCGGCCGAGGTACATGGTGATCACCCGGTCGCTCATCCGCCGTACGGTCTGGATGTCGTGCGAGACGAACACCATGGCCAGGCCGAGCCGTTCGCGCAGGTCCAGCAGCAGGTTGAGGATCTGCGCGCGGACCGACACGTCCAGGGCGCTGGTCGGCTCGTCGGCCACCAGCAGACCCGGCTCCAGGGCCAGCGCCCGCGCGATGGCGACACGCTGGCGCTGCCCGCCGGACAGCCGGCCCGGCAGGGCGTCGGCGAGCGCCCCGGGAAGACCGACGAGGGACATCAGCTCCCGGACCCGCTCCTCCCGCGCGTGCCGCGTGCCGCGCCGGTGCACATCGAGCGGGTCGCGCAGGATGCGCCGCACCGGCAGCCTGCGGTTCAGCGCCGTCGCGGGGTCCTGGAAGACCATCCCGGTGCCCGCGCCCACCGTGGCCCGGCGCTCGGCGGCCCCCATCGCCCACAGGTCCCGGCCCCGGTACGACACCGTCCCCGAGGTCGGCCGCCGTACCCCGGTCAGCACCTGCGCGAGCGTCGACTTGCCGCATCCCGACTCGCCGACCACACCGACCGTCTCGCCGGGCGCGACGGTGAGACCGGCGCCGGTGAGGGCGTACACCCGGTCACGGGCGAACGGGCCGCCGCCGCGCGCCCGGTGGACGACATGGACGTCCTGCACCCGCACGATCACTGCACGGCCTCCTCGCTGTGTGCCGACGTCAGGTCCACGGCCGGGTGGTGACAGGCGGCCGTGTGCGCGGCCGTGCCCGCGGGCACGGGGACGGTGGTCCGGCAGACCGCGGTCGCCGCCGGGCAGCGGTCCGCGAAGCGGCAGCCGGACGGGAACCCGGACGGTGCCGGTACGACACCCTTGATCTGCGTCAGCCTTCGCGCCCCCGACTCCAGCGACAGCACGCTGCCGAGCAGACCGCGCGTGTAGGGGTGGGCCGGGGCCGCCACCAGGTCGGCGGTGACGCCCGACTCCACGATCCGCCCGCCGTACATCACGGCCACCCGGTCGGTGACGTCGGCGACCAGCGCCAGGTCGTGCGAGACGAGCAGCAGCGCGAAGCCCAGTTCCTCGCGCAGCCGCAGCAGCAGTCCCATCACCTGGGCCTGCACGGTGACGTCGAGGGCGGTCGTCGGCTCGTCGGCGATGATCAGACCGGGGTCGCGGGAGAGGGCCATGGCGATCAGGACCCGCTGGCGCTGGCCGCCGGAGAGCTCGTGCGGGTAGGCCCGCAGGGTCCGCCCGGGGTCGAGACCGACCAGCGACAGCAGTTCGTGCGGGGTCCGCCACCCCCCGCGCCGCACGAGCTGCCCCAGCTGGGCGCGGACGGTCATCGCCGGGTTCAGCGAACTCAGCGCGTCCTGGTGGACCATCGCCATCTCGTGGCCCAGCAGCCGGCGCCGCGCCCGGTCGGGTCCGGCGAGCAGGTCCCGCCCGCGGAACCGCACGCTGCCGCCGACCCGGGCCCCGCGCGGCTGGAGCCCCATCACGGTGAGCGCGGTCAGCGACTTGCCGCAGCCCGACTCACCGACCAGGCCCAGCACCTCGCCGGACCCCACCTCGAAGGAGGTCCCGGCGACGACGTCCACGCCCGCGTGCCGGCCGGGGAAGCCGACGGCGAGATCCTCCACGGCGAGCACCGGGGCGGTGCCGGGCGCGGGCCGGGGCCGGGCGCGGGCGCGCAGCCGCGCGGCGGCCTCGGCCAGACCGGGCAGGGCCGTGACCTCACCGGAACCGGGCTCCGGCCGCTCGAAGCCGTCCTGCGGTTCGACGCGGTCCAGCGGCTCCACGCGGTCCCGCGGCTCCATGTGGTCCTGCGGCTCCACGCGGTCCTGTGGCGCCTGCCCCGGCATCTCGCGGGGTGCCGGGGCCGCCCAGGCGTCGGACACGCCCTCGGCCAGGACGTTCAGGGACAGCACCGTGAACAGCATCAGCAGCCCCGGAAAGACGGTCGCCCACCAGCCGCCGGTCAGCACCATGTTCTTGCCGTCCGCGACGACACTGCCCCAGGACGGGTCGGGCGGCCGCACTCCGGCACCGATGAACGACAGCGACGCCTCGAACACGATGGCCTCGGCGACCTGGACCGTGCAGAACACCAGTACCGGGGCCGCGCAGTTGACGGCCACGTGCCGCAGCACGATGTGCCCCGTGCGCGCGCCGATGACCCGCTCGGCGGTGACGTAGTCCTCCCCGTACTGGTCGAGCACGTTGGCCCGCACCACCCGCGCCACCGGCGGGGTGAACAGGAACGCGATCGCGCAGATCAGCACGGTGATCCCGCCGCCGAACACGGCGACCAGCACGGCCGCCAGGGCGATCCCGGGGAACGCCATCACCACGTCCAGGCAGCGCATCAGCGTCTCGTCCACCGTCTTGCGGGAGGTGGCCGCGACGGCTCCGAGCACGGCCCCCGCGACCAGCGCCAGCGCCGTCGCGCCGAGCCCGATCGCGAGCGACCAGCGGGCGCCGTACATCAGCCGGCTCAGGATGTCCCGGCCGAGGCTGTCCTGGCCCATCCAGTGCGCGGCGGACGGGTGCCCGCTGCCGCCGGCCGGGTCCTGCTGGTCGAGCGGGTCGTGCGGGGCCAGCACCGGGGCGAGCACCGCGACCAGGACGACCAGCGCCAGGAAACAGACCGCCGCCCTCGGCAGCGGGGGCAGCCTGCGCCATCCCCGCAGCCGGAGACCGGGCCGGGAGAGCCGCTCGGCGAGATACGCGCGCGTGACCATCAGGCCGTCCTCAGACGTGGGTTGACGAGCAGATGCAGGAGGTCGATGGCGAGGTTGACGACGACGAACCCGGTGGCCGTGGTCAGCACCACCCCCTGCACGACGGCCGGGTCGCCGTTCTGCACGGCGTCGATCATCAGCTTGCCCATGCCGGGCAGCGAGAAGATCGTCTCGATGACCACCGCGCCCCCGAGCAGATAGCCGACGCGCAGCCCGAGTACGGTCAGCGGGTTGACGAGCGCGTTGCGCAGCACGTTGCGGCCGACCACCACCCGGGGCGGCAGCCCGCTGCCGACCGCCGTGCGCACGTAGTCCTTGTCCAGCTCCTCCACCACCGAGGTCCGCACGATCCGGGTGAGCTGCGCGGCCACCGGCAGCGACAGGGCGAACGCGGGCAGGGCCATCGTCCGCAGCCAGCCGGTGAAGGAGTCGGCCGGGTTGACGTAACCGCCGGCCGGGAACCAGCCGCGGTCCACCGCCAGGTACTGGATCATCAGCAGCGCCAGCCAGAAGCCGGGCGCGGCGACCCCGACCAGCGACACCACCCGGATGAGCTGGTCCGGCAGCCGGTCCCGGTACACCGCCGCGGTGACCCCGCCGGCCAGCGCCAGCACCACCGCGACCGCGAGACCGAGGAAGGTCAGCTGGAGGGTGAGCGGCAGCGCGGTGGTCACCTGGTCGGCGACCGGGGCCCGGGTCAGGGCGCTGGTGCCCAGGTCGCCGTGGAGCAGGTCGCCGACGAAGTGGACGTAGCGCAGCGGCAGCGGGTCCAGCAGGCCGTTGCGCTCACGGAAGTCGTGCAGCTGGCGCGGGGTGGGGTTCGCGCCCTGGAAGAACGCGGACGCCGGGTCCACGTCCGAGAACCGCATCACCAGGAACACGAACAGCACGATGCCGAGCAGCAGCGGCACCAGCAGCGCGACACGGCGCAGGAGGATGCGTACGACGGCCGCCATGCCGTCAGGTCCAGCGGGCCTGGAGGAGGTTCAGGCCCGGGTAGGGCTGCGGCCTTATCCCGCTCAGCCGGCGCGGGTCCCACGCCGTCATCAGCTCGTTGTGGACGACCGGGTAGAGCACGGCCTGTTCGGCGACGGTGTCGATGCAGTCCTGGATCATGGCCTTCTTCCGAGCCGGGTCCGGTTCCCGCGTCGCCCGGTCCATGTCCGCGAACAGCTGCTTCGCCACCGGGTGCCCGGCCCACCGGGCGTAGCCCATCCAGATGTTCTGCGGGCCGTAGTTGTAGCGCATGATCAGGTCGGCGTCGAGGCCGAACTGGTTGGGGTTGGATGCCGCCGCCACCACCTGGTAGTCCTGCTTCTGGTCCAGCTTGGTGAAGACGGCGGTGGTCTCCTGCGGGGCGAGGGTGGTCCGGACGCCGACGGCCTCCCAGGACGCCTTGATGGTCGGCAGGCAGTCGACGACCCAGCTGAGGTTGTTGGACATCAGCTCGATCCGCAGGCCGTGCACCCCGGCCGCCCTCAGCAGCCGCTTCGCCTTCTCCGGGTCGTGGCCGTAGACCGTTCCGGCCCGCCGGTGGGCGGGGTTGCCCTCGTTCAGGAACGACGTCGAGGGCCGGCCGTGGCCCTTCAGCGCGACCCGCACCATCTTGTCCGTGTCGATGGCGTAGTGCAGCGCCTGGCGCACCCGCACGTCGTCGAACGGCCGGTGCGCGGTGTTGAACAGCAGGAACAGGTTGTTCATGCCCGCACCGCCCCCGACCTGAAGACCGCCCTGCTCCAGGCGCGGGATGTTGGCGTAGGGGATGTTGTCGGCGATCTGCGCGCCCGCGTCCGCGCCGGAGATCCGCGCCACGCGCGGGGCGGCGTCGACGATCGTCAGCCAGTTCATCCGCCGGAAGGCGGCTCTGCGCGGGCCGTTGTAGCCGGCGAACGCCTCGAAGGCGGTGTTCGCCTTCGGGTGGTGCGCGGTCTTCCGGTACGGCCCCGAGCCCACCGCCAGCCCCTTGAGCGCCTCGTCCCAGGCGCCCGGCCGGGAGAACACGTGCTTCGGCATGATCTTCGCCAGGGTGAGCCGGGACAGGCCGTCCGGGAAGGGGAACGCGAGCACCAGCTCCACGGCCGAGGCGCCGGCCTTCCTGACCTCCTTCAGCCAGCTCGCGAAGAAGCCCTTGGCGAGGGTCGGGGTGTCCGGGTCGAGGATGCGGCCGAAGGTGAAGACCACGTCGTCCGCCGTGACGGGCCTGCCGTCGTGGAAGGCCGCGCCCGGGCGCAGGGTGAACCGCCAGGTGGTGGCGCCGGGGTCGGCCGGCACACGGGTGGCGAGCGCGGGGTAGGGGACGCGGGTGATCGGGTCGGTGTCGAGCAGCCCCTCGTAGACGTGGTTGTTCGCCGCCATCGCGAACGCGGACGCCGTCTGCGTCGGGTCCCAGCTGCCGTCGTTGCCGTAGCCGATCACCGCGGTCAGGGTGCGGTCCCGGCCGCCCCCGCCGCCCGTGTCGTTGGTCGACTCCGGCCCGGCGGAGCAGCCCGCCAGCACCGGCGGCAGGGCCGCGGCCGCGCCCAGTGCCCCCGCGGCCCTCAGCAGGGCCCGGCGGCGCGGCGCCGGCACGTCGTGGGTCACGTCGTCGCGCACGGTTCCTCCAGCGGAGAGGTCTGGCTGATGAGGTACGACGTCCTACGTCCGGTTTGCCAGCGTGACCATAGGAGCGCCGGTGGGGACGGTCAAGGGCTCGCACACGAATGGCCCAGCCGCCAGAGGTCGCACCAGTGGAGAACGGCCCGGGGGTGCGCCGGGGTGCGGGAGAATGGTGCGCATGAGTCTGTTCCGCGACGACGGCATCGTGCTGCGCACCCAGAAACCGGGCGAAGCGGACCGCATCATGCTGTGCTGCTCCGGGGGGCGACCCCCGGGCCCCCGGCCGGTGGAGAGCGGAGGCCGGCGGTGAGTCTGTTCCGCGACGACGGCATCGTGCTGCGCACCCAGAAACTGGGCGAAGCGGACCGCATCATCACCTTGCTCACGCGCGGGCACGGGCGGGTGCGGGCCGTGGCCCGGGGGGTGCGGCGGACCAAGTCGAAGTTCGGGGCTCGGCTGGAGCCCTTCTCCCACGTCGACGTGCAGTTCTTCGCGCGCGGCAGCGAGCTGATCGGGCGCGGGCTCCCGCTGTGCACCCAGAGCGAGACCATCGCCCCGTACGGCGGCGGGATCGTGACGGACTACGCCCGGTACACCGCCGGGACGGCCATGCTGGAGACCGCGGAACGGTTCACCGACCACGAGGGCGAGCCCGCCGTACAGCAGTACCTGCTGCTCGTGGGCGCCCTGCGCACGCTCGCCCGCGGCGAGCACGCCCCGAACCTCGTGCTCGACGCCTTCCTGCTGCGCTCCCTCGCCGTCAACGGCTACGCCCCCAGCTTCGGCGACTGCGCGCGCTGCGGCATGCCGGGCCCGAACCGGTTCTTCTCCGTCGCCTCCGGCGGCTCGGTCTGCGTGGACTGCCGGGTGCCCGGCAGCGTCGTGCCCTCCCCGCAGACCCTGGTGCTGCTCGGCGCACTGCTTACGGGAGACTGGGAGACGGCGGACGCGGCCGAGGCACGGCATGTCCGCGAGGGGAGCGGGCTGGTGTCCGCCTATCTGCACTGGCACCTGGAGCGCGGGCTGCGCTCCCTTCGGTACGTCGAGAACTAGGCACGGCTGAGGAGACGAGAAGCACATGGTCGTACGCGGGATTCTGGGGCGCCAGCGCCGCGAGTACAGGACGCCGGAACCGCACCCGTCGGGCGCCCGCGCGCCGAAGCTCCCCGGTGAGCTGGTGCCGAACCACGTGGCGATCGTCATGGACGGCAACGGCCGCTGGGCCAAGGAGCGCGGGCTGCCGCGCACCGAGGGCCACAAGGTCGGCGCCGAGCAGGTCCTGGACGTCCTCCAGGGCGCCATCGAGGTCGGTGTCGGCAGCATCTCGCTGTACGCCTTCTCCACCGAGAACTGGAAGCGCTCGCCCGACGAGGTCCGCTTCCTGATGAACTTCAACCGCGACTTCATCCGCAAGACCCGCGACACCCTCGACGAGCTCGGCATCCGGGTGCGCTGGGTCGGCCGCATGCCCAAGCTGTGGAAGTCGGTCGCCAAGGAGCTCCAGATCGCCCAGGAGCAGACCAAGGACAACGACAAGCTCACCCTGTACTTCTGCATGAACTACGGCGGCCGGGCCGAGATCGCCGACGCCGCCCAGGCCATCGCCGAGGACGTGAAGGCGGGCCGCCTGGACCCGTCCAAGGTCAACGAGAAGACCCTCCAGAAGTACATGTACTACCCGGACATGCCGGACGTGGACATGTTCCTGCGCCCCAGCGGCGAGCAGCGCACCTCCAACTACCTGGTCTGGCAGAGCGTCTACGCCGAGATGGTCTTCCAGGACGTCCTGTGGCCCGACTTCGACCGCCGTGACCTGTGGCGCGCCTGCATGGAGTTCGCCTCCCGCGACCGGCGCTTCGGCGGAGCGGTCCCGAACGAGGAGCTGCTGAAGATGGAGGCCGCGATGAAGGGCGCCCCCGAGGGCGCCTGACGCGGAAGCGCCCATCGAAGGGGGCCGGCACGCAAAACCCGTTCGGGGCGGCCGGCCTCCTTCCCCCAGGGGGCGTCTCCCCGGCCCGGGTGGCGGCCGCCGACGGCGCGCGCCGCGCCACGGTGACGGAGGACGGGGTCACCGTGACCACCGGGAACACCTCCACGACGGCCAACCGGAGGGCCCAGCCGCGCTACCGGGAGACCGCCGACGCGTTCGTGCTGTTCAGCGCCGGCAAGCAGGTCTGCCGGGTGGCCGCGCTGCCCAAGCGCGGCCTGGAGAGCCCCGGCGACGCGGAGCGGCTGCGGGCGGTTCTCGGCCGGAACGCCGACCGCGTCCGAGCCGGGCTCAGCCGCTCGCGCCCGTCGCGCAGTCCGCGCAGGTCCCGAAGATCTCCACGGTGTGGGCCACGTTGACGTAGCCGTGTTCCATCGCGATGGCCTCCGCCCACTTCTCCACGGCGGGGCCCTCCACCTCCACCGCCTTGCCGCAGGCGCGGCAGACCAGGTGGTGGTGGTGCTCGCCGGAGGAGCAGCGGCGGTAGACGGACTCGCCCTCGGAGGTCCGCAGCACGTCGACCTCCCCGGCGTCCGCGAGGTTCTGCAGGGTGCGGTAGACGGTGGTGAGCCCGACCGAGTCGCCCTTGTGCTTGAGCATGTCGTGCAGTTCCTGGGCGCTGCGGAACTCGTCGACCTCGTCCAGGGCCGCCGCCACGGCTGCCCGCTGCCGGGTCGCGCGGCCCTTCACGGGCGGTCCAGCGGTCGTCACCGTTGCCTCCTTGGTGATGGCTCGTTCGCCTGCGGGGCGCTCTCGGCAGGTGCGGAGGACGCGGGCGTTCCCGGCCCGCGGGCCCCGGCACGCCCGTACCCTCCGGCACCGGCGCGCACCCCTTCGGCGGTCTCGCGACACACGTCACATGTCTGCCGCGGGCCATTCTGCCAGTCTGCACCGCGCCCGGTCAGACGCCGATCTCCTCCGCGGCCTTCCGCGTGGCCGGAATCGCGCACTCCGCGGGATCTCCGGCGGGGTGCGCCGCGGCCGCCGCCCGGGCCCTCCTGCGGGCCAGCGGAGCGGCCGCCGCGGTGAGCCCGACGAAGGCCGCGATCGTCAGCAGGACGATCGTCGCGCCGGGCGGCACGTCCTGGTAGAAGGAGGTGACCGTACCGCCGACCGACACGGTGACCCCGAGCGCGACGGCGATCGCGAAGGTCGCGGCGAAGCTGCGGGTGAGCTGCTGGGCCGCGGCCACCGGGACGACCATGAGCGCGGAGACCAGGATCAGGCCGACCACCCGCATGGCCACGGTGACCGTGACGGCCGCGGTGACGGCGGTGAGCAGGTTCAGGGCGCGCACCGGCAGCCCGGTGACCCGCGCGAACTCCTCGTCCTGGCTGACCGCGAACAACTGGCGGCGCAGCCCCAGGGTGACGACGGCCACGAACGCGGCGAGGATCACGATCGCGGTCACGTCGGAGGGCGAGACCGTCGAGAGCGAGCCGAACAGGTACGACGTCAGGTTGGCGTTGGAGCCGCCGGGCGCGAGGTTCACGAAGAGCACGCCGCCCGCCATGCCGCCGTAGAAGAGCATGGCGAGGGCGATGTCGCCGCGCGTCCTGCCGTACCAGCGGATCAGCTCCATGAGGACCGCGCCGAGCACCGAGACGAGCGTGGCCATCCACACCGGCGAGGCGTGCAGCAGGAAGCCGAGGCCGACACCGGTCATGGCCACGTGCCCGATGCCGTCGCCCATCAGGGGCTGGCGGCGCTGGACGAGGTAGATGCCGATCGCGGGCGCGGTGATGCCGACCAGGACGGCGGCGAGGAGCGCCCGCTGCATGAAGGCGTAGTCGAGGATGTCCATCAGCTGAGCAGTCCCGTCCGGATCGGTTCGGTGTTCGTGGACGCGTGCGGGTGCACGTGGTCGTGGCCGGGCAGCGCGTGCTGGCCGACGGCCCGCGGGGGCGGCCCGTCGTGCAGCACGCAGCCGTCGCGCAGGACGACCGCCCGGTCGATCAGGGGCTCCAGCGGGCCCAGTTCGTGCAGGACCAGCAGGACCGTCGCACCGGCGGCGACCTGCTCGCGCAGGGTCGCGGCGAGCACCTCCTGGCTCGCCAGGTCGACGCCCGCCATCGGCTCGTCCATGATCAGCAGCTCGGGCTCGGCGACCAGGGCGCGGGCGATCAGCACCCGCTGGTGCTGGCCGCCGGAGAGCGCGGTCACCGCGTCCTTGGCCCGGTCCGCCATGCCGACCAGCTCCAGCGCGCGGTGCACGGCCGCGCGGTCGGTCCTGCGGAACGGGCCGAAGCGGGTACGGGAGAGCCGGCCCGAGGAGACGATCTCGGCCACGGTGGCCGGGACCCCGCCGGCGGCGCTGGTGCGCTGCGGCACGTAGCCCACGCGGGCCCAGTCGCGGAAGGCGCGCAGCGGGGTGCCGAACAGCTCGATGGTGCCGGCGCCGGCCGGTACGTGGCCGATGGCGGTGCGTACGGCCGTCGACTTGCCGGAGCCGTTCGCGCCGAGCAGCGCGACGACCTCGCCGCGGCGCACGGTGAGATCGATGCCGCGCAGGACCGGACGCGCGCCGAGCTCCGCGCGCACCCCGCGCATCGTGATGACGGGTTCGGCCGCGGGGCGGGTGGCGGTGGGGTGCTGCGTGGGGTGCTGCGTGGCACCGTCCGCGATGCCGTCCGCGGTGCCCGGCGTCGTCCCGGCCGCGGCGCGGGGCGCGGGTACGGTCCCCCCGGCCGTGGTGCCCGCGGTGGTGTCCGTCGCCGTACCGTCCGCCGCGGTCGACTTCGTGGTGTTCGCCGTGGTGTCCGTCGAGGTGTCGCCGTCCATGGTGCTGCCGTCCTTTCCGCCGGTCACCGGGCGCCCAGGGCCCGCTGGAGGGCCTTGAGGTTGGCCCGCTGGACCGAGAAGTAGTCCCGGCCCCGGGACTTGTCGGTGATGCCTTCGAGCGGGTCGAGCACATCGGTCCTGAGACCGGCGTCGCCGGCGACCGTCTTCGCGGTGCTGTCGCTGACGAGCGTCTCGTAGAAGACGGTGCTGACCCCGTCGGCCCGGGCGAGCCGCTGGAGGTCCCTGACGCGTGCCGCGCTCGGCTCGGACTCGGGGTCGAGGCCGCTGACGGCCTCCTCGGTCAGGCCGTAGCGCTCGGCGAGGTAGCCGAAGGCGGCGTGGGTGGTGATGAAGACCCTGGACCTCGTGTGCGCGAGGCCGTCCCGGAACTGGCCGTTCAGCGCGTTCAGCTGCCGCACCAGGGCCGCGGTGTTCCTGCGGTAGTCGGCCGCGTGCTTCGGGTCGGCCTTCTCGAAGGCCTTCCCGACGCCGCTCGCGACCTGGGCGTAGCGGACCGGGTCGAGCCAGATGTGCGGGTCGGCGCCGGCGGTGTCCTCGCCGACGGCGGAGTCGTGCGCGGCCGCGTGGCCGCCGACCTCGGTGCCGTGCCGCTCCAGGGTGGTCAGGGAGGCCGCGTCGATCTTCGTGCGCACCGGGGACTCGGCCACCGCCTTGTCGACGGCGGGCTGGAGGTTCCTCAGGTACAGGACCGCGTCGGAGTCCTGGATCCCGGCGATCTGCAGCGGGGTCAGCTCCAGGTCGTGCGGCTCCTGGCCGGGAGTGGTGAGGCCGACCACGTGGACGTGGTCCCCGCCTATCCGCTCGGCGAGGAAGGCCATCGGATAGAACGACGCGACGACGTCGAACTTGCTCGTTCTGGTCCCCGTCGCGTCCGCGGCCGAGCAGCCGGTGAGGGTGCCCAGGCCCAGCGCGAGCGCGACCGCGGCCGCGACCCCGCTCGTGACCCCGGCCGTGATCCCGGCCGTCCGTGTCCGGGAAGTCCCGGGGCGTCGACGTACGTTCATGACAGTCATTTTCAACAAAAATGGAAACCGTTGTCAACAAGCCTGCTCAGGCATGCCGGGGAGGCCCGGAATGCCCTGGGCTGGGGCCTGTGGTCAGGGGCCGATTTGGCCGAGGGGGAGTGCGCGCCGGTAACCTGAATCATTCGCTGGAAGCATCTCGCTTCAACGCCCGTCGTCGTAATGAAGAGAGCACCGTGGCCGCCGACAAGATCGACTCCATCGTCAGCCTGAGCAAGCGCCGTGGCTTCGTTTTCCCCTGCAGTGAGATCTACGGCGGCCAGCGTGCCGCCTGGGACTACGGACCGCTGGGTGTCGAGCTCAAGGAGAACATCAAGCGCCAGTGGTGGCGCTACATGGTCACCTCGCGCGAGGACGTCGTCGGTCTCGACTCGTCCGTGATCCTCGCCCCCGAGGTCTGGGTCGCCTCCGGTCACGTCGCCACCTTCACGGACCCGCTGACCGAGTGCACCTCCTGCCACAAGCGCTACCGCGCCGACCACCTGGAAGAGGCGTACGAGGAGAAGAAGGGCCACGCCCCGGCGAACGGCCTGGCCGACCTCAACTGCCCCAACTGCGGCAACAAGGGCACGTTCACCGAGCCCAAGCAGTTCTCGGGTCTGCTCTCCACGCACCTCGGCCCGACGCAGGACTCCGGCTCCGTCGCCTACCTGCGCCCCGAGACCGCCCAGGGCATCTTCACCAACTTCGCCCAGGTCCAGATCGCCTCGCGCAAGAAGCCGCCGTTCGGCATCGCCCAGATGGGCAAGTCCTTCCGCAACGAGATCACGCCCGGCAACTTCATCTTCCGCACCCGCGAGTTCGAGCAGATGGAGATGGAGTTCTTCGTCAAGCCGGGTGAGGACGAGGAGTGGCAGGAGTACTGGATGCAGCAGCGCTGGAACTGGTACACCAACCTCGGCATGCGTGAAGAGAACATGCGCTGGTTCGAGCACCCGAAGGAGAAGCTCTCCCACTACTCCAAGCGCACCGCCGACATCGAGTACCGCTTCTCGTTCGGCGGCTCGGAGTGGGGCGAGCTGGAGGGTGTCGCCAACCGCACCGACTACGACCTCGGCGCGCACTCCAAGGCCTCCGGCCAGGACCTCTCCTTCTTCGACCAGGAGGCCGGCGAGCGCTGGACGCCGTACGTCATCGAGCCGGCCGCCGGTGTCGGCCGCACGATGCTGGCGTTCCTCCTCGACGCCTACGTCGAGGACGAGGCCCCGAACGCCAAGGGCAAGATGGAGAAGCGCACCGTGCTGCGCCTCGACCACCGCCTCGCCCCGGTGAAGGTCGCGGTGCTCCCGCTGTCCCGCAACGCCGAGCTGTCGCCGAAGGCCAAGGGTCTCGCCCAGGCGCTGCGCCAGAACTGGAACATCGAGTTCGACGACGCCGGCGCCATCGGCCGCCGCTACCGCCGCCAGGACGAGATCGGTACGCCGTTCTGCGTGACCGTCGACTTCGACACCCTCGAGGACAACGCGGTGACCGTGCGCGAGCGCGACACCATGAAGCAGGAGCGCGTCTCCCTGGACCAGATCGAGGGCTACCTGGCCTCGCGTCTGCTGGGCTGCTGACCTCAGCCTCCGCCTCCGCCTGAGATGCGGTCCGGGGGCCCGCCCCCGGGCTCCGGCTCCCTCGCCCACCCACCGTCCGACTCGTCGGCCGGTGGGTGGGCGTTTTTGTGCCCGGACCCGGCTGACAAATGACAGCTGACAGATATTGAAATCTGTCAGCTGTCATGTCAGAGTGGAGCCATGACGATGCGCACCCACACCCTCGGAACCACCGGCCCCCAGGTCTCCGCCCTCGGTCTCGGCTGCATGGGCATGTCCGCGCTGTACGGCGACGCCGACCGCGCCGAGTCCATCGCGACGATCCACGCCGCCCTCGACGCCGGCGTGACCCTGCTCGACACCGGCGACTTCTACGCCATGGGCCACAACGAAATGCTGATCGGCGAGGCCCTGCGCTCCGCCTCACCGGCCGCCCGCGAGAAGGCCCAGGTCAGCGTCAAGTTCGGCGCGCTGCGCGACCCGGCGGGCAACTGGAGCGGCTACGACGGCCGCCCCGCCGCCGTGAAGAACTTCGCCGCCTACTCCCTCCAGCGCCTCGGCGTCGACCACATCGACGTCTACCGGATCGCCCGCCTCGACCCGGACGTCCCGATCGAGGAGACCGTCGGCGCGATCGCCGAGCTGATCGAGCAGGGCCACGTCCGCCACGTCGGGCTCAGCGAGGTCGGCGCCGAGACCATCCGCCGCGCCGCCGCCACCGCGCCGGTCTCCGACCTCCAGATCGAGTACTCGCTGATCAGCCGCGGCATCGAGCGCGAGATCCTGCCGACCCTGCGCGAACTGGGCATCGGCGTCACCGCCTACGGCGTGCTCTCGCGCGGCCTGATCTCCGGCCACTTCACCCCCGACCGGCAGCTCGCGGCGAACGACTTCCGCGCCTTCTCCCCCCGCTTCCAGGGCGAGAACCTCCACCACAACCTGGCCCTCGTCGAGGCCCTGCGGAAGATCGCCGAGCAGAAGGGCGTGACCGTCGCGCAGATCGCCTTCGCCTGGGTCATCGCCCAGGGCGACGACATCGTGCCCCTCGTCGGCGCCCGCACCCGCGAGCGGCTCGCCGAGTCGCTGGGCGCGCTGGACGTGCGCCTGGACGCGGCCGACCTCGCGGCGATCGAGAGTGCCGTCCCGGCGGACGCGGCGGCGGGCGACCGCTACCCGGCCGCGCAGATGGCACACCTCGACAGCGAGCGCTGAAGACACCCCCCGGTACCGTCTAGACATGGCACCGACCAGCGAGACCCTGACCGCCGAGCGCATCCTCGAAGCGACCGAGGAGGTGCTGCGGCGCCACGGCCCGGCCAAGGCCACCGTGGTCGACGTGGCCCGTGCGCTCGGCGTCAGCCACGGCAGCGTCTACCGGCACTTCCGGACCAAGGCGGCGCTGCGCGAGGCGGTGACCAAGCGCTGGCTGGACCGGACCTCGCTGCGGCTGGCCGGGATCGCCGCCGGGGACACCGACGCCGAGGCCCGGCTGCGGGCCTGGCTGACGGCCCTGTTCGAGGCCAAGCGGCACAAGGCCGGAGACGATCCGGAGCTGTTCGCCACCTACAGCGTGCTGGCCGACGAGAACGGCGCGACGGTCGGGGAGCACATCACCGACCTGACCGCGCAGCTCACGCGGATCATCGAGGCCGGCGCCGGGTCGGGCGCCTTCCGCGCACCCGACCCGGCCGCCGCCGCCCGCGCCGTCTTCCAGGCCACCGGCCGCTTCCACGACCCCTGCTACGCCCGCGAGTGGCAGCAGCCGGGCGTCGAGGAGGAGTTCACGGCCGTCGTCGACCTCCTGATACGCGGACTCAGCTGACCTTCACCGTCACGGTGGGCGAGTGGACGTCCCCGGCGCTCACGCGCAGCTTCTCGGAGCCCTTGAAGTTGAGCTTGGCGAGGATGGCGTACGAGCTGCCCGTCTTCACCTTGGCCGACGCCTTCAGCGTGGTCCACTTGCCGGACTTCTCGTGCTGGAGCACCAGCTTGGTGCCGATCTTCAGCCCCTTGGTGCGGCCGGCGAACGTCACCTTGTCCCCGGCCTTCACCGAGTCCTTGGAGGCCTTGACGGTGATCGAGGCGTCCTCGGTGCCGCGTCCGGCACCCGGGAGGTGGTCCGCGGTGACCGTGGTGGAGGGCGTGATGCCCGCGGTGGCTGCCGTGGTGCCCGTCGCCGCGAAGGCCCCGGCGCTCGCGCCGGAGAGCAGGAGCACGGACAGGGCGCCGGCGCCGAGCGCGCGGCCGTAGCGATGGCGGAGTACGGAGGTCATGAAGGTCTCCCGTCCTGTCGCTCGATGGACCTTCCCAGGCTGGCCCCGCTCCGTGCGGGCGGCCACTCGGGACCGGCTCCGGGCCGCCCGGACCCGCCTGGACGCGCTTGGCGGCGGACCGTGCCCGGACCGGCGTGCCCGTACCGGCCTGCCCGGACTCGCCCGGTGCGGACCGGCACGGCCGGCGGTGGCGGGGAGCGGGGCGGCGTGCGGCGGCGGGCGGCGGCGGGCGGTGCTCCTCAGCGTGAGGACGGCCGGGTCCCCGCCGGGTCCACCGTGGCCTGATGGGCCTCGGCCAGATGCTCCTCCGCCTTCAGCCAGGGCAGGAACTGCACCGCCTTGCGCCAGCCGCAGGTGTCACAGCTGATCGTGCGCTGGATGCCCGTCCGCCGTACCCGGACCACATGCTCACGGCCGTGCCCGTCCCAGCGGCTGACCTTGCTCGTGCTGCTGTCGCCCTGCGGCATGACGGCTCCCACGTCCCACGTCCCCTCCGCGCTGTCCCGCTGTGTTCGGCGGCCGCAAGGAGTGTGCAGCACGAACGGCACCGGCAGGGAGGGTTTCCCGGGGGACGACGCCCCGCGACCGTGCTGCCGGCCCGGCGCCGCGCCGCCCGCGAGAGCGCCCCGGACCACCGGCCCGACAGCACCCGTCCGTACGGGCGGGGCGATGACCAGCGCGGTCCGCGTGATCCCGGCCCGGGACGGACGGCACGGTCACGAGCGCGGCGCCGGCCGGGGAACGGGGGAGCGCGGACCGGCGAGTGGCCACCGTCACACGCGTGACGCCGCGGTCCCGGGAGGCGGGACGCCTCAGCGCAGGACCGACTCCAGCCAGTCGAAGACCTTGTCGCAGTGCTGCTGCGGGGCCATCGGGGAGCAGTGCAGCTGTGCGCCGGTGGCCGCGGTGAAGCGGAAGTAATCGCGGCGCGTGTTCAGCAGGTCGTACATCTGCCGGGGCTGCCCCGGATAGAACTGTTCGCCCTCGTAGTCCAGGACGAGGACCGGCGCCTTGATCTTCGGGATCACCTGGGTGATGTCCAGGCCGATGGCGACCTGGGCGGCACTCCACAGATCGGTCGGAACCTTGCCCGCACGGGCCTGGAGCAGCGCCTCGCGGGTGAAGATCTCGAAGCGTTTCCTGACGCTGAAGGCCTGCTGCGGGTCGAGTTCGGGCACCGCGGCCTGCCAGATCCGGTTGGTGCGCGCCTTGTCGGCCGTGACGAGCCCGCGGATCTCCGGGGGGAAGGCCAGCCAGGGCTGCACACAGCCGGGCTGGCAGGCGACGGCGGCGATCCGGTGCTCGAAGGCGGCGGCGCGGGCGACCAGATTGCCGCCCATGCTGAGTCCGGTGAGGGAGATCCGGGCCCCGTCGACATCCGCGCGGCCGCGCAGCCAGTCGACGAGCGGGGTGACCACGCCCTCCCAGCGGGTGGTGACCGGGACCTCGTCCACGAACAGCAGCTGTCCCTGGCCGGGGCCGTCGTAGACGAGGGCGTTCCAGCCCCGGTCCAGGGCGGCGCACACCCCGTAGGTCCACATGTCGACGTTCTGGCCGTCGCTGCCGTTGGTGAGGATGACGGTCGGCCGGGGCTTCGCCTGCTCGTCGGGCCGGAAGAACCAGACCGGAAGAGGGGTCTTCCCGTAGGGCACCTGCGCGGTCACGGCGGGCGGTGAGCCCAGGCGGGCGAAGTCGTCCCAGGCGCGGCGCCCGGCCAGGTAGTAGTCCTTCTCGTCGCCGGGCGACCGGGTGCCGAGGACGTAGAACAGGGCCTGGGCGTAGTACTGGGCGGCGCGCAGGGAGCGGAACCCGCGCGTCTCGTCACCGGGGTGGTCGCCGGGGGCCGTGAGCCGGTCGCCCAGGGCGTGGAAGGTGTCGCTGTAGCTCTGCTCCGACAGCCCGTCCGCGTTGATCTTGTTGACGGCGGTGAGGACGTCCCCGACCTCCGAGGCCCGCATGCCGGCCGCGCCGAGGGCCAGCAGCCCCGCGAACTCGAAGCCCTCGTCCGGGAACAGCCGCATGGCTCCCGGGGTGAGGTTCGCGCCGGGTGCCGGTGAGCGGGAGGCGGACGGGGAGGGGGCCGACGACGCCGTGCCCAGAGCGCAGCCCGTGGTGGCGAGCGCCCCCGTGCCGGCGGCGAGACCGGCCAGAGCGGCCCGGCGGGAGAGGTGCGTCATGGTGCCGCACCGTAAGCGGCCCGCCGCCCGCCTTCCGGCTGCCGCGCGGCCCCCTCGCCCGAACGGCCCCGCCCGTCGGCCCGGAAGGACCGCGCCGGCCACCGGGACCGTCCCGGCCGCCGCCGGCGGATACCACCGGGGGCGGCCGGGTCCGCCGGGCGGCCGGCGGGACTGCCCGGTGGCCGGTTGGGGGTCCGCCGGACCGGCGACGGGACTGCCCGGGGATCGGTGAAGTCCACCGGGCCGGCGGCGGGACTGCTCCGTGGGTGCCGGTGAAGTCCACCGGGTCGGGCGGCCGGACTGCTCCGTGGGTGCCGGTGAAGGGCCGGCGGGTGGGTGCCGGGTCCTACTGCGCGCCGACCTTGGACGCCTCGCGCACCTGCGCGGACTGGATGCGTTCGGCCGCGCGTTCCGCGCTCGCGCGGGCCCAGCGGCCGCTGGTGAGCGCTCCGAGGACGAGTACGCAGATGCCGCAGCCCGTCAGGATCCACCAGCCGGGGACGGCGGCCGACACGAACATGTCCCGGTACGACGACGCGCCCACCCCGGCCGCCAGCACCGCGCCGACCACCGCGACACCGAGCGTCTGCCCGAGCTGCCGGCTGGTGGAGGCGACGGCGGCGGCGACGCCGGCCTGGGAGCGCGGCATCCCGGAGACCGCGGTGTTCGTGATGGGGGCGTTCACGAAGCCGAAGCCGATGCCGAAGAGCAGGTAGCCGAGGAAGAGCGTCACGTTCGAGGTCTCCGCCTCGAAGCCCGCGAAGAGCACGGCGCTCGCGGTCATCGCGGCGCCGGCCAGCAGCAGGGAGGGCCGCGGCCCCCGGGCGGCCACGAGCCGCCCGGACAGCGGCGCGCACAGGAACGTGGGCACGGCCATCGGCAGCATCCACAGCCCGGCGTGCATCGCGCTCAGGCCCCGTACGTTCTGCAGGTACAGCGTGGACATGAAGAGGAAGCCGCCCAGGGCCGCGAACGCGGCGACCGCGATCACCGTGGCCCCGCTGAACGGCACCGAACGGAAGAAGCGCAGGTCGATCAGGGGTTCCTCGCGGCGCGGCTCGTACCACAACAGGGCGGCCAGGGCGAGGGCGGCGAGCGCGGCGAACGGCAGGACCGAGGCCGGGCCGGAGTCCGGCGCCTCGATGATCGCGTAGGTCAGCGAGCCGAACAGGGCGATCACCAGCACCTGGCCGACCGGGTCGGGGCGGCGGGCCCGGGGAGCGCGGGACTCGGGAACGAAGCGGAGGGTGAGGAGCAGGGCCGTGAGGCCGACGGGGAGGTTGACCCAGAAGATCGCGCGCCAGCCGACCGACTCCACCAGCAGGCCGCCGACCAGCGGTCCGGCGGCCATGGATATGCCGATGACCGCGCCCCACGCGCCGATCGCCCGGGCACGTTCGCGGGCGTCGGTGAAGGTGTTGGTGATGATCGACATGGCGACCGGGTTGAGCATCGAGCCGCCCACCGCCTGGATCATGCGGAAGACGATCAGCAGCTCCAGGTTCGGTGCGAGCGAGCACAGCAGGGAGCCGGCGGTGAAGACGGTCAGGCCCGTCATGAACACTTTTCTGCGGCCGATCCGGTCGGCCGTGGAGCCCGCCAGCATCAGCAGCGAGGCCAGCACCAGGGTGTAGGCGTCGATCGTCCACTGGAGGCCGGAGGTCGTGGCGTGCAGTTCGCGCTGCAGCGAGGGCAGTGCGACGTTCAGAGCCGTGTTGTCGAGGCTCACGATCAGCAGGCTGGAGCAGCAGATCGCGAGCACGAGCAGGCGTCGGCGGTGACTCAACTCGGGCATGGTTCCATCGTAGCCGATTTCAATAGTGCGCCTAACTAATTATTGCCACGCGGTCACAGGGAGTGGCGAAAGAGGCCGGCAGAGCTTGCGGGGGAGTGAGGGACAATGGAGCGTTGCCCGTCTTTGCCAGCCGTCCCGGAGTTCCGTGATGAACCAGCCCCTCGCCATCGGCCCGCACGTCGTCGCGCCGCCCGTCGTGCTCGCACCCATGGCGGGCATCACGAACGCGCCCTTCCGCACCCTGTGCCGGGAGTTCAGCGGCGGCAAGGGACTGTTCGTCAGCGAGATGATCACGACCCGGGCCCTGGTCGAGCGCAACGAGAAGACCATGCAGCTGATCAGGTTCGACGAGAGCGAGAAGCCCCGCTCGATCCAGCTGTACGGCGTCGACCCCGTGACCGTCGGCAAGGCCGTCCGCATGATCGCGGAGGAGGGTCTCGCCGACCACATCGACCTGAACTTCGGCTGCCCGGTCCCCAAGGTCACCCGCAAGGGCGGCGGCTCGGCCCTGCCCTACAAGCGCCACCTGCTGCGCGCGATCCTGCGCGAGGCCGTCAGCGGCGCCGGCGACCTGCCGGTGACGATGAAGATGCGCAAGGGCATCGACGACGACCACATCACCTACCTCGACGCCGGCCGTATCGCCGTCGAGGAGGGCGTCACCGCGATCGCCCTGCACGGCCGCACCACCGCCCAGCACTACGGCGGCACCGCCGACTGGGAGGCCATCGCCCGCCTCAAGGAGCACGTCCCGGAGATCCCGGTGCTCGGCAACGGCGACATCTGGTCCGCCCAGGACGCGCTGCGCATGGTCCGGGAGACCGGCTGCGACGGCGTGGTCGTGGGCCGCGGCTGCCTCGGCCGCCCGTGGCTGTTCGCCGACCTGGTGGCCGCCTTCGAGGGACGCACGGACGAGCTGGCGCGGCCGGCCCTGCGCGAGGTGGCCGACGCCATGGTCCGGCACGCCACGCTCCTCGGCGAGTGGATCGGTGACGAGACCAAGGGCGTCATCGACTTCCGCAAGCACGTCGCCTGGTACCTGAAGGGCTTCTCGGTCGGCTCCGAGATGCGCAAGCGGCTCGCGATCACCTCCTCGCTGGAGGAACTGCGCGCCGGCCTCGACGAGCTGGACCTCGACCAGCCCTGGCCCGACGGCGCCGACGGCCCGCGCGGCCGGACGTCCGGCAACAACCGGGTGGTGCTGCCGGACGGCTGGCTCAAGGACCCGTACGACTGCGCGTGGGTCGGCGAGGAGGCCGAGCTGGACACGTCCGGCGGCTGACACGGCCTTCCCCGCCCGGCCGCCCGACGCCCGACCCGGTGTGCCGGGAAGGCGCCGTCTCCCGGGCTCGGATGAGGCCGAGGGCGTGGGACCGGGCGGTTCCGTGCCGGTCCCGCACCCGCGGCCCGGGTGTCAGTTCTTCTTCGGGTGCGCTGTCGAGCCGTAGGCCGCCAGGAAGCGGTCGCGGAACGAGCTCATCTTCCAGACCGGCGCGTCGTGGGCGGGCCGCAGGCCGTCCGTCCAGTTCCAGCTCGCGATCTTGTCCAGGACCTTCGGGTCCTTGGCGACGACCGAGACCGGCACGTCACGGCTGGCGTGGTTGCCGCTGACGCGGGCGATCGGCTGGTGGTCGCCGAGGAAGACCAGCACGGTGTCCTTGCTGCCGTAGCGCTGGAGCCACTCGGTCAGCGCGGTCACCGAGTACTGGATCGACTTGCCGTACTCCTGGCGTGATTTGGTGGTGTCGGCGATGACGTCGGCCGGATCGTTGCCCGCCGCCTCGATGCCCTTGAAGACGGAGCCGTCGCCGAGCTGGTCCCAGTCGACCATCTTCGGGATCGGCGCCCAGGGCTGGTGGCTGGAGGTGAGGATGAGCAGCGACATCCGCGCCTTGCCGTCGGCCGGCTTCTTGCTGTGCACCCGCTGCTGGTACTGCTCCAGCGCGTACTGGTCGGGCATCGTCGACCAGCTGAACTTCGGCCCCTTGTAGCCGAGCTGGAACGCGTTGTAGTTCTTGTCCAGGCCGTACCACTTCTGCTCCGGCCAGCCCTTCTGCACGCCCGGCATCACACCGACCGTGTCGAAGTCGCCCGTCTTCTTGAAGGCGTCCGTCAGGCTCATGTGGTCGCTCGCCATGACGGTGCGGTAGCGCTGCTGGTTGCTGATCCACAGGCCCGACATGGTCGTGGAGTGCCCGAGCCAGCTGCTGCCGCCGTAGGTCGCCGAGGTCAGCCAGCCGCTCTTGGCGTGGAAGCCCGCCTTCGCCAGCGCCGTGGTGCGCTCGTCCAGGGTTTTGTCGACGCCGGGCGCCATGATCGGGTCCTCGATCGCGCTGCGCCCGTAGCTCTCGATGAACGTGAAGATCATGTCCTTGCCGCGCAGGTCGGGCACGAGCTGCGCGGGCGGGGTGTTGCCGAAGGCGTCCACCTTGGCGACCTTCTCGAACTCCGCCTCGTCCCGCAGCGTGTCCGACACCTTGCGGGCCTGGGCCTTCAGCGTCGTGGCGGTGCGGTCCGCCGCGAGCGGCACACCGCCGACCTGGAGGCCGAGGGAGGAGCAGGTGATCCAGGCGACGCCCGCGATCAGGGTGCCGCGGGTCGCGGTCGCGGTGTGCCGGGCCAGGACGTTGCTCAGGCGGACCATGGACAGCGCCAGCAGCACGAAGACCAGCAGGACGACCACGATCAGCCCGGCCACGGCGGCGAGGGTGGCCGTGCGGCCGAGGGAGTCCTCCAGGTACGACTCGGCGTCCCCGAACAGCGACCAGTCCAGGACCAGGTTGAAGCCGCGGCCCAGGTACTGGTTGAACCCCATGTCCAGCAGGTTCAGCACGGTCAGTACGGCCAGCGCGACCCCGGACACCGCCGCCACCACGGTCCGCGGGCGCCGGGGCAGCGCGAGCAGTACGGCGGCGCCGATGACCGCCTCACCCGGAATCCGCAGGAACTTGGCGGGGCCCAGCCCGACGACCGAGTCCGGCAGCACCAGCGCGGCGACGACCAGCACGGCGGCGAGCACGGTGACGACCGTGGAAACGGCCTGCGCGGCGGCGGGGTTGGTCTCCCGCAGACGCCGCAGCGGCCCGCGCCACGGCCCCGGACGGCGCGTCCGGGGGCGGGCCCCGGAGTCCGTCGCGGACGGCTCTGCGACGGGCTCCGCCCCGGCAGCGGTCTCGGTAGCGGTCTCGGGAGTCGTCTCGCCGGCGGGAGTGCCGTCGGCCGGGGACGCCTCGGCGGCTGCGTTGTCGGCGTCCGGGGAGGATGCCTCCTCGGACGCCTTCCCGGTGCCCGCGGGAGACGCCTCCGCGGACGCCTCGACTTCCCCGGCCTCCGTACCTATTCCGGAGTCCGCGTCTTCCGCGCCTTCCGCGCCTTCCGCGGACTCCGCACCATCTCCGGCCCCCGCACCTTCTCCGGACTCCGCACCGTCCCCGGAGTTCCCGGAGTCCCCCGACTCCCTGGACTCCCCGGAGTTCTCAGATCCCTCGGGGCCCCCGTCCTCCCCGGGGTGTTCGAGTTCCTCCGCTCTCTCCGGGGCGTCCTCGGTCCGCTCGGCCGAAGCCGGTGACTGGCGCGTGCTCGTGTGCTGAGGCAACCCGGAGGTCCTTCCGTACCCGTGGCGAAATGGGCGGGCCACGCTGGGGAGGCTGGACAGCGCCGGAGAACCGGCCTGCCTGGCCCGCCGCCCTTTCGTACGGGAAGTTCACCGCCCCTGTTCACAGTCCAGGGCAAACACACGGCAAACCCCACACCAACGGTTCCTCCGGACAAGGCGCGCCGGGCGGGCGGCCTACGCGCCGCCCACCGCGGTGAGCAGGGCCAGGGGAGCCGCCGCGGAGCGGGATTCGCGGACGCACGCGTGCGGGCAGGGCACCGGCTCGGGGTGCGTGTCGCGGCCGTAGCCCGCCAGCACCTCGGGCAGCCGGTGCCCGGCCGCGGTCGCCGCGTCGACCAGGGCGTGGGCGACCGTACGGGCCTCGTCGTGCAGGCCGTAGCGGGCCAGGCCCAGCGTGATCAGCGCGTTGTCGTGCGGCCAGACCGAGCCCCGGTGGTAGGAGAGCGGGTGGTACGCCGGCTGCCCCGAGGCCAGGGTGCGCACGCCCCAGCCGGAGAAGAAGTCCGGCTCCAGCAGCCGCCGGCCGACCACCTCGCCGTACTCCTTGTCCAGCAGCCCCGACCACAGCAGATGGCCCGCGTCGGAGGCCAGCGCGTCGACGCGGCGGCCCTCCCCGTCCAGGGCGAGCGCGGGGAAGGACCGCTCCGGCATCCAGAAGTCCCGCTGGAAGCGGTCCCGCAGGTCGGCGGCCGCCTGTTCCAGCAGGGCGGCGTACGTCTCGTCGCCCCACACCGTGCGCGCCAGCCACGCCGTGCGGCGCAGCGCGTCGTACGCGTACCCCTGCGCGCCCGCCGCCATCACCGCGCCCGACGGACGGGAACCGTCGGCGCAGCAGATCGCGCCGGGGGAGTCCTTCCAGTTCTGGTTGGCGAGACCGCCCTCGTCGGCGCGGTAGACGAGATAGCCGCGCGAGGTCAGGCCGCCGTGGTCCAGCATCCAGCCGATCGCCGCGCGGGCGTGCCGCTCCAGCCGCCAGGCCAGCAGCGCGTCCCCGGTCCGCTCGACGTACGCGCCGAGCAGGACCAGGAACAGCGGGGTCGCGTCGACCGAGCCGTAGTAACGCCCGTACGGCACCTGCCCGAAGTGCGCCAGTTCGCCGTGCCGCACCTCGTGCACGATCTTGCCGGGCTGGGCCAGGGGGGAGCGGCTCTCACCCTTCGCCTGGGTCGCGGCCAGCGCGGGCAGCGTGGCGGCGGCCAGCTGCGGGCGGTACGGCAGCGCGAACAGGGAGGCGAGCAGGGCGTCCCGGCCGAGCAGGGTGAGGAACCAGGGGGCGCCCCCGGCCGGCACGCGCAGTTCCTCGCCGTCCGGACCGGTCGCCGGGACCTGGAGCGAGGCCAGGTCGGTCAGGCCCCGCGCGCAGGCCGCCGCCAGCTCGGGCCAGCCGGTCGGGAAGGCCACCCCCTCGAAGAACCCGCCCTCCAGCGCGAGGACATGGTCGCGCACCGCGGCGGGCGAGCGCGGCACCCGCAGGGCGCGTTTGTCGCCGTGCGGGCGGGCCATCACGCGCAGCACCAGCTCGGCCGTGCCGTGGGGCTCCAGTTCCAGGGTCCACACCAGCCGGCGGGCACCCGTGCCGGTCTCCTCGACGGCGTCCGGCGCGGGGTCGGCCGTGATGGTCGTACAGGACCGCCATTCGCCCCGGCGGTAGCCGAACTCGAGCCCGTCGTCGAGGACCTGGCGGGTGCGTACGGCGCCGGTCTTGGCGTAGGTGCGGTGGTCGGAGCGGAGTTCGAACTGGTCGGTGAAGTCGGCGTCGGCGGTGAGCGCGATCCGGACGGTGATGGGCACCGGACGGTTGCTGGTCATCCGCAGCGACTCGACGAACGAGCTGTCCCCCACGGCCTGTTCCCGGAACAGGGTGTGCGCGGGCGGCTCCTGCCGGCCGCCGCGCGGCACCAGCACGCAGCGCGCCGCGTCCCCGTCCGCCACCGGCGTGAGCACTTCGGGCACCGCGCCGTCCACGGTGAGCTGCCAGCGGCTGAGATGCCGGGCGTCCCGTACGAACAGCCCGTCCGGGGAGCCGCCGCCCCGGACCCCGCTGATGTCGCCCTGGTCACCCACCACGGCGAACGTCGCGCCGTGCACGAGCAGATGATGCCGGTCCGTCATCCCCGGTCCCCTCCCTTGTCACTCCTGTCGAACGCGCTGGTGTCCGTGGAGGACACGCTGTGCTCCGGCCGCCCGTGCAGCAGGTCGAGCGTGAGGGCGGCGGTCCAGCCGAAGCCGAGCGCCCCACACGCCTCGCCCGTGTACGGGTCGACGTACTCCGCGAAACCGCTGTCGCCCGCGGTGCGCAGGAACGCCTCCCGCAGCGCGTCGGCGGCCGCCTCCTCGCCGTGCGCCCTGAGGCCCCGCTCGATCAGCCAGCTGGTGTTGAACCAGGCCGGGCCGCGCCAGTACCGGTGCGGGTCGAAGGCCTCGCCGAGCAGGTCGTAGCTCGGCACCAGGCCGGTGCGGCCGCCGAGCCCGAAGCGGGGGCCGCGCAGGGTGCGGACGAGGGCGGCGGCCACCTCGCGGGGGAGGCCGGGCAGGAGGAGGGGGACGAGCCCGGAGACGCCGCGCTCGGGGATCAGGACCCCGCCCGGCGGCCGTGCCTCGCGTCCGCCGCCTCCGCCCCTGCCACCGCCTCCGCCCCTGCCACCGCCTCCGCCACTTCCACCCCTTCCGCCGGTTCCCCCTCGGCTTCCCCCGCCGGTTCCCCCTCGGCTTCCCCCGCCGTTCTCCCTCCCGCTTCCCCCGCCGTTCTGCTCTCCGCCGCCCCCGTTCCCGTCCCCGGCCCGCAGGTCCCGGCACAGGAACATTCCGCTCTCCGGGTCCCAGAGGCGCTCCACCAGTGCCGCGGTGAGCCGTTCGGCGCGCGCGTGGCGGGCGGTGCCCGGCGCCCCCAGTTCGGTGGCGATCCGGGCCAGGGCCTGCTCGGAGGCGATCAGCAGCGCGTTGAACGCCGGGTCCTCCACGGCGAACTCGCCGCCCCCGTCGGCGTACCCCGCGTCCCGGTAGTCCGCCGCCAGCCGCACGTACCGCCCGTAGTCCAGATCCGTCGGCCGGTCCTCGGGGGCGCTGTGGCCGAGGTCGGCGCGGCGGAAGGAGCGGGCCGGGGCCGGGGTGACACGGGCCAGCGGGGCGTCCCAGCAGGGGCTGTTGTCCATGCCCTGCTCCCAGGGGTGCACGACCGACACCAGCCCGCCCCCGCCGAGGTCCCGGCGGTGCAGCAGATACCGGTGCCAGGCGGCCAGCCCCGGGTAGAGACGGGCGAGGAAGCCGCGCGCCCGTGACAGGCCCGGGTCGGCGCGGTGCACCAGCCACGCCGCCAGCGCGTGCACCGGTGGCTGCACGATCCCCGAGGTCTGTACGGTGCGCGGGGCGCCCGCGGCGCGCCCCGCGGACGAGGAGCGCCAGAAGTCGGGGCTCGGGAAGTACGCGTCGAGGGGCACGGAGGGGTTGAAGACGATGTGCGGGACGCGCCCGTCGGCCCACTGGGCCGCCAGCAGCGTCTCCAGCTCCGTCTGCGCCCGCAGCGGCGATAGGTGCCGCAGCCCGATGGCGATGAACGCGGAGTCCCAGGACCACTGGTGCGGGTACAGGTTCCGGGAGGGGACCGTGGAGGCGCCCGTCCAGCCGGCCGCCAGCACCCGGGCCGCGGCGACCCGCAGCGATTCGGCCGGCGGGGCGGCCGGGGCCGGGTTCTCCGACGGCGCGGAAGCCGTGGATGCCGCAGAAACCGCGGATGCCGTGGAAGCCCCGGATACCGCAGAAGCCGCGGATGTCGCGGATGCCGTGGACGGCGCGGATGGGGCGCCGGGCGGCGGATCGTATGCGATCTCGTGGTCCGTGACACGGGCGATGAGCTGGGCAGTGCGATCCACTCGGGGCTCCCCGAAGACGTCTGGCCGACCTGGTTTGGCTTTGCCTATCGCAGGGTTACGTCTATTTAACACGCAAAACTCAATATGTAAGGCAAACTTGAGAAGCACAAGGGGGTGGGCATGACCGGAGCGCCCGGCAGGACCGGAAGGTCCGTCAGAAGCAGTGGCCAGGGAACCGCGGGCGAGCTGCTCGAACTGGTCCGCAGCGGACGGGCCGTCACGCGCGGGGCGCTCCAGCAGGCGACCGGACTCTCCCGCGCCACCGTCCATCAGCGGCTCGACCGGCTGTTCCGGGCCGGCTGGCTGCGCGAGGGCGCGGGCGGCCCGGTCGGTTCGCCGCTCGGCGGCCGCCCCTCGCTCACCCTGGAGTTCGACGGTTCCCACGCGGTGGTCCTCGCCGCCGATCTCGACACGCGGCACGCCCGCGCGGCCGTCCTCACCCTGACCGGCGAGCTCCTCGCGGAACACTCCGGCACCCTCGTCGTCGAGGACGGGCCGGAGGCCGTGCTCGGCGAACTGGGCGGCTGGTTCGCCGAGTTGCTCGTCAAGGCCGGACACCGCCCGGAGGAGGTCTGCGGGATCGGCCTCGCCGTGCCGGGCCCGGTGGACAGCGGGACGGGCCGCGTGGTCCAGCCGCCGATGATGCCCGGCTGGGACGGGTACGACATAAGGGGCCGCCTCTCCCGCGCCTTCGGCGAGCGGGCCGGCGCCCCCGCCGTCCCGGTCCTGGTGGACAACGACGCCAACCTCATGGCCTACGGCGAACAGCGCGCCGGACACCCCGACTGCTCGGCCTTCGTCCTGGTCAAGGTCTCCACGGGTATCGGTGCCGGGGTCGTCGTCGACGGCTCGATCTACCGGGGCGTGGACGGCGGCGCGGGCGACATCGGCCATATCCGCGTGGGCACGGACGCGCTGTGCCGGTGCGGTTCGTACGGCTGTCTCGCCGCCGTCGCCAGCGGGGGCGCGGTGGCCCGGCGGCTCGTCGAGGCGGGGGTGCCCGCCGCGTCCGGCTCGGACGTGCGGGACCTGCTGGCCGCGGGCCACCCCGGCGCCGCCGCGCTGGCCCGGGAGGCCGGCCGCCAGGTCGGTGACGTCCTGGCGACCGTCGTCACCCTGCTCAACCCGGGCGTGCTGATGATCGCGGGCGACCTCGCCGGCACGGCGTTCCTGACCGGCGTGCGCGAGCTGCTCTACCAGCGGGCACTGCCCCGCTCCACCGCCCACCTGGACGTCGTCACCGCCAGGCTGGGCGAGCGGGCCGCACTGTACGGCGCCGGGGCCCTGGTCGTGGAGCACCTGTACGCGCCGGAGCGGGTCGAGGAACGACTGTCGGCGCTGGGCGTCTGAGGGCGTCTGAGGACGTCGGGGGCGCCGAGGGCGCCAGGTGCGCCGCGAGCGCCGGGGGTGCAGAGGGCACCGGAGGCGCGCGAGCCCCGGGGGACGCGCGAGCACTGCCGCGAGACCGGGGCGTCGGCGCGAGACCGGGATGTCGGCGCGCCGGGCGTAAGACACCCGGACAAGCCGCCGCCGTCGCCGGAGGCGTTCCGTGACGGCCGTGTTCACCCCGTGTTTCCCGTCCCGGAAGCCGTCCGCATGGTGGGAACGGGCGCGCTGTGGCAGCGTGATTCTCGCCACCCTTGATAAGGGTTGCGCTCAGATGAGCGGATTGCCGACGGCTGCACTTCTCCAACGGGTGGCACTCAGTGCCACGGTTTGATCGTTCATCGATCGAACTCAGACGCGCTATGTGCTGCTCAGGTGAGCACCTAGAGGCCCTTTCGGGTGGTCATTCCTTCAAGAAGTGAACACAAGACGGGCTGTCGGCTTGCCAAGCCTTGACTTTCGATCCTGTGGCGGAGGGTGCGTTACAGGCACATGACGCACAAGTGGATGTACCCAGGAGCCTTCGATCTGGGTATGTTCCTGGCCGTCAGGGCAGCCACCGCGGCCTCAAGGAGTCGAGACCCGTGTCGGAAAACAAAGATCCTCAGGTAGTCGAGCAGGGCCGGAGCGTTGAGGCCGTGAAGTTCGTCTACGACTTCACCGAGGGCAACAAGGGCCTCAAGGACCTTCTCGGCGGCAAGGGTGCCAACCTCGCCGAGATGACCAACCTGGGCCTCCCGGTGCCTCCGGGCTTCACCATCACCACCGAGGCCTGCAAGGTCTACCTGGACAGCGGCGAGGAGCCCGCCGCCCTGCGCGACGAGGTGAGTGCGCACCTCGACGCCCTTGAGCAGAAGATGGGCAAGAAGCTCGGCCAGGCCGACGACCCGCTGCTCGTCTCCGTGCGCTCCGGCGCCAAGTTCTCCATGCCCGGCATGATGGACACCGTCCTGAACATCGGCCTCTCCGACAAGTCGGTGCAGGGCCTGGCCAGGCAGGCCGGCGACGAGCGCTTCGCGTGGGACTCCTACCGCCGCCTCATCCAGATGTTCGGCAAGACCGTCCTCGGCGTCGACGGCGAGCTGTTCGAGGAGGCCCTCGACAAGGCCAAGGAGGCCAAGAAGGTCACGGTCGACACCGACCTGGAGGCCGCCGACCTGAAGAAGCTGGTCACCACCTTCAAGAAGATCGTCAAGAAGGAGGCCGGCCGGGACTTCCCGCAGGACCCGCGCGAGCAGATGGACCTCGCCGTCAAGGCGGTCTTCGACTCCTGGAACGGCGACCGCGCCAAGCTGTACCGCCGCCAGGAGCGCATCCCGCACGACCTCGGCACGGCCGTCAACATCTGCTCCATGGTCTTCGGCAACCTCGGCCCCGACTCCGGCACCGGTGTCGCCTTCACCCGCGACCCCGCCAGCGGCCACCAGGGCGTCTACGGCGACTACCTGCAGAACGCCCAGGGCGAGGACGTCGTCGCCGGCATCCGCAACACGGTCCCGCTCGCCGAGCTGGAGTCGATCGACAAGAAGTCGTACGACCAGCTCATGCAGATCATGGAGACCCTGGAGAACCACTACAAGGATCTTTGCGACATCGAGTTCACCATCGAGCGCGGCCAGCTCTGGATGCTCCAGACGCGTGTCGGCAAGCGCACCGCCGGTGCCGCCTTCCGGATCGCCACCCAGCTGGTGGACCAGGGCCTGATCGACGAGACCGAGGCGCTCCAGCGCGTCAACGGCGCCCAGCTGGCCCAGCTGATGTTCCCGCGCTTCGACGAGGACACGAAGATCGAGCAGGTCGGCCGCGGCATCGCCGCGTCGCCGGGCGCGGCGGTCGGCAAGGCGGTCTTCGACTCGTACACCGCCGTGAAGTGGTCCCGTTCCGGGGAGAAGGTCATCCTGGTCCGCCGGGAGACCAACCCCGACGACCTCGACGGCATGATCGCGGCCGAGGGCATCCTCACCTCGCGCGGCGGCAAGACCTCCCACGCGGCCGTCGTCGCCCGAGGCATGGGCAAGACCTGTGTCTGCGGCGCCGAGGATCTGGAGGTCGACACCAAGCGCCGCCGGATGACGGTGGCCGGCGGCCACGTCGTCGAGGAGGGCGACGTCATCTCCATCGACGGCTCCTCCGGCAAGGTCTACCTGGGCGAGGTCCCGGTGGTCCCCTCCCCGGTCGTGGAGTACTTCGAGGGCCGGATGCACCCGGGTGCCGACGACGCCGACGAGCTGGTCGAGGCCGTGCACCGCATGATGGCCTTCGCCGACCGCAAGCGCCGGCTGCGGGTGCGCGCCAACGCCGACAACGCTGAGGACGCGCTGCGCGCCCGTCGCTTCGGCGCCCAGGGCATCGGCCTGTGCCGTACCGAGCACATGTTCCTCGGCGACCGCCGCGAACTGGTCGAGCGGCTGATCCTCGCCGACACCCAGGAGGAGCGCGAGGAGTCCCTGAAGCAGCTGCTGCCGCTGCAGAAGAAGGACTTCGTCGAGCTGTTCGAGGCGATGGACGGCCTCCCGGTCACGATCCGTCTGCTCGACCCGCCGCTGCACGAGTTCCTGCCCGACATCACCGAGCTGTCGGTCCGCGTGGCCCTCGCCGAGTCCCGCCAGGAGCCGCACGAGAACGAGCTGCGCCTGCTCCAGGCCGTCCACCGCCTGCACGAGCAGAACCCGATGCTGGGTCTGCGCGGTGTGCGCCTCGGCCTGGTCATCCCCGGCCTGTTCACCATGCAGGTCCGCGCGATCGCCGAGGCGGCCGCGGAGCGCAAGGCGGCCAAGGGCGACCCGCGCGCGGAGATCATGATCCCGCTCGTCGGCACCGTCCAGGAGCTGGAGATCGTCCGCGACGAGGCCGACCAGGTCATCGCCGAGGTCCAGGCGGCCACCGGCACCGCGCTCAAGCTGGCGATCGGCACGATGATCGAGCTGCCGCGCGCCGCCCTGACCGCCGGCCAGATCGCCGAGGCCGCGGAGTTCTTCTCCTTCGGCACCAACGACCTGACCCAGACGGTGTGGGGCTTCTCCCGCGACGACGTGGAGGCCAGCTTCTTCACGGCGTACCTGGAGAAGGGCATCTTCGGCGTCAGCCCGTTCGAGACGATCGACAAGGACGGCGTCGGCTCCCTGGTCAAGGCGGCCGCCAAGGCCGGCCGTGCCACCCGCCCCGACCTCAAGCTCGGCGTCTGCGGCGAGCACGGCGGCGACCCCGAGTCGGTCCACTTCTTCCACGAGGTCGGCCTCGACTACGTCTCCTGCTCCCCGTTCCGCATCCCGGTCGCCCGCCTGGAGGCCGGCCGCGCGGCGACCCAGTCCGAGGGCAGCGACCACCGCTGACCCCTGCGGGCCGGCACCTTGTGCGGGGGTGCCGGCCGGCGCGGACGCACCTGCCCGCGCGGGAACGCCGACCTGTGCGGGCGCGTCCACCCGTGTGGGCGCGCCGACCGCCCAGACCCCGGAACCGCCGTCGGTCCCCGACCCTCAGTACCGATCGACGACGGTTCCGGCGCACGAAAAAGAGAGGCGGCACCCTGTGCGGGGGTGCCGCCTCTTCGTGCATGAGCTGCGTAGGCTGTCAAGCCATGACGCTGACCAGGCGAAATGGCGTTTGCTGGCGTTGGCTACTGCTGAGCCCGCGTGACACCGTTGTGCCCTCCGATGCCGTGAGCCAGCAGATTTACAGCGAACTCCCCCCGCTTTGACCTGCGGCTTCCCACGAACTTGCCCTATCCGGGGGATGCCTGGGGGAATCGTTCGATCAGAGGCTTAAGCAAGGGTCGGGGCGCCACGGCCTCCATGTGGCTACAGGCAAGCCGCCTGCAGAGCCGGGGCGCCCGGAGTGAGCCGAAACTCATAGGTCTTTAAATGCCAGAAATTGAACATATCGCACAAAACCAAACAGTCATCCGACTTTTACCAAACAGGTTGCAGGCACCCAAGTACCTCAGGGGGGATTTTCAAGCACTCCACTCACTTTGGAGCGCAGAGCGAACAGAAGGCTTGTGATCCCCATGAGGCTCGTAGCAGTTTCGATCAAAAATTTCCGAGGCGTCAACGGCCGGACGTCCGTGGCCGTGAACGACTTCACGGCCCTGGCCGGCATGAACAACTCGGGAAAGTCCACTCTGCTGGAAGCCTTGGACATCTTTTTCTCCGAAAAAGCACCAGACAAGGAAGATCTCTGCAAATCTGCGACAGAGGGGAAGTCGCGAAAGGCTGCGGCAACGTGCAATCGTCCCCTTACGGCAGCGTCTCTTCCTGTGCAGAGCACATCACGATGACCTTGGCTCGCACACCTTCTCATCCTTGCCATTCCGGATGACTTCCACGGGGTCCGACCGCCTGCCGGGCAGGTCCGCATACTCGATGCGCCACCTCGCCTGCCCAGGAACAGGAGTCACCTTTTCGTCGTAATCGGTCACGTTGACGGCCGAATTGACGACTATCGAGTTGACCTCGTCGGACAGGAGAATCGCGAACAGTCGATAATGGTAGTTAAATCGCGTAGCGCCGCCGACGTTGACCTGGACGGCCTTCCACTGCCCCATCCCTTTCGTGCTTGTTTGCACCGCCTCGCCCTTGCCCACGAGAGTGATGCGCTTCTCCCCTTCTGCGCTTGATCCTGTCATGAGCGCAACCCATAGATGCTGACCCGTAGGGATGATTCCATGGCCCGAAACGAATTCCACGCAACGGGAGATGGTTGAACTATCTGCTGGCGTATTGATCGAAATCGATCTATCGGGCTCGCTCTTCTCTGGAAAGAGAGTCTGCCAATTTACCGCGAGCGTGCTACCTCCCAAGAGGACGGCGACTATGCCCGTGATCACTTTGCGGACGGCGGTACCCGTCAGGAACCGCCACGCATCCCCTATCCGCTGCTGAAAGTTTGACATGTCGCAAAGCATGGCGGCTTGCAGTGGTCGACAACCTGCCACTTCCCACGCTGTGACGACGTCGTGACACTCGGCGACTAGCGCGTGCTCGCCATGAGCCGTTCACGACCGAGATGAGTATGAGGGTCATCTCGATCCAGGACGTGTTCGCCGGCGTGCTGAAGCGGCTACTCGTTGGCCGCGAGGATGGCTGAGCCATGCCGGACGACGGCGGTGTTCAGCTCGGCCCGGAAACGTGGGAAGGGACCGACATGATGGACGCCGCGCCGAACGATGTGCCCTGAGAGTGCCCTGGGAGGGGCGACAGACCCCGAGTTCCCTGGTCAGGGGGCTGGTCTTGCACCCTGTGCGGGGGTGCCGCCTTTAGGCGTGAGGGCATGGGGGGTGGGTGGGTCAGTGCCGTTGGGGTGGGAAGAGCCAGGGCAGGGCTGTGAGGCTTTTGGTGAGGTAGGTGTGGTGGCCTGGTTCGAGGCCGTAGGCCATGTCTTCCAGGAGGGCGCACCTGGCGTAGAAGGCGGCTCGGGTGCTGATCTCCTCGCGGTCGGCCGGGTAGGTGTTCAGGGCCGCGTGGACCGCTTCGGGGCCCAGGTCCCGGTGGAGGAGGCCGAAGTCGTACGCCGGGTCGACGATCGCGGCGTCGCTCCAGTCGATGACGCCGGTCACCGTGCAGGTGTCCGGGGCGACGAGAACGTGCTCGATTCCCAGGTCGTTGTGGGAGAAGACCAGGGTGTGTCCGTCGGCCGGCGGCGGCGCGGCGAGGAACGCCTCCACGGCCGGGCGGTGTGTCTCGGGCATCCTCGGGGCCACGGCGGCGTAGCTCTCCGCGGCCTCCCTCAGCCACTGTTCTTTCGGCTGGTCGTCGGTCTCCACCAGCTCCGCCACCCGGTCGAGTGGCACGCCGTGCAGGGTGGTGAGCAGTTCGCCCAGTGCGGCCGCGACCGATATGCCGTGGGCTGAGCGGTGCGGTGGAGGTACGTCGATCAGTGGCAGGCCGGGAAGCTTGAAGTAGGCCAGGCAGCCTTGCTCGGCGGCCGTGAACACCGGCTCCGGGACGGGCAGCGGCGAGATGTCCGCGACCGCGGCCAGCAGCCTGGCCTCGCGGTTCACCTTCGCTGCCCGGACCCGCGCGTCGGGCTCCTCGGCGAACCGAAGGATCAGCTCACCGTTGACCTCGTAGGCGGTGTTGTCCTCGCCCGCCCCCAGGAGGGCCACGGAGTCGATCCGGTAGGCGGGCAGATGGGTGGCCACGAGGCGCGCCACCTCTCGGTGTGTCCTCATCGCTCCTCGGTGAACAACTCCGCCGCATCCGTGGCGTTGACGGCGCGGCGGGCCCAGGTGTCGAGTTCGTCCGGGTCCCCCGACGCGTTGACGCGCTCTCGGACGTCGTCGGGGACGGGGATGTTCCGCCATTCGAGGACGCGGAGGATCATCTGCCGCTGATTCTCGACGCGCCCCTGTTCGCGCCCCTGTTCTCGCCCTTCTTCGCGCACCTGTTCGGCGAGGGGGTGGCGCCAGAAGTACTGGATGGCTGTCATCAGTTCCCTCCACTGCTGCTGTGCCTGGGGGTCGGTCAGGCAGGAGTCGACGAATTGGACGAGGACGGCGGCGCTGTCGGGGTCGATGGTCCGCAGGGCGGATGCGAGGGGTTTCAGTATGGCGGTGGCCTGCGGGCCCCGCCCATGTGTCATCGCCGAGAGCACCGCGAGAGTGACGTCCTGTTCGGCCTGGCGTTCATCGGTGATGAGCGGGACGTTCTCCGGCCCCAGTACGAGGGGTCGGACGGTCAGGGAGTGCCAGTCGCGGAAGCCGAGGCGGATGGGGCGGGCGGCCCAGCGGGCAGTGGCGTTGTTCTGGGTGATGACGATGAGGACCGGCTCGCACCGGTACTTCTCGTAGAGGTACGACAGGTAGTACGGCCAGCTCCCGCGCTTGCGTTCGTCCACCCTCCCCTGGGACTCGACGACCAGGAAGTACGTGCCCTCGTCCGTCTCCGCCCGCAGCAGCGTGTCCACACGCCGTTCGACCGGTTCGATCTCGGTGAGGTCCACGTTCAGCGCGGCGATCTCCCGCGGTTCGGGGAACGGGACGTGCAGCACGCGTTGTAAGGCGCGCGTCAGAAGGGCCGGGTCCTTCTGGAAGATCCGGTGCAGGGCCTCGTGCGGCGAGCCGACCATCAGTTCTCCTTTCCCATGACGTGATCAACGAGCCGAGCCGTCGCGAGTTCGCACCATACGAACTTGCCCCGGTTGCCGAATCTTGCCGAGGGCTGCCAGCCCCAGAGGTCGGCGCAGGCCCGGACCAGTGCGAGGCCTCGGCCGTCCTCCAGGTCGGTGCACTGGTCCAGAGGCCGCGGGGGTGCCGGTGGGCCGGGGTCCGTGTCCCAGGCGCCGATCCATACGACGCCCTCCGCCGTGCGGCGCACCCGCAGCGCGGCAGGCCCCTTGGTGTGGCGTACGGCGTTGGAGACCAGCTCCGTCGCGAGGAGTTCGGCGGTGTCGGTCAGGCCGATCAGGCCGTGCATGGTGAGGATCAGGCGCAGCAGGCGACGGCAGATCGTGACTGCCCGCAGGTCGTTGGGGATGGAGAGGGTGTAGTCCCAGGTTTCGGGCATGCGTCAGCTCCGAATCGGTGAGGGGGAGTTCGGGGCGCGGTGGCATTGCCGTGGCCGTCGTGGCAGGGACGGCACGGTGCGCTTCCGCAGTGCGTTCGCTACGTCACTGACGGTAGGTCTTTATTTACATACCGAGCAAGCGGATCGCGTAATCTGCCCCTGAACGAGTCGCGATCGCGGGTGTGTTGGACCGAGGAGCAGCGGATGGGCTTGAGGCGCGAACCGACGGCACGCCAGATGCGCTTGGGCGCCGAACTGCGCAGGCTCCGTGATGCGGCAGGTCTCAAGGCGCGCGAGGCGGCAGAACTTCTCGGGGTGAGCTCCGTCCAGATCAGTCAGATCGAGGCCGGGCTCGCAGGCGTGAGCGAGACGCGGTTACGCCGCCTTGCCGCGCATTACCTGTGCACCGACGAGGAACTGCTCTCCGCCCTGGTGGCGATGGCGACCGAGCGTACGCACGGCTGGTGGGAGGACTACCGGTGGCTGCTGACGAAGCCGTTCCTCGACCTCGCCGAGCTGGAGCACCATGCGGCCTTCCTGCGGGAGGTCCAGTTCCTCTTCGTCCCGGGCCCTCTTCAGACCGAGGGCTACGCGCGTGCCGTTTTCGGCTACCGGGTCCCTGAACTTCCGAGGGAAGAAGTTGAGTTGCGTGTACGCCATCGCATGCAACGCCAGGCAGCCATCGTCGGCACCCCGTACGAGGCGGTCATCCATGAGGGCGCCCTGCGCATCATGGTCGGTGACCGCGCCGCCTCGCGGGCTCAACTGGCCGCCGTGCTGGAGCGTTCCGAGGCGGAACACGTCACCGTGCGCGTCATCCCCTTCCACCTGGAGGGATTCGCCGGTGCCGCCAGCGCGATGACGTACGCGGGCGGGGCGGTGCCGAAGCTGGACACCGTCGTACGCGACGGCCCGCACGGGGCGGCCTTCATCGATTCGGAAGCCCAACTCGGCGCCTTTCGAACGCTCTTTCATAAAGTGGAATCCGTGTCGCTCGACCCCGAGCGCTCACGCGACTTCATCCACAAGCTGGCGAAAGAGCTGTGAGGCGAACCATGGACACCCCTGACAACTGGCGGAAGTCGTCCTACTCCGGCCCCGGTGACGGAGACTCCTGCGTGGAGATCGCCACCCGGTCCAGCCGCATAGCCATCCGCGACTCCAAGGACCCCGCCGCCGGCACCCTCACCGTTCCGGCCGCCGCCTTCACCCCCTTCGTCGAAGCCCTGAAGCGGTCGAGCCGCGCGGACATCGCCTGACGGTCGGCCGGATGCCGGGGACGCATGGGGGCGGTGTGAGTACGGGTACTCATGTCGACGAGCCGTAGGGCAACGCATGCTGTCCCGGACGTGGTCGCCACGTCACGTCGGCAGAAGGGTGTCGAAGGTGGAAGCGGGAGCATCGCCCGGCCCGGTGGATCAGCCGGAGGAGCCTGAGCGGTCGAAGGGGGAACGAGGGCCGGACGGCCCACCTCCACCCCGAGGGGCACGTACGGGCCGGTCCAGCTCGCCCCTGCAACGGACCGTCACGGTGCTCGGCTTTGCGCTGGGCGGCATCCTGCTGCTCAGCGGGCTGCTGGTCGTCGGCGTGATGGTGCTGCTGTGGACGGGTTCCATCCAGCTGTTTCCGAACAAGTGAGAGGGGACAGCCAGATGAGGAGAGAACGGTCGTCCATGTCACCGCTCGCGGGTACCGCGCTCCGGATCCGCGTGCTGGTCACGCTCTGCCGTCCGGCCGTGGCGGTGCTCTTCGCTCTCTACGCGGCACTCGGCCTCGCCCAGGCCGGCCAGGCGGAGCGCCCGCTGCTGCTGGCCCGCTGCCTCGTACCGGTGGTGGCGTTCCTGCTCTGCTCGGTGTGCGTGAACGACCTGTCCGACCAGGCCGTGGACCGGGTCAACCTGGCCGGTGACAGCAGCCGCCCGCTCGTCACCGGCGTGGCCGGCGCCCGCGACCTCGTCGTCACCGCGGTGACGGCCGGAGCCGTCGCGCTCGCGGCGGCCTTCCTGCTGGGCCCGCGCCCGGGGCTGGTCATGGCCGCCGCGCTGGCGCTCAGCGCGGGCTACTCGCTGCGCCCCGTCCGCTTCGCCGACCGCGGAGCCGTCGCGGCGCTGGTCCTGCCGGCCTGCTACGTCGCGCTCCCTTACCTGCTGGCCCTGACCGCCACCGGCCACGGCATCGGCCCCCGCGACCTGCTCATGCTCGCCGGCCTCTACGCGGGCTTCGTCGGCCGCATCGTGCTCAAGGACTTCCGTGACGTGCGCGGCGACGCGCTCTTCGGCAAGCGCACCTTCCTGGTCCGGCACGGCCGCCGCGCGACCTGCCTGTTCAGCGCCTGCTTCTGGAGCGTCGGCTGCGGCGTCATCCTGCTCGCCACACCGTCCCGTACGCCGGTGCTGATCGCCTCCTACGCCCTGTGCCTGGGCGTCGTCCTGCTGATCCTGCGCACCCTCGCGGGCGACGTGGGGCACCGCGAGGAGGAAGCGCTGATCACCGGCGTGGCCGCGATCGGCCGGGGACTGCTCACCCTCCAGCTGACCCATCTCGCGGTCGGACAGGCCGGCTGGAGCGCCCCGGCGAGCTCCGCTGCGGTGGGCGCGCTGACGCTGCTGGCCCTGGCGCAGGCGTACGTCATGGTGCGCAACGGCCCGAGGACGAACCTCACGCTCGCCTCCCTGCCACCCCACGCCCCCGAGGCCCTCCCGGCGGACCTGGCCGACCCGACGGCGCCTGCCCTCCCGGCCGACCTGGCCGACCCGGCCGCGCCTGCCCTCCCGGCCGACCCCGCGTAGCCGGCCCTCCCCGCCCTCCCGGCCGGTACGCGCCGGCCCGCGCCTGCCCTCGCCGAGAGGCTGAAGAAGACCTGACACACGGCCGCAACCCCTCTTTCGTAATCGGCGCCCATGGTTGATCGTTGGGCCGTGCATCGATGACGAGCGTCAGGGGGCACAGATGACCGTGAGCCGTAGGGTGCTGTTGGGTGCGGGCCTGGGGGCCGGGCTGCTCACCGCCTGTGGGTCCAACACCGGGCGGGGCGGAGGCGGCGGATCCGGGCCCGTGCTGTCGCAGTGGTACCACCAGTACGGGGAGACCGGGACCGAGCAGGCGGTCGAGCGGTACGCCGCCGCCTACCGGAAGGCCGACGTCAAGGTGCAGTGGCGGCCCGGCAACTACGACGAGCAGACCGCCGCCGCGCTGCTCACCGACTCCGGGCCCGACGTCTTCGAGGTCAACGGGCCGAGCCTCGACCAGATCCGGGGCGGCCAGGTCGTCGACCTGACGGAGCTGCTGGACGGGGTGAAGGACGACTTCAACCCGGCCGTGCTCACCCCGAAGACCCACGACGGGAAGATCTGGGCCGTCCCGCAGGTCATCGACATGCAGATGCTCTACTACCGCAAGAGCCTGCTGAAGGACGCCGGGGTCGAACCGCCCACCACCCTGGACGCCCTCGTCGACGCGGCACGGAAGCTGACCCGGGACAAGGTCAAGGGCCTGTTCCTGGGCAACGACGGAGGCGCCGGTGTCCTCGGCGGAACTCCCCTGTACGCGGCCGGACTCGAACTCGTCACCCCCGACGGCCGCATCGGCTTCGACGACCCCGCCGCCGCCCGCACCCTCGGCAAACTGCACCGGCTCCACGCCGACAGGTCCCTCCTGCTCGGCGCGCCCGCCGACTGGTCCGACCCCTCCGCGTTCCTCCAGGGACTGACCGCCATGCAGTGGTCGGGACTGTGGGCCCTGCCCCAGGTGCGGAAGGAACTCGGCGACGACTTCGGGGTGTTGCCCTTCCCCGCCGACGGCCCGCAGGGGAGGGCCGCCGTGCCCGTCGGGGCGTACGGCGCCGCCGTCAGCGCGCGGAGCGGGCACCGGCAGGACGCCAAGGACTTCGTGAAGTGGCTGTGGGTCGAACACACCGACTACCAGAGCGACTTCGCCCTGTCCTACGGCTTCCACATCCCCGCCCGGATCTCCCTCGCCAGGAAGGCCGCCAAGCTGCGCACCGGAGCGGCCGCCGACGCCGTCCGCTTCACCACCGACCACGGCCACGCCCAGCCCCTGCTGTGGACCCCGGCGAGCCAGACCGCCTACCAGGACGCCCTCGACCGGATCATCCGGGGCGGGGCGAGCCCGGAGAGCGAACTGCGGCCGGTCGTACGGAAAGTGTCGGCCGAGCTCGACCGGGTGAAGAAGACGTCGTGAGGCAGCGCGGCGCGCTGTGGTTCTGGGTGTTCACCGGGCCCTTCGTCCTCGGGCTCGCCCTGTTCACCTATGTGCCCCTGCTCTGGAGCCTCGGGCTGAGCTTCTTCGACGCGCACAACACCGTCACGCCCACGCACTTCACCGGCCTGGACAACTACACGGCGATGCTGCGGGACACCGCGTTCACGGACAGCCTGAAGACCTTCCTGGTCTTCACCGCGTTCATCGTGCCCGTCACCTACGCCGTGTCCCTCTCGCTCGCCCTGATGGTCAACCGGCTGCGGTGGGCCCAGGCCTTCTTCCGGTCCGTGTTCTTCCTGCCCGCCGCGTGCAGTTACGTCGTGGCGGCCCTCGTCTGGAAGATGTCCCTGTTCAGCGGGGTGCGGTTCGGGCTGGCCAACACCGTGCTCGACCGGTTCGGCGCCGACTCCGTGGCCTGGCTGTCCACCACCGACCCGCCCTGGTACTGGCTGGTGATCGTCACCGTACGGCTGTGGCTCCAGGCCGGCTTCTACATGATCCTGTTCCTCGCCGGGCTCCAGCGCATCGACCCGGCGCTGTACGAGGCGGCCGCCGTGGACGGGGCCCGGCCCGGCTGGACCGTGCTGCGGCACATCACCCTGCCCCAGCTGCGGCCCACCTCGGTCGCGGTGGTCCTGCTGCTCGTCGTCAACGCCTTCCAGGCCTTCGACGAGTTCTACAACCTGCTGTCCGACGCGCGCGGTTACCCGCCCTACGCCCGGCCTCCGCTCGTCTACCTCTACTACACGGCCCTGGGGCAGGGGCAGAACCTCGGGCTGGGCAGCGCGGGCGCGGTCGTCCTCGCCCTCGTCATCGCCGTCGTCACCCTCGCGCAGGCGCGGTGGCTGCGGCTGGGAAGGACGGACGCCGATGGATGACGCCCTGGTACGGGCCGGACGGGCCCTGCGGGCGGTCCTGCTCACCGCGCTCGCCCTGCTCTTCCTGATCCCGTTCTACCTGCTGGTGCGCAACGGCCTGGCGAGCGAACAGGAGATCACCTCGCCCGCGTGGACCTTCTTCCCGCACACGCTCAGATGGGGCAACGTCCGTGAGCTGTTCGACGACCCCTCCGTGCCGTTCGCCCGCTCGCTGCTCAACTCCGCGCTCATCGCGGTCGCGACGACCCTCGGCACCCTGCTGCTCGCCTCCCTCGCCGGGTACGGTCTCGCCCGCATCCCCTACCGGCACGCGAACAAGGTCTTCTACGGGATCCTCGGCACCCTCCTCGTCCCGGCCGCCGTGACCTTCGTGCCGACCTTCGTGCTGGTGTCCTCGCTGGGCTGGGTCTCCACGCTGCGGGGGCTGATCGTCCCCACCCTGTTCTCCGCGTTCGCCTGCTTCGTCTTCCGGCAGTACTTCCTCGGCTTCCCCCGCGAGCTGGAGGACGCGGCACAGGTCGACGGGCTCGGCCCCTGGCGTACGTACTGGCTGGTGGTCGTACCGAACGCCCGGCCCGTGTTCGCGGCCGTCGGCACGATCGTGTTCCTCGGCGCCTGGAACTCGTTCCTGTGGCCGCTGGTCATCGGACAGGACCGCAACGCCTGGACCGTCCAGGTGGCGCTCTCCTCCTTCACCACCTCCCAGGTCGTCCGCCTGCACGAACTGTTCGTGGCCGCCGCCGTGTCGGTGCTGCCGCTGCTGGCGGTGTTCCTCTGCTTCCAGCGGTGGATCGTCGCCGGAGTGGAACGCTCCGGCATCGACTGAGCCCGCTCGGGCCTGAAGGGCCTTTCTTCCGGATCAGGCCGGGCAGGCCCTAGGCGCCGCGTGCCCTGCTGCCCGTCAGGTGGGCGAAGACCACCACGTTGCCCTGGTAGCCGGTGGTCCGGGAGTAGGCCCCGCCGCAGGTGATGACGCGGAGCTCGGGGCGGGCGGCGGCGCCGTACACCTTGGTGTCGGGGAAGGAACTGGCCGCGTAGACCTCGACGGCGTCCACGGAGAACACGGCCACCGAGCCGTCCTCGCGGTCCACCTCGATCCGCGCGCCCCGCTTCAGGGCGCCGAGGTCGTAGAAGACGGCGGGGCCCTGCGTGTTGTCGACGTGGCCCGCGACGATCGCGGTGCCCGTCTCACCGGGCGCGGTGCCGGCCTCGTACCAGCCGGCGAGGTTCTTCTGCCCGGCCGGCGGCACGTCCAGGCTGCCGGCGGGAGTGAGGGCGAGGCCCATCAGCGGGGCGTCCACCCGGATCGAGGGGATGCGGATGCGGGTGGGCGGTGAGGCTTCGAGCGCGGGGGAGGAGAGCCGCTCCTCCGCGGCCTCGGGCCGGCTCTCGGCGGCCGCCGGCTGCGGCGGCGCGTGCGTCCCGGCACCGCCGCCGAGCAGCCACACCCCCGAACCGAGGGCGACGACGGTGACGGCGGCTATCGCGGTGTCCCCGAACCTGCGCATACGACCCCTCTCCCGGAGCCGCCCGCTGCGGGACGGACCCCTGTGAGGCTGATTTCCTGAGGGGGAAGCCCTGGACGGGCCTGCCCCCTCCTCCTCCGGGTCACGAGGGGCGTCGGACCCGGAGGAGGTGGGACTTGCGGTACCGGCGACGGACAGCGGAGGGTGTCCGTCAGATCCCGTCGCCTCTCGCCCGGCGATGCAGGAGCCAGGTACCGCCCGCGGCGGCGACGGCCAGAGCCGCCACACCCGCCGTGGTCTGTACGGGGTCGGTGCCGAACGCGCCGCCGACCCCCGTCTTCATGCTTCCGCGCGGCTGCACCTGCTCGTGCGCCGCGCTCAGCGCCACCATCAGATCGCCCGTCACGTTCCGGTCGCCCTCGGCGCACTTCGCGACGATCTCGTACGTCCCGGGCTGCGCGCTCGCGGGCACCTTGAACTGGCCGATGGCCTCGCCCTGGTGCGTGCTGGGCGCCAGCGTGAAGGTGCCGGCGCCGACCGCGCCCGCGTCACCCAGCGCCGTCCCCGTGGTCCCGCAGTCCGCCGTGTTCACCGTGACCTGACTGCCCGGCACGACCGTCGACGGGAACACCTGGAGGCTGCCGCTCCGGGCCGCCGTGCCGGCCACGCCGCCGTACGCCGGGGCTACGGCGAGGCCCGCCGCGGCGGCGGTGAGCGCGGTGGCGGTCAGCAGGCGGGCGGTACGTCGCATGGTGCTCCCCAGAACTCGTCCGGCTCGTTCTCTCGGCCCGGTGTCTCGCGGACTTCCGCAGAGGACGCGCCCCTGCCCTTCTGAGGTAAGTGGCTCCGCGACGGCTCCGCATGGCGAGGCCCGGCCCGCGCTGCGGTGAACGGGTGGCGCCCGCGGCCCCCACACGGGCTAGCCGCGACGGGTTCGGGCAGGTCATGGGCGTGGCCGGGGCTCCGGCCAAGAGCACACGAATGGCGCGCGGTCGGCGGTGAACGGGTGACGGGCCCCCGGCCGCCTCACGCGGAAGCCCCCCCGGGGCACGCGGAACCCTCCCCGGGCACGCGGACCCTCCCCAGGCACGCGCCCCCCCGGCACGCGGAATCCCCCCGGCACGCGGAATCCCCCCCGGGACTGCGGAAGCCCCCGGACACGCGAAGGCCGCCCCGGCCGGTGGGGCCGGGGGCGGCCGCTGTGCTGTCCGCCGTGTGCGCGGGGCGGCTCGCGTGTGCGCCGCCGTCGGGCTCAGCGCACGTTGACCGCGCTCCAGGCCGCCGCCACCGCGGCGTGCTCCGTGCTGCCCGCGCCGTACAGGTCCTTGGCGGCGTTCAGGGTGGCGGTCCGCGCGCCCGCGTAGTCCGTGGAGGACGTCATGTAGACCGTCAGCGCCCGGTACCAGATCTTGCCGACCTTGTCCCGGCCGATGCCGGTCAGGGTCGAGCCGTCGGCGGTCGGGGAGTCGTAGCTCACCCCGTTGACGGTCTTCTTGCCGCTGCCCTCGGCGAGGAGGTACGCGAAGTGGTTGGCGACGCCCGAGGAGTAGTGGACATCGAGGTCGCCGACCGAACTGCTCCAGTAGTCGGCCGAGTTGCCGTCCTTGGAGGGCTTGTCCATGAAGCGCAGCGCGGGCTTGCCGAAGCCGGGCCGGACGATCTTCTCGCCGATGAGGTAGTCGCCCTTGTCGGAGGGGTTGTCCGCGTACCACTCGACCATGGTGCCGAGGATGTCGGAGGTGGCCTCGTTCAGGCCGCCGGACTCGCCCGAGTACGTCAGCGCCGCAGTCTTCGAGGTGACCCCGTGCGTCATCTCGTGCCCGGTCACGTCGAGCGCGACCAGCGGGCCGAGCTGGGTGCCGTCACCGTCGCCGTACGTCATGCAGAAGCAACTGTCGTCCCAGAAGGCGTTGTTGTAGTTGCTGCCGTAGTGGACGCGGTTGAACGACCCCTTGCCGTCACCGGCGATGCCGTTGCGGCCGTGGACGCTCTTGTAGTAGTCCCAGGTCATGTCCGTGCCGTACTGGGCGTCGACGGCCGCCGAGGCGCGGTCGGCGGTGGTGCCCGTGCCCCAGTGGTTGTCGGCGTCCGTCATCAGCGTCGCGGGGGCCCGGCTGACACAGATGCCGAGGACGCACAGATCGGTCTTCCCGGCGGCGTCACCGGTGTAAGTGCCGCCCCGGGAGGCGTCCTTGAGCTGGTACTGCGACCCGGACGCGGTCGTCTGCAGCGGCACCGTCCCGCTGTACAGCGACCTGCCGTCGCCGGCGGCCGTCTCGATGCTGTCCCAGGCGTCGATCCGGGCGCCGGTGCGGGCGTCGGTCAGCACGGTGCGGGCGACGGGGTTGCCGAGGGAGTCCCGGCCCACCGCGTTCGTCCGCCAGGCCAGCCGGGGGGTGCCGTGCAGCGCGTCGACGATCAGCGCCGGCCTGGCCGTCACCTGCTTCAGCGTCTCGCCGAGGTGGGCGGCGCGCAGCGCGTCCACGGCGAGGCCGGCCGCCTTCGGGGCGGACACCTGCGGCGTGACGGAGGTCAGGGAGAGCGTGCCGCGGGTGGCGCGGTCGGCGCCGCGGTAGCCGCCGCCGGACGCCAGGTGGACCACGAAGTCACCGCCGAGCACGGGGAGGCCGCGGTAGGTGCGGTCGTAACGGACGTGCTGGGTACCGTCGTTGTCGACGATCACGTCACGGACGCTGGTGTCCTGCGCGGAGGTCAGGCCCAGGTTCGCGGCGTGGGCCACGAGGGCCGCGGTCGCGCGGGCGATCGCGGTGGCGGGCGCCGGCCTGTCGGCGGCGTGCGCGGCGGGGGCGAGCGCGGCGGCCATCAGGGTGGCCGTGGTGGCGGCGATGCCGGCGGTGGCGGCGCGGCGGGCGGGCTGCCGTATCCGACTCATCTGGCTCCTCGGGAATGCGCCTTGGCGGCGTGGGGGAGGTGGGGGGAAGCGGGGAGAGCCGCTGGTACCGAGGAGTTAAGTGGGCATGACATGTCGTGTCCATAGCGCCGGTATGGAGATGTGTGGGGGCTCCGAGGGGATGGAGAATCGTTTCCGTGATCGTGCCGCCGCCCCGACTGCCCTTCTTCGTCTACGGCACCCTGCGCCCCGGCGAACCGAACCACGACCTGTACCTGAGGGGCCGCACGGCGGCGGAGGAACCGGCCCGCCTCACCGGCGCGGTCCTGTACGACGGCCCCGGCTACCCGTACGCCGTGGAGGAGCCCGGGGGAGTGGTGCGGGGCGAGCTGGTCACCGCGCTCCCGGAGGCCTACGACGCCCTGCTCGCCGAGCTGGACCGGCTGGAGGAGTACGTCCCCGGCGACGCCCGCAGCCTCTACGAGCGCGCCGCCCGGCGCACCGTGCGCGCCGACGGCGCCGGGGTGCGGGCCTGGGTGTACCTCGCCGCCCCGCGCGTCGCGGCCCGGCTGCGCGCCCACGGCACCCGTGTCCCGGGCGGCGACTGGGCCGGCCGCCGCGGCCGGCCGCTGTCCTGACGGCGGCTCATCCGACCGTCGTTCACGTGACCGCAGCCCACCCGACCGTCGTTCGCCTGACCGCGGCTCACCTGGCTGTCGTTCACCTGACCGCAGCTCACCTGGCCGTCGCTCTCCCGGCCGCAGCTCGTCCGACCGTCGCTCACCCGGCCGCGGCGAGCGCCCGCGCGACCCCCGGTTCCCGTGGGCCGAGGAACTGCGGATCCGGCCGGAACACCGCGTCCAGCGCCGCCTTGCCGGCCGCGAACACCTCGCGGGTGCCGCCGTAGTACCAAGTCGCGTCGTGCTTGTCGTCGACCCCGAGCCCGTAGGAGTCCACCCCGGCCGCCTCGCACAGGGCCACCGCCCGCCGGATGTGGAAGCCCTGGCTGATCAGCACCGCGCGGTCCACCCCGAAGATCTTCCGGGCCCGCACGCAGGAGTCCCAGGTGTCGAAACCGGCGTAGTCGCTGACGATCCGCGCGCGCGGCACGCCGTGCCGGGTCAGATAGGCGCGCATCGCGTCGGGCTCGTCGTAGTCCTCGCGGCTGTTGTCCCCCGTGACGAGCACGACCTCGATCCGGCCCTCCCGGTACAGCCGCGCCGCCGCGTCCAGCCGGTGCGCGAGGTACGGCGACGGCTCCCCGTCCCACAGGCCCGCGCCGAAGACGACGGCGACCTGGGCGCGCGGCACGTCCGCCGCGGTGCGCAGCCGGCCGGCCGTCGACACGTACAGCCAGGTGGCGGGCAGCAGCGCCAGCACGCACGCGGCCGCCAGCGCCTGCACCAGCCGCCGCTGCCCCTGGCGGGTGCGCGGCAGCCGTGGCCTGCGGATCTTCATACGGGCCCCCTCGGATCGCTTCCGACCTTGGAGGACGCGGTCCGGGGCGGTCCGGTTCACCGCGCACCCGGATCCGGGGGGTGGTTCGGGGCACCGTGCGCCCGGATCCGGCGGCGGTCCGGTTCAGCGCCCGCCCCGATCCGAGGGTGGTCCGGGGCGCCGCGCGCCCGGATGCGGGGGTGGTTCGGGGCGCCGTGCGCCCGGATCCGGGGCGGCCCGGGGTGCCGCGCGTCTGCATCCGGGGGCTGTCCAGGTCACCGTGCGCCCGGATCCGGGGGCGGTCCGGGTCGCATCGAGCCGCATCGAGCCGCATCCGTACCGGGCGGACGCACGGAACAGATTCCCGTGACGGCCCCGCAACGGCCTCGCAACCTCCTGCGGCCAGGATCCTTTTATGACGGCGTCGAACCCCCTCAGCGACGATCCCCGCTTCCGCCTCGACAGCACCGCCCTCCTCATGAACAGCATCAGCAGCAGCCTCACCGACCGGCTCCGGCTCGTCTCCCCGACCGGACGCCTCCGTGCGGCGCCGCCCGCCGCCGTCCCGCCCGCCCTCGTCCTGGTCGCCCACGGCAGCCGCGACCCGCGGGCCCTCGCCACCGTGCGCGCCGTCGTCGAACGCGTCCGTGAACTGCGCCCCGCGCTCCCCGTCCGCCTCGGCCACATCGAGCTGGACGAGCCGCTGCTCCCCGACACCCTCGCGGCACTCGGTGACAGCACCGCCGTCCTCGTCCCGCTGCTCCTCGGCCACGGTCAGCACGTCGGCCGCGACATCCCCGCGACGGCCGCGCGCTCCCCGGTCCGCGCGCTCCTGGCCCCGCCGCTCGGCCCCCACCCCCTCCTCACGGAGGCCCTGTACGACCGCCTCGTCGAGGCGGGCTGGCCCGCCGGCCAGGACGCGGACATCCGCCGGACCGGCGCCGTCGTCCTCGCCGCCGCGGGCTCCCGCGCCCCGGAACCGGCGGCCGGCACCCTGCGGACGGCCCGGTTCCTCGCCGACCGTCTCGGCGTCCCCGTGCTCCCCGCCTATGCCTCGGCGGCCGTTCCCACGGTCCCCGCGGCCCTGCGCGCCCTGGCGGCACGGGGCCGGCACCGGGTGGCGATCGCGTCGTACTTCACCGCCCCGGGCCGCCTCGCGGCCGAGTGCGCGCGGCAGGCCCCCTGGATCGCCTCGGAACCCCTCGGCGCCCACCCGGCCGTGGCCCGCCTGATCCTGCACCGGTACGACCGGACCCTGGCGGCACGCCCGTCGACCGCGCCGGAACCGGCCTGGGCGTGAGCGCGCGCGGTGCGGACGCGGGAACCCCCTGACGGCGGCGACCGCCGGGCCGTGGCATCCCGTCCCGCGCGTTCCTGTGGCGGACCACCCAGGCCCGCGCGCTCTGCCGCCGGACCACCCCGGTCCGCGCGCCTGGCGGCGTTCCACCCGGGCCTGCGCGTTCCTGTGGCGGGCCACCCGGGCCCGCGCGCCCCGGCGGCGGCGTTCCACCCCGGTCCTCGCGCCCCGGCGGCGTTCCACCCGGGCCCGCGCGTTCCTGTGGCGGGCAACCCGGGCCCGCGCGCCCCGGCGGCAGCGTTCCACCCCGGTCCTTGCGCCCCGGCGCCGGACCACCCCGGTCCGCACGTTCTGCCGCCGGGCCACCCCGCCCCGCGCGCCCCCGCTGCGGACGCGTGGGGGCGGACCGGGGCCCGCGGGGCCCGATTGTCATCGCCTGCGCTTACTGTCGAACCATGGCAGTTCCCGCACCGCTCCCCGGCTATGACCCGGCGTCGGCCGAGCGCTGGGCCCCCGAGCCCGACAAGCGCCCCGGCCGCACCGCCTTCCAGCGCGACCGCGCCCGCATCCTGCACTCCGCGGCCCTGCGCCGCCTGGCGGGCAAGACCCAGGTGGTCACCCCGGGCACCAGGAGCCAGGCCTGGGACGCGAGCCCGCGCACCCGGCTCACCCACTCCCTGGAGTGCGCCCAGGTCGGCCGGGAACTGGGCGCGGCCCTCGGCTGCGACCCCGACCTGGTCGAGGCGGCCTGTCTCTCCCACGACCTCGGCCACCCGCCCTTCGGCCACAACGGCGAACAGGCGCTGAACGAGTTCGCCGACGACTGCGGCGGCTTCGAGGGCAACGCCCAGTCCCTCAGGCTCCTCACCCGCATCGAGCCCAAGCGCTTCACCGAGGAGGGCTCCGTCGGCCTCAACCTCACCCGCGCCGCCCTCGACGCCGCCACCAAGTACCCCTGGCCGCGCGGCGCGCACCCCACCGACCCGGCGTCCCCGAAGTTCGGCGTCTACGAGGACGACCGCCCGGTGTTCGACTGGGTCCGCAAGGAGGCGCCCGGCACCCGCACCTGCTTCGAGGCCCAGGTCATGGACTGGGCGGACGACGTGGCCTACTCGGTGCACGACGTCGAGGACGGCCTGCACGCCGGGCACCTCGATCCGGCCGCTCTGCACGCCGAACCCGAACGGCAGGCGGTGTTCGAGGTCGCCGTCGGCCGGTACGTCCCCGCGGACACCGACCCGGCCGAACTCGCCGCCGCCCTCGACCGGCTCCAGGACCAGGAGTGGTGGCCGCACGGCTACGACGGCACGGCGGCCGCCCAGGCCCGCCTGAAGGATGCCACCAGCCAGCTCATCGGCCGCTTCTGCCTGGCCGCCGAGGGCGCCACCCGCGCCGCGTACGGCGGCGGCCGGCTCACCCGCTACGGCGCCGAACTCGTCGTGCCCCGCGAGACCCGGCTGGAGTGCGCGGTGCTCAAGGCGGTCGCCGACCGGTACGTGATGCAGCGCGCCGAGCAGGAACTGCTCCGCGCCGACCAGCGGATCGTGGTCGCGGAGCTGGCCGAGGCGCTCACCGCCCGCGCCCCCGAGGGCCTGGACCCGCAGTTCCGCGCGCTGTTCGACACCGCGCCCGACGACGCCGCCCGCAAGCGCGTGATCGTGGACCAGATCGCCTCCCTGACCGACGCCTCGGCCCGGTCGCTGCACGCGAGACTGACCGGCGCGCATATGTGAGAGGAAAGTGACCGAGGGTGGCCCGATCGGGGCACACCCCCTTCCCGCACCAGGCCGGGTGCGGGACGCTCGCACGTGGCGGCACCCTTACGAGGAGGCATCAAGTGGTCGACGCGGACCAGACATTCGTCATCGTCGGAGGCGGTCTCGCCGGAGCGAAGGCGGCCGAGACGCTCCGTGCGGAGGGCTTCACCGGGCGCGTGATACTGATCTGCGACGAGCGCGACCAGCCCTACGAGCGGCCGGCCCTGTCCAAGGGCCACCTGCTCGGCAAGGAGGAACGCGACAGCGTCTTCGTGCACGAACCGTCCTGGTACGCGCAGAACGACATCGAGCTGCACCTCGGGCAGACCGTCGACCGGATCGACCGGGCCGCCAGGACCGTGCGCTACGGCGACGACGGCACCCTCGTCCACTACGACAAGCTGCTCCTCGTCACCGGCGCCGAGCCCCGCCGTCTGGACGTCCCCGGCACCGGCCTGGCCGGCGTCCACCACCTGCGCCGCCTCGCCCACGCCGAACGCCTCAAGCGGGTCCTCGCCGCCCTCGGCCGGGACAACGGCCACCTCGTGATCGCCGGCGCCGGCTGGATCGGCCTGGAGGTCGCGGCCGCCGCCCGCGAGTACGGCGCCGAGGTCACCGTGATCGAACAGGAACCGACCCCGCTCCACCAGGTCCTCGGCCCCGAGCTGGGCAACGTCTTCGCCGAACTGCACCGCGAGCACGGCGTCCGCTTCCGCTTCGGGGTGCGGCTCACCGAGATCGTCGGCCAGGACGGCATGGTCCTCGCCGCCCGCACCGACGACGGCGAGGAACACCCCGCGCACGACGTCCTCGCGGCGATCGGCGCCGCCCCGCGGGTCGCGCTCGCGGAGGCCGCCGGCCTGGAGATCGCCGACCGGGCGGACGGCGGCGGCATCGCTGTCGACGAACGGCTGCGCACCTCCGACCCCCACATCTACGCCGCCGGCGACGTGGCGAACTTCCCGCTCGCCCTGTTCGGCACCCGGATGCGGGTCGAGCACTGGGCCAACGCGCTGAACGGCGGACCGGCCGCCGCCCGCGCGATGCTCGGCCGGGACACCGTCCACGACCGCGTGCCCTACTTCTTCTCCGACCAGTACGACCTGGGCCTCGAGTACAGCGGCTGGGCGCCGCCGGGGTCGTACGACGAGGTGGTGATCCGCGGGGATGCCGGAAAACGCCAGTTCATCGCGTTCTGGCTGTCCGAGGGCAGGGTGCTGGCCGGGATGAACGTGAACGTGTGGGACGTCACAGAGACCATCCAGAAACTCGTCCGCTCCAAGGCCCGTGTCGACAGCGAGGCCCTCGCCGACCCGCACGTCCCGCTCGACAGCCTCGTGCCCTGAGGAGTCCGCGCGCAGGGACCCCCGCCGCACCCCCGTAGAATTCATGCGTGGCAGGACGGATCAACGACGAGGACGTGAAGGCGGTACGGGACGCGGTCCCGATCGACGCCGTGGTCTCCGAGTACCTCCAGCTGCGCAACGCCGGGGGCGGAAACCTCAAGGGGCTGTGCCCCTTCCACGACGAGAAGTCGCCGTCCTTCCAGGTCAGCCCCAGCAAGGGGCTCTTCCACTGCTTCGGCTGCCAGGAGGGCGGCGACACCCTCACCTTCGTGATGAAGGTGGACCACCTGTCCTTCTCGGAGGCGGTGGAGCGGCTGGCCGCCCAGGCCGGCATCACGCTGCGCTACGAGGAGGGCGGGTACAACCCGGCCCACCAGCGCGGTGAGCGCATCCGGCTGGTCGAGGCGCACAAGGCCGCCGCCCAGTGGTACGCCGAGCAGCTCGCCACCAGCCCCGAGGCCGAGACCGGCCGGGTCTTCCTCGCCGAGCGCGGCTTCGACCAGGCGGCCGCCGTGCACTTCGGCGTCGGCTACAGCCCCCAGGGCTGGGACCACCTCACCCGCCACCTGCGCGGCAAGGGCTTCACCGACAAGGAACTGGTCCTCTCCGGACTCTCCCAGGAGGGCCGGCGCGGCCCCATCGACCGCTTCCGCGGCCGCCTGATGTGGCCCATCCGGGACATCGGCGGCGAGGTCGTCGGCTTCGGCGCCCGCAAGCTGTACGAGGCGGACAACGGGCCCAAGTACCTGAACACCCCCGACACCGCGATCTACAAGAAGTCGCAGGTGCTGTACGGCATCGACCTCGCCAAGCAGCACATCGCCAAGTCCAGCCGGGCCGTCGTCGTCGAGGGCTACACCGACGTCATGGCCTGCCACCTGGCCGGCGTCACCACCGCCATCGCGACCTGCGGCACCGCGTTCGGCGGCGACCACATCAAGATCCTGCGCCGGCTGCTGATGGACAACGGCTCCGCCCGCGTGATCTTCACCTTCGACGGTGACGCCGCCGGCCAGAAGGCCGCCCTGCGCGCCTTCGAGGACGACCAGAAGTTCGCCGCCGAGACCTACATCGCCATCGCCCCCGACGGCATGGACCCCTGCGAGCTGCGCCTGGCCAAGGGCGACGAGGCCGTCGCCGACCTGGCCGAACCCCGCACCCCGCTCTTCGAGTTCGCGCTCCGCCAGATCGTGGGCCGCTACGACCTCGACACCCCGGCCGGCCGCGCCGCCGCCCTGGACGAGGCCGCCCCGGTCGTCGCCCGCATCAAGAACACCGGCGCCCAGCACGAGGTGGCCGTCCAGCTGGCCGGCATGCTCGGCATCCTCGACACCCAGTTCGTCGTCAAGCGGGTGGCCCAGCTGGCCCGCTGGGCCCGTGAACGCGGCGGCAAGGGCGGCCCCCCGCAGCAGTCCCGCGCCCCGCAGCAGCAGTGGGAGACCGAGGCCCGCCCCACCAGCTCCGGCCCCGCGCTCACCCTGCGCAACCCCGTCTACGCCGCCGAGCGCGAACTGCTCAAGCTCGCCCTCCAGCGGCCCGAACTGGTCTCCCCGGCCTTCGACGCCTACGGGATCGACGAGTTCACCGCCCCGCCCTACGCCGCCGTGCGCCTCACGGTCGCGGAGGCCGGCGGCGCCGAGTACGGCGTCCCGGACCCGCAGGAGTACCTGGTCCGGGTGCGCGAGGCGGCCCCCGACGACACCGTCCGCGCCATGGTCACCGAGCTGGCCGTCGAGCCGATCCTGCGGCGCACGGTGGACGAGACGTACGCGGGCACGGTCCTGGTGGTGATCCGGCGCCGCGCGGTGGAGCGCCGCATCCGCGACATCCAGTCCCAGCTGGCCCGCCTGGCCAGCGGCGGCGACCCCGCACAGCTGTCCGCCGTGCAGAACGAGCTGTGGGTCCTCCAGCAGTACGACCAGGCACTGCGCGCGCACGGAGCCGCGGCCCTGTAGGCACTCCCGCCTCCGGGATCACCAGCCGGTCACGGACCGGATGCAAAAAGTCACCGCACGCCCCTCGTGGCGGCGATGTGTCGTACCCCACACTGGGTGCGGTGCCCCGAGTCCGCGGAGCGCAGGCCGTCGGCTCCCCGCTCCCGACGTGCCGCTGCCGCCCACCTCTGAGCAGCGATCATCCTGGAGGTCGCCCCCGTGCAGACCCAGATCCTCGGCCAGACCGACCGCACCACCGGCGCGACCGCCGTGGCCGCCGACGAGCCGGACCCGGAGGAGGACGTTCTCGCGGCCCTGCCCCCGCAGAGCCGCGCCCTCCACCACCCGGAGGCCGCCGCCCCCGCCGACACGCCGGACGGCCCGCCCGCCGGGGCACTGCCGGAGGAGCCCGACGAGGCCGCGGCGCCGGACGAGGCGGCCGCGCCGGACGAGGCCGCGGATCCCGCGGAGGCGCCGCCCGCCGCCCGCACCGAGTCCGGCAGCCCCTCCTCGGACCTGTTCCGCCAGTATCTGCGCGAGATCGGCCGCATCCCGCTGCTCACCGCCGCCGAGGAGGTCGAACTCGCCCGCCGGGTCGAGGCCGGGCTGTTCGCCGAGGAGAAGCTGAGCCGCACCCCCGACCTGGACGCCCGGCTCGAACTCGACCTGGACCGGCTGGTCGTGATGGGCCGGATGGCCAAGCGCCGCCTCATCGAGGCCAATCTGCGGCTCGTGGTGTCCGTGGCGAAGCGCTACGTCGGACGCGGGCTGACCATGCTCGACCTGGTCCAGGAGGGCAACCTCGGCCTCATCCGCGCCGTGGAGAAGTTCGACTACGCGCGCGGCTACAAGTTCTCCACCTACGCCACCTGGTGGATCCGCCAGGCCATGTCCCGCGCCCTGGCCGACCAGGCCCGCACCATCCGGGTGCCCGTGCACGTCGTGGAGCTGATCAACCGGGTCGTCCGCGTCCAGCGCCGCATGCTCCAGGAACGCGGCTACGAACCGACCCCCGACGAGGTCGCCGCCCACCTCGAACTGCCGACCGAGCGCGTCTTCGAGGTGCTGCGCCTGGCCCAGGAACCGGTGTCGCTGCACGCCCCGGTCGGCGAGGAGGACGACGTGGCCCTCGGCGACCTCATCGAGGACGGCGACGCCGCGAGCCCCGTCGAGTCCGCCGCCTTCCTGCTGCTGCGCCAGCACCTGGACGCCGTCCTGTCCACGCTCGGCGAGCGCGAACGCAAGGTCGTCCAGCTCCGCTACGGCCTCGCCGACGGCCGCCCCCGCACCCTGGAGGAGATCGGCCGCCTCTTCGGCGTCACCCGCGAGCGGATACGGCAGATCGAGTCCAAGACCCTCAACAAGCTCCGCGACCACGCCTACGCCGACCAGCTGCGCGGCTACCTGGACTGAGCCGGGCGCGGACGCCCGGACCGGACGAAGGGGGCTGCCCACCAGCGGTGGACAACCCCCTTCGCCGTCGGTGCCTGCCGGCCCCGGGGTCAGTCGACCTCGGCCACCGCCTGCGCGAACTGCGCCTTGTACAGACGCGCGTAGGCCCCGTCGGCCGCCAGCAGCTCGGCGTGCGCGCCCTGTTCGACGATCGAGCCGTTCTCCATCACCAGGATCGTGTCCGCGTCCCGGATCGTGGAGAGCCGGTGCGCGATCACGAACGACGTGCGCCCGTGGGCGAGTTTGGCCATCGCCTTCTGGATCAGCACCTCGGTACGGGTGTCGACGGAACTCGTCGCCTCGTCCAGCACCAGGATCACCGGGTCGGACAGGAACGCCCGCGCGATGGTGATCAGCTGCTTCTCACCGGCGCTCACGCCGGCGCCCTCGTCGTCGATCACCGTGTCGTAACCGTCGGGCAGGGTACGGACGAACCGGTCGGCGTGGGCCGCCCGCGCCGCCTCCTCGATCTCGCCCCGGGTCACCTCGCGCGAGGCGCCGTACGCGATGTTCTCCGCGATGGTGCCGCCGAACAGCCAGGTGTCCTGGAGCACCATGCCGATCCCGGAGCGCAGCTCGTCCCGGGTCATCGTGCGGATGTCCACACCGTCCAGGGTGATCCGGCCGCCCGAGACGTCGTAGAACCGCAGCAGCAGGTTGACCAGCGTGGTCTTGCCCGCGCCGGTCGGGCCGACGATCGCGACCGTGTGGCCGGGCTCGACCTTCAGCGACAGGTCCTCGATCAGCGGCTTCTCCGGGTCGTACCGGAAGGACACGCCCTCCAGGGCCACCCGGCCGCGCAGCTCCTCCGGGCGCACGCCCGGCACCGGGTCCGCCTCCTGCTCCTCGGCGTCCAGCAGTTCGAAGACCCGCTCGGCCGACGCGACACCCGACTGCACCAGGTTCGCCATCGACGCGACCTGCGTCAGCGGCATCGAGAACTGCCGCGAGTACTGGATGAACGCCTGCACGTCACCGATCGACAGCGAACCGGAAGCCACCCGCAGACCGCCGACCACGGCCACGAGCACGTAGTTCAGGTTCGACACGCACATCATCAGCGGCTGCATCACACCGCTGTTGAACTGCGCCCTGAACGAGGCCTCGTACAGCGTCTCGTTCTGCTCGGCGAACTGCCGCGCCGACTGCTCCTGCCGCCCGAACACCTTCACCAGGGTGTGCCCGGTGTACATCTCCTCGATGTGCGCGTTGAGCGCGCCGGTGGTGCGCCACTGCTGCACGAAGTGCGGCTGCGAACGCTTGCCGACCCGGGTGGCTATGACGAACGACAGCGGTACGGTCACCAGCGCGACCAGCGCCAGCACCCAGGAGACCCAGAACATCATCGCGAGCACGCCGATGATGGTCAGCACCGCGTTGATCAGCTGCCCCATCGACTGCTGGAGCGTCTGGCCGATGTTGTCGATGTCGTTGGTGGCCCGGGAGAGCACCTCACCGCGCTGGCGCTTGTCGAAGTACGACAGCGGCAGCCGCGACAGCTTCGCCTGCACCTCGCCGCGCATCCGGAACATCGTGCGGTTCACGGTCCGGTTCACCAGCCGGGTCGCCACCGCCATCAGCAGACCGGCGACCAGGAAGGTGCCCAGCGCGAGCAGCAGCACGTTCCCGACCGCGCCGAAGTCGATGCCCTTGCCCGGGGTGAAGTCGGTGCCCTTCAGCATGTCCGCGACCGCGCCCTGGCCACGGTCGCGCATCGACGCGAGCACCTGCTCCTTGGTGGCCCCGGCCGGCATCCGCCGGCCGATGATCCCGGAGAACACCAGGTCGGTGGCCTTGCCGAGGATCTTCGGACCGATCACGCTCAGGCCCACGCTGACGACCACGCACACCAGCAGGCCGTAGATCGTGAACCGCTCGGGCCTGAACTGGGCGACGAGCCGCTTGCCCGACCCCTTGAAGTCCATCGAGCGCTGGTCGGGGCCGCCCCCGGTCATCATGCGTCCCATGGGCCCGGCCATCAGGCGGCCTCCGCTTCCGTCAGCTGGGAGAGCACGATCTCCCGGTAGGTCTCGTTGCCCGCCATGAGTTCGTGGTGGCGGCCCTCGCCGACCACCCGCCCCTCGTCGAGGACGATGATCCGGTCGGCGTCCCGGATGGTCGCCACCCGCTGGGCGACGATCACGACGGTCGCCTCCGCCGTCTCCTCGGCGAGCGCCGCGCGCAGCGCCGCGTCCGTGGCGTAGTCCAGCGCGGAGAACGAGTCGTCGAACAGATAGATCTCCGGGCGCTGCACCAGCGTGCGGGCGATGGCCAGACGCTGGCGCTGGCCGCCCGACACGTTCGTGCCGCCCTGCGCGATCGGCGCGTCGAGGCCGTTCTCCAGCTCGGAGACGAAGCCCTTGGCCTGCGCCACCTCCAGCGCGTGCCACAGCTCCTCGTCGGTGGCGTCCGGATTGCCGTAGCGCAGGTTCGTCGCGACCGTGCCGGCGAACAGGTACGGCTTCTGCGGCACCAGGCCGACCGTCCTGGCCAGCAGTCCGGGCTCGACCTCCCGCACGTCGACGCCGTCCACCAGGACCTCGCCCTCGGTGGCGTCGAACAGCCGCGGGACCAGTCCGAGCAGCGTCGACTTGCCGCTGCCGGTCGAACCGATCACGGCCGTCGTCTCGCCCGGCCGGGCCACCAGGCCGATGGACTTCAGCACCGGCTCCTCGGCACCCGGGTAGCGGAAGCCCGCCTCCCGGATCTCCAGGTGACCGTGCCGGCGCAGCTCGGTGACGGGCGCGAGCGGCGGAACCACGCTCGACTCCGTCTCCATGACCTCCTGGATGCGCTCGGCGCAGACCTCCGCGCGCGGCACCATCATGAACATGAAGGTGGCCATCATCACGGACATCACGATCTGCATCAGATAGGCGAGGAACGCGGTCAGGTCACCGATCTGCATGCCGCCGCTGTCGATGCGGTGCGCGCCGAACCAGACCACCGCGATGGACGACAGATTCACCACCGTCATCACCATCGGGAACATCAGCGCCAGCATCCGGCCGGTCGCCAGCTGCATCTCGGTCAGCTCGCCGTTGGCCTTGCCGAAGCGGCCCTGCTCGTACTCGTCGCGGACGAAGGCGCGGATCACCCGGTTGCCGGTGATCTGCTCGCGCAGCACCCGGTTCACCGTGTCCAGGCGCGTCTGCATGGACCGGAACAGCGGCCGCAGCCGGCGGACGATCAGCGTGACGCAGATGCCGAGCACGGGGACGACGGCGACGAGCACCCCGGACAGCGGCACGTCCAGGCCGAGTGCCAGGACGATCCCGCCCACACACATGATGGGCGCCGACACCATCAGGGTGAACGTCATCAGGACCAGCATCTGGACCTGCTGCACGTCGTTCGTCGTACGGGTGATGAGCGAGGGCGCCCCGAAGTGGCCCACCTCGCGCGAGGAGAAGGACTGCACCCGCTCGAAGACCGAGCGGCGCAGGTCCCGGCCGAGCGCGGAGGCGGTGCGGGCGCCGTAGTACACGGCACCGATGTTGCAGACGACCTGGACCAGCGAGATGCCGATCATCAGGGCGCCGTAGGACAGGATGTAACCCGTGTCCCCCTTCACGACACCGTTGTCGATGATGTGCGCGTTGAGGTTGGGCAGATAGAGGGTGGCGCAGGTCTGCAGGAACTGCAGCAGCACCAGCAGGGTGAGCGGTTTCTTGTAGGGCCTGAGATAGGTCCGCAGAAGTCGTATGAGCACGCTGGTCTCTCGGAGTCGGCGGTGAGGGCGCGGTCGGTGTGCCCTTGGCCCCTATCGTCGGACACTCCACCCGTGTTACCTCAACCGATTAACCGGCGTCCCGGTCCGGCCGGGACACCGGTCGTGCCGGCGCCGCACGGGTCACGTGCGCAGCGCCCCCGGATGCGTCTGCTCGCGCACCGCCACGAACTGCTGGCGGACCGCCTGTCCCACGGCCAGATCGTCGCCCGGCTCCAGCACCTGCGCGGCCGCGCCGTGCCAGGCGGGCGGCGTACGCGGGTCGAGTGTGCCCTGTGTCACACCGAGCGCCCACGCGGCCTGCCGGGCCGCGCCCATCGCCGCGTAGTCGGCGGGCTGCGGCACCACGACCTGCGCGCCGAACAGCGACGGCGCCGCCGCCTGCACGGCCGGCAGCTCCGCGGCCCGGCCCAGCAGGAAGATCCGTCTGACCTCCACGCCCCGTCCGCGCAGCACGTCCAGCGCGTCCGCGAGCCCGCACAGCATGCCCTCGAAGGCCGCCCGTGCCAGGTGCTCCGCCTTCATCGACTCCCGCCGCAGCCCGGCGAGCGTGCCCGCGGTGTGCGGCAGGTTCGGCGTCCGCTCGCCCTCCAGGTAGGGGAGCATGACCAGGCCGTGGGAGCCGGGCGTGGACTTCATCGCCAGGTCCGACAGGCTCTCCAGGTCGGGCAGGCCGAGGAGTTCCGCGGTGCCGCGCAGGGTGCGTACGGCGTTCAGCGTGGTGACGACCGGCAGGTGCATGCCGGTGGCGTCGGCGAGCGAGGTGATCATCCCGGACTGGTCGGCGAGCGCCTCCGGGTGCACGGCCATCACGGACCCGGACGCCCCCAGCGAGACCACCGCGTCGCCCAGCCCGATGCCCAGCCCGAACGCCGCGGCCATGGTCTCCCCGGTGCCCGCGGAGATCAGCAGCCCCTCCGGGGTGGTGCCGGCCGCGTCCGAGGGGCCGATGACCTCCGGCAGCATCGCCTGGTGACCGAGCGCCAGCTCGACCAGGTCGGGCCGGTAGCCGCCGGTGGCGGCGGACCAGTACCCGGTGCCCGAGGCGCCGCCCCGGTCGGTCGTACGGCGCACCGGCCGGCCCAGCAGCTGCCAGACCAGCCAGTCGTGGGCCTGGAGCAGGGCGGCGGTCCTGGCGGCGTTCTCCGGCTCGCTCTTCGCGAGCCAGCGCAGCTTGGTCACCGGCTGGGCGGCCTGCGGCGCGGAGCCGACCGCCTGCGCCCAGGCCTCCTTGCCGCCGAGCGCGTCGATGAGGTCGGCCGCCGCGACCTGCGCCCGCTTGTCGCCGCCGGTCATCGCGGGGCGCACGGTGTTGCCCTGCGCGTCCACCGGGATCAGCGCGTTCGCCTGCGCGGAGACGCCGATGGCCTGCACGCCCTCCAGCAGGCCGCCCCCCGCGGCCTCGCCCAGGGACAGCAGCCAGGCCTGCGGGTCGACGTCGCTGGGGCGCGGGGCGCCCTCCGGCGTGTCGACCGGATGCGCCGCGTACCCCTGGCGCAGCACGGCGCCCGTGTCCGTGTCACAGACCACGATGCGTGTGAAATCGGGCGAGCTGTCCAAGCCGGCGACTATCCCCATGTCGGTGAATTCTGCCGCAACGCCACGCTCGCTCCGGCCGAGGGTGCTTTCTGGCCGAGAGGTGCCTTGCGGCCGGGGCCCTGGTCCGGACCGGGGGAGGGGAGATGCCGGGCCCGCGCTCAGGTGTTGCTCGTGCCCCAGTCGTCCTCCTCCGTGACGACGGCGCGCGTACGGAAGGTGCGGACCCGCTGGGTGAGGGAGTCCGGGACGCGGTCGCCGAGCTTCTCGCCGACGAGGTGGGCGGCCCGGCCGGCGTAGACCCGGCCCTGCTGGGTGGCGGTCTCCGCGGTGTTGCGGACCGCCGGGTTCTGGGCGACCTGACGGGCGCACTTCTTCAGCTGCTCGTAGCGCTCGCGGCCGGCCTTGGTGCCGAGCACGTAACCGAGGGCCAGTCCGGCGACGAACGTGAGCCGGTAGCGCATGACGGCCACCCTTCTCTTGGGTTGGTCTGTGGTGCGGCGCGGGGCGCCGGAGATACCGATTGGCGGAGCACCCCCCTGCTTGCGCTAATGTATGTCTCGCAGCGAGCGACCGCCCCCTGGCGAATACCCGGGTCAAAGCGTTCGATGCGACGAAGCGATCCCCTGTAGCTCAATTGGCAGAGCAGCCGGCTGTTAACCGGCAGGTTACTGGTTCGAGTCCAGTCGGGGGAGCTTCGATCCCCTGTAGCTCAATTGGCAGAGCAGCCGGCTGTTAACCGGCAGGTTACTGGTTCGAGTCCAGTCGGGGGAGCGCAGTGAACCAGGACCCTTCGGGGTCCTTTTTCATGTGCTCGGGAACCGCGCCGACCTCGGTGAAGTCCTCAAGGTCAGGAAGCAGCGCAGAAGCCGACCATCCGAAGCAGGAGATCGTATGAGCGGCTATGCTGCGGCAGACGGCGCGCACACTTGTACGCGACACGCCGCTATGGGGCGGTAGCTCAGCCGGTTAGAGCAGCGGACTCATAATCCGTCGGCCGTGGGTTCGAGTCCCACCCGCCCCACCCAGCAGGTTCTGTGCAGAATCGATCTGACCTGCGTCACCGTGAACGTGGTGGTCGCCACACCGATGAGGTGGCCACCCTTCACCCGCTCAGGCCAGAAACGGCCCGCCGCCCGGTACCACGGCATTCCGCCCGCACCGCGCCTACGCGCCCGCCCTCCGGCTTCCGCCCGGCACCGCGCCCTCCGGCTTCCGCCCGGACCGCGCCTTCCCGCTTCCGCCCCGGACCGCGCCCTCCGCACCCGCCTTCCTGGCTCCCGTCCGCTGCGGCCCGTCAGAACCGTTCCCGTGCCGGTCTGTTCCGCGGCGGCCCGGACGGGACCCGGACGCCGCGCGATCCGCCCACGCCTCCCTGCGTCGCTCACGGCACTCCGGCCCCGCCCCTCCCCGTCCCCGGCACGCGGGGCGCCGCAACGGCCCGCAGGGGGCGCCCTGGAGGCCGTGCGCGGGTGATCGGGCGACGGTGATCACCGTCGGAGAGCCGCGGGCCGACCGCGGGCCGACCGGGGGTGGGTTGGGGATCGACCGAGGGCCGACCGCGGGTCGACCGGGGGCCGGCCGCAGGTGAGCCGCCGGAGAGCCGCAGCGGAGCCGCCGGTGAGCGGTCCGGGAAAAGGGCATGCCACGGCGCCCGGTCGGGTCACCTTCCCAACAGCCGTTCGAAAGGAAAGAGTTGGGCCGGTTCTGGCTTGGACATGCCGCGTCCGGGGCACCGTCCCCCTACCGGCGTCCACCGCCGGACGGTGCCGGCAGGAGGAGGGCGTCATGGACCGTAGGATCCGGGTGCGGGTCAGTCGGCGGCCCGCGGCCCCGCGCGGGCAGGAGATCGACCGCAGGACGCCCTCGGGGCGCATCCTGCCGTACTGAACGGGAGCCGGCCGCCCACGGCCGACAGGCGCGTGACGGTCACCGTCGCGCGCCTGCCGCAGTCATGGGAAAGGATCGTGGGGATACGCCGGCTCCAGCGGCCGGACCCCTGGTTCAGGCCGCCAGCGGGTTCAGGACCAGTGGCTGGACCCTGCCCTCCATCATCGCGCCCAGCCCCTCCACGGCGCACACGTCGGGGCGTTCCGCGATGTGCACCGGGACACCGATGAAGCCGCCCAGCATCTCGTCGAGGCCGGGCAGCAGGGCGGAGCCGCCGACCATCATCAGCCCGCGGTCGGTCAGGTCGGCGACCAGGTCCGGCGGGCAGCCGCGCAGCACCTTGCCGATGCCGTCCAGCACCGCCGTCAGCGGGGTCTGGATGGCCTGGCGCACCGCGGCCGTGTCCACCCGCACGCTGCGCGCGAGCCCCGTGGCCACGTCACGCCCGTGGATCTCGGTGGACGCCGGCCCGCTCGGGGTGAGCCCGTTCCCGGACAGCGCCAGCTGCAGCGGCCGTACGGACTGGCTGGGCAGCATCAGCTCGTGCTGGTGGCGCAGGTGCTGCACGATCGCGTGGTCCACGGCCTCGCCGCCCACCGGGACCCGCTGGGCGGTCACGATCGACCCCAGGGAGAGCACGGCGACCTGCGTGGCCGCCGCCCCGCACACCACGATCATCGTGGCCTCGGGCCGCTCCACCGGAAGTCCGCAGCCGACGGCGGCCGCGATCAGCGTGTCCACCAGCTCCACGCGCCGCGCCCCGAGACCGACCAGCGTCTCGATCGTCGCCCGCTGCGCCAGCGGATCCGCGTCGTGCGGCGTGCACGCCGCCGCGCGCAGCCGAGGCCTGCGGCGCAGGGCGCGGCGCAGCTTGTCGCCCATCAGATGCCGCAGCATGCGCTGCGCCATCTCGATGTCGACGACCGTGCCGCCGGAGACCGGCCGTACGACCCTGATGTAACTCGGCGTACGGCCCGTCATCTTCTCCGCGAACTCGCCGACCGCGATGAGCGCCCCGCTGCGGGTGTTCACGGCCGCGACCGAGGGCTGGTCCACCACGAGACCGGCCCCCTTCACATACACACGGGTGCGGGCCGCGCCCAGGTCGACGGCGAAATGGCACCGGCGCAAGTGCTCCAGACTGACGGTCACGGCAGGTCCTCCCGAGTGCACAGGCCATGGAGTGCACAGGCCATGGGCGGCCGCCCGGTACTGGCGGGCCCACTCGCATCCTCCGGGGGCCGGGAGGCCGGTGCCTTCTGAAGGGGGCCGGGCGGGGCGCCGCTGAATGGGGGAGGCCGCCGAACGGGGGATGCCGCGCGGGCCGGCGGCCGGTCAGGAGCCGGCGGTCAGCTCCCGTTTCATGATCTTGCCCATGTCGTTGCGGGGGAGGGCGTCCAGGTGGCGCACCACGCGCGGCCGCTTGTGCGGGGCCAGGCGGCGGGCCACATGGCCGGCCAACTCCTCGTCCGAGGGCGGCAGCTGGGGGTCGGCCGGGACGATCCAGGCCACGATCCGCTCGCCCAGATCCGGGTCCGGCTCCCCGGTCACCGCCGCCTCGCGCACCCCGGGGTGCTCCAGCAGCGCGTTCTCGATCTCGCCCGCGCCGATCTTGTAACCACCGCTCTTGATCAGGTCGGTGGCCTTGCGGCCGACGATCCGGACGTAGCCGTCGCTCTCGCGGACCGCCACGTCGCCGGTGCGGAACCAGCCGTCGGCGGTGAAGGCGGCGGCGGTCGCGTCGGGCCGGTTCAGATACCCGGTGAACAGGTTCGGGCCGCGCACCTGGATCTCGCCGACCGTCTCGCCGTCGTACCCGGCGATCTCCGTGCCGTCCTCCTCCACGAGCCGCAGCCCGACCCCGGGCAGCGGCAGTCCCACGGTCCCGGCGCGCGCCTCGCCGTCGGCCCGCACGCTCGTGTTCATCAGGGTCTCCGTCATGCCGTACCGCTCGACGACCCGCCGGCCGGTCGCGGCCGCGATCCGCTCGTGGTCGTGCACGGGCAGCGCGGCCGAGCCGGACACCAGCAGCCGGGCCCCCGCCAGGGCCTTGGCCAGCTCCGGCTCGTCCGGCAGCGCCTCGGCGATGCGGTGGTACATCGTCGGCACGCCGAACAGCATGGTCGCGCCGGCGTTCAGCTCGCGGGCCACACCCTCGGTGCTGAAGCGGCCCAGGTGCCGGACCGAGCCGCCGCGCCGCAGCGGGCCGAGCACGCCCAGCACGAGCCCGTGCACATGGAACAGGGGCAGCCCGTGCACCAGCACGTCCTCACCGGTCCATCGCCAGGCGTCGGCCAGCGCGTCCAGGGTGGCGGCGAGCGCCCGGCGCGGGACGACCGCGCCCTTGGGCGGGCCGGTGGTGCCGGAGGTGTAGACGATCAGCGCCGGGTCCTCGCCGGAGAGCCGCTCGGGCGGCACGGTCCCGGCGGCGGACACGTCCACGTCCAGCCGCTCCAGGGCGCCCAGCGCGGGGGGCAGTTCGGCACCCGGTGCGGCCAGCACCAGCGACGGGGCGCTGTCGGAGAGGATGTGCGCGAGCTCCTTCTCGCCCGACTTCGGGTTGAGCGGCACCGCGGCCACCCCGGCGAGCAGCGCGCCGGTCACCGCGACGGCGGTCTCCAGCTCCGGGGCCGCCCACACCGCGACGCGGCCGTGTCCCCGCAGGCGCGCGGCGAGCGCGCCCGCCGCGCCGGCCAGGGCGCCGTACGTCAGGGTGCGGGGGCCGAAGCGCAGGGCGACCCGTTCGCCGGGACCCCCGTCCGTGCCGGCGGATGACAGGGCGGGGAACAGCGGGCTGGAGGGGGAGGACACGCGGGGCACTCCTTCACTGCGGCGGGGCCGGTGGCCCGTGGCCATGGCCGACGACACCCCCTTCCTACCCCCTGAGGGGTCTCCCGTTCCCTTCCCCCGTCGCTTCCTCGGGCAGCGGTCTCGTGCCCACGACCACGCTCAGGTCGGCCGCGAGCCGCAGCTCGACGGCGCGCAGGGCGGGGTGCTCCAGCCAGTGCACCCGCGCCAGGTCGACGCCGCCCCCGTGCCGGGGCGGCCGGCCCGTCGCCGGGGTGAAGTCGTCGACGACGACCGTTCCGCCGGGCACCAGCAGCCGTTCGACGTCGGCGGGCGGGTCACCGGGCGCCTTGCCCTGCCCGCCGCCGTCGAGCACCAGCAGGTCGAAGGGGCCGTGCTCCTCGATCCGCCGCCAGTCACCGCGCAGCACCGTGACCTCCGGCCGCTCCGCGAACACCCCGGCGGCCAGCCGGGCCCGCTCCGGATCCCGCTCCACGCTGTACAGCCGGACCCCCGCCCGCGCCCCCGACGCCAGCCACGCCAGTCCCACGCCGAGGCCGGTGCCGGTCTCGGCGACACGGGTCGTGGCGCCGCCCGCCAGCACCCGCAGCAGGCGGCCCTGTTCGGGACGGCAGGAGTACGGGAAGCCCTGGGCGCGCGCGAGGGCCAGAGCGTCCCGCACCAGGGGCGGGAACCCGTCCGGACCGGCGGCCGGGTCCTCGTACGCGTCGGTGCCGTGCGTCGCCATACGGTTCCTCCCCGTCCCGGGGACGCGGCAGGGGCGTGTCCCCGGGACCGCGTTCCCGGCGTCGCGGCACCGTAGCGCTACTCCGTCGGAGTCGGGGCCGTGGACGGGACGACGTCGGCGACCGCGCAGCTGACGTTGTCCGGGCCGCCCGCCGCGTTGGCCTCGTCGATCAGGGCCCGGACGGCGTCCTCGGAGCCGAGCAGTTCCCTGATCCGTTCGTCGGGGACGACCGAGGTCAGGCCGTCGGAGCACAGGAGGTAGCGGTCACCGGGCCGGGCCTCGTGCAGCCGCAGGTCCGGGGCGGCGGCCGAGCCGCCGCCGAGGGCCTTCAGCAGCAGGCTCCGCTGCGGATGGCTGTCCGCCTCCTCCGGCGCCAGCCGCCCCTCGTCGACCAGGGACTGGACGACGCTGTGGTCGTGGGTGATCCGGAACAGCTCGCCGTCCCGCAGCAGATACGCCCGCGAGTCCCCGATGTGCACGAGGGCCAGCTTCGGCCCCGCCCACAGCAGCGCGGTCAGCGTGGTGCCGGCCCGCTCGTCGCCGTCGCCCGGCAGATCCCGGATCGCCTCGTCCGCTCCCCGTACGGCGTCCTCCAGCAGGTTCAGCACGCTGCCGGCGGCCGGTTCCTCCCCTTCGTCGAGGAACCGCAGCGCGTCGACGGCGGCACTGCTCGCGGGCGCCCCCGCCGGGCCGAAGCCGTCGGCCACGGCGAGCAGCCTGCGGCCCGCGTACACGGTGTCCTGGTTGACGGGGCGGACGAGCCCCCGGTCGGAGCGTGCGGCGTAACGGAGTTCCAGCATGGTGGTGGTGTCCTCTCGTGGTCCGGCGGTCAACTGGTCGACGAGGAAGGCGGCGAGATCCCGCCGGGCGGCCGTCTCCGCCTCGACGCGTGCCCAGTAGGCGCGGATCTCCCGCGCGGCACCGGCCGCGTCCAGGGCGCACACCGCGCGGATCTCGGCCAGCGGCATGCCCAGCCGGCGCAGCCACGCGACCAGCCGGGCCCGCGGCAACTGCCCGGCGGTGTAGTACCGGTAGCCGGTGTCCGGGTCGACCCGTGCGGGCCGCAGCAACTCCAGCTCGTCGTACAGCCGCAGGGCCTTCGGGGTCAGCCGGCACGCCTTCGCGAAGGCGCCGATCGTCAGCGGTTCCATGCGTGTCCCGGCGTCATCAGGGCGCCGCCCTTCCTCGTTCACACCACCGATGCTGGGCCTTCCCCGAGGGGGAAGGTCAACAGATCCGCCGCCCTCACCCGCGCCCGGTCCCGGAGGGCGGGTCCGTCCGCCGTCCCGCGGGGCTGCCGGGGGCCGGGTCCGTCCGCCGGTCCCGGCTCAGTCGCGGACCGCCGTCCGCTGGAGCAGTCCCCAGGTGAACTCCGCGGCCACCTCCCGCGGTACGCCGTCCCGATCGGGCGCGGTGAACGCGAGCCCCCACCGCGCCGGCGCCGTCCCCTGCAGCGGGCGGGCCGGGGCGAAGGCGCGGGCGGCCTCGTCCACCGTGCAGGACCACGGGGCGAGGTCCTCCAGGGTGCGCAGCTCCGGCGCCGGGGCGTCCGGCGCGCGGACCAGCCACTCGTGCCACACGGCGCCGTCGGAGGAGACCAGGACCTCGAAGCGCAGGCCGGGCCAGAGGGGCAGCGTCCACTGCCAGGCCTCGCACGCGACATCACCGAGCCGGCGCGGGAGCACGGCCTCGGGCCGGCCCAGCACCGACCGGTACCGGGACGCCGCGGACCGGGACCGCGGCGAGTGGACCAGCGCCTGCCAGCGCCGGTTCGCCTCCCGCATGTCCGCGGCCGACGCGCCCAGCCGGCGCCGGGCCTCCTCCACCAGCTCCGGGTTGTGGTCGGCCATGCGGCGCAGCAGCACCAGCTGGAAGTCGAGATCCATGTCACCCATGGTGCCCGGCCCATGAGGGACCGTTGCCCGGCCGACCCGCCATGACTAGCCTGTGTTCGTCATGCCGATCACCTGTTGAAATCTCGAACGCGGCAGGTGCCTGAGACGCAAGGGAGGGGCCGGACGTGGGACGCATGGTGCCCGCCGTGACCCGGGCTCTGGACATTCTCGAGCTGTTCCTCGACGGGGACGGGATCCTCTCCGCCCCCGACATCGTGCGCAGACTCCAGCTGCCGCGCACCACCGTGCACGAGCTCGTCACCACGCTCGCCGCCCGCTCGTACATCGTGCCCGCGCCCGGGGAGCCCGGCCGGTACCGGCTCGGCGTGCGCCCGTACCAGCTCGGCAGCCGCTACGCCGAGCAGCTCGACCTCGCCGCCGAGGGCCGGCAGGTCGCCCGCACGGTCGCCGAGACCTGCGACGAGACGGTGCACGTGGCCGTCCTGGAGGACACCGACGTCATCTACATCGCCAAGGTCGACTCCACGCACGCGGTGCGCATGGTCTCCGCCGCGGGCCGCCGGCTGCCCGCCCACTGCACCTCGGTCGGCAAGATGCTGCTGGCGGCGCTGCCCGAGGAGGAGCTGGCCGCGCGCGTTCCGGACGGCACCCCGCTGGCCGCGATGACCCCGGACAGCATCACCGACCCCGCCGCCCTGCGGGCCGCGCTCGCCGAGGTCCGCCGCCGGGGTGTCGCCGTGGAGCACCGTGAGTCCAACCCGGACGTCGCCTGCGTGGCCGCGCCGGTGCGCGACCGCACCGGGCAGGTCGTCGCCGCCCTGTCCATCTCGGTCCCGATGATCCGCTGGAGCGAGGAACGCCGCGCCGAGCTGGAACTGCTGGCCGCCAAGGGCGCGGCGGACCTGTCCGGGCGGCTCGGGCACCGGGAGGCGGCGTGATCCGCCACGAGGTCGCGGTGCGGGCCGGGGCGGCCCTCGGCGAGGGTCCCACCTGGGACCCGGCGGCCGGCCGTCTGCTCTGGGTCGACATCCTCGGCATGCGCGTGCACACCTACGACCCCGCCACGGGTCGCCGCACGGTCCGGACGACCGAGCAGCACGTCGGCGCCGCGAAGCCGCGCGCGGGCGGCGGGCTGGTGCTGAACCTGCGGGACGGCGTCGGTCTGCTCGACCCCGACGACACCTTCCGCTGGCTCCACCGCGACCCCGTACCCGGCCGCCGCGCCAACGACGCCGCCGTCGCCCCGGACGGCTCCCTGTGGGCCGGCACCATGCGCTACGACGAGGCACCGGGCGGCGGCACGCTGAGCCGGCTGACCGGCGCCGGCACGGTGTGGACGGCGCCGGACCCGGTCACCGTCGGCAACGGGACGGGCTGGAGCCCGGACGGCCGGCTGATGTACCACGTCGACAGCCCCACCCGGCGCGTCGACGTCTTCGACCACGACGCCGACGGGATCCGCGGCCGCCGCACGCTGGCCGTGATCGAGGAGGGCGCGGGGTATCCCGACGGGCTCACGGTCGACGCGGACGGCTGCGTCTGGGTCGCGCTCTGGGACGGCGGAGCGGTCCGCCGCTACACGCCCGACGGGCGGCTGGACCGGGTGATCCCCCTGCCCGCCCCGCGCACGACGGCCTGCGCCTTCGGCGGGCCCGGCCTGACCGACCTCTACATCACGACGGCCCGCGAGGGCCTCGCGTCGCCCGGCCCCCTGTCGGGCTCGCTCCTGGTCGTCCCGGACGCGGGCCACGGCCTGCCCCAGCCCGCCTTCGCGGGCTGAGGCACCCGGTCCCGCCCGCGGTCAGCCGGCGCCCGCCGCCTCGCGTTCCGCCGCGCTCAGCGGCGGTTCGCCCAGCGGCTTCCTCAGCGGGCCCACCGCGGCGGCGACGAGCACGGACGGCGAGAGCAGTGTCTGCGCGCCCCGCTGCAGGGACGTCACGTCGGTCATCCGGCGGGCGATCCGGCCGTTGCCCGTCGCGGTGTACAGCAGACGGTCGACGTACGCGGACAGGACCCGGTCCCTGAGGGTGGGGCCGGCCTCGGTGGCGCCGGGGTAGAAGACGTCCGAGCCGATCGCGAGGTCCCAGCCCGGGGCGACCGCGCGTCCGACCGCCTTCTGCACGTGCCGGGCCAGCCCCGGCGCCCCCACGCCGCCCCGGCACAGCGTCACCTCGCGCAGCGCCAGCGCGGACCGGGCCGCGACCGCCATCCCGTGCCCGTACACCGGGTTGAGCGCGCACACCGCGTCCCCGAGGACCGCGAACCCCTCCGGCCACCGCGCGGCCCGCTCGTAGAAGTGACGGCGGTTGGCCGTGGTCCGGGTGACCGTCACCCCGCCCAGCGGTTCCGCGTGCGCCAGCAGCTCCCCGAGCAGCGGATGCCGCAGCCGGCCGAGGGCGTACGGGATGAAGTCCTCGTCCCCGGAGGGCAGTTCGTCGTCACGGCCGCCGATGAGCGTGACCAGCCACCGGCCGTCCTCGACCGGCAGCAGCACCCCTCCGCGTCCGGTCCCCGAGATCCGCGGATCGGGCGCGATGTTGACGACGGGGAAGCCGTCCCGCGCGCCCTTCGGCGCCCGGAACAGCCGGCTGGCGTAGCCCAGTCCGGAGTCGACCTCACGCCGTTCGGGAGCGGGCAGTCCGAGACCCGCCAGCCAGTGCGGGGCGCGGGAGCCGCGCCCGGTGGCGTCCACGACCAGACCGGCCGGCAAGGTGTGCTCGGCGCCGTCACGGGGGAGCACCCGCACCCCCGTCACCTCCCGCGCCGTACCGGTCAGCCCGACCGCCTCCGCCCGCTCCAGCAGCTCGATCCCGCCGCCGGCCAGCACGCGTTCGCGCACCACCCAGTCCAGCAGGTCGCGGCCGGCGGGCAGCATGTACGCCGACTCCTCCCACCGCCGGAACCAGCCGTACGGCGACAGCCCGACCATGTCCGTGGTCATCGGCACCCGGCGGACACCGGCCGCCCGCAGCCCCTCCAGCGCGCCCGGCAGCAGGTCCTCCAGCGCCCGCGCGCCGCCGGACCACAGCTGGTGCACGTGCCGGGCCTGCGGCAGCCCCTTGCGCGGCTCGGGCCCCGCGGGCAGCGCGTCCCGCTCGACGACGGTCACCCGCGCTCCCGCCGAGGCCAGGGCACGGGCCGCGAGCAGTCCGGCGAGGGAGCCGCCGAGCACGACGGCCGAGGACTTGCGTTCACTCATGTACGGCAACGCTCTCTGCTGGGGCGGCCGCACGCGCGCGGACCGCCGCGATGTCGTCGGGTCGGCGCAGGGCCCTGGAGACGGCCCCGATCTCCTTCAGGAGGTGGGTGGTGTCGGGCGCGGCGGCCGCGTCCGGCGCGTCCGGCGTACGGGACCCGGCCTCGACCGCGTCGAGGATGCCCACCGCCCGCGCCAGCGCGCGGGCCCGCTCCGGCGGGTGGCCGAGGGCGAGCGCGGCGTCGTAACCGCGGCCGCTCAGGCCGGTGTCGATGCGGCGGGCCAGCGGCAGCAGCACGTCCCGGATGAACGTCTCGCGCCGGATCAGCCGCAGTTCGGGCGTGGCCCGCAGCACGAACGGCACCCGCTCGCCGGTCGCCGACCTCATCAGCCGGTACAGAGGCCGCAGTTCGCGGTGGGCGAGGCGGATGCGCCAGCGGTCGTGCAGGTACTGGCCGGCGTGCGGGAGGATGAAGCCGACGGCGATGAGGATGGCGGACAGCGCGGCCACGGGCGGGGCGAGGTCGGTGCTCAGCCAGTCCAGGTTCCGCCCCAGCCAGCGCGCCGTGACGGCGGTCAGCTTGGCCGCGTCGAAGACGAGGTTCACCACGTACCCCACGCCCAGCAGCTTCAGCCCCCAGCGCAGCCAGGCGTCCAGCCCCTCGGTGCGCACCCAGTTCCACAGCAGCCGGGAGGTGATCACGCAGGCCACCGAGTGCGCGACGAGATAGAGCAGGATCTCCTCGCGCATGAACGGGGTGGTGGCGTAGTAGGTGTCGAGGTCCCGCAGCCGTTCCACGGAGGCGTCGGCGAGCCCGAACAGCACCCACAGGGCGACGATCACCCCGCAGTACACCGACACCACCCAGCGCGTCGCCCGCCGGGTCACCGGTGAGCGGTCGGCGGGGCCGTTGCGCCAGGTGACGATGAGCAGCAGGCAGGAGCCGCAGAACGCGGTGAGCAGTGAATAGCACCAGGGCGCCGAGATGTTGGGCACCCCGGCCAGCCGGTTCACCCGGGCGATCGTGGAGGGCGTGCAGAACACGAAGACGCCGAGGGCGAGCAGCAGCAGCCCGCCGACCGCGCGCAGCAGCGGGTCCCGCCACAGCCGGACGATCGTGGGCAGTTTGATCACGAGGGCCGCGGCGAGCACGGCCGTCGGTATCCAGAAGGAGATGTAGAACTCCCCGAGTAACGCGGGGGCGTCGAACGCCGACCGGATCACCGCCCGGCCCCCTGGCGTCCCCGGTAGCCGAGGGAGCGCTGGACCGGGTGCAGCGGGGCGTCCGGGCCGGGTGCCCGGTCCGCGAGGAAGGGCCGGAACAGGGCGGCCAGGCGGTGCCCGAAGTCCTCGGCGGCGGCCTCGTCGGACTCCCGGGAGCCGTTGCGGGCGGCGACGGTGAGGGCCGGGTCACGCCAGCCGGGCGCGTCGGCGAAGGCGCGGGCGACCTCGTCCCCGACCGGGTGGTGGTGCCGGTGCCCGGCGTGCAGGTGCCACAGCTCGTGGCCGAGGATGACGAGCCGCTGCACGGCCTCGGCGCGCTCCTCCACGATCACCAGGTCGAAGTCCTGGAACTCCATCCACAGCCCGGTGACCTCGATCTCGTCCGGGAAGCGCTCGAAGCGCAGCCGCACCGGCCGCCCGTCCCGGCGGGCGCTCATCTCCTCGCACAGCGCGCGGCACAGGGCCTCGACCCCTTCGGGGCGCCGGGGCCGGGCGCGGACGGCGGCGGCGAGATCGGCGGCCAGCGAGCGCCTGGCCGGACCCGAGCGTCGCAGGCGTACGGCCAGCCGTGCGGTCAGGCGTGCCGCCCGCCGTCGCGCGCCCGCGATGACCATCCGTCCCCCTTCGCGCCCGCCGCAGTGCGGACCGTCCGAGCCTACGCGGCCGACTGTGTCCACGTCATGCATCCGGGGGCGGCAGTTCCGCCCCGTGCGCGCGGCCGTCCTCGGGGTGCCGCGCGCACGGGGTCCGGCGGCTCAGCGGCCGGGGGAGAGCACCGGGGTCACCGGCAGGCCGCCCGCCGTCCGCCCCAGCAGGGTCAGCCGGACGTCGCCCGGTCCGGACAGCGTGGTGAACTCCGACAGCACCGCCAGCGCCAGGGTGTTGGTGCCCCGGGTGCGCAGGATGCCGTTCGGCAGCACGAACGTGTGCTGCGGGCCGACGTTGTTGATGTACTGGCCCATGTTCCAGCCGTTGAGGAAGATCTGCGCCCGGTAGGCCCGGTACGGATCGTCGTCCAGGGTGAGTCCGACCGAGGCGTCGACGTCCTGCGGCACGGACAGCCGGAAGTCCGTCCGGTACCAGGTCACGCCCTGCCGCCGCTCGGCCCGGGGGAGGCTCACGGACTCCCAGTCCCGGTCGGGGAAGCCGGGCAGGTGCCAGCCCTCGCGCTCGCCGTACAGGCCGCCGTTGTTCAGCGGTCCGCGCACCGGGTCCGCGCCCGCCTCGCCCTGGATCCGCCAGGTGACCTTCGGCGCCGCGCCCTTGAAGACGGCGGCCGTCAGACCGCGTGCCGCCTTGTGGGTGTCCTGGGCCTTGCCGTCCTGGTCGTGCTGCATGCGCCGCACCAGGACCGACAGGACGTGCCGGCCGGGCGTGCGCAGGGACTCCCGCACGGGCAGGACGGCGGTCGCGTCCCAGCTGCCCTTGCGGATGGTGGTGTCCTTGTCCGGCACCGGCATCCGGTGCGTGCCCAGCGGCTCCCCGTCCAGCCACGCCATCAGCAGGCCCTGGGTGCCGGAGGTGTAGGAGAGCGCGACCTCCTCGGCGCCGGTGGCGTCCTCGAAGGTGCCCCGGTACCAGACGTCGCCGTAGTGGAAGCCGTAGTCGTCGGCGAACAGCACCGGACCGCCCCGCGGGACGGGGGTGACGCTGTACGACGACGTCCGGTCGGCGACCCGCCACTTCGCGTCGTCGAAGCCGGGTCCGGCCTCCGGGTTCTCGGTGCGCGTCCGCCACCGGCCCAGCTCCGGCAGCACCACGTCCGGCACGCCGGGCAGCGGCTGCGTCGCCATCAGGCTGCCGGAGACGGTGACCCGGGTCGGCACCTTCCGCCCGTTCCACACCAGGCCCGTGATGCCGCGCGGCCCCCACACCTCCAGGCCGGCCGCCTCCTCGGTGTCACCCGTCAGATGCACCTCGGAGCCGCGCAGTTCGACGTGGCGCAGCAGCTTCGGGCCGTACACCAGCAGGGTGCCGGAGGGGGTGTCGTACGGGAACAGGCGCACGGCGGTGGCGTCGTCGGCGAAGAGCACCAGCAGCGGGATCTCGGTCTCGCCCTGGGTGACCAGTATCCGGGTGAGGCCCTCCTGCCCGAGGGGCGCGTTCATGCGGAGTTCGTCGCCGTCGTAGGCCCAGGCGCCCTCCGGGTCGAGCCGCTGGACGACCGGGTCGGCCGGGCACTTCAGGACCAGGTCCGCCATGTCGCCCCGGCGCCCGGTGAACACGGCGATCTCCAGCCGCCCGGCCGTCAGGTTCATCATGGGCTCGGCGGTGCAGTACTTCATCGTCCGCCTGCCCAGCGACAGCCCGGTGGCGAGCATGCGGGCGTCCCGCGCGGGCACGGTGATCCGCAGCGGCCCGGCGTCGGTGGGCAGGTCGGTGGTGACGGCCGCCGTGCCGTCGTTGCGGGCCACGTACACGTGGGCGCCGGTGTCCGGGTTGGTCAGGTGGTAGACCTTCAGGCCCTCGGCGTGGACGTCCGCCGCCCGGTCCAGGCGGGCGAAGTCGGGCACGCGCTGGAGCAGGTGCCCGAGCTGGTGCATCGGGGCGATCTTCGTGGTGACGTTGCGGGCCTCGTCGATCGCGGCCCCGTAGTCGTACGACGTGTAGACCACCGGTGCCGGCAGCCAGCCCCACGAGGTGCCGCCGAAGGTCATGTACACGTTGTGCAGGGTGAGGCCGTTGGCGAGGTTGGTCAGGTAGAAGCGGCGCTCGTAGGCCGCGTCCCGGGTGCGCCGCGCCTCGGCGTAGCCCTTGCCGTCGAACCAGGCCCCGCCCCACGGGTCGAACCAGCCGCCCCCGAACTCGGGCACGAACCCGGGTGTGCGCGGTGAGGCCGTCGCCCCGCCGGTGAGCCCGCCGCGTCCGAAGTGACCCCAGTCCGGCGGGGTCTGGGAGGGCGAGGGGTAGCCGTCGAAGCCGTACAGCCACCGGCCCTGCTCGCCGCCGGTGTCGAACGAGCCCGGGATCCAGTAGCCGTTGCGGCCCTTGTCGTTGTGGAACAGCGGGACGTCGATCCCGTCCTGCCTGACCTTGCGGTACAGGTGGGCCATGTAGTCCCGGCCGGCCGGCTCCGTGACGTGGGCGTCGTACTCGTTCTCGATCTGGTAGAGCAGGATCGTTCCGCTGCCGTCGGTGAACAGATGCCGGCGGGCGATCCGGTTCACCTGCGTCAGCCACTCGTCCGCGTACCGCAGGTAGTCCGGGTCGGAGGTGCGCGCGGTGCCCTTCGTGGCCGTCAGCCAGCCCGGGAAGCCGCCGCCGTCGACCTCGGCGTTGATGTACGGGCCGGGGCGCAGGATGACGTACAGCCCGGTCTCGGCGGCCGTGCGCAGGAAGAGGTCGAGGTCGCGGACGCCGGAGAAGTCGTACCGGCCGGGCGCGGGGGAGTGGTAGTTCCACGACACGTAGACGCTCACGGTGTTGAACCCGTGCGCCCGCATCTTCTGGAGCACGTCCCGCCACAGGGACGGGCTCGGCAGCCGGAAGGGGTGCATCTCGCCGGACCACACGACCAGCCGCCGCCCGTCCACGAGCAGCGAGTAGGAGTCGTGGCCGACGGTGTGCCGCTTGCCGTCGGGGCGCGGCGGGGCGGGTGCGGGACCGGTGGGCACATCGCGTGCCGCGTACGCCGGGGACACCCCCGGACCGCCGCTGCCGCCCAGGGCGAAGCCGAGCGCGGCCGAGCCGGCCAGGGCACTGAAGGTACGTCTGTCAAGCGCCAAGGTGGATCCTCCCGGGCGATCTTACGGGGCGCGGGTCCGGCCATTCTCCATGGCGCGACGGCCCCCGGTGACCGCCCGCGGGTCCCGGCGCGGGCGGATTACGCGGTACGGGCGGACGGGGACGGCCGTACGGCCGGGTGGCGGCCGGGTGGCAGCCGGGTGGCGGCCGGGTGGAGGGCGGGACGCGGCCGGGTGAGGAGCGGGGGTGGCGGCCCGGTGGAGACGGGGGAGACCGCGGCCGTGTCCCGGGCGCGGAACGTGAAAAGCCGGTTGTGAATGGCCTAAGACAGCCCTCCCGCCCGTCGGCGCGCCTTCCTAGGCTTCCCCTGCCTCCCCTCCCTTCACAGGTTCCGCACAGGTTCTTCAAAGTTCAACGGAGGGGGCGGAGGGTGAACCCCCCACTCCACAACCGGGAGAAACCAATGACAGGTGGGCTCCTCCTGAGCGGCGCGGCCGCTCTGCTCGCCACGGCGCTGCCCGCGCCGGCCTCCTCGCCCGTCTTCGACGACCCGCCCCCCGACAAGATCGTCATCGATGTCGCGACGGTGAACGGCTCCGGCTGTCCCCAGGGCACCGCCGCGGTGGCCGTCTCGCCGGACAACACCGCGTTCACCGTGACCTACAGCGACTACCTCGCCCAGGCCGGCGGCGGTTCCGACCCCACGGCCTTCCGCAAGAACTGCCAGCTCAACCTGGTCGTGCACGTCCCGTCGGGCTTCACCTACGCGATCGCCAGCGCCGACTACCGGGGCTTCGCCTCGCTCCAGCCGGGAGCGAGCGGCACCCAGAAGGCCTCGTACTACTTCCAGGGCTCCCCCAGCACCGCCGCGAAGACCCACCCCTTCGGCGGCCCCTACAACGACGACTGGCAGGCCACCGACAGCACCGACGTGGCGCAGCTCGTCTGGGCGCCCTGCGGCGTGCTGCGCAACTTCAACATCAACACCGAGATACGGGTGAACGCGGGCACCACGTCACCGGGCAAGGTCAGTTTCATGACGATGGACTCGACCGACGGCGACATCAGCACCGTCTACCACATGGCGTGGAAGGAGTGCCCGGGCGCCCGCGGCTGAGCAGCCGTCAGCCGGTCGCCTCGCCCATCCCGGCCGCGTTCGGCCAGCTCTGCGCGTCGGGCCAGCCCGTCGCCGGGGCCGGGGACAGGCCCGGGGGCGGCGGCGCGGCCGGCATCCCCGGAGCCGTCATGCCCCGGACCTGGGCCGCGGTGAGACCGCCGCGGGCCGGGACACCCGGCGGAGTGCGGCCGGCCTGCGCGGCCGGCGCCGAAGCCGGCACGGGCGGCGCCGCCGGCACGGGAGCCGGCAGCGGCGGTACGACGGAGGCCGCGAGCGGAACCTGCGCGGGGAACGGCGCCAGGGCCGGCGCGGCCACCGGCTGCTGCATCGGTATCGCGGCGACCGGCTGCTGCATCGGAACCGCCGCCACCGGAGCCTGCGCGGGCATCGGGGTCATGGGTTGCTGCGCCATGGCCGCGGCGGGCTGCTGCACCATGGCGGCGGGCTGCTGCGCCGGCGGGGCGGCGAGCGCGGCCGGCTGCTGGGGCACCATCCGGCCTGGCGCCGGCACCGGCATCGCGCCGCCGGGCTGAGCCGCGGCGGCGGTGAGCGGCATGCCGGTGCCGGCGGGCGGGGCGTCGCTCGGCCCCGGGGCGGGGGCCGCCGCGCCGGCCGGTACGGCCAGTCGCGCGCCGGCCCCGTTGGTCGCGCCGACCAGCCGGTCGACCGCCGCCGTACCCGAGCTGTAGCTGGTCCCGGCACCCAGCTCGGGTACGGCGGCTCCCCTCCCGGGCTCGTAGAGCACCGACTCCAGGCCGGACACCAGGCGTCGCACGTCGACCTGGGGGCGCACCACGAGCCGCAGGAAGCGGCTGGAGGATCCGATCTTGTTGCCGCACTCGCGGACCAGGATCCGGTGCTCGGTGAGCAGCCGGTCCCGGACCACGGTGCCCTCGGCGCCCACGGGAAGGCGCACGAAGAGGAAGTTGCCCTGCGAGGGGTAGACCGTCAGGCCGGGCAGGGCGGAGAGCTGGCTGGTCATGTCCAGCCGGTCGCGGCGCACCTGGAGCAGGCTCTGCGCGTACTCGGTGCCGTGCTCCCGCAGCATGAACACCACATGCTCGGCGAAGGAGTTGAGGTTCCACTTGGGGAGCATGGAGCGGATCCGGCCGGCCAGGCCCGGGTTGGCGACCAGATAGCCGAACCGGATGCCGTGCAGGCCGAAGTTCTTGCCGAGGCTGCGCAGCACGATCACGTTCGGCCGCAGCATCGCCTCCTGCACCACGCTCGGGTCGGCCTCCGCGTCGGCGAACTCCAGGAACGACTCGTCCACCACCACCAGGTCCAGGTCGGCCATGGCGTCCATGAACTGCACCAGCGACTGCTTGTACGCGTAACCGCCGTCGGGGTTGTTCGGGTTGCAGACGACCGCGACCCGCGTGCCGCGCGACCGGATGAACTCGGCGTAGCGGCCGAGGTCCAGCGCGAAGCCGTTCGCCTCCTGGAGCGGGAACATGTCGACCCGCTTGCCGGTCTCCATCGGCTGGTCGGTCCAGCGGCCGAAGGTGGGGACGGGGACCGACAGCGACTCGCGGACCAGCAGATGGTCGATCCAGGTGATCAGCTCGGTCGAGCCGTTGCCCATCGCCACGCACTGCGGCGGCAGTTGGAGCAGGCCGCACAGCTCGGCGGTGATGGTGTCGGCGCCGCTCGGGTAGTACGTGATGATGTCGCGCAACCGCGCCGCCATGTCGTCGAACATGGCCGGGGTGGGGAAGTAGGGGTTGCACGGGATGCAGAAGTCCACCGGGCCCGTCCCGTCGCTCTCCCGCGTCAGCGCCGCCATCGAAGGGCTGTGCGCCGCTGTGCTGCGGAACAACGCGGTGACGTTGTCAGGCAAGGGAACCTCCGTCGAAGGGTGGCCCGCGCGGGGGAGCACGGGCCACCCATGGATACGGAGGCGGCGCGGGTGTCGTTCAACTCACCCGTCACGTGAGCCGGTTCACATCCCCGGCTCGCGCTCCGGCGCTCTCTTCGCGCCTACGCGCCCGACCTGCGCTTGTTCCAGACGTCGAAGCCGACCGCCACCAGCAGGGCGAGACCCTTGATGACCTGCTGCCAGTCGGTGCCGACGCTCAGCAGGTTCATGCCGTTGTTGAGCACGCCGAGGACCAGTCCGCCGATGATGGCGCCGAGGACCGTGCCGACCCCGCCGCTCATGGACGCGCCGCCGATGAACGCCGAGGCGATCGCCTCCAGTTCGAAGTTGACACCCGCCTTCGGCGAGGCCGCGTTCAGCCGCGCGGCGACCACGAGTCCGGCCAGGGCCGCGAGCACGCCCATGTTCAGGAAGACCAGGAAGGTGACCTTCCGGTCCTTCACCCCGGACAGCTTGGCGGCCGGCAGGTTGCCGCCGATCGCATAGATGTGCCGCCCGAACACCGCGTTGCGCATCAGATAGCCGTAACCGGCCACCAGCGCGCCGAGGATGATCAGCACGATCGGGGCGCCCTTGTAGCTGGCGAGCAGGAGGGTGAGCACCAGGACCGCGGCCACCAGCGCCGTCAGCTTCAGCAGGAACAGGCGGGTGGGCGCCACCTCCAGGGCGAACTCCCGGTGCCTGCGCCGGTCGCGGACCTCCTGCCGGACCACGGCCGCGATCAGCACGAGCCCCAGCAGCAGGGTCAGGTTGTGGTAGTTGGTGTCCGGGCCCGCCTCGGGCAGGAACCCGTTGCCGAGCTTCTGCAGTCCGTCCGGGAACGGGCCGAGGGTCTGCCCCTTCAGCAGGATCTCCGTCATCCCGCGGAACAGGAGCATCCCGGCGAGCGTGACGATGAACGACGGGATGCCGAGATACGCGATCAGATACCCCTGGACCGAGCCCGCCGCCGCGCCCACCAGCAGGCACAGCACCAGCGCCAGCGGCCAGGGCGCGCCGTGCTGCACGGTCAGCACGGCCGCGAACGCGCCGGTGAACGCGGTCAGCGAGCCCACCGACAGATCGATGTGCCCGGCGATGATCACCAGCATCATGCCGATCGCGAGGATCAGGATGTAGCTGTTCTGGAGCACCAGGTTGGAGACGTTGCGCGGCAGCAGCAGGTCCCCGTCGGTCCAGACCGCGAAGAGGACCACGATCAGCCCGAGCGCGATCAGCATCCCGTACTGGCGCATGTTGCGGCGCAGCCCGTCCAGCATCAGCCGGAGCAGGCTCCCCGCCGGTCCGTTCCCGTCGCCGCCCGGCGACGCGGGGGCCGGGTCCGTCACGGTCACGTCGGCGCTCACGGCGTCACCTCTTCCTGGTCGGCCGGCCGGCGCTCCGGCGCGCCCTTGTCCTTGGTCATGAGGCGCATCAGCACTTCCTGGGTGGCCTCGGCCCGCGGCACCTCACCGGTCAGCCGCCCGGCGGCCATGGTGTAGATGCGGTCGCACATGCCGAGCAGTTCGGGCAGTTCGGAGGAGATGAAGACGACCGCCTTGCCCTCGGCGGCGAGCCGGTCGATGACGGTGTAGATCTCGTACTTCGCGCCGACGTCGATGCCGCGCGTGGGCTCGTCCAGGATCAGCACCTCGGGACCCGCGAAGATCCACTTGCTGAGGACGACCTTCTGCTGGTTGCCGCCGGACAGCTTGCCGGCCGGCTCGAAGACGGTCGGCGCCTTGATGTTCATGGTCCGGCGGAAACCCTCGGCGACCCGCCGTTCCTCGTGCTCGTCGACGACTCCGCGCCGGGCCACCTTGTGCAGGGCGGTCAGCGAGATGTTGCGGTGGACGGTGTCGATGAGGTTCAGGCCGTAGTGCTTGCGGTCCTCGGTGACGTAGGCGATGCCGTGCCCGACCGCCTCCGCGACGGTCCGGGTGCGGATCTCCGCGCCGTCCTTGAGGACCGTGCCGCCCGCGTACCGGCCGTAGGAGCGGCCGAAGACGTTCATCGCGAGCTCGGTGCGGCCGGCCCCCATCAGGCCCGCGATCCCGACGATCTCCCCGCGGCGCACGTGCACGGACACGTCGTCCACGACCTTGCGCTGCCGGTCGATGGGGTGGTGCACGCTCCAGCCGCGGATCTCGAGCGCCGGGGGCGCGTCCCGCGCGGTGCGGTGCGGGGTGCGTTCGGGGAAGCGGTGGTCGAGGTCGCGGCCGACCATGCCGGCGATGATCCGCTCCTCGGTCGTCCCCGGGGCGCGGACGTCGAGGGTCTCCACGGACCGGCCGTCGCGCAGGATCGTCACCTTGTCGGCGACCCTGCGGATCTCGTTCAGCTTGTGCGAGATGACGATCGAGGTGATGCCCTGCGTCTTCAGCTCCATGATCAGATCGAGGAGCTTGCCGCTGTCCTCGTCGTTCAGGGCCGCCGTCGGCTCGTCCAGGATCAGCAGCTTCACCGACTTCGACAGCGCCTTCGCGATCTCCACGAGCTGCTGCTTGCCCACGCCGATGTCGGCGACGCGGGTCTCCGGGTGGTCGTGCAGCCCGACCCGGCGCAGCAGCGCGGTGGCGTGCCGGAGCGTCTCCCGCCAGTCGACGATGCCGCGCCGGGCGTGCTCGTTGCCGAGGAAGAGGTTCTCCGCGAGCGACAGGTACGGCACCAGTGCCAGCTCCTGGTGGATGATGACGATGCCGCTGCGCTCACTGGCCCGGATGTCCCTGAACCGGCAGGCCTCGCCCTCGAAGAGGACGTCCCCCTGGTAACTGCCGTACGGGTGGACGCCGGAGAGCACCTTCATCAGGGTGGACTTCCCGGCGCCGTTCTCCCCGCAGACGGCGTGGACCTCACCCTGTCCGACGGTCAGGGTGACGTCCGACAGCGCCGTGACACCGGGGAAGGTCTTGCCGATCGCGCGCATTTCCAGGACGGGTCCCGCCATGGTCGTGCCTTCCAGTGGGTAGGGGCGGGGGCTTACTTGAGCTCGGACTCGGTGTAGTAACCGCCGTCGACCAGCACCTGCCGGTAGTTGCCCTTGTCGACGCTGACCGGCTGGAGCAGGTACGCGGGCACGACCTTGGTGCCGTTGTCGTAGGTCTTGGTGTCGTTGACCTGGGGCTTCTTGCCCTTGAGGGCGTCGTCGACCATGGCCGAGGCGACCTTGGCCAGCTCACGGGTGTCCTTGTAGACGGTCTGCGTCTGATCACCGGCGATGATCGACTTCACCGAGGCCAGCTCGGCGTCCTGGCCGGTGACCACCGGCAGCGGCTTGGCCGCCGAGCCGTAGCCGTCCGACTTCAGCGCGGACAGGATGCCGATGGAGATGCCGTCGTACGGCGAGAGCACCGCGTCGACCCGGCCGCTGCGGTAGGACGCGGTGAGGATGTCCTCCATCCGGTGCTGCGCGGTGGTGCCGTCCCAGCGCAGGGTGGTGACCTTGTTCAGCGCGGTCTGGCCGGACCTGACCACCAGCTGCTTCTTGTCGATGTACGGCTGGAGCACGCTCATCGCGCCGTTGAAGAAGTACTTGGTGTTGTTGTCGTCGTTGGAGCCGGCGAACAGCTCGATGCTGAACGGGCCCTTCTTCCCGCCGTCCAGGCCGAGCTTGTGCACGATGTACGAGCCCTGGAGCCGGCCGACCTTCTCGTTGTCGAACGAGGCGTAGTAGTCGACGTTCTTGGTGCCGAGGATCAGGCGGTCGTAGGCGATGACGGGGATGTGCGCGTCCGCCGCCTGCTGGAGCACGTTGTCCAGGGACTTGTTGTCGATCGCCGCGACGATCAGGCCCTTCACGCCCTGCGTGATCAGGTTCTCGATCTGCGAGACCTGGGTGTCGGGGTCGTCCTCGCCGAAGACCAGCTTGGTCTTGTACCCCTTGCCCTGGAGGTTCTTGACTACGTTGTCACCGTCCGCGATCCAGCGTTCGGAGGACTTGGTCGGCATCGCGATGCCGATCGTGCCGCCCTTGGTGTCGCCGCCCTTGTCCTTGCTGCCGCCCTCGCTGTTCTGCCCGCAGGCGGACAGGGCGAGGGAGAGCGCGGCTGCCGCCACTGTCGCGGTGAGTACGGCTCTGCGGTTGCGCATGGTGATCCGTCCTTTGTCGGTCTCGGGGGTGGTGCGGGGGTGCGGTGCTCGTGCGGGTCGGGGGTGGTGCGGTGCTCGTGCGGTGCGGGGGTGCGTTGTCGGTGCGGGTCGCGGGCCGCGCGGCACGGGGTGCGGGGGGTGCGGGGGAGTCAGGCGGTGTCGGGGAAGCGGTCGAGCGGGCCGGGCAGCCGGGAGCCGAGCGGGGCCATGCCGCCGTCCGCGCCGTGCCGGGCGAGCAGGTCCAGCGCGAGCCGGCCCCGCCGCACCCGCTCCCGGGCGGTGTTCAGCGTCAGGTCCCGCAGGTGGGCGCCCCACGGATAGATGCCGGGGGCCTTGGACAGGCCGAACTTCAGATAGAGCGGCGCACCGCGCCGGATCAGCTCGGCGACCTCGTACATCCGGACATAGCCGCCGAGGTCGTCGGGCGCCTCGATGTACATGTCCATCGGGGCGCCCGACACCCGCCGGATCTCCGTGAGATGCGACAGCGTCAGATCGCTCGGCACGTTGACCGAGTCGGCGCCGAGCCGCTCGTACACCGCGTACGCGGCCGGATTGACCGGCCCGATGAGCGCGGAGACCTTGAGCGTCGTGTCCGCCGGGATGATCCCCGACCGGCGCGCCCGGTGCAGCGTCCACAGCACGCCCTCGTCGGCCACCAGCAGGCACTTCACGCCCAGCTCGGTGGCCCGTACGGCGTCCTCGACGCACCCGGCGACCGCGTCGTGGCCGCGGGCGCGCAGCCCCGCACCGCGCGAGTCGGTGCGCACCGAGCCGCCGGTGTCCCAGGTGCCGCGCGGACCGGTGAACAGGCACAGCTCGATGTCCCGTTCGGCGGCCGCCCCGGCCATCTCGGTGATCTCGGCGTCGGAGAGCATCCACACGCCGCTGCCCTGGCTGATCCGGTGGACCGGCACGTCCAGGCGCGCGCTCTCCTTCAGGATCACCGCCAGCGCCTCGGGCCCCTCGCACGAGGGGACCTCGGTGCGCCAGAGACCGCCGCCCGGGAAGCGGTGGGGGGACGCGTCGGCGGGGTCGGGAAGGGGCGCGCCCAGCCCGAGCGCGGCGAGCACCTGCTCGCCGGGCCTGCGGGCCGCCGGGGCGGAAGCGTCGGTCACAAGCTGTCCTTCGCGTTCGGTGTACCGGACAAGGGTCGGGATCTCGGGTACGGCGGACTCCGGGGGCCGCGGGCTCCGGGCCGGCCGTGGGTCCCGCGGCGCGGCGTCCGGGTCCAGGCGGCCCGGGTACGGGCTCACGGCCCGGCCGGCGCGGGGCCCGGGTACGGATGGGGCCGCAGCAGCACCTTGCCGACCTTCGGGTCACCGCTCCCCACCAGCTCGACGGCCTCGGGGAACGCCGACAGCGGCAGCTCGTGGGTGACCAGCGGGAGCGGGTCGAGGAGTCCGGCGGCGAACATCCGCACCGCGTGCGCCCAGGCCGCCGGCGGCGCCCCGAACACCGTGCGCACCTCCAGCTGCCGTACGACGAGGGAGGTCGGGTCGAGTCCGTCCGCGCCCGGCGCCGGGATGCCGGTGAGCACCAGCCGGCCGCCGCGCCGGAGCAGGGCCGCGGCGGTGCGCGCGGCGGACGCGGACCCGGCGGCCTCGATCACGACGTCGAAGCCGTCCGGCAGCTCCTGGCCGGCGAGCCGGTACCGGGTGGCCCCGAACCGCCGTGCCAGTTCCTCCCGTTCCCGGTCCACGCCCACCACCAGCAACTCGGCCGGGGACACGGCCGCGAGGAACTGCACGGCGAGCATGCCGAGCGTGCCCGTTCCCACCACCGCGACCCGCTCGCCCGGCCGGGCCCCCGCCTTCAGGGCCGCCGCGGCGACACAGGCGGCCGGTTCCAGCAGGGCGGCGGCGGTGAGGTCGGCGTCGGCGGACAGCGGATGGAGCAGCCGGGCCGGCAGCGTGAGCGTGCCGGCCATCGCGCCCGGCCGGGTGAAGCCCGTCTCCTCGTAGCCCGCGGTGCACAGCGTCGTCTCGCCCGCGTGACAGCGCTCGCAGACCTGGCAGTTGCGGAAGCCCTCCCCGACGACCTTGCGGCCGGTCAGGCTCTCCGGCACCCCGGCGCCGACCGCGCGCACGGTCCCGGACCACTCGTGGCCGGGGACCAGCGGGTAACGCACGTACCCCTCGGGCCGGTTGCCCCGATACAGCTCGCGGTCGCTGCCGCAGACGCCCACCGCGTGCACGGCGACCAATGCCTCACCGGGGCCGGGAGCCCGTGGCGTGTGCTCCTCCATCCGGTGCGCGCCCGGCGCCTCGACCAGGACCTGGAGGCCGTCGGCGCTCACTTCGTGTCCTTCGGCCTGCGCTGCTCCCAGCCCTCGGCCCAGAGGTCGAACCGGGCCTGCTGCTGCGGGAATTCGGCGGCGGCGTCGGTGTCCAGCTCGACGCCCAGACCGGGTGCGTCCGAGAGGTGGAAGTAGCCGTCCACCACCTCGGGGGCGCCCTTCACCACCTTCTTGATCTCCGCGTCCGCGAAGTCGTTGAAGTGCTCCAGGATCTTGAAGTTCGGGGTGCTGAAGCCCAGTTGGAGCGAGGCGGCGGTCAGTACGGATCCGCCCACGTTGTGCGGGGCGACGAGCATGTAGTGGGCCTCGGCGGCCGCGGCGAGCTTGCGCGTCTCCCAGATGCCGCCGATGTGGCCGACGTCCGGCTGGATGATGTCCGCCGCCTGGCTCTCGAACAGCTCCCGGAACTCGATCCGGTCGTGCATCCGTTCACCGGTGGCCACCGGTATGTCGACCTTCGCGGCGACCTTCTCCAGGGCCTTGAGGTTCTCCGGCGGGACCGGCTCCTCCAGCCAGGCCGGGTCGAAGGGCGCGAGCTCGCGCGCCAGCCGGACCGCGGTGGCCGGGGAGAACCGGCCGTGCATCTCCAGCATCAGCTCGGTGCCGGGCCCGACGGCGTCCCGCACGGCCTCGATCAGCGAGACGGCGTACAGGGTGCTCTCGTGGTCCAGTTCGAAGTGGCCGGTGCCGAACGGGTCGATCTTCAGGGCCCGGTACCCGCGCGCCACGACCTCCCGGGCGGCCTTGTGGTACGCCTCCGGGGTCCGCTCGGTCGTGTACCAGCCGTTGGCGTACGCCTTGACCCGGTCGGTGACCCGGCCGCCCAGCAGCTGCCACACCGGCACGCCGAGCGCCTTGCCCTTGATGTCCCAGCAGGCCATCTCGACGACCGCGACACCGGACATGACGATCTCGCCGGCCCGCCCGTAGTCGCCGTACTTCATCCGGCGCACGAGGTCCTCGACGGCGAACGGGTCCGAGCCGCGCACATGGTTGGTCTCCGCCTCGCGCAGGTACCCGATCAGCGCGTCGGTGCGGCCCAGCATCCGGGTCTCGCCGACTCCCGTGATCCCCTCGTCGGTGTGCACCTGGACGTACGTGAGATTGCGCCACGGCGTCCCGACGACATGTGTGCTGATTCCGGTGATGCGCACGGAGGTTGCCCCTCACCCGTTCGATATTTCGTCACGCGTTCGAAATGTTGGCGCGACAGTAGGGATGGGGCGGCGAGGGTGTCAATGGGGCGAACAGGAAACGGTTCGGGCACGGGACGCGGGATCCCTCGCCGTCCCGCACCAAACCTTCACAGCGGTGCCTAGGAAAGTCACCGGCCGGGAATCTAGTCTTCCCGCGTCATGGACTACTGCCAGCCGTGCCGACGGCACCTCAACGGCGCTCTGGCCTGCCCGGGCTGCGGCGCACCGGCGCAGATGCCCGCCGTCCCCGCGGGCGTACACGCGGGCACGGCGGCCGCCCCCTACGGGCAGGCGGCCCACAGTGCCGACCCGGCGGACGGCCAGGCCGGTCATGCCGATCACACCGGTCATGCCGATCACGCGGGACACGCAGGTCACCCGGGACACGCGGGTCACGCCGGTCACGGAGACGCGACGCCCCCGGCCGCCCCGAGGGTGCCCCGGCAGGCCGGCGCCCCCGACGAACGCGCCGTCGCGGCGACCGCGAACACGCACACCGGCGGTCCCGGCGGTACTGACGGCACCGGCGACGCCTACGGGGACACGCACGGCTCCGCGCACAACCCCACACGCGACCCCGCGTACGACGACAGCGCGTACGACGACTCCGCGTACGACGACTCCGCGGACGAACCCCTCTCCGAGGACGATCTCGCGGACGAGGATCACCCGGACACCGGCGGCGGGCGCCGCGCGGGCCGGCGACAGGCCGACGCCGACGGCAGCCGCCGGGACCGCAAGGCCGCCGCGCACCGGCGTCGCCGCCGCCGTACGGTCCTGATCGCGGCGGGCTTCGTGCTGGCGGCCGGCGGTCTCAGCCTCGCCGAACTCGGCGTCGACGCGCCCTTCTCCACCGGCGCCCCCGCCGTCTCCGGCGGCGCGGCCCCCGAGAGCGACGACACCTCCGCCGCCCCCGCCCCCACGGCCTCCGCCCCGGCTTCCGCGCCGGGCGCCGCCGCCGGCCGGGGCACCGTGTCGGCCTCCCCGGACGCCTCGGCCTCGGCGTCCGCCTCCACGTCCCCGAAGGCCGAGGCCTCCACGTCCCCGGAGGCCTCGAAGAAGGCCGAACGGCCGGCGGGCGCGGCCGCGGGCGCGGCGGCGGGCACCCCGGCCGCTCCGGCGGCCACGCACGCGCCGGCCACCCCGACCGCCGCCCCGACCAGCCCGGATCCGACGCCGGAGCCGTCCCCGACGAAGAAGTGCGACAGGTTCCTGTGGTGGTGCACCTAGGGGGCGTCTCCCCTGAGTGTCCGGGGTGTGGGCCATCCGGGGCATCGGTGTCACCAACCAGGCGCCTGGGGGGTTGAACCGAACGGGTACGTCTCGCCGTACATGATCCCGGGAACGCCCGGCTCCGGGCCGGGTGTCGCGCGAACGGGAACGGCGAGCAGCGGATCGGCCGAGGAGAGCGGATGACGCAGCACATCACCGTCCAGGGCACGGTTGCCGACGGGTACGAGGCGGTGCGCGAGGAGTTCGCCGCCTTCGTGACCGGTGAACGGCACGACTACGAGGGCCAGTTGTGCGCGTATGTGCACGGCCGGAGAGTCGTGGACCTGTGGGCCGGGCCAGGAGGCGGCCCGGACGCGCTGTACGGCGTGTTCTCCTCCAGCAAAGGTGCCGCCCACCTCGTCGTGGCCCTGCTGGTCCAGGACGGCACGCTGGAACTGGACCGCAAGGTCACCTACTACTGGCCGGAGTTCGGCGTCGAGGGCAAGGGGGCCCTGACCCTGCGCGAGGTGCTGGCGCACCGTGCCGGACTGATCGGGACCGACAGCGGCTTCAGCGCGGCCGAGCTCGCCGACGACCGCGCGCTCGCCGAACGCCTGGCCGACCAGCGGCCGTTCTGGCGGCCCGGGGCGGCGTTCGGCTACCACGCCCTGGTGATCGGCGCGCTGACCGGTGAGATCGTCCGGCGGGCGACCGGCCGTACGGTGCAGGAGCTGTACGAGGAGCGGGTCCGCGCCCCGTACGGGCTGGACTTCCACCTCGGTCTGGCCGCCGTCCACGAGTCCCGGTTCCGCACCACCCTGCCGATGCTGCCGACCCCCGCGCAGCAGGTGGAGCTGGACGCGCTGCCGGCCGGGCCGCACACGCTCCCCGGGATCGCCTTCAACCGGCACGCGGCGGAGCCGACGGATCTGGAGGCCCTGCCCAACGATCCCGTGGTCCGTGCCAAGGGCCCCGCGTCGGTGGGCGGCGTCGCCTCGGCGCGCGGGCTGGCCGGGATGTACGCGGCGATGATCAGCGAGGTCGGCGGGCAGGCGCCGCTGCTCAAGGAGGACACGATCGCGGAGTTCGGGCAGCCGCACTCGGCGGGCCAGGACCTGGTCATCCGCGCGTACGCGGCGTTCGGCCTGGGCTTCCAGGCCACGGCCGAGGCCCGGCATCCCTTCCTGGGCGCCGGGACGATCGGCCACAGCGGTGCGGCCGGCTCCCAGGCCTTCGCGGACCGCCGCGCGGGCCTCGCCTACGGCTACACCCGCCGCCGTTGCGCCTACCCGGGCGGAGCCGCCCCGGAGAACGACCGCCTGGCGGCCGCCGTCCACAGGGCGGCCCTGACCGCCTGAGTGACGGCCGGACCCCGGCCGTCACGCTCCACCCCGTTCAGGCCGGCGGGAGACCGGTCGCGCGCGGGCCCGCGGGGCCGAGCACGTCCGGTCTCCCGTGACCGGCCGAGGCGGCCCCGCGGGCGAACGCAGCGGAAGGTCAGGCCTTCACGATCATCTTGCCGATGTTGTCGCCGCGCAGGACGCCGAGGAACGCCTCGACCATGTTCTCGATGCCGTCGACGACCGTCTCGCGGTACTTGAGGGCGCCGGAGGCGACCCAGGGGCCGACCTGGTCGATGAAGAGCGGCTGCATGTCGTAGTGGTCGCCGACGAGGAAGCCCTCCATGCGGCCGCGGGTCTGGATCAGACGGGCGAGGTTGACCGGGCCGGGGGCGGGCTCGGTGTTGTTGTAGACGGAGATCATGCCGCAGATGGCGATCCGGCCGCGCAGGTTGAGGGAGCCGATGGCGGCTTCGAGGTGGTCCCCGCCGACGTTGTCGAAGTAGACGTCGATGCCGTCGGGAGCGGCGGCGCGCAGCTGCTCGGCGACGGGGCCCTTCTTGTAGTTGAACGCGGCGTCGAAGCCGTACTCGTCGAGCAGCAGCTTGACCTTCTCGTCGGAGCCGGCCGAGCCGATGACCCGGGAGGCGCCCATGAGCTTGGCGAGCTGGCCGACCTCGCTGCCGACGGCACCGGCGGCGCCGGAGACGAACACGACGTCGCCCTCCTTGAAGGAGGCGGTGCGCAGCAGGCCGGCGTACGCGGTGAGACCGGTCATGCCGAGGACGCCGAGGTAGGTCGAGAGCGGGGCGAGGGCGCCGTTCACCTTGACGGCGTTCTTGACGTCCACGGCCGCGTACTCGCGCCAGCCGAGGAAGTGCAGGACGTGCTCGCCGACCTCGAAGCCCTCGACGTCGGAGGCGACGATCTCGCCGACCGTGCCGCCCTGCATGACCTGGCCCAGCTCGAAGGGGGCGGCGTAGGACTTGGCGGCACTCATTCGGCCGCGCATGTACGGGTCGACCGAGAGGTACACGTTACGCACCAGGACCTGGCCCTCGCCGGGGACCGGCATGGGGGCCTCGACGAGGGCGAAGTCCTCGGGCGTCGGCCAGCCGACCGGGCGCTTCATCAGGTGCCACTCGCGGTTGACGGCGGGGAGGGCGGGGGAGTCGGACATGGTGCGTGACCTTCCTCAATTACTTCAGTACCTGAAACAACCATGCGCCTAAATATTTCAGGATGTCAAGTAACCGGCTATCCTGGACGGCATGTCGCCCGAGTCGTCCCCGTCCCGTCCGCCGGCCCCGTCCAGCCGCCGCGTCGACCCTCTGTCCATGGAGGTCGTCGAACTGATCGGTGAGGTCGTGGCCCGCTTCTACGCGGACTACGAGGAGGCGGCCGGCGAGCACTCCCTCACCGGCCCCCAGGCGCGCCTGCTCAGCCTGCTCTCGCTGGAGCCGCTGCCGATGCGCAAGCTGGCCCAGAAGCTGAAGTGCGAGCCGTCCAACGTCACCGGCATCGTCGACCGCCTGGAGTCCCGCGGCCTGGTCGAGCGCCGCCCCGATCCGGCCGACCGCCGGGTGAAGCTCGCCGCCCCCACCGAGGAGGGCCTGCGCGTCGCCCGCGACCTGCGCGAGGGCCTGCGCTTCGCCCGCGAGCCCCTGGCCGGACTCTCCACCGAGGAGCGCGGCTCCCTCCGGGACCTGCTGCGCCGCATGCTCGACGCCTGACACACGTTCGCCACACAGGGCGGCCACACCGCCCCGGTAGAGTCACCCGCATGCGTGACATCGGGGCGGGGTTCGGTCATCTTCTGCAGGGCCAGCGCTGGGTCTACCGGCACGGCCGGCAGTTCGGTCTCGGCCTGCTGCCCGGACTGATCACGCTCGTCCTCTACACGGGCGCGCTCGTCGCGCTCGCGGTGTGGGGGCCGGACGCGGTCGCGTGGGCGACCCCGTTCGCCGACCACTGGTCGAGCCCCTGGCAGGGCCTGTTCCGCGGCTTCCTCACGGTCGTGCTCTTCGCCCTCGGGCTGCTGCTGGCCGTCCTCACCTTCACGGCCGTCACCCTCCTGGTCGGCCAGCCCTTCTACGAGAACCTCTCGGAGAAGGTCGACGAGGACCTCTCGCCCGACGGCACCGCCCCCCGCTCGGAGCTGCCCCTGTGGCGCGAGATCTGGGTCTCGGCGCGCGACAGCCTGCGCATCCTGGTGCGGGCCGGTGTGTGGGGCGTGCTGCTCTTCGCGCTCGGCCTGCTGCCCTTCGTCGGGCAGACGGCCGTCCCGGTGATCGGCTTCTTCGTCACCGGCTTCTTCCTCACCGAGGAACTCGCCGCCGTCGCCCTCCAGCGCCGGGGCGTCGACCTGCGCGCCCGACTCGCCCTGCTCCGCTCCCGCAAGACCCTGGTGTGGGGCTTCGGCACGCCCCTCGGGCTGGCCTTCCTGGTGCCCTTCGTCGCCGTCTTCCTGATGCCGGGCGCGGTCGCCGGCGCCACCTTCCTCGCCCGGGACCTGCTGGGTGAGGAGAACCGCGAGGAGACCGACGGGCACCACGCCGGGCAGGAGCCGGCCGAGCCGGCGCCGGTCGACGGCGCGCGCACCACCCGCTGACACACGCCGGTCCCGGGGCGCGCGAGGCGCGACCTTGAGGCCGGGGCCCCGGGCTGGCAGCCCCCGCACTCGGGGTCCAGGTCCTGGGGTCCCGGGCCGGGATGCCCGGCGGGCCGAATTCCCTGGCGGCCCGCTGGAAACGGCGGCCGCCGTGCCCTGTCCCGGATCGACCGTCCAGGATCCGACTTGTCCGGCGGTGTCCTGGGCAGGATGGAAGGCGCCCGTGGACTTCGACGAGGAGGGAGAGGGCGTGCTGGACACAGGGGAACCGACGGCGGCGGACGAGGCCCGGGAGGCGGCCGTGGAGGCGGCGCTCGGGCGGCTCGGCCTCGACGCCAAGACCCGGCTGCTGGCCGGACAGGACACCTGGAGCCTGCCCGCGCTGCCGGAGATCGGACTGCAGTCCCTGGTCATGTCCGACGGACCCATCGGCGTGCGGGGCGTGCGCTGGACCGCCGAGGACCCCTCCGTCGCGCTGCCCTCGCCGACGGCGCTCGCCGCCACCTGGGACCCCGGACTCGCCCACCGCGCGGGCGTCCTGCTGGCCCAGGAGGCCCGCCGCAAGGGGGTCCACGTCCTGCTCGCCCCGACCGTCAACCTGCACCGCTCCCCGCTCGGCGGCCGCCACTTCGAGGCCTACAGCGAGGACCCGCTCCTGACCGGCCGCATCGGCACCGGCTACGTGCGCGGGGTCCAGTCCGGCGGTGTCGGCACCACCGTCAAGCACTTCGTCGCCAACGACGCCGAGACCGAGCGCTTCACCGTCGACAACCGGGTCCCCGAACGCGCCCTGCGCGAGCTGTACCTGGCGCCCTTCGAGGCGATCGTCGCCGGGGCCCGCCCCTGGGGCGTCATGACCGCCTACAACACGGTCAACGGCACCACCATGACCGAGCACCGGGACCTGGTCGGCGAAGTCCTGCGCGGCGCCTGGGGGTTCGACGGGATCAACGTCTCCGACTGGTCGGCCGCCCGGAACACCGCCGCCGCCCTGCGCGGGGGTCTCGACATCGCCATGCCCGGCCCCCGGACCGTCTACGGCGACGCCCTCGCCGCCGCCGTCCGGGACGGCCGTGTCGACGAGGCCGACGTCGACGCGGCCGTGCGCAGAGTGCTCCGCCTCGCGGCCCGCGTGGGCATCCTCCAGGGTGCCGCGCCGGCCGTCGCCGAGCCGCCCGCCCCGGTCGACGGCGAGGCCCTGGCCCGCGAGATCGCCCGCCGCTCCTTCGTCCTCGTACGCAACGAACGCGGCGCGCTCCCGCTGAAACCCGGCACCGTCGCCCTGATCGGCGCCGCCGCCCGCGACGCGCGCATCCTCGGCGGCGGCTCCGCCACCGTCTTCCCGCCCCGCACCGTCTCCCCGCTGGACGGCCTCACCGCCGCCCTCCCCGAGGGCACCCTCGACCACGCGGTCGGCGCCGACCCGGCCACCGAACTCGCCGCCGCCGGAAGGGATTTCACCCTGCGGACCGTCTGCCGCGACGCCTCCGGGGCCGTCATCGGCACCCGCTCGGCACCCAGCGGCCACATCCAGTGGATGGGCTCCGACCTCCCCGAGGGCGTCCGCCACGACAACCTCCACACCGTCGAACTCACCGGCACCTTCATGCCGCGCGAGTCCGGCCCGCACACCTTCGGCGTCAAGGGCAGGGGCGCCTTCGCCCTCGTCATCGACGGCACGACCTACTACGACGGCGTCCAGCGCCCCGACGGCAGCGACCCGTTCGCCGCGCTGTTCAACGCCCCCGTGCCCCGCGCCCAGGCCGAACTCATCGCGGGCGAGCCGGTGACCGTCTCCCTCACCCACACCGTCGAGGTCCCCGAGGACAGGCCCCTGCGGTCCATCACGTTCGCCCTCGCCCACGCCGCCCCGCAGCGCGACCCCGACGAACTGATCGCCGAGGCCGTCGAGGCCGCGCGGAACGCCGGCACCGCCGTCGTCGTGGTCGCCACCACCGACCGCGTCGAGTCCGAGGGCTTCGACCGCGCCGACCTGCGCCTGCCCGGCCGCCAGGACGACCTGGTGCGCGCCGTGGCCGCCGCCAACCCGAACACCGTCGTGGTCGTCAACGCCGGATCCCCCGTCGAACTGCCCTGGCGCGACGAGGTCGCCGCCGTGCTGCTCACCTGGTTCCCCGGGCAGGAGGGCGGCGCCGCCCTCGCCGACGTGCTGACCGGCACCCACGAGCCCGGCGGCCGGCTCCCCACCACCTGGGGCTCCCTCGCCGACGCCCCGGTCACCCAGGTCGTCCCCGTCGGCGGCGAACTGCCGTACAGCGAGGGTGTCTTCATCGGCTACCGGGCCTGGGAGAAGGCGGGCCGCACCCCCTCCTACCCCTTCGGACACGGACTCGGCTACACCGACTGGGCCTACGAGTCCCTGGACACCGACGGCACCACCGTCCGCGTCCGCGTGCGCAACACCGGCGGGCGTCCGGGCCGCGAGGTCGTCCAGCTGTACCTGTCCCCGGCCGAGGCCGACCCCGAGCGCCCGGCGCGCTGGCTGGCCGGATTCGCGACCGCGGAGGCCGGCCCCGGCGAGAGCGCCGAGGTGATCGTCGAACTGCCGCGCCGCGCCTTCGAGATCTGGGACGACAAGGGGAAAGCGTGGGTGTGTGTGAAGGGTTCGTACGAGATCACGGCCGGACGCTCGATCGCCGACCGAAGGCTCGCCGCCCCGATTAACGTCTGATCCGGGACAAGTCCCCCACGAGCAGCCCCGGTCCGGTCCTGACGCCGGACCGGGGCTATGTCCCGGCCCGTCGCGGCCGCGGAGAGGTGCCGTGCCGGGCGTCGCGGACCCACGAAGATCGGGGAGACGCCCCCTAGCGCACCGAGAAGCCGTACACCGTCTCCGAGCGGTACACCTCGCCCGGCCGCAGCTCCGTGCTCGGGAAGTCCGGGCGGTTGGGGGAGTCCGGGAAGTGCTGGGTCTCCAGCGCGACGCCGTCGCAGGGGGCGAACGGCTCGGCCAGGTGGTCGGCGGTGTAGAGCTGCAGTCCCGGCTCGGTCGTGGACACCGTGAGCACCCGCCCGGAGCCCGGGTCGTACAGCTCGGCCACCTCCTCGGGCGCCCCCGTGACCCCCTTGTCCAGCACGAAGTTGTGGTCGTAGCCGGATCCCGTCTTGCGGGCCGTGCGGAAGTCGAAGCGGGTCCCGGTCACGTCCGCCGGGGGACCGTCCGGGATCAGGTCGCCGTCGACCGGGGTGTACCGGGAGGCGGCGAGCCGCAGCTCGTGACCGCCCGCGTGGCCGGAGCCGGCCAGGTTCCAGTACGTGTGGTTGGTGAGGTTCAGGATCGTCGGCGCGTCGGTGACCGCCTCGTAGGCGATCCGCAGCGCGCCCGACGCGTCCAGCGAGTACGTCGCCGAGACCTCCAGCCGCCCCGGGAAGCCCTCCTCGCCGTGCGGGCTGACCCGGCTCAGCCGCAGCCCGTCCCCGGCCGGCTCCACCCGCCACACCCGCCGGTCGAAGCCCCGCTCGCCGCCGTGCAGCGAGTTGGGGCCGTTGTTGCGGGCGAGGGCGTACGTCCAGCCGTCCAGCGGGAAGCGGCCGCCCGCGATGCGGTTGGCGTACCGGCCGACCAGGGCGCCCAGATACGGCTCCGGGTGCTCCAGATAGCCGTCGAGCCCCGGGAAGCCCAGCACCACGTCCGCGGTGCGCCCCTCCCGGTCCGGCACCTCGGCCGACTGCACGATCCCGCCGTACGACAGGATCCGCACCCGCACCCCGCCGCGCTCCAGCGTCCACCGGTGCACCGGAGTGCCGTCGGAAAGTGTGCCGAAAAGTTCACTCATGTGGGAAAGCGTAGGTCACGGTCGGCGCGCCGTGACCGTGCGGTACGCGATCTCGGCGAGCCGTGCCTGGCCGCTGCGGCTCGGGTGGAACCAGTCCCAGTGGCTGAGCTGCCCGGTCCCGAAGCGGTAGTCGAAGACGGCGTTGCCGTCGAAGCGGCAGCGGCGGTCCTTCGCGCAGACCTCCCGCAGCACCGCGTTGTACTCCTCCACCCGCCGCTGCACCTTCGCCCGGCGCAGCGCGGCCGTGTCGGTCAGGTCGTCCGCGTCGCCCAGCATCGACGGGCAGATCCCCAGCTTCCACACCTGCTTGCCCAGCGGGTCGGTGCGCCCCTGCGACCACAGCCGCTTCAGGTTCGGCACGCTCGCCACGTACACCTGCGTCTTCGGCAGCGCCGTCCGCAGCGTCCGCATCGCCTCGGTGAAGTCCTCGCGGAACGAGGCCACGGACGTCATCGACGACACCGAGGCACGGCAGGCGTCGTTGGCCCCCGCCATCACCGTCACCAACTCCGGCCGCCGCGCCGCCGCCTGGGCCATCTGGCCGGGCAGGTCGGACATCCGGGCGCCGGTCACCGCGTAGTTCCAGCTGCGCTCCACCGCCCCCGTCGACCCGAGCAGCCGCACGGCCAGGCTGTCCACCCCGGTGTCGCTGCCGGTCGCCCACGACACCTCGGGGCAGTCGGAGAACACCGTGCAGGCGTCGAAGCCGCGGGTGATGGAGTCGCCGACCGCCGCGATGGAGTCCGGGCTGCGGTTCCACACCGGGGCGGGTTTCGCCGCGGCACGGGTCGCGCCCGCACCGGCGTCCCGCGTGTCCCCGCCGAAGGCGCCGCATCCGGTGGCCAGCACGGCCGCCGTCACGACGGCGAGAGCGGTGCGCAGCCGGCCTCGTGTCCGCATCCCCGCTGGTCCCCTCGCTCGTCGCCGAAGTGCTCCCGTCCATAACAACGCGCGGGAGTTCCCGCACGGGCCGCCTGCCGCGGCGCACCCCCGGACAAGCGTCCCCCTGGGTGAATGGCAGGGGTTTCCTGACAGCGGGACCGACGGTACGTCACACTCCTTGCACCGCCGCACGGTAGCCTCGCCATGAACGCGGCCGTCGCGCCACTGCGCCGGCCCGTCCGCAAGATGTCCCGCCCTGCCCGGAGGTTACGGTGACGACACGTGGAGTTCTGTACGTGCACTCCGCGCCGCGCGCGCTGTGCCCGCACGTCGAGTGGGCCGTCGCCGGGGTGCTCGGTACGCGCGTCAACCTCGACTGGATCAGGCAGCCGGCGGCACCGGGTACCTGGCGCTCGGAGTTCTCCTGGCAGGGCCAGGCCGGCACCGCCTCCAAGCTCGCCTCCGCCCTGCGCGGCTGGCACCTGCTCCGCTTCGAGGTCACCGCGGAGCCGTGCCCCAGCGCCGAGGGCGAGCGCTACAGCTGCACCCCCGACCTCGGCATCTTCCACGCCGTCACCGGCATGCACGGGGACATCCTGATCCCCGAGGACCGGCTGCGCGCGGCGCTGACGCGGTCCCAGCGCGGCGAGACCGACCTGGAGGCGGAGATCGCCAAGCTCCTCGGCAAGCCCTGGGACGACGAACTGGAACCCTTCCGCTACGCGGGCGAAGGCGCCCCGGTCCGCTGGCTCCACCAGGTCGTCTGACCCCTTCCTCGGCGACAGCGGCCTTCAGGACACGGCGGACCCCAGCGGCGACGGACCTGAGGGGCGCGGGGACCTGCGCGACCAGCCACGACGCACCCCCACCCCATCCGCCGGCGGACGGCCCCCCGCATCCGCCGGCGGACGCCCCCCGCACCACCCGGCACAGCCCCCACAACGGCGACGGCCCGGTCCCCACCGAGGGGGACCGGGCCGTTCGACACGCCGGACGTCAGATCGTCCGGAACGCCAGCACCACGTTGTGCCCACCGAACCCGAACGAGTCGTTCAGCGCGGCGATACGGCCGTCGGCCGGCAGCTTGCGCGCCTCACCGCGGACGATGTCGGCGGCCGCCTCGGCCTCGGGGTCGAGGTTCTCGACGTTGATGGTCGGCGGCGCGATCCGGTTGTACAGCGCGAGCACGGTCGCGACCGACTCGATACCGCCGGCGCCACCGAGCAGGTGACCCGTCATCGACTTGGTCGCGGAGACCGCGAAGTGGTCCGCGTCGTCGCCGAAGACCTTGCGCAGCGCCTTCAGCTCGGCCACGTCACCCGCCGGCGTCGAGGTCGCGTGCGCGTTGACGTGCACGATCTCGGCCGGGTCCAGGTCGGTGCTGTCCAGCAGGCTCTGCAGGGCGTGCGCGATGCCGCGGCCCTCCGGCTCCGGCTGCACGATGTCGTGGCTGTCGGCCGAGATGCCCTGGCCGACGGCCTCCGCGTAGACGCGGGCACCGCGCTTGGCGGCGTGCTCGGCGGACTCCAGGACCAGGACGCCGGCGCCCTCACCGAGGACGAAGCCGTCACGGGCGACGTCGTAGGGGCGCGAGGCACCCTGCGGGTCCTCGTTGTTCTTGGACATCGCCATCATGTTGCCGAAGGCGGCGATGGGCAGCGGGTGGATGGCCGCCTCGGTGCCACCGGCGACGACGACGTCGGCGCGGCCCGTGCGGATCATCTCGATGGCGTAGCCGATGGCCTCGGCGCCCGAGGCGCACGCGGACACCGGGGTGTGCACACCGGCGCGGGCGCCCACGGCGAGACCCACGTTGGCGGACGGGCCGTTCGGCATCAGCATCGGCACGGTGTGCGGGGAGACACGGCGTACGCCCTTGTCCTTCAGCACGTCGTACTGGTCCAGCAGGGTCGTCACGCCGCCGATGCCGGAGGCGATGACCGCGCCCAGCCGGTCGGGGTCGACGCTGCTGTCCTCACCGGCCTTGTCGGTGAAACCTGCGTTCGCCCAGGCCTCCTTGGCCGCGATCAGCGCGAACTGCGCCGAGCGGTCCAGGCGGCGGGCCTGCGGGCGGGGGATGACCTCGCCCGGCTCCACGGCGATCTGCGCCGCGATGCGGACCGCCTGGTCGGCGGCCCAGTCCTGCTCGAGGGGACGGACGCCGGACCGGCCGGCGAGCAGCCCCTCCCAGGTGGAAGCTACGTCGCCACCCAGCGGTGTGGTTGCGCCGATACCGGTGACGACCACGGTGCGATTGGTCGGGCTCACGGGAATTCTTTCTCCAACGGATGCGGGATTCAGCGGCGCCACCGCCGGGTGGCGGGGCCTTGCAGCCTCAGGTCCTGAGGGTGGCTCAGGCCTGGTGCTTGAGGATGTAGTCGGCGGCGTCGCCGACCGTCTTCAGGTTCTTGACGTCCTCGTCGGGGATCTTGACGTCGAAACGCTCTTCGGCGGCGACGACGACCTCGACCATGGACAGCGAGTCGACGTCCAGGTCGTCGGTGAAGGACTTGTCCAGCTGGACGTCCTCGACCGGGATGCCGGCGATCTCGTTCACGATTTCGGCGAGACCGGCGACGATCTCTTCCTGGGTGGCGGCCATGTCAGGCGCTCCTTCTTCGATGTTCCAGACGGTAATACGGCACCTGCCGCGTCGGCGGCAGGCGGTGCGGCACAGGCGCCGGATCGCTCGATCCGGCACGGAGTGCCTAAGGGAGGGTAACGACCGTTGCGGCGTAGACGAGACCCGCCCCGAAACCGATGACGAGCGCGGTGTCGCCGCTCTTCGCTTCGCCGGTCGCCAGGAGCCGCTCCATCGCGAGCGGGATCGAGGCGGCCGAGGTGTTGCCGGTGGTGCGCACGTCACGGGCGATCGTGACGTGCTCCGGCAGCTTCAGGGTCTTCACCATCGAGTCGATGATCCGCACGTTGGCCTGGTGCGGGATGAAGACGTCCAGGTCGTCCGGGCTGATCCCGGCCGCGTCCAGCGCCTGCTGGGCGACCTTCGCCATCTCGAACACGGCCCAGCGGAACACCGCCTGGCCCTCCTGCGTGATCGCAGGGAACTTGATGTTGCCCTCGGAGTCCAGGGGCAGCTCATTGACGTCGCCGACGTGGAAGCGGTCCCACGGCACGGTCTGCTTGATGGTCTCGGACTTGTCGCCCTCGGAACCCCAGACCGTGGGGCCGATCGCCGGCTCCGTGGAGGGGCCGACCACGACCGCGCCGGCGCCGTCGCCGAACAGGAAGGCCGTCGCACGGTCCTCCAGGTCGGTCAGGTCGCTCAGCCGCTCCACGCCGATCACGAGCACGTACTCGGCGGAACCTTCCACCACCATGCCCTTGGCGAGGGTCAGGCCGTAGCCGAAGCCCGCGCAGCCGGCCGAGATGTCGAAGGCGGCCGCCTTGGCCGTGCCCAGCTGGTCGGCGATCGAGGTGGCGATCGCCGGGGTCTGGGCGAAGTGCGAGACGGTGGAGACGACCACGGCGCCGATCTGCTCGGCGGTGATGCCCGCGTCCGCGATCGCCTTGCCGCCGGCCTCGACCGACATGGCCGCGACGGTCTCCTCGGGGCCTGCCCAGTGGCGGGTCTCGATGCCGGAACGCGAACGGATCCACTCGTCGGACGAGTCGATCTTCTCGAGGATCACCTCGTTGGGCACGACCCTGACCGGCCGGTATCCGCCGACTCCGAGGATGCGCGCGTACGGGGAGCCCTTGCTGGGCTTGATCTTCGACATGTTCGGTACGGCTCCTTAGGCGTCAGGCGTTGGCGTGCTCGGAGATGAGCTCGCGCGCCGCGTCGAGGTCGTCGGGGGTCTTCAGGGCGAGCGTGCGCACGCCGGGCAGGGCGCGCTTGGCCAGGCCCGTCAGGGTGCCGCCCGGGCAGACCTCGATGAGGGTGGTGACGCCCAGCTCCTTGAACGTCTCCATGCACAGGTCCCAGCGGACCGGGTTGGCGACCTGGCCGACGAGCCGCTGCAGCACCTCGGTGCCGGTGGCGACGGTACGGCCGTCCTTGTTGGAGACGTAGGCGATCGCGGGGTCGGCCGGAGCGAGCGCGGCCGCGGCCTCCGCCAGCCGCTCGACGGCCGGGGCCATGTGGTGCGTGTGGAAGGCGCCGGCCACCTTCAGCGGGACGACCTTGCGGACGCCCTCGGGCTTGTCCTCGTTCAGCGCGGCGAGCTGCTCCAGCGTGCCCGCGGCGACGATCTGGCCCGCGCCGTTGATGTTGGCCGGGGTCAGACCCAGCTTCTCCAGGTGCGCGACCGACACCTCGGGGTCGCCGCCGAGCAGCGCCGACATGCCGGTCGCGGTGATCGCGGCGGCGTCGGCCATGGCGAGACCACGGGTGCGGACGAGGCGGAGCGCGGCGGTGTCGTCGAGCACGCCCGCGACCGCGGCGGCGGTGAACTCGCCGACGCTGTGTCCCGCGACCGCGCCCGGGGTGACGTCACCGAGCGCGGAGGCCGACAGGATGCCGGCGGCGACCAGCAGCGGCTGGGCCACCGAGGTGTCGCGGATGGCGTCGGCGTCGGCCTGGGTGCCGTAGTGGGCGAGGTCCAGTCCGATGGCCTCGGACCACGCGGCGACGCGGTCGGCGGCGCCGGGGAGGTCGAGCCAGGGGGTCAGGAAGCCGGGCGTCTGGGCGCCCTGGCCGGGAGCGACGAGTACGAGCACTCTCACACTCTCTCTTGGGGACGGCCACGGCCGCCCGTGGGGACAGGGACGAAGAACACGAAGGCCTTTTGTGGGCCCCCGACAAAAAGCTAGAGCTGGGCGTCTCCATCGGTCAGACGCCCCAGGATCAGGGCGATCCGCAGCGTGAACGCGGATCGTACATCGGAGGGTGACCAACCAGTGACGTCAGTCACACGTCGGAGCCGGTAGCGCACGGTGTTCGGGTGAACGAAGAGCATCCGCGCGGCGCCCTCCAGGCTGCTCGCCTGCTCCAGATAGACACTCAGCGTCTCCAGGAGAGCGGAGCCCGCCTCCTCCAGCGGTCTGTAGATCTCCTCCACCAGCTGCTCGCGCGCACCCGGATCGCCCGCTATGGCGCGCTCCGGCAGCAGATCGTCCGCCAGCACCGGCCGCGGCGCGTCCTGCCAGGCGGTGCACGCCTTCAGTCCCGCGGCGGCGGCCTGCGCGGACCGCGTGGCGGCGAGCAGGTCGGAGACGACGGGGCCGGCGACGACCGGTCCGGCGGCGAACGGCCCGATCAGCGACCTGGCCACCGCGAGCGGATTGGGGTGGCCGCCGGCGATGACCACCAGCCGGTCCCCGAGCACCCCGGTGAGCACCTGGAGCTTGGCGTGCCGGGCGGCCCGCCGGATGGCCTCGACGGTGAGCTCGCTGTCGCCGTCGGGCGCCGTCCCGAGGATGACGCACACGTTGTCCGGGGAGTTCCAGCCGAGCGCGGCGGCCCTGCTGACGGCACCCTCGTCCGCCTCGCCGCTGAGCACCGCGTTGACCACCAGCGACTCCAGCCGCGCGTCCCAGGCACCGCGTGCCTCGGCGGCCTGGGCGTACACCTGGGCGGTGGCGAAGGCGATCTCCCGGGCGTACACGAGCAGCGCCTCGCGCAGCACCCGCTCGTCGCCCGGGGCGGCGACCTCGTCGATCGCCGACTCCATGACCTCGATCGTGGTGCGCACCATCTCCACGGTCTGCCGCAGCGTGATGGCCCGGGTCAGCTCGCGCGGGGCGGTGCCGAACACGTCCGTGGAGATGGCCTGCGGGGCGTCCGGGTGCCGGAACCACTCGGTGAAGGCGGCGATGCCCGCCTGGGCCACGAGCCCGATCCAGGAACGGTTCTCCGGGGGCATGGCCCGGTACCACGACAGGGTCTCGTCCATGCGCGCGATGGCCTGCGCGGCGAGACTCCCGGAGGACTTCTCCAGCCGTTTCAGGGTCGCCGTGTGCGGGTGGACGGGCCGGGCTGCTGCGGGGTCGCTGTCATGGGATTCGGGTTCGGGCACGTGGACAAGACTGCCTTATCCGGACGGGAGCGTGTGCCGCCGGGTCGGTGCGAAGCGTCCGGCGGGGTCGTGCGGGGCCCTGGGCGGGGGTCCGGCGGGGGCCTGCGGGAGGGGCCGCGCGCGGACTACCGTGGTGCCGTGATGGACGTACGGCGCGCCGGTGAGCGCTACCGCGGAGGGGACCCGGAGGCCGGGATCGACTCCCGGCACGCCTTCTCCTTCGGCCCGCACTACGACCCCGGCAACCTGCGCTTCGGCGCGGTCATCGCCTGCAACGAGGAGCGGCTCGCGCCCGGCGCCGGCTTCGACGAGCATCCGCACAGCCACACCGAGATCGTGACCTGGGTCGTCGAGGGCGAGCTCACCCACCGCGACTCCACGGGCCGCGCGACGACGGTCCGCCCCGGTGACGTCCAGCACCTCAGCGCGGCGGCGGGCGTCCGGCACGTGGAGCGCAACGAGGGCGCGCTGCCGCTGACCTTCGTGCAGATGTGGCTGGCGCCCCTGGAACCGGGCGGCGAGCCGGCGTACGGGATCGTCCCCGGCATCGCCGATTCCACCCCGTACGCCGTCCCCGGCGCCGGGGCGATGCTGCACGTGCGGCGTCCGGCGGCGGGGGAGCGGACGGCGGTGCCGGACGCCGCGTACGTGTACGCGCAGGTGGTCCGCGGCGAGATCCGGCTGGCCGGCGAGACCCTGGGCCCGGGGGATTCGGCGCGGATCACGGGCGCCGAGGGACTGGAACTCGTGGGGGTCGTGCCCGCGGAGGTACTCCTGTGGGAGATGGCGGCGCGGTGAGGGCCCGGACGCGGTGACGGGCCGGGCGCGGTGAGGGCCCGGACGCGATGACGGCTCGGGCGCGGTGACGGGCCGCTCTCTCCGCCGGGCCCGCCCTCCCCGCCGGGCCCGCCCGGTCCGGGCCACCCGCCGGGCCCGCCCGGTTCAGCCCCGCAGTTCCGCGAGCACCGCGTCCGTCAGTACCGGCCACGCCTCGACGGCCCAGGGGCCGAAGGCGCGGTCGGCCAGGGCCACCGCGGCCACCCCGGCGACCGGGTCCACCCACAGGAACGTGCCCGCCTGGCCGAAGTGCCCGAAGGTGCGCGGCGAGGACGAAGTGCCGGTCCAGTGCGGCGACTTGGAGTCACGGATCTCGAAGCCCAGCCCCCAGTCGTTGGGGCTCTGGTGGCCGTACCCGGGCAGCACGCCCTTCGTGCCCGGGAACTGCACGCTCATCGCCTCGGCGACCGTGCGCGGGTCCAGCAGCCGCGGTGCCTGCACCTCCGCCGCGAACCTCAGCAGGTCCGCCACGCTCGACACCCCGTCCTTCGCCGGTGACCCCTCCAGCGACGTGGACGTCATCCCGAGCGGCTCCAGCACCGCCTGGCGCAGGTACTCCGCGAACGGGATGTCCGTCGCCTTGGCGATGTGGTCCCCGAGCTGCTCGAACCCGGCGTTGGAGTACAGCCGCCGCTCACCGGCCGGCGCGAGCACCCGGTGCTCGTCGAAGGCCAGCCCGGAGGTGTGCGCGAGCAGATGGCGGACCGTGGCCCCGGGGGGACCGGCCGGCTCGTCCAGCTCGACCGCCCCCTCCTCGTACGCGACCAGCGCCGCGTACGCTGCCAGCGGTTTGGTCACCGAGGCCAGCGGAAAGCGGTGCCCGAGGGCCCCATGGGTCCCGAGGACGGTCCCGTCGGCCCGTACGACACCCGCCGCGGCGGTGGTGACCGGCCAGTTCTCGATCAGCGCCAAGCTCTGCAACGACATGGCAGCGAGCCTATGCGCCGCCGCCCCCCGGGCCGAACGGGGGCCGTTTCCGTCCGGAATCCGCTTGCCTGGAGTGCACTCGAAGGTCATAGCGTTGAGGCCATGACGGTGCTGCAGACCACCCCCACGGCCGCCCCGCAAGCCACGTCCGCCGCCGCGGACACCTGTGCCGCCCCACCCCGGCGCCACCCCCGGCCCGACGGCCGGGACCGCTACACGATCAGCGAGGTCGTCACCTTCACCGGCCTGACCGCGCACACCCTGCGCTGGTACGAGCGGATCGGCCTGATGCCGCACATCGACCGCTCGCACACCGGCCAGCGCCGCTACAGCAACCGCGACCTGGACTGGCTGGACTTCGTGACCAAGCTGCGCCTGACCGGCATGCCGGTGGCGGACATGGTCCGGTACGCCGAACTGGTGCGCGAGGGGGAGAGCACCTACACGGACCGGCAGGACCTGCTGGAGTCGACCCGCAGGGACGTGCTGGCCCGGATCGCCGAACTGCACGACACGCTCGCCGTGCTCGACCGCAAGATCAGTTTCTACGCGACGGAGGGGAACACCCGATGACGGACGGCACCATCCCGACGGTACGGCTCGGCGAAGGCGGACCGGAGGCCGGTATCCAGGGACTCGGCTGCATGGGCATGAGCTTCGGCTACGGCCCGTCGGACGCGGACGCCTCCCGGGCCGCCCTGGAGCGGGCCCTGGAGCTCGGCGTGACGCTCTACGACACGGCGGACGCGTACGGCGCCGGGGAGAACGAGCGGTTCCTCTCCCCCTTCTTCAAGGCGCACCGCGACGAGGTGGTCATCGCCACCAAGTTCGCCCTCTCCATCCCGCCGGACGACCCGGCCAAGCGGATCATCCGCAACGACGAGCCGTACATCCGCGAGGCGGTCGAGGCCAGCCTGCGGCGGCTCGACGTCGACGTGATCGACCTCTACTACATGCACCGCCGCGACGTGAACGTCCCCCTGGAGGAGACCGTCGCCGTCATGGCCGACCTGGTCCGCGAGGGCAAGGTCAAGCACCTGGGACTGAGCGAGGTCACGGCGGAGGAGCTGCGGACCGCCCACGCCGTCCACCCCATCGCCGCCGTGCAGTCCGAGTGGTCCCTGTTCAGCCGGGACATCGAGCAGCAGGTGGTCCCTGCGGTGCGCGAGCTCGGGGTGGCCCTGGTGCCGTACTCCCCGCTGGGCCGCGGCTTCCTCACCGGCTCCTTCACCGACGCCGGCACGGACCTCACCGCAGGCGACTTCCGCCGGCACCAGCCCCGCTTCACCGGCGACAACGCCTCCGCCAACGCCGCTCTGCTGGCCCCGGTCCGCGAGATCGCCGAGGCCCACGGGGCGAGCCCGGGGCAGATAGCCCTGGCCTGGGTGCACCAGCGCGCGGCCGTCCACGGCCTCGCCGTCCTCCCCATCCCGGGCACCCGCAAGCCGGGCCGGGTGGAGGAGAACGTGGCGGCCGCGTCCCTCACCCTCACGGACGAGGAACTGTCCCGTCTGGAGCCGATCGCGGCGAAGGTGGCCGGCGATCGCTACGCCGACATGAGCTTCACCTCCGCGGGCCGGGAGTAACCGCCGACGGCCGCCGGCCCGAGGGTCCGGCGGCCGTGCCGCGGCGTGCGGCACGGTGGCTACAGCTCGTCGAGCAGCCGGCTCTTCTTGGAGGAGAACTCCTCGTCGGTCACCAGCCCGGCCTGGTGCAGCTCCCCGAGATGCCGGATCCGCTCGGCGATGTCCGCCGGGTCACGCCGGGCGGGCGCCGGTGCCACCGGAACCGGACCCCGCGCGCGCAGGGCCGCCAGCACCGCCGCCGCGAACGGCAGCGACTCGTGCACCGGGCCGTACCCGAGCCCGAAGACGACGGCCGCCGGATCCTGGTCGGCCTGCACGGCCTCCGCCGGTTCGGCGGAACGCCGCAGCAGCCGCAGATGTCCTTCGAACACCTCCGGCGAGCGCCATTCCACCCCGCTCAGGTCCGTGACCGCGAAGCTCTGGTCGCCGGCCTTCCACTTCGCCGACGACGCGCCCGTCCACGACCAGCGGAACTGCACGGTGGAGCCGTCGAAGGAGGCCTTCGCGTCGTACGCCTTGAAGTGCAGCGGAGCGGCCGGCGCGTCGACCAGGTACCGCTCGGCCGGACCGGACCCGGACTCCGCCAGCAGCCCCTTCAGCTCGTCGGCGTAGTACTCGGCGAGCGTCTCGCGCTCGGCCGGCAGCACCAGCCGGTACGGATCGGAGCCCTCGGGCAGCTGCCCGGCCGCCGCGTCCATCAGCGGGTCGGCGCCGGGGCGCGGCGTGAGCCGCAGGACGACCGTGCCGCGCTTGCCCGGGCCGAGGGTCACCCCCTCCACCGCGGACAGCGGGACGCGTCTCACGCCCAGGGCCTGGAACAGCTTCGGTGTCCGGATCCCCCGTTCGTAACGGATGAGCACGGAGTCTGACTCGAACTCCCAGACGGCATGAAAACCCGCCAGTACGTCACCCATGCGGCTCATCGTATGCGGCACCCGCTCCTCCGTCGCCACCCGAGCAGACCGCACTTCCTGCTGTTTCTACGCGCGTCCGGCGGGAGCCGCGTCCGGCACACCGGTCCGGCACGAGTCTTCGTCCCGGGCGCACGTCACCGCGCCGAACGCGCCCACGCCGATGTCGGCGAGGTTGCGCAGGCTGTCCGTGCCCGGCTGGAAGTAGCCGCTGTGCCCTTGGGCGTCGTGCGCCGACAGCACCCGCGCGCCGAACGCCGGGGACACCGGGTCGGCACCGTGCCCGAGCCCGCCCACCTCCAGGTACGGCACGTCCTGCACCCAGTCGGACGCGTCGCGCATCGCCCACAGGCGGGCGGAGGTGCGCAGGTGCGCCGCCTTCGCGACCCGCATGCCGGGGCTCGCGGCCACCGCTATGTCACTGACCCGCCCCGGCATGCCGGGCGCGGCGACCCCGCAGAGCACGGAACCGTAGCTGTGGCAGAACATCGACACCGGCGCCCGGCCGGGCAGGCCGCGCAGCAGCGCGTTCAGCCGTACGGCGCCGTCCTCGGCGCGCATCGCGGTGGCCGCGTCCACGCCGAGCCCGTCGGGGGAGGTGTAGTCGGCCCAGGCGATCACGGCCGTCCGGGCCGTGGGCGCGGCCTGCCGCTCGGCGGCGTAGAGCGCCTTCGCCATGCCCACCGGCGCGGTGTACTCGCGGCTCGTCCGCTCGAAGGTGAGCAGGTCGGTGTCCACACCGGGGACGACGACGGAGATCCGCTGCGCCCGGTCGAGGTCGCCGAACACCTCGGCGACCCGGCCCGAGCCCCCGGGGTCGAAGGCCAGGATGTGCCGGCCGGGGTGCATGAGCGCCTCGTAGCGCTGCATACGGCGCCTGGCGTCCTGCTGGCCCGCCGTGCTGAGCCGGCTGTCGTGCACACGCTCCCGCTCGACGTCACGGGCCTGTTCCAGCGCGATGCGGTTGGCGCGGTAGCGCAGGGGAGTGGGGGCGCCGTTCATGTTGCCGACCGCGAGCGGGTAGCGGTGGGCGAGACCGCGGCGCTCGCGCGGGGTGAGCGAGGAGAAGAAGCGGGAGAGCTCGGCCGGTGAGGCCTTCGGATCCGGCAGGCGCGGGCCGCCGCGGATGCTGCCGTGCTCCCACTCCGAGAGGGAGGACTGCATCGCGGTCGAGTCCCGGTGCGTGCGCAGGGCGGTCCAGCCGGTCGTCGCGAGCATCATGAACACGACGGCCAGCGCCAGCGTCGCGCGCCAGACGAGGAGCTGCGGGGAGGTGCGGAAGGGAATCACTGGGAGGACACACTAGGAGAACGGGAGGGTCTCGGGGGTACCGAGTGACAGGTATCACGTTTCGTCGACGAATGGACGATCTACAGGCGGTCGTCCGTCGAGGTGCCAACGATTTCAGGTGCCGGTCCGGTTCCCGGTCAGGCGGCGCGCACATTCTCGGACGCGGCGCGTCCGCGCCCCCCGGACGGGTCCGCTCAGGAGGTGCGCCAGGGCCCGGTGAGCGCGGGTCCCACCTGGTCGAGGTACGACGCGGTGAGCGCGCGGATCGCCTCCAGGCTGAAGTCGTCCCCCGTGCTCCACCGGCGTTCGGTGACCCTTATCACCCCGCAGAAGACGGCCATGGCCAGCCGCGGCCGGGGGTCGGTGTCCACGTCGACGCCCTCCCGTTCGGCGAGCAGCCGCGCGATGGTCTCCTCGGTCGCCGCGGACCGGCGCAGATGGGCGGCGAGCAGCGCCGGCGTCGACTCGATCGTGCGGTACATGCGCAGGTACAGCTCGACCGGAACGGCCGATTCGACCGTCTCCCGGATCGCGTCCCAGCCCTCCAGCACCGCCTGCCGCAGCGCCTGCATCGGCGCCTCCCCGGCGGGCCGTGCCCGCACCGCCGCGACGAAGTGCGCCTCGGTCATCTCCTGGACGGCGAAGGCGGCGTCCTCCTTGCCCGCGAAGTAGCGGAAGAAGGTGCGCTGCGAGACGTCCACCGCCTCGGCGATCTCGTCGACCGTCGTGCGCTCGTACCCCTGCGTGGTGAACAGTTCGAGGGCGGCCAGCAGCAGCGCCTCACGCGTACGCCGCTTCTTGCGCTCGCGCAGCGACTCCATGACCTCGTCCATCACTGTCCGTCTCTTTCTCTTCCCGTGAACATACGCCCGATTCGGGACCGGGTGCGTACGACATGTCAGTTACCGACTAGTGAATTCCGTTGTCAACTGTCAGCGACTGTCACTAGCCTCGAACGCATGACTGGTCAGACCACCATCGACACGACGGGGCCGGGGGACGGGGCGGCGACGGCCTCTCCGGCACCGGCTCCGGCCGCCGGACTGCGCGGCCATCCCTGGTTCACCCTCATCACCGTCGCCGTGGGCGTCATGATGGTCGCCCTCGACGGCACCATCGTGGCCATCGCCAACCCGGCCATCGCCGACGACCTGCACGCGAGCTTCTCCGACGTGCAGTGGATCACCAACGCCTACTTCCTCGCCCTCGCGGTCTCCCTGATCACCGCGGGCAAGCTCGGTGACCGCTTCGGCCACCGGCAGACCTTCCTCATCGGCGTCACCGGCTTCGCCCTCGCCTCCGGCGCCATCGGGCTGTCCGACAGCATCCCGATGGTCGTGACCTTCCGGGTCTTCCAGGGCCTGTTCGGCGCGCTGCTGATGCCGGCCGCGCTCGGCCTGCTGCGGGCCACCTTCCCGGCCGAGAAGCTCAACATGGCGATCGGCATCTGGGGCATGGTCATCGGCGCCTCCACCGCGGGCGGCCCGATCCTCGGCGGCGTGCTGGTCCAGCACGTCAACTGGCAGTCGGTGTTCTTCATCAACGTGCCCGTCGGCCTGCTCGCCCTCGTCCTCGGCCTGCTGATCCTGCGCGACCACCGCGCCGAGAACGCGCCGCGCTCCTTCGACCTCCCCGGCATCGCGCTGCTGTCCGGCGCGATGTTCTGCCTGGTCTGGGCCCTCATCAAGGCGCCGGCCTGGGGCTGGGGCGACGGCATGACCTGGACGTTCATCGCCGCCTCCGCGCTGCTCTTCGGCCTGTTCGCGGTCTGGGAGACCAGGGTCGGCGAGCCGCTGATCCCGCTGGCGCTGTTCCGCTCGGTGCCGCTGTCCGCGGGTGTCGTCCTGATGGTCCTCATGGCCATCGCCTTCATGGGCGGCCTGTTCTTCGTGACCTTCTACCTCCAGAAGGTCCACGGGCTCAGCCCCGTCGACGCCGGACTGCATCTGCTGCCGCTCACCGGCATGATGATCGTCGGCTCCCCGCTGGCCGGCGCGCTGATCACCAAGCTCGGCCCGCGCATCCCGCTCGCCTCCGGCATGATCCTCACCGCGGCCGCGATGTACGGCATGTCGACGCTGAAGGCCGACACCGGCAGCGGCGTGATGTCGGTCTGGTTCGCCATGCTCGGCCTCGGCCTCGCACCCGTGATGGTCGGCGCCACCGAGGTCATCGTCGGCAACGCCCCCATGGAGCTGTCCGGTGTGGCGGGCGGCCTCCAGCAGGCGGCCATGCAGATCGGCGGCAGCCTCGGCACGGCGGTGCTGGGTGCCGTGATGGCCTCCAAGGTCGACAACGACCTGGCGGGCAACTGGACCGGCGCCGGTCTGCCGAAGCTGACGCCGTCCCAGCTGGACCAGGTCTCCCAGGCCGTCCAGGTGGGTGTGGCCCCGGTGCCGAAGGGGGCGCCCGCTCCCATCGCCGCGAAGATCACCGAGGTCGCCCACGACACCTTCATCTCCGGCATGAGCCTCGCCTGCCTGGTCGCGGCGGGCGTCGCCGCGGTCGCCGTGTTCGTCGCCCTGCTCACCAAGCGCGGCGAGAACGCGGAGGCCGGCGCGGGCGTGGGCCACATCTGAGGTCCGCCGCGACGGGAAGCCGTCCGGGGGGCCTGCCCCGCGGAAACCGGGGTACCCGAGCTACCGAAGCCGAACTGTCCGGAAACATCGAGGAGTTGATGATGGCGGTCTTCGGGAACGGCACGCGCGGGTACCCCCGGTCACGCGGCCGGACATGGCAGCGGACCGGGCCGGACCGTGCGACGCTCGGCATCATCGGCGCCATCTGCGCGGTGGCCGGCTTCTTCGTGCTGGGCATCGTCCTCGGCCCCGTCGCGATGTTCTGCGGCTGGCGGTCCATGGGCGGGAAGTGGGCCTCGGCCGGCTCCGTCCCCGCCCTGGTGGCCCTGGTCCTCGGGGCCATCGACACCCTGCTGGCCCTCGTCGCCCTCGTGGGCATGACGGCCTGGAGCAACGGGATCCTCTGACAGGGTCCGCTGCGGCCGCCCCCCGGTGCCCCAGGGCCCGGGGGGGCGCGGCCCGTGCGAGCCCGCCCCCGTCCCCCCGGTGACGTGCCGTCACCGCGGCTGCTCCTCGCGGGACGCCAGGCGGGCCACCTCCGCCCGCAGCAGCCGCACCTCGTCGGCCAGTCGGGTGATCGCCTCGGTCTGCCGCCGCTCCTCGTCGTCGTCCTTGTCGAACCGCGCGATGAACCACGCGGCGATGTTCGCGGTCACCACGCCGAGGAGCGCGATCCCGGACAGCATCAGACCGACCGCGATCATCCGCCCCAGCCCCGTCGTCGGCGCGTGATCGCCGTATCCGACGGTGGTCATCGTCGTGAACGACCACCACACCGCGTCACCCAGTGTCCGGATGTTCCCGTCCGGCGACTGCCGTTCCACGGACAGCACGGCCAGCGAGCCGAACATCAGCAGCCCGATCACCGAGCCCACCACGTACGTGGTGAGCCGGATCTGCGGAGCCATCCGCGCCCGCCGCCCCACCAGCAGCAGTGTCGACACCAGCCGCAGCAGCCGCAGCGGCTGGAGCACCGGCAGCACCACCGCGCACAGGTCGGGCCAGTGCCCGCGGACGAACTCCCGGCGCCGGTCGGAGAGCGCCAGCCGCATCAGGTAGTCCACGGCGAACGCCGCCCACACCACCCACTCCACCCCGGTGCACCAGGCCGTCACCGAGGGGCTCGCGGAACTCCGCACGATGGGCACGGCGTACGCGACGGCGAAGGCCACCGCCAGCGCGAGCAAGGGCCGTTGAGTGTGCCGTTCCCACCGCTTCTGCGCGGAATGTTCCTCCATGTCCGCATGGTAAAGAAAAAGTAAGGGCGGTGGAGCCGAACCCCACCGCCCTCACCCGCATGACACCCGGCGGCCGCTACGCGTCGCCGCCCGCGGCTCCCGGATGCGCCGCGCCGACGTCCAGCAGCTGGTAGCGGTCGACGGCCTGCTTCAGGGCCGAGCGGTCGACCTTGCCCTCCTTGGCCAGCTCGGTCAGCACCGCGACCACGATCGACTGCGCGTCGATGTGGAAGAACCGCCGCGCCGCGCCCCGCGTGTCCGCGAAGCCGAACCCGTCCGCGCCCAGCGACTGGTAGGGCCCCGGCACCCAGCGCGCGATCTGGTCCGGAACCGACCGCATCCAGTCGGACACGGCCACGAACGGACCCTCGGCCCCGCCCAGCTTCCGGGTCACGTACGGCACCCGCTGCTCCTCCTCCGGGTGCAGCAGGTTGTGCTCCTCGCAGGCCACGGCCTCGCGGCGCAGTTCGTTCCAGGAGGTCGCGGACCAGACGTCCGCCCTGACGTCCCACTCCTCGGCGAGGATCCGCTGCGCCTCCAGCGCCCACGGCACCGCGACGCCGGACGCCATGATCTGCGCCGGGATCGCGCCCCGGGTCCCCTCCGAGATCCGGTGCACGCCCTTGAGGATGCCCTCGACGTCCACGTCCGCCGGTTCGGCCGGGTGCTGGATGGGCTCGTTGTAGACGGTGAGGTAGTAGAAGACGTCCTCGCCGTGCGGGTGCCCGGGGTTGTCGGCCTCGCCGCCGTACATGCGGCGCAGCCCGTCCTGCACGATGTGCGCGATCTCGTACGCGTACGCCGGGTCGTAGGCCACGCACGCCGGGTTGGTCGAGGCGAGCAGCTGCGAGTGGCCGTCCGCGTGCTGGAGGCCCTCACCGGTCAGCGTCGTACGGCCGGCGGTCGCGCCCAGCACGAATCCGCGCGACAGCTGGTCGGCCATCTGCCAGAACTGGTCGCCGGTGCGCTGGAAACCGAACATCGAGTAGAAGACGTACACCGGGATCAGCGGCTCGCCGTGCGTCGCGTACGCCGAGCCGGCCGCGATCAGCGAGGCCGTGCAGCCCGCCTCCGAGATGCCGTCGTGCAGCATCTGACCCGTCGGCGACTCCTTGTACGCGAGCAGCAGATCGCGGTCGACCGCCTCGTACTGCTGGCCGAGCGGGTTGTAGATCTTCGCGCTCGGGAAGAACGAGTCCATGCCGAACGTGCGGTACTCGTCGGGCGCGATCAGCACGAACCTCTTGCCGATCTCCTTGTCCCGCATGAGGTCCTTCAGCAGCCGGACGAACGCCATCGTCGTCGCGATGGACTGCTGACCGGAGCCCTTCTTCACACCCGCGTACGTCTTGTCGTCCGGCAGCGGGAGCGGCTTCGCGCGCAGGACGCGCGTCGGGACGTACCCGCCGTGCGACTTGCGCCGGTCGTGCATGTACTGGATCTCCTCCGAGTCCCGGCCCGGGTGGTAGTACGGCGGCGCGCCGGACTCCAGCTCCCGGTCGGAGATCGGCAGGTGCAGACGGTCCCGGAAGCGCTTGAGGTCGTCGACCGTCAGCTTCTTCATCTGGTGCGTGGCGTTGCGGCCCTCGAAGTTCGGGCCCAGCGTCCAGCCCTTGATGGTCTTGGCGAGGATCACCGTCGGCTGGCCCTTGTGCGCCTTGGCCGCCGACATCGCCGCGAAGATCTTCCGGTGGTCGTGTCCGCCGCGGCCCAGGTGCAGGATCTGGTCGTCGGTCATGTTCTGGACCATCGCGCGCAGCCGGTGGTCGTCGCCGAAGAAGTGCTCGCGGATGTAGGCACCGGACTCGGTGGCGTAGGTCTGGAACTGGCCGTCCGGGGTGATGTTCATCTTGTTGACCAGCACGCCGTCGCGGTCCTGGGCCAGCAGCGGGTCCCAGCTGCGGTCCCAGACCAGCTTGATCACGTTCCAGCCGGCGCCCCGGAAGACGGACTCCAGCTCCTGGATGATCTTCCCGTTGCCGCGCACCGGGCCGTCGAGCCGCTGGAGGTTGCAGTTGACCACGAAGGTCAGGTTGTCCAGGCCCTCGCGCGCGGCGATGGACAGCTGGCCGAGGGACTCCGGCTCGTCCATCTCGCCGTCGCCGAGGAACGCCCACACGTGCGACGCCGAGGTGTCGGCGATGCCGCGCGCCTCCATGTAGCGGTTCATCCGGGCCTGGTAGATCGCGCCGAGGGGGCCGAGGCCCATGGAGACGGTCGGGAACTCCCAGAAGTCGGGCATCGAGCGCGGGTGGGGGTAGCTGGAGAGCCCGTCGGGATACTTCGACTTCTCCTGGCGGAAGCCGTCGAGCTGGTTCTCCGAGAGCCGGTCGAGCAGGAACGCGCGGGCGTAGATGCCGGGCGAGGCGTGCCCCTGGAAGAAGACCTGGTCCCCGCCGTCGCCCCCGTCCTTGCCGCGGAAGAAGTGGTTGAAGCCCACGTCGTACAGCGACGCGGAGGAGGCGAAGGTGGCGATGTGGCCGCCCACGCCGATACCGGGCCGCTGGGCCCGCGAGACCATCACGGCCGCGTTCCAGCGGGTCGCGTTGAGGATCCTGCGCTCGATCTCCTCGTTGCCCGGGAAGAACGGCTCGCTCTTGGTGGGGATGGTGTTGACGTAGTCCGTGCTGCGCATCTCGGGCACGGCCACGCGCTTCTCGCGGGCCCGCTCGATCAGGCGGAGCATGAGATAGCGGGCCCGCTCCCGGCCGCGTTCGTCGACGGCGGCGTCGAGCGAGTCGAGCCACTCCTGGGTTTCCTCGGGGTCGAAGTCAGGAACCTGACTCGGAAGGCCGCCAATGATGATCGGGTTGCGATCGGATCCGGAAACCACGCTGTTCCTTACCTTTCGGGGGGCCGCTTGTTCTCTCGTGCCTGCACCGCTCCCCATCGTGTACCTCGGGGCGGCGCCCGTCACGTCTACCGGTACGTTTGCCCCGTTACACCTGCCGGCACATCCACCGATGCGCCGGGCGGAGCGTCCAGCCGTGCGCCCCGTCCGTGCCGCGTGCGTCCACGCCGTCCCCTTCGTCCCCCGGTCAAAACGCAACGATACGCCCGGGGCGTGACGGGCATGGCAAAGTTGTTCGAGCAACGTATCGACGGATGATTCCGAACCGTGCATTCCGGGCACATCGGTGTGATGTGGTTCCCGGGGAATCGGGATACGGTGCCAGAAGTTGCGGCGACACGGCCAGGATCGTCACCGTTTCGGCGGTCAGGACGGCCGGGTACTTGCGCGATCCGTCCCGCCCGTGTGGACTACGGCCAATGCTTCGCGTACGCGCGTGGCTGAGACATTCACCAAAACATGATCAGGAGGCAACCCGTGAGCGCGACCGCGGACCACGCGGAGGAGCGGACGAACCCTGCCGCCAGGCTGGGGTTCCAGCCCGGGCAGGTGGTCCAGGAGATCGGCTACGACGACGACGTCGATCAGGAACTCCGCGAGGCCATCGAGGAAGTCATCGGGACCGACCTCATGGATGAGGAGTACGACGACGTAGCCGACGCCGTTGTGCTGTGGTTCCGTGACGACGACGGAGACCTCACGGATGCGCTGGTGGATGCCACCACGTACATCGAAGAGGGCGGCGCCATCCTGCTTCTCACGCCGAAGACCGGCCGTGCGGGGTACGTGGAGCCGAGCGACATCTCGGAAGCCGCGACGACCGCCGGCCTGACCGCCTCCAAGAGCGTCAGCGTCGGCAAGGACTGGAGCGGCAGCCGTCTGGCGACGCCGAAGGCGGCCAAGTCCAAGAAGTGACCGTGTGCCGCGCAGGCCGCCCGGGGCTGCTCCCGCAGACTCCCGGACGGCCCGCGGCCCGGTCGTGACGCCGGACGGGCCGGGTTCGCCCGGCCCGTCCGATGCCCCGCGGTGATCGCTGCGTAGGGTGGTTCCGAGCGCTTGCCGCGCTCTCACCCGAACGGTCCACCGAAGGGAAGCACGACGATGGCGATCCAGGTCGGCGACAAGGCGCCCGACTTCGAGCTCAAGGACAACCACGGCCGCACCGTGAAGCTCTCCGACTTCCGCGGCGAGAAGAACGTGGTGCTGCTCTTCTACCCGTTCGCCTTCACCGGTGTGTGCACCGGCGAGCTGTGCGAGCTGCGCGACAACCTGCCGAAGTTCGAGGACCGCGACACCCAGGTGCTCGCCGTCTCCAACGACTCCATCCACACCCTGCGCGTCTTCGCCGAGCAGGAGGGCCTGGAGTACCCGCTGCTGAGCGACTTCTGGCCGCACGGCAACGTCTCCCGCGCCTACGGCGTCTTCGACGAGGAGAAGGGTCTCGCCAACCGCGGCACGTTCGTCATCGACAAGGACGGCATCGTGCGCTGGACCGTGCTCAACGCTCTGATGGACGCGCGCGACCTCGACGGCTACGTCAAGGCGCTCGACACCATCTGAGCGCACCCCTGGGCCGCCGGGCGTGAATCGCCCGGTTCCAGGGTCTGCGGGGGCGGGAACCCGTCACTAGGATCGGCACGTTGATCCCATATCCGAAGCACTACGGGGCTTCCCGCCCCTGGACACCACATGGAGGACCCGTGGGAGTCAGCCTCAGCAAGGGCGGCAACGTATCGCTGACGAAGGAGGCCCCGGGCCTGACCGCCGTCATCGTCGGCCTCGGATGGGACGTGCGTTCCACCACCGGCACCGACTTCGACCTGGACGCCAGCGCGCTGCTGCTGAACAACGCCGGCAAGGTCGCGAGCGACCAGCACTTCGTCTTCTTCAACAACCTCAAGAGCCCGGACGGCTCCGTCGAGCACACCGGAGACAACCTCACCGGTGAGGGCGAGGGCGACGACGAGCAGATCAAGGTCGACCTGTCCGGGGTCCCGGCCGACGTGGAGAAGATCGTCTTCCCGGTCTCGATCTACGACGCCGAGAACCGCCAGCAGTCCTTCGGCCAGGTCCGCAACGCCTTCATCCGTGTGGTCAACCAGGCCGGCGGCCAGGAGATCGCCCGCTACGACCTGAGCGAGGACGCCTCCACCGAGACCGCCATGGTCTTCGGCGAGCTGTACCGGCACGGCGCCGAGTGGAAGTTCCGCGCCATCGGCCAGGGCTACGCCTCCGGTCTGCGCGGCATCGCCCAGGACTTCGGCGTCAACGTCTGACACGTCCGGCCACACCGCCGTACCCGCGCATCCGGCGCCGCACCGTTTACGGGCGGCGCCGGACGCGCAGAGAACCAGGGAAGCTTCATCAGGGGAGGACCAGCAGCATGGGCGTCACGCTAGCCAAGGGAGGAAACGTCTCCCTGTCGAAGGCCGCACCGAACCTCACCAACGTCCTGATCGGGCTCGGCTGGGACGCCAGGTCCACCACCGGCGCCCCCTTCGACCTCGACGCCAGTGCCCTGCTGTGCGGCGCCGGGAACCGGGTGATGGGCGACGAGTGGTTCGTGTTCTACAACCAGCTCACGAGCCCGGACGGCTCGGTGGAGCACACCGGAGACAACCTCACCGGTGAGGGCGAGGGCGACGACGAGTCGATCCTGGTGGACCTGCCCCGGGTGCCGGCGCAGTGCGAGAAGATCATCTTTCCCGTCTCGATCCACATGGCCGACGAGCGCGCCCAGACCTTCGGACAGGTCTCCAACGCCTTCATCCGGGTGGTCAACCAGGCCGACGGCCAGGAACTGGCCCGCTACGACCTGAGCGAGGACGCCTCCACCGAGACGGCCATGATCTTCGGCGAGCTCTACCGCTACCAGGGCGAATGGAAGTTCCGGGCGGTGGGCCAGGGGTACGCGTCCGGTCTGCGCGGCATCGCTCTAGACTTCGGAGTCAATGTTTCGTAAAAAGTCGGGTACGACGCGGGGGAGATCCTCCCCGGGACCGCGTCCGGGAGGGACCCGCACCACACGATGGGGTAGCCAGTGCTTCTGAAAACCTTCGGCTGGTCGTTCGCGGTCACCGCGATCGGCCTGGTCGCGGCGGTCTTCTACGGGGGGTGGAAGGCCTTCGGTATCGTGGCGATCCTTTCCATTCTCGAGATCTCGCTGTCGTTCGACAACGCGGTGGTCAACGCCGGAATCCTGAAGAAGATGAACGCCTTCTGGCAGAAGATCTTCCTCACGGTCGGCGTGCTCATCGCGGTCTTCGGCATGCGGCTGGTCTTCCCCGTCGTCATCGTCGCGATCACCGCCAAGATCGGCCCGATCGACGCGGTCGACCTCGCGCTCAACAACAAGGACCAGTACCAGCAGCTGGTCACCGACGCCCACCCGGCGATCGCCGCGTTCGGTGGCATGTTCCTGCTGATGATCTTCCTGGACTTCATCTTCGAGGACCGGGACATCCAGTGGCTGCGCTGGATCGAGCGGCCCCTGGCCAAGCTCGGCAAGGTCGACATGCTGTCGGTCTGCATCGCCCTGATCGTCCTGCTGATCACGTCCTTCACCTTCGCCACCCACGCCCACCAGCACGGCGGCGCCCATGTCGACAAGGCGCAGACGGTCCTCATCGCCGGCATCGCCGGCCTGATCACGTACATGATCGTCGGCGGGCTCTCCGGGTTCTTCGAGGACAAGCTGGAGGAAGAGGAGGAGCGCGAGCACGAGCAGGAGGAGGAGGCCGCCCGCACCGGCAAGAAGCGCCCCGCGGTGGTCCTGGCCGGTCAGGCCGCGTTCTTCATGTTCCTCTACCTCGAGGTCCTGGACGCGTCCTTCTCCTTCGACGGCGTCATCGGCGCCTTCGCCATCACCAACGACATCGTCCTGATGGCGCTGGGCCTCGGCATCGGCGCGATGTACGTCCGCTCGCTCACCGTCTACCTGGTCCGCCAGGGCACCCTGGACGACTACGTCTTCCTGGAGCACGGCGCCCACTACGCGATCGGCGCCCTGGCCGTGATCCTCATGGTCACCATCCAGTACGAGATCAACGAGGTCATCACGGGTCTCGTCGGCGTCGTCCTGATCGCCTGGTCCTTCTGGTCCTCGGTCCGCCGCAACCGCGCGCTCGCGGCCGCGGAGGGCGAGGCGGGCTCGGACGAGAAGACCGAGATCCCCTCCGGGGTCTGACACGCCTCGGGGTCCGGCACGCCTCCCACGCCCCTGAGAGCCCCCTACGGGCAAGATCAGGGACGTGGCGGGGTGTGATGCCCCCCGCGGTGAGGAACGCTCTGAGCGGGGCGGCCGGCTCGGCCCGGCCGCCCCGACGGCGTACGGACGATCACCAGGGGGCGGAATGGGTTTCTTCGACGGGCTGCGGGGCGGGCGCACCGCCGACTTCGACTCGGGCAGCGCCGCGTCCAACGCGATCGAGCTCACCCGGCGGCACCAGCAGGTGTCCCTCACCAAGCAGGACGCGGCCACGGGTCATCTGCGCGTCAACCTGACCTGGCGGATGCGCACCTCCGACTTCGACACCAACCCGCGCAACAGCCTCCTGCGCCACCCGTTCCGGGCGCTCAAGCCCCCGGAAGTCCTCGGACACGGGCAGAGCATGGTCAACGTCGACCTCGACCTCGGCTGCCTGTACGAGCTGACCGACGGTACGAAGGGTGTCGTACAGCCCCTCGGCGGCTATCTCGGGGACGTCAACTCACCGCCGTACATCAAGCTCAGCGGGGACGACCGGTTCGGCTCGGCGTCCGGCGAGACGATGTACATCAACCTCGACCACCGGGACGCCATCAAGCGGCTGCTGGTCTTCGTCTACATCTACGACCGGACGCCCGCGTTCGACCGCACCCACGCGATCGTCACCCTCTTCCCCAGCAACGGCCCCCGGATCGAGATCGGCCTCGACGAGCGGCACCCCCAGGCCCGCTCGTGCGCGGTCGTGCTGATAGAGAACGTGAAGGGCGAACTGGTCGTCCGGCGCGAGGTCAAGTTCGTGTACGGCTTCCAGGGCGAGCTGGACCGGCTCTACGGCTGGGGGCTCACCTGGGGCCGCGGCTACAAGACCAAGGCCGACCGCTAGGGGGCCCCGGTACGGGTGGCTAGCGCGAGAGGAACTGCGGCCCCTGGGGAGGCAGCCGGAAGTCCGGGTCCAGCGGTACGGCCGCGACGGGCTGCGGGTAGCCGTACGCCGGCTGGGGATAGCCGTACGCGGGCGCCTGCGCGGAGGTCGGCTGCGGGTAGCCGTAGGCCGACTGGGCGGGGAGCGCCGACGTCTGCTGGGCCGCCGGGAGCGCGGACGTCTGCTGGGTCTGCAGGGTGGACGTCGGCTGCTCCGGGGGAAGCGGCACGGACAGCGACTCCGGGCGGCGGGGCTCCTCCTCGGCCTCCGCCTCGTCCACGGAGATGCCGAAGTCCGTGGCCAGGCCCTTCAGCCCGTTCGAGTAGCCCTCGCCCAGCGCCCGGAACTTCCAGCCGTCCCCGCGCCGGTACAGCTCGCCGCAGATCAGGGCGGTCTCCGAGCCCGTCTCCGGCTTGATCTCGAAGTGGGCCAGCGGCTCGGGGTCCGTCTCCGAACCGTCGTAGATCAGGATCCCCAGTGCCGGGACCCGGTCGAAGGGGATCCCGTCCGCCGAGGCGACGAGCAGGATCCGGCCGACCTCCGGCTCGACCCCGGTCAGATCTGACTGGATCGTGTCGGTCAGCCCGTCGGCGATCCGCTTCTTGCCCAGCCGCCACACCTTGCCCGAGGGGTGCCGGGGCTGGTTGTAGAAGACGAAGTCCTCGTCGGAGCGCACACGGCCGTCGGAGCCCAGCAGCAGCGCCGACGCGTCCACGTCGGGAACGCCCTGTCCAGGCGTCCAGCGCAGCACGGCGCGCACCGTGGTGACCTCCAGCGGGACGTTCGACCCCTTCAGCATCGCGTGCGTCATGCGGTCATCCTGCCTTCTCCGTCCTGGCCACGACAATGCGGGGGGTGTACCCACCTCCACCGGGGGGTTACCGGAAATTCACGCTCGTGGGGAACCTCTGACATACATCCCTACGTACTATTACCGGCCACGTTTTACCCAACTCGAAGACCGGGCCCGGCCCCTGAGGGAGTTATATGCGTCATTTCGGGCACCTCGCCCCCGAAGTGCGGAAGCGTCTCTTCCACCAGGAGCCGTGCACGTTCACCGCCGACTCCCCGGCCCGGCTGCTCTCCGCGGCCCTCGGGGCGACGCTGTACAGCCCGGCCACCCGGCCCCGCCTCGCGGACGACATCCTCAAGCAGGCCGCCGTCGGCGTGGTGTCGATGGTGCTGTGCCTGGAGGACTCCATCGACGACGCGGACGTCCCGGCCGGCGAGGAGAACCTCGTCCGCCAGTTCGCCGACCTCGACGCCCGCGGCGACGCGGAACTCCCGCTGCTCTTCATCCGGGTCCGCACCCCCGCGCAGATCCCCGACCTCGTCCGGCGCCTCGGCGGCACCGTACGGCTGCTGTCCGGGTTCGTGCTGCCCAAGTTCACCGGGGAGCGCGGCGGCCCCTTCCTGGAGGCGCTCAGCGCCGCCGAGGCGGCGAGCGGACGGAGGCTGTTCGCCATGCCCGTCCTGGAGTCGCCCGAGCTGCTCTACCGCGAGACCCGGGTGGAGACCCTGGAGGGCATCCTGCGCGCGGTCGGCAGCCACCGGGACCGGGTCCTGGCCCTGCGCCTGGGCGTCACCGACTTCTGCTCCTCCTACGGCCTGCGCCGCGCCCCCGACATGACCGCCTACGACGTCCAGATCGTCGCCTCCGTGATCGCCGACGTGGTCAACATGCTCGGCCGGGCCGACGGCACCGGATTCACCGTGACGGGACCGGTCTGGGAGTACTTCCGCGTCCCCGAACGCATGTTCAAGCCACAGTTGCGGCAGAGCCCCTTCCTGGAGGTGCAGGCCGTGGAACTGCGCGAGAAGCTGATCGAGCACGCCATGGACGGGCTGCTGCGGGAGATCTCCCTCGACCAGGCGAACGGCCTGCTCGGCAAGACCTGCATCCACCCCTCCCACGTCCTGCCCGTACACGCGCTGTCCGTGGTCAGCCACGAGGAGTTCAGCGACGCCCAGGACATCCTGCGGCCGGAACGCGGCGGCGGGGGTGTCCTCCGTTCGGCCTACACGAACAAGATGAACGAAGTGAAGCCGCACCGGGCCTGGGCCGAGCGCACCCTGCTGCGCGCCGAGGTCTTCGGCGTCGCCAACGAGGACGTCGGCTTCGTGGAGCTGCTCGCCGCCGGAATCCCCGGCTGACCCTCCTCAACCCAAGGAACGCATGAACAAGGCAGTGAACGACGGGGTCTGGTCCGGCAGCTGGGTCGCCGAGCGGCTCGGGGTCGAACTGGAGGGCGACGACGGCCTCACGGCCATGCTCGGGCTCGCGCTGCGCCGCAACCCCAAGCGGGCCCACCTCCTCGTCTCGCACGTGCTCGGCAAGCACGTACCGCAGTCGCCCGCCGTGGTCCACGGCCACGGCTTCCGGCTGGGCCGCCGGGTCCGCGAGCTGCTCGGCGAGCGGGAGGCGGCCACCGCGGTGGTCCTCGGCTACGCGGAGACCGCCACCGGACTCGGCCACTGCGTAGCCGACGGCCTCGGCGACGCCCCGTACCTGCACTCCACCCGCCGCCCTGTCGAGGGCCTCACCCCGGCGGGCGGCTTCGAGGAGTCCCACTCCCACGCCACCTCCCACCTGCTGCTCCCCGAGGACCCGGCCCTGCTCGCCGGCGACGGCCCGCTGGTGCTGGTCGACGACGAGTTCTCCACCGGCAACACGGTCCTCAACACCATCCGCGACCTGCACGCGCGCCATCCGCGGCGCCGGTACGTGGTGGTCGCCCTGGTCGACATGCGCTCGGCCGACGACGCCGCCAGGCTGGAACGTTTCGCCGCCGAGATCGGCGCCCGGATAGACCTCGTCGCGACGGCCTCCGGCACGGTACGGCTCCCGGACGGCGTCCTCGCCAAGGGCCAGGAACTGGTCGCCCGGCACGAGGCCGGTGCCGGACTGTCGGACGGCGGCGCGCACGAGGCCGGTGCCGGACAGGAGGGCCTCGCCGGGGGCGACAGGCCTGCCGGGGATGCCCCCGGGGCGTCGTACGGGCGGACCGGGCGCGTGGACCTGCACTGGCCCCGGGGTCTGCCCGACGGCGGCCGGCACGGTTTCACCCCGGCGCACCGGGCCCGCCTGGAGGCCGCCCTGCCCGGCATGGCCGCCCGGGTCGCCGAGGCGCTGCCCGCCGGCGCCCGCCGGGTGCTCGTGCTCGGCTTCGAGGAGCTGATGTACGCCCCGCTGCGCATCGCCCGCGAACTGGAGCGCGTCGTCCCGGCCGAGGTGCGCTTCTCGACCACCACCCGCTCGCCCGTCCTCGCCGTGGACGACCCCGGGTACGCCATCCGCACCCGCCTCGCCTTCCCCGCCCACGACGACCCGGCCGACGGCCCCGGCGAGCGCTACGCCTACAACGTCGCAGGCGCGGGGTTCGACGCCGTGGTCGCCGTCGTCGACTCCGCCGCCGACACCCCCCTGCTGCGGGCCCCTGAAGGACTCCTCGGCCGCCTCGCCGCACACGTCCCGCACGTCCTGCTCGCGGTCGTCCCCTCCTACGCCCCCGCGTCCCCCGCTGCCCCCGAAAGGCCGCCCATGCTGCCCGAGCCCCTCCGCGGCCCCGCCTTCTCCTCGTACGCGCCCGAGGAGGTCGGCTGGCTGCTCCAGGACCTCTCGGACGTGACCCTGGAGGCGCCGACCGAGGAGCGCGAGGAGGCCATACAGAGCGGCGGCGCGCACTACGCCGAGTCGCTGCCGGTGGAGTACCAGCCCAGCGAGCGCTACCAGGAGCTGTTCCACGCCGCCCTGGACGCCTCGGCCGCCCGCATCGCCCAGGCCGTCGGCGTCGTCACCGAGACGGTGATCGCCGAGCTGGCCCGGTCCCGCCCCGCCCCGGAGGCCGGTGCCCCCGCGCCCCGGCCGGTGCTGGTCTCCCTGGCCCGCGCCGGCACCCCCGTGGGTGTGCTGATGCGCCGCTGGGCCCAGTACCGCCACGGCCACACGCTGCCGCACTACGCGGTCTCCATCGTCCGGGGCCGCGGTATCGACGCCAACGCGCTGCGCTGGCTCGCCGCCCACCACGACCCCCGTGACGTCGTCTTCGTCGACGGCTGGACCGGCAAGGGCGCCATCACCCGCGAACTCGCGGACGCCATCGAGGAGTTCGAGAAGCGGGAGGGCATCACCGGCTTCAGCCCGGAGATCGCCGTGCTCGCCGACCCCGGTTCCTGCGTGCGCACCTACGGCACCCGCGAGGACTTCCTCATACCCTCCGCCTGTCTCAACTCGACCGTCTCCGGCCTGATCTCACGCACCGTCCTGCGCGCCGACCTGGTCGGTCCCGACGACTTCCACGGCGCCAAGTTCTACCGCGAACTCGCGGGCGCCGACGTCTCCGTGGCCTTCCTCGACGCCGTGGCCGCCCGCTTCCCCGAGGTCGACGCGGCCGTCGACGCGGCGGTCGAGGAGCTGGCGGCCGGGGACCGCACCCCCACCTGGGAGGGCTGGCGGGCGGTCGAGCGGATCAGCGAGGAGTACGGCATCCACGACGTCAACCTCGTCAAGCCCGGCGTCGGCGAGACCACGCGGGTGCTGCTGCGCCGGGTGCCCTGGAAGATCCTCGCCCGGGCCGGCGCCGGAGCCGACCTCGACCATGTGCGGCTGCTCGCGCGGCAGCGCGGGGTGCCGGTCGAGGAGGTGGCCGAACTGCCGTACACCTGCGTCGGGTTGATCCATCCCAAGTACACTCGGGGTGCGACCGGCGCCGACGGCAAGGCGGTGAACCTCTGATGGCCGTACTGGTGGCGAGCGATCTCGACCGTACGCTGATCTACTCCTCGGCCGCCCTGGCCCTGACGATGCCCGACGCGCGGGCACCCCGGCTGCTGTGCGTGGAGGTCCACGAGAACAAGCCGCTGTCGTACATGACGGAGACGGCGGCCCGGCTGCTGACCGACCTGGGCGACGCGGCCGTCTTCGTGCCCACCACGACCCGTACCCGCAAGCAGTACCAGCGCATCAACCTGCCCGGACCGCAGCCCGGGTTCGCCATCTGCGCCAACGGCGGTCATCTCCTGGTGGACGGCGTGACCGACCAGGACTGGCACGCGGGGGTGCTGGCGCGCCTCGCCGAGGAGTGCGCGCCGCTGGAGGAGGTCCGCGCCCGTCTCGACGCGACCGCCGACCCCGCGTGGCTGCGCAAGCACCGGGTGGCGGAGGACCTGTTCGCCTATCTCGTCGTCGAGCGGGAGCTGCTGCCCGAGCAGTGGGTCGAGGAGCTGTCCGTGTGGGCCGGGGAGCGGGGGTGGACGGTGTCCCTCCAGGGGCGCAAGATCTACGCCGTCCCCAAGCCGCTCACCAAGAGCGCGGCCGTCCGCGAGGTCGCCCGGCGCACCGGCGCGGAACTGACCCTGACGGCCGGGGACTCCCTCCTGGACGCCGACCTGCTGCTGGCCGCCGATCGCGGCTGGCGGCCCGGCCACGGCGAGCTGGCCGACATCGACTGGACCGCCGCGGCGATCACCGCCCTGCCGGAGCGGGGGGTGCTGGCGGGCGAACGGATCACCCGGGAGTTCCTGAAGGCGGCGCGAGGCGCGACCGCGGTCACGGGCTGACGCCGCCCGCAGGCCGATGCAGCCCGCAGGCCGACGCTGATGGGTCAACGGCTGGTGACCAACGCCTGTTGGCCAACACCTGTTGGCCAACACCGGTGAGTCAGCGTCGGTGGGCCGGCGGCGGTGAGTTAACACCTGTGGGCCAACGCCTGTTGGTCAACGCCCGTTGGTCAACGGCTGTGGGCCAACGCTCGTCGGCCCACGTTCGTCGGCCCGGCAGAAGAGGGACCAGGCTGGGGCCAACGCTTGTTGGCCCACCCGTCCCGGTCAGCCGCAGCAGCCTCCGCCGCAGCAGCCGCCACCGCCCCCACCGCCGGATCGCGGTGCCGGGGCCGGCCCGGCCGACGTGCCGCCCACGGCGACCGCCGACAGCAGCTTGACCGTGTCGTCGTGTCCGGCGGGGCAGGCCGCGGGGGCGGCGGACTCCGCCATCGGGCGGCTGAGTTCGAAGGTGTCGCCGCAGGTCCGGCAGCGGTACTCGTAGCGAGGCATGCGCACAGATTAGCCGTGCGGGGCCCCGCGGGGCCCCGCACGTGTCAGCCGGTTCCGTCAGGTCCGTCAGGTCCGTCAGGGCTTCGGAGTGATCGCCGGCCGCGTGGGCCCGGACTCCGCTTCCGCGGCCTCGGGGTGGCGGGAGCGCCAGTACGGGTTGTCGTGCGGCAGGGTCGAGCCGACCCGGCCGTACATCCCGAAGGCCATCAGCAGGACGCCCACGACGAACGTGAAGAACACGTTCTGGATCTTGAACGCCAGGATGTTGCTGTCGGTGTCCAGCAGACCCAGGTTCACGAACCCGCTCAGGATGAACAGGATGCCGAACACCATGTTCAGCGTGGACGCGAGGTTCCCGCCGATCACCATCCCGATCAGCAGCAGCACACCCACGACGATCGACAGCACGCTCAGCGCGCCGTTGGTGTTCAGGCCCGCCACCGTGTCGCCGCCGGTGCTGAAGAAGCCGATCTCGTCGACCAGGCCGAGGATGCCGAAGACGAGCAGGAACAGGCCGATGACGCCCGCGCCGATCCGGTAGACCGTGTTCAGACGGTGGTCGACGGGCAGGTGCTCGTCGAATCGGATGCGTCCGCGTGCGGGGCGTTCGGACCGCCTGTGCACCGCGTGTGTGGCCATGTGCCGCCTCCCTCGGGCGTCGGCGTACGGAGATCAGCCGTCCCTCCCAATATCGGCCCGCCCGGACCCACCGGCAACACGCACGGGTCGGGACCCCGCTACCGCCGGTCACGGCCGGGAGCCTCCGGTGCCCCGTGGATCCGGGGGCTGCGGCGCCTCAGTGGCCCGTGCCGCCCCCGCGTTCCTCGCGGATCTGCGACACCACCCGGGTGGCCGTCCCCCGCACCGCCTCCGTCTCCGTGAGGAAGTGCCAGTAGTCCGGATGCCGGCCGCCCTCCAGGGTGCCGATCGCCCGTTCCAGCCGCGCCACCGCGTCGTCCAGCGGGCGGGCGTGCCGCGGGTCCGGGGTCGTACGGCCCGTCATGGCCAGCCGCTGGGCGTCGCGGATCGCGAACCGGGCCCGCTGGATCTCCGCCTGCGGATCCTTCTGCACGGCGTTCAGCCGGGTCAGCCGGTCACCGGCGGCCGAGACGGCCTCGTCGGTGGTGTTGAGCAGCGCGCGCACGGTCGACAGCAGCGAGGTGGCGTCCGGCCAGCGCTGGGCGTCCCGCGCGGACTGCGCCTCCCTGAGCTTCAGCTCGGCCTGCCGGACGTTCTCCGCGGCCTGCGCCGGCACCTGCTGGAGGTCCTGCCAGCACGCCGCCGAGAAGCGCCGTCGCAGCTCGCTCAGCACCGGGTCGACCTGTCCGGCGCGGGTCGTCAGTGCCTGGGCGCGGGTGCGCAGGCTGACCAGCCGGTGGTCGATCTCGGCGGCCTTCTCCGGCAGCCGTTCCGCCTCCGCCCGGATCGCTCCGGCCTCGCGCTGCACCCGCTCGGCCCGTTCCAGGGTCGCTGCCGCGCCGTGCTGCCCGGCGCCCTGGCCGAGCTTGGTCAGCTCGGGGGAGAGGGCGGCGAGGCGGGCGGCGAGATCGTCGGCGCGCAGGTTCTGCGCCCGTGCCGCGTCGAGGGCGTTGCTCGCGCCCAGCAGTGACTGCCGGGCGCGTTCCACGGCGGGCGCGAGCCGGGCCAGCTGGGTCTCGGCCTTGCCGAGCAGCGGGCCGAGCGAGCTGCCGTAGCGGTCCAGCTCCCGCTTGACGCCGGTCAGTTCGTCCTTGGCGGCGGTCAGTTCGGTACGGGCGCGGACGGCGGCCGAGGCGTCGAGGTCGTCCCGGTCGAGGTCGCATGCGTCGACGGCCTGGATGTACCGCGAGCTGGCCTCGTCGATGCGGCCGCCCAGTGCCGCGAACTCGGCGACGGCGCGGCGGGCGGCGGGGGAGTCGTCCACGGCCGTGATGGTCTCGACGGAGATCCTCAGGTCCCGCTGGGCGGTGTCGAGTTCGTAGAAGGCGGCAGCCGCCGCGTCCTTCGCCGCCTGCGCCTCCGCCCGCTGGCTCTCCGCGCGCCCGCCGAACCAGCGCCGGGTGCCCCCGCCCGCGAACGCCGCGGGCACCGCGAGAGCGGCCAGCACCGGCAGGCTCATCAGGGTCAGTGTGTCGCGCAGCGCCGAGGAGCCGCGCCGGTGCGGGGTGCGTGCGGTCGACGATGGGTACGGCTGCGAACGTGGCGTGCCCGGTGTCGCCGTCACATCCCTCTCCCGTGCTGTGGTCGCCCTGGGTGGTGTCATTCTCCCACCCGTTGAGGACGAACACACGGGTCGGTCAGTTCGCCTTCCGGGCCCCCATTTTCCCCTCCGGCCACATGATCCGGAAGAGCCGGCCGGACAGAGTCCCAGAGACCGCTCAAGTCGCCCGCCGGAGTGCCGTGCGGCGGTCGAGACATCTCCTCCATGGCGGCTCTGAAGGCGGCTGCGGCGGGCGGAGCCGCGGCTAGGTCCGGCGGCGGCGGTGCGCCTGCAGAAGGAGGCGGTGGAGCACCCCGGACGACCCGGTGTGCCGGGCGCGCGGCGGACCCGGCGCGACAGGGCGGCGCGTGACCGCAGGTCCTGGCGGGATACGGCCTTCCGTGGTTTGCGGCGCAGGCGCTCCGGCCATGTAGGCTGTCGACCTGTCCTGCGCACATGAGCCGGGACGAGGGTGCGTAGCTCAGGGGTAGAGCGCCTGCCTTACAAGCAGGATGTCGGCGGTTCGAAACCGTCCGCGCCCACACGGGAGGAAGCCCCCGGCCGATCGCGGCCGGGGGCTTCTTCGTTCATCTGTTCTCCGGTGCGGGTTCCTGTGCGGGTCCCTGCCGGGCGTGCTTGAGTGTGGTGCGGGCGTCCACACGGTCCGCCGCCGCGACCTCGGCCCAGAAGCGGTGGCCGCTGACGAAGACCGCGAGTTCGTGCTCCCGGCGCCTCAGCTTCTCCACCTCGGCCTGTTCGTCCGGGGTCCAGCCGGGGGACGCGGGGCGTTCCACCTTGCGCCAGCCGTTGTCGTCGTGGAATCCGTCCAGCGGCTCGACCGACCAGGGCAGACGCTTGAGCAGGTCCGACAGCTCGGCCCGGACCTGGTGCAGCTCCTCCTGGCCGGCGAGGAGGTCACGGGGGAATTCAGGGGTCGTTGCCACGCGGCAATGGTACGCCTGTTCGATTTTGGACGGCGGGTTCGATCACGAGGTTTCAGTCGAACGAGTGGTCCATGGGGCGAAGGGTTTCCGAGCGGAGGGGCGGTGCGGCCCCCCCCGGACCGCCCCTCCGCTCCGCTCGGACCGCGGGACGATCCCGACCGCCCTCCGGTCCCGACCGCCCTCCGCCTATGGTTCGGTCCATGGAGAGCTGGGACGGGGCGGCCGTGCGCGCGCGTCTGCGGGAGATGGCGGCGGGGGACCCCCGGCGGGAGCGCTTCGGGGCGGACACGCACCGGTACGAGCTGCGGCCCCCTCTGCCGGAGCGGGAGATCCGCGCCTTCGAGGAACGGCACGGCATCGTTCTCCCGGCCGAGTACCGGGCCTTCGCCGGAGAAGTGGGCGACGGCCCCGCCGGTCCCGCTCACGGCCTGCTGCCGCTGACCGCGCCCCGCCCCGAGGCCGCCGGGGACGCGGCCGCTGACGGCGAGGACGGCGAGGACGGCGAGGACGGCTGGGCCGTGGACGGGGAGTGGGAGGCGGACCGGCTGCCCGGCCGTCTCGCCACGCCGTTCCCGCTCACCGGCCCCCTGCCCGGCCGCCTCGGCGCCGGGACCGGGGAACTGACCCCGGGCACGCTCACGCTGGCCGAATACGGCTGCGGCACCTTCGTCCGGCTGATCCTGAACGGCCCGTTCGCCGGCGAGGTCTGGATGCTCGACCCGGACTGGGGCGGCCTCACTCCGCTGCGGCCCGGCTTCCGCGCCTGGTACGACGAGTGGCTGGCGGGTCCTCCGGCCGCGTGACCGCGCGGATGCCTGCCGTCCGACTCCCCGCCCCCGTCCCGGCACCCTGGCGCGCCACGCGCATACGGCATGGGGACACGCGCAGGCGGCATGGGGGACACGCGCAGCGGCATGGAGAGCACGTGCGTACGGCATGGGGAGGGAGGGGTCCGGCGGGTGGGCGTCCGCCGGACCCCGGGCGGCTCAGTGGCCGGCGGCGCCGATCTCCCGTACCAGACGGGCCGTCACCGGCACCGGAACGCCGTACCGGGCGGCCGCCCGCAGCAACGCGCCGCCGATGGCGTCGAGTTCGAGCGGGCGGCCCGCCTCCGCGTCGCGCTGCATGGAGGACCTGGCCGCGGGCGGGAAGGCGTCGTACCGGGCCATGGCGGCGGCCGGATCCGCGGGGGCGCCCGAGGCCCGGCTGACCTCGGCGGTCTCGGCGACCAGCGACTCCAGCTCCGCGCGATGGCGGGTGCGGGCCTCGCCGAGGGGAAGGCCGTAGCGGGTGGTGAGCAGGGCGAAGGGGGCGAGGAAGGCCATCTTCGCCCACAGGGCCGTGGTCTCGTCCTCCACCACGCGCGCGGTCGCGCCCGCGGTGCGGAGGGCGGCGGCGAGGGCGTCCAGGCGGGGACGGGACGCCGTGCCGGCCGCCAGGTCGATCTCGGCGAACGGGCTGCCGTGCTCGATCACCACGGGTCCGGAGGCCGGCCCGGCCGTCCCGGGAGTCCCGGTCGACCCGGAATCCGCCGCCCGGGGTCCGAGGCGGGTGGCCTCGACCCGGATCACCCCGGCGGCGACGCGGCCGGGGCCGTAGCGGGCCCGGAGGGCGGCGGGGTGCTCGACGCCGTTCAGGAGCGGGACGACGAGCGCGTCACCGAGGGCCGCCGGCGGGACGCGGGTGAGGGCGTCGTCCAGGGCGGTGTGCTTGACCGCGACCAGGCAGGCGTCGACGGGCTCGCGCAGCTCGGTGTCCGCCTCCACGGCGGCGGTGAAGTCGCCGAACAGGCCGCTGCGGACCTCGATCCCGCCCTCGCGCAGGGCGCACGCCGTGGACTCCCTGGCCACGCAGACCACACGGTGGCCGGAACGGGACAGCAGGGCGGCCAGGAGGCCGCCGACACCGCCCGGGCCGAGGACGGCCACGGTGGGCCGGTTCGTGGTGAGCGTCATGAGGTGCTCCTCTCATCGGGTCGGCCCCGTCGATCGGTGGCCGCCTTCGGGAGGATCGTCCCAGTGGCGTGCGCCGTGCGTGAGACTGGGGGCATGTGCCGGAGCATCAAGACGCTGCGTCCGCCCGTGCTGCCCACCGAGGCCACCGGGGACGACATCCACGCCGCCGCGCTGCAGTACGTGCGGAAGGTCTCGGGTTTCCGGGCGCCCGCCGCCCACAACCGCGAGGTGTTCGACCGGGCGGTGGCGGCCGTCGCCGCCGCCACGGCGGAACTGCTGGACGGACTGGAGGTGCGCGGCCACTCCGCCCGGGCCGCCGCGGAGGCCTCCGGCGAGTCGAAGTAGACCCCGGACACTCCGCAAATAGACCCCGGACACTCCGCCCTGGCCCCGGACACTCCGCCCTGGCCCCGGAGGCATCCGGCGAGGCGGAGTGGACCCGGAGGCATCCCGCGGGGCGAAGTACGCGCGGAGGCCTCCATCGAGGCGAAGTGGACGCAGGGGGCCGTCGCGTCCCCGGAGGGTGCGGCCCTCAGCTCTCGGCCGGCCGCCGTCGCATCAGGAACGCCGCCGCCGCGCCCGCGCCCGCCAGAGCCGCCACCGACACCCCGGTGGACAGCCAGGTCGCGCCCAGCCAGCGTGCGCCGTAGTAGCCGAGGGCCACGCTGTACGCGGCCCAGGAGAGGCCGGCGACGGCGGACCACGGCACGAAGTCCCGGGCGCGACGGTGGGCGGCGCCGGCGCAGAAGGAGACGACCGAGCGGCCGGCGGGGGCGAAGCGGGCCAGGACCACCAGCGCCCCGCCGCCTCGGGACAGCGCCTCGCCGAGACGTTCCTGCGCCTTGGTCAGGCGCCGGGAGCGGGCGATCGCGCGGTCCAGGCGTTCACCGCCCCGCCAGGCCAGCCGGTAGGCGACGAGGTCGCCGAGGACGGAGGCGGTCGCCGCGGAGAGGATGAGGGCGACGACGTCGGGCACCTCGTGCGGGACGCCGCCCGCCGCCGCGCCGGAACCGGCCGCCGCGGCCGTGGCGGCCGTGATGACGAGCACCCCGCTCGGCAGCACCGGCACGAACACGTCGAGCAGGACGGACACGGCCACCATGGCGTAGATCCATGGGCCGGCCGCCAGTGACCCCACGCTCTCCAACACGAGACTCCCCGTTACTCCCCCGGTGACAGCCATACAGCGTACGCCGATGGTGTGACACGGGTTTCACGCGGGGTGCATGTGATCAACACGGTCCGTTCACACCGGAGAGGCCCGCACGGGTGGACCGGCGGGTGCCGGCGCCCCGTGTCTCACCCGGGTGGCGCGTCCCGCGCGGCGGGACCGGCCGGTGTCGCGTAGCAACAGAGGGGATCTCCCCGCCGTCCCGCATGGACCGTCCCGCACGGATCGTTCCCCACGGACCGTTCCGAACGGACCGGAGGAGGCGGCCGGACGCGGCGGCGCGAGGCGCCGCGCGGCGTCGTGCGGCGTCGTGCACGGAGCTGCGGCGCCGAGCCGGGAGACGCGCCGGCCTGCGACGGGGAACGACGGGAAACGTCGGGAAACGTCGGGAAACGACGGGAAACGACGGGAAACGAGGAGGACACCATGATGGGAGCCCTGTGCGCGGGCGCCGTCGCCGCGGTCGTGTTCGGAGCGGGGGCCGGGGTGACGGGGGCCGGTGGCGGCTCCGCGCCCGAGTCCGCGGCCACCGGGGACAGCGGTTACACCGTCGACGCCGAGGGCCGGTTCGCGCCGCCCACCGCGTTCATCCCGTCGGCGGCGGTGACGTACGACCAGGCGCTCGTGCCGGCGGCCTCCTGGATCAGGGTGCGGCAGCACACCGGGCCGGGCGGCGCCACGTCCGTCGACCTGGAGGTGACCGGGTTCCGGCCCGGGCAGGCCTACGGCGCCTCCGTGCACCAGCAGCCGTGCGGCGGTCCGGCGGCCGGGACGGGCGGCGCGCGCTACCAGGACCGGCCCGGCGCGGACGGCGACCCCGGCAACGAGGTCCAGCTCGACTTCACGGCCGACGCGCGGGGCGAGGGCCGGGCGGGCGTCCGGCATTCCTGGGGCTTCCGGCGGGGCGAGGCCGCCTCCGTGGTGATCGAGGACCGGCCGGGCACGGGCGGTGCCCGCGTGGCCTGCTTCACGGTGCCGTTCGGGTGGGTGACGGGTCTGTCGTGACCCGCCGGGGTGCGCCGCACCCGGGGGCGTGCCGCGCCGTGGCTCCGGCGGTGCGGCGCCCCGCCCCGGGGTGTGCGGGAGGGGGCGCCGCCGCGGTGCGGGGGTGCGAACGGTGCGGGGTCGCGTCCGGTCGCCGGTCAGGCGGCTATCGGGGCCTGCTCGGTGCTCCGCTCCGCGGTCTCCCCGCCGGCGCGCCGGGCGCCGCCGCCGAAGAGGCGGTCCAGGCCGAACGCGCCGGATCCCGTGAAGACCAGCAGGAAGAACGCCCAGCAGAAGAGCGTGGACGGCTCGCCGCCGTTCTGGATCGGCAGCAGGGCGGCCTGCTGGTGGACGTCGAAGTAGGCGTACGCCATCGAGCCCGAGGCGATCAGGGCCGCGCCCCGGGTGCCGAGGCCGAGCAGGACGAGGGTGCCGGCGACCAGCTGGATCACCGCCGCGTACCAGCCCGGCCAGGTGCCGGCGGCGATGGTGCCGCCGGTGCCCATGGCGCCGCCGAGGACGCCGAACAGCGAGGCGGCGCCGTGCGAGGCGAACAGCAGGCCGATGACGATGCGGAAGAGACCGATGACGTAGGGCTGAGCGGAGTCGAGGCGGGCGGACATGGTGGGGGGTCCTCCTCTTTCGGTGTCGGCCGTGCCCGGTGGGTCCGGCGGGGCCGGACGGGAACACCGGTACGGCGTGGGGACGGTGGTACCGAGCGAGAAGTAAAGTTAGGCAAACCTAATTGTGCTTGCAAGTTCAAGATCCGGCCATTCGGCGGACTCGCCGTGCCGGCGGGTCGGCCGCTCGACGGGCCGCGGCCGCGACGGTGGCCGGAAAGGCCGACGGCCCGTCCCGGGCCGGGTGGGCCGTGGACGAGCCGTCGATGCGTGTGCGCCCGGCGGGTGCCGGCGCGGTGGTGGGGTCAGCAGCCCGCCAGGTAGTTCTGGAGCGCGGTCTTCTCCGCGGAGTCGACCGAGAGGTTGTAGTAGTACTTCACCTGGACCCAGGCGCGGACGTAGGTGCAGCGGTACGACGTGAGCGAGGGCATCCACGTGGCCGGGTCCTGGTCGCCCTTGGACTGGTTGACGTTGTCCGTGACCGCGAGGAGCTGGGGGCGGGTCACGTCGTTGGCGAAGGCCTGCCGCTGGGCGGTGGTCCACTGGCTCGCGCCGGAGTCCCAGGCCTCGGCCAGCGGGACCAGGTGGTCGATGTCCACGTCGGAGGGGGAGCTCCAGGTGGCGCCGTCGTACGGGGAGTACCAGCTGCCGCTCTGGGAGACGCAGGCGGAGTCGGTGACGACGTTGGAGCCGTCCCGCTTGAGGATGTACTCGCGCGTGTTGCAGGTGCCGCTGATGGTGATCCAGGTCGGGAACAGGTCCCGGCTGTAGCCGGTGCGATTCTCCGTGGCCACCGTGAGCTGGGAGAGGTAGCTGCGGGCGGTGGCGCCGCTGACCGGCGTGGGGAGTGCGGCGGAGGCGCTCGGGGAGTTGAAGAGGGCCGCGGAGGCTATCAGTCCGGTGAGGGCCGCGAGTATGCTCATCCGTCGACGCGCGTAGAACCTGGACATGCGAACTCCCTTGCGATGTGGGGGTTTTCGGGTGCGGGCACGGGAATGCTCGCGACGCCGTGTTGCGGGGGGATGAGCGCTCGGTAAGACCGTAGTGACGCGTGCATGACAGAACAAGATTTATGGCGGAACTTCTTCGTCCCGTACGATGGACGAAGCAGAAGGGGAGTAGCTCTTCGCCGGACCGTCGACATACTGCTCAGCACGTCTGAGCCGGCGCCCGGAGACGGATCCCTCGGGACCGTCCAGCGAGACCTTCGGCAAGCAGTGCACGCCCGCGCCCCACGGCACGGGCGCCGAGTGTGCTGCCGTGCCGAGGTGTCTTCCCAGACGTGCAGCACTCTCGGCGGGCGGCCCCCGACCGATTGAGGAACCTTGATCAGCATCACCGTGACGGCGCTCGTCTTCGGCGTCGTCTTCCTTGCCGAACTGCCGGACAAGACCGCGCTCGCCGGCCTCGTCCTCGGCACCCGCTACCGCGCCTCTTACGTCTTCGCGGGTGTCGCCGCCGCCTTCCTGCTGCACGTCGTGATCGCCGTCGCGGCCGGAAGCGTGCTGACCCTGCTGCCCCAGCGGATCGTCCACGCCGTCACCGGTGTCCTCTTCCTCGCCGGCGCCGCGGTCCTGCTGCTGAAGAAGGGCGACGACGAGGAGGAGGTCCGCAGGCCCGCCGACCAGTCCTTCTGGAAGGTCGCGGGCACGGGCTTCATGCTGATCTTCGTCGCCGAGTTCGGCGACCTCACCCAGATCATGACCGCCAACCTCGCGGCCCGGTACAACGACCCGATCTCCGTCGGCCTGGGCGCGGTCCTCGGCCTGTGGGCCGTGGCCGGACTCGGCATCGTCGGCGGAAAGGCCCTGATGAAGCGGGTTCCGCTGCGGCTCATCACCCAGATCGCGGCGCTGCTGATGCTGGGTCTCGGTATCTGGAGCCTGTACGAGGCCGTGAGCGGCTGAGGCGGCTGAGCTCGCACCGCGGGGTCGCGGGGGCCGCGCGGCTCCGCCCCGCGCGGGCGGCGGGAGCCGAACGGCCGGTGAACTCTCCGGACGGCGGGTGGCGGTATGCGGACCTGTTTTGTACCGTGGAGAAACAAAGTGGCTCCCGTCCGCACTCCCTGACCAGCGGGCGGGGCCGCCTTGTCTCCCAGCGCCCGGCGGTACCCCGCCGTCCGCACCGACCACCCCGCCGTCCGTACGGCCGTGCGAAACCGTCCGCACCGCCGTCCGTACCGACCGCACCGCCTCAGGGCCCGTCCCCGGCGCCGGGGCCTTCCGTACCGCCGCCCGGCCGCGAGGGTCCCCGCCGCGGAGCCGCGCCCCGGGGCGCCACGCCTCAGGAGCTGCCCATGCCCGCCGCCACGTCCGTCGCCACGTCCGCGGTCCTCACCGCCCGTGCCCTCCTGCTCGACATGGACGGCACCCTCGTCAACTCGGACGCCGTGGTCGAGCGCATCTGGCGCCGCTGGGCGTCGGAGCACGGGCTGGACGGCGACGCGGTGATGGCGGTCGTGCACGGCAGGCAGGGCCACGCCTCGATGGCGGTCCTGCTGCCCGGCCGGCCCAGGGAGCAGAACCTCGCCGACAACGCCCGCATGCTGGCGGCGGAGACCGCCGACATGGACGGCGTGGTCGAGGTCCCCGGCGCCGCCGCGTTCCTCGCCTCCCTGCGCGGTGTGCCGCACGCCCTGGTGACCTCCGCCGACGTTCCGCTGTCCAGCGCCCGCATGGCCGCCGCCGGACTGCCGCTGCCCGGCGTGCGGGTCACGGCCGAGTCCGTCGGCGCGAGCAAGCCCGACCCCGAGGGGTTCCTGAAGGGCGCCGCCGAGCTGGGTGTCGACCCCGCGGACTGCGTCGTGTTCGAGGACTCGGGCGCGGGTATCGCCGCCGGCCGCGCGGCCGGGATGCGCGTCGTCGGCATCGGCCCCCGGGCCGCGGTCCACGGCCCCGACGTGGTGGTGCCCGACCTCACCCGGGTGAAGGTCGAGCCGCTGGACGACGGCACCGTCCGGATCACCGCGGGCTGAGGCCCGGCGCCCCGGAGTCCGTCAGGGCCCGGTGACCGGCCGGGGCTGCGCTCGCCTGGGCTGTGCCCGCTCGTGCTGGTCCGCGCCAGGGCGGGTACTTCCGGGCTGTGCCCGCTCGCTCCGGTCCGCATCAGGGCCGGTACTTCCGGGTTGCGCCCGCTCGCTCCGGTCCGCACGAAGGCCGGTACTTCTGGGCCGGTTCCCGCTGAAGACCCTGGCCGCTCGCTTCGTCGACCGGGGCAGCCCGGTCGAGCCGGTGGTCCGGTCAGGCCGGTGGTCCCGGTCAGGCCGGTGGCCACGGTCGGCCCGGGGTGGCCGGGTCGGCCCGGGGCAGCCCGGTCGGCGCGCTCGCGCCGGTCAGGGGTTCGCCGTCTCCGACTCCAGGCTCGCCCGGGTCGCCGGGCCGTACACGCCGAGGCTGTCGCCCTGGATGCCCCGGGCCAGCTGGTAGGTCTCCAGGGAGCTCTCCACGGCCCGGCCGAACACGCCGTCCGTCTGCTGCACGTACAGATTCAGCTCCTTCAGACGCAGCTGGAGTTCCGTGACCTCCGGGCCCTGGTCGCCGCGCCGGAGCACGGGTGGCACGGCGGGTGACGCGGTCACGGCGCGGCCGTCCGAGGCCGGGCGGGACGCGGATGCCGAGGCGCCGGAAGCGCCCGAGGGGGTCGGGACCGGGGCGCCGGAAGCCCCCGCGGCCACCGGAGAGGCGGACGGGGCCCCGGACGAGGGGTCCGCGTCGGCCGACGGTGAGAGGGGCGGGGCGGCCGGGTGGCGCGGGGCGGCCGGGGCGTGCGGCGACGAGGTACCGGGTGCCGTCGTCACGTCCGGGACCCGCTGCCGTACCTCCTGGGCCGACCGGTCCCGCTCCGGCGCGTGGTAGAGGAGCAGCCCGCTCGTCAGCCCCGCGGCCGCCACCACGATCCCCGCTCCCGCGGCGGCCAGCAGGACCGTACGCCGGGACCGGCGCCGGGGCTTCCCCGGCGGATCCTCGCCGGACACGACGGCATCGCTCACGTCTGGGCCGGCAGCTCCCGCGTCCGGGACGCCCCCGGTCGCGGCCGAGGCGTCGGCGCCCGCGCCCGCGCTCGCCAGGTCGGCGCTGCTGTGCACGTCGGCCCCGACCGCGCCCGAGGCGTCACCACTCACGGTCGAGTCGGCGGTACCCAAGCCCGAGAGGCCGCCGCCCGCAGCCGAGAACCCTCCGCTCGCAGCCGAGGCTCCGCCGCCCACCGCCGAGGAGCCACTGCCCTCGTCAGAGGCCGCGCCGTTCGCGCCCGAGGCGCCCACCGCCGGGCCGGCCGTCCCCGGCCCGTCCGTGCCCCTTCCGTCCTCCGCCCCGGCATCGACGGCCGGGCCCTCTCCGGGCCCCACGTCGACGTACGGGCGTATGCGCAGGGGGTCGAAGTCCTCCGCCGCTGCCGCCTCGGCCGTGCGTGCCTCGTGCAGGGCGTCGGCGGTGCGCCGGCCGCAGTCGCACGAGGGCGTGTTGTCCGTACCCCCAGGCGTTCCGCACTCCGGGCAGATGTGCCCCGTAGGTCCCGTCACTCGCACCCCTCCCCTCGGGGGAGTCTAGGCACACCTCCGCACGCCCGCCGCCTCCGCCGGAGGAAACCCCCTCCGCCCCCGAAGCCCACCGCCCCCTCGAAGCCGCCGCCCTCGAAGCCGCGCCGCCCCGAGGCAACCTCGCCCGGGCCGATCCGCCCGCTGCCCACCCGGTCCCCAGGCCACCCGGTCCCCGGGCCCCCAGCCGCGCCGCCCCGAAGCCACCCCCGCCCCCGGGCCACCCGATCGCCAGGCCCCCGCCCCCGAGCCACCCCGCCCCCGGGCCACCCGATCGCCAGGCCCCCGCCCCCCAGCCGTCCCGCCATGCCCCCTCGACAGGCCGTAACCGGTGGGACCGCCCACCATGGAGTGGAGGTGTGCACCGAGCCCCGCACCGGGAGGTCTCCATGGCCCTGGACACGCACGGCACGTCGAAGGACATGAAGGCGTCCGAACATGTCCCGGGCAGCGTGCTCGTGCCGATCGGAGCCCTGCTGCTCGGGCTGCTGCTGGCCGCGCTCGACCAGACCATCGTGGCGACCGCGCTGCCGACGATCGTCAGCGACCTCGGCGGCCTGGAGCACCTGTCCTGGGTGGTCACCGCCTATCTGCTGGCCTCCACCGCCGCCACCCCGCTGTGGGGCAAACTCGGCGACCAGTACGGGCGCAAGCGGCTGTTCCAGGCCGCGATCGTCATCTTCCTGATCGGCTCCGCGCTCTGCGGGATCGCGGGCAGCATGCCCGAACTCATCGGCTTCCGGGCGCTGCAGGGGCTGGGCGGCGGCGGGCTGATCGTGCTGTCGATGGCGATCGTCGGCGACCTCGTGCCGCCCCGCGAACGCGGCCGCTACCAGGGCCTGTTCGGTGCCGTGTTCGGCGCGACCAGCGTGCTCGGACCCCTGCTCGGAGGGCTGTTCACCGAGCACCTGAGCTGGCGCTGGGTGTTCTACGTCAACCTGCCCATCGGCATCGTCGCCCTCGTCGTCATCGCGTTCGCGCTGCACCTCCCGCGCCGCGGCTCCCGGCACGTCATCGACTACCTCGGCACCTTCCTCATCGCCGCGGTCGCCACCTGCCTGGTGCTGGTCGCCTCGCTAGGCGGCACGACCTGGGCCTGGGACTCGGCCGAGATCATCGGGCTCGCCGTGCTGGGCGTCCTGCTCGCCTGCGCGTTCGTCGCGGTGGAGCGGCGGGCCGCCGAACCGGTCCTGCCGCTGAAGCTCTTCCGCGTCCGCACCTTCACCCTCGCCGCCGTCATCAGCTTCATCGTCGGCTTCGCCATGTTCGGCGCGATGACCTATCTGCCGACCTTCCTCCAGGTCGTGCACGGCATCTCCCCGACCATGTCCGGCGTGCACATGCTGCCGATGGTGTTCGGGCTGCTGCTGTCCTCGACCGCCTCCGGGCAGATCGTCAGCCGCACCGGCCGCTGGAAGGTGTTCCCGGTCCTCGGCACTGCGGTCACCACGATCGGCCTGCTCCTGCTGCACCGGCTCGACGAGCACAGCTCGACCGCCGAGATGAGCATCTACTTCTTCGTCTTCGGCCTGGGCCTCGGCTTCGTCCTCCAGGTGCTGGTGCTCATCGTGCAGAACGCGGTGACCTACCAGGACCTCGGCGTCGCCACCTCGGGCGTCACCTTCTTCCGCTCCATCGGCGCCTCCTTCGGCGTCGCCCTCTTCGGCACCCTCTTCGCGAGCCGCCTCGGCGACATGCTCACCGACGCCTTCCGGGGCGTGCGGCTGCCGCCGGGCATCACGGCCGGCAGCCTCAAGGCCGACCCGCGCGGCATCGCCGCCCTGCCGCCGCCCCTGCGCCCGGCCGCGCTGCACGCCTACGCGTCCTCCATCACCGACGTCTTCCTCTACGCCGCCCCCGTGGCCGCCTTCGGCTTCCTGCTGGCGTGGCTGCTGAAGGAGGACCGGCTGCGCGGCTCGGTCACCGCGCCGGACGCCTCCGAGACCATCCCGCCCAACCCGGTCCACCGCTCCTCCTACGACGAGGTGTGCCGCGCGCTGTCGCTGCTCGGCACCCGCGAGGGGCGCCGGGAGGTCTACCGGGAGATCACCGAGCGCGCCGGGTACGACCTGCTGCCCGCCGCCAGCTGGCTGCTGCTGCGCGTCCGCAGGTACGGCTCGGTGGAGCCGGCGGTGCTCGCCGAGCGCAGCCCCGTCCCGCTGGAGACCGTCCTCGCCGCCGCGCGGCAGGTGGAGGAGCGGCACCTCGCCACCCGCGAGGGGCTGGAGCTGATGCTCACCGAGCGGGGCCGCGAGGTCGCCGAACACCTCGCCAAGGCCCGCCAGGAGTCCCTGGCGGAGCTGCTCGGCGACTGGTGGAGCACGGACCGGCCGACCGATCTGGACCGGCTGGTGAAGGAGCTGACCGCCGAACTGTGCGGCTCGGAGCGCGAACGCCCGCACGACACGGCGCCGCCGACGCCGCAGGACGTGCCGGTCACGAAGGCCGGCTGAGCGCCCCGGGCGCGGTGGTGAGGTCCTTGCGGAACCAGTGCTCGGCGTACACGTCGTCGTTGTGCGCCTCGGTCTCGGTGAAGCCGAGACGGGCGTACAGGGCGCGGGCCTCCACCAGGTCGTCGCGCGTGTCGAGGATCAGCTCCCGGGCGCCGAGCGCGCGGGCCGCCTCCTCGGCGGCGGTCACCAGCAGCGCGGCACCGCCCCGGCCGCGCAGCCGCCCGTCCACGAACACCCGGGTCAGCTCGGCCGTTTCGGGCGCGAGCAGCCGCACGCCCGCCGTGCCGGCCGGTTCACCGCCGTACCGGCCGACCATCAACCGGCCGGTGGGCGGGGTGAGTTCGCTGCCGCTCTGGGACGCGATCCCGCGCTCCAGGTCGTCCGCGCGGGTGCGGCGCCCCTCGTGCAGCAGGTACCAGCGGTCGCTGACCTCCGTGTAGTACGCCCGCCACAACGCGGCGGCCACAGGGGAGTCGTACGGTTCCGGGGCGATCGTCCACGTGGTCATGCCGGTCATTCTCGGGCGCGGGCACGGCCCCCGGGCAAGCGGATTACGCGGGGGAGCGGGCCGTCACGGGGAGTCGTGCGGGCCGGTCTCCCGGCGGCGCCGCCACTCGCGCACGATCTCCTCGACGTCGTACGGCTTCTTGCCCAGCGGCGGGCCGGGCGGCGGCTTGAACATCATGTCGCTGATCTTCGCGTTGACGGCGGTGATGATCTGCCGGACGCTCCGCTCCGAAGGGGCCGACAGGGCCGCCTCCAGCGCGTCCTCGGCCTCCTTGCGCAAGGCCAGCGCCGGCGGCAGCACGGCCAGTCCCTCGCGGGCCATCTTCCTTTTGATCCACCACAGTTCGTCGTACGTCGACTCCAGTCCCGTGGGCAACGGCGCGCCCGTGCCCGTCAGATGCGCGAACTCGCCGCGGTTCTGCGCGTCGCGGATCTGCCGGTCCACCCAGGACTCGAACGGAACACCCGGTGGTTTGCGTTCGGTCATGTTTCCATTGTGCCGTAGGGCCCCCGCGGTCCGGCCGGGCGTTCTATCCTGCGGCGGCGGTGCGGGGAACCGGCCCTCGCGCGACGACGTTTCAGGGGGAACGCACGTGCTCGAACTCACCATGGCCGCCGTCTCCGCCGCGGAGGCGGGGGCCACGGCAGGAATGACCATGGCGTCCGTCGGTACCGAGCCCGGTGCCGTGCTGCGCGTGGGTCGGGACGGGGGCGTGTGCCGGCTGGTCACGCCCGACGACTGGCTGTTCGTCTCCCGGGTCCACCTGGAGTTCCTGTGCGGCCCCGAAGGCGGCTGGCAGGTGTCCTGGCTGCGCGGCTCGCAGGCCGACCCGTCCGCCGCCGTACGGCTGACCCTCGGCGCGTACGAGCAGCTGCTCGGCTACGGCGAGGCGGTGGCCCTGCCGCGCGGAGCCGCCGGCGAGATCGTGATCCAGGACCGCACCGAGCCGCGCAGCGTCAACGTGGGCTTCTTCCACGAGGTGTGAGCGGCGGGATGCGGTCCCGCCGGGGGAGCGGCGGGGCGCGGTCCCGCCGGGCGGGTCAGCCCAGGACCCGGGCCAGGGCGAAGCCGTCGTAGCCCTTGCTGCCGACCGTCTGGACCGCCGTGCCGGTCAGCCGGGGGTGGGTGGCGATCAGTTCGATGGCGGCACGGGTGCCCACGACGTCCGGATCGGTGTTGTCCGCGTCAGCGACGCGGCCCTCGCGCACCACGTTGTCCACCACGATCAGACTGCCCGTGCGGGTCAGCTTGAGCGCCCACTCGACGTAGTGCGGGTTGTTGGCCTTGTCGGCGTCGATGAAGACCAGGTCGAACGGGGCCGGGTTCTCGTCGGCGAGCTTGGGCAGCGACTCCAGGGCCGGCCCCACCCGCACCTCCACGATCCGGTCCAGGCCCGCGCGGGCGACGTTGCGGGTGGCGACCTCGGCGTGCCGGGCGTCGTGCTCCAGGGTGACCAGCCTGCCGTCCTCCGGCAGCGCGCGGGCCAGCCAGATGGTGCTGTAGCCGCCCAGCGTGCCGATCTCCAGGATGTTCCGGGCGCCCTGGATCTCGGCGAGGAGCCGGAGCAGCTTGCCCTGGGGAGGCGATACGGCGATGTGCGGCAGCCCGGCCGCCTCGCTCTCGCGCAGCGCCGCCTGGAGTGCCTCGTCGTCCGGCGCGAGATGGCTGCTGAAGTAGAAGTCGACGTCGTCCCAGAGCTGCGACCCGCCCATGCGTGTGCTGCCTTTCCCGAGTGTCTTCTGGAGACTCTTCCCGAGTCCTTGGCGCTTCCTCCCGGATGATCGCAGCTCCCGTGGTCCGGCCCGGGGGGTTTCGGCCATGTGGCGCGGACGCGGCGAACGGCGGACGGGGTGCGGCACAGTCCCGCTGTGCCGCACCCCGTCCGCCCGTACCCGTCGGGCCGTCCCGTGCCCGCAGGGCACGGGGTCGGTCAGCCGCGCTCCACGGCCGGCTTCGAACCCGGCAGCGGGCGGCCCGCCGACTCGGACATCCGCCACACGGCGAACCCGCCGACGACGGCCGCGGCCATCATGTAGTACGCGGGCATCATCATGTTTCCGGTCGCCCCGATCAGCGCGGTGACGACGAGCGGGGTCGTGCCGCCGAACAGGGACACCGACACGTTGAAGCCGATGGACAGCGAGCCGTAGCGCACCCGGGTCGGGAACAGCGCGGGCAGCGCGGCCGGCATGGCCGCGGTGAAGCAGACCAGCAGCAGACCCAGCGCGCCCATGCCGAGGCCGACGGCCAGCAGGCTGCCCTGGCGGATCAGCAGGATGGCCGGGACCGACAGGAACAGGAAGCCCGCGCAGCCCGCGGCGATCACGGGACGACGGCCGACCCGGTCGGTCAGCGCACCCGCGAACGGCTGGACGATCATCATCAGCGCCATCACACCGAGCACGACCAGCAGGCCGTGCGTCTCGTCGTACTTCAGCTCACTGGTGAGGTAGCTCGGCATGTACGACAGCAGCATGTAGTCGGTGACGTTGAAGACCAGCACCAGGCCCATGCACAGCAGCAGCGCCTTCCACTGGCCCGCCACCATCTCGCGCAGCGGCACCTTCGGGCGCTCGGCCTCGGCCTTCTCGACCTCGGCGGCGAACGCCGGGGTCTCCTCCAGGCGCATCCGCAGGTAGAGGCCGATGATGCCCATCGGGCCCGCGATCAGGAACGGGATGCGCCAGCCCCAGGAGAGCAGGTCGTCGGTGGAGAGCAGGGCGGTCATGAGCGTGACCAGGCCCGCGCCGCCGATGTAGCCGGCGAGCGTGCCGAACTCCAGCCAGCTGCCGAAGAAGCCGCGCTTCTTGTCGGGGGCGTACTCGGCGATGAACGTCGAGGCGCCCGCGTACTCACCGCCCGTGGAGAAGCCCTGCACCAGGCGGGCGGCCAGCAGGAGCAGCGGCGCGCCGACGCCGATGGTGGCGTACGACGGGATCAGACCGATCGCGAACGTGCCCACCGCCATCATGATCATCGTGACGGCGAGGACCTTCTGGCGGCCGACGCGGTCACCCAGCGGGCCGAAGACCATGCCGCCGAGCGGACGGACCAGGAAGGCGGCGGCGAAGGCGCCGAAGGTGGACAGCAGCTGCGCGGTCGGGTTGCCCGAGGGGAAGAAGACCTTTCCCAGGGTGACCGCGATGTAGCTGTAGACGCCGAAGTCGAACCACTCCATGGCGTTGCCCAGCGCGGCCGCCTTCACGGCGCGCTTGACCAGGGCGGGGTCGGTGACGGTGACGTCGGCGCGGGTCTGGCCGGCCCGGCGGTCGTGCAGAGGGGCGGTGGGGACGGTGGCGGTCGCCAAAACGAGGCTCGCCTGCCTTTCGACGGGGACAGGGACGGGGTACCCGTACGGCAGCGGTGACGTGCGGTGGGCCCAAAAACGACCATAGGAGGACTTGGGCCCCTTACAGTCCGTACGCACTTCGATGCACAGTGCATCTAAACAGTGTGTACGCAGGTACGTCTGCCCGTCGAAACCCGAAGGATGCAGTCGCGCATTGTGATGCTTCTCGCGCCAACATGGCGCAACCGCGCCCCTCGCGGACTATGGTCATCCGGACAAAACGTGGCACCGATGTCGGGTGAATCAGGATTTGCCCGGATCCTCCCGCGAAGGGGCCACGCGCCACGCCGGCGACCACCGGTGGCACCGGGCGCGACGGCACCAGGGACGAACGCGGTGGGGGCCGGCGAGGAGTGGCGAACGTGGAGCACAGCGGGCGACCGGCGGACGCGTACAGGACGGCTGCGGCACTGGTCACGGCCGCGCCCGTGGCGGGCCGCCTGCGCGCCGCCCGGCTCGGGCTGTGGGCGCTGGCGGCGCTCCTCGCGGCCCGGCAGGTGACCGAAGCCCTGGCCGACGCGCACCTCACCGCCCCCGGGACCTGGCCGGGCCTCCACCTCGTCCCCCGCGCGGGCGGCTCGCCGTACGACCCGGCCCGGTTCACCGGCACGCCCTTCGCGGGCCTGCTCCTCCGGCCGCTCGCCGGGGCGGGCCAGGCCGTCCTCGGCCTGGCCTGGACCGGGGGCACCCTGCTCCTCGTCGCCGCCCTCGGCCTGACCGCCGTCCGCGCGCTGCCCCGGCCGGTCGGCCGCCGCACCGCGCTCCTCGCCGCGCCGGCCGCCATCAGCCTGCTCCTGGTGTCCGCACCGGTCCGCGACACGCTGTGGCCCGGCCGGACCGCCGTCCTCCCGGGCCTGCTGATCCTTCCGGTCCTGCTGGTCCTGCTCGGCTGCCTCACCGTGCGAGGGGAACGCGCCGGCGGCCTGTGCGTGGGCGCCGCCGCCGCGCTCCAGCCGGCCCTGCTGCTGTTCGTGCCCCTGCTGTGGTGCACCGGACGGCGCCGGGCCGCCCTGTCCGCCGCCGCCTCCTTCGCCGGCTGCACCGCGCTCGCCTGGGCCGCGGCACCGCCCGGCTCCGCCGCCCACTGGCCGCACCTGGCCGGCGCCGGTCTCGGCGGGGGAGGTGGCACCGGCCGGTTCCCGCTCGGTGCCCTGCTGCCGCACGCCGGGCTCACCGGTCCGCCGGCGACCGGGCTGTTCCTGGCGCTCGGCGCGGCCGTCGCCGTCCTCGGGCTGCGGCGCGCCGTGCGCTACGCCCGCGACGGGCAGTTCCTGCTCGCCGTCGCCGTCACCGGCTGTGCCGCCGTCGCCGTGTCGCCCGGCGCCTGGCGGTACCAGCTGCTGTGGCTGCTGCTCACGGTGGCCGGCCGGGTGGGCAGGCGCGCCGCCGACCGGCCGGTCTGGCCCGCCGCCGTGATCGTCGTGGCGACCCTCCCGGCCAAGATGGTGCTGCCCGGCGGCGCCGCGCTGGACCCCGTGCGGGAGAACCTCCCCCTGCTGGCCGCGCTCGCGGCCGCCACCGCGGTCCCGTTCCTGTCCCGCACCTCACCCCACTTCCGGACGCCGGTGCCCCAGGAGTACGCCGGCCCCGACCCCTTCCGGCGCGTGCGGCACCTGCGGTTCCTGCCGTTCCTGCCGACCGTGGCCCTCCCACGGGCCGTGTCCGCACCGCTCCTGCGCCGGGTGCTCACCCGCCCGAACCTGCTGCTGGAACTGCTGCTGATCCGCGTCACCTACGCCGCGTACTCCTCGGTGCGCGCCGCCGCCCAGGGCGACCGCGCCACCGCCGAGGCCCACGGCCACCAGGTCCACGTCGTGGAGCGCGCCCTGCACATCGCCGTCGAGCACGGGGTGAACCACGCGGTGGTCGCGCTGCCGCGGCTGGAGCACTTCCTCACCTTCTATTACGAGACGTTCCACTTCGTGGTCCCGCCGATCCTCCTCGCGGTGCTCTGGGCCCGGCGCCCGGCCGACTACCGCTGGGCCCGCGCGGCGCTCGGCCTCGCCACAGTCCTCGGCCTGGTCGGCTTCTGGTGCTACCCGCTCGCCCCGCCCCGCCTGATGCCGGGCCTCGGCTTCGTCGACACCGTGCACGGCGTCCAGGACTTCTCCCGGCCCGACTACGGCGTCATGACCGCGGTCACCAACCAGTACGCGGCGATGCCCTCGCTGCACTTCGGCTGGGCCCTGTGGAGCGCCGTCGTGATCGTCGCGGTCGCCCGCGGACGGTGGGTGAGGGCGCTGGGCCTGGTGCACCCGCTGTGCACCGTCGCCGCGATCGTCGCCACCGCCAACCACTGGGTGCTGGACGCGGTGGGCGGCGCGGCCGTCGTGGGCCTCGGCTTCGCGCTGACCTCCCTCCTGTGGGGCCCGCGCGCGGCACCGCCCGCCCTCACCGCCGCCGGACACCTGCCCGACGCCCGGACCCCGCGGACGGAACGCTCGCGACTGCCGCGCTGAGGGCGGCGGGACTCGGGCGCGGTCGGGCGTACGGAGGGGGCGCGGTCGGGCGTACGGAGGGGGCGCGGGGGCGGCTGGGCGTACGGCGCGGGCGCGACCGGGTGCGGTCGGGTGTGCGGAGGGGGCGCGGAGGCGGGGTTGGGCGCGGGTGCGGCCGGGCGTACCGGGGCGGGGCGCGGGGGCGGGACCGGGTGCGGTCGGGCGTGCCGAGGCCGGGGCGGAGGGGAGCGGGGGTGTGGTGTGCGGGGGTGCGGTGGGGGCTGACTCACTCCCGGCCCGAGGCCACCGCGGCCAGTACGGCCGATGCCGCCGCCGCGATCAGCAGGGGGAGCCCGAGGCCGTGGTGCAGCACGAGCCACGCGCCCAGCAGCGCGCCCGCGAACATGGCGCACACCGCGGCCGTACGACGGGGGGAGCGGCGGTCGGTGCCGTCGCCCAGGCGGGAATCGGCGGCCAGACCCGTCAGGGTCATCGTCAGCACCGTGGTGGTCAGGTCGGGCACGCCCAGCTTCCGTACGGTCGCGTTGCGCAGGCCCATCGCGTAGGCGGTGAGCGCGATCAGGGCGTACACCGTGGGGGCCCGGTCCGGCCAGGCGTACGCGATCGCCGCCGAGACGCCGACCAGGAGCGCCTCCACGGCCAGCGTCACCCGGGCCCACCTCCGGCGGGACCCCGGACGGCAGCGCGCGGCCAGCCGGCCGCCGGACGCCGCTCCCGCCAGGAAGCAGCCCAGCGAGGTCGCCGTGTGCGGCACCGAGAAGCCCGGGGCGCCGGCCGCGGCGAAGCCCAGGACCACGACGTTGCCGGTCATGTTGGCCGTGAAGACCCGGCCGAGGCCCAGATAGCTGACCGCGTCGATCAGCCCGCTCACCACCGTCAGCGCGAGGAGCACGACGACCAGCCGCACCCCGCGGGGTTCCGGGCCGCGATCCGGTTCCGGTTGCTGTGCGGATTCCGGTTCCGGTTCCGGTGTCGGGGAGGTCGGCGGCGTCGTCATGGGGTCTCCGGTCGGCCGGACGGACAGGACCGGGGAAAGTCCACCACGCGCGGGGCACCGGGCCGGTGGTCCGGAACGGCGCGTGTCCCGGCGGGTTCCGGGCGGGTTCCGGGCGGCGGGCGCGGGCGGCGGCCTCGGGCGGCGGTCCTGGGCGGCGGGCGCGCGCGGCGGTCCCGGACGGTACGGGTTCGGACGGCGGGTGTCCGGCGGGGGTCCGGACATGCGAAAGCACCCTCGCCGCGTGGGCAAGGGTGCGCAGGGAAAGGCCGGTGTCTCAGCGCCCGGTGGGGGCGCTGGGCGGCGGGTCCGGACGGGTCCGGACCGGGTGGTCAGAGGATCCGACCGGGCGGTGTCACCGCTGGACGGCTCAGTACCAGCCGTTGGCCTGCCAGAAGTTCCAGGCCTGGACGGGGCTGCCGTAGCGGGAGTTCATGTAGTTGAGGCCCCACTTGATCTGGGTGGCCGGGTTGGTCTTCCAGTCGGAACCGACCGAGGACATCTTGGAGCCGGGCAGGGCCTGGACCAGACCGTAGGCGCCGGACGAGCTGTTGGTGGCGGAGGGGTTCCAGCCACTCTCGTGCGAGACGATCTTGTTGAACGCGTTGTACTGAGCGGCGTCCGGGATCATCTTGTGCGCGATCGCCTGAGCGGAGGAGGACGAGCCGGTGGCGGCCTGAGCGGGCGCCGCGGAGATCGCCAGACCGGCAGCGGCGGCAGCCACGGCGGCGGAGGCGAGAGCCTTCTTCGGAGAAGCGATGCGGCGGATGAAAGAAACGGACACGAAAAAACCTTTGCGTTCGGAGACATGGATGCGCCGGTACGTCCGGGCCGCTCGTGCGGCCTGTGCATACGTCGGCGCCGCGGCCCGTGGGGGCTCGTGGCGCCTGGCGACTCATCCAGAGAAGCAGCCATCCGAGATGTCCGCAATGACCCCTTTTACTAGTTGTGGCCGGACTAGTGGCCCGTTCAACCTGTGTGACGTGGGTCTCTTTGTGCAGGTCAGAGGGGTAATAAAAAGGATGTAATGGACATTTTGGACTACGAGGGCGGATCGTAGGTGACGTGGGTCATGTGGGGTGCTTCACCGCTCGCCTGACGGCACGGATGCGGCCCCTCACGCTCCGGGTGCGTCGAATGTGACCGCGGTCTCGAACGCGGCCCGCCGGGTGGCCCGGCGCAGCGCGCGCAGCACCGCGGGGCCGAGGGCCAGGGTGAGGACGACCGTGCAGACGGCCCGGCCGAGGTCCCAGCCCATGGAGGTGGCCAGGCAGTAGGCGGCGAAACGGGCCAGGTTGGCGGGGACCGCCGCGTGCGGGTCGAAGGCGATGTTCGAGGCCAGGGTGCCCATGAAGGGCCAGCCGGCCAGGTTCATGATCGTGCCGTAGGCGAAGGCCGCCAGGAAGCCGTAGCCGGCCAGCAGCAGCAGTTCGCCCCGCCCGCGCAGCCGGGTCCGCCCCGGCAGCAGGCCCGCGCCCATGGTGAACCAGCCCATCGCCAGCATCTGGAACGGCATCCACGGTCCCACCCCGCCGGTCAGCAGCGCGGAGGCGAACATCGTCACCGAGCCGAGGACGAAGCCGAAGCCCGGCCCCAGCACCCGGCCGCTCAGCACCAGCAGGAAGAACATCGGCTCGATCCCGGCGGTGCCCGCGCCGATCGGGCGCAGCGCGGCCCCGGTCGCCGCCAGCACACCCAGCATGGCCACGGCCTTCGGGCCCAGCCCGGACTCGGAGATCGTCGCCGCCACGACCGCGACCAGCAGCACCAGCAGCCCGGCGAACAGCCAGGGCGCGTCCTCGGCGTGCGCGCTCAGCTGCGAGGCGGGCGGCGCGAGGAAGGGCCACCCGAACGCGACCACGCCGACGGCGCTGACCAGCGCGAGCGCGGCGAGGGAACGGGGGCCGAGCGGTACGGCGCGCACGGGCCGGCGCGGCGCGGGAGGGTGCGCGGCGGTCGTACCCGTTGCCGCCCCGGCGGGTGCCTCCGCGCGCGTGCCGGTGTTCGTGTCCGCGGTCATGCCAGCGCCTCCCGCACCTCGGTCACCGTCAGCCAGGGCTGCGGGGCCAGAATCTTGGTGACCTGCGGCGCGAAGGACGGCGAGGACACGACGATCTCGGCCGTCGGACCGTCCGCGATCACCTCGCCCTCGGCGAGCAGCACCACCCGGTGGGCGATCTCGGCGGCCAGCTCCACGTCATGGGTGGCCAGCACGATCGCGTGCCCCTTCCCGGCCAGCTCGCGCAGCACCCCGACCAGACGGGCCTTCGCCGCGTAGTCGAGACCGCGAGTCGGCTCGTCGAGCAGCAGCAGCGGAGGCCGCGCGGTCAGGACGACCGCCAGGGCGAGCGCCAGCCGCTGGCCCTCGGAGAGGTCGCGGGGATGCGTGCCGTCCGTGATGTCCGGCAGCAGCTCCGACACCAGGGCGCGGCAGGTGCCCGGCCCGGCCCCCGCGTCCCGGTCGGCGGCCGCGCACTCGGCGGCGACCGTGTCGGCGTACAGCAGATCGCGCGGCTCCTGCGGGACCAGTCCGACCCGGCGTACGAGTTCCCGGGGCGAGACGCGGTGCGGCACGGCCCCGCCGACCCGGACGGACCCGGCGGTCGGCACCACCAGGCCCACCAGCGACCCGAGCAGCGTGGACTTCCCGGCACCGTTGCGCCCCATCAGCGCGACGGTCTCACCGGGGGACACGGCCAGGTCGATGTGCCGCAGCGCGTCGACCCGCCCGCGCCGCACGGCCAGGGCGCGGACCTCGGCGACGTGGGGGGAGGGTGCGGCGCCGGGCACCTCGCCTCGCGCACCTCGCCGGAACAGACGGGCGAGGGGGGAGGGCGCGGGAGCGGTACGCGCCCCGGGGGCCGGATCCTTCTCCGAAGCCGAAGCCTTCTTCGGAGCCGGAGCCGGAGCCGGAGCCGGAGCCGGGGCCGGAGCCGAAGCCGAAGCCGGAGCCGGGGCCGGAGCCGGAGCCTTCTCCGGAGCCGAAGCAGGGGCCGAAGCAGGGGCCGGAGCCGGGGCCGGATCAGGGGAAGGGGAGGTGGGAGGAGCGGCCGTGCTGCCGGAGGCCGGGGTGGTACCGGCGGGCCGCGCCGCCAGCCGCTCCCGCAGCCCGCCCGCCCGGCGGCGCGCGTCCCGGACGGTCAGGGGGAGCGGGGACCAGCCGGCCAGCCGGCCCAGCTCCACCACCGGCGGGCACACCGGGGACACCGCCATCGCCTCGGACGGCGTGCCCAGCACCGGGGCGGCGCCGGGGGAGGGGAGCAGGACGACGCGGTCGGCGTACTGGATCACGCGCTCCAGCCGGTGCTCGGCGAGCAGCACCGTCGTACCGAGATCGTGGACCAGGCGCTGCAGTACGGCCAGCACCTCCTCCGCGGCGGCCGGGTCGAGTGCCGAGGTCGGCTCGTCCAGGACCAGGACCTGAGGGTGCGGGGTGAGGACCGAGCCGATCGCGACCCGCTGCCGCTGCCCGCCGGAGAGCGTGGCGATCGGGCGGTCGCGCAGACCGGCCAGGCCCAGCAGGTCGAGCGTCTCCTCCACGCGGCGCCGCATCACCGCGGGGGCGAGCCCCAGTGATTCCATGCCGTAGGCGAGTTCGTCCTCCACGGTGTCCGTCACGAAGTGCGCGAGCGGATCCTGGCCCACCGTGCCGACCACGTCGGCGAGTTCGCGCGGCTTGTGCGTGCGGGTGTCCCGGCCGGCGACGGTGACGCGGCCGCGCAGCGTGCCGCCGGTGAAGTGCGGGACCAGCCCGCTGACCGCGCCCAGCACGGTGGACTTGCCGACCCCGGACGGCCCGACGAGCAGCGCCAGTTCACCCTCGGGCACCTCGAAGTCCACGTCCCGGACGGCCGGTTCGGCCGCACCCTCGTAACGGACGCTGACCTCCTCGAAGCGGATCAAGACGGCTCCTCGGGGTTCGCGGGGTTCGCGGGGTTCTCGGGGCCCTCGGTGTCCTGGGGGACGGCGAAGGCGGGCAGCAGGGCGAGCAGCACGGACGCGGCCGGCCACAGCGGGAAGGCGGGGGCGGTCAGCGGCAGGACCCCGGGATGCAGCGCGTCCGCGTCACGGACCGAGGCCAGCGTGAGCAGCGCGGCCACCGCGGCACCCGAGCCCGCCACCAGCCAGGCCCGCAGCCCCCACGGGGCCGGCCGGTACCGGGTGCGCACCGAGCGGCGGCCGCCGAGCCGCAGCCCCGCGAGCGCGGCGGCGACCCCGCCGAGCAGCACGGGCAGCCCGTACGTGCCGCCCTCCGCGGTGAGCAGCCCGTACGTCCCCGCGCACACCCCGAGCAGTCCGCCGAGGGTGAGCGCGGTCGTCGTACGGCGCACGGAAGCGCCGACGTCGGCGGTACGGCCGTAGCCGCGGGCGTCCATCGCGGCGGCGAGCGCCACCGAGCGTTCCAGGGCGCCCTCCAGGACCGGCAGCCCGACCTGGAGCAGTCCCCGTACGCCCCGGTCCGGGCGCCCGCGCAGCCGGCGGGCGGCCCGCAGACGCTGGACGTCGGCGATGAGATACGGCGCGAAGGTGAGCGCGACGACCACGGCGACGCCCGCCTCGTAGAGGGCGCCGGGCAGGGACTTCAGCAGGCGGGCCGGGGAGGCGAGGGCGTTGGCGGCGCCGACACAGATGAGGAGGGCGGCCAGCTTGAGGCCGTTGTACGCGGAGAACAGCAGCGCCTCCGCGGTGACCTCGCCGCCCAGGCGGATGCCCTGCGCCCAGTGCGGCAGCGGGACCTCGGGGAGGGTGAGGAGGACGTGCGTGCCGGGGATCGGGGAGCCCAGGACCACCGTGAAGGCGATCCGGACGAGCAGTACGGCGAAGGCCAGCTTGGCGAAGGCGGCGTAGGAGCGCGCCCAGGGGGCGGTGGAACGGTGGGTGGCCACCACGTATCCGGCCGAGGCCATGAGCAGGCCGAGGAGGAGGGGGTTGGTGGTCCGGGTGGCGGCGGTGCCGAGACCGAGGGCCCACAGCCACCAGGCACCGGGATGAAGCTCCGCCCGGCGCCGGAGGGCGGGGCGCGGCGCGGGTATGTCCGCGCGACCGCGGCGCCGGGACCCGTTGCCCGAGCTCCCGGCGTGCTCGCGCGAGGCGGTTGTGGTCGCGCGGTCGAAGCGGTGCGGCACGTCCTTCGTGCCAGGTGCCTCACCCGGGCGAGTCGCCTCCCCCGGCCCGGGTGCCTCGCCCTGGCTCCCAACGCGCAGGCGCGGGGCCGCGGGTGGGACGGGGCCGGTGCTCCCGGCGGGCACCGGAGGCGCGGCGGATTCCGCCGTCGACCGGAACAGCCCCGCACCCGGGCTCGCACCCGCACCCGGGCTCGCACCCGCACCCGTGCTCCCACCCGCACCCGGGCGCAGGCGCAGGACCGTGGGCCGCCGGTGGGGTGCGCTCTCGCCGGCGCTAGGCATTCCGGCGCCGCCGGGCCTGCCACACCGCCGCTCCGGCCAGCACCGCGACGACGCCCACGCCGACCGGCAGGCCGAGGGAGGGCCCGCCGTCCGCGTCCTTCTCCCCAGGCTTCTCCGCCTGCTGAGCCTTCTTCTGCTCCTGCGCGCCGTTCTTGCCGGAGCCGTTCCCGGAGACCTGCTCGCCGCAGCCCTGGTGCGGATAGCCGGAGATGGCGCAGAGCAGGGCGTTGGTGTCGTAGCGCAGCGGCTTGGCGACCGTGGCCAGGGCAGCGGCCGTGCTCGCCCCGGGGGCGACACGGGCACAGGCCGTGCGCGCCCCGGGCGGCGTCTCGCCGGACGGGGCGTCCGCGGGGGTGCCGAAGTCGATGACCAGGGCGATCCGCTTCGTCCCCGGCTTCGCGGGCGTGCCCGCGCAGATGGTGCCGAAGTCCGCCGTGCCGCGCGGCCGGGTCGCGTCCGCGGAGTCCGCGCTGACCGCGAACCGGAAGCCCTGGACGGCGCCGTCGTCGGGACTGTCGGTCGACGGCCCCTGCGTGGCGTAGGTCCAGTGCCCGCCGGTCCGCTCCCAGAAGGACCAGTAGCGGTAGCCGGTGGCGTGCGCCTGGGCGGCGCCGGCCACGAGGGCGAACGCGGCGACCAGCAGGGTCGCGGCACGGCGGACGGCGGTCACGGCTGCCGCTTCTTGCGGCCGCTGAGCAGGAAGCCGATGCCGATGCCGAAGACCAGGCCGACGCCGACGATCCACCACACGCTCGTGCTGGAGGACTTCTTCGCGGACTTCTCCTCGTGGCCGCCGGCCTTCGCCGCCTTCTGCGGGGCCGGGCCCAGCTTGTCGAGCGCCTTCACGAGGTCGGTGCCGGCGAAGTCGCGCGGAGACTCGCCCAGCGCGTGGGAGCTGAGGATCAGCTGGGCGTAGGCGGCCGGGCCGCTCTGCGCCGCCCAGGCGGTCGCGTTCTTCTCCAGCCAGGCGTACGGCTTCCTGGCCTCCCCGGTCCGGCCGTCCGCGGCGAGCGCGACGACCGTGTCGGCGGTGTTGCCGAAGTCGGGCTGGTCGGTGGCGCCGGGCATGACCGACATCAGGTGGCCGCTCTTGGCGACGGCACCGGCCAGGTAGGCGGAGGCGTTGCCGGCCAGCAACTGCGCGGTCGGCTTGCCGGAGGCGCAGGCGGGAGCCTTGCCGTGGGCCTTGCCGGGCTCCACGACGAAGCCCTTGCCGAGGGCGCCGAGCACGCCGGCCGCGGTCGCGTCCGCGTTGGCGGCCAGCTTGCCCTTCTTGTCGGGCTGGTAGGCGAAGGAGCCGCCGCCGTCCGCGGAGCAGGGCAGCGCCAGGGAGGCCAGCGCGTCGAGCGGGGTCCTGCCCTGGGCGCGCAGACCGGCGGTGTCCTCACCGGCGGCGGCGAGCGCGCCGACGACCACCGAGGTGGAGTTGGTGTCGCTCGGGCCGCCCGCCATGTAGCCCCAGCCGCCGTCCTTGTCCTGGACCGACTTCAGCCAGGTGACGCTCTTGCGGACCGCGTCGTCGTGTCCGCCGACCGCCTTGAGGGCCTGTACGGCGGCGGCGGTGCTGTTGGTGTCCGGCTGGGCACCGGCCTTGCCGCCGCAGGCCTTGGCCGGGTCCGCGCGGAACGCGGCGAAGCCGCCGTCGGCGCACTGCTGCGCGGCCAGCCAGCTCACGGCCGAGGCCGCGGGGCGCTCGCCCGCGGTGTGCTGGGCGATCAGGGACAGCGACTGGCGCCACACACCGTCGTACGTCGGGTCGGTCTTGCCGAACAGCGCGGCCGGGACCGTCACCTTCGGGGGCGCGGACGGCGACGGGTCGGCGGCCATGGCGGGGGCGGCGGCGGCCAGCACGCCTAGGGCGGCGAGAGCCGCGGCACTGCGGCGGACGTTCATGGTCGGCGACTGCCTCTCCTGCGGGGAGCCGGGCAGCGCACGGGAGACCCGGGCGGCTCGACTCCGTATACCTCGACGGTGTCGTGCACGGCGGGCGCCGCACACACGAGCCGTTCAACGTCCTGTGCGAGGCATTCCGGCTCACCGCCCGGCAGGGAGGATCACGGTTGCGGGTCAGCGCCGGAATTGCACCGGCTTTCCCCCGTACGAGTGTGATGACGACCCGGCCACTTTACCGGCAGCCGACACGGGGCGGGGGAGTGGCCGTCGGCACAGGGCCTCGGTGACGGGGGTCACGCCGCAGGACGGCTCCCGGCCCGCCCTCGGGGCCCGTCGTCACTTCGCCGTATCGGCGTATGCGGTCAACTGCGAGATGTGGGCGGTGTCGGAGACGGCCTCGATGCGCATCTCGGGCGATCTGACGTCGACGTGGACCCCGTCGTCCCCCGAGAGGGAGATGCTTGCTGTCACTTCGCTGCCGAACCCTTCCAGCGTGACCGTGCGCAGACCGCTGAAGGAGATCTCGATCTGCACGGTGTTGAAACCCTGCGCGGTCCACTTGCGCGGTGGCATGGACGGGTAACGAGGAAGGTCGACGCGCATCCTCAGAACCGGCCCGTCCTCGTGCAGGGTCACCTCTCTCACCCGGACGTCCGAGAGAGCTGGCGGATCTCCTTGGTAGACCGCCGAAATCCCCTCCGGATTGTGCAGCAGTGAAATCCACGACATGGCGATCTTCTTTCTTTCCTTCTGCTTCAGTACTCGTAATGCTGGGCTGTTCCGGGGACTTTACCAGTTCGAGGGTTCTCGGACGGGCGGACATTGAAATGGCGCCCTTGGTTGCCGACGCCGCCTTCGCGGAAGTCGTGACCGTAGGAATGATCCTGGATGATTACCTTGCTGCCGTCGCTTCGCGTGTAAACGTATTCGCGTGTCATGACAGGTTTCCCTGAATCGTCCATGATCTGGTGGCCGGTTCGATCCGTCATCGGGACTCGATTGATTTCGTCGGGGTGTTGCGACACGGGGATGTCCAGGTCGCGTTTCGCCTCCCGGAAGGCGGAATTTCGACTGCTCGAATACTTGTGGGACGGAGGCTCGGTGCAGGGGGAAAGGCCGAGGGGGTCAGTCCAAGTATGCGGATTGTCGACGTAGCCCGCCGGATTCGGCGCGGGAACGAGACCGAGAGGGTCGTCGGTGAGGTACCGGGCCGTCTCGGGATCGTAATGGCGAAAATAGTTGTAGTGCAGCCCCGTTTCGGGGTCGTAATACTGACCTGGGAAGCGCAGAGGTGTGTAGGCGGTGCTCCGGGTCGCCCACGCCGTCGTCCCCCACAGGGTGCTGCGGGTTCGCCAGGCGATCTCGCCCTGCTCGTCGAGGAGTTCCGAGGGAGTTCCCACGAGATCGGTGACGATGGCGAAGAAGCGTGAGTCGATCTCGTCCTGAGGAGCGCCGGCAGGGGTGATGCGTTCCGTCTGGGCCACAGGGCGTCGGCCTTGGTGGTCCCAGGTGAGAGTGACGGGACCTGCCAGCTCTGCCGAGATCGTCGTCTGTTCGCAGAGGTCGGTGCCGTCCCAGGTGAAGTCGACCCGCTCCACGACGGTCTCGCCGTCGGCCGCGAGGCGGAGTTTCGCCGTGCGGCGGCCCAGAGGGTCGTAGGTGTAGCGCCAGCGGGTGCCGTCGGGCGTCACCACTGACATCAGGCGGTCCTCGGTACCCCACTCGTAACGCCAGGTGTCCGGTTTGCGGGACAGACGAGGCTTCTGGCGGAGAGTGATGCGGCCGAGGGCGTCGTGTTCGTACCGGACCTCTCCGGCCCGGATGATGCGAGTGCCGGCGTAGTCGCGGCTGCCGACCGCTTCCTGACCCGGGTGACCGGCCGGCCACACCGCCTGGGTCTGGTTTCCCGCCTTGTCGTAGGCGTAGGCCTCGGTCCAGTCGGCCGCGTGCACGGCCGTGACCCGTCCCGTGGCGTCCAGATCGAACCGACGGACACCGGAGAGGTGGTCGTCGATGCCGATCACGTTGCCGTCGGCGCGGTAGGTGTAGGACCGCTGCTGGACGGTGTGACCCCCGGCCCCGGTCACCGACTGGGTCGTCAGGCGCCCCATGGAGTCGAAGGTGTGCTCCAAGGCGACGGTTCCGCCGACGCGTCGGCTTTGTTCGCGGCCTGTCTCGTCGTAGGCGAAGTCGATGGTGCGGCCCGAGGCGACCATGCTGGTGCGCCGCCCGGCGGCGTCGTACGACCAGATGGTGGTGGCACCGGTGGGGGTCGTGCGGCCGGTGCGGCGGCCCAGCGCGTCGTAGGTGTACGTCTGGGTGCGACCGTCGACCGTTTCCGAGCGCAGGTGGCCGTGACGGTCGCGCAGGAGGGTGAGGGTGGAACCGTCGGGTCCGGTCGCGCGGGCCAGTTGGCCGGTCAGGTCGTAGGCGTAGGTGGTGACCTGTCCGGCCGCGTCCTTGCGGATCGTCCGGCCCAGTTCGTCACGTTCGAAGAGGGTCGTTTCCCCGACTGCGTTGGTACGACCGGTCTGGCGTCCGGCCGCGTCGTAGGTGTAGGTCAGGCTGTGGTGGTCGAAGTCCGTTTCCGTGACCAGACGTCCGTCCGCGTCGTACTCGTAGCTCCACTTCAGACCTAGGGGGTTGGTCACCTCCGTCAGCCGCAGCTCGGTGTCGTGGGCGAACTCGTAGCGCACGCCGTCCGGGCCGGTGCGGGCGGCGAGCAGGTCGAAGTGGGTGTATTCGAGACGGGAGACGCCACCGAGCTGGTCGGTGTACGTCGTGCAGTTGCCCTCGCCGTCGTGCGTCCAGACCTCGGTCGTGCCATCGGGGGCCGTGCGCCGGGCCAGATGACCCTCGACTGTCCATTCCGAACGCGTGGTCGCGCCGGCCGGGTCGGTGACCGTGACCGGGCGGCCGAAGGCGTCCCGTCCGTAGCGGGTCACGGCGCCCAGCGGGTCCGTGATCTCCAGGGGGAGACCGGATCGGTCGGACGCCACCCGCGTCGTGTGGCCGAGGGAGTCCGTCACGGAGGCCAGGTGACCGGCCTCGGTGTAGGTGAAGTGCGTGGTCCGGCCGGCCGAGTCAGTCACCGATGTGCGGTTGCCATGGACGTCGTACGCCTGACGGATCACCGTCCCGTCCGGGTTCACCACCTTCACGGGCAGGCCGAGACCGTTGTACTCCGCCCTCGCCTCACGGCCGTCCGGGCGTACGACACACGTCAGGTTGCCCGCCGTGTCGTACGCGAACGTCGTCACACGGCCCAGCGGGTCCGTCTCGGAGAGCAGGCGGTTGAAGCGGTCGCGCCGGTAGTGGGTGACCGCGCCCAGGGCGTCCGTCTCGGCGATGACCTGGCAGTGCCGGTTGGTCAGGTAGGTGGTGCGGTGGCCCAGCGAGTCCGTGATCGTCGTGGTGGACTCGCCGGTGTCCGGGTCCGCGGAGCTGTAGGCGAAGGCCGACCGCAGGTGGCCCGCGACGCCGGACTGCCAGGTACAGCGGTCCTGGTCGTCGTAGACGTACGTGAAGTGGCTGTCGTTGGTGTCCGTCCAGGACGTGATGCGGCCGAGATCGTCGTAGCCGAAGCGGGTCGGGAGGCCGGAGGAGTTGGTTACCTCGGTGAGGTGGCCGTCGGTGTAGCCGTAGCGGAGCAGTTCCTGGTCGGTGCCGTCCGGGGCCGCGCCGGCCAGGCGCAGTGCGGTGACGCGGTCGTCCGACGTCGATATGAGCAGGCGGTAGCCACCGCAGTGCGTCAGCGCGCGGGGCGCACCCTCCGCGTCGTGCTCGAACGCGATCCAGTTGCCATTGCGGTCGTCGAGCTGCTCCAGCACCGCCAGGGTTTCGGAGCGGTCGGCGAAGTGCCGTACGCGGCCGGACTCCGGATCGGTGAGGGTGTAACCGCCGTCCACCCGGTCCAAGGGCCAGCGCGCACCGTGACTGGGCAGCGTCGGTACGCCGGGGGCCGGGTGCGGGTAGGCGAGTGTCACGCCGTCCTCGCCGACGAAGACGACTCCCTCCGTGTCGATTTCCAGGCGCTGGTCGAGCGTCGAGGACCAAGCAGGTCCGAACCAGCCGCCCAGCCGGTACGACGACTCGAACTGCCGCCTGAAGGTGAGGGGCAACTGCCCCGGAAGGGACACATCGGTCGCCGGGAGCACCATCCTGCCGGTGGCGACGTCGACGGGGTCCTTCGCGCAGACCTTCTCGCCGGGACGCCGTGCGACATCGTCCGCGCCCTCTTCCACGGCCTCCCGCGCGGTCTTGCGCAGTCCCTGTTCCGCGACGCCCTCGGCCCCCTCCTTCAGCGCCAGCCGCAGTCCGCCGCGGGCCAGGCCCGCGCCCTTGGTGCCGATGAGTTCGGGGATGAGGCGGCCGACGAACTCGGAGGGGTCCTTCTCGAAGCCGTCGACGGCGGCCTGGACGACCCGTTCGGGATGGGCGGCGGTGGAGACCAGGCCGGAGAGCGTCATGCTGACGTTCTGCACATAGGCGGCCGGGTGGGTGAGGTTGTAGGGGTCGGTGGGGTTCAGGCCGCGGGCGAAGTTCAGGAGGCCCGCGGTGCCCTTCAGGGCGCCGCCCACGACGTGGGTGAGTTCGGTGTTGTAGGCCTGGTAGCCGTCGGTGAGGTCGTCGCGGATACGGGACAGCGGCGGGGGTTCTGCCGGGGCGTGGGCGAGAGCCGCCCTGACCTTGCCCTGGGCTTCGGAGCCGGCGGTGTTGCGCTGTTTACGGGCCTCGGCGAGTTTCTGCGCGGCCGCTTTGATGTCGGCCTTGCCGGGATCGTGGAAGGGCTCCGGCTTCGGTCCCGGATCCTCGTCCGCCTTGATCCTGGCGTTGTAGGCGTCGGCTTTCCGGTTGTAGGCGTCGGCCGCGTCCTTGGACGCCTTCACGCCCTTCTTGTAGAGCTCGACGGCTTCCTTGGCCTGCCCTTGCGCCCACTTCACGGTGTCCGCGAACGACTCCAGCGCCCCGGCCGCCGACTCGCACGCCTGTGCCGCCTGCGCCCACTTCAAGGGGTGGACGCCGAGCTTCTCCCGGAACGTGTTGCCGCCCTCGCCCACCCATCCGGATGAGTCGACCTTCTTCAGCCCCGAACTCACCTTTTCGAATGCGCCGTTGAAGTCCCGCAGGTGCTTGGCGCTCTCCCGGATCTTCGCCGGGTCGCCGTGCACGAGTTCGTTCGGCTCCTCGGTCCGGCCGAGCTGTTGCTCGCCGGGGGTGGCGCCCAGGTCGGAGGCGACCTCGTCGCCCCAGTCCTCCACGCCGTCCGCCCAGTCGTGCGCACCGACCTTGTCCAGGCCCTCGCCCAGTTGGTCGGTGCCCCAGTCCACGGCCTCGCCGAGCTTCTTCTTGCCCGCGTCGTAGAGGTCCTCGCCCTTGCCCAGCAGCGAGTTGGTGATGTCCCCGAGACCCATCAGCCCTCACCGCCCTGCTGCTCGGCCGCCTTGGCGCGTTCTTCGGGGGAGGGGCCGAAGGTGTCGTCGAGATACTGGTCGTACTGCTTGTCCGAGACACCGAACGCGTCGTGCAGGTCCTGCGGATCCATGCCGGGCAGCGGTCCGATCGTGTGCGAGGTCATCACGTCCCGGCCGGCGTCCTTCCAGCCCTGCTCGCTGTTGTCCAGCGCCTGGTCCATGGACTCCTTGCTGTAGTCCACGCCGCCGTACGCGCCGGACGTGGCGATGTCCCCCCAGCCCATCTTCTCCACGTCCTCCTCGGACGCGTACGGATTGCCGATCGCCGCGTTCTCCACGACCTTGAAACTGCCTTCCACGTACTGCTCGGTCTCGTAGTAGGTCCCCGCCGACAGGCCCGTCTTCACCGCGAACCCGTTGCCCTCGACGATCAGCGACCGCACTCCCCACTCCCAGCGCTCGCAGAACGACGTGAACTCGCCCGTCAGCCCCTCGTGGCCCAGTTCCAGACCGGACAGCGCGAGGTCACCGAAACCGCGCCCGGCCCCGGCCTCACCGACCATCCCGAGTTCCTTCAACTCACCCAGCGCCTCGGTCAGGCCCTTCGCGATCAGACCCAGCCCCTCGGCCTTCAGGTCCTTGCCCCCGCCACCACTCATGCCGCAGCCTCCGGGTCACCGTTCTCGTCGTGGTCCAGCGCCACCTCGTCGGGCACGATCCCCACCACCGGAGGGAACACCATCCCCTCCTCGCCGTCCGCGCAGTCCAGCGCCACCCCGCACGGCACCCCGGCCGCGGGTACCGCCACATCCAGCAGCCGCGCGCCGAGAACCGTCTGATACGTCCACTCGCGCGCCACATCGCCACGTGCCACGGCGTAACGGGCCAGCGCCTGCTCGTCGGAGAAGGCCAGGATGAAACGGATCCCGTCCACGTCGGCCGTCAGCAGACCGCGTTCCCCGACCGGGACAGAGCCGTCGCCCAGCGGCACCAGGACAGCCGTGCGGCGGAACTCGCCGAGCAGCGCCGCGAACTCCCTCCTGCGCGCCCGGACACCGGGATCCTCGGCGGGCGGTGGGACAGGCGCGGCCGTGCCGGCCGGTGGCGCCGCTTCCCGCTGCCCGGTCGACGCGGCTACCGCCTCCATCGGAGAGAACGTCGCTTGCTCCTGCGAAGGGACCGTCATCTCCGCGTAGTCGGCGAGCCGTGACCTCGGAGTCTTCTGGTGCGGCGCATCGATCGCCCCGTCCACGTGTTCGGACATGGCGTCATCATCGCTATCGCACTCACCGAGAACAAGTCGCTCCCGTCACACCCCTGTCACAGCACGGCGGGGGAGTCATCGGCGGCGGGTCCGGCAGGGGCGGCCGGGTCCGGGAGGTCGAGGAGGCGGCAGGCTGTTCGGATGTCGGTGCTGACCTGGCTGGCCGAGGCGCGGCCGGAGAGCCACGCGATGAGGGCCGCGTGCCAGGTGTGTTCGATGACGCGGACGGCGGAGAGCTGACCGGGGGTCGGGTCGGTCAGGCCCGTCGCGTCCAGGATGATCTCCGTGGTGCGGCGGGAGACCTCGTCGACCTCGGCGGCGACACCGCGGTCGGCGAAGGTGAGGGCGCGGAGCATCGCGTCGGCCAGCCGCGGATCGCGCTGGAGGGAACGGAAGGCGCGCGTCAGGGTCTCGGCGACCCGCTCGGAGGGGAGTTCGCCCGTGGGGGGTCTGCGGCGCAGCGTGGCGTGCAGGCGCTCCAGCTGGTCCTGCATGGTGGCCACCAGCAGATGCACCTTGGACGGGAAGTAGCGGTACAGCGTGCCGAGGGCCACCTGCGAGGACTCCGCGACCTCGCGCATCTGCACGGCGTCGAAGCCGCCCTGGCAGGCCAGCCGCGCGCTCGCGTGCAGGATCCGCCGGCGCCGGGCCTCCTGACGCTCGGTGAGCGGCGCCGTGGGAGGCCGGCCGCCGCTGGGTTCCGCCTTGGGTCGCGCAGTCATGGGTCCCGTTCCGTGACAGTCGGTGAGGGCTTCTGCAGAGCAGGTGACCGGACCGGCGCGCGGGGGCGCGTGCCGTGGCGTGAATCACCTGATCCATTGCCCGCTGTGCCCCTACCTGCCGGTAGATTCAGAGCCTCTTGAACGATCAAGTCTGAAACTTGTTCTAGATTAACGTCCCGGCGTAGTGTCGCGGGGCAGTGCAGGCAGAAGGGGGCCCGGAGTGACCGCTGAGGCCAGTCAGGCGGGTCCCCGGCAGGACCTCGCCGCCGACGGAGAACGTCCGCTCGACATCGCGCTCCTCACCTACAAAGGGAACCCGTTCTGCGGCGGCCAGGGTGTCTACGTACGGCACCTCTCGCGCGAGCTCGCGCGCCTCGGGCACCGGGTGGAGGTCATCGGCTCCCAGCCGTACCCCGTACTGGACGGTGACGGCGGGTTCGGCGGCCACGGCGGCCGGCTGACCCTCACCGAGCTGCCCAGCCTCGACCTCTACCGCCAGCCCGACCCCTTCCGCACCCCCGGGCGGGACGAGTACCGCGACTGGATCGACGCGCTGGAGGTCGCCACCATGTGGACCGGCGGCTTCCCCGAGCCGCTGACGTTCTCCCTGCGTGCCCGCCGCCATCTGCGCGCCCGGCGCGGCGAGTTCGACATCGTGCACGACAACCAGACCCTCGGCTACGGCCTGCTCGGCGACATCGGCGCCCCTCTGGTCACCACGATCCACCACCCCATCACCGTCGACCGGCAGCTGGAGCTGGACGCCGCCGAGACCCGGCAGCGGCAGTGGTCGGTGCGCCGCTGGTACGCGTTCACCCGGATGCAGAAGCGCGTGTCGCGCCGCCTGCCCTCCGTCCTCACCGTCTCCGGCAGCTCCCGCCAGGAGATCGTCGACCACCTCGGTGTCCGCGAGGACCGCGTCCACGTCGTCCACATCGGCGCCGACACCAACCTCTTCGCGCCGGACCCCGCGGTCGCCGAGGTGCCCGGCCGGATCGTCACCACCTCCAGCGCCGACGTGCCGCTCAAGGGCCTCGTCTTCCTCGTCGAGGCGCTCGCCAAGGTCCGCACCGAACACCCCGACGCCCACCTCGTCGTCGTCGGCAAGCGCCCCGAGGAGGGGCCCGTCGCCCAGGCGGTCGAGCGCTACGGCCTCGAAGGCGCCGTCGACTTCGTCAAGGGCATCTCCGACGCCGAGCTGGTGGACCTGATCCGTTCGGCCGAGGTCGCCTGCGTCCCCTCGCTCTACGAGGGCTTCTCGCTGCCCGCCGCCGAGGCGATGGCCACCGCCACCCCGCTGGTCGCCACCACCGGCGGCGCGATCCCCGAGGTCGCGGGGCGTGACGGGGAGACCTGCCTCGCCGTACCGCCCGGCGACGCCGGCGCGCTGGCCGCGGGGCTCAGCCGGCTGCTCGGGGACCGCGAGCTGCGCGCGCGCCTCGGCGCGGCGGGCCGCGAACGGGTGCTGCGGCACTTCACCTGGGCCCGCGCGGCGGAGGGCACCGTGGCCCGTTACCGCGAGGCCATCGCCCGTACCCCCGCTCCGGCGCGTCCGCACGGGGGGAACCCCGGCGCGGCTCGCGACGCCGGCCGCGCCGCGGCCCCGGCAAGTGTTGCAGGCATCTCCTCCGAAAGCAGGGCCACGTGCTGACCGTCGACTTCTCCCGGTTCCCGCTCGCCCCCGGCGACCGTGTACTGGACCTCGGCTGCGGGGCCGGGCGACACGCCTTCGAGTGCTACCGGCGTGGCGCGCAGGTCGTGGCGCTGGACCAGAACGCCGAGGAGATCCGCGAGGTCGCCAAGTGGTTCGCGGCGATGAAGGAGGCCGGGGAGGCGCCCGAGGGTGCCACCGCCACCGCCATGGAGGGTGACGCCCTCGCGCTGCCCTTCCCCGACGAGTCCTTCGACGTCGTCATCATCTCCGAGGTGATGGAGCACATCCCCGACGACAAGGGCGTGCTCGCCGAGATGGTCCGGGTGCTCAGGCCCGGCGGCCGGATCGCCATCACCGTGCCGCGCTACGGCCCGGAGAAGGTCTGCTGGTCGCTGTCCGACGCCTACCACGAGGTCGAGGGCGGCCACATCCGCATCTACAAGGCGGACGAACTCCTCGCGAAGATCCGCCAGGCGGGCCTGAAGCCGTACGGCACGCACCACGCGCACGCGCTGCACTCGCCGTACTGGTGGCTGAAGTGCGCCTTCGGTGTCGACAACGACAAGGCGCTGCCCGTGCGGGCGTACCACAAGCTGCTGGTCTGGGACATCATGAAGAAGCCGCTCGCGACCCGGGTCGCCGAGCAGGCGCTGAACCCGCTGATCGGCAAGAGCTTCGTGGCCTACGCGACCAAGCCCCACCTGCCGCGCGCGGCCGCCGCCCCCGCCGACTCCGCTGTCCCCGCCGCCCCCGAGGCGGCCGCCAAGTGACGACTCCCCGGACAGACCACCTCGTCCTGCCCGGGGTCCTCACCGCCGAGCAGGCCGCCGCGACCGTGCGCGGCATCCTGGCGCACCAGCGTGAGGACGGCGCGATCCCCTGGTTCCGCGGCCACCACCTCGACCCCTGGGACCACACCGAGGCCGCCATGGCCCTGGACGCGGCCGGCGAGCACGAGGCGGCGGAACGGGCCTACGACTGGCTCGCCACCCACCAGAACCCCGACGGCTCCTGGTACGCGGCCTACGCCGACGGCGCCCACGACGACGTCACCGACCGCGCCCGCGAGTCCAACTTCACCGCCTACATAGCCGTCGGCGTCTGGCACCACTACCTGTCCACCGGGGACGACACGTTCCTGGACCGCATGTGGCCCACCGTCTACGCGGCGGTCGAATGGGTGCTCGGACTCCAGCAGCCCGGCGGCCAGATCGGCTGGCGCCGCGACGACGACGGAACGCCCGCCACGGACGCCCTGCTCACCGGCAGTTCGTCCGTCCACCACGCCCTGCGCTGCGCGCTCGCCATCGCCGACCAGCGTGAAGAGACCCAGCCGGACTGGGAGTTGGCCGCCGGCGCGCTGCGCCACGCGATCCGCCGGCATCCCGAGCGCTTCCTGGACAAGGACCGCTACTCGATGGACTGGTACTACCCGGTCCTCGGCGGCGCGCTGACCGGAGCGGAGGCCAAGGCCCGCATCGAGGCGGACTGGGACCGCTTCGTCGTCCCCGGCCTCGGCGTGCGCTGCGTCGTCCCCAACCCCTGGGTGACCGGCGGCGAGTCCAGCGAGCTCGCGCTGGCACTGTGGGCGATGGGCGAGTCCGACCGCTCCCTGGAGATTCTCCAGTCCATCCAGCATCTGCGCGACCCGGACTCCGGGCTGTACTGGACCGGTTACGAGTTCGAGGACGAGGTCGTGTGGCCCCGCGAACTCACCACCTGGACCGCGGGCTCCCTCCTGCTCGCCGTCGCCGCCCTCGGCGGCCACGACGCCACGTGCGCGGTCTTCGGCGGTGAGCACCTGCCGGCCGGGCTCGACCCGGACTGCTGCGCCTGACCGCCCCACCGCACGGGTGTGTGCACGGCCCGACGCATCGGGCCGTGCGCATGCCGACGGATCGGGCTGTGCGCGTACCGACGGACCGGGCTGTGCGCATGCCGACGGATCGGGCCTGTGCACAGCCCTCCGGCGTACGCGAGCGAGGTGTCCGCGGCGGGGCTTGCGCGCGAGCCGCCTCATCCCGGCGAAACCGCACGTCACAGCAGGTACGCACGGCTTCCCGGGCGCTTTCCCGGTATCGCCCGAGTGGCGCAACGCGTCCCGCTGGGTGAGCCTGCCGTAGGAAGCAACCCGCTCGGGGAGACACGTCCGGAGGACCCCGTGCCCGTTCCGATACGGCGCCTCTGTGTGGCGCTCACCGTGTGCTGCGCCCTGCTGGCCGGTACCACGGCCTGCGGCAGCAGCGAGAAGACCAGCACGAAGGAGGTCGCGGCGGCCGCCGCCGCGGCCACGCCAAGTCCGAGTACGTCCGCCGAACGCCAGAAGTTCGCCAAGACCAGATTCGTGGCGAACGCGGGTCTCGCCGCCGGCGCGACCTACCAGTGGATCGTGAAGCCCTGGAAGGACGGCAAGTTCAAGAAGGGCGCCCACGGCCGCAGGCTGGCCCTGGTGAAGGCCGCCGTCGCCGGTGCCTTCGCCTACAACAGGCTCAAGGCCGCCCAGCGCAACGCCCAGGGCGATCCGCTCCTGTCCAAGGCCCTCGCGCCGCTGACCGCCGGGATCGACTCGCTGAAGAACCTGCCGTCCAAGCTGCGCAAGGGCGACGAGGGTGCGATCGGTTCCTTCGACAGCATCATCAACCAGGTGAAGGACGCCGGTAAGAGCGCGGGTGCCCCGGTCAACAACCAGGTCCCGTCGGCCTCTCAGCTCACCAAGGGCTAGGAATCCGCATCCCCGCAGTGGAGTTGACGCCACGTCAGCCGCTGTACGGGACGGCCTGCCCGACGACGACGGCCCCCCGCCCGTGAGGGCGAGGGGCCGTCGTGCGGTGGTCCGGCGGCTCAGCCGCGCTGGATCCCCGAGGTGTCCTGAAGGATGCCGCGGCGGCCGTCCTGCGTCTGGGCCACCAGCGCGGCGCCACGCTGCTCGACCGCCAGGTACCAGGTGCCGGGCGCCAGCTCGGCGATCGGGCTCGGCGAGCCGTCCTCCGCGAACAGCGGACGGGTCATCGGCACGGCGAACCAGAAGGGCGAGAACTCCGCGGCGGCCGGCTGCTGCGCCGGAACACCCTGCGCGGCCGGCTGGCCGAACGGCTGGCCCTGCTGCGGCTGGGCACCGTACGGCTGCTGGGGCTGGGCGCCCGGGTAGCCGTAACCCGTGGGCGGCTGGGCGCCGTACGGCTGCGGGGCGACCGGCTTGGGGGCCGGGAGCAGCGCGGCCTGGAGGGCCGGGACGAGCGGGCCGGCGATCGCGCCGGCCGCCATCAGCAGGGTGGCGACCAGGGCCAGGATCAGACCCGTGCCGGCGCTCGGACCGTCACCGGAGCCGCCGCCGACGTTGTTCGCGCCGCCGAAGGGGTCGATGACGTTGCCGAGGGCGCTCCAGGCGGCGAACACCGCGAAGGCCGCGCCGAACTGGCCGATGTCCAGACCCGCGACCTTGCGCTGCTGCGGGAGCGCACGGCTGACGACGACGAGGGCCGCGCCGATGATGCCCGCGAGGACGACACCGAGCAGGACCGGGCCGCTCTCCCAGAGGTTCGGCATGTCGATGTCGCCGGCACCGGCCACGTCGTACGAGTAGTTGTCGAAGAACGACGCGATGAACAGCAACACCGCTGCCCCGATCACCACGCCGTCGCCTCTAGTGAGGGAGCGGATATTCACTTCAGGTCCTTCGTAGGTCGTCTCGTCGTCGCACAGACAGTATCGTTCGTAAGATCCGACTGTCCGGTCGGTTGTCCACGCCGGTCACGACTCGTGCAGGAAACTCACGATTCCCTCAGACATTCCCTGCGCCGCCTTCTGCCGCCAGGCCCCGTCGGTCAGTCGTGCCGAGTCCTTCGTATCGCGCATGTTGCCGCACTCGATGAACACCTTGGGAACCGTTGACAGATTGAGACCACCCAGGTCCGTCCGCGTGACGATACCGGTGCCGCCGCCGAGGTAGTTGGAGGGCGGTTCCCCCGTGGCGCTGACGAAGTAGCCCGCGATGCGCGTCCCGAGATCGCGGGACGGACCGACGATCGGGCGGGTGTCGGCGCCGCCGGCGTGCACCGAGCCCGGCAGGATCACGTGGAAGCCCCGGTTTCCCTCCGCCGATCCGTCGGCGTGGATGGAGATCGCGGCGTCCGCGCGCGCGGTGTTGCCGATGCGGGCCCGCTCGTTCACGCACGGACCCCAGGCCGGGCTGTCCGCGTCGTGGGTCAGCTTCACCGTCACCCCCTGCTTCTCCAGCAGGGTGCGCAGCCGGTGGGCGACGTCGAGGGTGAACCGCGCCTCGGCGTAACCGGAGTTGGTGGACGTGCCGGTGGTGTCGCACTCCTTGTGGCCGTTGCCGACGTCCACCTGGCGGGCGATCTCGGCCGTGTGCCGGAAGTTCCCCGGGTTGTGCCCCGGGTCGATGACGACGACCTTGCCCTTGAGCGGTCCGGACGCGTTCACCGGACCGGAAGCGGTCGCGGATCCGGAGGCGGTCGCCGGGCCGCCGGGCTTCTTGCCGTCGTCGTGCGGAGCGGCCGAGGTGTCCCGCGGTTCGGCTCCCGGCGACCGCGTGCGGGACAGCGTCGACGCGGAGCCCGCGGAACCCGCGGCGCCCGGATCCCCCGAGCCGCCGCCCACGGCCTCGTACACCCCCCACCCGAGCAGCACGCCGGGCACCAGCGCGATCAGCGCCACGGTCAGAGGGGCGCGCCGGGGGCGGCGCGACTGCGGGGGCTCGAAGTCAGGGCCTACGTACGACACCACGCCACCCTAGCGGCCGGCCGGCCCGCGCACGGGCGCATGACCGGCCGGCGGCGCGGGCGCGTCCCGCAGGCCACACCGGCGGCCGACGGCTTCACGGCCGGGGGCCGCCGCACACCTGGGGCCGGGGGAGCGTGCGGGACGCGCCCGCGCCCGGCAGACACCTCCCGGGACCTGTCTTCCGGGTCCTGCCGGGGTCGCGGGCCGCGAGACGCCGTAGGGCCGGCCCGGCCCGGCCCGCTCCGGAAGGCAGGCCTAGGGGGCGTCGCGGACCCACGAAGATCGGGGAGACGCCCCCTAGATGCCGCGGCCCGTCCGCCGGAGCACGCGCATCGACCCCGTCACCGACTCCTCCGTGAACGCGCCCGACTCCAGGGCCCGCAGGTAGACCCGGTAGGGGGCCTGCCCGGTGAACTCGTCCTCGGGGTGCGGGAACACGTCGTGGATGACGAGCAGTCCGCCCTCGGCGACGTGCGGGGCCCAGCCCTCGTAGTCGGCGCCGGCGTGCTCGTCGGTGTGGCCGCCGTCGATGAAGACGAGGGCGACGGGGGAGTTCCAGATCGCGGCGACCTGCGGGGAACGGCCGACCAGCGCGACCACGTGGTCCTCCAGCCCGGCCCGGTGCAGCGTGCGCCGGAACGCCGGCAGCGTGTCCATCAGGCCGACCTCGGGGTCCACCGTCTCGGGGTCGTGGTAGTCCCAGCCCGGCTGCTGCTCCTCGCTGCCGCGGTGGTGGTCGACGGTCAGCGCGGTGACGCCGGCCTGGCGGGCGGCGTCCGCGAGCAGGATCGTGGAGCGCCCGCAGTACGTCCCCACCTCCAGCAGCGGCAGCCCGAGCCGTCCCGCCTCCACCGCCGCCGCGTACAACGCCAGTCCCTCGTCGGCGGGCATGAACCCCTTCGCCGCCTCGAAAGCGGCCAGGATCTCCGGCTTGGGTGCCGCGGGCATGGGGGTCCTCTCGGTCGTGACGGCGTGACGGGCCGGGACGCGCGGCGGCGCCGGCGCCGGCACCCGCGGCCCGTGACCGCGGCGACCGGCCGTGACGTCGTACGGCTCTCCCGGCGCCCCATGCTGCCGCACCCCCTGCCGAGGGACGACAGGGGGTGCGGGGCGGGGGCCTGCGGGAGGGGTGCGGGCTACGCGGTGACCGTCTCGCCGGGCAGCGACAGATCCAGTTCCACCGCGCTCTCGTCCCCGGCGTGCGTCGCCGAGGAGGCCAGCGGGCCGTGGCCGGCGGCCCTGGCCGCGAGGACGTAGGGGCCCTCCGCCGGGACCGCGAGGGCGTAGGTGCCGTCCGCCTCGGACAGCGTGGCGCCCGCCTGGCGTCCCCGGCGGTCGATCAGGGTGACCTTGGCGCGCGCGACCGGGGTGCCGGCGGCGTCCAGGACCCGGCCGCGGAAGCCCCGCAGGACCTCCTCGGCCCGCTCCACCGCCGCGTCCTCCTCACTGCTCGCGCGCAGCTGGGCGTGCTGCTCCGGACGAGGCGCCCGGGGCAGGAATATCGCGAGCACCAGGCCCACCGCGACGGCGGCCGTGGCGATCAGGAAGGAGACCCGGAAGCCGTGCATGGTGGGGACGGCGAAGCCGCCCACGTGGTCGGCCGTGTTGGCCAGCACCATGCCGATGACGGCGCTGGACACCGAGGTGCCGATGGACCGCATCAGCGTGTTGAGGCCGTTGGCCGCGCTGGTCTCGGAGGCCGGGACCGCGCCGACGATCAGCGCGGGCAGCGAGGAGTAGGCGAGGCCGATGCCGGCGCCGAGCACCACCGAGGTGACGATCGTCTGCCAGGCGGCGTCCATCAGTCCGAGGCCGCCGCCGTACCCGGCGGCGATGATCACCAGGCCCATGATGAGGGTGGTCCGCGGGCCGTAGCGGGCGGACAGGCGGGCGTAGACCGGAGCCGTGAACATCATGGTCAGGCCCAGCGGGGCCACGCACAGACCCGCGACGACCATCGACTGGCCGAGGCCGTACCCGGTCGCCTTCGGCAGCTGGAGCAGCTGGGGCAGGACGAGCGAGACGACGTAGAAGCTGACGCCGACCATGATCGAGGCCAGGTTGGTGAGCAGCACCTCGCGGCGCGCGGTGGTGCGCAGGTCGACCAGCGGCGCCTTGACCCGCAGCTCGTACAGGCCCCACAGGAGCAGTACGGCCACGGCCGCGGCGAACAGGCCGAGCGTCGTGCCGGAGGACCAGCCCCAGTCGCTGCCCTTGGTGATGGGCAGCAGGAGCAGCACCAGACCGGCCGACAGGCCGAGCGCGCCGACCAGGTCGAAGGAGCCCTCGGCGCGCATCGGGGACTCGGGGACGACGAGGAGGGTGAGGAGGATGGCCACGACACCGAGGCCGGCGGCGCCGTAGAACAGGGCGTGCCAGTCCGTGTGCTCGGCGACCAGGGCGGCGGCGGGCAGCGCGAGGCCGCCGCCGACGCCGATGGAGGAGCTCATCAGGGCCATCGCCGAGCCGAGCCGCTCACGGGGCAGCATGTCCCGCATCAGACCGATGCCCAGCGGGATCGCGCCCATGGCGAAGCCCTGGAGCGTGCGGCCCACGATCATGGTGAGCAGGTCGCTGGTGAGCGCGCTGACCAGGGCGCCGACCACCATCACGGCGAGGCTGAGGATCAGCATGCGCCGCTTGCCGTACAGGTCGCCGAGCCGGCCCATGATCGGGGTGGCGACGGCGCCGGACAGGAGTGTCGAGGTGAGGACCCAGGTGGCGTTGCTGGGCGCGGTGCCGAGCAGCTGCGGCAGGTCCTTGATGACCGGCACGAGCAGCGTCTGCATCACCGCGACCACGATGCCCGCGAAGGCGAGCACGGGGACCAGTGCCCCGGCCGCCTTCGAGGGGGGATGATCGGTCGTCGTGTGGGTCATTGAGTGAGGCCTCCCGCGTGAATGAGTGCTGGGTAAACCTCGTATGCACAGGCAACTATTCCGTTGCTTCGGGTCCCTAATGAATCCTTGACCTTTTCATGGGTTACTGAGCTGTCATCAGGGTCCGGGCGGGGGCTGGGGGAGGGGTCCGTGCGGGGCCGCGCCGAGTGGCGGAGCGGCGGCTCGGGGCAGGTGCGGGGCCGTGCGGGGCCGTGCCGGGTCGGCGTGGGGCGTAGGTCCCCGGACCGGTCCGCCGTCGGGCGAAAAGCCGATGCAAGGACCGTCGTCCGGTTGAGAGCATGACACCCATGCTCGAAGCCGCCGATGTCTCCCGAGTGTCCCGACCCGCCGCACCCGCCGCCTGGCTCGTGGTGGCCCTCGCCTGCGCCGGCCAGTTCCTGGTCGTGCTCGACGTGTCGGTCGTGAACGTGGCGCTGCCGTCGATGCGCGCCGGTCTCGGCCTGAGCGCGTCCGGCCTGCAGTGGGTGGTGAACGCGTACGCCATCGCCTTCGCCGGCTTCATGCTCCTCGGCGGCCGGGCGGGAGACCTCTACGGCCGCAAGCGCATGTTCCTCGTCGGGCTCGGGCTGTTCACGCTGGCCTCGCTGGGAGGCGGCCTCGCCCAGGACGGCTGGCAGCTGCTGCTCGCGCGGGCGGTGCAGGGACTGGGCGCGGCGGTGCTCGCGCCCTCGACGCTCACGCTGGTCACGGCCGCCGTGCCGGAGGGGGCCGCCCGGGCGCGGGCCATAGCGTCCTGGACGGCGGTGGGCGCGGGCGGCGGAGCGGCGGGCGGCGTCGTCGGCGGGGTGCTGGTGGACCTGCTGTCCTGGCGCTGGGTGCTGCTGATCAACGTGCCCGTCGGTGCCGTGCTGCTGGTGGCCTCCGCGCTCCGGCTCCAGGAGAGCCGCGCGGGGGAGCGCCGCCGGCTGGACCTGCCGGGCGCGCTGCTGGTCACGGCGGGTCTCGCGACGCTCGCGTACGGCATCGTGCAGACCGAGGCGCGGGGCTGGACCGCAGCGGCCACCCTGGTGCCGCTGCTCGCCGGGGTGGCGCTCGTCGGCCTCTTCCTGCTGGTGGAGGCGCGTACGGCGGCCCCGCTGATGCCGCTCGGCCTGTTGCGGCGGCGTGCGGTGGCGTCGGCGAACACGGCGATGTTCGTCTCCGGCTCCGCCATGTTCTGCATGTGGTACTTCATGACGCTGTACGCCCAGAACGTGCTCGGTTACACGCCGCTGGAGGCCGGACTCGCCCTGGTGCCCAGTTCCCTCGCGGTGGTCGCGGGCTCCAAGCTGGCGCCGCGGCTGATGAGAGCGGCCGGGGCGCGCACGGTGGCGGCGGGCGGCACGCTGGTGGCCGCGACCGGCTTCGGCTGGCAGTCGACGATGAACGCGCACGTCCCGTACGTCACCGGGATCATGCTCCCGGGCATCCTGATGATGCTCGGCGCGGGCCTGGCCGGCACCCCGCTGGCCGCCCTGGCCACGTCCGGCGCGGAGCCGGGGGAGGCCGGACTGGTCGCGGGGCTCGTCAACACCTCGCGCACGATGGGCGGTTCGCTGGGGCTCGCCGTCATGTCGACGATCGCCGCGGCCGGCACGGGCGCCGCGGCCGGGGCGGGCGGCGGGGGCGCCGAAGCGCTGACGGACGGCTACGTCCTGGTCTTCCGCACCAGCACCGCGCTGCTGCTGGGCGGCGCGGCGCTGATACGGGTGTGGCTGCCGCGGGGGTGAGGGGCCCGTGCGGGGCTGTGCCGTGCGGGGCTGTGCCGTGCGGGTTCGCGGGGCGGTTCGCGGGGCGGTTCGCGGAAGGTTCCGGGACTTCTCGCGGGTGAGGCAACGATCCGGGTGGCTCATGGACTCCTTTTGATATCTAGGAGGTGCTCATGGGGGATCGTAAGCAGGCTCGGAGCGAGGAGTTCCAGAGCTTCATGACCGGCCGCTGGCCGCGGCTGTTGCGTACGGCGTTCCTGCTCACGGGGGAGCAGCACGCCGCCGAGGATCTGACGCAGTCCACGCTCGAACAGGCCTTCTCGTCCTGGCGCAGGGTGGGCGCGGCCGACGACCCGGAGGCGTATGTGCGGCGCGTCATGATCAACATGCATGCGCGCAAGCACAGAAGGAGGCTGAAGGAGTTCCTGGCGCCCCGGGACGACTCGGGGCTGGTGCACGACGTGCCCGACACCGGTGACCGCATCGCCCAGGCCGACGACCGCAGCGCTCTGCTCAAGGCGCTCGCCCAACTGCCCCCACGACAGCGGGAGGCGGTGGTTCTGCGCTACTGGGAGGACCTGACGGAGACGCAGACGGCGCGGGCGATGGGCTGTTCGGTCGGCACGGTCAAGAGCAACGCGGCCAAGGGGATCGCGAAACTCCGCGCCATACCGGCGCTGGCCGAGACGGTGACGCAGGGAGGGCGGAAGTGATGAGCGCGGACCGGAAGAAGTACGAGATGACACAGACGGACATCGCCCTCCTCCTCGCGGACGCCGCGGACGAGGTCGAGATCGGTATAGCCCCCGTCCAGGCCGTCATGCGGGCGGGCCGGCGCCGCAGGGCCCGCCGCTGGGCGGTCGGCGCGGCCACGGCGGTGGTCCTGGCCGGTTCGACGGGCGCGACGCTGGCGTTCGCGGGTCTGCCCGGAATCGGGGACCGGGGAGCGGTGACGGCGCAACGGCCGGCGTCCCCCGAGGCCCGGCACGTGTACGAGCCGCGGGTCACGGTGCTGGCCAGTGGGATCGATCAGGGCAAGGAGTGGTCCGTCGACGTCAGGGTCTGGGGGGCGCCGCGCGACGAGCGGGAGGCCGACCGGCAGTTCGGCGCGATGAAGGACGCCGGACTCGAACCGGTGGACGCCACCAGGGCCGCCGGCCTGATCGGCCGGACGTCGTTCTTCGCGGTCCGTTCCTACGGCGACGGCCACGCGCGGCCGGTCATCTTCAACACGGTCGGGCGGCTGCCGGGGTTCTCCGGCACCGACCTCGAGAGCGCGGCCGTCGGCCTTGCCCCGGGAGCCGGTGCGAAGGACTCCGCCCCGCTGGTGGTCGGCATGGTCGCCAAGAGCGCCCGGGAGGTCACCTGCACCTGGAAGGACGGTGGTTCGACCGCGGCCCGCCCCGCCGTGGATGCGGCCGCTCCCGGAGCCCGCGGCTCGGTGATCCGTCCGGTCGGCTCCTTCCCGGGCGGGAACTGGTTCGTGTGCGTCGGCCCGGACGGGGCGCGGTACAAGGACGCGAAGGTGACGAGGTAGCCCGGCGGGAGGCTCGGGGCCGGCTCACAGCCATCCCTGCCGGCGAGCCTCCCGTACCGCCTCCGCGCGGTTGCGGGTCGCCGTCTTCCCGATCGCCGAGGACAGGTAGTTGCGGACGGTGGACTCCGACAGGTGCAGCCGTCCGGCGACGTCGGCGACCGTGGCCCCGTCCGCCGACGCCTTGAGCACGTCGCACTCACGGGCCGTCAGCGGATTCGGCCCGGCGCTGAGGGCGGCCGCGGCCAGTGCCGGATCGACCACCGTCTCCCCGGTGAGCACGCGCCGGATCGACGCGGCGAGTTCCTCCACCGGGCCGTCCTTGACCAGGAATCCGGCAGCCCCGGCCTCCATGGCCCGGCGCAGATACCCGGGCCTGCCGAAGGTGGTCAGGATCAGGACCCGGCAGCGGGGCGCCTGTTCGCGCAGCAGCGCGGCCGCGTCCAGGCCGCTGATGCCGGGGAGTTCGATGTCCAGCAGGGCCACGTCCGGCCGGTGCAGCAGCGCGGCGTCCACGATCGCGTCGCCGGACGCGACCTGGGCGACCACCTCGATGTCGTCCTCCATGCCGAGCAGCAGGGCCAGCGCGCCGCGCATCATGCCCTGATCCTCGGCGAGCAGAACCCGGATGTCGTTCACCCCTCAAGCGTAGCCAGGGGACGGCCGCCGGGGAGCGGACCGGGCGCGAAGACGGCGGCCGGCGGGAGGCGCGGACGGTCAGGGGGCGGCTTCCGCGCCGACCTTCGCCGAGGAGCCTGTTCCTCCGGCCTTCTCGCCCGCGGCGGTCCCGCCGGTCCCGCCGATGTCCCCGATCGCTCCGTCTCCCCGGTCCGCGCCGTTCTCCCCGGCCGCCTCGCCGTGCTCGGAGGTACTCCCGGTGGCGGACTCCTCCGGATCCGCCGGTTCCAGGGGGAGCGTGGCGGTGACCCGGAAGCCGCCGCGCGGCGACGGGCCGGCGTCGAGGGAGCCGCCCGCCGCCGCGAGGCGCTCGGTCAGGCCCGTCAGACCGGTGCCGCCGATGCCCTCGTGCCGGCGGGCGACGGCCCGGCCGGTGCCGTTGTCGGCGACGGTGAGCCGGACCTGTTCCGCGGCGCTGTCCACGGTGATCTCGCAGCGGGTGGCGTCGCTGTGCCGGACGACGTTGGTGACCGCCTCGCGCACCACCCAGCCGAGCAGGGCCTCGGCGGGCGGGGCGAGCGGCGCCCCCGACTGGCTCACGACCGGTTCGATGCTCGCCGCGGACAGCGCGGAGCGGGCCCGGGTCAGCTCGGTGGCCAGGCTGCCCTCGCGGTAGCCCGTCACCGCCTCGCGGATCTCGGTCAGCGCCTGCCGGCCCACCGACTCGATGTCGCCGATCTGGGCGAGCGCCGCGTCCATGTCGCGCGGGGCGAGCCGCCGGGCCGCCTCGGACTTCACCACGATCACCGACAGGGTGTGGCCGAGCAGGTCGTGCAGGTCGCGGGAGAAGCGCATCCGCTCCTTCTCCACCGCCCGCCGGGCCAGCTCCTCCCGGGCCGCCCGCAACTCCCGCACCGCCTCCGACAGGCCGAGGATCGCGGCGGTCACCATGCAGGAGAGGAAGGTCGCGTAGCCGATGTTCGCCGCACTGCTCCAGCCTTCACGGACGGCGGCGACGGCGGCCGCGTACACCGCGAGCGCGATGCCGGCCCGGCCGAGCCACGGGCCGCGCAGGGTGGCGCCGGTGGCCAGACCCAGCAGCGGGAAGAACATCAGCCAGTTGCCGCCGTACCCGGCGGCCAGGCCCGTGGTCAGCACGCCCATCAGCAGCAGCGCCACCCGGGTGTCGCGCGCCCGGCGCTTCTCCCGGTCGAAGGAACGGAAGGTGACGTAGATGTACAGGGAGTTGAAGACGAGCAGGCCCAGGCCGCCGATCCACGGGTTCGGGGCGGTGCCCTGCAGGAGGTTGGAGAAGGACCCCAGGCCCAGCAGCAGCCAGGGCAGCAGGGAGAAACCGGTGGGCGGAGGCCCCGGGTGCCGCTCGTCCACCGCGGTCCCGTTCCGCCGGGCGGCCCGCCGGCCGGCCTTGAAGTGCTCCATGTCCGCCTTCCAGCGGGCCCGCGCCTCCATGAGGTGCAGAATGTGGCATTTCGTCCGCGCGTACCACGACATGTCTTTCTCCCCCGATCAGATGGAACCCGCCCGGCGGCGGTACGACAGAACAGCGTACGAACCGAACAGCAGCAGCCACGCGGCCAGCACCACGACGGCCCCGGGAGCCGGGCCGTGACCCTGGGCCACGGCGGTGCCGAGCTGGGCGTACCGCTGGGTGGGCGTGTAACCGGACAGCGCGCGCAGCCAGTGCGGGAACAGGCTGATGGGGAACCACAGTCCGCCCAGCACCGCCAGCCCGAGATTGCACGCCATGTTCACCACGCCCGTGGTGGGACCGGTCATCCGGTAGCCGTTGCCGAGGCCCAGCAGGGTGAAAGGAAGTGAGCCGAGCCACAGCAGCAGCGTGATCGCGGCCCACTGCCAGACGGCGAGCCGCACCCCGTTGACCAGAGCGCCCGCCAGGAGCACGGCGACGATCGCCGGGAGTACGGTCACCGCACCGGTCAGCGCCCGGCCCGTGACCACCTCCCGCGGTGTCATCGGCGTCACCCGCAGCTGCCGCAGCCAGCCGGTGGCCCGGTCCTCGGCGACCGCGCCGCCCGTGTTCAGCGCCGAGCCGAGCGCCCCGTAGGCGGCCATGCCCACCATCGACAGGGCCTTCCACTCGCCGTCGTCCGTGCCGAGGTTGGTGAACAGCAGATACATCAGCACCGGCATCGCGATGCCGCCGACGACGAAGCCCGTGTCGCGCAGAGTGCGGCGCACCTCCAGACGTACATAGCCGAACATCACACCGCCTCCATGTCGTGGTCGTGGTCTTGGTCGTGCGAGGTGAGGGCGAGGAAGGCGTCGTCCAGCGAGGCCGGGGCCACCTCCAGGCCGCGTATGGCGTCCAGTCCGGCCAGGGCGATGACCGTGGCGTCGGAGTCGTCGGTGCGCAGCCGCACCCGCGTCCCGCGCACCTCCACCGACCGGACGCCGGGGAGCAGGGCCAGCCCGTCCGGGTCGCGGCCGGCCAGTTCGACGGAGACGAGGCTGCCGCCGGCCGCCCGGCGCAGTTCGTCACCGGTGCCGTCCGCGACGATCCGCCCGCGGTCGATGACCACGATCCGGTCGGCGTGGTCGTCGGCCTCCTCCAGGTAGTGGGTGGAGAACAGGACGGTGTGCCCGCGCTGCGCGTAGGAGCGCATCGAGGCCCAGAAGGCGTGCCGCGCCTCCACGTCCAGCGCCGCGGTCGGCTCGTCCAGCACCAGCAGCGCCGGGTCCCCGGCCAGGGCGACCGCGAACCGCACCCGCTGGGCCTGCCCGCCGGACAGCCGGTCCACCCGCCGCCCGGCCAGGTCGGCGATGCCGGCCAGCTCCAGGGCGTGCGGCACCGGCATCGGCGCCGGATAGCGGGAGGCGACGAAGCCGACCAGCTCGCCCACGGTCACCCGGGGCACCGGGCGGGCCTCCTGGAGCATCGCCCCGACCCGGCCCGCCCGTACCGACCGTTCCGGCTCGGCGCCGAACAGCTCCACCGACCCGGCGTCCGGCGCGAGCAGGCCGAGCAGCATGGCGATGGTGGTGGACTTGCCGGCGCCGTTGCGGCCCAGCAGGGCCACGGTCTCGCCGCTCGCCATCTCCAGATCGATGCCGTCCACGGCGCGGACCGCGCCGTACGTCTTGACCGCCCCCGTGAAGGACACGGCGCTCCCCGTCTGTGTCATGCCTCCGAGGCTAGGACCGGGACCCCTGTCCGCGGCAGGTGCGGACGTACGGACCCCGGCAGTACAAATGTCACGGCCGTCGTCCTGCTGCCGGGCCGTCAGTTCACCTGGCGGGCGGACAGCTTGACCGCCGGGAGCCCCGGCCGCTCACGTGGCGGGCGGACAGCTTGACCGCCGGGAGCCCCGGCCGCCTGCCGGCCCGGCCGCCGGGGCCGCGTGCGAGCCTGGCCCGGATCCACCGCCGGCGCATCCGAACGACCCGTCAGGAGTCCCATGCCCATCGACGCAGCCGAGGCGCTCGCCGCCGAGCCCAGGACCGGCGAGATCCACTGGACCGCGAAGGACGTCCAGCTGTACCACCTCGGCATCGGCGCCGGCGCGAACCCCGACCTGGAGAGTCCCGCGACCGACCCCGGTGAACTGCGCTACACCCTGGAGTCCCGGCTGCACGTCCTGCCGAGCTTCGCCACCGTCGCGGGCGGCGGCCCGCCCGGGGTGATCCGGGGCCTGTCGGTGCCCGGCGTCGACGTCGACCTCGCCCGGGTCCTGCACGGCGGCCAGAGCCTGCGGATCCACCGCCCGGTCCCCGTCGCGGGCACGGCCGCCGTCACCGAGCGGATCGCGGCCGTGTACGACAAGGGAACGGCCGCCCTGCTCGTCCTGCGTACCGAGGCGGCCGACGCCGACGGCCCGTTGTGGAGCGAGGAGGCGCGGATCTTCGTGCGGGGCGAAGGCGGCTGGGGCGGTGAGCGGGGTCCCGCAGTCCCGGCCCGCGCCGGGCGTGCCCCGGGCGGGAGCACCTCCGCCGGGGTGCCCGCGGGGGAGCCCGACCTGACCGTCGAGCGGCCCGTCCGGCCCGACCAGGCCCTGCTCCACCGTCTCTCCGGCGACGCCAACCCCCTGCACGCCGACCCCGGGTTCGCCCGGCGCGCCGGCTTCGACCGGCCCGTACTGCACGGGCTGTGCACCTACGGGATCACCCTCAAGGCGGTCGTGGACACGCTGCTCGACGGCGACGTGACCCGGGTGGGCGCCTATGAAGCACGGTTCGCCGGGGTGGTGTACCCGGGGGAGACGCTGCGCGTCCGCATGTGGCGCGAGGAGGGGCGGGTGCGGGTCACGGTGAGCGCCGTGGACCGGTCGGACACGCCGGTGCTCACCGACGCGGCCGTGGAGCACTCCTGAGACGGCCCGGCGCCCCCTGGAACGGCGGAAGGGGCGGGGTCCGTCGTACGACGGACCCCGCCCCTTCCTGTTCCGTGCCGGTCAGGCAGCCGCTTCGGTGGTCTCCTCGGCCGGCTTGCGGTGACGCCCGCGCGGTGCGGACTCACCCTCCTGGGGCGCTACCGAACCCCGGTGCCGGCCATGACCGTCCACCTCCTGAGAGTCGGCAGACAGCGGCTGTGTCGTGCTGGTGTCGCTCATCGGAAGAATTCACCCCGTCAAACATGATCTCTTACAGCCGGGCGAGTCTAACCAACGCGGCACGGGGCCCATCCAGGCGCACACGCCAACCGGCACTACTTCGTTACAAGACGTCCCAGGGGTGCCTGCTGCAAGGGCACAGGGCGGGCCGCGACCGGTTCCGGAGGGTCCGGTTCCACCGGTACCCAGAGCCCCTCGGCGCCCTCGGCACCCCCGGTGAACGTGCCCTCGGTGAACGTGCCCTCGGTGAACGTGCCGCCCCACCCCGGATCCTCCGGACCGGCGCCACCCCATTCCCCCGGTCCCGGTCTCCGCGCTCCCTCGTAAGCCGCGACGACGGATCCGTGCCCCGCGTCCACACCGTGCCCCGCGTCCACGCCGTGCCCCGAGCTCACACCGTCCCCAGCGCCCACGCCGACCCCGGTGTCCAGGCCGCCCATGCCGCCCGCGGCGTACGCGGTGCCCACGGCATCCGTGTCCCCCGGCCCCCACGCGTCCGTCACACCGCTCCCGTCCCCCACACCGCCCGCTCTCCCGGCGTCGCCTGCTTCCCCGGCCGCCCCCGCTTGCCCGGTCTCGCCCGTTTGGCCGACCCCGGCCGCTTCCCCGGCCCCGGCAGCCTCCGCCGACTCCGCCGCTTCTCCCGGCTCCGCCGCTTCTCCCGCTCCGGCCGCTTCCCCCCGCGCCCCCGGGCCCACTGCGCCCGTGCCCCCGGTGTGCGCCGCCGCCCCGTCCGTGTCCCCCCAGGGCGCCGCCAGCTCGACCACGCCGCAGGGCGACTCCTCCGTGACGCAGGGCAGCCGCAGCACCCCCTCCGGGGTCCACAGCCCCGCTCCCGCGAGCCAGCCCTCGGGCGCGGCGAGGTGACGCACCCGGCGTTCGGACGGGCGCCAGGTCCCGACCCAGCTGCCGAACGGGCCCTCGATGCGCAGGGCCACCGCGCAGTGCTCCGGCATCAGCACCTGCCCCGGCTGGATCGCGAAGGGCGTCACCGCGCAGTCCGGCAGGCGCAGGCTCTCCGGGAAGCGGACCGGCAGCGTGCTGCCCAGGACGCCCCAGCCCAATCGTTCCTGCCCGGGGGAGGGCGCGTCCGACGAGATCACCAGCAGCCCGCTGCCGGGGTCCGCGAGCAGCAGCCGGTCGTCGCTGTCCGCCGCGATCTGGAGCAGGGGGGAGATCTCGCCGCCGCGCTCCAGGTCCACCACGACCGTCTTCGTCCGCCCGCCCAGCTCCCGGTCCAGGGCCAGCATCCGGCCCGTCCCGTCCAGCCAGACCCCGCCGGAGCAGCGGCCCGGGATCTCGGCCAGGTGCTCGGGCCCGAAGGCGCCGCCCGCCACGAGCCAGACGGCCGTGGAGCGGGCGCCGACGGCGAGGGCGCAGGCCCGCCTGCCGCCCGGCGCAGGCGGCAGCAGCGTCAGCCGGGTGCCGGGCTCCGGGCACTCCACCGCGCCCAGCGGCAGCTCACCGGTGCCGGGACCGGTCGGGTACAGCAGGGAGAAGGCGTGCCGCCGCTCCACCAGGCGGTGGATCAGCACCCGCCCGTCCCCCATCGGCTGCACCTGGGTGCCGGGCTCCTCCGGCTGGTCACCGGGCAGCGGTACGGCGTACGGCTCCGGTGTGTCCAGCGTCCAGCGCTCCGGGAACCAGGACTCGCCGTCCAGCGCCATGCGGGCGGCGTAGGCGCCGTCCGCCGTGATGGCGTACCCCGTCCGGGGCTCGGGTTCGTCCTCGTCGGACGCCCCGGCCGACGGGGGTTCGATCGCACAGGCCGTCATCGTCGGTCACCTCCGGCGAAGAAGGTAGTTTTCGTACGCACGGCCGGGGGACCGGCAGCGCACCGCTTCACACATACGGGTGGCGCAGAAGCGATTCCTCTGAGGGAACCGGGGCGTATGTGCTGACCGGGGCCATGTGAAGCGGATGCGGTACGGCCCGGCAGATCAGCCAGGTAGCCTTTTCCCCGTGCCCCGTCTGTCTGAAGTCATCGCCGCGCTGGACGCTCTGTGGCCCGCCGAGCGGGCCGAGTCCTGGGACGCGGTCGGCACGGTGGTGGGCGACCCCGGCCAGGAGGTCGGCCGCGTCCTGTTCGCCGTCGACCCCGTCCAGGACGTCGTCGACGAGGCCGTGAAGCTCGGCGCGGACCTGCTGGTCACCCACCATCCGCTCTATCTGCGCGGGACGACCACGGTCGCGGCCTCCACCTTCAAGGGCCGGGTCGTGCACACGCTGATCAAGAACGACATCGCCCTGCACGTGGCGCACACCAACGCCGACACGGCGGACCCGGGCGTCTCCGACGCGCTCGCGGGCGCGCTGGACCTCAGGGTCGTGCGCCCCCTCGTGCCGGACCCCACCGACCCGGAGGGGCGCCGGGGCCTGGGCCGCGTCTGTGAGCTCGACCACCCGCTGACCGTGCGCGAGCTGGCCGCCCGGGCCGCCGAGCGGCTCCCGGCCACCGCGCAGGGCATCCGGGTGGCCGGCGACCCCGAGGCCGTCGTCCGCACGGTCGCCGTCAGCGGCGGCTCCGGCGACAGCCTCTTCGACCACGTCAGGGCGGCGGGTGTGGACGCCTTCCTCACCGCCGACCTGCGCCACCACCCGGTCTCCGAGTTCACGGCGGCCGCCGCCGGACCTCTCGCGCTGCTCGACGCGGCGCACTGGGCCACCGAGTGGCCCTGGTGCGAGCTGGCCGCAGCCCAGCTCGACGAGATCTCCGACCGTCACGGATGGGGCCTCAGGGTCCATGTCTCCAAGACGGTCACCGACCCCTGGACCGCCCACGCGGCGTCCTCCGCCATCACCAATAGCTAATGGGAGCCCCCAACTGAACGCCGCGCCCGCCGACCAGATCCGACTTCTCGACGTCCAGGCCCTCGACGTCCGCCTGCAGCAGCTCGCGCACAAGCGGAGGTCCCTGCCGGAGCACGCCGAGATCGAGTCGCTGACCAAGGACCTCACGCAGCTGCGCGACCTGCTGGTGGCCGCGCAGACCGAGGAGAGCGACTGCGCCCGCGAGCAGACCAAGGCCGAGCAGGACGTGGACCAGGTGCGCCAGCGCGCCGCCCGCGACCAGCAGCGCCTGGACTCCGGTGCGATCACCTCTCCGAAGGACCTGGAGAACCTCCAGCGCGAGATCGTCTCCCTCGCCAAGCGCCAGGGCGACCTGGAGGAGGTCGTCCTCGAGGTCATGGAGCGCCGCGAGTCCGCGCAGGAGCGGGTGACCGAGCTGACCGAGCGTGCCGGCTCCGTCCAGGAGAAGATCGACGCCGCGACCGGCCGCCGTGACACCGCGTTCGGGGAGATCGACGGCGAGGCCGCCTCGGTCACCAAGGAGCGCCAGGTCGTCTCCGGCTCCGTCCCCGCGGACCTGCTGAAGCTGTACGAGAAGCTGCGCGAGCAGGGCGGCGGCATCGGCGCGGCCAAGCTGTACGCCCGTACCTGCCAGGGCTGCCGCCAGGAGCTCGCCATCACCGAGCTGGCCGAGGTCCGCAAGGCCCCGTCCGACGCCGTCGTGCGCTGCGAGAACTGCCGCCGCATCCTGGTGCGCACCGCCGAGTCGGGCCTGTAGGAAGCACGGGGAGCGGCCGGGGCAGCGGGCGGTCAGGGGTTCGTGGACGTGCGGGAGTTCATCGTCGAGGCCGACGGAGGGTCGCGGGGCAACCCGGGGCCCGCGGGGTACGGCGCCGCGGTGAGTGACGCGGCGACGGGGGAGACGCTGGCGGAGGCGGCCGAGTTCATCGGTGTCGCCACCAACAACGTCGCCGAGTACCAGGGTCTGATCGCCGGCCTGCGGGCCGCGCACGCCCTGGACCCCGGGGTGCCGGTCCACGTCCGCATGGACTCCAAGCTCGTCATCGAGCAGATGTCGGGCCGCTGGAAGATCAAGCACCCCGCCATGAAGCCCCTGGCCGCCGAGGCCGGCCGGATCTACCCTCCGGGGCAGGTCACCTACGAGTGGATCCCGCGCGAGCGGAACAAGCACGCCGACCGCCTGGCCAACGAGGCGATGGACGCGGGGACCAAGGGCGGACAGTGGTCCCCGTCGTCCTCCCGCGCCGCCCTCGACGTGCCGCCAGCCGTTCCTGAACCGTCGGGCCCGCCGGGGGACGCGGCGGCGGGCGCGGCCAGGGCGCGGGAGGCCCTGGCCCAGGGCCGCACCGCCGGATCCGCGCGGCCGCAGGCCGCGGAGCCCGGCAGCGGCTCCGCGCACACCCCGCGGGGCGCTGCGGATGCGCCCGCCTCCACCCCCGAGGACACGGGCGCGCACCCGCGCACGGACACGGGCACGGGCACGGACGCCGGTTCCGTCTCTGATTCCGATACCGCCTCCGCCTCCGACTCCGGTTCCGGTGCGGATGCCGGTACTGCGTCCACCGCCGACGCCGACCTGCGCGCCGCCCGTTCGGTCACCGCGTCGGCCACCTCCCGCGCCTCCGCCACCTCCCGCGCCTCCGCAGGTTCTACGGGTCCCGCCGGTTCCACCGGTGCCGTGCGCGCCGCCTCCGCGCCGGGCTGGAGCGCGGCCCCCGACCTGGGCGCCCCCGCCACCTTCGTCCTGCTCCGGCACGGCGAGACCCCCCTCACCCCGCAGAAGCGGTTCTCCGGCAGCGGCGGCACGGACCCCTCGCTCTCGGACGCGGGCCGCGAGCAGGCCCGGCGGGTCGCCGATGCGCTGGCCCGGCGCGGCACGGTCCAGGCGGTCGTCGCCTCCCCGCTGGCCCGCACCCGGGAGACCGCCGGCATCGTCGCCGCCCGCCTCGGGCTGGACGTGGCGATCGAGGAGGGGCTGCGGGAGACGGACTTCGGCGCCTGGGAGGGCCTCACCTTCGGCGAGGTCCGCGAACGCCACCCCGACGACCTGACCGCCTGGCTCGGCGACCCGGAGGTCCGCCCCACCGGCGGCGGCGAGAGCTTCGCGGAGACCGCCGAGCGGATCGAGGCCACCCGGCGCGAACTGGTCGCGGCCTACGCGGGCCGTACCGTGCTGCTGGTCACGCACGTCACCCCGATCAAGACCCTGCTGCGGCTCGCCCTCGGCGCCCCGCCGGAGTCGCTGTTCCGGATGGAGCTGTCCGCGGCCTCGCTGTCGGCGGTGGCGTACTACGCGGACGGCAACGCGAGCGTACGGCTGTTCAACGACACGTCCCACCTGCGTCCCTGAGCCCGGCCGCGGACCGCGCGAGCTCCTCGATCCGGGCCCAGTCCCGGGCGGCCACCGCGTCGGCCGGGACCATCCAGCTGCCGCCCACGCAGCCGACGTTGGGCAGCGACAGGTAATCCCGTGCGTTCGCGGGGCCGATGCCGCCCGTCGGGCAGAAACGGGCCTGCGGCAGCGGGCCGGCGAGGGACCTCAGATACGCGGTGCCGCCCGCCGCCTGCGCGGGGAAGAACTTCATCTCCCGCACCCCGCGCTCCAGCAGCGCCACCACCTCCGAGGTGGTCGACACCCCGGGCAGGAACGGCACGCCGGACCCGCGCATCGCGGCCAGCAGCGTCTCCGTCCACCCGGGGCTCACCAGGAACCGCGCACCCGCCGCCACGCAGTCCCGTACCTGCTCCGGCGTGATGACCGTGCCGGCCCCGACCACCGCCTCCGGGACCTCGTCCGCGACCGCCCGGATCGCGTCCAGGGCGGCCGGGGTCCGCAGGGTCACCTCGATCGCGGGCAGCCCGCCCGCCACGAGCGCCCGCGCCAGCGGTACGGCGTCGGCGGCGTCGGAGACGACGACCACGGGCACCACGGGTGCGAGGTCCAGCACGGAGGCGGCCGGGGAGGAGGGCAGCGGCGAGGTCATGCGCTCATCGTGCCGAGCGGAAGCACTCTCCGCAAAGGGTGTTGCACATGCTGCAACGGGCTTTGTTCCCCGTCAGTGGACCTCGTCCACCAGCACGTCCAGCGCCCAGGGCCTGCCGCCCGTCGCCGGCGCCTCGGCCTCCACGGTGTGGCCGAGGTCCCGCAGCGCCTCCACCAGCTCGGCGGGGTCCCGCGGCGCGGTCCCGGCCGACAGCAGGCTCCGTACGATCCGGCCCTTGGTCGCCTTGTTGAAGTGGCTGACGACCTTCCGCGTCGGCGCGTGCAGCACCCGTACGGTCGCGGTGCGCGCGGCGGTCTCGCCCTTCGGCTTCCAGGCGGCCGCGTAGGCGGCGGAACGCAGGTCCAGGACCAGGCCGTCGCCGGCCGCCTCGGGCAGCACCTCGGCCATCGGCGCCCGCCAGTGTCCCGCGAGCGCGCCCAGCCCGGGCAGCTTCACGCCCATCGAGCAGCGGTAGGAGGGGATCCGGTCGGTCACCCGCACCGCGCCCCAGAGCCCGGAGAAGACCAGCAGCGAGCGCGCGGCGCGCCGCTTCGCCGCCGGGTCCAGCGAGGCGAGGTCCAGGGCGTCGTAGAGCACGCCCGTGTAGATCTCACCGGCGGGACGGGCTCCCGCCGTGCGCAGCACCGCGTTCTTCGCGATCTCGCCGCGCAGGCCCTCGCTCAGCCCGAGCACCTCGCGCGCCTTCTCGTTCTGCGCGGGATCCCCGGCGCACAGCTCCACCAGCTCGCCGAGCACCGCCTCGCGCGCCCCGGCCAGCCCCGGCAGCGACAGCGCCTCCGGCTTCAGCGGGGCGCCACGCCCCGAGGACGCCTTGCCTTCCGAGGGCGGCAGCAGCACAAGCACGGGCACTCCTTCTCATCGCTTCGGCGCCAGCCTACGGCTTCCCGCCGCCCCGCCCGCGCCCCTGGTCAGGGCCAGGGCCCCCGCGCGTACGGCCCTGGGACGGCCCTGGGACCCGGCGCGCCTACGCCCCCGGACCCGGCGGCCCCCGGACCCGGCGGCCCCCGGACCCGGCGGCCCTCGGGCCCCGGCAGCCCACGCCCACGGCATCGCGCCCCGGGCCTGCCCGGCCCACGGCATCGCGCCCCGGGCCTGCCCGGCGCACGGCATCGGGCCCGCCCCCGCCCGGCCGCCCTGTCCGCGCCCGCCCGGCCCCCTCCGTCCGCGCCCACCGCATCGCGCCCCCGCGCCGCCCGGCCCCCTGCCGTCCGCGCCCGCCCCCCCAGCCGCGCCCGCTCGGCCCCCTCCAGCCGTCGCGCGAGCGTCTTTGTGCTTACGCTCGTGTGTATGCCACGCCGCCGCATCCGCGTGACCGGCGCCCCCGAGGCGCCCCTGCATGCCGCGTTCGCCGCGCTGCGGGCGGAGCTCGGCGTCCCGCAGGCCTTCCCGGCCGAGGTCCAGGCGGAGGCGGACCGGGCGGCGAGTACGCCGGAACTCCCCTCGTACGACGCCACGGACATCCCCTTCTTCACGCTCGACCCGCCCGGCTCCACCGATCTCGACCAGGCGGCGCATCTGTCGCGGCGGGGGAGCGGGTACCGCGTCCGGTACGCCATCGCCGACGTGGCCGCGTTCGTCCGGCCCGGCACGGCCCTCGACGCCGAGGCGCACCGGAGGGTCGAGACGCTGTACTTCCCCGACGAGAAGGTCCCCCTGCACCCCTTCGTGCTCAGCGAGGGCGCCGCGAGCCTGCTGCCGGACCGCACCCGGCCCGCCGCGCTGTGGACGATCGACCTGGACGCCGAGGGCCGTACCGTCGCCACGGACGTGCGGCGCGCGCTGGTCCGCAGCCGCGCCCGCCTGGACTACGCGGGCGCGCAGCGGCGGATCGACGACGGCACGGCGGAGGAACCGGTCGCGCTGCTCGCCGAGATCGGCCGGGCGCGGGAACTGCTGGAGGCCGAGCGGGGCGGCATCTCCCTCGACGTGCCCGAGCAGGAGATCACGGCCCGGGACCACACCTACGAGCTGTCCTACCGCGCGCCCCTGCCCGCCGAGGTCTGGAACGCCCAGCTGTCCCTGCTCACCGGCATGGCCGCCGCCGGACTGATGCTGGCGGCCGGCACCGGCATCCTGCGCACCCTGCCGACCGCCCCCGACGGCGCGGTGGCCCGTCTGCGCCGCACCGCGACCGCCCTGCGCATCGACTGGCCGCACCACATGCCGTACGCGGCCCTGATCCGCACGCTCGACCCGCACCGCCCCGACCACGCGGCCTTCCTCCAGGAGTGCACGACCCTGCTGCGCGGCGCCGGCTACACCGTCTTGCGCGACGGCGCCCTGCCCGCGATCACCTCGCACGCCGCCGTCGCCGCCCCCTACACCCACTGCACGGCCCCGCTGCGCCGCCTGGCCGACCGCTACGCCGCCGAACTCTGTCTCGCCGCCGTGGCGGGCGAGGACCCGCCCGACTGGGTGCTCGTGGCGCTCGACGGGCTGCCCCGGCAGATGGCCGAGGGCGCGCGGCTCGCCGGCACGGTGGAGCGCGGGTGCGTCGACATCGTCGAGGCCGCGCTGCTCAAGGACCGCGTCGGCGAGGTCTTCGAGGGCTGCGTGGTGGACCTGTCCGACCACGAGCCCACCGTCGGCACCGTGCAGCTGGACGCCCCGGCCGTCATCGGGCGGATCGAGGGCGAGTGGCTGCCGCTCGGCGAACGGCTGCGGGTGCGTCTCGTCGGAGCGGACCCGGGCACGTCGAAGATCGTGTTCACGCCGGCGTGAGGCGACCGGCGGCGTGAGGCGACCGCCGGCGTGAGGTGACCGGCGGGGTGGGCCAGAGGTGAGGTGACGTGACCGGTGAGGTGATCCGCGAGGTGATCCCTGGCGGTCCGCGCCGGTCCGCGCGCCCGGTAGCATGGTCGGCACGGCAGACGAGCCGGGCGGACGGCCGCGTGGAGCCCTTCAGGGGGCTTCCCGAGGAACGTCCGGGCTCCACAGGGCAAGGTGGTGGCTAACGGCCACCCGGGGTGACCCGCGGGACAGTGCCACAGAAAACAGACCGCCGGAGGCTTCGGCCCCCGGTAAGGGTGAAACGGTGGTGTAAGAGACCACCAGTGCCCAGGGTGACCTGGGCAGCTAGGTAAACCCCACCAGGAGCAAGGTCAAAAGGAGACACCCCGGTGTCTCTGCGCGGACGATCGAGGGCTGCCCGCCCGAGTCCGCGGGTAGACCGCACGAGGCCGGCGGCAACGCCGGTCCTAGATGGATGGCCGTCACCGAGAGGCCCGCGAGGACCCCTCGGGACAGAACCCGGCGTACAGCCCGACTCGTCTGCCCCTCACTCGAGACCTCCCTGAGCGGGAGGCCCGCGGCGGCTCCGCCGACCGGCCCCGTGCCCGACCGGCTCCGTGGCCTGTCCGGCTTCGTACTCGTCCGGCTCCGTGCCCGTCCGGCCTGCGCCCGTCCGGCCTGCGCCCGTCCGCCCCGCGCCCGTCCCGCGCGGCGCCGCTCTACTTCCCGAACAGCGTCCCCTGCTCGCCCTGTTCGGCCGCCTGGGCCGCCCGCATCCGCCGGTTCCGGGATCCCACCACGACGGCCGTCACCGCCGCCGTCGCCGCCAGGGCCGCGGGCACCATCCAGGCGCGGTCGAGGCTGTGGCCGAGGGCGTGGTCCAGGGAGAGGCGGCCGGGGCCGGTGACGGCGAGGCAGGCCGCGGCCAGGCCGAGGGCGGCCGGGTGCTCGAAGCCGCCGGACTGGGCGAAGAAGCCGTTCGGCAGATGGACCGCCGCCGCGCCGGCCATCGCGCCGGCCGCGGCCGCGCCCGCCGCCGGGGTCGCGAGGCCGAGGGCGAGCAGGGTGCCGCCGCCCATCTCGGCGAGGCCCGCCGCGGCCGCGCTCCCCCGGCCGGGGGAGTAGCCGACGGACTCCATGAACTGCCCGGTGCCCGTCAGGCCGTAGCCGCCGAACCAGCCGAACAGCTTCTGCGCTCCGTGCGCGGCCAGCGCTCCGCCCGTGCCCAGCCGGAGCAGCAGCAGGCCCACATCACGTCGTTCGTCACAGGTCACGGTCTCTCCCAGCGGCAGGGCGGCATGTCCGGTTCCGCGGTCTCCACCGTCGCACCGGCACCGGCGCGGGGCGCGTGCTGGCTGCCGTTCGGGTGGCGGGCTCCGGGTGGCGGGGGCAGGGGAGCGATGTGAGCCTGACGCCATGACGATTCAGCCAGCCAAGCTCAGCGACCCGGCCGTCCGGGCCTTCGTCAACGCCGTCAACGCCCACGACCGCGAGGGCTTCATGGCCCTGCTCGCGCCCGGTGCGACCATGGCCGACGACGGCTCCGACCGTGACCTCGCCGAGTGGATCGACGAGGAGATCTTCTCCTCCCACGGCCACCTGGAGGTCGACAACGAGTCCCGGGGAGGCCGCTCCCTCGTCGCCCGCTACCGCAACGACACCTACGGCGAGATGCAGACCAAGTGGTCCTTCGTCGTCGCGGACGACGGCCGGATCTCACGCTTCGAGACAGGGCAGGCCTGAAGGGCGCGCGCGGGCCGCGCGGCTCCGGGCCGTGCGCCGCCGCGGAGCGGTGCGAGGCGTGGCGGAAACCGGCGGCCGGGCAGCCGATCGGAATTTCATAAGACAGCAAATTCCTTGCCCCTGAGGGCCGTCCGCGGCGAAACCCCTGCTGGGCGCGGTGTACGGTCCCCGAGTGCGTGATTGTTCCCGGCTCAGCCGGCGTGCCGTCCTCGGGCTGACCGCCGCCGCTCTTCCGCTCTCCGCGACCAGCCCCGCCTCCGCCGCCGAGGCCGCCGTCATCGGCGGCGATCGCCTGGCGCGCGGCGGAGTGCAGGTGCGCGGTGCCGGCGGACTGCCCACCAAGAAGCTCACCGCCCGCTCCTGGATCGTCGCCGACGCGGACACCGGGGAGGTGCTCGCCTCCTTCGGCGCGCATCGCCGGCTCGCCCCGGCGTCCACGCTGAAGATGCTGTTCGCGGACACCGTGCTGCAGAAGTTCGACCGGACCCAGCGGTACAAGGTCACCGACGCCGATCTGGCCGACGTGCCCTCCGGGTCCAGCCTCGTCGGCGTCAAGCCCGGCATCACCTACACCGTCGACCAGCTGTGGCAGGGCGTGTTCCTGCGGTCCGGCAACGACGCCGTCCACGTGCTCGCGCACATGAACGGCGGCATCGCGCGGACGGTCGCCGAGATGCAGGCCAAGGCCGAGGACCTGCAGGCCATGGACACCCATGTGGTCAGCCCCGACGGCTTCGACCACAAGGGCCAGATCTCCTCGGCGTACGACCTCACGCTGTTCGCCCGGCACGGTCTGAAGAACCCCGACTTCCGCGCCTACTGCGGTACGCGCACCGCCGACTTCCCGGCCGGCGGCAAGAAGACCTTCCAGATCCAGAACACCGACCGCCTGCTCACGGGCGCCTGGGGGCTGGGCACGTACAAGGGCCTGATCGGGGTGAAGAACGGCTACACCAGCCACGCCGGCAACACCTTCACCGGCGCCGCCACCCGCGACGGCCGGACCCTGCTGGTCACCGTGATGCATCCGGCGCTCGGCAGCAACGCCGTCTACGAGCAGACCGCCGCGCTGCTCGACTGGGGCTTCACGCACGGGAGTTCGGCGGAGCCGGTGGGTGTGCTCGTCGATCCGGTCAGCGAGAACCGGGGCCGTCCTGGCTCCGGCGCCACCCCCGCGCACCCGAAGGCGCCGGCCGCGGGGGGAACGGCCGCCGCGGCCGCCGGCGGTCCCTCCGCGCTGCGGCTGGCCGAGGGCGGCGCCGGGACGGCGGCACTGCTCGGCGCGGGCGCCTGGATGCTGCTGCGGCGGCGCCGGGCACGGACCGCGCCGGCGAAGACGCAGCCCCAGGCGGAAGCGCGGGCGGAGGCGGAGGCGGGCGGCGCGGCGGAAGGCGCCGCGGAGACGCCGGCGGCGGGATCCCCGACGGAGTCCGGCGGCAGGCACCGCCGCTGAGACCGCGCCCGCGGGGCGGCGGCACGGGGGCGGGACTCACCTCCCGCCCCGCTCCCCGCCGGGCTCCCCTCTCGGTGCGGTCGCGGAACCCGGTGCATCACCTGTGAAGTAATCGTGAAGGAAATCCGAGCATATGCGGCCAACGGGCCGCAATAGTCCGGGCGTTCAGATTCCGTTTGCGCAGATCAAGGCACTCGCCCCGGGCCGGCCCGGGAGAATGGGCCCCGCCCAGGACCAGAGGGAGGGCCCGATGACCGAGCCGCCGGCGATACCGACGCCCGGGACACGGCAGACCCCTGCCCCCGCGCCCGGGCACACCCCTGCCGCCGCGTCCGCGCAGGCACCCGCCGTCGTTCCCGCGCAGGCACCGCCCGCCGAGGAGCGCCCGGGCGGCCTGCTCCTCACCCTGATGCTGGGCGCCCTCACCGCCACCACTCCGCTCGCGATGGACATGTACCTCCCGTCGCTGCCGGAGGTCACCCGCACCCTGCACGCCCCCGCCGCGCCGGTCCAGCTCACGCTGACCGCGTGCCTGGCCGGGATGGCGCTCGGCCAGCTGGTGATCGGCCCGATGAGCGACCGCTGGGGACGCCGCAGACCCCTGCTGGCCGGACTCGCGCTCTACCTCGTCGCCACCGCCCTGTGCGCCCTGGCGCCGAACGTCGAGGCGCTGATCGCCTTCCGGCTGGCGCAGGGCCTCGCGGGCGCCGCCGGAATCGTCGTCGCGCGCGCGGTCGTACGCGACCTGTACGACGGCGTGGCCATGGCCCGCTTCTTCTCCACCCTGATGCTGATCTCCGGACTGGCCCCGATCGTCGCCCCCCTCATCGGCGGGCAGATCCTGAGGGTGACCGACTGGCGGGGCGTCTTCGTCGTCCTGGCGGTACTCGGAGCGGTCGTCCTGGTGGCCGTCCGGCTGCGGCTGCCCGAGACGCTGCCGCCCGCCGCCCGCCACCGGGGCGGCGTCGGCGAGGCCCTGCGGACCATGCGCGGCCTCCTCGGCGACCTGCCCTTCACCGGCTACATGCTCACCGGCGGCTTCGCCTTCGCCGCCCTCTTCGCCTACGTGACCGCCTCGCCGTTCGTGGTGCAGGAGATCTACGGCGCCTCCCCGCAGACCTTCAGCCTGCTGTTCGGGCTCAACTCGGTCGGACTGGTGGCCGCCGGACAGATCAACGGCAAGCTGCTGGTCGGACGCGTGCGGCTGGACCGGGTCCTCGCCGTGGGCCTCGCCCTGATCGTGCTGGCCGCGACCGCCCTGCTGCTGCTCTGCGCGGGCGTGTTCGGGCCGACCGGACTGGCCCCGGTGGCCGCCGCGCTGTTCGTGCTGATGTCCGCCATGGGCATCACCCTGCCCAACGCCCAGTCCCTCGCCCTGCAGCGCACCCGGCACGCCGCCGGCTCCGCGTCCGCGCTGCTCGGCACCTCCTCCTTCCTCGTCGGCGCGGTCTGCTCGCCGCTCGTCGGCGTGGCCGGAGAACACACCGCCGTGCCCATGGCGCTGGTCCAACTGGGCGGTGCGCTGGTCGCGGCGGTCTGCTTCATGGGAATGTGCCGTCCCTGGAGGCGAAGCCCGGGGCCGGAAGGAGAAGAGCACTGAGCGCACCGAGACTCCGCGCCGGCACACCGGAACGGGCCGGGCTCGACCCCGCCGCGCTCGCGCACCTGGCCGACGGGGTGCGCGCCCTCACCGAGGGGCCCCGGCCCTGGGCGGCCGGCACCGTCGTCCTGGCCGGACGCGGCCCGGTGATCGCCGTCGCCGAGGCCGCCGGCTGGGCCGTCCGCCACTCCTCCTGCGACCCCGACAGCGGGGAAGGCGTCGAACTGCCGCCCGCCGCAAGGGTTCCGATGACCGTGGACACCCCCTTCGACCTGGCGTCGCTCACCAAGCTGTTCACGTCCGTCGCCGCCGTGCAGCAGATCGAGCGCGGCACCCTCGGCATCGACGCCCGCGTCGGCGCCTACCTCCCCGAGTTCACCGCCGCCGCGCGACACGGCCTCACCGTGCGGCAGTTGCTCACCCACACCTCCGGGCTGCGCCCCGAACTCCCGCTGTACGACTGCCCCGACGACACGGCCCGGCTCGCCCTGCTGCGCGCCGAGGCGCCGCTCGCCGCACCCGGCACCCACCTCTACTCGGACCTCAACATGCTGCTGCTCCAGTGCGTGCTGGAGCGGTGCACGGGACTCACCCTCGACGTGCTGATCGAGGGCGGCATCACCCGCCCGCTGGGCATGACCGCGACCGCCTTCGGCCCGTGCCCCGGCGCGGCGGCGACGGAGGACCAGCGGCGGCCGTGGGCCAAGGCCGACCGGGGGATGCTGCGGGGTGTCGTCCACGACGAGAACGCCTGGGCGCTCGGCGGGGTCGCGGGCCATGCCGGGCTGTTCTCCACCGCCCACGACCTCGCCGTCCTGTGCCGCACCCTCCTCGCCGGCGGCTCCTACGGCCCGGCCCGCATCCTCGGCCCCGACTTCACCGAGCTGCTGCTGGCCGCGCCCGGCCTCGGCTTCGCGGTGGACCAGCCGTGGTTCATGGGCGAGCTGGCGGGCGGGGGAGCGGCGGGGCACACCGGGTTCACCGGCACCTCGCTCGTGCTCGACCCGGCGACCGACACCTTCCTCGTCCTCCTCGCGAACACCGTCCACCCCCGCAGAAGCGCTCCGGACAGCCGGCCGCGGGCCGCGGCGGCGACATGGCTGGCGAGAGCGGTGCGCGACGCCTGACCAAGCCGCCCGCCGGCCGGCACCTCGCGGTCGCCGCGGGGCCGGCGTGGGATGCCGGGCGGGCGCGGGGGCGTGGGCCGGGGTGCCTGGCTGCTGCGCGGGCGTCGCGGTGGCGGGGTGCCTGGCTGCTGCGCGGCCGGGTACGCCCCGACGGCCGGGGCCGGGCCGGTGGCCGGGCGGGCCGGGGCGGAGGGGCGGCGGCGTTACCCCGCGGTGTCCGGCACCTGAGAGAATCGCCCGGTGAACGCCCCCGCATCCCCAGCCGACACCCTGCGCACCGCCCTGGCCGGACTGCTCGACGGACTTCCGCCCCGGCAGGCCGCCGGAGCCGTCGAGCGGCTGATCGCGAACTACCGGGGCGCCACTCCCACCGACGCCCCGATCCTGCGGGACCGCGCGGACGTGGCCGCCTACGCCGCCTACCGGATGCCGGCCACCTTCGAGGCGGTGCGCGCCGCGCTGTGGGCGTTCGCGCAGGCCGTGCCCGGATGGACGCCCGGCAGCCATGTGGACATCGGCGGCGGCACCGGCGCGGCGACCTGGGCGGTGACCGACACCTGGGACGGGACCCGGCCGGTGACCGTGCTGGACTGGGCCGAGCCCGCGCTCGCGCTCGGCCGGGAGATCGCCGCGGCCAACCCCGCGCTGCGCGACGCCCGCTGGCAGCGCGCCCGGATCGGCAGCGCGCTCGCCCTGGAGGACACCGACCTCGTCACCGTGTCGTACGTCCTCAACGAGCTCGCCGAGGCGGACCGCGCGGCCCTCGTCGACGCGGCCGCGGCCGCCGCCCGCTCCGTGGTGATCGTGGAGGCCGGCACCCCCGCCGGCTACGACCGGATCATCGAGGCCCGCGACCGGCTGGTCCGCGCCGGGTTCCGGGTCGCCGCGCCCTGCCCGCACTCCGCCGCCTGCCCCATCGTGCCCGGCACGGACTGGTGCCACTTCGCCGCGCGGGTCAGCCGTTCCTCCCTGCACCGGCAGGTCAAGGGCGGTTCCCTGGCGTACGAGGACGAGAAGTTCAGCTACGTCGCCGCCACCCGGCTGCCCGCCGGCCCCGCGCCCGCGCGGATCGTGCGCCGGCCGCAGATCCGCAAGGGCCAGGTCCTGCTCGACCTGTGCGAGGCCGACGAGCGGCTGCGCCGTACGACGGTCACCAAGCGCCACGGCGACCTGTACAAGCAGGCCAGGGACGCCGACTGGGGAGACCCCTGGCCGCCCCGCGGCGACGAGGACACCGCCCCCGCGGACCAGGACCCCGCGGCGGGCTAGCACCTGTCGTCGAACTCCCGTCTGCCCCGCGACGCCATGCAGACCCGGAGCGGCTGGGAGTCCCGGGGCTCGGAGCGGACCGGGAGCCACGGGAATCGGAGCGTCCAGGGGGCCGGGACCTGGAAAGGGCGGAGCCGGCCGCCGGGCTGCGCGCAGGATGTGAGGCACATCTCGCCCGGTTCCTCCGGATCCCTGCCCGGACCCCCCGGAGCGCGAGAAGGTGGGACGATGAGGCATGCTGTCCGCACACAGCGAGGCGAGGGGACAGATGAGCGCGACGTTCGGCGGCCGTTCCGGCCGGCAGGGCAGACTCTCCCAGTGGCTGCGCGGACGGCGCCCGAAGGAGACCGCCGACGACGGCGGCCGTGACGCCCTGCTGCGCGCCGCCGCCGAGGCGGGACTGCCGCTGGCCCCCGCCGCGCATCCGGCCCCCGGCTACGGCTGTTCCTGCGACCGCGTCGGCTGTCCCACCCCGGCCCGGCACCCGGTGTCGCAGGCCTGGCAGACGCAGTCGACCACGGACCGCGCGCAGATCGAGCGCTGGACCCGCGACCAGCCGGACGCCAACTTCATCACCGCCACCGGCATGGTCCACGACGTCCTCGACGTGCCCCTCGCGGCCGGCCGGGAGGCGCTGGAGCGCCTGCTCGCCGACGGCATCGAGGTCGGCCCCGTCGCCGAGAGCGACGACGGCCGCATGCTGTTCTTCACCCTCACCCGGGGCACCCCTGAGGACGAGGACGAGTGGTGGCCCTGCGCGCTGGACTGCCACCCCGAGACCATGGACGAGCACCCCGGACTGCGCTGGCACTGCCGGGGCTCCTACGTCCTCGTACCGCCCGCCCGGCTGCCCGGCGACACCGGACGGGAGGTGCGCTGGGTACGTGGCCCGGAGCACGGACTGCCCGAGCCGCTGAGCCTGCTGGAGGTGCTCACGGACTCCTGCGCCCGGCACGCCGGCACGGACCACGGCCACGCCGACACCGCCTGGCCCCTGCGCCACTGACCGCCTGGCCCCTGCGCCACCGACCCACCGGACCGCGGCCGCCTCGGCCCCCGGACACCGGCGGCCGGCGGCCGGCGGCTCAGCCTCCGGTCCCCGGCCGTCCCCGGCTCATTCGCCCCGGGCCGCCGTCAGGCCCTGCACCCGGCCCAGCACCTTCACGCGGCCGCTGCCGGCCGGGTCGAGGGCGGCCTCGTTGGAGACGAACTCCAGCGTCAGCGTCTGCTCGACGTCGCCCTTGGTCAGGGCCTGCACGTCCTTGTTCGGGACGGTGATGGAGGTGCCCGCGGCGGCGGTCTGCTTCTCGTAGTGGCGCGTGGTGAAGAAGACCAGCGCCCCGCCGTCCGCCGTGCGCAGCGCGAGCGGCGCGTAGCCGCCGTCGGTCAGCGGCTCGTCGATGAACTGCCGTGCCAGACCCGGCTTGCTGGCCTGCTGCTCCCGGGCCGTGCGCCAGCCGCTGGTGTTCCGGCCGTCGGCGAACGTTGTCCCGCCGTGCTTGAGGTAGTCCGTGTAGTCCTTGCTCAGTTCGCCCGGCGGGACCGCGATCCCGGTGGAGTTCGCGGGCACCGCCTCGGCCCAGCCGTCCTTGTCCGTCCTGAACTCCGGTACGTCGCCCGGCGCGAGCAGCGTCAGATAGGCCACCCGCCAGGGCGCGCCGAGGGAGTCACGGGTGAAGACGAGCATCCAGCGGGCCGTGCCGCCCTTGTTGCCGTGGGCGTCCGCGACGAACCAGCGGGGCCAGCCGGCCTTCTTCGGGATCGTGAACTTCGCGTCCGTCAGTTCCAGCGGTGTGTGGTTCGCGTTGCCGGAAGGGCTGTTGGCGTGCCCCGCCTTCAGCCGGGCCGCGTCGATGTCGGCCAGCGGCCCGGTGACATGGTCCGCGTCCAGTGAACTGTCGTACGCCTTGTCGGCCTTGTTGTACGCGTCGGTGAAACCCTGGAGGGCCTTGGCGGCCTCGGCACGGGTGGTCGCGGGAAGCACCACGCGTTCCCCGTGGACCACCACGCAGCCGCTCGCCGTCAGCGACAGAGCGGCCAGTGAGGCCGCTATGAGTGCGTTCCGGTCGCGCCTGCGGAGTCCGCCGCGCCTGCGATCCCTGCTCATGAGGTGCCTTCACCCTCCCCTTTCCGGAGGCGAACCCTACCGGGACGCGGACGGCGCCCGGGCGGCCGGTCCCCTGAAGGGATCCTGCCATCCGGACGCCGTCTCGGAGGTGGGTCAGTCGGACGCGGAGACCTTGTCCCCGGCCGCGGGGGCCGCCGTCCGGGCCCGTCCGCCGCTCAGCCGCGCGCGCAGCTCCGGGGTGAGCAGGAAGACGGACAGGGTCGGCACCAGGTACAGGGCCCAGACCGAGACCTGGACGACCGTCGGATCCGGCTGGAAGTTGAACACGCCCTTCAGCAGGGCGCCGTACCAGCTGTCCGGCGCGATCGTGTCGCTGATGTCGAAGGCGAGGTCCGTGATGCCCGGGATCCAGCTGGCCTCCTGGAGGTCGTGGAAGCCGTACGCCAGCACGCCCGCCGCGACCACGACCAGCATGCCGCCGGTCCAGGTGAAGAACTTGGCCAGGTTGATCCGCAGCGCGCCCCGGTAGAACAGCCAGCCCAGCAGGACCGCCGTCGCCAGGCCGAGGGCCGCGCCGATCAGCGGGCGCGGGGTGCCGTCGCCGGCCGCGTGCACCGAGGCCCACACGAACAGCGCGGTCTCCAGGCCCTCCCGGCCGACGGCCAGGAACGCGGTGGCGACCAGCGCGCCGGTGCCCGTGGCGAGGGCCGTGTCCAGCTTGCCGTGGAGCTCGGACTTCAGGTGCCGGGCGGTGCGCCGCATCCAGAACACCATCCAGGTGACCAGGCCGACGGCGACGATCGACAGCGAGCCGCCGAGCGCCTCCTGCGCCTCGAACGTCATCTCCTGCGAGCCGAACTCGAGGGCGCAGCCGAAGCCCATCGCGATGGCGACCGCGATGCCGATGCCGCTCCAGATCGGCTTCAGGGCGTCCCTGCGGCCGGTCTTGACGAGGTAGGCGATGAGGATGCAGACGACGAGCGACGCCTCCAGGCCCTCGCGCAGTCCGATCAGGTAGTTGGAGAACACGGGCTACGCCTCCTTCGAGAACAGCGTGCTGCCCCACCAGTCGTCCTGGTCGCGGACGCCGGGCGGGACGGCGAAGACCGCCGAACCCACGTGCTGGATGTACTCGTTGAGCGCGTCCGAGGCCGACAGGCGGCGCTGCAGCGGGATGAACCCCTTGCGCACGTCGCGCATGTAGGCCAGGAAGAACAGGCCCGCGTCGAGGCGGCCGAGACCGTCGGTGCCGTCGGTGAAGGAGTAGCCGCGGCGCAGGATGGTGATGCCGCCGTTGGCGTCGGGGTGCGCGAGACGCACGTGCGCGTCCGGCTTCATCGCCTTCAGGAACGGCGCGTCGTGCTCCTTGGCCCTGCCGACCGGGGCGCCTTCCTTCTTGTCCCGGCCGAAGACGTCCTCCTGCTCCTGCAGCGAGGTCCGGTCCCAGGTCTCGATGTTCATCCGGATGCGGCGGGCGACGAGGTACGAGCCCCCGGTCATCCAGTGCGCGTCCGCGCCGCCGTCGCCCTCGCCGGCCCACACGTGCTTCGTCAGCCGCCCGGTCTCGGTGCCCGCGATGTTGCGGGTGCCGTCCTTGAAGCCCATCAGGTTGCGGGGCGTCTGGGCGTCCGGGGTGGTGGACGAGGTCTTGCCGAAGCCGAGCTGGGACCAGCGGATGGCGACCTTGCCGAAGCCGATGCGGGCCAGGTTGCGGATGGCGTGCACGGCGACCTGGGGGTCGTCCGCGCAGGCCTGGACGCACAGGTCGCCGCCGGTGCGGGAGCGGTCCAGGTTGTCGCCCGGGAACGCGGGCAGGTCGGCCAGTGCCTCCGGGCGCTTGCCGGACAGTCCGAACCGCTCGAAGAACGCCGGTCCGAAGCCGATGGTCAGGGTGAGCCGCGAGGGCTTGAGTCCCAGGGCCTCGCCGGTGTCGTCCGGCGGCGCCTCGGCCAGTCCGCCGTACGCGCCGTCGCCGACCGGCTGCCCGGCGGTCATCCGGCGGGCGGCCTCCGTCCAGTCCTTCAGCATCTGCACGAACTCGGCGCGGTCGTCCGTCTTCACGTCGAACGCGGCGAAGTGCAGCCGGTCCTGGACCGGGGTGGCGATGCCCGCCTGGTGGGCGCCGTGGAACTCGACGGCGGCGCCGACGTCGGCGCCCGCCGGGCTCACGTCGTCGCCGGTCCTGGCCGCCGCCACCGCGCCGCCCGCCGCGGCGGCGCCGAGCGCGAGGCCGGCCCCGCCCCAGCCGATCAGCGCCCGGCGGGAGGGGGCGGAGGCGCCGCGGTCCTGGTTCTCGCTCATGTAGGGCTCCCGGCTACTTCACGACGGCCGCGGCCAGCTTGGACAGCGGCTCCGCGAGGGCGTTGACGGCGTCCGACAGTTCCTTGCGCTGGTCCTTGGTGACCTTGTCGTAGGAGATGAAGCCGCCGGACTCCTTGGCGGAGCGGTACTTGTCGAGCAGCGTGTCCAGCGCGGTGAACTGCTTGTCCAGCTCACCGGTGAGCGCGGGGTCGTTCTTGGCGGCGACGGGCTTCAGCAGCTCGTACGCCTTCTGCGCGCCCTCGACGTTGCCCTTGAAGTCGGACAGGTCGGTGTGCGAGTAGCGGTCCTCCTCGCCGGTGACCTTGCCGGTGGCGACCTCGTCGAGGAGTTCCTTGGCGCCGTTGGCCATGGAGGTCGGGGTGATCGCGGCCTTGCCGACCCGCTTCTGCCAGTCCGTCAGGTCGGTGACGAGCTGACCGGCGAGGGTCTTCTCCTCGGCGCCGATCTTCTTGTCCTGCCAGAGGGCCTTCTCCAGCCGGTGCCAGCCCGTCCACTTCTGGCCCTTCTCCAGGCCGTCGGCGCGGGTGTCGGTCTTGGGGTCGATGTCGCCGAAGGACTCCGCGACCGGCTCGGTGCGCTCCCAGCCGAGCCGCGAGGGCGCGTACGCCTTCTTCGCGGCGTCGAGGTCGCCCGCCTGGATCGCGTCGGCGAAGACCTTGGCGAGCGGCACGGTGGCGTCCGCCTGCTCCTGGGCGTACTCGCGGTAGTCGGCGACGGCCTTGTCCAGGCGCGGGTCGCGCTTGGCGGCGGCACCGGCGCCGGTCACGTCCAGCTTCTGCCGGATCCCGCGCCCCTTCATGCCCGGACGGCAGGCGATCTCGTACGAGCCGGCCTTCACCTCGGCGGTCAGCGTGTACTTGGTGCCCGGACCGATGTTCTCCTTCTCGGAGACGATGCGGTCGTCGGGGAAGAGGATCTCGACCTCGGTCGCCTTCTCGCCCTTGTTCTCGATCTTGAGCGTGACCTGGCCCGCCGGCACCGATTTCGCGGAGGTCTCGCACGTCGAGTCGGCGGCGGTGACCTTGATGGCGTCCCCGTCCTTGGCATCGCTCTTGGCGGTGCACGCGGGCAGGGCGCACAGAGCGGCCACAGTGGCGGCGGCGGTGACGGTCAGTCGGACGGCTCGCATGCAGGCTCCAGCGATCTGGTGTGGTGAGGCTGCCCTAACTTACCTGAGGCTTACCTCAGTAATACCCCCTCGGATCGTGATTCAGGTCTCACGGAACGGCCGACGTCCCCTACCCGCCCCCTTCTCCGCAAAGGGGACACCGGGAAACGGCAAAGAGGTGGCGGAACGGCGCGCGCCGTGCGCCGGAGGCCGGCGGGGGAGCGGCGGCACCTCGCGTTCCCGGGACCCGGCCGCTCCCGGCACCCGCCCGGAGGCGCTCCCGCCTGGGACGTCCTCGCCGCCGCCGCGATGCTTCAATTTCCCCGTGACTGACTACGACGTACTCCGCGTGTTCTGCGGACCGAACGGCGGCTACGGCAATGAACTCGGTGTCGTCCGCAACGGCTCGGTCGTGCCGGAGCGGAGCGACCGGCAGGAGCTCGCCGCGAAACTCGGCTTCAGCGAGACCGTGTTCGTGGACGACCCCGAGCGCGGAGTGATCGACATCTACACCCCCACCCTGCGGCTGCCGTTCGCCGGACACCCCTGCGTCGGCACCGCGTGGCTGCTCGACGTGCCCGAACTGGTCACGCCCGCCGGGGTGGTGGGCACCCGGCTGGACGGCGAGTTCACCTGGATCGAGGCTCGCGCGGAGTGGGCCCCGCCGCGCACGCTGCGCCAGTACGCCACCGCCGCCGAGGTCGACGCCCTCGACGTGCCGCCGCCCGGCGAGTGGATCTACGCCTGGGCCTGGGCGGACGAGTCGGCCGGCCGGGTGCGCGCCCGGGCCTTCCCCGGCCGGGGCGACGGCATCGAGGAGGACGAGGCGACCGGCGCCGCGGCCCTCCTGCTCACCGACCGGCTCGGCCGTGCCCTGAACATCACCCAGGGCACGGGGTCCCAGATCCTGACCGCGCCCCAGCCGCACGGCTGGGTGGAGGTCGGCGGGCGGGTCTACCTGGAGCGGTAGGGGTCTTTCCGGAGCGGTGGCCGGGGACCGGCGCGGCGCGCGCCCGGCCGCCGTCCCGTCCCCGTTCCCGTTCCCGTCAGGGCAGGGTCAGGATGTCCGCGCCCGTGTCCGTGACGACCAGCGTGTGCTCGAACTGGGCGGTGCGCCTGCGGTCCTTCGTCACGACGGTCCAGCCGTCGTCCCACATGTCGTACTCGTGCGTGCCGAGCGTCAGCATCGGCTCGATCGTGAACGTCATCCCCGGCTGCATGACGGTCGTCGCGTGCGGGCTGTCGTAGTGCGGGACGATCAGCCCGGAGTGGAACGAGGTGCTGATGCCGTGGCCGGTGAAGTCCCGCACCACGCCGTAGCCGAAGCGCTTGGCGTACGACTCGATGACCCGGCCGATGATGTTGATCTGCCGGCCCGGCTTGACCGCCTTGATCGCCCGGTTCAGCGACTCACGGGTCCGCTCCACCAGCAGCCGCGACTCCTCGTCCACGTCCCCGACGAGGTAGGTGGCGTTGTTGTCGCCGTGCACCCCGCCGATGTACGCCGTCACGTCCAGGTTGACGATGTCGCCGTCCCTGAGGACCGTCGAGTCCGGGATGCCGTGGCAGATGACCTCGTTGACCGACGTGCACAGCGACTTGGGGAAGCCGCGGTAGCCGAGCGTGGAGGGGTAGGCCCCGTGGTCGCACATGTAGTCGTGCGCGACCTTGTCCAGCTCGTCGGTGGTCACGCCGGGGGCGATGATCTTCGCCGCCTCCTCCATCGCCCGTGCGGCGATGCGGCCGGCGGTCCGCATCGCCTCGACGGTCTCCGGGGTCTGCACCTCGGGACCGGTGTAGGGCGTGGGCGCGGGCTTTCCGACGTACTCGGGGCGACGGATGTTTCCGGGCACCGGACGGGTGGGAGACAGCTCCCCTGGTACGAGCAGCGACTGGCCAGACATGCCAGCGAGTCTAACCAGCGGGCATGCGGGAACATGTGGGTGGCGAGAGGAGTGGTCGATGGCCCTGTTCAAGAAGCGCACCGTCGGCAAGCCGGGCGAGTGGTACTACTGCCTGGAGCACAAGAAGGTCGAGGAGGGGCCCGACTGCCCGGGAAAGAACCGGTTCGGCCCGTACACCAGCCCGCAGGAGGCGCAGCGCGCCCTGGAGACCGCGCGCGAACGCAACCTCGAATGGGAGACCGACCCGCGCTGGCACGACCGCGCGGCGGAGGACGACGCGGCGGACGGCGACACGCCGGGCACTCCTGCCTGAGTCCGAGCCGTTCACCAGGGGGCGGACGGCGGGGCCGTCAGGAGCTCCGCCAGACGTGACAGGCGGTCCCAGAAGCCCCGGCGGGCCCCCGGGGGGCCGCCGTTCTCGCCGGCCGCCGCGCTGACCAGGTGCTGGACGCTGTCCAGGTCCAGCTCCGCCGCCTCCGGGACGGTCAGCGTGTCGTGCGACATCGCGGCCAGCTCGCCCGCCGCCGCGCCCAGGGACAGCACGGTCGCCCCGGCGCGCCGTGCCGCGTGGACCCGCTCCAGCAGGCCCGCCGGCTCCTCGGGGGCCACCACCAGGAGGGTCTCCCCGCGCCGGGCCTCCTCGATCCGGCCCGGTCCGACGGCGAGATGGGCGGGGTCGCCGGGGCGGGCGCCGTGCCGCACCAGGACCGGGGCCAGCTCGGGCGTGCCCGACCAGGCCGCCTCGTCCACCAGATGCGCGGCCAGGTGCCACGGCTCGTACGCGGGCGTGCCCACCAGCAGCAGCCCGCCCCCGTGCGCCACCACCGAGCCGCGCAGCCCGCTCGCGAACCGCCGGGTGGCCCCCAACCACTCCGTCCCGGCGAGCACTTCACGCAGCAACGCGACCCGTACGGCGTCCATGCGACCGCATCCTGCCGCAACCCGCGCGGGGCGGCGAGGAGTTCGCCCCGGATTCGCCCGACCTGGCGACACCGGCCCACGGTTCCGGCCGGGTTGCGCCCGTCCCGCGCGGGCCTGCCGGTCCCCTGCGCGGCCCGCGCACCCCGCCGCTCCCGGCCCGTTCCCGCCCGCCACGGCCCGTGCCGCCCCCGTGCCCGGGACGCGGCCCACCCGCCCCGGCACCCCGCCCGTCACGGACGTACAGTCGGCGCATGACCTCTACCGACAGCGCACCCACCGCCGCGAAGGCCCCCGCCAAGGACCCCTGGGACCTGCCCGACGTCTCCGGACTCGTCGTCGGCGTGCTCGGCGGCACCGGCCCCCAGGGCAAGGGCCTGGCCTACCGCTTCGCCAGGGCCGGCCAGAAGGTGATCATCGGTTCGCGCGCCGCCGAGCGCGCCGAAGCGGCCGCCGGGGAACTCGGCCACGGCATCGAGGGCGCCGACAACGCCGAGACCGCGCGCCGCAGCGACATCGTGATCGTCGCCGTTCCGTGGGAGGGCCACGGCGCGACCCTCGCCGCGCTGCGCGAGGAGCTGGCCGGCAAGCTCGTCGTGGACTGCGTCAACCCGCTCGGCTTCGACAAGCAGGGCGCCTACGCGCTCACCCCCGAGGAGGGCAGCGCCGCCCAGCAGGCCGCGGCCCTGCTCCCGGACTCCCGGGTCACCGCCGCCTTCCACCACCTGTCGGCCGTCCTCCTCGAGGACCCGGAGACCGAGGAGATCGACACCGATGTGATGGTCCTCGGCGACAAGCGGGCCGACACCGACCTGGTGCAGGCGCTGGCCGCGCGCATCCCCGGCATGCGCGGTGTCTTCGCGGGCCGGCTGCGCAACGCCCACCAGGTGGAGGCGCTGGTCGCCAACCTGATCTCCGTCAACCGCCGGTACAAGGCCCACGCCGGGCTGCGCGTCACCGACGTGTGAGACACCCCGGCGTGCCCGGGCGACGGGCGCGCGGGGGACATGGGGGACACTGGTCGGCGTAGCAGTGTCCCCCGACAGGAGCCGAACCCCATGCCCCGCATCGCCCTCTACAGCCTGATCGTCTGCGTCCTCGCCGTGGTCGCGGCGGTCGTCTCGTTCGTCCAGGGCAGCTGGCTGGGGATCGTCTGGGTGCTGCTGGCGGGCCTGTCGTCCAACATGACCTTCCTCGCCGTCCGGCGCGGCCGGGCCGCCGCCGCGGCGCGCGGCGGCTCCGCGACGGGCTGAGGCGGCTGCTCCGTCACGGGCTGATCAGGCACAGCTCGGGGGTGCCGTTCCAGAAGCGGTAGAGCCGGTAGCCGCAGTCCGAGGAACCGGCATCCACGCCCAGCGCGCGCATCACGGTGTCGACCAGGCCGAAGAACGCCTGGTTGACCGACGGCACCCACAGCAGCGCGAACACCAGCATCAGGCCCCACTGGGCGAACGGCTCCACCTGCCGCTTGATCCGGTACGACAGCCACGGCTCGATCACCCCGTACCCGTCCAGGCCCGGCACCGGCAGGAAGTTCAGGATCGCCGCGCTCACCTGGAGCAGGGCGAGGAACGCCAGCGCGAACCGGAAGTCGCGGGGCACGCCGTCGAGCGCGTGCAGCCAGAACGGCGCCGTGCACACGATCGCGAACAGCACGTTCGTCAGCGGACCCGCCGCCGAGATCAGGCTGTGCCGCCAGCGGCCCCGGACGCGTCCGCGCTCGATGAACACCGCGCCGCCCGGCAGACCGATGCCGCCCATGATCACGAACAGCACCGGGAGCACGACGCTCAGCAGGGCGTGCGTGTACTTCAGCGGGTTCAGCGTCAGATAACCCTTCGAGCCCACCGAGATGTCCCCGCTGTGCAGGGCGGTGCGCGCGTGCGCGTACTCGTGCAGGCACAGGGAGACGACCCAGGCCGAGGTCACGAACAGGAACACCGCGAGGCCCGGCTGCGCGGCGAACCCCGTCCAGGTCGCCCAGCCGGTCACCGCCATGACGGCCAGGATCCCGGCGAAGACGGGACTGACCCGGCGCTCGGCCCGGCGGGTGGTGGCGGTGGTCATGGGACTCCTGACTCGTGTCGCTGACGATGACGGCCTCGACCGTACCGGTGGTGCGGTGGAAACGTCCCGCGGGCGGCCGGAGGTTCCGCAGTGTTCACGCGGGCCGGTTCCGCAGGGTTGGCGTGGGCCGGTTCCGCAGGGTTCGCGCGAGCCGGTTCCGCAGGGTTGGCGTGGGCCGGTTCCGCAGGGTTCAGGCGGGCCGGTTCCGCACGGTTCGCGCGGATCGGTTCCCCACGGTTCGCGCGCGCCCGTTCCGCACAGTTCCCGAGGGTCCGAAACCCGGGGGCGGAGCGGGGGCGTCCCCAGGGACAATGGACCCCGTGCGCTACCGGCTTCTCGGCACCACCCAGGCACTCCGCCCCGACGGCACGGCCGTCCCCGTCGGCGGGGCGCGGCTGCGCGCCCTGCTGAGCGTGCTCGCGCTGCGGCCCGGCCGCACCGTACCCGTCGGGGTACTGGTGGAGGAGGTGTGGGGGGACGAGCCGCCCGCGGACTCCGCCGGCGCGCTCCAGGCCCTGGTCGGACGCCTGCGCCGGGCGCTCGGCGCGGACGCCGTCGCCTCCGCCGAGGGCGGCTACCGGCTCACCGCCGCCCCCGACGACATCGACCTCAACCGTTTCGACCGGCTGACCGGCGAAGGCCTGCGCGCCCTGACCGACGGCGACCCGGCCGGTGCCCGCGCCCTCCTGGACGAGGCCCTCGCCCTCTGGCGCGGACCCGCCCTCGCCGACCTGCCCGACCGCACCGCCGAGGCGGCCCGCTTCGAGACCCGCCGGCTGGACGCCCTGCGCGCCCGGCACTCGGCCGCCCTCGCCCTCGGCCGGGCCGAGGAGTCCCTGCCCGAGCTGGCGGCCCTGTGCGACAGCCACCCGCTGGACGAACCCCTCCAGGCGCTGCGCCTGCGCGCCCTGCGCGACGCCGGGCGCCCCGCCCAGGCGCTGGCCGGCTACGAGGACGTACGACGGCTGCTCGCGGAGCGGCTCGGTTCCGACCCGGGCCCCGCGCTGCGCGCCCTGCACACCGAACTGCTGACCCAGCGGGCCCCCGCGCCCACACCCGCCCCGGCGCCCGTGGCCGCCGCGCCGAGGCACGTCTCCGTGTCCGCCGTACCCGGTCCGGTGTCCGCCGTGCTCGCCGCGCCGTCGGCCCCGATGGGCCCGGTCCCCGCCGCGCCGGGCAATCTGCGGGCGCGGCTCACCTCCTTCGTCGGCCGCGAGAGCGACATCCGGACCATCGGCGCCGACCTCACGGGCGCCCGCCTGGTCACCCTGCTCGGGCCCGGCGGGGCCGGCAAGACCCGGCTGTCGCAGGAGGCCGCCGAGGCCGTACGGCACCTCGCGCGGGACGGCGTGTGGCTGGCCGAGCTGGCCCCCGTCGACGACCCGGCCGCCGTACCGCAGGCCGTGCTCACCGCGATCGGCGCCCGCGAGACCGTGCTGCACGGCGCCGGCGTCGAGGGCATGCGCGCCGTCTCCGACCGCTACGACGACCCCGTCGCCCGGCTCGTCGAACACTGCGCCCGGCGCCGCATGCTGGTCATCCTCGACAACTGCGAGCACGTGGTGGAGGCGGCCGCCCACCTCGCCGAGCGGCTGCTGGCCGACTGCCCCGACCTGACCGTGCTCGCCACCAGCCGTGAACCCCTCGGCGTCCCCGGAGAGTTGCTCAGACCGGTGGAGCCGCTGCCCGAGCCCGTCGCGCTGCGGCTGCTCGCGGAACGCGGCGCCGCGGCCCGGCCCGGCTTCCGCGTCGAGGACGACCCCGAGGCGTGCGCCGAGATCTGCCGCCGCCTGGACGGACTGCCCCTCGCGGTCGAACTGGCCGCCGCCCGGCTGCGCGTGCTGACGCCCCGCCAGATCGCCGACCGGCTGGACGACCGCTTCCGGCTGCTCACCTCCGGCAGCCGCACCGTGCTGCCCCGCCAGCAGACCCTGCGCGCCGTCGTCGACTGGTCCTGGGACCTGCTCGACGCCGACGAACGCGACGTCCTCGGCCGCCTGTCCCTCTTCGCGGGCGGCTGCGACCTGCCCGCCGCCGAGGCCGTCTGCGGTCCGGTCGCCCTGGACGCGCTCGGCTCCCTCGTCGACAAGTCCCTCGTGGTGGCCACCCCTTCGGCGGACGGCGCGATGCGCTACCGGCTCCTGGAGACCGTCGCCGAGTACGCGGCCGAACGCCTGGACGAGGCCGGAGGCCGCGCCGCGGCCGAACGCGCCCATCTCGTCTACTTCCGCGAACTCGCCCGCACCACCGACCCGTTGCTGCGCGGTCCGGGCCAGCGCGCCGCCGTCGAACGCATCGAGCTGGAGTACGAGAACCTGCGCACCGCCCTGCGCCACGCCATCGCCCTGCGCGACGAGCAGGAGGGGATCGCCCTGGTCCAGTCCCTGCTGCGGTTCTGGCAGTTGCGCGACCAGCGCCTGGAGACCCGCACCTGGTGCGAGGAGGTCATGTCGCTCGGACCCGACCCGTTCGCCGAACCGCTGCGCCGCGCGCGCCCGGTGTGGCAGCCCTGCACCGACGCCCCGCCGCCCTATGCCGGTGACGTCCTCGACGAGGCCCGGCGCGGCGTCCACCTCGCCCATCTGGCCTGCATGGACATGGAACTCGACCTCTGGCAGACGCCCGAGGCGCAGGCCAAGCTGCGCGCCATCACCCAGGTCTACGAACCCGGCCTGCCGCAGACCTGCCGGGCGCCGGGCATCCTGTGGTTCTTCGCGGAGATGCTCACCGGGGGAGTGGAACGGCTGCGCGTGATCATCGACGCGGCCGTGCGGACCTGCCGGGAGACCCCCGGCTTCGAGTGGGAACTGGCCGGCGCGCTGCAGATGCGCGCCAACCTGCTGGCCAACCGCACCGTCTGGGCCGGGGACGCGGGCAAGGACGCCGACGAGTCGCTGGAGATCTTCCGCCGCCTCGGCGACGACTGGGGCATCGCCGAGGCGCTGTCCGCGCGCGGCGAGGCGCGTGAGCGCGAGGGCGCCTACCGCGAGGCCGCCGCCGACTACGAGGCGGCCATCGGGCACGCCGAACGCCTCGGCGCCCACGCCCAGATGGCCGTGCTCGGCGCCCGCCTCGGCAGCGTCCTGCTGGAGGCCGGCGACTGCGAACGCGGCGAGGGCCTGCTGCGCCAGGTCATCGCCGAGCAGAAGGGCGCCGCCAACGAGGCGATGCCCGCGGCCCGCCTCTTCCTCGCCGTCTGGCTCTCCCTGACCGACCGCACCGGCGAGGCGCGCGAGCAACTGCGGCTGCTGCGCGAAGAGTTCAAGATCGCCCACTTCGTGGTCTTCGACGCGATGATCATCGGCCAGGAGGCCTGGCTCGACGCTCTCGACGGCCGTACGGGGGAGGCTCTCGACCAGGTGCGCAAGGCGCTGCTGCTCGCGCGCGATCCGCTGGCCGAGGCGATCATCCCGCATCTTCCCTCCATCTGCCTCACCGTCGGCGCCATGGCCCTGTCCGGCCACGACGGTGGCGCCGTAGCCGCGGACGCCGCCCGCTGCCTGGGTGCCGCCGAGGCCCTGCTGCCGGCCGGCCACATCCCCTCCGGGGTGGAGAAACGCGTCGCGGAGCTCACCGAGGCGCGGATCCGCGAGGCGCTGGGCGGCCCGGACTACGACGCCGCGTACGCCGAGGGCGGCGGCCTCTCCCTCGTGGAGGCCACCGCCCTGGTGTGAGGTGCCGGTCCGGGGCCCGGCGTCCGGATCCTGCCGTCCCCGGATCAGCTCTTGGTGCGGAACTTGTGGATCGCGACCGGCGCCATCACCGCGGTGATCGCCACGGACCAGCCCACCGTCACCCACAGGTCGTGCGTGACCGGGCCGCCCACCATCAGGCCGCGCGCCGCGTCCGCCAGCGTGGACAGCGGGTTGTAGTCGGTGAAGGCCTGCAGCCAGCCCGGCATCGACTTCGTCGGCGCGAAGATCGACGAGCCGAACTGCAGCGGGAACAGCACCAGGAAGCCCATCGCCTGCACGGACTGCGCGCTCTTCATCACCACGCCCAGCGTGATGAACACCCACATGATCGACGAGGCGAACAGCGTGGACAGGCCCACCGCCGCGAGCAGCCCGCTCCAGCTGGTGATGTCGAAGCCCACCAGGACGGCGACGACCAGCAGGACCGCCGTGGCGAACAGCATCCGCCCGAGTTCCACCGCGATCTTCGCGAACAGCACCGAGCCGCGCCCGATCGGCAGGGACCGGAAACGGTCCATGACACCGCTGTTGAAGTCCTGGCTGAAGCCGGTGCCGACGCCCTGCGACATCGTCATACTCATCATCGCCAGCATGCCGGGAATGACGTACTGCACGTACCTGTCCTGGCCGCCGCCGAGGGCCTGGCCGATCGAACCGCCGAAGACGTAGACGAACAGCAGCGTGAAGACGATCGGCATCAGCAGCGCGTCGAACATCGACTCCGGGTCCTGGCGGATCCACAGCAGATTGCGGCGGATCAGCGCCCCGGTGTGACGCAGGTGGCCGCGCAGCGTGATGTGCGCGTCGGCGACGCCGTCGGTCACGGGCAGGGTGGTGGTGGCGCTCATACGGCGACCTCCTCGCGGTCGTCGGCGGGCGTCGCGTCCTGCGGGGCACCGGCACGGTGACCGGTGAGGGACAGGAACACCTCGTCCAGGCTGGGCAGTTCGGTGGTGATGGAGGAGATGGTGATACCGCGCGCGGTGACCGCGCCGACCACCGCGGTCAGCTGCTCGTCGCTCAGGATCGGCACCAGCAGCGTGCCGGTCTCGGTGTCCACGGTGGTGGTCGCGAGCCCGGTGATGCCCAGTTCGTCCAGCATGCCGGCGAGCGGGCGCAACTGGAGCGGGTCCACCGGGCGCACCCGGAGGGTGCGGCCGCCGACCCGGGCCTTCAGCTCCTCGATACGGCCGTTCGCGATGACCTTGCCGCGGTCCACGACGGTCAGCTCCGAGGCGAGCTGCTCGGCCTCCTCCATGTACTGCGTGGTCAGCAGCACGGTGACGCCCTCGCCGACCATCGCCTTGACCTCGTCCCACACCTCGTTGCGGGTGCGCGGGTCCAGGCCGGTGGTCGGCTCGTCGAGAAACAGCACCTGGGGGCGCCCGATCATCGAGGCGGCCAGGTCCAGGCGCCGCCGCATGCCGCCGGAGTACGTCGACGCCGGGCGCTTGGCGGCCTCCGTCAGCGAGAACCGCTCCAGCAGTTCGTCGGCGCGGGTGCGGGCGTCCTTGCGGGACAGGTCCAGCAGGCGCCCGATCATGTAGAGGTTCTCCCAGCCCGGGAGCTTCTCGTCCACCGAGGCGTACTGGCCGGTCAGGCCGATCACCCGGCGCAGCTGGCGGGGCTGGCGGACGACGTCGTGGCCGGCCACGGTGGCCTGTCCGGCGTCGGGGGTGATCAGCGTGGACAGGATGCGGACGAGGGTGGTCTTGCCGGCGCCGTTCGGGCCGAGCACACCCATCACGGTGCCCTCGCGGACGTCCAGGTCGACGCCGTCCAGGGCCTTGGTCTCCCCGTAGTGCTTCACCAGACCCCGTACGGTCACGGCGGCACGCCCGCCGGCGGGGTTGTCATCGATTCGCGTCATGACCACGACGATGGCAGGCGCTGCCGACAGATTGCCGACAGGGTGGGCCGGGGGCCTACAGCGCGCCGACAGTCCGTTGTCTTTGCCCACCCGCCCGGAACTGTGGCCCGAGACGCACCGGTCACCGCATGTCCCACCCGCCCGTCCGAAACCGTCGGCCGAGGCGTTCCGGCCACGGGGGTGCCCGCGGTGGCTTCCGGCGGGCCGGGTCGGGTGGGGGGCAGGGCGGGGTTCTGGGGCGGAGCGCCGGGAAAGGGGGCAGCCCGCCGACGGGGGAAGATCGACGGGCTGCCCGTGTTGCGGCAATGGCTCAGTGCGCGGCGCCGGGCCGCGGAGGCAGACCCCCGCGGCCGGCGGCAGCCGCCTAGTGGACGGAGTGCTCCTCCGCCGGGAACGTGCCGCCGACGACCTCCTCGGCGAACTCCTTCACCGCGTCGCCCATGACCTCACGCAGATTCGCGTACTTCTTGACGAACTTCGGCACCCGGCCGGACGTCAGACCGAGCATGTCGGTCCACACCAGGACCTGCGCGTCCGTCTCCGCGCCCGCGCCGATACCGACCGTCGGGATGTGCAGCACCCGCGTCACCTCGGCCGCCAGCTCCGCCGGAACCAGCTCCAGGACGACCGCGAACGCGCCCGCGTCCTGCACGGCCTTCGCGTCGCGCAGCAGCTGCTGGGCCGCCTCCTCGCCCCGTCCCTGCACGCGGTAGCCCATCGAGTGGACGGACTGCGGGGTCAGGCCGATGTGCGCCATCACCGGGATGCCGGACTCCACCAGCAGCCGGATCTGCTCGTGCGAGCGCTCGCCGCCCTCCAGCTTCACCGCGCCGGCCCCGGCCTCCTTCACCAGCCGGGTCGCCGAGCGCAGCGCCTGCACCGCGCCCTCCTGGTAGGTGCCGAACGGCAGGTCGGCCACGATCAGGGAACGGCTGGTGCCCCGTACGACGGCGGCCGACAGCATGATCATCTGGTCGAGGGTGACGGGCACGGTCGAGTCGTACCCGAGGTGGCAGTTGCCCGCCGAGTCGCCGACGAGGAGCACCGGGATCCCGGCCTCGTCGAAGACGGACGCGGTCATCGCGTCGTAGGCGGTGAGCATGGGCCACTTCTCGCCCCGCTCCTTGGCGAGAGCGATGTCGCGGACGGTGATGCGACGGGTGCCCTTCCCCCCGTACAGCGCCTTGCTGCCGTCGGAAGGCTTCGTGTGGGCAGCCGAAAGCTGCGTCATTGCGGCTCCTTCAGTCATCTCGAGGCGCCCTCACGGCGTCCCCGGATCGTCTCCATGGTGGCACCTCGTGCCGCACTCGGCCAGGGGGACCCCCTGTGATCCCTCCGCTTCTTCCCCCGGGGTCCCTTTCAAGTCTTTTGCGGGCCCCTTTTCGCCCCTTTCGGACCCCCTGATCTCCGCCCGCCGGCTGTCACTCCGGGCCCGCTCCGGTCCTGCTTCAGGCCTGTTCCGAGTCCACCCCGGGTCCATCCCCAGCCCGCCCCGAGCCCGTCCCGGGTCCACCCCGAGCCCGCCCGGTCCGCCCCCGCCGCGTAAGGGCTCGGTAAAGTAATTCAGATACGAGACGGTGCCGTATTGAAATGGCTCTAGGCTCGGACGCATGACAACTTCCGTACCTGCCTCCCGAATACCGGAAGCAGTGCACCGGCGCCGTTGGGCGATTCTCGGCGTGCTCATGTTGAGCCTGCTCATCGTGGTGCTCGACAACTCGATCCTGAACGTCGCCATCAAGACCATCTCCACTCCGGCGCCCACCGGTCTCGGCGCGACCCAGAGCCAGATCGAGTGGGCGATCAACGCCTACACGCTGGTCTTCGCGGGCCTGCTCTTCACCGCCGGCCTCATCGGCGACCGCCTCGGACGCAAGAAGGTCCTGCTGGGCGGCATCGTGGTGTTCGGCATCGGCTCGGCCCTGGCCGCCGAGTCCGGCTCCCCGGGCCAGCTGATCGCCTACCGCGCGGTGATGGCCCTCGGCGCCGCGTTCGTCATGCCCGCGACCCTCGCCGTGCTGATGAACGTCTTCGAGCGCGACGAGCAGCCCAAGGCCATCGGCATCTGGGCCGGCGGCGTCGGCCTCGGCATCGCCATCGGCCCGATCACCGGCGGCGCGCTGCTGGACCACTTCTGGTGGGGCTCGGTCTTCCTCATCAACGTCCCGATCGTGATCCTCGCGCTCGGACTGATGCTGTGGCTGGTGCCCGACTCCCGCGACCCGAACCCCGGCCGCCTCGACCCCGTCGGCGTCGTGCTGTCCGTGGTCGGCCTGATCCTGCTCGTCTACGGCATCATCAAGGGCGGTGAGCTGGCCGACTTCACCGACCCCAGGGTGCTGGTGACCATCGGCGCCGGAATCCTCGTGCTCGCCGCCTTCGTGGTCTTCGAGAAGCGCAGCGACCACCCGTCCCTGGACGTCACCTACTTCAGGAACAAGGTCTTCTCGGCCGCCATGAGCGCCATCGCGCTGGTCTTCTTCGCGCTGATGGGCGTCACGTTCTTCGGTGTCTTCTACACCCAGAGCGTGCGCGGCTACTCGCCGCTGGAGGCCGGTGTGCTGATGCTGCCCCTGGCCGCCGCCCAGATGATCTTCGCGCCGCGGGCCCGGCTGCTGGTCGACCGGTTCGGCAACAAGGCCACGACCACCGCGGGACTGGTGCTGATCGCCGCCACGCTGGCCGCGTTCGCCGGCTTCGAGGCCGACACGCCGATCTGGCAGCTGGAGGTCGTCTTCTTCCTCATGGGCACCGGCATGGCGCACATCATGACGCCGACCTCCGTCGTCATCATGCAGGCCCTGCCGCGCGAGAAGGCCGGCTCGGCCTCCGCGCTCAGCAACACCTTCCGCCAGGTCGGCGGCGCCCTCGGCATCGCCGTCCTCGGCTCGGTCCTCGCCACGTCCTACCGGGGTGGCATCGAGGACAAGCTCGGCGCCCTGCCGCCCGGCCTGCGGGACACGGCCGGCGACTCCATCGAGGCCACCCTCGGCATCGCCGCCCGGCTCGGCCCGCGCGGCCAGGCCCTGATCACCCCGGCCCACGACGCCTTCCTGCACGCCATGCACGTCACCGCCCTGTGCGGAGCGGGCGTGGCCCTCGCCGGTGCCGTGGTCACCGCCCTGTTCCTGCCCGGTCGGGCGGCGGCAGGGCAGCCGCAGAAGGAGGAACCGGAACTGGTCGCGGCCGCGGACCGCGAGTCGTAGAAACCGCGGCGCCGCACGCGCCGGCACGGGGGAGGGAGGCGGCTGCGGGACAATTCCCGCAGCACACCGAGAGGACGGAACGACGTGAGCCTTGCCGAAAGCCGGCCGCGACAGGCCTGCCCCACCCGGGGGAGGCCCCGCAGCGAGGCCGTGGAGCGCGCCATCGTGGAAGCCGTGATGAAGCTTCTGGAGGACGGCGTCCCCCTCGCCGAGCTCTCCATCGAGCGTGTCGCCCGTACCGCCGGGGTCGGCAAGGCCACCATCTACCGCCGCTGGAGCGGCAAGGAGGAGCTGTTCGTCGACGTCATGCGCGCCGCCGAACCGCCCGACCCCGAACTGCCGGGCACCTCGATGCGCGACGACCTGGTCGTCCTGCTGGAGGCGATGCGCACCCGGGGTCTGCTGAACCGCTCGTCGCTGATGATGCACAACATCTACGCCCAGATGAAGAGCAGCCCCAAGCTGTGGGCCGCCTACGAGTGCACGGTGATAGAGCCGCGGCGCGAACTGGGCTACGAGGTGCTGCGCCGGGGGCAGCGCGGCGGCGAGCTGCGCGACGACGTCGACCTGGAACTGATCAACGACATCGTCGTCGGCCCCATGATCGTCCGCGCCTTCATGCGCCCCGAGGCGGAGCTGCCCGAGGGTCTGTCGGGGCGGATCGTCGACACGGTCCTCGAAGGCCTACGGCCCGTCAGCTCGACAGCCCCGTAGCGCTCATGTGCATATTTCGTCACAGACCCTGCCCGGTCCGGCGGTGACGGAACTCCCGGCGCCCGCTCTTCGTCCTCGTCTTCCGTACGGCCGTCATGGGACGGCGAGAACGGCGGCGTTGATCCCCTAGGGTCGGATGGGCACGGGGGAGAGACGACGACATGCACGGCAGGCAGTGAGGCAGACGGTATGGCGCAGCAGGCGTACATGACGGAGACGGGCAACGGCGGCTCGGGATCCGAGCGACCGGGATCCCGGTTTCGACGCCTGGCGCGCCGCCTGTTCTCGGGCTGGCGGGGTGATCCACGGGTCTGGCGCCGCGGACTGCTGCTCGCCGTCCTCGCCCTGCTGCTGGCCGGGGTGATGCTGCTGCACTCCCGCATCCCCAACCGGGTGGGCAACCTCGGCAGCCTCACGGAGACCTTCCTGCCCTGGTTCGGCCTGGCCGTCCCCGTCCTGCTGGTCCTCGGGGTGCTCCGGAAGTCGGCGCCCGCGCTGATCGCCGTGATCCTGCCGGCGATCGTCTGGCTGAACCTGTTCGGCGGCCTGCTCACCGACAAGTCGGCCGCCGGCGGCGACCTCATGGTCGCCACCCACAACGTGAACGCCGACAACCCCGCCCCGTCCGCGACCGCCCGCGGCGTCGCCGCCTCCGGGGCCGACGTGCTGGCCCTGGAGGAGCTCGCCCCGGCCGAGGTCCCGGTGTACGAGAAGGCCCTCGCGGGGACCTACCCCTACCACTCGGTCACCGGCACCGTCGGCCTGTGGAGCAAGTACCCGATGAGCGGCGCGCGGGCCGTCGACATCAAGCTCGGCTGGGAACGCGCGATGCGCGCGACCGTGGCCACCCCCGAGGGCCCGATCGCCGTCTACGTCGCCCACATGCCCTCGGTGCGGGTGAAGATGCGGGCCGGCTTCACCGCCGCGCAGCGCGACAAGAGCGCCGACGCCCTCGGCGAGGCGATCGCCGACGAGCCGCTGCGCCGCGTGGTGCTGCTCGGCGACCTGAACGGCACCATGAACGACCGCTCGCTCAACGCCGTCACCTCGCAGCTGCGCTCCACGCAGGGCGCCGCGGGCAGCGGCTTCGGGTTCAGCTGGCCGGCGTCGTTCCCGATGGCGCGGATCGACCAGATCATGGTCAGGGGCATCGATCCGGAGAGCTCCTGGACCCTGCCGCGCACCGGCAGCGACCACCTGCCGGTGGCCGCCCGTGTGAACGTCGACACGTCCTCGTAACCCGTTGGAATACCGCGCCTGAGAGCCTTTGTTTCGTAGCCGAACATAAACTGTCCGGACCTCCGCTCTCCTTTGAAAGGCACAGGCTCTCCATGCCTCTGGCCCTGCTGGCCCTGGCTGTCGGCGCTTTCGGTATCGGTACGACCGAGTTCGTGATGATGGGCCTGCTGCCCGAGGTCGCGGACGACCTGCACATCTCCATCCCGGCCGCCGGACATCTGGTCTCGGCGTACGCGCTGGGCGTCGTCATCGGAGCCCCGCTGCTGGCCGCCCTCACCGCGCGGATGTCCCGCCGCTCGGTGCTGATCGGCCTGATGGCCGTGTTCGTCCTCGGCAACGCGCTCTCCGCCCTCGCGCCCGGCTACGACTCCCTGCTCGCCGCCCGCTTCCTCAGCGGGCTGCCGCACGGGGCGTTCTTCGGCGTCGGCGCCGTCGTCGCCATGAACATGGTCGCCCCGGAGCGCAAGGCCCGGTCGGTGTCCCGGATGTTCCTCGGCCTGACCGTCGCCAACATCGCGGGCGTCCCCGTCGCCACGCTGATGGGCCAGCACCTGGGCTGGCGGGCGACCTTCCTCGGCGTCAGCGTGATCGGCGTGGCCGCGATCGCCGCGCTCGCGCTGCTGATCCCGCGCGACCGCTCCCACGCCCCCGCGACCGGCCTGCGCGGCGAACTGGCCGCCCTGCGCTCCCTGCCGGTCTGGCTCGCCCTCGGCACCACGGTCGCGGGCTTCGGCGCGCTGTTCGCCGCGTACAGCTACATCACCCCGATGCTGACCGGCCCCGCCGGGTTCGCCGAGTCCAGCGTGACGCTGCTGCTCGCCCTGTTCGGTGTGGGTGCGACCGCGGGCAACCTGCTGGGCGGCCGCCTCGCCGACCACGCGATGCGCGGCACCCTGTTCGGCGGCCTCGCCTCCCTCGCCGTGGTCCTGCTGTTCTTCCCGCTGCTGATGCGCGCCGAGTGGGGTGCGGTGGTGGCGGTCGTCCTGCTCGGCATGGCGGCCTTCGTCACCGGTTCGCCGCTGCAGCTCATGGTCATGGACAAGGCCGCCAGCGCGCCCTCCCTCGCCTCCTCCGCCAACCAGGCGGCCTTCAACCTGGCCAACGCCGGCGGTGCCTGGATCGGCGGCCTGGCGCTGGCCGCCGGCTTCGGGGCCACCTCCCCGGCGGTGGCCGGCGGCGCGCTCGCGGTGCTGGGCGTGGGCGTGGCCGCGGTGGCCTGGGCGGTGGACCGCCGCCGCGAGGTCGCCTCCACCGGCCGCGTCGTCGCCTCCCACGTCCCCGAACAGGGCGCGCTGCACCGCTGAGACCGAAGGCGGTGTGAGGGGCTCGCAGAGCGGAGCCCCTCACACCGCCCCGGGGGTCAGGCCCCGCTCGCCGCCGTGTCCGCCGGGTCGACGAGGACGCCCGGGTTCAGGATTCCGGCGGGGTCGAGGGTGTGTTTGACGGCCCGCAGGGCCTGGGCGAACAGCTCGGGGCGCTGGCGGTCGTAGCCGGGCCGGTGGTCGCGGCCGACCGCGTGATGGTGGGTGACGGTGGCCCCGTGGTCGTGCAGGATCTCCATCGACGCGGCCTTGATCTCGTCCCACATGGCGGTCTCCCGCCCGCGCCGCCCGGGGGCGACGACGGTGAAGTACGGGGCCGGGCCGTCGGGGTAGACGTGCGTGAACCGGCAGGTGATCGTGGGCTCGGAGCCCGTCACCTCCCGCACGGCACCGGCCAGCCGCTCGCGCACCGACGCGTACAGCTCCGGCGCGCGGTCCCAGGTGCAGGCCGTCTCGAACGTCTCGGTGAGCACGCTCATACGGGCCAGCGCGTCACGGACGTACGGCATCCTCAGGAACGCCGACCGCCAGGCCTCCGCGGCGGCGTCCGGCGCGCCGGACCTCGTCGCCGCGGGCACGCCGCCGTGGTCGCGGGCGAGGGCGAGCAGCTCGGCCAGGCGGCCGTCGACGGGGACGCGGGCCGACTCCACACCGAGGACGAGCACGCTCGCGCCGTCGCGGGCCACCCCCGACAGCGCGGCCTCCCCGGGATCGAGGAGCCGGCAGTTGGCCGGGTGCAGACCCGCCTGGGAGACGGCCCGTACGGCCTCCATGGCGGCGTGCACGTCGTCGAACAGCACGGTGGCCGACGCCTTGTGGCGCGGGCGTTCCTGGAGCCGCATCCAGGCCTCGGAGATCACCCCGAGCGTGCCCTCGGAGCCCAGGAACAGCCGGTCGGGAGAGGGACCCGCGCCGGACCCCGGCAGCCGCCGCGACTCGCTCACACCGACCGGCGTCACCACCCGCATCGACTCCACGAGGTCGTCGACGTGGGTGTACACGGTGGCGTAGTGGCCGCCCGCCCGGGTGGCGAGCCAGCCGCCCAGGGTGGAGAACTCGAAGCTCTGCGGGAAGTGCCGCAGGGTGAGTCCGTGCGGCCGCAGCTGCGCCTCCAGACCCGGGCCGAGAGCACCCGCCTGGATCCGCGCGGCCCGGCTGACCCGGTCGATCTCCAGCACCCGGTCCAGGGCGGAGAGGTCCAGCGACACCACCCCGCGGTGCAGCCCCGCGCGGTACTCGACCCCGCCGGCCACCGAACTGCCCGCGCCGTACGGCACGACGGCCACGTCCGCGCCCGCCGCCCAGTCCAGGACGTCGGCCACCTCCTGCTCGGTGCGGGGGCGGGCGACCTGGTCGGGCGCGGCGGCGAGGTCTCCGTGCAGGGCGCGCATCACGTCCCGGTAGGCCTTGCCGTAGGTGTGCGAGGCCCGGTCCCACGGCTCCGCCGACATCACGGGGGCCAGCGCGGCGGGCGGCTCGACCCGCACCTTCGGCAGGTCGAGGTCCGCGACCGCGGGCACGGGCAGCGGGGTGTCCGCCGCGCCCGGGACCAGGGCGCCGAGCGCGACGCACTCGGCGTCCGACAGGGCCTTGTCCTCCGTGCCCCAGCCCCACCAGGAGCGGCGGCCGGGCCCGCCACCGGACGGTGACGGGCCCGAGGGGGCGGGGGCGCCGGAGGAACCGGGGGAACCGGGCGAACCGGAGGAGGACGAGGCGGGGGAGGGGATGTGCGAAGCGCCGGCACCGGCCACGGGCATGGACCTCTCTGTGCTGTACTCGCCAGTAGGTTCCAGCAATGTGCCGTGTCTCCCGCGCCGCCCGCAAGATCCCCGGCCGCACCGGAAGACGCCCCTGCCCGTACCGGTCGCGCCCCCGGCGCTCGGCGGGGGGCGCTACGCCGTCTCGCGCCAGCCGTTTGTGATCGGCAGGCGCCGGTCCTTGCCGAAGCCCTTCGCGGAGATCTTCGTGCCCGGCGGGTACTGCCGCCGCTTGTACTCGGCGGCGTCCACCATGCGCAGCGTCCGCGTCACCAGGTCCCGGTCGAAACCGGCCGCCACGATCGCGTCGGCGCCCTGGTCCCGGTCGACGTACAGGTCGAGGATCGCGTCCAGGACCGGATAGTCCGGCAGGGAGTCCGTGTCCACCTGGCCCGGCCGCAGCTCGGCACTCGGCGGCTTGCTGATCGAGTTCTCCGGGATCGGCGGCGTCGCGCCCCGCTCCTCCGCGGCCCGGTTGCGCCACCTGGCCAGCTGGAAGACGGACGTCTTGTACACGTCCTTGATGGGGCCGTACGCGCCCACCGAGTCGCCGTAGAGCGTCGAATACCCCACCGCCAGCTCGGACTTGTTGCCCGGGGCCAGGACGATGTGGCCCTCCTGGTTGGAGATCGCCATCAACAGCGTTCCCCTGAGCCGCGATTGCAGGTTCTCCTCGGCCAGGCCGGTCAGGCCCAGCGCGCCCATGTACGCGTCGAACATCGGCTCGATGGACACCGTACGGAAGTTCAGGCCGGTGCGGCGGGCCAGTTCGGCCGCGTCGCCCAGGGAGTGCTCCGAGGAGTACTTCGACGGCATCGCGACGCCGTACACGTTCTCCGCGCCCACCGCGTCGCACGCGATCGCGGCCACCAGCGCCGAGTCGATGCCGCCGGACAGGCCGATCAGCACCGACCGGAAGCCGTTCTTGACGACGTACGCGCGCAGGCCCGTGACCAGCGCCGACCAGACCTCCGCGTCGTCGTCCAGGTGCGGGGCGCGCTCGCCGGTGAACTCCGGTCCGTACGCGGGCAGCGGGTCCTCGGTGAGGACCACCCGGTCGATGCGCAGACCGTCGTCCACGACGCCCGTCGGCGCCTGCGGGTCCGCCGCCGGCAGGTCCAGGTCCACCAGCACACAGCACTCGGTGAACTGCGGTGCGCGGGCGATCACTTCGCCGTCCGCGTCGACCACGATGGAGTCGCCGTCGAAGACCAGCTCGTCCTGGCCGCCCGTCATGGCGAGGTAGGCGGTGACGCAGCCCGCCTCCTGGGCGCGCTTGCGGACCAGTTCCAGACGGGTGTCGTCCTTGTCGCGCTCGTAGGGGGAGGCGTTGACCGACAGCAGCAGCCCCGCGTGCGCCGAGCGGGCGGCCGGCACGCGGCCGCCGTCCTGCCAGAGGTCCTCGCAGATGGCGAGGGCCACGTCGACGCCGTGCACCCGGATCACCGGCATCGTGTCGCCGGGCACGAAGTAGCGGAACTCGTCGAAGACGCCGTAGTTCGGCAGATGGTGCTTGGCGAAGGTCAGGGCCACCCGGCCCCGGTGCAGCACCGCGGCGGCGTTGCGCGGGGCGCCGGCCGGCTGGCCGTACCTCGGCTGCGCGGCGTCCGAGCGGTCGAGGTAGCCGACGAGCACCGGCAGCTCGCCCAGGCCCTCCTCGGCCAGCCGGGCCGCGAGCGCGCGCAGGGCGGCGCGGGAGGCGTCGACGAAGGAGGAGCGCAGGGCCAGGTCCTCGACGGGATACCCGGTCAGCACCATCTCGGGGAACGCCGCGAGATGGGCTCCCCGCTCGGCGGCCTGCCGGGTCCGGCGGACGACCGACTCCGTGTTCCCGGCGATGTCGCCGACCCGTGAGTCGATTTGATTCAGGGCGAGACGAAGTTGAGGCACCCGGCCAGTGTAATCGTCAGAGCGACGCGATGGGGGGTCCGGAGTGTCTGACACCCCACACCCGACGGGGGTCCGGAGTGTCTGACCCCCACATCCGGCGGGGGTGCGGAGTGTCTGCCCCCCCCCAAACTCGGCAGGGGTGCGGAGTGTCTGACACCCCGCACCCCCTCACCGACCGCGGGCGTCCCCCGCCGGGAAGCGGGGGACGCCGGAGCGGATGATCAGTGGCGCCGGAACGACTGGACGTAGCCGTCCGCGGGCGTGCCCACGCCGGTGACGTCGTCGTAGCCCTTCACCGCGGACAGCGAGCTGTCCTTGCCGAGGCTGCGGACCGAGGTCGCGAGGCCGTCGGTGGCGTCGACACCGTTGACGAAGTCGATACGGGCCACCGCCAGGTCGGTACCGGTCGGGCGGTCCGTGACGTCGTGGAAGACGCCCTTCTTGCCGTACTTGGCGTAGATCGACGGGTTGGCGAAGCCGATCGCCTTGCCGCCGCGCGCCTCCTGGGCCAGGGCCTGGACCGCGGCGATCACCGGAGCGGCCAGCGAGGTGCCGCCGATGCGGTACTCGCTGTACTTCTCGGATCCGTCCGGGAAGGTCTGGGTCTGGCCGACCAGGAACCCGGTGTTCGGGTCGGCGATCGCCGAGATGTCCGGGACGACGCGGTTGCCGGCGGCGCTGTTGGCCGTGGCCAGCGCGTTCGGCACGATGCCCTTCTGGTACGCGGGCTCGCGCACGGTACGGCTGGTGCCGCCGCCCGCGCCCGAGGTGAACGCGCCCGGGAAGTTCGTCCAGGACTTGCCGTCGGCGGCCAGGGTCGCCTTCTCGGTGCCCCAGCCGGTCTCCCACTGGTACGTGTCGCCCTTGCCGACGGCCAGCGAGGTGCCGCCGACCGCGGTCACCCACGCCGAGTTGGCCGGGGTGTCGACCTGCTTCACGCCCGGGTGCTCCGGCGTCGTGGTGTTGGCCACCTCGTCGCCGTTGTCGCCGGAGGAGAAGTAGAAGCCGATGCCCTGCACCGCGCCGAGCTGGAACACCTGGTCGTAGGCGGCCGCGAGGTCCGGCGTCTGGTTGGCCTCGATGTCGCCCCAGGAGTTGGAGACGATGTCGGCGAGGTGGTTGTCGACCACCTTGCTGAGCGAGTCCAGCAGGTCGTCGTCGAAGCAGGACGCGGCGCCCACGTAGGTCACGTCGGCGTTCGGCGCGACCGCGTGCACGGCCTCGACGTCGAGGGTCTCCTCGCCGTACCAGCCGGACGCGTCGCACTCGTCGGCCGAGGTGTGCGTGTAGTCGGCCGGCAGCGACTGGTGCAGCTGACCGGTCTTCCAGGCCGCGTCACCGTTCTTCTGCGCGTACTTGCCCGCGTCGAAGGCGATGGTCGGCGAGGCGTAGGCGTCCGTGATGGCGATGCGGACGTGCTTGCCGGTGTAGGAGCCGGCGCCGTAGGCGGCGCGCAGCTGCTTGCCGGTGTAGCCCTTGATCGCGTACGGGATCTTGCCGCCGTACGCGTCCGGCAGCGTGGTCGCGGTCTTCGAGCCGAAGTACGACGAGAACGGCCCGGAGTTCTTGAACACGGCTCCCGGACCGGGGAGCTGCTCGTCGTGGTCCGACTTGTGCGGCGCGTTGTCCAGACCGGTGACGGTCAGGACGGCGCCCTTGAGGCCGGCCGGCGCGGACGCGGTCTTCGAGGGCGCGCGGTAGGTCTTCGCACCCTTGGCGAAGTTGTGCAGCTGGGTGCCGAAGGCCTTCTCGGCCGCCGCCACGTCACCGGAGACGGCGATGTAGTGCGGGGTGACCTGGGTGACCTTCAGCCCGGCCGAGGTCAGCCAGGACTTCACGGCCGACACCTGCGCCTTGGTGGCGCCGAAGCGGGCCTGGACGTGCTTCGCGTCCAGGTACTTGCCGTACAGCGGGGAGCTGGGGTCGGACACCGCCTTGGCGTAGGCGGTGAGTCCGGCCGCGTCCCGGCCGGCCAGGTAGACCCGGGCCTTGACCTGGGCGTTGTCGGCGGTGGCACCCTTGTCCGCCTTGGCCGTGGCCCACGCGGGCCTGGTGCCCGTCAGCGCGTCACGGGCCGGGGTGCCCGCGGCGTGGGCCGCGGGTATGCCGAGCGCCAGCGCACCGGCGATCATCGGCAGCGTCGCCGCCATGCTCACACCGGCGCGCGTCTTGGCGCGATTGGATCTCATAAAACCCCCTGCGATGCGGTTCGCATGCATGTAGTGGTCGCTATGTCGCGGATGACCGCGCCGGCCCGCGGCGGTTTAGGCCGGTACGAGATCACACGATGGGGGCCACTCTGACGATGAACCGTTCATGTCAGGGGAACGTGAAGGTCAAGAGAAGCTCAAGGAACCTTCCTCCAGGGTGATTTGAGCGGTTGATCCTTACGGCGGTGTTACGAACCGGGTTGCGCGCCGCGCTCCTTGAGCATTCCGGCCATCACCTGGAGCTCCGACTCCTGCGCGTCCACCATGCCCTGCGCGAGCCGCTTCTCCACTCCCACCGTGCACCGGGCGACACAGCCCTTCGCCATGTGGATGCCGCCCTTGTGATGGTTCGTCATGAGCTGGAGATAGAGGATCTCCGCCCGCTTCCCGTTCAGCGAACCGAGCTCGCGCAGCTCGGTGTCGGTGGCCATGCCCGGCATCAGCGCGCCGTCCTGGCCGGGCGGCATGTCCCCCATGCCCATCCACGCCATCGGCGGCTTCGCCGACACCTTCGGCAGCCCCCACAGGTCCAGCCAGCCCAGCATCATGCCGCGCTGGTTGGCCTGCGTCTGCGCGATGTCGTACGCGAGCCGCCGCACCTCCTCGTTCTTCGTGCGGTCGCGCACGATGTACGACATCTCCACGGCCTGCTGGTGATGGACGGCCATGTCCCGCGCGAACCCGGCGTCCGCGGACTCCGCGCCCGGCGTGCTCGCGGCCGGCGCCGGGGCGCCGGTGTCCTCGGCGACCGCGTAGGTGATCGCGCCCGCCGCGACGAGCGCCGCAGCCGCGGCCCCGGCCACCCAGCCGACGTGCCGCCGCCTCACTTCATGGCCCCGCCGGTGCACGAGGCACCCGGCTCCGGCGTCTGCTTCCCCTGCACGTAGGAGGCGAAGAACCTGCCGACCTCCGGGTCGGACGCGCTCTTCACCGCCACCTGGTGGCCCCACGCCGACAGCATCAGCGGCGCGTCCTGGTCCGCGTACGGGCTCATCAGCGAGTACGGCGTCTGCTTCACCTTGGCGGCGAGGGCGTCCACGTCCGCCTTCTTCGCCTGCGCGGTGTACGTCACCCAGACCGCGCCGTGCTCCAGCGCGTGCACCGCGTTCTCGTCCTGGACCGCGTCCTTGTAGACGTCACCGTTGCAGTCGAGCCACACCGGGTTGTGGTTGCCGCCGACCGGCGGGTGCATCGGGTACGACACCTTCGTCGGCACGTGCGTCCGCGACAGCTTGCCGGACCAGACCCGCACCCCGTCCTTGCCCGTGGTGAAGTGCCCGGTGTCGCCGGAGGTCCCGGCGTTCTTGGCGTCGCCCGCCGGGTCCTTCTTCGCCGAGGCGTTCTTCGTGTCCGGGTCCGACTGCGCGCGCAGCAGCACCACACCGCCGACGACGAGACCGGCCACGACCACCACGCTCGCGGCGACCGTGAGCATCCGGGTACGGCGCTCACGGGCACGCTCGGCGCGCCGCATCTCGTCGACGCGTGCCTTGCGCGCCGCGCTGCTGCTGTTGCTGTCGGAACCCATGACGTGTCCTTCTGGGGGATCTCGGGGCTGCGGGGGTGGGGCTCGCTGATCGTAGTGGGGAAGGGACGCTCCGCTGTAGCACGTGAGGTGAACCGGGTGCAGCGCAGGAGGAACCGGGTGCGGCACGGCAGGGAACCGGATGCGGCACGGCAGGGAACCGGGGGCGGCGTGGCAGGGAACCGGGGGCCGATCATTTGAACCGGGGATGCGCATTACCTACGCTCGCGGTATGCGGCTGTTGCGTTCCACCGACCTGGCTCTGCGGGTCCTCATGCGGTTGGCCGTCGCCGCCGGTACGACCCCCACGACCCGGCAGGTCGCGGAGGACATGGACGTGCCCTACACCCATACGGCGAAGGTCGTCGCCGAGCTCCAGCACCTGGGCCTGGTCGACGCCCGCCGGGGCAGGGGCGGCGGGCTGACGCTCACCGAGCGCGGGCGGACGGCGTCGGTCGGCGCGGTGGTCCGCACCTTCGAGGGCGACGGGGACGTGGTCGACTGCGAGGGCCCGACCCCGTGCCCGCTGAACTCCGGCTGCCGCCTGCGCGGCGCCCTGCGCCGGGCCCAGGAATCCTTCTTCGCGGCGCTGGACCCCGTGACGGTCCAGGACGTGGTCGCGGACCCGACGGGACCGCTGCTGCTGGGCATCTCCAGGGGGCCCGGGGACAACGCCTGAGCAGCCGGCGCCGCCCCGGCGGCCGCGCGGGGCGGGGCGGGGCGGACCGGGGCGTGGGCGTGCGGGGCGGCGCCGACCGGGTGCGGGTGTGCGGGGCGGCGCCGGCCGGGGGTGGGGGTGCGCGGGTCGCCGCCGACCGGGGGTGCGGGGGTGTCGTCGTGCGGGCGCGGGTGCGGTGCTCAGCGGGGCATCAGGTCCGGGGCGACCAGAGGTCCGGGCCGAACACCTCGTAGTGCACGTCGGCCGGGGCGACGCCCTTGGCGAGCAGCTGGGCGCGGACGGCACGCATGAAGGGCAGCGGGCCGCACAGATAGGCGCGGGTGCCCGGCGCCACGGGGACGTCGGCGAGGTCGACCCGGCCGGCGCGGGTGCCGGGCTCGGCGCCCTGCTCGTAGAACAGGTGCACGGACGCGTCCGGCAGCTTCGCCGCGTACCCCTCGTGGTCGGCGCGCAGGGCGTGGGAGCCGGGGGAACGGTCGCCGTGGACGACCGTGACCGGGGCGCGGTGGCCCTCGGCCGCCAGCGCGGCGAGCATCGCCACCATGGGGGTCACGCCGATACCGGCGGAGGCGAGGAGGAGGGGGCGGTCGTCGGCGCCGTCGAGCACCAGGTCGCCGTACGGCTCGGACAGCTCCAGGACGTCGCCCGTGCGCACATGGGCGTGCAGGTGGTTCGAGACCTCGCCGTCGGGCGCCGCGCCGCCGTGCACACGCTTGACGCTGAACCGGCGGACCTCCTCGTCCGGCGCGCCGCAGAGGCTGTACTGCCGTATCTGGCGGGAGCCGTCGGGCAGGGTGACGCCCACGGAGACGTACTGGCCGGCGCGGAAGCCGCGGACCGGGCCGCCGTCGGCCGGCCGGAGCCGGAAGGTGACGACATCGGCGGTCTCGTCGGTCCGCCCGACGACCTCCCACGGCCGCGTGCTCCGGGTGCCGCTCTCCTCGTACAGGCGCCGCTCGATCGCGATGAGCGCGTTCGCCATCAGCCAGTAGACCTCGTCCCAGGCGGCGGCGACCTCGGGGGTGACGGCGTCGCCGAGGACCTCGGCGATGGCGGCGAACAGGTGCTCGTGGACGATCGCGTACTGCTCCGGCGCGATGCCGAGCGAGGCGTGCTTGTGGGCGATGCGGCCCAGCAGGGCGTCGGGGCGGCGGTCCGGATGCTCCAGCAGATGGCCGGCGAAGGCGGCGACGGCCCCGGCGAGGGCCTGTTGCTGGGCGCCGGAGGCCTGGTTGCCCCGGTTGAACAGGTTCCGCAGGAGGCCGGGGTGGGCGGCGAAGAGCCCGGCGTAGAAACGCTGCGAGATCTCGCCGATGGCCGCGCCGACGGCGGGCAGGGTGGCGCGGACGGTGGCTGCGGACTGTTCGGTCAGCATCGGGGCTCCTCACGACTCGACTTTTTTCACCGTAACAAAAACTTGCATCTGAAATACCAATTAAGACGGGTGGTCTCGGTCACGGGTGCGGGCGTCCGGCCATGACGGAAGTCCGTGCGAGCGGGCAAGATGGGCGGCAGGGCGGTACACCCGCCGTACGGCAGGCGTTCAGGCCGGGGACGCCGTGGTGATCGGGATCCGCAACGCGCACGAAATGGTGTTGTGGTGGGATGCTCAGGTGCCCGACCGCCTCCCGCGGCATGGGAGACAGGCGGCCTGACCAGCAAGGATGGGGAAGCGGAAGATGGACAAGCAGCAGGAGTTCGTGCTCCGGACCTTGGAGGAGCGCGACATCCGGTTCGTACGCCTGTGGTTCACGGACGTGCTGGGCTTCCTCAAGTCCGTCGCGGTGGCCCCTGCCGAGCTGGAACAGGCCTTCGACGAGGGCATCGGCTTCGACGGCTCCGCCATCGAGGGCTTCGCCCGGGTCTACGAGTCCGACATGATCGCCAAGCCGGACCCGTCCACCTTCCAGATGCTGCCCTGGCGCGCCGAGACCCCCGGCACCGCCCGCATGTTCTGCGACATCCTCATGCCCGACGGCTCGCCGTCCTTCGCCGACCCCCGCTACGTCCTCAAGCGCGCGCTGGCCCGCACCTCCGACCTGGGCTTCACCTTCTACACCCACCCGGAGATCGAGTTCTTCCTGCTGAAGGACCGCCCGCTGGACGGCACCCGGCCGATCCCGGCCGACAACTCGGGCTACTTCGACCACACGCCCACCAGCATCGGCATGGACTTCCGCCGCCAGGCGATCACCATGCTGGAGTCGATGGGCATCTCGGTGGAGTTCTCCCACCACGAGGGCGCCCCCGGCCAGCAGGAGATCGACCTGCGCTACGCCGACGCGCTGTCCACGGCGGACAACATCATGACGTTCCGCCTGGTCATGAAGCAGGTGGCGCTGGAGCAGGGGGTGCACGCGACCTTCATGCCGAAGCCGTTCTCCGAGCACCCCGGCTCGGGCATGCACACCCACCTCTCCCTCTTCGAGGGCGACCGCAACGCGTTCTACGAGTCCGGCGCCGAGTACCAGCTCTCCAAGGTCGGCCGCTCCTTCATCGCGGGCCTGCTGAAGCACGCGGCGGAGATCTCCGCGGTCACCAACCAGTGGGTCAACTCCTACAAGCGCATCTGGGGCGGCTCCGAGCGCACCGCGGGCGCCGGCGGCGAGGCGCCGTCGTACATCTGCTGGGGCCACAACAACCGCAGCGCCCTGGTCCGCGTCCCGATGTACAAGCCCGGCAAGACCGGCTCCGCCCGCGTGGAGGTCCGCTCCCTGGACTCCGGCGCGAACCCCTACCTCTCCTACGCGGTCCTCCTCGCCGCCGGCCTCAAGGGCATCGAGGAGGGCTACGAGCTCCCGCCGGGCGCCGAGGACGACGTCTGGGCCCTCTCCGACGCGGAACGCCGCGCCATGGGCATCGAACCCCTCCCGCAGAACCTCGGCGAGGCCCTCACCCTCATGGAACGCAGCGACCTCGTCGCCGAGACCCTCGGCGAGCACGTCTTCGACTTCTTCCTCCGCAACAAGCGGTCGGAGTGGGAGGAGTACCGGTCCGAGGTCACGGCGTTCGAACTGCGGAAGAACCTGCCGGTGCTGTAGGGGTGGTTCAGCGGCACTTTTGTGAAGTAGTACGCGGGGTCGGCGGTCATCGATCGTCGGCCCTGCGGCCGTCCTCACCGCCCCTGGGCCGTCTGTGGGCCGTTCGTCTCGGAAACGCGGTCCTCGTAAACGCTGTCCACGGCCCGCCGGGCGCGGCCCTCGCTACTCGGCAGCAGGTGCGTGTGCACCCGGAGCGTGAAGTCAGGGTTCGCGCTACATCGACAACGCCGAATCGCTCAAGCTGGTCGTGCTGATGCCCAGTGAGTCCACGCCCGACGTGAAGGACCTGCTTCAGAGGGAGGGTTTAGGGTTTCCACCTGGTCTTCCAGACCGAAGATGGCTTCACGGGCTTCCCTCTCTCCTAGCCGACGGACGGCGGCGGGGTCTTTAGAGATGTGCTGATTCGTAGGATTGCGCCGTCCCGACCATGCGATCGTGGGTCCGGTCGTGCCGTTGACCGAAGCGCAGTGGGTGTACCTGACACTCGAATACAGCTCCCAGAGCCATGGCGAGGGGGTCGAGGATGAGGGGCTTGTCGGCGGGGTGCCGCTACTATCCGGGATGCCTCACGGGGCGAGGAGGGGAGTCAGGAAATGGGCGACGCGAACGATTCAACGGTCAAACGGAAGTTGGGTATCCCAAGCTTGCGGAACCGGTCCAAGGAGAAGGTAGCCAAGCTCAAGGCGAAGCTGCCCGAGATGGCCACCGAGGTGCAACTCAAGCTCGTCGAACAGTTCCCTGCCTTCAAGGATCTGGGCAAGGCCAACATCGATGCGGTCAAAGAGGCCCACAAGGCCACTCTCGCAGCCAACGAGAACAGTCAGAACCACTTCTACAAGGCTGCGCAGGACCAGCGGGACGCCCTGCAGGCCGACCTCGGTCGGGACGACCTCAGCGAGGCACAGCGGGAGTCCCTCCACGACCACTTCGAACGAAACGTGGGACGGGTGTACGAGAAGGACAGCGAGAGCAAGCTGTTCCACGGGGTGGCGATGAAACTGGTGGCAGCCACCGGTGTAACCGGCCTCATGCTGAGCTTGGCATTCGTCGGCGGCAAGCTCGCTGGAGCGAGCGATGGCGGTTCCGAGGAATCCCAGTAGGACAGCGGCTGTCGAAGTAGCCGCGAACGATGTGCGACTGGCGTCCATGGGGAAGCGGCGGGTCTCGGCGGCTAGTTCCACCTGCTCGCCGGCCTAGCCGCGGAAGTGGTTGCGCTTGATCACGGCTTTGCGGATGTTGACGGTGGTCCCGCCGCGGTGGCTGCCGGCGGTGAAGATCCGTACGGCGATCCTTCCGCCGAAGATCACGGCAACCAGGGTGATCGGCTGGGTGATCAGGACGGTGAGTGCGGCGATGAACGTCGCCAGGAGCAGCAGCCCGCCAAACACCGCGAGGAATCCGACGCCCCCGAGCGCGACGTTCATGGCCGCGCGGGAGACGGCCGGCTTTGCTCGGCAGCGGAAGCGGAACCGTCTGTGTCGCGGTTGGCGAGCGAGCGCAGCGCGCGGTCGCGGCTGACGACCATGACCCCATCGGACTTGTGCGGCTCCGCGCCGGCGTCGTGCAGGATGTGCTTGAGATCGATGAACGACCAGCCGCCGTAGGCGTCGCGTTCAGCACGGCGAGCCGTGCCAGCACGTTCTTCGTCCGCACCCGCGGCGCGTCCTCAAGGGCGCTCGCGATGTCGGCGAGCGGGTCGCGCTCCTCACCCCGCTCGATGCGGGTGAGGGTGGTGGCGCCGTCGCGCAGGGCCTTGGCGCGGTCGGCGATGGCCTTGGCCGCGTCGTCGACGTAGTGCGTGTGCACGGTCAGCGAGGACTGGCCTTGGGGATGTCGATGCCGGACGACGCGACGACCAGCGCTCCCTGATTCAGACCGGGACGGAGCAGGTTCGGCGCGGCCCCGCCGTCGACGGCCTTGTCCCCGAGGGCCATCCGGGGCTTGGGACTCGGTTCCGAGGGCGAGGGAGGCGCGTGTGTGGGCGCCCTCGCGGACCAGCTTGGGAAGGTTCTGGTCGGTGGAGTCCTGGGTGCCCTGCCACATCAGGACGTTGACGGCCCGCCCCTGGTTGGGGATCTGCCTCACGCCCATGAAGTACCGGGACGTGGCCTTGGAGCCGCCGTAGTAGCGGCCGTCCTCCTGATCACGGTTGACGGCTCGGGGGCGCCGAGAAGCCGTTGCGGCGATCCGGGAACGGCGGAATCCGTATGCGTTTTCCACATCCCGCACTGCAGAGCGACACAGAGGTCATGGGAACCGTGACTCCTCCTGCGATCCATGAAGCCGGTCCCTCCAGTTCCGATGCGACGAACCGTCAGCGGGCGCACTTCAAACATGGTTGGGTGGACGCTACCCTTGGCCCCGCTCCGACTTCAGATCATCTTCCGGCGTCGACCCAGGCTTGTCGTCCAAGCCCTGGGCGGTGAGTGATTCTCGCAGGATCGAGCGATCAGGAGAATAGATGATTCACCCCATTGCTCTGGCGTCGCGCACCGGCGGAGTGGTGATTCGAGTGGGCGGGAATTCCATCACTCCCAGGGGTGCGGAAGGGGTGGATCAAGAAGCCCTTCGAGGGGTCGTGTCACTGGTGAGAAACTTGGCGGGCTTCGGTCTGCGCGTTTCGGTGGTGACCGGTGGGGTGGGCGGAAACGTCTTCCTGGACTGGGCGCGGAGCGTAGGGTGCCCCGATGCGCTCATGAACGAAATAGGGTGCTCGCTTATCGATCTGGGTTCGACCATCATGGCCGACCACCTGTCCCGCGCACTGGAAGAAGGGGCGTGCTGCCCAAGGCCCGCTCGAAGTATCCAGGATCTTCGGACGCTCCTCGATACTTATCGAGTCGTGGTCAGTTCCGCCGGCATCGCCGGGGCCACCACCAGTGACTCCCTGTCGCTCTTGATAGGTGAGGCATTAGGAAATCCGGTTCTCTCCATCAAGCGCAATCTTCCGTTCCGTGCCATATCGAGAGACGCCGGATCCAAGCAGGAAGATCACACCTGCTACGTGACGGTCGCAGAGGTGGAGGAAGAGATCAAGAGGAGTGGAATCACGGATCGCGCCGGATGGCATCCGTCTCTCGATGCCTGGTCTTTACGAATACTGAGAAGACCCTCGGTGAGTCTTCGCTTTACCTCGAACAGTTCCTTGACGGCCTACTCTTCCAACGGGCACCTCTCCGAAGTGATGAAGGTGACGATGTGACGAATCGCCAGGCGCACTCGATCGCACGGGACTCCCTGCTGATTGCGACTGTGGTGGGAATCCCGGCCGGGGTGCTCGCCGACTCGGTTTCGCAGGCCCTGAACGCCAAGAAGGCCGACTGGCTCTACGTTGTCGCGGTCACCTTGGCAATTTTGGTTCTGGTGCTTCTGCGTCTGCTCATTGCGATGTATCGCGCAGGGGGATTCGGTGCCGGTGCGAATATCCGTATAGAAAAAATGGCCCCCGTCGACAGGACTTCACTCGCCGACGTCCTCCTGGATGCGCGGGAGGAGGTGGTCTTCTACGGCATCAGCGCCAAGCGCTCTGTCACGGAAGACAGCTTCAGGCGTTCACTCGAAAGGCTGGAGTACCGCAATCTGCGTATCAGGTTCCTCCTGCTCGACCCTTCATGCTCCGCCTTTGTCGAGCGGGCACGGGACGAAGGTGAGTCGGCAGACGCTTGGCGTGCCGACATGCAGACCACGATATCTCGCCTTTCGGCGCACAAGGCGAGCTCCAACCTGGATATACGCTTGCGCATGTCGTCCAGGTATCCCGTATGGCGTGCCATCATCGTCGACAGGGAGCAGGTTTATGTGAGTACGTTCTTGCCGGGTAAACGTGGAACCGAGGCCCATCAGTACGCCTTGAAGAGGTCCGAGGAAGAGGTCGCGCATGGGATCATCAAGAGTTATCGGCTGTCATGGAAAGAATCGCGAGAGGTGGAACTGTGAGTAAAGAGCTGATTCATCGGGCGAAGAACTTCACCCTTTACTCGGAAAACTTCTCCACCCCGACGGGTGAAGAGCGACATATTTCTTTCATCGAACAGCCTGCCGTGGCTATCGCTGTACCGATTCTGGGTGACGGGAAGGTCATGCTCACGGAGCAATGGCGGCCGCTGGTCGGTGAAACTCTCTTGGAATGTCCCGGTGGAAAAGTGGAGCTGGGTGAGACCCCCGAAGAGGGGCTTCGGAGAGAGTTGTCCGAAGAGGTCGGCCTCAGCCCGCGAACTATTCGTTCGCTCGGACACTTCTACTCTTCCGTCGGTGCCAGTACGGAGCGCATCTGCTGCTTCGTGGCCAGTGATTTCGATCCTGCGGTGCGATCCACCAAGGATAAGAAAAGGATCGCCCTGAAGGAGTTCGATCAGGAGGAGTTGTGTGCCATTGTGCGAAATTCGATCATGCCGGACGGTAAGACGCAGATCGCGTTGACGGCGTACTTCAATTCTATCGGGTTGTAGGTTCTCGCTTACTTCTCGGTGTCGAGCGACGGCTGGGGACGGCGACTTTCCTCCGCCAGGTCGTGCGCGGGCGGCCGTGACGCAGCCCGCAGCGGCCGACGCCTCAGGTCACTGAGTGCCGAGACGCCGCTTCCGGCTGCATCGGCCTGCGCCAGCGCCTGTGCGATGTTCAGGCGCGCCGAAGTCCGGGCACGGCGGAGTCGCCCATGACGCTGGTCCAGCGGTGGGACAGGGTGGTGTTCTGGGGTGGGGGGAGGTGGTCGGGTGCGCCGAGGGCCAGGGCGGCGGCGTGGGCGGCGTGGTGGGCCTGGATCCAGGACGGGTCGTCGAGGACTTCGACCTCGTCGTCCTCGTCCCGGCCGAAGAGGTGCGGGCCCACCCGGCGGGCGGCCTGCGTGACGCTGTCGTGCAGGACGGTGAGGCCGCAGCCGACCGGGGAACCGGAGCCGTGGTCCCGGCGCCACTGGTCCCACAGCTCTCGCGTCAGGGCGGTCTCGTCCCCGTCCGGCAAGGCGGCCAGGGCTTCCACCTGGTCGTCGGTCAGGGCGCGGGCCTGGGTGATCACCCGTTCCACCGCGTCGCCGTGCGGGCCGGCGACCAGCCGGGCGGGTACCTGTTCCACGACTGTGAAGGCCTGACAGCGGGCCCAGTCGGCGTGCGGCACCGGCCGGACCGGGTGTTCCAGGTCCTCCACGCGCCACAGGGCCGCCGGCCACGTGAGGATCGCGGTGGGATCCTCGTGCACGACCAGCCCGTCGCTCCCGGTCCGCTGCCGCCTCACCGGGCGTCCCAGGCGGCGTTCACGTGCGGCGAAGAGCCTCTCGGGGCAGAAGCGCACGCGCGTTCCGGGGGCGGGGTGCGGGTCGCCGTAGAAGTGGTCGGCGTCGTCGTAGGCGAAGAAGGGCACGCGGGCACAGTACGCATCGGGGTGCGGCGTCCGCGATCGAGTTGTCCGCGTGCCCGCGGGGGCCGGGGCGCCCGGGTCAGTGGAGCGGCTGGCCCATGCCGAGCAGGTTGCCCTCGCTGTCGTGGAACCAGGCCGCGCGTTCGCCCCGGGCGCCCTTGCTCGGGTAGTTGCCCTCGATCTCGGCGATGCCGTTCTCGGTGCGGAAGCCGGGGGAGTCCACCTCCTCGAAGACCACTCCCCGCCGCCGCAGTTCGGACACCGCCGCTTCCAGGTTCTCGACCTCCAGAGCCATCTGCGTGAACGTGCCGGGCGACGCGCCCGTCGACTGGAACACCACGAACTCCGTGTCGCCGATCCGGTAGAGGAGCCCGCCGGGGCGCCGGTCCACCGGGTCCAGGCCGAGGCACTCGGAGTAGAAGCGGCGGGCCCGTTCCAGGTCCAGGGCCGGGAGCCGGGGCACCGCGCGGGTGAGGGTCAGACGGTCGTCGGTCCTGCTGTCCTCGCTCATGGCTCCCACTGTGGCCCCTCCCGCCCCGCGTCCCGTGGAAGGACGCGGGGCGGGAGGGCGACAGGCGCCTTCGGGCCGGTGTTCCGGCGGCCCGGAAATCGGCATGCCCTCCGCCGTCCCGTCGGTTACGTTGGGCAGCCGTCCACGGGGGAGGGACACCGGTTCCATGACCGCCTTTTCGCTGCCCGTCACCACCGAACGGCTCGTCCTGCGTCTGTTCACCACGCACGACCTCGACGACCTGTACGCCTACCAGAGCCTTCCGGACGTCGCCCGCTTCCTCTACCGGCCCCCGCTCACCCGCGAGCAGTGCGCGGAGAAGCTCGCGCAGCGCGCCGCCGGTACGGCGTGGGCCGAGGACGGCGACAGTCTGACGATCGCCGTGTGCCAGGGCGATGAGGAGAGCGTCGTCGGCGAGGTCGTCCTGAAGCTGGCCAGTGCGTCCGCGCGGCAGGCCGAGATCGGGTGGGTCTTCAACCCCGCCCACGGCGGCCGGGGTTACGCCACCGAGGCGGCACGCGCCGCCGCCTCGCTCGCCTTCACCGAGCTGGGCGTCCACCGGCTCTTCGCCCGCCTCGACGTGCTCAACACCGGTTCCGTGCGCGTCTGCGAGCGCCTCGGCATGCGGCGCGAGGCCCACCTCGTGGAGAACGACCTCGACGGCGAGCGCTGGGGCAGCGAGTACGTCTACGCGTCGCTCGCCCGCGAGTGGAAGGACGGGCGGGGCTGAGGGGGGCGACCCCCTCGGTCAGTCCCTATCCGTGAACCTCAGGAAGGCCGTCCACGCCCGTGCCCCGACGGTGAGCTGCGGACCCTGCATGGCCTTGGAGTCCCTCACACGGACGCAAGTCGGGGCGACAGCGATCTCCACGCAGGAATTGCCGTCCGGCCCGTCGCTGTAACTGCTCTTGAACCAGTCCGACTCGGCGGTGTCCGCAGGGGATGTACGGATCATGACTCTCCCAGCATGCGCTCGATGAAGGCCAGCGACTCCCGGGGCGTGAGAGCCTGCGCCCGGATCGTGCCATACCGCAGTTCGAGGACGCGCAGTTGCCTGGGATCCGTGGTCGGGCGGCCGTTGTACGCGCCGTCCGAGCGGCCGACCGCCGTGCCGTCGGCGAACTTCAGGACCTCGATCTTCCCGTTCAGCCCGGGGTGGGCACCGGCGTCGGTCGGCATCACCTGAAGCGTGACGTTGCGCAACCGCCCCACCTCCAGCAGATGTTCGAGCTGTCCGCGCCACACCATCGTGCCCCCGACAGGCCGCCGGAGCGTCACTTCCTCCTGGACGAATCCGAGCGAAGGGGCGGGTGACCGCTCGAAGACGGACGCGCGGGCCGTGCGGGCGGCGACCATGCGCTCGACCTCCTCCTCCGTGTAGGCCGGCTGCCACACCTCGAAGAGGGCCCGCGCGTGCTCGGGCGTCTGCAGCAGACCGTGCAGGCTGAGACCCACATACGCCCCCAGCTCGACGGCAGTTGCCTCCATCCGCGCCAGATCCCGCACCCGCTTCGGATACCTGACCTTCTGCACGTCCTCCCGCATCGCCGCGAGCAGGCCGCCCGCGCCCAGTACCTCGTCCGCCTTCTCCAGGTACTCGGGGCGGGGGATCCGGGTGCCGCCCTCGATCTTGTAGACGAGGTCCTCTCCGTAGCCCACCGCCGCCCCGAAGTCGGCGGCCCGCATCCCCACGGCCTCTCTGCGCAGCTTCAACTGGCGGCCCACCGTGGCGACCACGGCGACCCCCCACTCGTCGTCCGGGTCCACCTCCCAGCCGGGCTCGTCCGCCTCGTCCCCGAGCCGTACCGTCGGGCTCCCGGCCCGTACCGCCTCGCCGTCCACCGACATGCGCGCCCCTCCGCCGTACGCGTGCTCCCGCGACGTGTCCGACGGTAGAGCGCGCCGCGGCGCCCGGCGGGGTGAACGCGGCTTCCGCGACGCCCACGGGTGACGGGACGGGTGGCGGGCTCAGTCCAGGAACGCGGGGGACACCGCGGAGTTGCTGATGCGCCGGGGCGTACCCGTGCCGTCGGCCGGGGTCTCGTACAGGTCGGCGCCGAAGTCGCCGGGGAGGGCGTAGACCAGGGTGCGGCCGTCCTTCCACACCGCCTGGTCGTCGACGCTGCGCCGCTCCGCGAGCGGCGTCTCGCGCATCGAGCGCAGATCGAGGACGTACAGGCGCCAGGGGGCGTCCTTCGGCAGGCCCTCGACGCGTTTCTTGTAGGCGACGCGGGTGCCGTCGGGGGAGAGGGAGGGGCATTCGACGTTCGGGTGGAGCGTGGTCACCGTGCGCGTGCGCAGGTCGCCCCGGACCAGGTGGGTACGGCCCTTCGTGGCGAGCGTCGCGTAGAAGGTGCGGTCGTCCGGGGCGAACGTCACGCCCCAGAAGTTGGCGTCCGCCGCGCGGTAGGGGCGGCCGTCCCGCACGATCCGGAAGGTCTCCAGCGACGGGATCAGCTCGCCCGTGCGGGTGTCGACGATCGCCGCGCGGGTGGAGAAGTCCGTCCCCGCGTACGAGTCGCCGCCCACGAACGCCGTCCAGGCGGCGAAGCGGCCGCTGGGGGAGACCCGTGCCCGGGAGGGGATCCCGGGGACGGCGTAGTGGGCCCGGGTCCTCAGGCGCGCGTCCAGGATCAGCGCGCGGTAGGTGTCCGAGACCGGGCCGTGGACGGCCTGGAGGCACACGCCCGTGCCCGAAGCGGCGTAGAAGCGGAGGCACTTGACGCCGGAGGCGGTGCGCGGGCCGCCGGGGTCGGACGCCGCGACCGTGGTCAGCTCGTCGCGGTGCGGGCCCCAGGCCAGGTTGCGGAAGACCATGCGGCGCTGTCCGGCGGCCAGGTCCACCGGGCCGGCGGCGACCGCGGGGCCGCCCGGCCGCGCACGGTCGCGGCGCTCCGCGCGCGCGGACGCGTGCAGGACGGAGGCCAGCCCGACCGCCGCGAGGACGGCGACGGCCGAGACCAGGACCAGGACACGGGTGCGTACGGTCATGCGGTGACAGTGCCTTCCGGGTGGAGGGTCCTCGGGCGCAGGGCCAGAGCGAACACCGCGCACGCGGCCAGCGCCGGCACCGCTCCCGCGAGCGCCGCCCGGTCGCCCCACACGGTCCAGGCGGCGCCGAACAGCAGCGAGCAGGCGAACCGGGCCAGCGCCTGCCCGGTCTGCACGAGCGCCAGGCCGGACGAGCGCAGCGCCTCGGGCACGCAATCGGAGGCCGCCGCCATCAGCACGCCGTCGGTGGCCGCGTAGAAGCCGCCGTGCAGGGCGAGGACGGCGAAGGGCAGCGCGGTGCCGTGCCAGGAGGTGAGCAGCAGGGCGTACGCGAGCAGGAGCGAGCCGTGGCCGGCGACGAACACGGTCCAGCGGCCCACCCGGTCCGCGAGCCGGCCGAGCGGCACCGCCAGCAGCAGGAACGCGGCGGCCGTGCCGAGGGGCAGCAGTGCGAACCAGCGGTCGGGGACGCCGAGCCGGCGCTGCAGCAGCAGGTACACGAAGGAGTCGCTGACCGTGGCCAGGCCGAGCAGCAGGGCGCAGACGGCGATCCGGCGCAGCTCGCGGCGGCGCAGCAGGCCGACGGCGGCGCGCAGGGTGGGTCGCGCCCCCGCTTCCGGCCCTGGCCCTGTGCCCGTGCCCAGCCCCGGCCCCGTCCCCGGGCCTGTCCCCGTCCCCGGGCCTGTCCCCGGCCTCGTCCCCGTCCCCGGCCTCGGCCCCGAGCGGGCGTCGGCGGCGGAGCCGGCCTCCCCGTCGAGGCGCGCGCCCGTGCCGGATTGGGCCCCCGCGCCGGGACGGGCCTCCGAGGCAGGCCCGGTTCCCGCGTCCGAGGCAGGCCGGGCCCCCGCGTCCGTCGCGCGGTGGAACACCGCGTCCGTCGCGCCGCGGGGGCCCGTGGCACCGGGAGAGGGGGTGCCGGGGACGAACAGGACCAGGACCAGCACCCCCAGCACGGCCACGCAGAAGCTGACGGTGAACACCGCGTCGTACCCGTCGACGGTGGCCCGCAGGATCAGGAAGGCCACGAGCGGGCCGAGCAGGGCGCCCGCGGTGTCCATCGCGCGGTGCACGCCGAAGGCGCGGCCCCGGCTCTCCGGGGGGCCGGACAGGGAGATCAGCGCGTCGCGCGGGGCGGTGCGCAGCCCCTTGCCGGTGCGGTCGGCGGCGAGGACCAGGCCGATGGGGGTGAGCGAATGGGCGATCAGCAGCAGGGGCTTGCAGAGGGCGGAGAGGCCGTAGCCGAACCCGGCCACCCACTTGTGGCGGCCGCCGCCCCGGTCGGCGAGGTGGCCGCCGGCCAGGCGCACGAGGGCCGAGAAGCCGTTGTAGACGCCGTCGAGCAGGCCGAAGCCCAGCGGGGACAGGCCGAGGCCGGTCACCAGGTACAGCGGGAGGACCGCGGTGACCATCTCGGACGAGACGTCGGTGACGAGGCTGACCGTGCCGAGGGCCAGCACGGTGGGGGCGAGCGCGGTGGGGGCGAGCGCGGCGCGGGGCCGCCCGGCCGGAGGCCGGACGGCACCGTCCGCGGACGCCGGCGCGGCGGCCCGGCTGTCCGCTACGTACACGTCAGGACGCCCAGACGCCGGTGATGTCCTTCGCGGAGGCCGCGTTGCCCGCGTGCGTGGTCAGGCCCTGGGTGTCCTCCAGGGTGCGCAGCAGGTCGTAGTGGCTGTAGGTGGTGGCGGACGACGACCCGGGCGTGACCGGTCCGCCGTACAGGACGGTCGGGATGCGGTTGCCGCTGAGCCGGTTGTCCTCGTCGAAGGTGACGACGAGCAGGCTGTTGTGGGTCCTGGCCCAGGTGGCGTAGGCGCCGAGGTTGTTCTTCAGCCAGGTGTCGCCGGTGGACACCGAGCAGTCGTGCATGTCGCTGCACAGGTTCGGGATCACGAACGACAGCTGGGGGAGCGTCGTGTAGTCGGCGGGGAACTGCGCGAAGGTCCGGGCGGTCGAGGTGGGCACGTTGGAGAAGCCGAACCACGGGTTGTGCTTGCGGGCGTAGTTCCCGCTGCTGCACGTGGTCGAACCCTGGCTCGGCAGGGTCTCGTTGTAGCTGGCCCAGCTGCGTCCGGCGGCGAGCTGCTCGGACGCCAGGTTCGGGGCCGCCGAGAAGCCGGGGGTGTAGCAGCTGTCGTCGGTGACACCCTGGGTGGAGCCGGAGAACAGCGCGACGTAGTTCGGCTGGCTCGGGTGGGTGAGGGCGTAGGACTGCGTGAGGTTCGCGCCGCCCGAGGCGAGCGAGTTGAGGTACGGGGCGCCGGAGGAGCCGATGACCTGGCTGTAGGCGTGGTTCTCCAGGACCACGACGACCACGTGGTCGGGGCTCGGCACGGCGCCCGCCGCCTGGGCGGAATCGCCGCCCAGGCCGGTCCACAGGCCGATGGCGGCGGCGGCCAGGGCGGTGGCCGAGGCCACGAGGGTGCGGGCGCGGCGGTACGCGGAACTGCCGGACACATCGACCTCCGGGTGGGGGGTACGGGGCTGACCGTGCAGGCAGAGCATGCTCACGCCAAGGCTCCCACGCCCGACGGAATCCGGCCCCCCGGATGAAGACCGGGTGAACTGCTCACCTCCTGGCGGCCGGCGACACGTCCCGCGAACCGCCTGCGGGCGCCCGCGACAGCAAGCGCGTGCCGCCGCGGGGCCGCGTGCCCATCGCTCAGCGGAGCGGGATGTCGGCACCGTGCTCGTCGGCGCCGCGCGGGCCGAAGATGCGGCGCTCGGACTCGGTGATGGGGACGTCGTCGATGCTCGCCTCGCGGCGCCGCATCAGACCGTGCTCGTCGAACTCCCACAGCTCGTTGCCGTAGGAGCGCCACCACTGGCCGGCCGCGTCATGGCACTCGTACTGGAAACGCACCGCGATCCTGTTCCCGTCGAAGGACCACAGGCTCTTGCGCAGCGCGTACTCCAGCTCCCGTTCCCACTTGGCGGTGAGGAACGCGACGATCTCCTCGCGGCCGGTGACGAACCGGTCGCGGTTGCGCCAGACGGAGTCGGGTGTGTACGCCAGGGCCACGCGGTGCGGGTCACGGGTGTTCCACGCGTCCTCGGCCCCCTGCACCTTCTGGGCCGCGGTCTGTGCGGTGAACGGCGGGTAGGGCGCTCGGTCCTCGGTCACGCGAACCTCCTCGGCGGGTGCCACCTCGTCGGGGAGAGGGTACGTTCCCCGCGTCGCGGGCGCCGGTCGGCGGCGCCGGAGACGCCCGCGGCGGCGAGGGAGAGGCCGCCGGGCCCGGGGCCGTCCCCTGCTGCTGCGACTAGGCTCTGGCCAGAGCAACCTTGATCCATGCCCGTACGCGAGGGGAGGCCGCGGATGACGCCGGGGCGCAGGAGCAGCACCTTCACCCGACTGCTTCGGCACGGCTTCACCGACCCCTCCGCCGCCGAACGCCTGCTGGACAGCGCCGAGCTGGCGGCCGTCCGGGACGACCCGGTCCTGCTGGAGGCGCTGGGCGCCACCGCGGATCCCGACCTCGCGCTGCACGGGCTGGTCCGGCTGCTGGAGGAGCAGCCCGGCCCCACGGACCGCCGCGAGCTGCTCGACACCCTCATCGCCGCCAAGCCGCTGCGCGACCGCCTGCTGGGCGTGCTCGGCGCCTCCGCCGCCCTCGGCGAGCACCTCGCCCGGCACCCGCACGACTGGCAGGAGCTGGTCACCTACGAGCCGCGCGACCTGCACCCCGGGGTGGAGGAGTTCGAGCGCCGCCTGGCCGAAGCGGGCGACCCGGTCGCCCTGCGGGTGGCCTACCGCCGCTGCCTGCTGTCGATCGCCGCCCGTGACGTGTGCGGCACCACCGACCTCGCGCAGACCGCCGCCGAACTGGCCGACCTCGCCACCGCCACCCTCCGTGCCGCCCTGGCCATGGCGGCCGCGGCGGCCCCCGCCGACGCGGCCGCCTGCCGCCTCGCGGTGATCGCGATGGGCAAGTGCGGCGGCCACGAGCTGAACTACGTCTCCGACGTGGACGTCATCTTCGTGGCGGAGGCCGCCGAGGGCACCGAGGAGGCCAAGGCGCTCGGCGCCGCCACCCGGCTCGCCTCGCACATGATGCGGATCTGCTCCGAGACCACCGTCGAGGGCTCCATCTGGCCGGTCGACGCCAATCTGCGCCCCGAGGGCCGCAACGGCCCCCTGGTGCGCACCCTCAGCAGCCATCTCGCCTACTACCAGCGCTGGGCGAAGACCTGGGAGTTCCAGGCCCTGCTGAAGGCCCGCCCGGTCGCCGGCGACGCGGAACTCGGACAGGAGTACCTCGACGCCCTGCAGCCCCTGGTCTGGCAGGCCGCCGAACGCGAGAACTTCGTCTCCGACGTGCAGAAGATGCGCCGCCGGGTCGTGGAGAACATCCCGGCGTCCGAGATCGACCGCGAGCTCAAGCTCGGCCCCGGCGGCCTCAGGGACGTCGAGTTCGCCGTACAGCTCCTGCAGCTGGTGCACGGGCGCACCGACCCCTCGCTGCGCAGCGGCACCACCCTCGACGCCCTCCAGGCGCTCGCCGTCGGCGGCTACGTCGGCCGCGAGGACGCCGCCCGCCTCGACGAGGCCTACCGCTTCCTGCGCGCCATGGAACACCGCATCCAGCTGCACCGGCTGCGCCGCACCCACCTGGTCCCCAAGGCCGAGGAGGACCTGCGGCGCCTGGGCCGTTCGCTGGGCCTGCGCACCGACCCGGTGACCGGCCTGCTGCGCGAGTGGAAGCGGCACACCGGTGTCGTACGCCGCCTGCACGAGAAGCTGTTCTACCGCCCGCTGCTCGACGCGTTCGCCCAGCTCGCCCCCGGCGAGACCCGGCTGCGCCCCGACGCGGCCCGCGAACGCCTGATCGCCCTCGGCTACCACGACCCCGCCGCCGCCCTGCGCCACCTGGAGGCCCTGGCCTCCGGGGTCACCCGCAAGGCCGCCATCCAGCGCACCCTGCTGCCCGTGATGCTCGGCTGGTTCGCCGACTCCGCCGACCCCGACGCCGGTCTGCTGGGCTTCCGCAAGGTCTCCGACGCGCTCGGCAAGACCCCCTGGTACCTCAGACTGCTGCGCGACGAGGGCGCCGCCGCCGAGAACCTCGCCCGTGTCCTGTCGGCCGGGCGGCTCGCGCCCGACCTGCTCATGCGCGCCCCCGAGGCGGTCGCGCTGCTCGGCGACGGCGACGGCGGTGGCCTGGAGCCGCGCGGCCACGCCCAGCTGGAGCAGGAGATCCTCGCCGCCGTCGGCCGCGCCGAGAACGCGGCGCAGGGCGTCACCGCGGCCCGCGGCGTGCGCCGCCGCGAACTGTTCCGCACGGCCGCCGGGGACATCGTCGACTCCTACGGCATCGAGGCCGGCGACCCCGGGGCCGACCCGGGCGCCCTCGTCGACCGCGTCGGCGGCGCCGTCTCCGACCTGACCGCCGCCACACTCGCCGGCACCCTGCGCGCGGTGGTCCGCGAGGGCTGGGGCGACACCCTGCCGACCCGGTTCGCGATCATAGGGATGGGCCGCTTCGGCGGACACGAACTCGGCTACGGCTCCGACGCCGACGTGCTGTTCGTGCACGAGCCGCGCGAGGGCGTGGACGAGCAGGAGGCCGCGGCGGCCGCGAACAAGGTCGTCTCCGAGATGCGCCGGCTGCTCCAGCTGCCGAGCGCCGACCCGCCGCTGCTCATCGACGCCGGCCTGCGCCCCGAGGGCAAGTCCGGCCCGCTCGTGCGCACCCTGAAGTCGTACGAGGCGTACTACCGCCGCTGGTCCCTGGTCTGGGAGTCGCAGGCGCTGCTGCGGGCCGAGCACGTCGCCGGCGACGCGGACCTCGGGCGCCGCTTCATCGAGCTGATCGACCCGCTGCGCTACCCGGAGCACGGACTCGACGACGAGGCGGTCAGGGAGATCCGGCGGCTGAAGGCCCGCATGGAGTCCGAGCGGCTGCCGCGCGGCGCCGACCCCAAGCTGCACACCAAGCTCGGCCCCGGCGGCCTGTCCGACGTGGAGTGGACCGTGCAGCTGATGCAGCTGCGGCACGGCCGGCGGGTGCCCGCGCTGCGCACCACCCGCACCCGCGAGGCCCTCGCCGCCGCCCGCGACGCCGGACTGCTGTCCGGGGAGGACGCGGCCGTCCTGGACGAGGCCTGGGTGCTGGCGAGCCGGGTCCGCAACGCGGTCATGCTGGTCCGCGGCCGGGCCGGGGACACCTTCCCCACCGAGCCCCGCGAACTGGCCGCCGTCGGCCGCTACCTCGGCTACGGCTCCGGACACGCCGGGGACATGCTCGACGCCTACCGCCGTACGGCCCGCCGCGCGCGCGCAGTCGTGGACGAACTGTTCTACGCCGACTGAGGGATCCGGCCCCCGGACGCCCTCAGACCGGGGGCGCCGCGGGCCCCGGACGCGGGGCGGCCGGCTCCGGCACCCGCCGGGGCAGGGCGTGCGGCAGGCCGCCGTACCACAGGCGGGCCACCGCGAAACCGAAGGCCAGGCACAGCACACCGCCCACCGCGTCCAGCCAGAAGTGGTTGGCGGTGGCGACGATGACCAGCAGGGTCAGCAGCGGGTACAGCAGGCCCAGCACCCGCGCCCACGGCACCGAGGCCAGCGCGAAGACGGTCAGTCCGCACCACAGCGACCAGCCGATGTGCATCGAGGGCATCGCCGCGTACTGGTTCGACATGTGCTTCAGGTCGCCGGAGGCCATCGAGCCCCAGGTGTGGTGCACCATGACGGTGTCCACGAAGCGGCCGCCGCGCATCAGCCGGGGCGGGGCCAGCGGGAACAGGTAGTAGCCGGCCAGGGCCACGCCCGTGGTCGCGAACAGCACCAGCCGGGCCGCCGCGTAACGCCCCGGATGCCACCGGTACAGCCACACCAGCACACCCAGCGTGATCACGAAGTGCAGCGTGGCGTAGTAGTAGTTCATGCCGATGATCAGCCAGGAGTCCGCGTTCGCCGCGTGGTTGACGGACTGCTCGACGGCGAGACCCAGCCGGTGCTCGAACCGCCAGACCGCGTCGGCGTTGCGCAGCGCCTCGGCCCGCTGCTCCGGCACGGCGTTGCGGATCAGCGAGTAGGTCCAGTAACTCACCGCGATCAGCAGCACTTCGAACCACAGCCGGGGCCGCCGGGGGCGGCGCAGCCGGCCGAGCGGACCGTGCCCGTCCCGGCCCCTGACGTTCCCCGGAAGGGGCGCCCGCTCGCGGCCTTCCGGATCTGTCACGGCCGAGTCGCTCATGGGATCAGAGTCTGCCAGAACGGGCATCCTCGACAGATCATCCCAAGGTCGGGTCCGTCCCGCATGTCCTACGACATACGGATGACTTTCCGCTCACCCGGGGCGGAAGCGGTCGAACCGCGCACCACCAGCTCCGGCATGAACACGAACTCGCTGTGCGGCGCGGGCGTCCCGCCGATCTCCTCCAGCAGCGTGCGCACCGCCGCCTGCCCCATCGCCGGCACCGGCTTGCGGACCGTGGTCAGCGGCGGGTCGGTGAAGGCGATCAGCGGGGAGTCGTCGAAACCGACCACCGACACGTCCCGGGGCACCTCGAGGCCCCGCTGCCGGGCCGCCCGTATGGCACCGAGCGCCATCATGTCGCTGGCGCACACCACCGCCGTGCAGTCCCGGTCGATCAGCGCCGTCGCGGCCGCCTGACCGCCCTCCAGCGTGTACAGCGAGTGCTGCACCAGCTCCGTCTCGACCGTCTCCGCGCTCAGCCCCAGCTGGTCCTGCACGGCCCGCACGAAGCCCTCGATCTTGCGCTGGACCGGCACGAACCGCTTCGGGCCGAGCGCCAGCCCGATCCGGGTGTGCCCCAGCGACACCAGATGCGTCACCGCCAGGGTGGTCGCGGCCCGGTCGTCGGGCGAGATGAACGGCGCCTGCACCTTCGGCGAGAACCCGTCCACCAGGACGAACGGCACGCCCTGCGCCCGCAGTCGCTCGTAGCGCTGCATGTCGGCGGTGGTGTCGGCGTGCAGCCCGGAGACGTAGATGATGCCGGCGACCCCGCGGTCCACGAGCATCTCGGTCAGCTCGTCCTCGGTGGAGCCGCCGGGGGTCTGGGTGGCGAGCACCGGGGTGTAGCCCTGCCGGGTCAGCGCCTGGCCGATGACCTGGGCGAGGGCCGGGAATATCGGGTTCTCCAGCTCCGGGGTGATCAGGCCCACCAGGCCCTCGCTGCGCTGCCGCAGCCGGACGGGGCGCTCGTAGCCGAGCACGTCCAGCGCGGCCAGTACTGACTGCCGGGTGGTGGCGGCGACGCCGGGTTTGCCGTTGAGGACCCGGCTGACGGTCGCCTCACTCACCCCTGCCTGTGCGGCGATGTCCGCAAGCCGTGTGGTCACGCCACCGGACTGTACCGGGCGTCCCCGTCCCTGCCCACCGGCGGGACGTCGTGCGTGGGCCGCCGAACGGCCCGCCGTGGAATGCTGCGTCATCGCGCTCCTCGTCCCTTTCGGTGTGCCGCCCGGTGCCGGCCGGTGTGTGTCCCGGCGGCTCCCGGTGCGCCGACCCCGGTGTGTGTTCCGGGTGTGCCCCGGCGCTGCCCGCTCCCGCGTACCGCCGCTGCAAGGGGATGATCCCGGCGGTGGAAAACCCTGGCAAGGGCTTGCAGAGTCTTGCACAAGTGTCCGTCAACCCGCCTACCGGCGGAAGACCCGGGTTTCGGGCCGGTCTAGCGCAGGTCACGGCCCGGTAACCCTCGCGTCGTCTTGCATTTTTTTTCTGCAAGGTCTTTCGCCGCGCTTACAACGCTGTTACGTTCCCACTCGCCCGGCCGCCGCAACGGCGCAGTCGGCAAGTCGCAGGGACGGTGGACGGGACCGCCCCCTGCACCACTCGGGCTTTTACCCTCAAGGAGAACTCATGCGGCGTGGCATAGCGGCCTCCGCGCTGGTGGCGTCCCTCGCCCTCACGGCGACGGCGTGCGGCGGGGACGACAGCGGCGACGGCAAGGCGTCCGGTCCGGTGACCATCACCTGGTGGGACACCTCCAACGCCACTAATGAGGCACCGACGTACCAGGCCCTGATCAAGCAGTTCGAGGCCGCCAACAAGGACATCAAGGTCAAGTACGTCGATGTCCCCTTCGACCAGGCGCAGAACAAGTTCGACACGGCCGCCGGCTCCAAGGGCGCCCCGGACGTGCTGCGCTCGGAGGTCGGCTGGACCCCGGGCTTCGCGAAGAAGAGCTACTTCCTGCCGCTGGACGGCACCGAGGCCCTCGCCGACCAGGCCAAGTTCCAGCCGAACCTGATCAAGCAGGCCCAGTTCGAGGGCAAGACCTACGGCGTGCCGCTGGTCACCGACACCCTGGCCCTCGTCTACAACAAGGACCTGTTCAAGAAGGCCGGTATCGCCGAGGCCCCCAAGACCTGGGACGAGCTGAAGGCCGACGCCGCCAAGATCAAGAGCAAGACCGGCACGGACGGCTACTGGGGCTCCACCCAGGCCTACTACGCCCAGAACTTCCTCTACGGCGAGGGCACCGACACCGTCGACGCCGCCGCCAAGAAGATCACGGTCGACTCGCCGGCCGCCAAGAAGGGCTACGGCACCTGGCTGGGCCTGTTCTCCGGCAAGGGCCTGCACAAGGCCGACACCACCGCCGACGCCTACGCCCACATCCAGGACGCGTTCGTCAACGGCAAGGTCGCCGCGATCGTCCAGGGCCCCTGGGAGATCACGAACTTCTACAAGGGCACGGCCTTCAAGGACAAGGGCAACCTCGGCATCGCCACCGTCCCGGCCGGCTCCTCCGGCAAGGCGGGCGCCCCGACCGGCGGCCACAACCTGGCCGTGTACGCCGGCTCGGACAAGGCCCACCAGGCGGCCGCGCTGAAGTTCGTCAACTTCATGACCTCGGCGAAGTCCCAGGAGACCATCGCCCTGAAGAACTCCACGCTGCCCACCCGCTCCGACGCCTACACCGCAGCCGTCAAGGCCGACCCCGGCATCGCCGGCTACCAGGGCGTCCTGGCCGCGGCCCAGCCGCGCCCGGCGCTGCCCGAGTACAGCTCGCTGTGGGGTCCGCTGGACACCGAGCTCCCGAAGATCGCCGGCGGCAAGGAGTCGCTGGACAAGGGCCTGAGCAACGCCGAAGTGGCGATCGCCAAGCTGGTGCCCGGCTTCAGCAAGTGATTCCGTGTGGCCGTCGGATCCCCGCCTCCCGCTCCTGACCGGGCGGCAGGATCCGGCGGCCACCCGCCTGTACCCCGGCCCGACCCCCGAACCCATCGAAGGTGCCGAACCATGACAGTCGCCATCGACCGCGCACCCGGCGAGAGCCGCGGTGGCCGCGCGCCTCGGCCCGGGCCGGTGCAGCGCATCAAGAACGGCTATCAGAAGCACTGGTACGCCTACGCGATGATCGCGCCGGTGGTCGTCGTGCTCGGCGCCATCGTGGCCTACCCGCTGGTGCGCGGTCTCTACCTGACCCTCACCGACGCCAACAGCCTCAACTCGGCGCGCACCATCGGCGTCAACCACATCGACGCCACCTACAAGTTCATCGGCCTGGACAACTACAAGGACATCCTGTTCGGACCGCTGTCCTACGACCGCTTCTGGTCGCACTTCCTGTGGACCGTCGTCTGGACGGCCGGCTGCGTGGCCCTGCACTACACCCTCGGCCTCGGCCTCGCGATGATGCTCAACCAGAAGGTCCGCGGGCGCACCTTCTACCGGCTGATGCTGGTCGTGCCCTGGGCCGTGCCGACGTTCGTCACCGTCTTCTCCTGGCGGATCATGCTCGCCGACTCCGGTGTGGTCAACCAGGTCCTCGGCGCCCTGCACCTGCCCGAGCCGCAGTGGCTGGAGGACACCTTCTGGCAGCGGTTCGCCGCGATCATGGTCAACACCTGGTGCGGTGTGCCGTTCATGATGCTCTCGCTGCTCGGCGGCCTGCAGTCCATCGACGCCACGCTCTACGAGGCCGCGGAGATGGACGGGGCCAGTGCCTGGCAGCAGTTCCGGCACGTGACGCTGCCCGGCCTGCGCTCCGTCAGCTCGACCGTGATCCTGCTCGGCGTCATCTGGACCTTCAACCAGTTCGCCATCATCTTCCTGCTGTTCGGCCCCACCAGCGCCCCCGACGCGCAGATCCTCGTCACCTGGGCCTACTACCTCGGCTTCGGACAGCAGCCCCGCGACTTCGCCCAGTCCGCCGCGTACGGCGTGCTGCTGCTGTCGCTGCTGACCGTCTTCACGTCCTTCTACTTCCGCTGGCTGAAGCGCAATGACCAGCTCGCCGTCTGACGCCGCAGGAGCCGCCGCCATGAGCACCACGACCCTCGAGAAGACAGAGACCGGCCCGTCCGCCGCCGTGCCGGCCGCGCGCCGCGCCCGCGGGCGGGGTGAACGCGGCCCGCTCGGCGCGGCCCTGCTGCACGCCGGTCTGACGCTGGCGAGCATCGTCGCCCTCGCACCGGTGGTCTGGCTCTTCTACCTGTCCCTCGGTCCGGACAAGGACGACTACCTGCACCCGGGCAAGATCGCGGGCAAGGTCACCTTCTCCAACTACAGCTTCGTCCTGGAGCACACGGCGTTCTTCGACTGGCTCAAGTCGACGATGATCGTGGCCCTGGGCACCACCCTCATCGGTGTCTTCGTCGCCGCGACCACCGGCTACGCCGTCTCGCGCATGCGCTTTCCCGGCTACAGGTCGCTGATGTGGGTGCTGCTGCTCACCCAGGCCTTCCCGATCGCCATCCTGATCGTGCCGATGTACGAGATCTTCGGCGAGCTCGGCCTCATCGACACCTACTGGGGCCTGATCGTCATCAACTGCACCACGGCGGTGCCGTACAGCGCGTGGCTGCTCAAGGGGTACTTCGACACCATCCCCTTCGAGATCGACGAGGCGGGACGGGTGGACGGACTCACCCCGTTCGGCACCTTCTTCCGGCTGATCCTGCCGCTGGCCCGCCCGGGTCTCGCCGTCGCCGCCTTCTACAACTTCATCACCGCCGTCGGCGAGGTCGCGTTCGCCACGACCTTCATGCTGGACGACTCCAAGTACACCTTCGCCGTGGGTCTGCAGACGTTCGTCAGCGAGCACGACGCGCAGTGGAACTACATGGCCGCCACCGCGGTGCTCGTCGCGATACCCGTGTCGGTGTTCTTCTACCTGGTGCAGAAGAACCTCGTCACCGGCCTCACCGCCGGCGGCACGAAGGGCTGACCCGCCCCGTACCCCGGACTCCCGTGCGCCTGACCCGCACGGGACAGGCGGCCGCGGTTCCCGGTCCGACACCACGGACACCGCGGCCGCCTCGGACTCCCGGCCCCGCCGGCCGACGCCGTACCCCTGCCATGACCCGAACTCTGTTAGGTACCTAGGACCCCATGAGCCAGCAGCCCCCCGCCGCCCCGGCCGCCGAATCCACCGTCGCCACCGTCGCCCAGCACCGTGACTGGTGGCGGGACGCGGTCATCTACCAGGTCTATCCGCGCAGCTTCGCCGACAGCAACGGCGACGGCATGGGCGACCTGGAGGGCGTGCGCTCCCGACTGCCGTACCTGCGCGACCTCGGCGTGGACGCCGTGTGGCTGAGCCCCTTCTACGCCTCCCCGCAGGCCGACGCCGGCTACGACGTCGCCGACTACCGGGCTGTCGACGCGATGTTCGGCAGCCTCCTCGACGCCGACGCGCTGATCCGCGAGGCCCACCGGCTGGGCCTGCGCATCATCGTGGACCTGGTCCCCAACCACTCCTCCGACCAGCACGAGTGGTTCAAGCGGGCGCTCGCCGAGGGCCCCGGCTCGCCGCTGCGCGAGCGCTACCACTTCCGGCCCGGCCAGGGCGCCGCAGGCGAACTCCCGCCCAACGACTGGGAGTCCATCTTCGGCGGCCCGGCCTGGACCCGGGTCACCGAGCCCGACGGCACGCCCGGCGAGTGGTACCTGCACCTCTTCGCCCCCGAGCAGCCCGACCTCAACTGGGAACACCCGGCGGTGGGCGACGAGTTCCGCTCCATCCTGCGGTTCTGGCTGGACATGGGCGTCGACGGCTTCCGCATCGACGTGGCCCACGGCCTGGTGAAGGCCGAGGGCCTGCCCGACCTCGGCGACCACGACCAGCTGAAGCTGCTGGGCAACGATGTCATGCCGTTCTTCGACCAGGACGGCGTGCACGAGGTCTACCGCCAGTGGCGGCTGATCCTCGACGAGTACTCCGGCGAGCGCATCTTCGTCGCCGAGGCGTGGACCCCGACCGTGGAGCGCACCGCCCGCTACGTCCGCCCCGACGAGCTGCACCAGGCCTTCAACTTCCAGTACCTGGGCACCGCCTGGGACGCCGCGGAGCTGCGCGAGGTCATCGACCGCACCCTGGAGGCCATGCGCCCGGTCGGTGCCCCCGCCACCTGGGTGCTGTCCAACCACGACGTGACCCGGCACGCCACCCGCTTCGCCAACCCGCCGGGCCTCGGCACCCAGATCCGCACGGCCGGCGACCGCGAGCTGGGTCTCGCCCGGGCCCGCGCCGCCACCCTGCTGATGCTCGCGCTGCCCGGCTCGGCCTACGTCTACCAGGGCGAGGAGCTGGGCCTGCCGGACGTCGTCGACCTGCCCGACGAGGTGCGCCAGGACCCGGCGTACTTCCGCGGCGCCGGCCAGGACGGCTTCCGCGACGGCTGCCGGGTGCCGATCCCGTGGACCCGCGAGGGCTCGTCGTACGGCTTCGGCGGCGGTGGCAGCTGGCTCCCGCAGCCCGCGAGCTGGGGCGGGCTGAGCGTGCAGGCGCAGGACGGCGTGGCCGGTTCGACGCTGGAGCTGTACCGCTCGGCGCTGCGGCTGCGCCGCGAGCAGCCGGACCTCGGCGCGGGCGACGCGGTGGAGTGGCTGGCCGCCCCCGAGGGCGTTCTGGCCTTCCGGCGCGGGCGGTTCGTGTGCACCGCCAACACCACCGGGGAGCCGGTGACGGTCCCGGCGTACGGCCGCCCGCTGCTCGCCAGCGCCGGCGTCACCGAGCGCGGCGGCGAGGCGCTGGTGCCCGCCGACGCGACCGTGTGGTGGACGACGGACTGACCCTCCCGGAAAGTTTCCGTATCAACTTCACTCGGCCCGCTGCCCTTCGGGGTGGCGGGCCTTTAACATCTGCGTCACCGCAAGTTTGCTGAAATGTTTCAGCAAGCGCCTTCAATGACGAAGGAACCCCCACGATGGCACGCAGAACACTCCCCACGCTGATCGCCGCCCTCGCGGCCACTCTCTCGGTTGGCATGTACCCGACTGCCGCTGAGGCCACCCCGCCCGGCACCAAGGACGTCACCGCCGTCCTGTTCGAGTGGAAGTACGCCTCGGTCGCCCGCGAGTGCACCACCACCATCGGCCCCGCCGGATACGGATTCGTCCAGGTCTCCCCGCCCGCCGAGCACATACAGGGCTCGCAGTGGTGGACGTCGTACCAGCCGGTGTCGTACAAGATCGCGGGGCGGCTCGGCAGCCGCACCGACTTCCAGAACATGGTGAACACCTGCCACGCGGCCGGTGTGAAGGTCGTCGCCGACACCGTCATCAACCACATGTCGGCGGGATCGGGCACCGGCACCGGCGGCTCTTCGTACACGAAGTACAACTACCCCGGGGTGTACTCCTCGGCCGACTTCGACGACTGCACCTCCCAGGTCACCAACTACGCGGACCGCTGGAACGTCCAGCACTGCGAACTGGTGGGCCTCGCCGACCTCGACACGGGGGAGGAGCACGTCCGCCAGACCATCGCCAACTACATGAACGACCTGCTCTCCCTCGGCGTGGACGGCTTCCGCATCGACGCCGCCAAGCACATCGACACCGCGGACCTGGCCAACATCAAGTCCCGGCTGACCAACCCGTCCGTCTACTGGAAGCAGGAGGTCATCTACGGCGCCGGCGAGGCGGTGCAGCCCACCGAGTACACCGGCAACGGAGACGTGCAGGAGTTCCGTTACGCCTACGACCTCAAGCGGGTCTTCACCTCGGAGAACCTCGCCTACCTCAGCAACTTCGGCCAGCCCTGGGGGTACCTGAGCAGCTCGCAGGCCGGCGTCTTCGTCGACAACCACGACACCGAGCGCAACGGCAGCACCCTCAACTACAAGGACGGCGCCACCTACACCCTGGCCAACGTGTTCATGCTGGCCTGGCCCTACGGCGCGCCGGACATCAACTCCGGTTACGAGTGGTCGGACATCGACGCCGGCCCGCCCAACGGCGGCACCGTCAACGCCTGCTGGCAGGACGGCTGGAAGTGCCAGCACGCCTGGCCGGAGATCAAGTCCATGGTGGCCTTCCGCAACGCCACCCGCGGGCAGGCCGTCACCAACTGGTGGGACGACGGCAGCAACCTGATCAGCTTCGGCCGCGGCACCAAGGGTTATGTGGTCGTCAACCACGAGGGCACCACGGCCAACCGGTCGTTCCAGACCTCGCTGCCGGCGGGCACCTACTGCGACGTGCAGGCGAACCGCACGGTGACGGTCAACAGCACGGGCTGGTTCACCGCTTCGGTCGCGCCCAACACCGCCCTCGCCATCTACGCGGGCAAGTCGGCCTGCTGAGGCCCGCGTTCCCTCCTCCCGCCGCTGTTAGACGTGACGTAAATAACTTTCCCGGCAGTATCTGAAACACGCTGTCGCAGGTAAGTTGCGGACACGTCAGCGAAACGCGCGGCGGGAAGAGGGAGACGGGCATGGGGCAACGGCATGTCGATGTGCTGATCATCGGCGCGGGGCTGTCCGGCGTCGGCGTCGCCTGCCATCTGACCGAGCGGAACCCCGGCCGGACCTACGTCGTCCTGGAGCGCCGCACCCGCGTCGGCGGCACCTGGGACCTGTTCCGCTATCCCGGCGTGCGCTCCGACTCGGACATGTACACCTTCGGCTACCGCTTCCGGCCCTGGCGGGGCACCAGGACCCTCGCCGACGGCGGCGACATCCGCCGGTACATCCAGGACACCGCCGACGAGTACGGCGTCACCCGGCACATCCGCTTCGGCCGCAGGGTCGTGCGGGCCGGCTGGTCCACCGAGGACCGGCGGTGGACCGTCGAGGCGCTGGACGAAACCACCGGCGAGACCGAGACCCACACCTGCTCGTTCCTCGTCAACGCCACCGGCTACTACGACTACGACGCCGGTCACCGGCCGGACTTCCCCGGCGAGGAGGACTTCACCGGGACCCTCGTCCACCCCCAGCACTGGCCCGAGGACCTGGACCACCGCGGCAAGCGCGTCGTCGTCATCGGCAGCGGTGCCACCGCCATCACCCTGGTGCCCGCCATGGCCGGCGACGCCGCCCACGTCACCATGGTCCAGCGCTCGCCGACGTACATCATGAGCCTGCCGGAACACGACCCCGTGTCGGTGCTGCTGCGCAGAGCGGGTGTACCCGCCGGACTCCTGCACCGGCTCGGCCGCTCCCGCAACATCGCGCTCCAGCGCGGCCTGTACGCGCTGTGCCGGACCGCCCCCGGCGTCATGCGCAGGGTGCTGCTGGCCGGCGTGCGGGCCCGGCTCGGCCCGGACGTGGACATGCGGCACTTCACCCCGTCGTACCGGCCCTGGGACCAGCGGCTGTGCGTGGTGCCCGGCGGCGACCTCTTCAGGACGCTGCGCAGCGGGGCCGCCTCGGTGGTCACCGACCACATCGACACGTTCACCGCGACCGGGGTCCGGCTGCGGTCGGGCGAGGAGATCCCGGCCGACATCGTCGTCACCGCCACCGGACTGCGCGTGCAGATCGCGGGCGGCGCCCGGCTGGAGGTGGACGGCCGCCCGGTGAACACCCGCGACCACGTCGTCTACAAGGGCGTGCTGCTCGACGGCGTCCCCAACTTCGCCGTCGTCCTCGGCTACACCAACGCCTCCTGGACCCTGAAGGCCGACATGGCCGCCGAGTACCTCAGCCGGCTGCTCACCCACATGGAGGAGCGGGGCCACACCCGGGTCGTCCCCGTCGCCACCGAGGCGGACCGGTCCGCGGAGTCCGCGATGGGCGACTCGCTGACCTCCGGATACATCGCCCGCGGCGACGCCGTGATGCCCCGGCAGGGGACCCGCGCGCCCTGGCGGATCTGGAACAACTACTACCGCGACCGGCGCGCCCTGCGGCGTGCCCCCGTCGAGGACCCCGCGCTGCGCTTCGACGGCCCGCCCGCGGATCTGCCCGCGGACCGGACCGCCCCGGACCGCGTGGCCTGACCGTTCGTCCCACCGCCGGATCGAGGACCGTGATGACCAGGCAGCAGACCTACCACGAGGTGCTCCGGACCCTGTCCGAGGGATCGGTGCACGTCCACTTCGACGCGTTCACCGACATCGACTGGGACCACCCGGACTTCGCCGTCGACCCGAGGGACCCGCGCTGGATCCTGCCGGCCGCCGACCCGCTGGGCGGCCATGCCTGGTACCGGGAACAGACGCCCGAGCGGCAGGCCGAGATCGGGCTCTGGCGGTACGCCAACGTCGCCAAGGTGGGCATGCAGTTCGAGAACCTGCTCATGCGCGGGGCGCTGGACTACGTCGTCCATCTGGGCAACCAGGACCCGGAGTTCCGGTATCTCACCCACGAGATCACCGAGGAGACCCACCACACCCAGATGTTCCAGGAGTTCGTCAACCGCGCCGGCGTCGACGTGCACGGCGGACGCCGCTCCTTCCAGGTGATCAGCCGCTTCCTCCCGCTCACCGCCTCGCTGCTGCCGGAGGCGTTCTTCACCGGCGTGCTGGCCGGGGAGGAGCCGATCGACCACATCCAGAAGGCGATCCTGCGCTCGGGCGCCGAGGGCCACCCGCTGCTGACCCGGATCATGCAGATCCATGTCGCCGAGGAGGCCCGGCACATCTCCTTCGCGCACGAGTTCCTGCGCACCAAGGTCCCCGGGTACGGGAAGGTGCGCAGGGGCGTGCTGTCGGTGATGTTCCCGCTGATCATGCGCCGCCTGGGCGATGTCATCGTGATCCCCGACCGCAGGACCGCCGCGAAGATGGGCGTGCCGTACCGGGTGATCAAGGACATCTTCTGGAGGTCCCCCGAGGGCCGGAAGATGCTCCGCGACCTCTTCGCCGACGTGCGCATGCTCGCCGAGGACATCGGCCTGATGAACAGGGCCTCCCGGCGGGTGTGGAGGCTGCTGCGCATCGACGGCCGCCCGTCCCGCTACCGCGGCCAGCCCGCGTCGTCGGCGGCCTGAACGGCGGGCCGGGCCGGTGGGGCGGGATGGCCCGGTGGCCCGGTGGCCCGGTGGCCCGGTGGCCCGGTGGCCCGGTGACGCCGGTCCGCCCGCGTCCGCCCGCCGCCGGTCCCTCGGTCCCACCGGTCCGTCCCACCCGTCCTTCCGTCCCACCGGTCCTTCCGTCCGTCCGATCGTCCGGGCGGTCCGCCCGAGCGAAGAAGTCCGCCATGCCCTACGTCGTCACCCGGTCGTGCTGCGCCGACGCGTCCTGCGTGCTCGCCTGTCCGGTCAACTGCATCCACCCCGCGCCCGGCGAACCGGGCTTCGCCGAGGCCGAGATGCTCCACGTCGACCCCCGCGCCTGTGTCGACTGCGGCGCCTGCGTGACGGCCTGCCCGGTGGACGCGCTCAAGCCGCACACCGCGCTCACCGCGGCCGAACAGCCGTTCCTCGCCCTCAACGCGGCCTACTACGAGGGCGATCCGCATCCGGCCCGTACCCCGCTCGCGCTCGTGCCGGAGCAACGGCGGCTCGCCGAGGCAGAGTTGCGGGTGGCCGTCGTCGGCGCGGGACCGGCGGGCCTCTTCGCCGCCGACGAACTGCTCAGGCACCCGGGTGTGCGCGTCACCGTCCACGACCGGCTGCCCACCCCCTACGGCCTCGCCCGCGCCGGGGTCGCGCCCGACCACCAGGACACCAAGGGGGTCACCCGGCTCTTCCGGGACATCGAGACCCAGCCCGGCTTCACCTACCGGCTCGGCGTGGAGATAGGCCGGGACCTCGGCCACGAGGACCTGCTGCGCGACCACCACGCCGTCGTCTACGCGGTCGGCGCCGCGGCCGACCGGCGGCTCGGCGTCGACGGCGAGGACCTGCCCGGCAGCGTGGCCGCCACCGACTTCGTGGCCTGGTACAACGGCCACCCCGACCACGCCGCCGCCTCCTACGGCCCCGCGCTGGACGGCGAGCGCGCCGTGGTCGTCGGCAACGGCAACGTGGCCCTGGACGTCGCCCGGATCCTGACCGCCGACCCCGCCGCGCTCGCCCGCACCGACATCGCCGACGGGGCGCTGGAGGCGCTGCGCGGCAGCCGGGTGCGCGAGGTGGTCGTCCTCGGACGGCGCGGACCCGCCGAGGCCTCCTTCACCCTGCCGGAGCTTGTCGCGCTCGCCGCCCTCGACGACGTCGACGTGCTGGTCGAGGGGTACCCGCGGGACCTGCCGGCGGACACCTCGCCGAGGACCGCGCTGCTCGCCGAACTCGCCGCCCGCACCCCCGTACCCGGCCGCCGCCGCATCGTGCTGCGCTTCCTGACCGTGCCGGTGCGCGTCCTCGGCGACGAGCGGGCGACCGGCGTCGAGGTCGTCCGCACCGAGCTGCGCACCGGCACCGACGGCACCGTACGGGCCGTACCCACGGGTGCCACGGAGACCATCACCGCCTCGCTCGTGCTGCGTTCGGTGGGCTACCGCGCCCGGCCGGTGCCCGGGCTGCCGTTCGACGAGGGCACCGGCACCGTCCCCCACGAGCGGGGCCGGGTCGCGCCGGGCGTCTACGTCGCCGGCTGGATCAAGCGCGGGGCGACCGGCTTCATCGGCACCAACAAGACCTGCGCCGAGGAGACCGTCGCGGCCCTCCTCGACGACTTCGACGCGGGCCTGCTCGGGCCCCCGGCGCGGGACGCGGCGGACGGGCCCCCGGTGGCGGGTCCGGGGGAGTCCGGCGACGCCGTGGACCTCGGCGGCTGGCAGGCGATCGACCGGGCCGAGCGCGCGGCCGGCGCTCTCCAGGGGCGCCCCCGCGTCAAGATCACCGACCGGGACACCCTGCTCGCCACAGCGCGCCCCGCGACCCCCGGGCCACGGCGGCGCCTGCCCCTGACCGTCCTGCGCCGGTCCCGCTAGGGTCTTTCTTCCGGACCGGGCCGTGCCTGGACCTGCAACCCTCACAGCAGACCCGGCGACCCCGGCGAGATCCGGAAGACCGGCCCTGGGCGTCCAGCGGCACGCGCCCGTACCTTGGCGACTCCCGCACGACAGCGTTATGCCCGACTCCCTCCGCCGCCCGACGACAAGGAATGGCCCAGTCATGGAGAGCGTGCTGTACACCGCCGACCACGAGAGCTTCCGCGCGACGGTACGCGCCTTCGTGGAGCGTCACATAGCCCCCTTCCACCAGCAGTGGGAGAGCGACGGGATCGTCCCGCGCGCCCTGTGGACCGAGGCGGGCAAGCTCGGGCTGCTCGGCATGGACGTGCCGGAGGAGTACGGCGGCGGGGGAGTGGCCGACTTCCGCTACAACACCGTGCTCAGCGAGGAGATCGTGCGCGCCGGTGCCTCCGGGGTCGGCTTCACGCTCCACAACGACGTCGTCGCCCCCTATCTGCTGAAGCTGGCGAACGAGGAGCAGAAGCGGCGCTGGCTGCCCGGCTTCTGCTCGGGCGAGCTGATCACGGCCATCGCGATGACCGAACCGGGCGCCGGCAGCGACCTGCAGAACATCCGCACCACCGCCGTCCGCGACGGCGACCACTACGTCGTCAACGGCGCCAAGACGTTCATCACCAACGGCATCAACGCCGACCTCGTGATCGTCGTCGTCAAGACCGACCCGGAGGGCGGCGCCCACGGCACCAGCCTGCTCGTGGTCGAGCGCGGCACGCCGGGCTTCGCACGCGGCCGGAACCTCGACAAGATCGGCCTCAAGGCCCAGGACACCGCCGAGCTGTTCTTCGACGACGTCCGCGTCCCCGCGGCGAACCTGCTCGGCGAGGAGAACTCCGGCTTCGTCCACCTGATGAACGCGCTGCCGCAGGAGCGGCTGTCGATCGCGGTGGTGGCCGTGGCGGCGAGCGAGACCGTCTTCGAGGCGACCCTCGCCTACTGCAAGGAACGCACCGCCTTCGACCGGCCCATCGGCTCCTTCCAGGCCAACCGCTTCAAGCTGGCCGAGATGGCCACCGAGATCCGGGTCGCCCGCACCTTCCTGGACCGCTGCGTCACCGCCCACAACGAGGGCGCCCTGACCGTCCCGGACGCGGCCATGGCCAAGTGGTGGACGACCGAGCTGCAGCAGCGGGTCGTTGACACCTGCCTCCAACTGCACGGCGGTTACGGCTTCATGAGCGAGTACCCGGTCGCCCGGGCCTTCCTCGACAGCCGGGTGCAGACCATCTACGGCGGCACCACCGAGATCATGAAGGAGATCATCGGGCGCTCCCTCGGCGTCTGAGGGCATCGCTCCCCCCTCCGGCGTCCGGGAATGCCCCCTGGGCGTCCGAGGGCGTTCCGCGGCGTCCGGGGGCACGGCCCGCGCGCGTCGGAGCGCGCGAAAGGCCGAAGTTATGCTGGGCCGATGGCGGACACCACGAACCAGCGGGCCGAGGCCGACGGCCGTTCGACCCGCTGGAACGCGCACCGGGCCCGGCGCCAGACCGACGTGCTCGACGCCGCCGTGGCCGCCATCGAGGAGGACGGCCCCGACGTCGGCGTGAAGCAGATCGCCGAACGGATCGGGCTGCCGAGGTCGGTGGTCTACCGGCACTTCAAGGACCGCGCCGAACTCGACGAGCTGATCCGGGGGCGCATAGTCGAGTCCCTCATGGCCTGCCTCGCCCCCGCGCTGGCGCCCGGCGGCACCGTCCTCGGCGCCATCCGCGGTGCCGTCGGCGCCTACCTCGACTGGATCGCCCTGCACCCCCGGCTGCACGCCTTCCTCGGCCTCGGCAACCCCGCTCCGGGCGCCGGCTCCGAGGTGGTCGCGGGCACCAAGGCGGCGATCGCCGTGCAGGTGGGCGCCCTGTTCGAGGCCGTCCTGAAGTCCTTCGGCGAGGACAGCGCGCTGGCGCGCTCGCTGGCGGTCGGGATCGTCGGATTCGTCGACGCCGCGGTCAACGACTGGCTCACCACCACGCCGGGCGAGCTCGGCGGCGCCGAGTTCGCCGAGTTCCTCACCTGCTCGATCTGGTCGGTGCTCGACGGCAACCTGCGCACGCTCGGCGTCCGACTCGCCCCCGATCAGGCCCTGTCGGAGCTGCTCGGCGGCTGAGCGCGGCACGGGCGCGGGCGTTGTCGTCCTTCGTCCGACATTGGCGCTGAAAGGTCTTGCTAAGAGTTTCAGAACTCTTGCTGCAACCCTTTCGTTGGCGGTACGGTCGCGCGGGCGCCCGGCACCGGAGCCGTGGAGCGGGCGTGGGGGTCGCACCCCGACAGAGCCGTAATCGCAAGGAGTTCCCGCCTGTGATACCGAGATGGCCGGCGCCCCGCACGCGCCGTACCCCGTACCGGAGGAGGGCCGCGGCCGTCGTCGCCGCCGCCCTCGCCGCTGCACTGGTGCAACCCGTGGCCGCGCACGCGGACGCGCCGCCACCGCCGCCTTCCGACGCGAAGCTCGCGGCCGCGCCCGCCCGGCACGGCGACACCCGCGAGCAGTTCTACTTCGTCATGCCGGACCGTTTCGCCAACGGTGACACCGCCAACGACCGCGGCGGTCTGACCGGTTCGCGCCTCGCCACCGGCTACGACCCCACCGACAAGGGGTTCTTCCAGGGCGGCGATCTCAAGGGCCTGACGAAGCGGCTCGACTACATCAAGGGTCTGGGCACCACCGCCATCTGGATGGCGCCCATCTTCAGGAACCAGCCCGTGCAGGGCACCGGAGCCGACGCCTCGGCCGGCTACCACGGCTACTGGATCACCGACTTCACCAGGGTCGACCCGCACTTCGGCACCAACAAGGACCTCGCGACCCTCATCACCAAGGCGCACGCCAAGGGGATGAAGGTCTTCTTCGACGTCATCACCAACCACACCGCCGACGTCGTCGACTACGAGGGCACCTCCCACGAGTACCTCTCCAAGGGCGCCTTCCCGTACCTCACCAAGGACGGCAGGCCCTTCGACGACGCCGACTACGCGTCCGGCGGCAAGGGATTCCCCGCCGTCTCGAAGGCCACCTTCCCGCGCACCCCGGTCGTCCCGGCCGCGAAGCGGGACGCCAAGGTGCCGTCCTGGCTCAACGACCCGTCGATGTACCACAACCGCGGTGACTCGACCTATGCCGGCGAGAACGCCACCTACGGAGACTTCTCCGGTCTGGACGACCTGTGGACCGAGCGTCCCGAGGTCGTGCACGGCATGGAGAAGATCTACGAGCGCTGGGTGCGGGACTTCGGCGTCGACGGCTTCCGCATCGACACCGTCAAGCACGTCGACATGCCCTTCTGGACCCAGTGGGCCACCGCGCTCGACAAGTACGCGGCCGCGCACGGCCGCAAGAACTTCTTCATGTTCGGCGAGGTCTACTCCGCCGACACCTCTTTCACCTCGCCGTACGTCACCCAGGGCCGGCTCGACGCCACCCTCGACTTCCCCTTCCAGGACGCGGCGCGCACCTACGCCTCCCAGGGCGGCAGCGCGAAGAAGCTGGCGGGCGTCTTCGGCGACGACTACAAGTACACGTCGTCGAAGGCCAACGCGTACGAGCAGGTCACCTTCCTCGGCAACCACGACATGGGCCGCATCGGGTACTTCCTGAAGCAGGACAACCCCGGGGCGGGCGACGCCGAGATCCTGCGCAAGGACGAGCTGGCCAACCAGCTGATGTTCCTCAGCCGCGGCAACCCGGTCGTCTACTACGGCGACGAGCAGGGCTTCACCGGCTCCGGCGGCGACAAGGACGCCCGCCAGACCATGTTCGCCTCCAAGGTCGCCGACTACATCGACGACGACGAGATCGGCACCGCCCGCACCCACGCGAGCGACGCGTACGACACGCACGCGCCCCTCTACCGGGAGATCGCGGCCCTCTCCCGGCTCCGCGCGGCCAACCCGGCCCTGACGGACGGCGTCCAGACGGAGCGGTACGCCGCCGACGGCCCCGGCGTCTACGCCTTCACCCGCACCGACGCGCGCACCGGCGCCGAGTACGTCGTCGCCCTCAACAACGCGGACGGGGCGAAGACGGCCACCTTCGCCACCGGCTCGGCCCGGATGGCCTACCGCGGTGTCTACGGCACCCACGACACCGTGACCTCCGACGCGGGCCGCCAGGTCACCGTCACCGTCCCGGCCGGCACCGCCGTCGTCCTCAAGGCCGCCGGCCCCCTCGACCGGCCCGCCACCCGGCCGACGATCACCCTCACGGCTCCGGCCGCCGGCGCCACCGGCACCGTCGAGATCGGCGCCGGCGTCGACGGCGGCCGGCTCGACCGGGTCGTCTTCGCCGCGCAGACCGGCAACGGCGAGTGGCACACCCTCGGCTCCGCCGACCACGCCCCCTACAAGGTCACCCAGACCATCGGCGCGGACGTGCCCGCCGGCACCGCCCTGCGCTACAAGGCGGTCGTCGTCGACTCCGCCGGGCACACCGCGAGCGCCACGGCGAGCAGCACCACCGGCACCGCCCCGGCGCCCGAGGTCCCCACGGCCTCCTCCCGCGACTACGCGGTCGTCCACTACAAGCGCGCCGACGGCGACTACGCCGACTGGGGCCTGTACGCCTGGGGCGACCTCGCCGACGGCGAGGCCACCACCTGGCCCGCCGGCCACCCCTTCACCGGACGCGACGCCTACGGCGCCTTCGCCTGGGTCAAGCTCAAGCCGGGCGCCTCGAACGTCGGCTTCCTCGTCATCGACAAGGACGGCGACAAGGACGTCTCCGCCGACCGGTCGATCGACGTCACCAAGACCGGTGAGGTCTGGATCGAGCAGGGCAAGGCCGACGTCCTCACCCAGCGGCCGGACCACCCCGCCCAGGACACCGCCAAGGCCGTCATCCACTACCACCGCGCCGACGGGGACTACGCCGGCTGGGGCCTGCACGTCTGGTCCGGCGCCGCGCACCCCACCGACTGGCCGAACCCCCTGCAGCCGGTGAAGACTGACGCCTATGGCGCGGTCTTCGAGGTACCGCTCACCGAGGGTGCCACCAGCCTCAGCTACATCCTCCACAAGGGCGACGACAAGGACCTGCCCACCGACCAGTCGCTCGACCTCAAGGCGAACGGCAACGAGGTGTGGCTGTTGAACGGCCAGGAGAAGTACCTCCTGCCGCAGCCCGCGGGCAGCGCCGCCGCCCTCGACCTGACCACCTCCAAGGCGGTCTGGATCGACCGCGACACGGTCGCCTGGAACGGCGCCGACGGTGCCGCCTCCACCCAGCTGCTGTACTCCCGCGACGGCTCCATCACCGTCAAGGACGGGGCCCTCACCAGCGACGACGAGCGCTGGCTGCGCCTCGCGAAGAGCACCCTCAGCGACGCCCAGAAGGCGAAGTTCCCGTACCTGAAGGACTACACCGCCTGGACCGTCGACCCGCGCGACCGCGGCCGGGTGCGCGAGGCGCTCACGGGTCAGCTCGTCGCCTCGCAGCGCGCCGCGAACGGAGCCGTCCTGGCCGCGACGGGCGTGCAGATCGCGGGCGTCCTCGACGACCTGTACCCGGGTGCGACGGGGGCCCGGCTCGGACCGGTGTTCCACGACGGCAGGCCGACCCTCTCCGTGTGGGCGCCGACCGCGCAGTCCGTCCGCCTCGACCTGGACGGCCACGGCGTCGCGATGCACCGCGACGACGCCACCGGCGTCTGGTCCGTCACCGGCCCCGCCTCCTGGAAGGGCAAGTCCTACCGGTACGTCGTCCGGGTCTGGGCGCCCAGCGTCCGCAAGATGGTCACCAACGAGGTCACCGACCCCTACTCCGTCGCCCTCACCGCGAACTCCGGGCGCAGCCTCGTCGTCGACCTCGGCGACAAGTCCCTCGCGCCGGGCGGCTGGAACACCCTGCGCAAGCCCGCCGCCGTACCGCTGAAGGACGCGCAGATCCAGGAGCTGCACATCCGCGACTTCTCGGCGGCCGACAGGACCGTCCCGGCCGCGGACCAGGGCACCTACCTGGCCTTCACCGACAGGAACAGCGACGGCTCCAAGCACCTGCGGGCCCTCGCGAAGGCCGGCACCTCCTACGTGCACCTGCTGCCCGCCTTCGACATCGCCACCATCCCCGAGAAGAAGGCCGACCAGGCGCACCCCGACTGCGACCTCGCCTCCTACGCGCCCGACTCCGACCAGCAGCAGGCGTGCGTGACGAAGACCGCCGCGAAGGACGCCTACAACTGGGGCTACGACCCGTACCACTACACGGTCCCCGAGGGCTCGTACGCCACCGACCCCGACGGCACCGCGCGCACGGTCCAGTTCCGCAGAATGGTCCAGTCGCTCAACCAGGACGGCCTGCGCGTCGTCATGGACGTCGTCTACAACCACACGGCGGCGGCCGGCCAGGCCGACACCTCCGTCCTCGACAGGATCGTGCCCGGCTACTACCAGCGGCTCCTCGCGGACGGCAGCGTCGCCAACAGCACCTGCTGCGCCAACACCGCTACCGAGAACGCCATGATGGGCAAGCTCGTCGTGGACTCGATCGTCACCTGGGCCAAGGAGTACAAGGTCGACGGCTTCCGCTTCGACCTCATGGGCCACCACCCGAAGGCCAACATCCTCGCCGTGCGCAAGGCACTCGACGCGCTCACCCCGAAGAAGGACGGCGTCGACGGCAAGAAGATCATCATGTACGGCGAGGGCTGGAACTTCGGCGAGGTCGCCGACGACGCCCGCTTCGTGCAGGCCACCCAGAAGAACATGGCCGGCACCGGCATCGCCACCTTCTCCGACCGCGCCCGTGACGCCGTGCGCGGCGGCGGCCCCTTCGACTCCGACCCCGGCGTCCAGGGCTTCGCCTCGGGCCTGTACACCGACCCCAACTCCTCCACGGCGAACGGCACTCCGGCCGAGCAGAAGGCCCGCCTGCTGCACTACCAGGACCTGATCAAGGTCGGGCTGAGCGGCAGCCTCGCCCAGTACCGCTTCACCGACTCCGGCGGCAAGGAGGTCACCGGCGCCGGTGTCGACTACAACGGCTCACCCGCCGGCTACGCGGACGCGCCGGGCGACGCCCTCGCCTACGTGGACGCGCACGACAACGAGTCGCTGTTCGACGCGCTGACCTACAAGCTCCCCAAGGACACCTCCGCGTCCGACCGGGCCCGCATGCAGGTCCTGGCGATGGCCACCGCCGCCCTCTCGCAGGGCCCGGCGCTCTCCCAGGCGGGCACCGACCTGCTGCGCTCGAAGTCGCTGGACCGCAACTCCTTCGACAGCGGCGACTGGTTCAACGCCATCCACTGGAACTGCGCCGACGGCAACGGCTTCGGCCGCGGGCTGCCCCCGGCCGCCGACAACGAGTCCAAGTGGCCGTACGCCAGGCCCCTGCTCGGCTCGGTCAAGGTGGGCTGCCCGCAGATCACCGGGGCCTCGGCCGCCTACCAGGACCTGCTGCGGATCCGCACCTCGGAGAAGGCGTTCTCCCTCGGTACGGCCGACCGGGTGCAGGGCGAACTCTCCTTCCCGCTCTCGGGCGAGGACGAGACACCCGGCGTGATCACCATGCGCCTCGGTGACCTGGTCGTCGTGTTCAACGCCACCCCGCAGGCGCAGGAGCAGAAGGTCACGGCCCTCGCGGGCACGCCCTACCGGCTGCACCCCGTGCAGGCGGCGGGCGCGGACGCCACGGTGAAGTCCTCCTCCTACGCGGCCGGTTCGGGCACGTTCACCGTTCCGGCGCGGACCGTGGCGGTGTTCACCAGGGCCGCGCGCTAAACGCGGTCAGGGAGCCAGGGACAGCAGCCGGCCGGCGAGCTCCGCGAAGGGGCCGTCGGCCGGCTCGTCCTTCACCATCGCGCCCAGCAGGGCGGCCATCTCCGGGTCGTAGGCCGCGCTCACCGCGGCCAGCGCGGCGAAGTCGTTGACGAGCTGGCGCTCCAGCTCCGCGCGCGGGATGCGCCGGCCGTCCAGCCAGATCAGCGCCGTCGACTCGGCCAGCGAGATCCACGAGCGGACGACCAGTTCGAGGCGCGCGGGGGCCTCGGTGACGTCCAGGTGGCCGAGGATCTGCTCGTAGGCCGCCTGGCGCACGGAGTCCACGAGCGCGTTCGTCGCCGACGAGCCCACCGCCGGGCCCCCGCGCATCAGCGCGGAGAAACCGGGTCCGTGCTCGTCCACGAAGTCGAAGAAGCGGCCCATCACGCGCAGCAGCCGCGCGCCCAGCGGACCTTCGCGCGGCTCCTCGAACCGGCTCGACAGATCCTGCGAGGCACGCTTCAGCGCCGCCTCGTACAGACTGATCTTCCCGGGGAAGTAGTGGTACACCAGCGGGCGTGAGATGCCCGCCGCGGCCGCTATCTCGTCGATGGACACCTCGTCGGGCGAACGTCGGCTGAACAGGTCGAGGGCGACCCCGATGAGCTGCTGCCGCCGCTCCTCGACGCCCATCCTGCGGCGAACCCCGGTACTCATACGACTACCTTACCGAGCGGTACGGTCCTTCAACCGGAAGGCACCGCCGAGGTGTTCACGGGCTCCCCGCACAGACCGGGCACGAGCCGCCCGTACCGGTCCCGCGCGCGGCGAGGAGGCCGGGGCGGACACCTACCGCAGTCCGCCGATCCGCCTGCCGTCCGTGAGCGTGCCCGCCAGTTCGGCCCGGGCGCCCTGGGTGGCGCGGGCCGCCAGCAGCGGGCCCTGCCCGGACGCCGTGACCCCGCCGGTCGCCCGGACCGTCGCGGTGTCCCGGCCGCCCGCCGCCAGCAGGTACCAGGTACCGGAAGCGGACTTCCACAGCACCCCGGCCAGCACGTGCGGATCGCGCGGACCGCACGCGGTCACGTCCGTGCCCTTGGCCACGACCGCACCGGCCGCACCGCCCGGCGTGCCGAACTGGGCCAGCGCGGCCGTCCCGTCGCCCCGCCAGGTCTCGGCCCGCGTGCACATCCAGGTGCCGGTGCCGCTCGCGTCCGGCAGCGGCTGGCGCGCGTACGCCCACGCGTTCACCCCGCGCACCCCGGCGGAGCGTTCCGCGGCCAGCGAGCAGGCGAAGGGCGCCCAGGCCCGCAGCCCCTCCGCCCCCGACGCCTCGCCGGCCGAGCCCGGCCGGCCCGCGGTGAGGTGGGCCGGCACCAGCTCGCCCAGGTCGGTGGCGAGCCGGGTGCCGGTGGCGTCGGTCAGCTGGAGCACGTTCCACGAGGTGCAGGCGCCGGGCCGCAGCGCGGGGCTGGCCAGCGGCGCGGTGACGCCGTCGGTGACGGCGAGAGCGGCGGGCGCCGCGTCCGGCTTCGTCAGGTCGCGCTCGGCCGCCTTCCGGACCCAGGGCGCCGTCAGATAGCGCACGTTGCCGTCGGCGCGGCCGAGCACCAGCGCGCTCGCCTCGGCGCCGCTCGCCCCGTCCACCCGGGCGAAGTCGAGCGCCGCGCCCTCGGTGCCGTCCGCCGGCTCGGCGTAGCGGGCGATCCGCAGCCCGTCGTAGAGGATCACCACGCGGGCCGCGTCGACCCGGCCCGCGTAGAGCAGCTGCGGGGGGCCGGCCGGGCCGCCGGTCTGGGTGCCGGGGGTCGCCGAGACCCGCACCCGGGCACCCGGGCGCGCCCAGACGGCGAGGGCACGGCGCAGCAGCGCCTCGTCGCCGGTGAGCGGGCCGCGCGCGGGCCATACGGAGAAGTCGGTGCGCGCCGAGGTCCTCCAGGCCGCCGGGGCGGCCCGGGTCAGCCTGCCGGGGTCCAGGGCGGCCTCGGCGGCCGGGTTCGCCGCGTAGGCGGGCGCGGCGGCGCCGTCCGGGCCCCAGCCGCCGCCGGGCAGGGCGACCAGCGCGCCGCACACCGCGAGCGCGGCGGCCGCGGCCAGCGCCGCCTTGACGTGCTGGCGCCGGCGCACCAGATCGGTCGGCCGGGCCTGGAGCGTGCACGCGTCGAACTCGGGGGAGGCCAGCAGCGTGTACTGCTCGGGCACCCCGTTGGCCTCGGCCAGCACCGGTTCGGCGCGTGTGACGCCCGCGGACTTCAGGACCCGGCGTACGTCGGCGTCGGGCAGCCGTTCCAGGCCGCGCAGCACATAGGCGGCACGGGCCGGCCCCGACAGCTCGGACAGGCGCTGGTCCAGGGCGAGTTCGTCGGCGCCGCCGGAGCGCGGGAACAGCCTGAGGCCCCACACCTGGGGCAGCAGCGGCGGCAGTTGCGCGCGCTTGGGCAGGCCCTTGCGCGGCCGGGACGCCTCCAGGGCCGCGCGGACAACCTGGAGGCGGACGAACGCGTACCCGGCGTCACCGCCCTGGGCGTCCCGCCCCCGCGCGTGCGAACGGCCCGAAGCGCCCCCGGCCTGCGCCGGGATCGCGGACCGCGACGCGCGGCCGCGGGGCAGCGCGCGCTGGACCAGGGCGTGTGCGGTCAGCACCCGCCGGCGCCTGCCGAGGCCCGGCGGCAGCACCAGATAGGCGAGCCGGACCAGCCGCGGGTAGTGCTCGACGAGCGCGGCCTCGGCCTGCTGGACATCGGTGGCCGGGCCGTCGGAGCGGCCGTGACGCTGGGCTACATCCTGTGACTGCACGCCCTGACCAACGACCGAGCCCTTGGTTGGTCACCGTCAAGCGGGCGGGCTCAGGCCTCGGGAGCGACCAGCAGACGCGCGTAGTTGGCCATCGACCGCTGGTAGCGCGGCAGATGAGGGGCCAGGGCGCCGAGGACGAGGGACAGCCCCTCGCGCTCGCGTCCGAGGTCGGCCAGGCACAGCGCGAGGCAGGCGCGCACGGCGTCGTCCAACTCGTCCGGCGGTCCGTCGAGTTCCGGGAGGAGGAGCTTGACGCCCGCCTCGGGATCGCCGGTGTTGCGCAGGGAGCTCGACAGCTGGATCTTCGCCCGCCGTCCCTTGTACTGGCTCACCCCGCCGAGACCGCGTGCCAGCGCCTCCTGGTACAGCGGCACCGCCTTGTCGGAGTGCCCGGTGGAGTCCCAGGCGCAGGCCAGTTCGAACGGGCCGAGCGGACTCTCCCCGGGCAGTTCCGCGACAAGGCCCCCGATCAGCGCGCGGAACTCGGCCGCACGCTCCTCGGGATACTCGTCGAAGGAGGCCCAGGCGGCGGTGACACGGTCTTCCCAGTCTTGGTTCACCGGGGCACCCTCGCACACGTGTGCCCGCCGCGTCACCGGAATTGAGCGCTGCGTGCCCGGGAGCCGTATCGGAGGGCGGGCCCCGCGCCGGGGCCCGCACGGCATGCTTGGCCCATCGGGACCGGAGGAACAGATGAAGGTGGCATCCGCGGCACTCGCCGTGACGGCCGTACTGGCGCTGGCGGGCTGCGGGGCGGGGTCCTCCGGCGGGTCCGGCGGCGCGGCGGCGAAGGTGCCGGCCACGGCGACCGGCAGTCTGGAGAGCCTCGCCGCCGAGGTGAAGTGCAAGCCGGACATGCAGATCGACGCCGACGAGCTGCGCCAGGCGCTCTGCAAGAACGGCGCCGGCAAGTTCGTCCTCGCCACCTTCACCACCGACCGCGGCCAGCGCGAGTGGATCAACGACGCGAAGGACTACGGCGGTCACTACCTCGTCGGCCGCAAGTGGGTCGCCGTCGCCGACGACGGTGTGGTCCGGTCGCTGCGCGGCACGCTCGGCGGCGACGTCGAGGCCGGCGCCGACCACCACGCGCACGGCGGCTGACGCCGGCCGGGAGGCGCGCACAAGGCGAAGGCCGGTGGCGGGAGGGGCCGCCACCGGCCTTCTTTCATGATCCCCCGGAGGGGGGGTTCAGGGGATCACGAGCAGTTCTGACCGCGGTTCACACAGTTCGCGATCTTGTTGGCGAGTCCGCCGGTGGTGATGGCGATGAAGTCGTCGTGGTCGGTCGCCGGCTTGTGGAGCTGCTCCGGGAAACCGTCCACCGCGTAGGCGTTCTTCACCTGGCCGTTCTGCAGGGCCGGCGGGGTGATGTTGTAGACGAGGCGCATCGTGAGCTGCGGGATGGCCTTGAAGCCGTTCTGGCAGGCCCCGTTGGCGTCCGCGAAGGCCACGTGCGTGCGGTGGTTGGCGCTGTCGATGTTCTGGCCGTCCCAGCAGCTCTGGAAGGCGAACGTGCGCACGACCTTGCTGCCCTGCGGGCAGATCGGGTACTGCGTGGTCAGCTGGACCTTGTTCTCGAACCCGGTGCAGCTCCAGTGGGCGTTGGCGTTGGCCAGACCGTTGGTCGTGGTCTTGGCGTCACCGGTGATGATCCGCAGGAACTGCGGCATCGCGACGACCTTGCCGGTGGGGCTGCCCACGTACTTGATCTGCGCCTGGGCCGGGACCAGGATCTTGCCGACGTTGCCTTCCTTGCCGCCGCCGTCGGAGTTCTGGTCGAAGTCCTGGCTGCCGTCCTGGACGCGGACCACGGGCCAGTAGTACGACGACAGGTCGTTCTTGTTCTGGCAGCTGGTGCCGCCCTGCAGGAACGTGTCGTTGCTGGCGAAGGCGTTGATCTTCTGGTTGCCGACGTAGTCGTGCAGGTGGTGCGCGCCGTTGGCCACACCGGGCGCCACGATGACGTTGTCGGTGTTGTGGTTCTTGTTGGCGTTCACACCGCAGCGCGTGGTGAACGTGCCGGTCGAGGCGCCCCGGACGTTGCGCGGCTTGCCCTTGACGTTCGGCTGGACCTTGGTGATGTCGACGAAGTCGGCCGCGGCCGGACCGTTGCCGGCCTGCCCGCCGTTGTTCGCCTGCTGACCGCCGCCCTGCTGACCGCCGCCCGCCGGCGGCTGGCTGGTGCCCGCGGACGGCTGGGCGCTGCCCTGCTGGCCGCCGCCCTGCTGCTGACCGCCGCCGTTCTGCTGACCGCCGCCGTTCTGGCCGCCGTTCTGCCCGCCGGCCGTCTGGTTGGCGGGGGTGCCGGTGCAGTTGGCGAGGGTGTCCAGATCACCGGGCGCGGTGCCCCCCACGCGGGTGATCTCCAGCTTGATGCGGTCCAGGATCACCTGGCGCCGCTGCTGGAGCGGGGTCAGGATGGTGTTCTGCACGAAGCTCGCGTCGCGGGCCTGCGCGTCGCGCGTGGTCGCCAGACGCTGGTAGGCCTCGGTGATCTGGCGGTCCAGGTTGGCCAGTTCGCCCGCGACGTCGGTGCGCGCCTGGTTCGGCACGTTGGTGAGCTTCTGGCCCACGTCCGGGCACGTGATCGTCGCGACCTGCGCCGTGGCGGCCTTGGTCTGGTTGCCTCCCCACGACTGATGGCCCGACTCGTGCGCCGAGGCGTAGAAGTTCGCCCAGAGCAGCCCGCCCCCACCGAGCGCTAGGGCCGCCGATGCGGCAGTGACCTTGACGGCCAGCGGCGAACGACGTTTACGTGTGTTGCGTCCCATGGAACTCCTCTGACTTCCTTGCGGGGCAGCATCGAGGCGCCCGACAGGAGTGAAGCGGCGTCCTTCCATACGCACACGGCCCCAGAGGTGTTCAGCCGTCACACGGATTCGTCACAGGATTTCTTCGTCAGCAGGTTTCAAATGCCGTTCGGGCAACCGAAGTTGCTGTTCAGGTCACTGTTCGCGGTTCAGATGCGCGAGGACGGCCAGGACGCGCCGGTTGTCGTCGTCCGACACCTCCAGCCCCAGTTTGGCGAAGATGTTGGAGGTGTGCTTCGCGATGGCCCGTTCCGTCACCACCAGCTGCCCGGCGATCGCCGCGTTCGACCGGCCCTGCGCCATCAGCTCCAGCACCTCCCGCTCGCGCGGCGTGAGCCGGCCCAGAGGCCGGTCCGCGGAACTCCCGCGCGCCAGCAGCTGCTGGATCACCTGCGGGTCCATCGCCGTACCGCCCGCCGCGACCCGTCGTACGGCGTCGGTGAACTGCTCCGCGTCGAACACCCGGTCCTTCAGCAGATAGCCCACCCCGCCGCTGCCGTCGGCCAGCAGCTCGCGCGCGTACAGCTGCTCGACGTGCTGGGAGAGGACCAGCACCGGCAGCCCGGGGCGCTCCCGGCGGGCGTGCAGCGCGCACTGCAGGCCCTCGTCGGTGTGCGTGGGCGGCAGGCGCACGTCGACCACCGCCACGTCCGGCTCCAGCTCGGCCAGCGCCCGGGTGAGTTCGGGTCCGGACTCCACGGCGGCGGCGATCTCGAAGCCGTGGGCCTCCAGCAGCCGGACCAGGCCGTCGCGCAGCAGGAAGAGGTCCTCGGCTAGGACAACGCGCACGGTATCTCCAGAGTGACCAGGGTGGGGCCGCCCGCCGGGCTGCTGACGGCCAGGACGCCGTCGAATGTACCGAGCCGCCGCTCGATCCCGGTGAGCCCCGTACCGCCCCCGGCCACGGCGCCGCCCCGGCCGTTGTCGCCGACCGCGATCCGCAGCATCCCCTCGGTGTGGTGCAGGTCCACCCACAGGCGGTCGGCGCCGGAGTGCTTGACCGCGTTGGTCAGCACCTCGCTGACCGCGAAGTAGGCGGCGGACTCCACCGGCGCCTCCGCGCGTCCGGACAGCTCCACGGTCACCTCGGCCGCCAGCGGCAGCCGCAGCGCCAACGCCCGTACGGCGTCACCCAGTCCGCGTTCGGCGAGCACCGGAGGATGGATGCCACGGACCAGGTCGCGCAGTTCCTCCAGGGTCTCGGCGGAGTTGCGGCGGGCCCGCGCGAGGAGCAGCTTCGCCTGGGCCGGGTCCTTCTCCACCAGCATCTCGATGACGGAGAGGTCCATGCCCATCGCGACCAGCCGGGCCTGCGCCCCGTCGTGCAGATCCCGCTCGATACGGCGCAGTTCGGCCGCCGAGGTGCCGACCGCGTCGCGCCGGGTCTCGGTCAGCACCTTGACCCGCTCGGTCAGTTCGCCCCGGCCGGAGCCGAGAGCGGCCCGGGTGAGCGTGAAGTGGGACCTCAGCAGACCCGGGGCGAGGTGGTAGGCGGCGACCAGCAGGACCGCCGCGGTGGCCGCCGCGCCGAGCGCCGACGGCTGGCCGGTGACCGGCACGAAGCCGTACCAGTACGTCCGGCCGTCCGCGAGGACCCGCCACAGCCCGGCCGCCACCGCGAACCCCTCGAAGGGATAGAAGAACAGGACCGCCGGGAGCGCCGCCGTGAGACACCCGGCCGTCATGTCGACCACCAGCCACCACAGGTCCCGCCAGGTCGCGCGGTCGGACAGCATCAGGACGGTACGGGTCCAGGCGTGGGCGTCCCCGGGGATCCGCCGGTGCGCCGGCGCCGGGATCCGCACCCCGCACCACTCGGCCGCCAGCCGGCGCCGCGTGTCCGCGAAGTCCCGTACCGCGTCGAGGATCTGAGGGGTCGTGAAGATGCCGAGCCCGAACGGGACGAGGGCGACGGAGGCGACGGCCAGGGTGAGGCACAGCGCGGACAGGGGAGGCATCACCAGGGCCAGCACGAGCCCCCGTACGGCGGCGAGCGCGGCGTCCCGGAAGCGGGCGCGGACGCCCGCGCTCTTCAGGTCGGTGGTCATGCGGCAAGTCTGGCCGACCCGCACGCGCCCGGCACTGGCCCGAGCCCCCCTCTCAGGGGGTGGTGCCGGGTACACCCCCGGCCGCGTCCTCCGCCGTGCCTCCGGCCGCACTCTCCGCCACGGCGAGCACCTTCGCCTCCACCTCCGGGTCCAGCCCCGGGGGCGTACGGTCCGGCCGCCGCGGCGCGCTGCCGCCGATCGCGGTCAGCCACCGCCAGGTATCGGCGACGGTCTCCGCCACCGGCCGGCACACCAGCCCCGTGGCCAGCGCGCGGGACACGTCACCGCCGTGCGCGGAGCGGGACAGCTCGGTGTCCGGGGGCGTCCAGACCGGCAGCTGGGTCCACGGCTCGACGCCCGCGTCCAGGATCACCCGCGGGTCGGTCCAGCGCAGTTCCGCCGCCGACCCGGTGACCTCGGCGCAGGTCTCCAGCAGCTCGCCCATGGTGGTGTGACCGGACGGCCCCACCAGGTCGTACGCCCCGCCCAGCCCGCGCTCCACCGCCCCCAGGACCCACTCGGCCAGGTCCCGCGCGTCGATGTACTGCAGTGCCAGGTCCCGCGGCCCCGGCGCCAGGACCGGACCGCCGCGCGCGATCCGGGTCAGCCACCAGGGCAGCCGGCCGACGTTCTCGTACGGTCCGAGGATCATCCCCGCCCGGACCAGCAGCGAGCCGTCCGCGCCGAAGGACTCGACGGCGGCCAGCTCGCCGCCCCGCTTGTCCCGCTCGTAGTCCGTCGCCTCCGCGCCGGCGTCGGCGCCCTCGACCAGCGGTCCCTCCTCCGCGGCCCCGCCCGCCGTCGGCCAGGGCCAGGCGTACACCGACCGGCTGGAGACGTACACGTACCGCCCGGCGCGGCCGCGCAGCAGCCGTGCCGTCTCCCGGACCGCGCGCGGCGCGGCCGACCAGGTGTCCACCACCGCGTCCCAGACCCCGTCGTCGGCGGCGAGCGCCGCGAGACCGTCCGGGGCGGTGCGGTCGCCGTGCAGCGACCGCACCCCCGCCGGCGGCCCGGTCCGTCCCCGGTTGAAGACGGTCACCTCCCAGCCGCGCCCGAGCGCCGCCTCGACGACGGACCGCCCCACGAACTCCGTACCGCCCAGAACAAGAAGTCTCATGCCGGTGATCGTGCCCCGTCCGGGCGCGCGCGGCACGGGGATCTGCTCAGGGCAGAGCCGTCAACGCGCGGTCGGAGGCGTGTACTTGTAGCCGACGCGGCGCACGGTCTGGATCGTCTGCCGGTACGGGGCACCCAGCTTGCGGCGCAGCCGGGCGATGTGGACGTCGACGGTACGGCCGTCGCCGACGTGGCCGTAGCCCCACACCGTGGAGACCAGCTGGTCCCGGGTGTGCACCCGGTGGGGGTGGGCGACCAGATGGGAGAGCAGCTCGAACTCCAGGTAGGTGAGGTCGAGTTCGCGGCCGTCGACGTCGGCGGTGCGCCGCACGGGGTCGATCCGCACCAGCGGCGGGGTGCCGTCGGCCGGCGCGGCCGCGGGGTCCGCCGCGGCCACCGGGTGCTCCGCTTCCGGGTCCCGGCCGGGAACCCGGTCCGGGCCCGGGGGCGCGAGGAACGGGGGCTGCTGGCCGGCCGGCACCAGCACCAGGTAACCGACCATCGGCGGGCGGCCGGGCAGGACGGGCACGGTGTGCTGGGGCGCCGGGAGCCAGGTGGCGCCCGGCGGGAGGAAGCCCGTCACCTCGTGACCCGGGCCCCCGGCCGTGCCGGGGCGGGGGACGGCCCACTCCTCGTCCCGGTCGACGGCGCGCAGCCGGTGCCGGGCACCGGCGGCCGGAGCCGCGGCCGGGAGCGGGGAGGTGGAGGCGGCGGGAACGGGGGAGAGGGAACGAGTGGTCGCCATGAGAGGTCAGCTCTTTCGCGCGAGGAGTTCGTCGGGCGGGGCGACGGCCCTGACTCGTGGTCGGGAACGCCGGGACGTTCGTCGTTCGCGCTGGCCGAAGGCCGGGGGTGTACGGCTTTAGAGGGCCCGCGCGTTCCTCGCGCGGCAACACACCCGGTCGAAGTCGTGGTGCTGACGGGAAGGCCAGAACGGCTCGAGGTCATGGCGACCTGCCGAGGTGAGGTTCTGGAAGCTGGCCATACGCCCATTGAAGCAGACACGGGCCCCCGGCAGCAGTCTCCTCTCACTGCTCGGACGCTCCCGCGGCGTGAAACCGCCGCGCCCCGGCTCAGCCCACCAGGCGCCGGTGCCAGGTCAGCGGCGTGAGCTCGATCGCCCTGGCCGGATTTCCGTCCCACATCGCGGACAGACCGGCCGCCTCCAGAGCGGCGACGGTCTCCTGCCCGACGGCCGTGGTCGTCTCGCCCAGCCCGTCGAACGCGCCGTAGTACAGGCGCAGTCCGTGACCGTCGGCGGCGGCCTCCGTGCCCTCCCGGTGGAAGAACACGAAGCCCCTGAGGTCCCCGCGCTCCGCGCCGATCTCCGCCATCCCGCAGGCGCTGCAGCAGGTGAAGTCCTCCCGGGCCCGGATGCCGGTCTCCCGCAGCGCCCCGAAGGCGAGCGCGAGCCGCTCCGGATCGGTGACCCCCTGCCAGGTCTCCTGCTCGGCCAGCCGCTCCCGCCACAGCCGGTCCACCAGCTCCCGCGCCTGCTCCGGCGAGACGGGCCGCTCGTCCCCGTCGGCGAGGTGGTCGACCGCGGCCTCCGTCGCCGTGCTCCGGGTGTCGTACCCGCAGCGCAGCACCAGCCGGACCCGCTCCTCGACCTGCTCGCGCACGTCGTCGGGGAGCGGCGGCACCTCCGGGCGCGGACCGAGGTCCACCGGCCTCCAGGCCACGCCGCGGTCCCAGCCGTCCCGCCCGCCCGCCCAGCCGGCCAGCAGCTCCGCCACCCGGGCGGGGTCGGTGAGGTTCGCGCCGGAGAACTCCTCGTCGCCGCGGCGGTGCTCCAGCCGGTAGTCACCGCCCTCCTCGTGCCAGACCTGCGCGAACACGTCCGGCACGTCGGGGATCCGCTGGAGTATCAGCATGCGGTCGAAGGTGTCCCCGATCCGCTCCGTCAGCTCCGCCAGCGTCCGCGCCGAGGGGTGCTCGTACATCTGCCCGTACTCCGTCAGAACCTTGACGGCCAGGGCCTCGTCGTTCTCCATGGCCTCACCTTGCCATGCTCCGCCGACGACGCGAGGGGGCGCCCACCCCGACGGTGGACGCCCCCTCACGGTGAGCCGCGGCGCGGATCAGACCTGGCCGGCCTTCTCCAGGGCGGAGCAGCAGGTGTCGACGATGAGACGGGTCACGACGTAGGGGTCGACGTTGGCGTTCGGACGGCGGTCCTCGATGTAGCCCTTGCCGTCCTTCTCGACCTGCCACGGGATACGCACCGAGGCGCCGCGGTCGGAGACGCCGTAGGAGTACTCGTTCCACGGGGCGGTCTCGTGCAGGCCGGTCAGGCGGTCGTCGATGCCGGCGCCGTAGTTCTTGACGTGGTCCATCGGCTTGGAGCCCTCACCGAGGGACTCGCAGGCGGTGATGATGGCGTCGTAGCCCTCACGCATGGCCTTGGTGGAGAAGTTGGTGTGCGCGCCCGCGCCGTTCCAGTCGCCCTTGACCGGCTTGGGGTCGAGGGTGGCGGAGATGCCGAAGTCCTCGGCGGTGCGGTACAGCAGCCAGCGGGCCACCCACAGCTGGTCGGAGACCTCCAGCGGGGAGAGCGGGCCGACCTGGAACTCCCACTGGCCGGGCATGACCTCGGCGTTGATGCCGGAGATGCCCAGGCCCGCCTTCAGGCAGTTGTCGAGGTGGGCCTCGACGATCTCGCGGCCGAAGATCTCGTCGGCGCCGACACCGCAGTAGTAGCCGCCCTGCGGGGCCGGGAAGCCGCCCTCGGGGAAGCCGAGCGGGCGGGGGCCGTCGAAGAAGGTGTACTCCTGCTCGATGCCGAAGATCGACTCCTGGGCGGCGAACCGCTCGGAGACCTCGGCCAGCGCGGCACGCGTGTTGGACGCGTGCGGCGTCATGTCGATGTCCAGGACCTCGCAGAGCACCAGGATGTCGTCGCCGCCGCGGATCGGGTCCGGGCAGGTGAAGACCGGCTTGAGCACGCGGTCCGAGGCGTGGCCCTCGGCCTGGCTGGTGGAGGAGCCGTCGAAGCCCCAGACGGGAAGCGCGTCGAGACCGGCCGGAGCGTCCGTGATGATCTTCGTCTTGGAACGGAGCTTGGCCGTCGGCCGGGTGCCGTCGATCCAGATGTACTCGGCCTTGAAGGTCACGCGGTCTCATCCTCCGGGTGGGGCGGCCGCGGCGCCGGGCGCCGCGTCGATCTGCCCGGCAGAGTCCCAACCTGCAATTTCCCGGTCGTTGCCCTTATGTGAACGCCGTGTTACCTGGGGGTTCTGTGGCGCGTCTCACTCGGCAGCCGTACGGCCGGGCGCGCCGCCTGTTCCTCCTGCATCCGGTCCCGTGTCGCGCCGGGTGCAAGGCGGCGTGCCCGGCCGCGCCGGTCCTGCCGTTCGTGGCCGCGAACAGCAGGACCGCAAGACCCCGTCAGGGGGGTGCGGACCCGTCCGTCGGACCGGTCCGCTCTCTCACCGGTTCTCCGTCGGTTTCCCTGGCCTCACCCCACCTTCTCGATCACGGCTCGGCGGATGAGGAACTTGCCCGGCTCGCGGACCTGTTCGAAGGCCGCGTTGTTGAGCAGGACACAACTGCCGGAGACCGAGGTGACCTTGACCGTCGTGGACTTGTTGTTGTCCAGGTTGGTGACCTTCAGCGTGGTGCCGGCCGGGAACTGGTTGCTGGACGCGGCCGGTGCGCCGGCCTCGCCGGAGAGCGTGACGGTCGAGCCGTTGCACACCTGCTGCCCGGAGGCCGCGGCGGCGCCGCCGGCGTTGCCCGCCGGCGCACCCTGCTGGGCGCCTCCGGCCTGCTTGCCGCCTCCCGCCTGCTGGTTGCCCTGCTGGGCACCGGCCTGGGCGTTGCCCTGCTGGTTGCCCTGCGCGTTGCCCTGCTGTCCGGCGCCGCCCTGTGCCGCCTGGGAGCCCTGAGCCGACTCCCCAACGGCGCAGCCGGACGCCTGCTGCTGGACCTTGATCTGGGCGATGACCGCCTCGCGGTTGGCGATCCGCGCCGACGACTGCGCGTCCGGGTTCGCCTTCTGGTCCGCGATGAACTTCTGGTTGTTGCCGAGGGCCGTCGCCAGCCCCTGGCAGACGGTCGAGTCCGCGGCCGACAGCGTCTTCGCGTTCTGCGGACTCGGCGCGGCGTTCGAGGTGGCGGCCAGTGCGAAGGCCCCGCCGCCCGCCACCGCCGCGGCGGTCACGAACAGCGCGACCTTCTTCTTCGTGCCGAGGGTTCGCCTGCGCGACATGCGCGCCTCCTGAAGAGGTAGGGGAGCGTACGCCGCTATGTACGAGGAGCCGAACAAGGTTGCTCAGTGGTTCGCCCGCAACATCCAAGTAACCTGTGTCACAGTCGAGTTGACCTTGGTCCGGCGCCCGTTCAGTTCTTGCCGCGGGCGATCGCCTCCGTCACCGCCTCGTCGGTGCGGGCCACCAGGGCCGTTCCGTCCTCGGCGGTGATGATGGGGCGCTGGATGAGCCGGGGGTGCTCGGCGAGGGCCGTGATCCAGCGGTCCCTGGCGCCGGCGTCCCGCGCCCATTCCCTCAGGCCGAGCTCCTCGGCGTCCGCCTCCCGGGTCCGGGTGATGTCCCACGGCTCCAGTCCGAGCCGTTCCAGTACGGCCCTGATCTCCGCCTCGCTCGGTACGTCCTCCAGGTAGCGGCGGACGGTGTACTCGGCGCCCTCGGCGTCCAGGAGGCTGATGGCGCTGCGGCACTTCGAACACGCCGGGTTGATCCAGATTTCCATGCCGCCCACGGTAGCGGGCGGTCCGGCGCGCGAGGCCGGCTGTTCGATTTTCCGCCGCCTCACACGCCCCTCCTGCGACTGCTGTGCCGGGCGGCGAATTCCCTGTCCCACCTGGGCATTCGAGGGTCGCGCGCACTGTCTGGATGTCAGTGCCCGGCGGTAGACTGGGAGCAGTGTTCGAGGGTGTCGCCGGGGCTTCCGGTGGACGCCCTGACCGCGACAGGAGGATGCCCGTGCCCGCTGCCGCCCTGAAGAACAAGCCGTTGCCGACCCAGTCGACCGCCAAGCGATCCGTGCCGTCCGACTCCCCCTACACACCGGCGGTGAAGCGCCGGCTGCCCGCCGGGCGACCGCGCGAGTGGTACGTCACGCACAACCGGCGGCTGAAGGCCATGCGCCTGGCCATAGCCCTGCTCGACTCGGGGATCTACCTGCCCGACCAGGCCCACGACGAGGCGATCCGCGGCGCGGCCGAGGAGGTCGGCATCCACCCGCCGTCCCGCACCACCTGCCACATGGTGCGGGCGCTGATGCGGTACTCGCGCTGAGCGGAGGCGCCGGCGGGGGGACGCGCCGGCGCGGCGCGGGGTCCGGGGTGTGGTGCGGGTGTCCGGCGCCGCGCTCGGGCTCTGTCCGGGGGCTGCCGCACCCCGGGCCCCCGCGCCGGCCCTGAACGGGGCCGCGATCCTGGCTCGGTGGCTCGGTGGCTCGGTGGCTCGGTGGCTCGGTGGCAGGTGCGGGGCGCCCGGTGCGGGGTGCCGGGCTCGCGCCGCCCCTCCGGCCACCGGGCCGCTCCGGCCCTCACGCGTGGTCGTACCGCTCCAGCAGCCCGGCCACGTAAGCCTCCAGGCGGTCCGCCAGCACCCGCGGTGTCAGGTCCGTGCGGCCCAGCTCGCGCCAGGGGCCGGCCAGCCGGTCGGCGTCGGGGCAGTAGGCCAGGGTGTCGAGCAGCCGCCAGTACAGGTGGTCCCGGCCGTCCGCGAGCCCCCGGCCGCCCTGTTCCTCGTACCGGTCCCGGAAGGCCAGACCGTGTCCGGGGCCGTGCAGCAGGGCCAGCGCGGTGGCGCAGTGGGCGACGTCGAGGTCGGCCGGACCCCAGGACGTCTCGACCCAGTCGACGACCCCGCTGATCCGCAGCCCGTCGCCCGCCCCGGTGAACAGCACGTTCCCCGGGTGGTAGTCCCGGTGCAGGAAGCGGCCCCGGTACGGCGGCGGGTCGCGGCGGATCACCGCCACCGCCCGCTCCCACAGGCGCCCCGGCGCGGTGCGCACCCGCTCGGGCGACGTCCACGCCTCGTACACGCGCGGGCGTTCCCGTGCGGGGTCGACCGCGTGGATCCGGACCAGCTGGGCGGCCAGCAGGTCCAGGCGCCGGCCGAGTGTTCCGGGGTCCTCCTCGTCCACGCGCACCCGGCCCGGCAGCCTGGTCATCAACAGGCCGGGACGGTCGCCGTGTCCGCCGTCCGCGTCCACGGCGACCAGTGCCGGTGCGGGTACGCCGTCCCGCTCCGCGAGCAGTCTCAGCACGGACGCCTCCCGGGCCAGCAGCCCCGGGGCGTGCCGGCGGAAGAACGGCTTCACGAACATGCGCAGCACCAGTTCCTCCCCGTCGTCGAGGGTGAGCCCACGCATCTGCGACGACCAGCCCCCGCTCAGGAATCGGGACCGGGCGACCGTACGGCCCGGCGGGAGCTGTCCGGCCACCCAGCGGCCGGTGGCCGCCCAGCCGTCGTCCTCCAGCCCGTCCAGCAGGGCCGTGACCCACTCCCGGCGGTCGTCGGCGTGTTCACGGAACCATTCGCCCAACCGGTGGTCCGCGGCGGGGACTTCGTGGCGCGTGTACTGTGCGCGCGCCGACAGCGCGTCCTCGACGGCCTCCGTCACCTCCGGCGGGACGACCGCGTCCGTGCCCGGCACCGCCAGCACCGCCCGGCCCTCGTACGACCGCAGCGTCGCCAGCGCGGCCGAGTCCCGCCAGCCGCCTGGCGTGCGGATGATCTCGCTGAACCGTCCGTCACCGTCGCCGAAGGGCACGTCCCAGGCCTCCGGCGCGTACACCGCGGGCGCGCACAGGCCCAGCGCGATCACCCGCCGCCCGTAGTGCCCCGCGAGATCCGCCACCGTCTGCCCGCTCATGCTGAACCCGGCCAGGACCAGCGGATCCTCCGCCGGGGCGTACGCGTCGATGACCGCGACCGCCTGCTCGAACCGTCTGCGCAGGCTCAACTCGGCCAGTTCTCCGGTGCTTTCGCCGTGCCCCGAGAAGTCGAGGGCCAGGGCGTGGCAGCCCTGGGCGGCGAACTCGCCGAGCAGCGGCCGCAGTCGGGCCTTGCTGCCGATGCCGGCGCCGTGCAGCAGGACGACCGTGGCCCGTCCGCGCGGGCCGGCGCTCACCGCGCTGAGCCGCTCGCCGTCGTGGACGTGCGTGAAGTCGTCGTACGCGCAGGAGAGTTCACCCATGCGGCCATTCATTCACAGCCGGAGCCGCGCCGGAAAATGCGATGCACTCAGGGTGACCGTACCCCTACGGTGAGCGAGCAGGCCCTTCATTCTTCCGCACCCCATCACTCGACATCACTCGACGGAGGTCCGTCATGCGTGGCATCGCCTTCACCGGGACCGTCGTCCTGGTGATCCTCGGATTCGGGCACCACCTCTGGTGGCTCGCCGCCGGCGCGCTGCTCTACCTGTACGCGGAACACGGCCGGGGCTCGCCCGCCGGGCCACCCGCGCCCCCGCCTCCGGCCCCCGGACCGGGAGCCGCGCCCGACTCCTACCGGGCCTACCGCGAGCGCCGGGACCGCCAGGCCCGGTGGGAACGCCGCTACCGGCGCGAGCGTCCCCACGAGGCGCGGCGGCAGGAGCGAGGGAAGGGCGGGTGAGGCGCGGGGGGGGTCCGGGTACGTTCCGTGCCCGGACCTCCGCGCCTGTTCCCGGAGCCCCGGGGTCACAGGCCGGGGGCGCCCCACACGGGGAACCAGCGGCCGAGGTCCTGCTCGATCCTGAGGTCGCTCGCCAGCATCGACTGCACCTGGAGCTCCAGCGGGTTGTCCCGCCGCTCGCCCGTGCCGGACAGCGGGGCGAAGGGGTAGAACGTACCCCTCTTGTACAGGTACACGAGCCCCAGGTGCCGTCCCCGCTCGTCCTCGAAGGCCGCCAGCGAGCACAGCAGCTGCGGGCCGAACCCGTTGACCTCCATCGAACTGTTCACCGCGTGCAGATCGTTGACCAGCTGGGGCAGTTGCTCCGGGGTCCGCCGGGAGACCAGCCAGGAGTAGCCGTAGCCGTCCTGGCACAGTTCCACCGGCGGGCCGGTGCGTTCGGCGTCGGCGTCCAGCAGGGCCTGGACCTCCCGGTGGGTCTGCTCGAAGGCCGCGCCCTCGACCGTGGCGAAGCACACCGCGCCCACCCCGGTCGGGGTGAAGCCGGCCGCCGCCTGGAGGGTGATCGCCGCCGAGGGCAGCGCGAACAGCTGGTCCAGATCGGGCGCGACCGGCTTCGTCCTGCCCAGCAGGATGTCCAGCAGCCCCATGTTCAGTCCGCCTTCCCCGGCCGCGCCGCCTCGCCCAGCTCCGCCGAGATCCGCCCCAGCTGGTCGAGCCGCTGCTGGAGGGTCGGGTGGGTGGAGAAGAACCGCTCGATGCCGGGCTCCTTGCCGGTCGCCGGGGTGAAGTAGAAGGCGTTGAAGGCCTGCGCGGTGCGCAGGTCCTTGGTGGGGATCCGGGCGATCTCCCCGGTGACCTTGGTCAGCGCGGACGCCAGCGCCGAGGGCCGTCCCGTCAGATGCGCCGCGGCCCGGTCCGCCGCCAGCTCCCGGTACCGCGACAGCGCCCTGATCAGCAGGAAGCTGATCGCGTACACGGCCGCGGAGACGCCGATCACGATGGCGAAGACCGCCGCGGTGTTCTGGTCGCGGCGGCCGCCGCCGAGGAGCTGCGAGTAGAAGGCGAACCGGACGATCAGCCCGGCGATCACTCCCAGGAACGAGGCGACCGTGATCACCGCGACGTCCTTGTGCGCCACGTGCGACAGCTCGTGCGCGAGCACGCCCTCCAGCTCCGCCGGGTCCAGGCGCCGCAGCAGGCCCGTGGTCACGCAGACCACGGCGTGGTCGGGATTGCGGCCGGTCGCGAACGCGTTCGGCATGTCCATGGTGGACACGGCGACCACCGGCTTGGGCATGTCGGCGATCGCGCACAGCCGGTCGACCACCGCGTGCAGTTCGGGGTACTCCTCCCGCTCCACGACCCGCCCGTGCATGGCGAACATGGCGATCCGGTCGGAGAACCAGAACTGCGCCACGAACATGGCGCCCACCAGGATCACGACCAGCAGCCAGGACTTCAGCAGCACGATCAGCGCCGCGACGAAGGCCACGTACAGCAGCCCGAGCAGAAACATGGTGACCGTCATCCGCACGGTCAGCCGCCGGTCGCTCCTCAAGCGGCTCTGCATCTCGCATCACCCCGCAGTCACGCACTCGTCCCGCTGTCCAGTGTGCACCCGCCGACTCCGGCGAACAGCTCCCCGACCCCCATGAACACCCCCCGAACCGCCCTGGCCCCGGTAAAACACCCCCCGCGCCCCGCCCGCCCCGCGCCCGGCTCCACCACGGCGGCCGTCGCGCCGACCCCCGTCGGCTGGGGCGCCCCGCGCGCCCCGCGCCCGGCTCCCGGCAGTCCGTCGCGCCGACCCCCGTCGGCTGGGGCACCCCGCGCGCCTCGCACCCGGCTCCCGGCAGCCCGCCGCGCCGACCCGCGCCGACCCGCGTCGGCCGTATCGGCAGCCTCGGCCCGGTCCGCCCGCGCCCGGTCCGCCTAGGCCCGGTTCAGCTCGGCGCGGTCCGCCTGGGCCCTGTCCGCCTCCACCCGGTCCGCCGCGGCCCGGTCCGCCTCCGCCCGGTCCGCCTCCGCGAGGAGTTCCGTGATGCGGGGATCGGACCAGCTCGCCGACCCCCACACCCGCACCCGCCGTACGGTCAGCGCGGCCCGGGTCCGCAGCCGTTCGTCGGCGTCACCGAGCAGGACGACGGCCGCCCGCAGCCCGGCGATGTCACCGTGCGCGTGCAGCAGCCTGCATGCCGACACCCGCACCCACCGCGGCCGTTCCGGGTCCAGCCGCCGCAGCAGCCAGTCCTCCGGCAGCACCCCGGCAGACGGCAGCAGCGAGAGCGTCGCCTCCCCGACCACCCCGGGCGCCGGATCGTCCAGCAGCCGCCGCAGTCGCGCCACGTCCGTCACGTCCAGCGCGCGCAGTCCGGCCACCGCCTTCGCCCGCACCCCCGGCACCTGGTGGTCCAGCAGCGGCCGGAGCACGTCGGCGTCCGCGCGCTGCCCGCACTCGGCCAGCCCGATGACGGCACCCGGCGGCAGCGCCGGATCCGCGGGGTCCGCGCACCGCTCCCGGTACCAGAGCAGCGGATCCGCCCCGTGCTGCCGTACGACGTAGCGCGCGCACGCCCGCACCGGCGCGGACCGGTCCGCCAGGAAATCCGGCGCCCGTTCCCCGGCGCCCGCCGCCGCGTCAGGCGAGGCTCCCTCCGGCCCCCCGAAACGGCGCAGCGCGGTCACCCCGGCCGAACGGGCCCGGGGACTCCGGGCACCGAGCAGCGCCCGGAGCACCTCGGGCGCGCTCTCCTCGTCCACGGCGGCGAGCGCGGCGTCCGCGCACAGCATCTGCACGACGGCGTCGTCGTCACGGGCGGCGGCCCGGGCCAGTTCGGCGGGGGAGAGACTCCCGCGCGCCATGGCCAGACGGTACGCGAAACGCCGTACCGTCCGGTCCCGGTCGGTCAGCAGCGGCGCCGCCCGCTCGGGGGAGGCGCCCGACAGCAGGCCGGTCAGGAGAGCGACCCCGAAGCCGCCACGGCTCCGCCCCCCGACGCGCAGCAGCAGCGGGGCGACCCGGACGGCCGCCTCCACGTCCAGCGAGGCGACGAGCAGCTCACGGGCACGTTCCCGTACCGGCCGCGCCCAGTCCGCACATCGCAGGACGATCAGCGGCAGCAGCGCCGGCCGCCCGGCCGCCCGCTCCAGCGCCGCGCCCCGGATCCGGCCGTTGCTGTGGCACAGGGCCAGGGCGAGCCACGCCCCGGTGAGCGGGGCGCCGTCGCGCAGGGTGCGCATCAGCGCGCGGCCGCCCTCCGTCCGCTCCCACGCCGGTCCGTCGTACGGAGGGACGGACCACCCGCATCGCACCCCCTCGTCGAACGCCGGCCAGGAGGCCGGGTCGTCCGTGTCGATCGCTTCGTCCAGGGCCGCGCCCTCCGCGAGCCGCAGCGCCGCCCCCGCTCCCTGCCTGAGGTCCTCTTCCACATCCGCTCCCACCGCCGCCGCCGGCCCCTCGCCGAGGTCTCCGGCAGAATCCTGCCGAGTCCACCGTGTGCGCGGACGCGGCGGGGGTGCGCCGGCGGGTGTGCTCCACTCGCCGGGCCGGGCCGGGCCGGGCCGGGCTGGGTCGAGCCGGGCGGACCCGGCACGCGGCGGGCCGGGCACGCGGCGGGCCGGGCACGCGGCGGACCCGGCACGCGGCGGACCCGGCACGCGGCGGACCCGGCACACGGCGGACCCGGCACACGGCGGGCCGGGCCGGGCGGAGCCGAGGCGTGGTCAGCGCTGGGGGCCCAGTCGTGTCCAGCCGAGGAGGAGGATGACGACGGCCACGCAGCCGATGACGACGGCCACCGACACCCACCGGGACCTGCGGGACGCGACCCGGTCCGGGTCGGCCCGGAAAGGCAGGGGGTCCGGCGGGTTCTCCCGCCAGCGGGCGGCGAGCATGCGGGCCCGCGCGGAAGGCTCCTTGTGTGTCGCGGACGCCGCCCACCTGTGGTCGAACTCCCGCTCCCAGTCGTTCTGTTCAGTCATTCCCTGTCGGCCTCTCCCGGTCCGGCACAGCACGGTGACGACGGTCTCCCGAGAATAGGAAGCCCGACGGGCTCGGAAGGTTGCACCCCTGACCGTACGGGCTCCCCGGGGGCCTGATCCGCTCCGGATGCTGAGCGGGCGGGGGTCACCTAGCATCGGAGGAGAGCCGCAGTGCGAGGGTGCGCCCAGAGCCGGACGCCACCCCCGCCCACCATGGAAATCGACCGACAGCTCCGACAGCTCCGCTCCTGGTGATCCAGGCGGCCAGACCTGTGACCGCGCCGGACTTCTCACTCCGAGGTCGCGGCCATCCGAATCGTGCAGGGCCAACCGCACGAGGGGTGGAAGGAAGGTACGTCCATGAACGCACAGCGTGCTAGGCGCCTCGCGGCGCTCTCCGCCGTCGGCGTGCTGCTGGCGGGCGGCGCCACCGTCGCCACGGCCGCCACGGCCTCGGCGTCCACGCCGAACCAGGTCAGCACCAACCGCGGATGCTACGGCGGCGGCTGGAACTGCGGCCGCGGCTTCGGCGGCTACGGCTACGGCTTCGGCGGCTACGGCTTCAACACCGGCTTCAACTACGGCTACGGCTTCAACAGCAGCCCCGTGGTGGTCGTCGTGGTGCCCTGACAGCCGCGAAGCGGCATGCCGGAGCGCGGAAGAAGGCCGGAGGGCCGTCACCCGGATCGGATCCGGGTGACGGCCCTCCGCCATGCCACCTACCGCCCGGCACCGAGCCGGGCGGCTTCGTCACACGTCGTAGTACAGCTCGAACTCGTGCGGGTGCGGGCGCAGCTGGAGGGGGGCGATCTCGTTGCTGCGCTTGTAGTCGATCCACGTCTCGATCAGGTCGGGCGTGAAGACGTCGCCCTGGAGGAGGAACTCGTGGTCGCCCTCCAGGCGGTCGAGGACCGCGCCGAGGGAGGTCGGGACCTGGGCGACGTTCGCGTGCTCCTCCGGAGCCAGCTCGTACAGGTCCTTGTCGATCGGCTCGGCCGGCTCGATCTTGTTCTTGACGCCGTCCAGGCCCGCGAGGAGCAGCGCGGAGAAGGCCAGGTACGGGTTGCCGGAGGAGTCCGGGGCGCGGAACTCGACGCGCTTGGCCTTCGGGTTCGAGCCGGTGATCGGGATACGCATGGCCGCGGAGCGGTTGCGCTGCGAGTACACCAGGTTGATCGGCGCCTCGAAGCCCGGCACCAGACGGTGGTAGGAGTTCACCGTCGGGTTGGTGAACGCCAGCAGCGACGGGGCGTGCTTGAGGATGCCGCCGATGTAGTAGCGGGCCATGTCCGACAGGCCCGCGTAACCGGCCTCGTCGTAGAAGAGCGGCGCGCCGCCCGCCCACAGCGACTGGTGGACGTGCATGCCCGAGCCGTTGTCGCCGAAGATCGGCTTCGGCATGAAGGTCGCGGTCTTGCCGTTGCGCCAGGCCACGTTCTTCACGATGTACTTGAAGAGCTGGAGGTCGTCGGCCGCGGCGAGCAGCGTGTTGAACTTGTAGTTGATCTCGGCCTGGCCGGCGGTGCCCACCTCGTGGTGCTGGCGCTCGACCTTCAGGCCGGACCGCTCAAGCTCCAGGGAGATCTCGGCGCGCAGGTCGGCGAAGTGGTCGACCGGCGGGACCGGGAAGTAGCCGCCCTTGTAGCGGACCTTGTAACCGCGGTTGTCCTCGAGCGCGCCGGTGTTCCAGGCGCCGGCCTCGGAGTCGATGTGGTAGAACGCCTCGTTCTCGGCGGTCTTGAAGCGCACGCTGTCGAACACGTAGAACTCGGCCTCGGGGCCGAAGTACGCGGTGTCGGCGATACCGGTGGACGCGAGGTACGCCTCCGCCTTCCGGGCCACGTTGCGCGGGTCACGGGAGTACTGCTCGCCCGTGATCGGGTCGTGGATGAAGAAGTTGATGTTCAGCGTCTTGTCGCGACGGAACGGGTCGATCCGGGCCGTCGACAGGTCGGCGCGCAGCGCCATGTCGGACTCGTGGATGGCCTGGAAACCGCGGATCGAGGATCCGTCGAAGGCCAGCTCCTCGTCCGGGTCGAACGCATCGACGGGCACCGTGAAGTGCTGCATGACGCCCGGCAGGTCGCAGAACCTGACGTCGACGAACTTGACGTCCTCGTCCGCGATGAACTTCTTGGCCTCGTCGGCGTTCTGGAACATCCAGCTCCTCCTACTCCCGACCGTCGGCGCCGGGGTGGTAGATCGTTCGTGCGGCCAGTGCGGTGGCACACGCTCGTGCCCGACCCTAGGGACGGGTGGTTTCTCGAGCGTGACCCGTTTGTTTCGCAGAAGTTAACCGGCTACCCGTCCACCCTAGCTCCGACACACCCCTCCGCGCTTCGCCCGAAACCGGGCGCAGTACCGTGGAGCGGTGGACAACAGGCAAGCAATCGGATCATGGCTCTCCGGGCCGCGCGCGGCCATGGAAGACGCGGGTGCGGACTTCGGCTACCGGGGCGAGCAGCTCGGTCTGCCGGAGGAGGGCCCGAACTCGATCGCCCGCCCCGGCCGGCGGCTCGGCGCGCTCGCCGTGGACTGGGGGCTGTGCGTCCTGATCGCATACGGCCTGATCACGCACGGCAACAGCCCCGCCACCAGCAACTGGGCGCTGCTCGTCTTCTTCGTGATGAGCGTCCTGACGGTCGGCACCCTCGGCTTCACCCCGGGCAAGCGCCTCTTCGGCGTCCGGGTCGTGGACCTGCGGACCGGCGTCGTGAACCCCGCCCGCGCCCTGCTGCGCACGGTGCTGCTCTGCCTCGCCATCCCCGCCCTGGTCTGGGACCGGGACGGCCGCGGCCTGCACGACCGGCTCGCGAAGACCGTCGAGGTCCGTATCTGACGTTCACCCTCCGGTGGGCCTCCGGCATTCACCCCGGTGGACCCGCTCGCGGGTGGCGCCCCGCGTACGGAGCGGCGTGGACGGCCGCGCCCACGGCGACGCCGACCGCACATACGACGACGGGGCGCCCGGATCAGGAATCCGGGCGCCCCGTCGTCGTATGTGCGCGGAGCGGGTCAGCGGGCCTTGCCGCCGCCCTTCGGCATCCGCATGCCCTTGGGCATCGGGCCCTTCGGCACCGGCATGTTGCTCATCAGGTCGCCCAGGGCGCGCAGCCGGTCGTTGGTCGTGGTCACCTGCGGGCCGGTCAGCACGCGCGGGTACTTCAGCATGGTGGTGCGCAGCTTCTTCAGCGCGATCTGGCCGTCGCCGTCGCCCACGATGACGTCGTGCACGGGCACGTCCGTCACGATGCGGCTCATCTTCTTCTTCTCGGCCGCCAGCAGGCTCTTCACCCGGTTCGGGTTGCCCTCGGCGACCAGCACGATGCCGGCCTTGCCGACCGCGCGGTGCACCACGTCCTGGCTGCGGTTCATCGCGACCGCGGGGGTGGTGGTCCAGCCCCGGCCGATGTTGTCGAGCACGGCCGCGGCTGCGCCCGGCTGGCCCTCCATCTGACCGAACGCGGCCCGCTCGGCCCTGCGGCCGAACACGATCGCCGTGGCCAGCAGACCGAGCAGCACGCCCAGGACGCCGAGGTACCACGGGTGACCGATCAAGAAGCCGATCGCGAGGAAGACACCGAACGTGCCGATGCCGACGGCCGCGAGAACAAGACCGATCGTCTTGTCGGCCTTCCGGGTCATCTTGTACGTGAGAGCGATCTGCTTCAGTCGCCCTGCGTTAGCGGCGTCCGCCGCTGTTTCCTTCCTCGCCATGTCTGGAAGTCTACGTGCCCCCGGGAGCGCCGACGACGGCAGTGCCCGGTCGGGCCGGCGGAGCGGAGCGGGCGGCCGAAGGAGCCGGTTCGAGGCGGCTGGAGAAGGGCGGAGACGGGGGACGAGGGCGGAGCCGGGTCAGGGGCGCGTGGCGGCCCGGGCGGCCCGGTCGAGGACGTGCTGCGCCTCGACCCGGTCCTTGGCGCGGCGGCGGTCCTCCAGTACGGAGGTCCAGGCGTTGCGGCGGGCGGTGCGCTGGCCGCCGCTCATCAGCAGCGACTCGACGGCGCGGACGGCGTCGGTGAAGGACGGGATGGCGGTGGCGCGAACGGGCGCGGCCTGCATGGTCGTGGACCTCCCCAGGTAAGGGTGTGCGGGACGTGATTCCAGCCTCACTGTTCGGTGTTACCAGTGCGTGACCGACCGGTCAAACGTCGATGAAGCCCTGACGTGGCACCCCCGGACGCGGACGCGGCCCTGACGGTCGCCCTCATCAGGGGCGACGGTCAGGACCGCGCGAACTCGGCCAATACCGGCCGGTAGTGACTTGTGCGTGAATTCACACGCTTGGCTGGCGCCGGTTCAGACCGCCTGGGAGGCGATGTAGTCGCCGCGCTTCTCGACGGCCATCTGGTAGAGGCGGCCGGCGCGGTAGGAGGACCGCACCAGCGGGCCCGACATCACACCGGAGAAGCCGATCTCCTCGGCCTCCTCCTTCAGCTCCACGAACTCGTGCGGCTTCACCCAGCGCTCTACGGGGTGGTGGCGCAGCGAGGGGCGCAGGTACTGCGTGATGGTGATCAGCTCGCAGCCCGCGTCGTGCAGCTGCTGGAGCGCCTCGCTGACCTCCTCGCGGGTCTCGCCCATGCCGAGGATCAGGTTGGACTTGGTGACCAGGCCGAAGTCGCGGGCGTCGGTGATGACCTTCAGCGAACGCTCGTAGCGGAAGCCGGGGCGGATCCGCTTGAAGATCCGGGGCACCGTCTCGACGTTGTGGGCGAAGACCTCGGGGCGGGAGCCGAAGACCTCGGCCAGCTGCTCGGGGACCGCGTTGAAGTCGGGGGCCAGCAGCTCCACCTTGGTACGGCCGCCCTCGCGGCCCGCCGTCTGCGCGTGGATCTGGCGGACGGTCTCGGCGTACAGCCAGGCGCCGCCGTCCTCCAGGTCGTCGCGGGCGACGCCGGTGATGGTGGCGTAGTTCAGGTCCATGGTGACCACGGACTCGCCGACGCGGCGCGGCTCGTCGCGGTCCAGCGCCTCGGGCTTGCCGGTGTCGATCTGGCAGAAGTCACAGCGCCGGGTGCACTGGTCGCCGCCGATGAGGAAGGTGGCCTCGCGGTCCTCCCAGCACTCGTAGATGTTGGGGCAGCCGGCCTCCTGGCACACCGTGTGCAGGCCCTCGCCCTTCACGAGGTTCTGCATCTTCGTGTACTCGGGACCCATTTTCGCCCGGGTCTTGATCCACTCGGGCTTGCGCTCGATGGGGGTCTGGCTGTTGCGGACCTCCAGGCGCAGCATCTTGCGTCCGTCGGGTGCGACTGCGGACACGACCGGCTCCCTGCTGAGTGCGTTGCGTACTCTTCGATTCTTCGGCGTACACCAGGGTACGCCCGTGCTGACTGAGCTCTGCCGAGGAGGCCAACCCCACAGACGCAGGGCGCATTCCCCGGATCAGGCGGAGGTCTTCTCGATCACACGCGGCTTGGGCTCCGCGTTCTCCAGCACGTCCCGCAGGTGCCGCTCGATCACCGGCAGGACCTCCTCGATCGTGACGTCCCGGCCCAGCTCGCCGGCCAGGGAGGCGACGCCCGCGTCACGGATGCCGCACGGGATGATCCGGTCGAACCAGCGGTTGTCCGGGTTCACGTTCAGCGCGAAGCCGTGCATGGTGACGCCCTTGGCGACCCGGATGCCGATCGCGGCGATCTTGCGGTCCTCGCGGCGCTGGCCGGCGTTGGAGGGGGCGTACTCCGGACCGTTCATCCGGGGGTCGAACTCCTCGTCGTGCAGCCGCGGGTCGAGGTCCAGGGACAGACCGCCGAGCGCCGGACGCGTCTCGACCGGGTCGCCGAGCACCCAGACGCCGCTGCGGCCCTCGACCCGGGTGGTCTCCAGGCCGAACTCCGCACAGGTGCGGATCAGCGCCTCCTCCAGGCGGCGCACGTGCGCGACGACGTCCACCGGGCGCGGGAGCTTCTGGATCGGGTAGCCGACGAGCTGGCCGGGGCCGTGCCAGGTGATCTTGCCGCCGCGGTCCACGTCGACGACGGGGGTCCCGTCCAGGGGCCGCTCGCTGTCCGCGGTACGCCGGCCCGCCGTGTACACCGGGGGGTGCTCCAGGAGCAGCACGGTGTCGGGGACCTCGTCGGTGAACCGGGCCGCGTGCACCCGGCGCTGTTCGTCCCACGCCTGCTGGTACTCGACGGCGTCCGCGCCGAACCCCATACGGACGAACCGCAGCTCACTCACGGCAAGCGCCTCCCTTGGCATCCGTGTCCGCCCCCGGTCGCCCCGGGACGGGCGTGTCAGGCGCGTCGCGCGCCCACGCCACTGTACGTCCGACCGGAGTACGTCAGCCGCGCGGGCAATCCTCACACGATCGGATGAATGCATGTCGAAGCCTGCGACGGCCTGCTCACTCTCCGCTACATTCGCGCCGTTCGTGAGGCCAAAAGGGCTGCTCACAGGCAATCCCGGCACCTCAGAGGCCTGGTAGGCAGGAGACCGCACCGCAGATGACGGACCGACCCGCGCAGCGCACCCCCAATCGCCAGCTCGCCGTGCTCATCGCAGAGGCGGGTTTCTCCAACGCGGGACTGGCCCGTCGCGTCGACCAGCTCGGTCTGGAGCACGGCCTGGACCTCAGATACGACAAGACATCCGTCACCCGCTGGCTGCGCGGGCAGCAGCCGCGGGGGACCACCCCCGCCCTCATCGCCGAGGTCTTCACCCGCAGGCTGGGACGCCGGCTCACGGCGCAGGACCTCGGGCTGGACGCGTGCGCGCCGGTGTACGCCGGGCTGGAGTTCGCGGCCACCCCGGAGGAGGCCGTCGACATCGTCGGCGGGCTGTGGCGCAAGGACTCCGGCAGCCACGCCGAGCTGCGCAAGATCGCCTTCACCCCGGCGGGCCTCGTGGTGCCCAGCCGCGACTGGCTGATCGGCCGGCCCGACGACAAGGTGGCCCGCGAGGCCCTGAACCGGGTGCCCGCGCAGGGGCGCCCCGGCACCCCCGGGGAGAGCGCCGGCCCCGTGCCCGGCCGCCCGGTGCCCGGGGTGCCCGGGGCCGGGGACCGGTTCCCGCCCGCCGGGGTGCTCCCGCCGCGCCCCGGAGGCCACGCCCAGCGCGTGCCGGGACACCGGGTCACCGGCGGCGACATCGCCGCGCTGCGCTCGGTCGGGGAGCTGTTCCGCACCCTCGACGACCAGTACGGCGGCGGTCACGCGCGCCAGGCCCTCGTGCGCTACCTGGAGCACGAGTGCGAGCCGATGCTGCGCGGCGTCTACGGCGAGCAGACCGGCCGCCGCCTGTTCGCCGCGGCCGCCGACCTCACCCGGCTCGCCGGGTGGACGTCGTACGACATCGCCGCGCACGGGCTCGCCCAGCGCTACTTCGTCCAGGCCCTGCGGCTCGCGCAGGCCGCCGCGGACCGGGCCTACGGCTCCTACGTCCTGGTCACCATGAGCCGCCAGGCCGTCTACCTCGGGCACGGCAGGGAGGCCGTACAGCTCGCCCGGGTCGCGCAGCAGGGCATCGGCACCGGCGCGCCGCCCGCCGTGCAGGCGCTGCTGCACGCGGCCGAGGCGCGGGCGCACGGCGTCCTCGGCGAGGTCCGCGCGTGCACCGGCGCCCTGGTGCGGGCCGAGCGCGCGCTGGAGGCGGCCCGGCCCGGGGACGAGGTGCCGTACTGGGCCCGCTTCTTCGACGAGGGGCAGCTCGCCGACGAGCTCGGGCACTGCCACCGGGACCTCCAGCAGTACCGGGCCGCCGCCCAGCACGCGGAGCGCTCCCTGCAACTGCGCGCCCCGGTCCACGCCCGCAGCCGTCTCTTCTGCCGCGTCGTGCTCGCCACCGCCCGCCTCGGCCTCGGCGAGCTCGACCAGGCCTGCGCCCTCGCGGCCGAGGCCGCCGCGCAGGCCGCCGAGATGCGCTCGGTCCGCGCGGTCGAGTACGTCAGGGACTTCGAGCGCCGGCTGGAGCCCTACAAGGACGCCGCCCCGGCGCGGGGATACCGCGACAAGGTGGCCGCGCTGGGCTGAGCGCGGACGCCCGCGCCGGCACCCGGACCTGAGCGGACGCCTGGGCGGGCGCCTGGGTCGGTACCTGGGTCGGTCCCTGGACCGGGACGCCTGGACCGGTGCGGGTGCGGGTGCCGGTGCCGTGCCCGGGCCGGTCCCGCCGCTGTCCGGCCGGCGGCACGTCTCGTGTGTGCCGCCGGCCGGGACCCGCGGGGGGCCGCCGGCCGGGCGGACCCCTGTGCGGGGGCGCCGGGGTCAGGCGGCCCGGGGCAGCCTCTGGGGCGGGTCGGACCTGTGCGTCGAGCCCGTCGCGCCCAGGTCCCGCAGAACGGCCGAGGCGGCGCGGTGGGCCGAGTGCAGGGCGCCCTGGACGGTGCTGGTGTCGCGGTGGTCGCCGCAGACGTACAGCCCGGCCAGGAGCCGCACCGGGCGGCGCAGATCGTGCGGGGGCCGCATGGCGGGCACGGCCTCCGGGGTGTGGTGCACGGCGAGGGTCTCCCAGCGGCGCGTGGAGGTGCCGTAGAGGCGGGAGAGATGGATGCGGACGGCGGTGTCCACCTCGTCGGGCGGGGTGCCCAGCACCGTCGAGGAGATCAGCACGCGCCCGCCGGGCGCCCGGCTCGGGTCGACGTTGCTGAGCACCGCCGTGTGCGCGACCGGACCGCCCCGGTCGGCGTCGAGCAGCAGCGAGGTGCCGGTGGAGAGGGCGGGCCCCGCGTCGTCCGTGGTGTGGTGCACCACGGTCACGGGGTGGAAGTCCGGCACCCGCAGGCCCGGCAGCAGCTCCGCCGCCGCCCGCGCGTCGGTCGCCAGCAGCACCGCGCGGCAGCGGATCTCGCCGTGCTCGGCGGTGGTCACCGCGGTCGTCGACACCGAGGTGACCCGCACCCCGGTGTGCACGGTGCCGGGCGGCAGCGAGGCGGCCAGCAGCTCGGGCAGCGCCTCGGCGCCCCCCTCCGGCACGCACAGCCGCCCGCTCGCGAACGCGTGCAGCGCCAGATCGGCGCACCGGCTGGACGTGGTCAGCCCGGGGTCGCACAGCAGCGCGGCGAGCAGCGGGCGCAGGAAGCCGTCGATGGTACGGGCGGGCACCCCGCGGGCCGCGAGGGCCTCCGCGGCGGGCGACTCCGGGCGGGCCAGCAGCCGTTCGACCGGGGTGGCGGCGATCCGGCCCAGCGCGGCGCCGAGCCGGGCGTGGTCCAGCGCGCCGCCCACCGGCGCGCCCGCGCGCCCGGGGGAGCCGGCCGGGACCCTGGGGGCGCTCGCCAAGGCGCGCGCCACATGGAGTGCGCCCCTCGCGCTCCCTCCGGCCGCCGGGGCGCCCGTGCGGTGCCTGCGTCCGTCGCGGTGCAGCAGGACGCCCGGCGCGAAGCGGCGCAGGGCGAGTGAGCCGAGCCCCGGGGTCAGGCGGAGTTCGGGATAGGACGTGGACATGAGCTGTCCGATGCGGTCGAGCCGGAAGCCGTCCACCTTCTCGGTCGACATGCGGCCGCCCGCGTAAGGGGCGGCTTCCAGGACTGCGGTCGTTACTCCTGCGCTGGTGAGCCGATGAGCCGCCGAGAGTCCGGCGATCCCGGCTCCCACGATGACGACGTCCACCTGGTTCGCGGGCTCAAGCACGAGGCCCCTCCTGTGGTTGCGCGGCCGGTGGAGACGTCATGCCCCCAACAGGCTCCGGGGATACCCGGGTTCGGCACGAGGGTAGGTCGGTGATCGGGCAGTAACAGTCGCGCATCGACAGAGCACGGTCGCATGGAGGTCGCATACGGTCACATGTGTTCGCCGGTCTCTCAGTTACGCCTCGTACTTCGCCACATCACACCCGGCCCACCCCCTCCCGCGCCGGCCGCCGCCCGCCGCCCGCCGCCCGTGCGGCGGGGGCGCGGCGGCGCGCTCAGTCCAGGGCCGCGCGGATCGCCTGGTCGATCCCGGGGTGGGTGAAGACGAACCCCGACTCCAGCAGCCGCTTCGGCACCACCCGCTGGCTGCCCAGCACGTCCTCCGCCATCTCGCCCAGCGCCATCCGCAGCACCGCGGCCGGCACCGGGAACGGCGTCGGCCGGTGCAGCACCCTCCCCATCGCCTCGGTGATCGCGCTGTTGGTCAGCGGCTCCGGGGCGGTCAGGTCGAACGGCCCGACCAGGGTGTCGTGCTCGATGAGATGCCGGATCGCGGCGACCTCGTCGGCCAGGGAGATGTACGACCAGTACTGCCGGCCGTCGCCCAGCCGTCCCCCGAGCCCCGCCTTGAACAGCGGGAACATCCGCCCCCAGGCGCCGCCCTCACGGGCCACCACCAGCCCGGTCCGCGCGAACACCGTCCGCACGCCCGCCTCCCGCACCGGCGCCGCGGCCGCCTCCCACTCCACGCACACCGAGGGCAGGAACCCCTCTCCGGCCGGGGAGTCCTCGTCCGTGATCCGGTCGCCGGTGTCGCCGTAGTAGCCGATCGCGCTGCCGTTCACGAAGACCCGCGGCGGCTCGGGCAGCGAGGCCGCCGCCTCCGCCAGCGTCCGGGTGCCGAGCACCCGGCTGCTGCGGATCAGCCGCTTGTACTCGGGTGTCCAGCGCCGGTCGCCCACCCCGGCCCCGGCCAGATTGACCACCACGTCGCAGCCGGTCAGCCCCGGCGCGTCCACGCGGCCCCGCTCGGGGTCCCAGCGGACCTCGTCCCCGCCGCGGGGCTCGCGCCGGACCAGGCGGACCACCTCGTGCCCGTCCGCGCGCAGGGACCGTACGAGTGCACTGCCGATCAGGCCGGACGCGCCGGCCACGGCGATTCGGGAATGTTCCATGATCCCAGGATGCGGGTCCCGGGCCCGTGAAGCGGGTAAAGCGGCCGAGGTGTTCCCGGGCGCTCCACCCGCACCCGCTCCCGCGCGGGCCGGCGCTACGAGGTCGCCAGTTCGCCCGTGTCCACCGCCGTCGTCGCCCTGGCGCCCCGCGAGGCGTCGTCCTCGACCTCCTGCGCGGTCAGCGCGTACCCCGTCTCCGTGTCCGAGGTGGAGCGGGCGAAGACCACGCCGAACACCCGGCCCTTCGTGGTCAGCAGCGGCCCGCCCGAGTTGCCGGGCAGCACCTTCGAACGGATGGCGTAGATCTCCCGCGTGACCGACCGGTCGTTGTAGATGTTCTGGCCGGTCGCCCGCACCCGGTTGGCCACCGTCGCCGCCTGGAGGTTCAGGTTGCCGTCCTGCGGATAGCCCGCGACCACCGCCGTGTCCCCGCGCCGCGCGCCGCCGTCGAAGCGCAGCACCGGCGCGCGCAGCCCGGGCACGTACAGCACCGCGACGTCCCGGTCCGGGTCGAAGAGCACCACGCGCGCCCCGTACGACCTGCCGACGCCGCCGACCCGCACGCTCGGGCTGTCGATGCCGGCCACCACGTGCGCGTTCGTCATCACATGCCCCGGCGCGTACACGAAACCGCTGCCCTCGCGGCCCTCGCTGCCGGAGGCACCCTCGATCTTCACCGTGCTGCGCTGGGCCGCCCGTTTCGCGTCCGCCGTGACGCTGTCCCCGGACGGCTCCGCCACCTGGGCCGTCGACTCGTTCTCGAACGGGTTGAAGACCTGCGGGAACCCCGCCTCGGTCAGCGCCGACGTGGCCCGGGAGAACCACGCGGGCGTCGTCTGCGGCATCCGCTCCTGCACCGCGCCCAGCAGCGCCGAGTTCCGGATCTGTGTGGTCAGGGTCTGCGAGGGGGCCGCGCCCAGCACGCTCGCCGCGACCCAGGCCACGATCAGCACCGCCGCCGCGTTGGCCGCCGCGCCCCCGATGCCGTCCGCCACCCGCAGCGGGCCCCGGCCCTCGCGGTCCAGCTCGCTGCGCAGCCGCAGCGCCAGCCGCCCGGCCAGCTCGTGCCCCACCATGCCGGGCACCAGCACCGTCAGGATCGCCAGCACCGTCGCCGCCGCCGAACCGCGTGCCACCAGCCCGGTCACCCAGGGCAGCGCCCACACGCCGACGACCGCGCCGCCCACGAACCCGGCCAGCGACACGCATCCGGCCACCAGTCCGCGCCGGTACCCGGCCGCCGCGTAGGCGAGGGCCACCAGCACGAGCACGATGTCGAGCAGATCCACGAAGCCGCCTTTCTCCAGGTCTCGATACGGGTCATACGGGCGGGACGGGCCCGGTGATCAGTCCCACGGCCGGGACAGGCCCGATGATCGGTCACACGCGCGGACGCGGCCACCCGGGACGGGCGGGCCACGCGCCGGGCGTGTACCACCAGAAACGTCCCGGACCGGGACGATGGTTCCGCCAGGTGGCACAACACACGTCGCGGACAGTGCGGACCGGATCGACAGTGACACCATGCGTTTCCTCCGTCTCCGTGTGCCACGGGCGTGGAAGCGGCGAGCCGCGTCCCTGCCCGGCGGTGTCCTGGTCCTGCTCGGTTCGCTGCCCCCGGCCGCCGCCGTCCTCGCGCTGCTCCTGTGCGCCCAGAGCGTGGAGCGCACCACCGCGGTCCCGCTCGGCCGGCAGGCCCCGGTCCGCGCCGCGGCGGCCCACCGGGCGTCCCGGCCGGCCATCGTGCCCCGCTCCGCCTGGCTGGACGGCCGCACGGGACGCACCCAGCCGCCCCCGCGGTACGACGACAAGGTGGTCGCCGTCTTCATCCACCACACGGACTCGCCCAACGGCTACGCCTGCGCCGACGCCCCGCGGATCATCCGCGACCTGTACGCGGGCCAGACCGGCGCCCGCGCCTGGGACGACATCGGCTACAACTTCCTCGTCGACCGCTGCGGCACCATCTACGAGGGACGCGCGGGAGGCGCCGAGCGGGCCGTCATCGGCGCCCACACCCAGGGCTTCAACCACCGCACCGCGGGCATCGCGGCGCTCGGCACCTTCACCGCCGGGGTCGCCGTGCCCAAGGCGATGACCGACTCGATCGCCGCCGTCGCCGCGTGGAAGCTCGGCCTCGCCGGGGTCGACCCGCGGGCCCGGGTCCGGCTGGTGTCCAGCAACGGGCTCAGCCGCTACCACGCGGGCAGCGCCGCCAGCCTCCCCGTGGTGGCCGGGCACGACCAGGGCTTCATGACCAGCTGCCCGGGCGCCGCCCTGACCGCCCGCCTGCCCGAGATCAGACAGACGGCGGCCCGTCTCCAGGGCCGGCCCCCGGCCGGCAAGCGGTAGAGGGCGTCCTCCCGGGGGACGTCTCCCGCCCCGCGGCGGCGCCGGGGCCAGGACGCCGCGGGGCCGGGGTCATCACTTGAACCGCTCCCACAGCCGGGGATAGCGGCCGGCGAGGACCGTGTCGTCCTCGAAGTCGACGGGGGCCCCGGCCGGCTCGGACGGGGCCGGGGCGATCCCGAGGTCCGGGGCGACGGCACCGGTCAGCTGCTCGTAGGCCTCGTCGGCCGCGTAGCCCAGCTCCTCGCCGTCGCCGTCGATCTCCTCGTCGAAGTCGCCCAGCAGGTCGGCCAGGGCGTCCGGGTCGTGCAGGGCGCCCTCGAAGACCTCCCGGCCCTGGCCGATCAGCCAGCACCGGAAGAAGTCGAACGCGTCGTCGCTCGCCCCGTCCAGCAGCGCCCAGGCGGCACCCCACAGGTCCCAGCGGTACGCGCGGTTGTAGCGGGCCTCGAAGTGACGGGCGAAGTCCAGGACCATCTCCGGGTCCAGCTGGAGCAGCCGGTCCACGAGCAGGTCGGCCTGTTCCTCGGGGTCGCCCTCGGCGGCCTCGCGGGTGGCGTCGATGAGCTCCCAGAACTCCGTCTCGTCCATCACGGGTCCAGCATCGGGCCTGAGCCGATCCGCCGCACGCGGAGTGCGGCGCATTGTTGCCGTCGGCCGGCCACCCGTCGGCCGCGCGCACCCTGTCGCCGTCGGCCGCGCCCACCCCGTCGCGGTCGGCCGCCCGGCGGCCAGTCCGTCGGCCACGGCCACCCCGTCGCCGTCGTCGGCCCGGCAGCCCTGCCGCCCCGCCGTCGGACCCGCCCCGCCGCCGGACCCGCCCCGTCGGGACCCGCCGCCCCGCCGTCGGACCCGCCCCGCCGTCGGACCCGCCCCGCCGCCGGGACTCGCCGCCCCGCCGCCGGGACTCGCCGCCTCGCCGCCGGACCCGCCGCCCCGCCGGGGCCGGCTGCCCCGCCGCCGTCAGACGGCCGGGTTCCCGTACAGCGCCGCCGTCCGCGCCGCGTCCCGGGCGAACCGCTCCCGCAGCGCGGCCGGCGCCAGCACCTCCGCCTCCGGCCCCAGCGCCCTGAACTGCGTGTGCGCGACCTCCTGCGACTCCACCGGCACGGTCACCGTCACCCACCCCCCGGCGTCCGGCTCGCCCGCGCCCGCCAGGGCCTCGTCCGCCGAGAGCGGGCCGACGGCGTACGGGAGCGCGCGCACCCCTTCGGGGGAGAGCCGTACGACGGCCTCGTCGCGCAGGATCGAGCGCGCGAAGCCCTCCGCCCGCTCGGCCCAGTGGGCGGGCAGGTCGAAGTCCGGATCACGCGCGAAGCGCGCCTCCCCGGGCGTCACCGAGGCGAACCGGTCGATCCGGTAGGTCCGGAACACCCCGTCGCCGGCCAGGCGCGCGCACAGGTACCAGACGCCCGCCTTCAGCACGAGCCCGTACGGCTCCAGCTCCCGCTGCACGACACCGTCCGCCCGCCGGTACCCGGCACGGAGCGTGCGGTCCTCCCACACCGCACCGGCGATCACCGGCAGCAGCGCGGGCGTCCCGGGCTCCCGGAACCAGGCGGGCGCGTCCAGGTGGAACCGCTGGGCGGCACATTCCGGGGCGTCCCGCAGGGACGGCAGCAGCGCGGCCGACACCTTCAGCCGGGCCACCGAGGCGGCGTCCTCCAGCCCCATCTCCCGCAGCGCCCCCGGCACCCCGCTCAGGAACAGCGCCTCGGCCTCGCCGCGCGCCAGGCCCGTCAGCCGCGTACGGTAGCCGCCGACCAGCCGGTAGCCGCCGGTGCGCCCCCGGTCCGCGTACACCGGCACCCCGGCCTCCGACAGCGCCTGCGCGTCCCGGGTCACCGTCCGCTCCGACACCTCCAGCTCCCGCGCCAGCTCGGCGGCGGTCATGGAGGGGCGGGACTGCAGAAGGAGCACCATCTTGATGAGCCGGGCCGCACGCATGCCCTCATGATGCCGGGAGCCACCGACAGCACACACGAAGAAGGGGTACGGCGACCGCCGTACCCCTTCTCCACGGGACCTGGAGGTCCCGAAGGCCGTGCCTACAGCCCGTACTTGTCCCGGGCTTCCTTCACCGCGGTCGCCTGGACCTCGCCGCGGCGGGCGAGCTGGGCCAGGGCGGCGACGACGATCGACTGGGCGTCGACGCCGAAGTGGCGGCGGGCGGCGTCGCGGGTGTCCGACAGACCGAAGCCGTCGGCGCCCAGCGAGGACCAGTCCTGCTCGACCCACTGCGCGATCTGGTCCGGGACCTGGCGCATGTAGTCGGAGACGGCGAGGACCGGGCCCTCGGCGCCCTGCAGGGCCTGGCGGACGTACGGCACACGCTCCTCGCCGCGCAGGAGGGCCGCGTCGGCCTCCATCGCGTCGCGGCGCAGCTCCGACCACGAGGTCGCGGACCACACGTCGGCGGCCACGCCCCAGTCCTCGGCGAGCAGCTTCTGCGCGTCCAGCGCCCAGTGGATCGCCGTGCCGGAGCCCAGCAGCTGGATGCGCGGGGCGTTGGCGGCCGGGCTGACGCCCGCCGACTCGGCCGTGTTGAAGCGGTACAGACCCTTGACGATGCCCTCGTCGATACCGAGACCGGCCGGCTTGGCCGGCTGCGGCAGCGGCTCGTTGTAGACCGTCAGGTAGTAGAAGACGTCCTGGTCCTCGCCCGGCTTGGCCTCGCCGTACATCCGGCGCAGACCCTCGCGGACGATCGTGCCGATCTCGTAGGCGAACGCCGGGTCGTAGGTGAGGGCGGCCGGGTTGGTGGCCGCGATCACCGGGGAGTGGCCGTCGGCGTGCTGCAGGCCCTCGCCCGTCAGCGTCGTACGGCCCGCCGTCGCGCCGACGAGGAAGCCGCGGCCGAGCTGGTCGCCGAGCTGCCACATCTGGTCGGCGGTGCGCTGCCAGCCGAACATCGAGTAGAAGATGTAGAACGGGATCATCGCTTCGCCGTGCGTGGCGTACGCGGTGGACGCGGCGATGAAGTCGGCCATCGAGCCGGCCTCGGTGATCCCCTCGTTGAGGATCTGGCCGTTCTTGGCTTCCTTGTAGTACATCAGCTGGTCGCGGTCGACCGGCTCGTACGTCTGGCCCTTGGGCGAGTAGATACCGAGGGACGGGAAGAGCGACTCCATGCCGAAGGTGCGCGCCTCGTCGGGGACGATCGGCACCCAGCGCTTGCCGGTCTCCTTGTCGCGGACCAGGTCCTTGATCAGGCGGACGAAGGCCATCGTGGTCGCCACGTTCTGCGAGCCGGAGCCCTTGTCGAAGGCGGCGAAGGCCTTCTCGGCCGGAGCCGGCAGCGGCGCGAGCGGGTGCACGCGGCGGGCCGGGGCCGGGCCGCCGAGGGCCGCGCGGCGCTCCTGGAGGTAGCGGACCTCGGCGGAGCCGGCGCCCGGGTGGCCGTAGGGCACCTGGCCGTCGGCGAACGCGCTGTCGGCGATCGGCAGGTCGAGCAGGTCGCGCATCGCCTTGAACTCGTCCACCGAGAGCTTCTTCATCTGGTGGTTGGCGTTCTTCGACGCGAAGCCGTCGCCCAGGGTGTGGCCCTTGACCGTCTGGGCCAGGATCACGGTCGGCGCGCCCTTGTGCTCGACGGCGGCCTTGTAGGCGGCGTAGACCTTGCGGGCCTCGTGACCACCGCGCGAGAGGTGGAAGCACTCGAAGATCTTGTCGTCGCCGATCAGCTTCGCCATCTCCACGAGCGCCGGGTCGGCACCGAAGAAGTCCTGGCGGATGTAGGCCGCGTCACGCGTCTGGTACGTCTGGATCTGCGCGTCCGGCACCTGGCGCAGACGGCGCACGAGCGCACCGGTGGTGTCCAGCTGGAACAGCTCGTCCCAGGCGGAGCCCCACAGGGTCTTGATGACGTTCCAGCCGGCGCCGCGGAACTGGGCCTCCAGCTCCTGCACGATCTTGAAGTTGGCGCGGACCGGGCCGTCGAGGCGCTGCAGGTTGCAGTTGATGACGAAGGTGAGGTTGTCCAGCTCCTCACGGGCGGCGAGCGCGAGGGCCGCCGTCGACTCCGGCTCGTCCATCTCGCCGTCGCCGAGGAACGCCCACACGTGCGAGGCGGAGACGTCCTTGATGCCGCGGTTGGTCAGGTAGCGGTTGAACCGCGCCTGGTAGATCGCGGAGAGCGGGCCGAGGCCCATCGACACCGTCGGGAACTCCCACAGCCAGGGCAGCCGGCGCGGGTGCGGGTACGAAGGCAGGCCGCTGCCGCCCGACTCCTGGCGGAAGTTGTCCAGGTGGGACTCGTTCAGCCGGCCGTCGAGGAAGGCGCGGGCGTAGATGCCGGGGGAGGCGTGGCCCTGGATGTAGAGCTGGTCGCCGGAGCCGTCGGCCTCCGGGGACTCCTTGCCCTTGAAGAAGTGGTTGAACCCGGTCTCGTAGAGCCAGGCCGCCGAGGCGAAGGTGGCGATGTGGCCGCCGACGCCGTGCTTGCTGCCGCGGGTCACCATCGCGGCCGCGTTCCAGCGGTTCCACGCGGTGATCCGGGCCTCCATGGCCTCGTCACCGGGAACCGCCGTCTCGGCGGCGGTGGGGATGGTGTTGACGTAGTCGGTCTCGAGGAGCTTCGGCAGCGCGACGCCGCCCGCCTCGGCCCGCTCCAGCGTGCGCCGCATCAGATACGCGGCGCGGTGCGGCCCGGCTTCCCTGGCGACGGCGTCCAGGGAGGCCTGCCACTCGGCGGTCTCCTCCGGGTCGCGGTCCGGGAGCTGGTCCAGCGCGCTCGGCTGGATGGCGTTGGGGTCGGTCATGCCGCCGCCTTCCTCAGTCGAAGGGGGTTCCCTCATCGTTAAGGGTTCGGGGTTGCCCTTGGTCTTTGGCAGGACAGGGCAGCGGACTTCGATGGCGGCGTCGAGGTGTGACTCCGTCGCGGGTCCGTCGGCGACTGTAACTCCCTGATCGATGATCGATCAAAGGGAACAGGGGCAAAATCTGCCGTTCGGCGGAAAGTCGGCACCCGGTGCCTTCGAAATGGGCACCCGGTGCCGTGGTCGACCAGGGTTTTCGCAGGTGAGCAAAGAGACGCTCGCCTGCGTCGGGCGTCGGGCGTCGGGCGGCGAGCGTCGGTGCCGGGTGCCGGGTGCCGGGTGTCGGCCGTCAGGCGTCGGACTCAGCCGTCAGGCGTCAGGTGTCGGACTCAGCCGTCAGGCGTCAGGTGTCGGACTCAGGAGTCAGGCCTCAGGCGCGCGGCGCGCAGCCCAGCACGTGCGCCTTCACCAGCTCGGCGATCCGGGGGTCCCGGCGCTTGAAGGCCTGCACCAGCTCCTCGTGCTCCTCCGCGTACGACTGCTGCACCGTGCCCAGCCAGCGGATCGACAGGGCCGTGAACACCTCGATGCCGAGGCCCTCCCAGGTGTGCAGCAGCACCGAGTTGCCCGCAGCGCGCACCAGTTCGCGGTGGAACCCCACCGTGTGCCGTACCTGGCCCGTGCCGTCGGCCTCGCGGTCGGCCTCGTACAGGGCCGTGACGTGCGGTTCCAGGGCCGAGCAGTCGGTCGCGAGGCGGTCGGCCGCCAGCTCCGCGGCGATGGCCTCCAGGCCCGCCCGTACCGGGTAGCTCTCCTCCAGGTCGGCCGCGGTCAGGTTCCGCACCCGTACGCCCTTGTTCGGGGCCGACTCGATGAGGCGGAGCGTCTCCAGCTCGCGCAGCGCCTCCCGCACCGGGGTCTGGCTGACCTCCAGCTCGGTCGCGATCCGCCGCTCCACGATCCTCTCGCCCGGCTGCCAGCGCCCGCTGACGATCCCCTCCACGATGTGCTCGCGGATCTGTTCGCGCAGCGAGTGGACGACGGGCGCGGTCATTTGAGCTCCTCGGCAGTGCGGACCCGGCGGGTCGGCGGGACCCTTAGACAATACGGCCGCGGCCCTGGACGGACAGGGTGCGGTCGCTCTCACCACAGGTGATGCCTGTTACACGCAGAGGTGCCCGCCCGGCACCGGCGGCATTCCGCCACGCCCCGGCGGAGCCTCCCGGCCGGGGACCCCGGGCACCGCGCGGCTCACGTCGCCGCCGCGGGCGCCACCGGTACGACGGAGCCCCCGTCCGGAGGAGAACTCCGGACGGGGGCTCCGTCGTACAGCCCGATCGGGTGGATCAGAGGCCGAGCTCGACCTCGAACTCGCCGGCCTCGAGGATCTCCTTGACCGCGGTCAGGTAACGGGCCGCGTCGGCGCCGTCGACCAGACGGTGGTCGTAGGACAGGGTCAGGTACGTCATGTCGCGGACGCCGATGACCGTGCCCTCCTCGGTCTCGATGACGGCCGGACGCTTGACCGTGGCACCGATACCGAGGATCGCGACCTGGCCCGGCGGCACGATGATCGTGTCGAACAGGGCACCGCGCGAACCGGTGTTGGAGATGGTGAAGGTCCCGCCGGTCAGCTCGTCCGGGGTGATCTTGTTGGCGCGGACCTTGCCGGCCAGCTCCGCCGTGGCCTTCGCGATGCCGGCGATGTTGAGGTCGCCCGCGTGCTTGATGACCGGGGTCATCAGGCCCTTCTCGGAGTCCACCGCGATACCGACGTTCTCGGTGTCGAAGTAGGTGATCGTGCCCTCGGCCTCGTTGATCTTGGCGTTGATGACCGGGTGGGCCTTCAGCGCCTGGGCCGCGGCCTTCACGAAGAACGGCATCGGGGAGAGCTTGACGCCCTCGCGCGCGGCGAAGGAGTCCTTCGCCTGGTTGCGCAGGCGCATCAGGCGCGTGACGTCGACCTCGACGACCGACGACAGCTGGGCCTGCTCGGTCAGCGCCTTGACCATGTTGTCGCCGATGACCTTGCGGATGCGGGTCATCTTGACGGTCTGGCCACGCAGCGGGGAGACCTCGAGCTTCGGGGCCTTCTTCGCGGCGGCGGGCGCGGCGGCCGGGGCGGCCGGAGCCGGCGCGGCGGCGGCCTTCGCGGCCTCGGCGGCGGCGATGACGTCCTGCTTGCGGATGCGGCCGCCGACGCCCGTGCCGGTGACGCCGGCCAGGTCGACGCCGTTCTCCGCGGCGAGCTTGCGCACCAGCGGGGTGACGTAGGCGCCCTCGTCGGTCGCCTGGGCGGCGGCCGGCGCGGGGGCGGCCGGAGCGGCCGGGGCGACCGGAGCCGGGGCGGCCGGAGCGGCCGGAGCCGGCGCGGCGGCGACCGGAGCGGCGGCGACCGGAGCGGGCGCGGGGGCCGGGGCCGGGGCGGCGGGCGCCGGAGCGGCCGGGGCGGCCGGGGTCTCGGCGGCGGGGGCCGGGGCGGCCGGAGCCGGGGCGGCGGCCGGAGCGGCACCGGCGGCACCGATGACGGCGAGCTTGGCGCCGACCTCGGCGGTCTCGTCCTCGTTGACGACGATCTCGAGCAGCACGCCGGAGGCGGGCGCCGGGATCTCGGTGTCGACCTTGTCCGTGGAGACCTCGAGCAGCGGCTCGTCGGCCTCGACGGAGTCGCCGACCGACTTCAGCCAGCGGGTGACGGTGCCCTCGGTGACGGACTCACCGAGCGCGGGCAGGACCACGTCCGTGCCCTGGGCGCCACCGGCCGGGGCGGCCGGGGTCTCGGCGGCGGGGGCCGGAGCCGCGGGGGCCTCGGCGACCGGGGCGGGCTCGGCGGCCGGAGCCGGGGCAGCGGGGGCCTCGGCGGCGGGGGCCGGGGCGGCGGCGGGCGAGCCCGTGCCGTCGTCGATGATCGCCAGCTCGGCGCCGACCTCGACGGTCTCGTCCTCGGCGACCTTGATGGAGGCCAGCACACCGGCGGCGGGGGAGGGGATCTCGGTGTCGACCTTGTCGGTCGAGACCTCGAGCAGCGGCTCGTCGGCCTCGACGCGCTCGCCCTCGGCCTTCAGCCAGCGGGTGACGGTGCCCTCGGTGACGCTCTCACCGAGCGCCGGAAGGGTTACGGAAACCGGCATGGTTTCGGTTGCTCCTTACGAAATTGCGGAAGTCTGTGTCGTCGCGCCCGTGACCGGAGGTCAGTCGTGCGAGTGCAGCGGCTTGCCGGCCAGAGCCAGGTGGGCCTCGCCGAGCGCCTCGTTCTGCGTCGGGTGGGCGTGGATGAGCTGCGCGACCTCGGCCGGCAGCGCCTCCCAGTTGTAGATCAGCTGGGCTTCGCCGACCTGCTCGCCCATGCGGTCGCCGACCATGTGGACGCCGACCACGGCACCGTCCTTGACCTGGACGAGCTTGATCTCGCCCGTGGTCTTCAGGATCTTGCTCTTGCCGTTGCCCGCGAGGTTGTACTTCAGAGCGACGACCTTGTCCGCGCCGTAGATCTCCTTGGCCTTGGCCTCGGAGATGCCCACGGAGGCGACCTCGGGGTGGCAGTACGTCACCCGCGGGACACCGTCGTAGTCGATCGGGACGGTCTTCAGACCGGCCAGACGCTCCGCCACCAGGATGCCCTCGGCGAAGCCGACGTGCGCGAGCTGGAGGGTCGGGACGAGGTCACCGACGGCGGAGATGGTCGGAACGTTGGTGCGCATGTACTCGTCGACGAGGACGTAGCCGCGGTCCATCGCGACCCCGGCCTCCTCGTAGCCCAGGCCCTGCGAGACCGGGCCGCGGCCGACGGCCACCAGCAGGACCTCGGCCTCGAACTCCTTGCCGTCGGCCAGGGTGACCTTCACGCCGTCCTGGGTGTACTCGGCCTTCTCGAAGAAGGTGCCCAGGTTGAACTTGATGCCGCGCTTGCGGAAGGCGCGCTCCAGCAGCTTGGAGGAGTTCTCGTCCTCGACCGGCACGAGGTGCTTCAGACCCTCGATGACCGTGACGTCCGAGCCGAAGGACTTCCACGCCGAGGCGAACTCGACGCCGATGACGCCTCCGCCCAGGATGATCGCGGACTTCGGCACGCGGTCCAGCACGAGGGCGTGGTCGGAGGAGATGATGCGATCGCCGTCGATCGCCAGGCCGGGCAGGGACTTCGGCACCGAACCGGTCGCCAGCAGGACGTGACGGCCCTGGACGCGCTGACCGTTCACGTCCACGGAGGTGGGGGAGGACAGCCGGCCCTCGCCCTCGATGTACGTGACCTTGCGGGACGCGATCAGACCCTGGAGGCCCTTGTACAGGCCGGAGATCACGTCGTCCTTGTACTTCTGGACGGCCGGGACGTCGATGCCCTCGAAGGTGGCCTTCACACCGAACTGCTCGCTCTCGCGGGCCTGGTCGGCGATCTCGCCCGCGTGCAGCAGGGCCTTGGTGGGGATGCACCCCTTGTGCAGGCAGGTGCCGCCGACCTTGTCCTTCTCGATCAGGGCGACGTCCAGGCCCAGCTGCGCTCCGCGCAGGGCCGCGGCGTAACCACCGCTACCACCGCCGAGGATCACTAGGTCGAAAACGGTGCTGGCGTCGTTCGCCACGTCACGTCCTCCATGCATGTGCGCCGCCGGTCTCCGATGACCGGCCGGCGGCTGGTGTCCGGCCGCTTGATGCTTCGGCCCTCAGGTGGGGCCCTGTCCTGCCGGGCTCCATCTTTGCACTTGTTCGAGGGGTGCGAGACGCCGGGCTGGGGTGTGAGACGCGTCCCACGTCCGCGGAGCGCGGAACCTCACGGGGACGCCGTCCACGCCCACCTGCGGCGCAGGCGGGCGTGCGGCGGACCGGCGGGGGCGCGGGAGCCGGTCACTCGGTCTCCCGTGCCCCCGCCGGTCCGTGACCGGCCCGGGACGGGCCGGGGTCAGCCCAGCTCGCCCTCGGCCGTCAGCTCCGCGAGGCGCACCAGGGTGCGCACGGCCGTGCCCGTACCGCCCTTGGGCGTGTAGCCGAAGGCGCCGCCCTCGTTGAAGGCGGGCCCGGCGATGTCCAGGTGCGCCCAGGTGATGCCGTCGGCGACGAACTCCTGGAGGAACAGACCGGCGACCAGGCCGCCGCCCATCCGCTCACCCATGTTCGCGATGTCGGCGACGGTGGAGTCCATGCCCTTGCGCAGGTGCTGCGGCAGCGGCATCGGCCAGGCCGGCTCGCCGACCTCCTCGGCCGCCTCGTGCAGGGCGGTGCGGAAGGCGTCGTCGTTCGCCATGACGCCGAAGGTCCGGCTGCCCAGCGCCAGCATCATCGCGCCGGTCAGCGTCGCGACGTCCACGATGGCGTCCGGCTCCTCCTGCGAGGCGGCCCACAGCGCGTCGGCGAGGACCAGCCGGCCCTCGGCGTCGGTGTTGAGCACCTCGACGGTCTTGCCGCTGAACATGCGCAGCACGTCGCCCGGACGCACGGCCGAGCCGGACGGCATGTTCTCGGCCAGCGCCAGCCAGCCGGTGACGTTCACCTTCAGGCCGAGGCGGGCGGCGGAGACGACCGCGGCGAACACGGCGGCGGCACCGGCCATGTCGCACTTCATCGTCTCGTTGTGGCCGGCCGGCTTCAGGGAGATGCCGCCCGAGTCGTAGGTGATGCCCTTGCCGACGTAGGCGAGGTGCTTGTCGGCCTCCGGGTGCGTGTACGACAGCTTGACCAGGCGCGGGGTGGCCTCGGAGCCGCCGCCGACACCGAGGATGCCGCCGTAGCCGCCCTTGGTCAGCGCCTTGTCGTCGAGCACCTGCACCTTGATGCCGTGCTCCTTGGCCGCGGCCTGGGCGACGGCGGCGAAGGCCTCGGGGGTGAGGTCGTTCGGCGGGGTGTTGACGAGGTCGCGGGCGCGGTTGAGCTCCTCGGAGACCGCGACGGCGCGGGCCAGGGCGTCCTTGTGGGCGGCGTCGCGCGGCTTGCCGCCGAGCAGCGCGGCCTCGGCGAGCGGAGCCTTGCCGTTCTTGCCGTCGGCCGCGCCCTCCTTGTAGGCGTCGAAGGCGTAGGCGCCGAGCAGCACGCCCTCGGCGACCGCGCCGACGGCGCCGGAGTCCTCGACGGGCAGCGCGAACGCGGCCTTCTTCGAGCCGGCCAGGGCGCGCGCGGCCACACCGGCGGCCCTGCGCAGCGCCTCGGCGTCGTAGTCGGCGTCCTCGCCGGGCTCGGTGCCCAGGCCCACCGCCACCACGAGCGGTGCCTTGAAGCCGGCCGGGGCGGGCAGCTTCGTCAGCTCGCCCTCGGCACCCGAGGCGCCGAGGGTCTCCAGGACGCCGGCGAGCTTGCCGTCGTACGCGTTGTCCACGGCCTCGGCGCCCGGCGCGACGACGAGGTCCCCGGACCTGGGACCAGCGCCCTTGGCGACGCCGACGACGATCGCGTCGGCCCGCAGGCCGGGCGCCGCGGCGGTGCTGAGAGTCAGAGCAGTCACGGTGGTGAAATCTCGCTTCCGATGTGAAGTTGCTGTGGCCGATGTGGACCTCGGCCGCCCTGGCGGGACGGACGGGTCCGCGCGGGGTGGGTCGACCGGGCCCGAGAGCCGACCCTAGGTCCAGGCCTTGGGGCAGGTGGCAACCGGGGCCTTCACCGTGTCGGCGAACACCCGGGACGAGAGTACGCGCGTGCGCCCGTTCGCTCATTCCTGCGGACGTTCACCTGTGCGTGGAGTCGTGGCCACTTCCGCCCCCTGGGTCCCGGTGACCTGAGCCACACTCATCGGGTTCCGGTGGGCCCGTTGTCCGCCGAAACGCATGATTTCCACAGATCCTCCGTGGATTCACCACAGAGGGTCTTCTGGGGGGAGGAACCAGACATGAACCAACGCGCGCACCGCCGGAGAACCGTGACCGTCACGGCGACGGCGGCCGCTCTGATCACCCTGGGACTGTCCGCGCCCGCGGCCTCGGCCGCGACGGACCCGCGCGTCGACCTCAGGGTTCTCGTGGTCGACGACGACGGCGGCTCCGTCGGCGCGATCACCGCGCAGCTCCGCAGCGAGGGCATCCCCTACACCCGGGTCGGCCTCGCCGACTCCGGCCGCCCCAGGATCGACGCCGCCTTCCTGAGCGACACGGTCGACGGCCGCCCCCGCGCCAAGTACCAGGGCGTGGTGCTGCCGAACGAGGCCCCGTTCGGCGCCGGGTCCGCCGAGCAGACCGCCCTGGAGGCGTACGAGAAGACCTACGGCATCCCGCAGGTCGACGCCTACACCTGGGCGCACCCCGAGGTCGGCCTCGACTACACCGACAGCAACGGCTACGCGGGCGGCCTCGACGGACGTCCGGCCACCGTCACCACGGCCGGGAAGGCGGGTCCCTTCGGGTACCTGGCGGGCGGCTTCTCCTTCGAGGACAACTCGCCCTCGGTGCAGGAGAGTTACGGCTTCATAGCCCAGCCCCGCACCGGCTACACCAGCTATGTCGACGCCCCCGTCCCGGGCGGCACCGGCAACGGCAGCCTGCTCGGCGAGTACGCGCACGACGGACGCCGCGAACTCGTCGTGACCTTCGCCTACAACCAGTACCAGCAGCAGTTCCGGGTGCTGGCCCGCGGCATCGTGGAGTGGCTGACCCAGGGCGTGCACCTGGGGCAGGCCCGCAACTACTTCGCCGTCCACGTGGACGACGTCTTCGCCCCCGACGCCCGCTGGGACACCGCCCGCAACTGCACGCCCGGCGACATCGACTGCGCGGGCGGCGGCGACGACACCGAGACCCCGATCCGGATGACGGCGGCCGACGCCCAGTACGCGGCCGCGTGGCAGCAGAGCCACGGCTTCACCCTGGACATGGTCTTCAACGCGGGCGCCGGCGAGGAGTGGAAGAGCGAGAACGGCGGCACCGACGCGCTGGCCACCCAGCTGCTGAAGGACAAGGCCAAGTACCGCTGGGTGAACCACACCTACACCCACCTGTTCCTCGGCTGCGTCCAGGACACCTCGACCGTGCCGTGGGCGTGTGCGAAGAACACCGACGGCTCGACGAAGTGGGTGAGCCGCGCGGACATCTCCGGGGAGATCGCGGACAACAACACCTGGGCCTCCCAGCACGGACTCTCCCTGGACCGCACCGAGCTGGTCACCGGTGAGCACTCCGGCCTGAAGACCCTGCCGCAGCAGCCGCAGGACAACCCCAACCTGGGACCGGCCCTCGCCTCGAACGGCGTGAAGTGGACCGCCTCGGACAACTCCCGCGAGTCCGAGCAGCGGACGGTCGGCAGCAGCACCCTCACCGTGCCGCGCTACCCGATGAACGTGTACTACAACGTGGGCACCAAGGCCGAGATGGCCGACGAGTACAACTGGATCTACACCTCCAAGGCCGACGGCGGCAGCGGGATCTGCGAGAACAACGCGAGCTCGACCTGCCTCGGCGCACCGCTGGACACGGCCACCGGCTTCACCGGGTACATCGTGCCCGCCGAGGCCCACACCGACCTCGGGCACGTGCTGGGCAACGACCCGCGGCCGCACTACGCGCACCAGTCCAACCTGGCCGAGGACCGCCTCCTGTACCCGGTGATGGACCGCGTCCTCGCCGACTACCAGGCGCTGTTCGCCGCCAACACCCCGATCGTCAACCTGCGCCAGAGCGCCATCGGCGCCGAGCTGCAGAGCCGGGCCAAGTGGCAGGCCGCGCTGGACGGCGGGAAGGTCACCGCGTACCGGATCGGCAAGACCGTCACGGTCACCGCGCCGTCCGGCACCCAGATCCCGGTCACGGTTCCCGAGGGAACCAAGCAGCAACTCCTCCTGAGCACCAGCACCTTCGGGACCGCGTACGCGGGTCTGCGCTCGGCCTGGGGGGCGCCGGGCACGCTGCAGTCCGCACTCACGCTCAAGCTGCCGTAAGCGAGAGCGCCCGAAGGGGCGCGGGGAACTGCGCGACCAGTCACCACGGACCCGCAGCCGGGGTCCGGTCCGCAGTTCCCCCCTCTCATCCGCACATCAGGGGGGAGCCGGGCAGCGATGCGCACCGGCCGTCTTGTCACCATGCTCACCGAAGGCACCTATCCGCACGTCCACGGCGGGGTCAGCACCTGGTGCGACCAGCTCGTCAAAGGCATGCCCGACGTCGCCTTCCACCTCGTCTCGCTCACCGGGAACGGCCGTGAACCCGTGACCTGGGAGCTGCCGGCGAACGTCCGCCGGCACGTCACCGTGCCCACCTGGGGCCCGCGCCCCGGACGCGCCCGCGTCCCCTACGGCCGGGCCCGGCACCGCTTCACCGACGCCTACGAGCGGTTCCTGCTGTCCTTCCTGGACCCCGGCTCCCGCTGCGACTTCGGCGGCGCGCTGTGCGACCTGGCCCGCTTCGCCCGCGAGGGATGGCTGGCGGCGGCCCTGCGCACCGAGGGGGCGCTGCGCTCGCTCCAGTGGATCTGGACGATGCCGCACCTGCCGACGGCGGCCGCCCGCCCGACCGTGCACGACGCCCTCACCGCCTGCGACCTGCTCGAACACGCCCTGCGCCCGCTGGGTGTGCGCATCCCCGCGGACTCGGTGGCGCACGCGGTCAGCAGCGGTCTGGCGACCCTGCCCGCGCTCGCCGCGCGCCATCTCGACGGGGTGCCGTTCCTGCTCACCGAGCACGGCATCTACCTGCGCGAGCGTTATCTGGGCCAGCAGGGCGCGGGACACCGCTGGCCCGTGAAGGCGTTCCTGCTCGGCTTCTACCGCGCGCTGAACTCCCACGGCTACCGCGCCGCCGACCTGATCACCCCCTGCAACCAGTACAACCGCCGCTGGGAGGAGCGCGGCGGCGCCGACGCCGGCCGCATCCGCACGGTCTACAACGGCGTCGACCCGCACGCCTTCCCGCACGCCGGCCCGGAACCCGGCGTACCCACCCTCACCTGGTGCGGACGCGTCGACCCCATCAAGGACCTGGAGACCCTGCTGCGCGCCTACGCCCTCGTGCGCGCCGAGATCCCCGAGACCAGGCTGCGGCTGTTCGGCCCGGTGCCGCCGGGCGGCGAGGCCTACCGCACCCGCCTGGAGAAGCTCGCCGCCGAACTCGGGATCGCCGACGGCGTCTCCTTCGAGGGCCGCGTCACCGAGGTCTGGCGCGCCTACGCGGCCGGACACCTCGTGATGCTCTCCTCCATCTCGGAAGGGTTCCCCTTCTCGATCATCGAGGCCATGTCCTGCGGCCGTACGACCGTCTCCACGGACGTCGGCGGGGTCCGCGAGGCCGTGGGCGACACCGGTCTCGTCGTCCCGCCCCGCGAACCGGAGAAGATGGCCGCGGCCGCCCTGGCCCTGCTCCGGGACGACGAACGGCGCCTGGCGCTGGGGGAGTCGGCACGCCAGCGGGTGATCGACCGGTTCACCCTGCGCCGCTCGGTCGACAACTTCCACACCATCTACCAGGAACTCGCCGGCCTCCCCGAGGTCTACGAGCCCGCCGTGGAGACGGTCGCCGACTGGACCGCCGAACTCCGCGACCCCTGGTACGCGGCCGTCGCGACGGACGGGACCGACTGGTGAGCGAGGAACTGCGCGCGCCCGCCGCCCTGCCGGGCATCCCGCGGCAGCGCCGCCGCCCGGACCCGGAGCGGCCCGACCCGATCGACGAACTCGCCCTGGAACTCGACGGGTTCATAGCCGCCGCCGTCCACCCCGACGAGGTGGCGGCCCTGCTGGAGTCCGACGGCCTCTCCGACGACCGGATACGCGAGCGGTACGGCGTCCTCGACTCCTTCGCGCTCGCCGAGGAGCTGTACGACCGCACCCCGCGCCGCCATCCCGAGCCCGAGAGCGTCCCCGCCGACCCCTGGCGGGCCGGGCTGCTGAGCTGTCTGCTGCGCGGCCTGGTCTTCGCGCTGCCCGGCTTCGCCTATGTGCTGGGTGCCCCGCTGCTCGCCGGTCCGCGCGATTCCTTCGGCCTGCCGGCCGGGACGCTCACCCTGCTGACGAGCGCGCTGTGCGGCTGGGTCTGGAACCAGGGGCTGGCCCACCGCGCCTACGCCTGGCTGGGCCTCGGCGACCGCCCGGCGGCCCGCCGCTGCCTGCTCGTCGGCACACCGGCCGGCATGCTGCTCGGCGCCCTGGCCGCCCTCCCCGTGGCGGGCGCCGCCCACCCGGCCGCCGCGGCGTTCGCCGCCGGGCAGTCCTGCTATCTGGGCGCCTCCGGGGTCCTGCTGGTCATGGGCCGGGAACGGGCCCTCCTCGCCGCCCTGACCCCGCTCACCGCGGGCGCCCTCGTCGCGCTGGCCCACCCGCTCCCGGACGCGGCCCGGCTGCTCCTCCTGGTGACCTCCGCCTCCGCCGTGGCCACCCTCGGCTTCCTCGAAGTCGCCCCGGCAGCGCGCGACCTGTGGCCCTCGGTCCGTGCGATCCGCCTCGCCGTGCTGCCGTCCGCGCGGAACTGGACCGCCGCCCTCGCCGCCCCGCTGCCCTTCGGCCCCCACGGCCCCGTGGCCACCCGCGACGGCAGTGCCCGCGACGGCAGTGCCCGTGACGACGGCACCCGCGACGACGGCACCCGCGACGGCCGTGACGCCCCCGGCGCGAGCCGCCCCGTGGCGCTCCCCGCCCGCGGCTCCGTGCCACGGGCCCGAACCTCCGGTCCGCGGCTGCGGGACTCCCTCCCGTACGCGCTCTTCGGGCTCGGCAGCGGTGTCCTCGTGCTGTACGCGGGGCTCGGCGACGTCCTGAGCGGGGCCGAGCGCGGCGCGGTCGCCGCGCCGGAGGCCGTGGCGCTCACGCTCAGCATGGGGCCCGCCGAATGGCTGCTGTACCGGTTCCGCAGCGGCGGCCTGACCGCGCTGAGGGCGAGCGGGACGTCACGGATGTTCCGCCGGACCCTCGGCCGCACGCTGGTCCGCTGCCTCCTCGGCTATCTGGCGGCGCTGGCCGCGCTGGCCGTCGTCGTCGCCGCGGCCTGGCCGCGGTCCATGGAGCTGCCGCCGCCGTACGCCGAAGCGGCGCCCGCCGTACCGGCCGGTGTCCGCCTGGCCGGGCTGCTCGCGCTCGGCGTGGTGCTGTGGGCGGGGCTGCTGCTCCAGTCCTTCGGCGCGGTGCTCGGCGCCACGGCCGTCTGCTGCGCCGCCGCCCTCACCCAGACCCTGGCGCTGCTCACCGGCGCCGGTGAGCCGCACCTCGTCGCCCTCGCGGTGTACACGGCGGCGGCCGCCGTCCAGCTCGGCCTGGTCCGCGGCCTGCTGGGAAGGGCGACCGCGCACCGATGAGCAGACTGCTGGTCCCGTACTACGAGCATCCGTCGGTCCGGCCCGCCGAGTGGGCGGCGATCCTCGCGGCCGCGCCACGCCTGTACGGCGTCGTCCTCAATCCGGCCAGCGGCCCCGGCGACCGCCCCGACGAGGGCTTCGCCGCGGCCGCCGCCCGGCTGCGCCGCGCGGGCGTCACCGTCCTCGGCTACGTCGACACCGGCTACGGCGCGCGGCCGTACGGCGATGTCGTACGCGAACTGCGCCGGCACCGCGAGTGGTACGGCGCGCAGGGCGCCTTCCTGGACCAGGTGCCGTCCGGGGCGGGCGAGTCACGGCCCTACGAGTGGCTGACCACGGCCGCCCGCACCCTCGGCTGCGGCACGCTCGCGCTCAACCACGGCACCGCGCCGCATCCGGCCTGGGCGGCCCTCGCGGACCTCCTGGTCACCTTCGAGGGACCCTGGACGGACTACCGGCGCACCCCCGCGCGGCCCCGCCGCTACGCGCCGGGCGTACGCCAGTGCCACCTGGTGTACGGCGTCCCCTCCGGCGCCGACGTGGCGGACGGCGCGAGGGCCCGGGGCGCGGCCGTGCACTGCGCGGTCCCGGGAACGGGCACCCACCCGTGGGGCACCCTGCCCCACGGCGTGGCCCCCGCGACACCCCCCGCACCTCCAGGGGATGCCCCCTAGCCCCCCAGCGCCAGCACCACCAGCGCCGTCGTCGCCGCCGTCTCCGCGAGGGCGCCGAAGACGTCGCCGGTGACCCCGCCGAAGCGCCGGACGCAGCGGCGCAGCAGCAGTTCGGCCGCGGCGAGGGCGCCCAGCACCGCGGCCGCCGCGTGCACGGGGCCGTACCGGCCGAGGACCGTGCCCCCGGCGGCCGCGGCCAGGGTCACGACGGCCGCGGCGGCCAGCGCGCCCGGCACCGGCACCACCCCGGCGACCGCCGCCCCCAGACCCTCCGGACGGGCGGGCGGCACCCCGGCGCGCGCGGCCAGGGTGAGCGCCAGCCGGGCCGCGAGGGCGGAGAGCACCGCCGCGAACGCGCCCCGCGCCCAGGAGGCCTCGTACAGCTGCGCCAGCACCGCGACCTGGGCCAGCAGGGTCAGCAGCAGCGTGATCACCCCGAACGGGCCGATGTCCGACTGCTTCATGATCCGCAGCGCGTCCTCGGCGGGTCTGCCGCTGCCCAGGCCGTCCGCGGTGTCGGCGAGCCCGTCGAGGTGCAGGCCCCGGGTGAGCAGGGCGGGGACGGCGGCCGAGGCGACGGCGGCGAGCAGCGGGCCGGCGCCCAGCAGGAGCAGGAGCAGTCCGAGTCCCGCGGCCGCGCAGCCGACGGCCAGCCCGGCCAGCGGAGCGGTCAGCATGCCACCGCGCGCCGCCTCACGGTCCCAGCGGCGCACCCGTACGGGCAGCACCGTGAGCGTGCCGAAGGCGAAGCGGAGTCCGTCGAGAGGGGAGGTCCTGAGCATCGGCGCAGGCTATCCGGCGCTCGCGAGGCCCCCTCCGCCGCCCGGGGATAAAGTGCGCACATGGGGCACTGGTGGGAGCGGAACATCCTGGAGCCGGGCAAACTCCCGCTGCTGCTGGCGCTCGCCGCGTTCGTGCTCACCTTCGTCGTCACCCGGGTCATCACCCGTCTGATCCGGGCCGGCAAGGGCCCGTTCGGCAACGTCAAGGCGGGCGGGCTGCACATCCACCACGTGGTGCCGGGGGTCGTCCTCACGATCGTCGGCGGCTTCGGCGCGGTCGCCAGTGACCGGCACGGCGCCGGCGGGGCGATCGCCGCGGTCGTCTTCGGCATCGGCGCGGGACTGGTCCTGGACGAGTTCGCGCTGATCCTGCATCTGGACGACGTCTACTGGAGCGAGGAGGGCCGCAAGAGCGTCGAGGTCGTCGCGCTCACCGCCGCCCTGGTCGGCCTGCTGCTGGCCGGCTTCTCCCCGTTCGGCGTCAACGACCTGACCCACGAGGAACTCCAGGACCGGGGCGGCGTCATCCTCACCCTCGTCATGAACTTCCTCTTCTCACTCGTCGCCCTGAGCAAGGGCAAGGTCCGCGTCGCGCTGCTCGGGACGGTCGTCCCCCTGCTCGCGCTCGCCGGCGCGGTCCGCCTCGCCCGCCCCGGCTCCCTGTGGGCCCGCCGCTTCTACGGCCGCCGCCCCCGCGCCCGCGCCCGTGCCGCCCTGCGCGCCTACCGCCACGACCGCCGCTGGGCCCGGCCCCGGCGCGCCGTCCAGGACTGGATCGGCGGCAGGCCCGACCCGCGCCCCGCCCGGCTGTCCGGCCGCGGATGAGCGCGGGGCCCCGCGGCCGGCCGCCGTCCCCGGCCGGTCCGCGCGCCGGCGCTGCCGCACCGCCGCCACCAGGCACAGCGCCCCGACGGCCATCAGCGCGGCCAGGTGCTCCTTGCCCGCCAGGTTGTCCTTGAACAGCAGCTCCGCCACCATCGCCGCGGTCACGCCCCCCGCGGTGACATAGGCGCCGTACCGCCAGGCCACGAACACCGCGAGGCCCACCACGGCCGCGGACGGCCCCGTGTCGACCACCTGCGTGTCGGTGACGGGCAGCCCGAACGGGGCGTGCGGACCGAGCCCGACGCCGAGGCGCGCGTACAGCGTCCCGGCCAGCGTGGCGACGTAGGCGATGCCCAGGGTCCGCCACCAGCCCAGGCACGCCTCCGCGATGCCGAACACGAACAGGATCTGCGCCAGCGCGCCCCACACCGGCAGGTCCAGCGCCGGCACGTACAGGGAGAGCGGGGTGCGCAGCAGCGCCGGCCACAACGGGTCCTGGGCGCGCACGGAACCCGCCTCCTGCACGAGGGAGAACCCCCACGGCTGGTTCTGCACGTACTGCAGGACCGCGGTCAGGCACACCGCCGCCAGCGTCATGGGAACCGCCGCCGGACCCCGCTCCCCAAGCGGCCCGCGTAAGGCGGTGTACAGGGGTCCCCACTCCTCGCGGGCCCACCGGGCGAACCTGTTCATCGGGCCGTCCCTATCGGTGCGTGTCCAGATGTCTGCGGTGCAGCCACTTCGGCAGCCCCGGTGCCACGGGTCCTGTCGTCAGGAAGCCCTCGGCGCGCGCCGAGGCGAGCCCGATGCGCGGCAGGTCCGCGCTCTTCTCGAAGAGCAGGAACCGCGGCTCCCAGATGGGCCGGTACTTGGCGTTGGCCCGGTACAGCGACTCGATCTGCCACCAGCGCGAGAAGAAACTCAGCAGGGACCGCCACAGCCGCAGTACCGGGCCCGCGCCGAGACGCGCCCCGCGTTCGAAGACGGACCGGAACATCGCGAAGTTGAGCGAGACCTGCGTGACACCGATCTCGCCGGCGCGCCGCAGCAGGTCGAGGACCATGAACTCCATCAGCCCGTTCTCGGAGTCCCGGTCCCGCCGCATCAGGTCCAGGGACAGCCCGTGCGGCCCCCACGGCACGAAGGACAGCAGCGCCCGCAGCCTGCCGTCGGCGTCGGTGCACTCCAGCATCACGCACTGCCCGTCCGCCGGGTCCCCGAGCCGGCCGAGCGCCATGCTGAACCCGCGCTCGGTCGCCCCGTCCCGCCAGTCGTCCGCGCGCCGCACCAGGTACGCCATCTCCTCGGCGGGGATGTCCGCGTGGCGCCGCACGCGCACCTGGTACCCGGCCCGCCGCACCCGGTTGTACGCCTGCCGGACGGTGCGCATCGCCCGCCCCTCCAGCGTGAACTCGGCGACCTCCACGATCGCCTCGTCACCGAGCTCCAGCGCGTCCAGGCCGTGCCGGGCGTAGACGGTGCCCGCCTCCTCCCCGGCGCCCATCACCGCCGGGATCCACCCGTGCGCCCGCGCCTCGGCCAGCCACGGCACGATCGCGCCGGGCCACGCCTCCGGATCGCCCAGCGGGTCGCCGGAGGCCAGGCTCACCCCGCCGACCACCCGGTAGGCGACCGCCGCCTTGCCGGTCGGCGACCACACCACGCTCTTCTCCCGGCGCAGCGCGAAGTAGCCGAGGGAGTCCCGCTCGCCGTGCCCGTCCAGCAGCTCCCGCAGCCGCTTCTCGTCCTCCTCGGTGAGCGGGTCGACGGCACGCCGGGAGCGGAAGGCGGCGTACAGGACGGCGAGGAGCAGGAGCGTGCTGAGCACGTTGACGGCCACGTTGGCCCAGTTGGGCGGGTCGATCCCGGGGAAGCGGGACTCGTCGGCGGCCACCGACACCAGGCGGAGCGTGCCGTAGTGCCAGCGCTCGGTGAACGTCGAACGGGCCGCGTCCGGCGCCTGGTTGGTGACCGTCACCACCAGTGCGGCCAGCAGTGAGGCGGCGAGACCGCCGCCGACGGCCACGGTCGCGGCCAGGCGCGGGTTGGACCGGTCGCCCTTGGCGTAGAACTCCCGGCGTCCCACCAGCAGCGCGGCCACGAACGCGGCCGTCAGCACCAGCGAGATCCAGTTCTGCGCGTAGCGCCGGATCTCCGGGAACGCCATGGCGAAGGCGAACAGCGCCAGGAACAGCCCGCTCAGTACCAGGTTGAGGATCCACGCGGCCCGCTTGCGCCGCCGCATGGTGATCGCCAGGAAGGCGGTGAACACGCCCGAGGCGAAGCCCGCGGTGAGCAGGTACGGGGTGAAGAGATCCTCCTGGTTGTGCCGGCGCACGTCCTGGCCCAGCGACACCCACACCGCGCTGAGGAAGTTGACGAACGCGACGGCCCGCAGATACCAGACGGCGAACGCGGCGCTCCGGCGGGAGGCTCCGCTGGACCGCCGCCCCGGTACGGTCTGCGCTTCCATGGCAATTCGGGCATCTCCCATGGGGGAGGATCATATGGGCGCCCCGGCCGCGAACCGTGCTATTCCGGACGGCGGGCCTGCCGGGCGAACACCCCCGCCACGCCCGGCCGTTTCCCGCACCCGGCCGTTTCCCTCCGGGGTGCCGGGGTGCCGGGGTGCCGGGGTGCCGGGGTGCCGGGGTGTCGTGCCCCGCGGGACGTTCGGGTGTCTTCGCGGAGGCGGTGTGTGCGGCTTGCGGCTCGCGGCTTGCGGCCCTGTGCGGTCTACGCCTCCGCCGTGTCCTGCCCGGCGTCCTGTCCAGCGTCCTGTCCGGCCTCGGGGGCCTCGTCGCCGGACTCCTTCCCCGCGGCGGGCTTCTCGGGGAGTTCCGCGGCCAGCGCGGCCGCGGCCCGGACCAGGGGGAGCGCGAGCAGCGCCCCCACACCCTCGCCGGCCTTCACGCCCTGCTCCAGCAGCGGTTCCAGAGCCATCCGGTCCAGCGCCTTGGCCTGTCCCGGCTCCCCGCTGCCGTGCCCCGCCAGCCACCAGTCCGGCGCCCGGAAGGCGACCCGCTGGCCGACCAGCGCGCACGCGGCGGCCACGACGCCGTCGAGGATCACCGGCAGCTTCCGCACCGCGCACTGGAGCAGGAACCCGGTCATCGCCGCGAGGTCCGCCCCGCCCACGGTGGCGAGCAGCTGCATCTGGTCCCCGAGCACCGGGCGGGCCCGGCGCAGCGCGTCCCGGACCGCCGCGCACTTGCGCATCCACGCCAGGTCGTCGATCGGCTGCCCGCCGCGCCCGGTCACCACCGAGGCGTCGGTCCCGCACAGCGCGGCCACCAGCACCGAGGCGGCCGTCGTCCCGCCCACGCTCACATCGCCGAGCACCACCAGGTCCGTACCGGAGTCGGCCTCCTCGTCGGCGACGGCGACACCCGCCAGGAAGGCGGCCTCGGCCTCCTCCAGGGTCAGCGCGTCCTCGATGTCGACACGGCCGCTGCCGCGCCGCACCCGGTGCCGCACGACGTCCTCGGGGAAGGTGTCCGGCGCGCAGTCCAGGGCCATGTCCACCACCCGCACCGGCACGTCGAGCCGGCGCGCGAGCACCGACACCGGGCTGCCGCCCTCCAGCACCGCCCGCACCAGCTCCGTCGCGCCGCCCGCGGGCCGCGCGGAGACGCCGAGCCCGGCGACCCCGTGGTCACCGGCGAAGAGGATCACCCGCGGCCGTTCGACCGGCCGCACCGGTACGACGCCCTGCGCGGCGGACAGCCACTCGCCCAGTTCGTCCAGGCGTCCCAGCGACCCGGGCGGCACGACCAGGCGCTCCCGCCGGGCCTCGGCCTCACGGCGCACACCGCCGTCCGGGCGCTCGATCAGATCGGAGAAGTCGTCGAGATCAATCCTGCTCATTCGCGGAACAGTACCGCCAGCGTCCGGGCGCGGCCGCGCCACACCGGCAGCCCACCCGCACCACGTCTTTGCACCCAAGATCGGTATCCCATACGTTCCGGTTCGCAGCGGAATGTCGCACAGGGAGCCGCCCATGCCGCCCTCGGCCCTCGTCCCACAGGCCACCGACCCGTACCTGGAACCCCGCCGGGCGCAGTGCCCCTGGTGCGGTTCCCCGCGGCTGCGCACCCGGCTGCGGGCGCCGGACCCGCCGGGGGCCCGGCCCGATGCCGCCGCGCTCGACGAGTGCGACGACTGCGGACACGTCTTCCGCAACCCCCGGCCCACCGCGGAGGGACTCGCCCTCCACCGGCGGGACGACGTCCGCGAGGGGCACCCGGAGCGCCTCACCGGACGGCTGCCGTCCGTCCGCGCGGTCCGGCGCCGGCACCGGGCCGCCGCGCGGGCGCTGACGGGGTTGCTGCCCGACCCGGAGAGCTGGCTCGACGTGGGCACCGGGGACGCGCTGTTCCCCGAGGCGGCCAGGGAGTACTTCCCGTACACCAGCTTCGACGGGCTGGACCCGTCGGCCCGGGTGGTGCGGGCGCTGGTCGAGGGCCGCGTCGAGGAGGCCCACCGCGGTCTGCTGACCACGCCGGGGACGGCCGAGCGGCTGCGCTCCCGCTACGACGTGCTCAGCATGTTCCATCACCTGGAGCACGTGCCCGATCCGCGCGCCGAACTCGACGCGGCGCTGCGTGTGCTGCGGCCCGGCGGGCATCTCGTCGTCGAAGTCGCGGACCCGCGGTGTGCGTTCGCCGCGCTGCTCGGCAGGTGGTGGCTGCCGCACGGGCGGTCGCGGCACCTTCAGCTGATGCCGCTCGGCAATCTCCGTGTGGAGCTGGAGTCGCGGGGGTGCACGGTGCTGTCCGCCGAGCGGGGGGTGGCGCACGTGCCTCGGGACCTCGCGGCGGCGCTGGGGCTCGTCCTGGACGGGGTCCCGGCCGCGCTGCACCGGACCGCGGTGCCCGCCCTGGCGGTGGCGTCCGCGGTCGACCGCGGCCTGGCTCCGCTGTCGCGGAGGACGCGTCTCTCCAACGCGTATCGCCTCGTGGCGCGTCGGGAGGTCTAACCCCGTCGGGGTCCGGGCCGTCCGGTCGCGCAGTTCCCCGCGCCCCTGGGGGTGGTCCGGTCCGTGTGTGGGTGCGGGTCCGCGGTGGCTGACCGCGCAGTTCCCCGCGCCCCTTAGGGGGTTGCGACCCCGTTTGCTGTTCAGTGACGGGTGCCTGGATCTCCCCAGGGGCGCGGGGAACTGCGCGACCAGCCCACCGGGTACCCGCACCCGGACACGTACCGCACCCCCGCGGCGCGAGCCCCCTTGCTCCGCAGGATGACCGGGAGGGGTGCCTGGGTCTCCCCAGGGGCGCGGGGAACTGCGCGACCAGCCACGAGGGACCCGCACCCGGACGCGCACCGCACCCCCGCGGCGCGAGCCCCCTTGCTGCGCAGGACGACCGCCTGGCCGGACATCTCGGGGGCGCGGGGAACTGCGCGAAGGGTCCACCAGGTACCCGCACCTGGATACGAACCGCACCCCCCCGCGGCGCGAGCCCCTAGCCCCGTAGGACGGCCGCCTGGCCGGACACCACCAGGACAACCTGCTCGCACTCGTCCGCGAACGCCGCGTTCAGGCGCCCCAGTTCGTCCCGGTAGCGCCGCCCCGACGCGGTCGCCGGGACGATCCCGGAGCCGACCTCGTTGGACACGGCCACCACCGTCCGCCGCGCGGACCGCACCGCGGACGTCAGCTCCCGCACCCGCTCGCGCAGCGCCTTCTCCCCGCCGCCCGCCCACTCCGCGTCGTCCCACGCCCCGACGGAGTCCATCGCGTCGGTCAGCCACAGGGACAGACAGTCGATCAGCACCGGCGGCCCCTCCTCGGCCAGCAGCGGCACCAGGTCGGTCGTCTCCGCCGTGCGCCACGACCCCGGCCGCCGCTCCCGGTGCACGGACACCCGGGCCGCCCACTCCGTGTCCCCGCCCCGCGTCCCGCCGGTCGCCACGTACAGCACGTCAGGGAAGGCCGCGAGGCGCCGTTCGGCCTCGACCGACTTCCCCGACCGGGCGCCGCCCAGCACCAGCGTCCGCCGCGGCACGTCCGGCACCTCGTCGTACGCCCCCACCACCAGCGTCGTACCGTCCGGGACCGCCCGGGCGCCCGCGGCGGCGAGCCGGCGCCGCGACTCCGCGCCCTGCGGGACGCCGTGGTCGAGATGGACCGCGACGACGTCCGTGGCCGGCCCGGCGGAACCGACCGCCCGCAGCCGGGCCAGCGCGTCCGGACGCCCCTCGACGTCGGCGAGCACCATGTCGTACGACTCGGCGGTCCCGTTCTCCAGGCCCGCGGGCGCGCCGCCCGGCGGCAGGTACAGCAGCCGCTGCCCGTCCGGCCCGGTCACCGCGTACCCGGTGCCGCCCGCGTCCATCGCCACCGCCCGCACCCGGTGTCCGGTCAGCAGCGTCAGCTCCCGTCCGTCCGGCACCCGTACGGGCTGCGGCAGGCCCGCGGGCACCTCCACGGGAGGGCCGTCGTGCGGATGCGAGAGCAGCACCTGGCGCACTCCGCCCAGCGAGTGACCGGCCCGCGCGGCGGCGAACGCCACCCCGGGCGTCAGGTCGAGCAGCAGCGTGCCGTCCACGAGCAGCGCGGTGGCCGCCCGGGCGTCGGGCCCGAGCGCGGTCGCGCAGACAGCACAGGGACAGCCGGGGCGGGGCAGTCCGAGAGGGGCACCGGTACCGAGCAGAGTCACTTCCACGGACCGATTTTCACCCCTCCCCGCGGGCCCCGCTCCTCTGCCACCCCCTCGGGCGCGCCCGGGACCCGCCCGCAGGGGATTGATCCACACCTCTGACGGGCGAACGGGTCGAGGCAATACCCTGCGCACAGGCGTTGGATCGAAGGAGGCCCACATGACGGCATGGACGTGGCGGTTCGAGAAGGCCGACGGGACGGAGGTCCAGCCCGCGGTGCAGCCCGAGGAGTTCACCACGCAGGGAGACGCCGAGTCCTGGATCGGCGAGGTGTGGAAGGAACTCCTGGAGGGCGGCGCGGACCAGGTGCGGCTGTTCGACGACGGCACCGAGATCTACGGCCCGATGAGCCTGCACGCCGAGGCGGAGTAGCCCCGACGGCTCGGCGAGGGCCGCCGCGGCCCACCGCGTGCGCGGGACGACGGTCTCGTCGGCGGCCGCCACCACCCCGGAGGGCAGACGGCACGGGGCCGCGGGCGCGGGGTGAGAAGGGCCGGCCCTCCTCACCCCGCGCCCGCGAACCCGGTGACCGCGCCCGCGCGCTCACTGCTCGCCCAGCGTCACCTCGGCCGACTGCTCATGGTCGTCGCGCAGGTACGTCAGCCGCTTCCGCTGTCCGGGCGCGGCCTCGGCGAGCGTCTCGGCGAGGCTCGTGGTCGTGGTGACCTCGTCGCCGTCCAGCCCGGTGATCACGTCGCCCGGCCGCAGCCCCGCCTTGTCGGCCGGGCCGCCGGGCGAGACGGTGACCACCGCGGCACCCGCCGGGTGGTAGGCGGCGTCGACGACCGTCCGCGCGGTGATGCCGAGCGCGGCCCGGCCCGAGTCGGTGACCTTGCCGCTCCTGATGATCTGTTCGGCGACCGTGCGCACCATCGACGCCGGGATGGCGAACCCGATGCCGGGCGCCGCGTTGCCGCCGAGGACCGGATCCGCCGCGGCCAGCGTCGGGATGCCGATGACCCGGCCGTCGAGATCGACGAGGGCGCCCCCGCTGTTGCCGGGGTTGATGGCCGCCGAGGTCTGCACCATGTTGGGGATGGTGGCGCCCGTGCCGCCGCCGGTGTCGCCCTCGCTGACGGTCCGTCCGGTCGCCGACACGATGCCCTGCGTCACGCTGGACGACAGCCCGAGCGGCGAGCCCATGGCCAGCACGATCTGGCCGACCGCCACCTTCCCGGAGTCCGCGAACACCGCGGGCCGCAGTCCGGGCGGGACCCGGTCCAGCTTGATCACCGCGAGGTCCTGGTCCGGGTAGGAGAAGACCAGGCGCGCGCCGAGCGGCTCCTCGCTGTTGGCCGTGGTCACCCTGAACGTCTTCTCCTGGCCGACCACGTGCGCGTTGGTGACGATGTGGCCCTGCCCGTCGAAGACCACGCCGGAGCCCAGGTCGTGGCTCGCCTGGATCTGCACGACCGACGGCAGGACCTCCTTGATCACCTTCTGGTACCGGTTCTGCAGGTCCTCCGCGGCCGCCGGGAGCACCGCGCGCGTCGCCGCCGTGTCCTTCTTCGCGGACGGCGCCGGCTCCGAGCAGGAGGCGAGGAGGACGGCGGCACACGTGAGCGCGGCGAGCGGGGCACCCCGGGTGAGGGAACGGGTACGGGAAGCGTCCATGCCCCGAGTGTCGCTTCGCGGGGAACGCCGGGGCCCGCCCGGTACGCCGAACGGCCCCGCCGGATCACTTGCCCGGTGTCAGCCCCGTACGCCGCACAGGTGCAGCAGCGCCGCGACGCCGCGGTAGGGGTCCGTGCGCCCGGCGCGTTCCTCCAGCGCCAGCAGCGTCTCCAGGTCCTGCGGTGGTTCCGCGCCGTCCGCCGCCGTGTCCGTGAAGACCCGCACGCCGTACCAGGCGCGCAGCGGGGCGGCGATCCCGGCGAGGGTCGCGGTGAGCGTCGCGAGCCGGTCGGCCCGTACGTCCAGGCCGAGGCGGTTGCGGTAGGAGGTGGAGTCGAACGCGGCCAGCGCGGCCGCCCAGTCCCCGGACAGGCCCGCGCGCATCGCGAGGCCGTCGCCGTTGCGCACCAGCAGCGACAGCATGCCGCCCGGCGCGAGCATCCGGGCCAGCCCGGCCACCAGCGGATCGGGCTCCTCCACGTACATCAGTACGCCGTGGCACAGCACGACGTCGAAGGTGCCGGGCAGGAAGTGGACGCCGGTGTCCTGCCCGTCGCCCTCCACCAGCCGGACCCGCTCGCGGATGCCCTCAGGCTCCAGGGCGAGGAACCGGCGGGCGGCGTCGATCATCGTCGCGTCCCGCTCGACCCCTGTCACCTGGTGGCCCAGCCTGGCCAGCCGCAGGGCCTGCGTGCCCTGGCCCATGCCCACGTCGAGCACCCGCAGCCGCCGGCCCACCGCGAAGTGCCCGGCCATCTGCTCGTCGAGCTGCCGGGACACGAGTTCCTGGCGCACGACGTCACGCAGCCCGCCCAGCTTGTCCAGCCAGGCCTCGGCCGCCCCCCCGGTGAACGCGTCTGCGCTCAGGGCCGCTCTCCGCGCTTGACCTGCGGCTTCGGCAGCCGGAGCCGGCGCATCTGGAGAGAACGCATCAGGCCGTAGGCGACCGCGCCCCGCGTGTTCTGGCCGGGGAAGCGCTCGGCCAGCTTCTTCTTCAGACGGAAGCCGCTGAAGACGGAGTCCAGCACGATCGCCACGATCACGATGAGCCACAGCAGCAGCGCGATGGTCTGCAGCGAGGGCACCCGGATCACGGTGAGCACGAGGATCACGAAGGCCATCGGCAGGAAGAACTCCGCGACGTTGAGCCGCGAGTCGACCCAGTCGCGGGCGAACTTGCGGACCGGGCCCTTGTCACGGGCCGGCAGATAGCGCTCGTCGCCGTTGGCCAGGGCCTGGCGCTGGCGCTCCATGACCAGTCGGCGCTCCTCGCGCTGACGCTTGCCCGCGTCCTTGCGGGACGTGGGGGTACTGGCGACACTGCGGCGCTGGGACTGGGCCTCACTGCGTTTCGGCGTGGGCCTGCCCTTGGGGGCCTGCGGGTCGCGGGTCTGCTTGGAGTCGGTCACCTGGGCCTTGTCGGCGGGGGCCTTCTCATCCTTGGCACGGCTTCGGAACACAAAACCCAAGGGTACGGGCTTCACCCGCATGGACCCCAGTCCGGCGGGGAACGATCCGGCAACACCCGACGTCTGTAGAAGGACAGACAGAAACACGGGGACGTCGCCGGCGCTCCACCCGGCGGTCACCCAGGGGCCCGCCAGGGATCACCCCCGGGGGCCACCTACTCCTCACGCCGGAGCGGCGGCGACCGCAGTCGTCCTTGGGGATGAGCGCATCACTCCCCTAACGGTGCGGTAATGGATGCGGGGCCCGTACTGTGGGTTCTGTCGCAGGATCTGTGAGCTGGAGTCCGTCAGAAGGGGGCGCGCGAAGCCCATGAGCGGTGTCATGAAGCGTATGGGGATGATCTTCCGCGCGAAGGCGAACAAGGCCCTGGACCGGGCCGAGGATCCGCGCGAGACGCTCGACTACTCGTACCAGAAGCAGCTGGAGCTGCTCCAGAAGGTCCGCCGCGGCGTCGCCGACGTGGCGACCTCCCGCAAGCGCCTGGAACTGCAGCTCAACCAGCTCCAGAGCCAGTCCGGCAAGCTGGAGGAGCAGGGCCGCAAGGCGCTCTCGCTCGGCCGGGAGGACCTGGCCCGTGAGGCGCTGTCCCGCCGCGCCGCCCTCCAGCAGCAGGTCACGGACCTGGAGACGCAGCACGCGACCCTCCAGGGCGAGGAGGAGAAGCTCACCCTCGCGGCCCAGCGCCTCCAGGCCAAGGTGGACGCCTTCCGCACGAAGAAGGAGACCATCAAGGCCACCTACACCGCCGCCCAGGCCCAGACCCGCATCGGCGAGGCCTTCTCCGGCATCTCCGAGGAGATGGGCGACGTCGGCCTCGCCATCCAGCGGGCCGAGGACAAGACGCAGCAGCTCCAGGCCCGCGCCGGCGCCATCGACGAACTGCTCGCCTCCGGTGCCCTCGACGACCCGACCGGCATGGCGAAGGACGACATCGCCGCCGAGCTGGACCGGCTCTCCGGTGGTACGGATGTAGAGCTGGAGCTTCAGCGCATGAAGGCCGAGCTGGCCGGGGGCGCCCCGCAGCAGGCCATCGAGGGCGGCGGCGGTCAGGACCGGTCCCAGCAGCAGCCGCAGGACACCCCGCGCTTCGACAAGCAGTAGCCCGCGCCGGGACCGAGCCGAGGAGGCCGACGTGATCGTACGGATCATGGGGGAGGGCCAGGTGAGACTGGACGACTCCCACTTCGCCGAACTGAACAAGCTCGACGACGAGCTGCTCGCCGAAGTGGAGAGCGGTGACGAGGAGGGCTTCGGCCGCACCCTCGCCGGCCTCCTCGACGCCGTCCGCCGGCTCGGCACCCCGCTGCCGGACGACGCGCTGGAACCCTCGGAGCTGATCCTCCCGGCCTCGGACGCCACGCTGGACGAGGTCCGGGAGATGCTCAGCGACGACGGCCTGATCCCGGGCTGACCCACCGGGTACCGGCCCCCGGACTCCGGGCCGGCCCACCCGGTCCGGGCGCGCGGGCACGGCAGGGGCGCCCGGGCGATTCCGGCCCCGGAGCCGCCCCCGTACTGTTTTCGGGTGAGCACTCTGGAAAGCGTCTGGTGCCGTCTCCGGGCGCACCCCCTCGCACTGGACGCCGCCCTCGCCGCGGTCGTGCTGCTGTGCATGATCGCCGGAGCCTTCGTGGCCCCGCACGGGGCGCACGGCATGGTCTGGGGCCGGCGCGCCCCGGACCCGCTCGGTCTGCTGCTGATGGTCCTCGGCGCCGCCGCGCTCGTGCTGCGCCGCCGCGCCCCCGCGACCGTCCTCGCCGTCACCGGCGGTCTCTCCGTGATCGAGTGCCTCACCGGGGACCCCCGCGCCCCCGTCGCGATGTCCGCCGTGATCGCCCTGTTCACCGTCGCCGCCGCCACCGACCGCGCCACCACCTGGCGGGTCGGCCTGCCCACCATGGCCGTGCTGACCGCCGCCGCGATGCTCGGCGGACCGCTGCCCTGGTACGCCCAGGAGAACCTCGCCATCGTCGCCTGGACCGGCATCGGCGCCACCGCCGGGGACGCCGTCCGCAGTCGCCGCGCCTTCGTCCAGGCCATCCGCGAACGCGCCGAGCGCGCCGAACGCACCCGCGAGGAGGAGGCGCGCCGCCGCGTCGCCGAGGAGCGCCTGCGCATCGCCCGCGACCTGCACGACGTCGTCGCCCACCACATCGCCCTGGTCAACGTGCAGGCCGGTGTCGCCGCCCACGTCATGGACAAGCGGCCCGACCAGGCCAAGGAGGCCCTCGCGCACGTCCGCGCGGCCGGCCGCTCCGCGCTCGACGAACTCCGTGCCACCGTCGGCCTGCTCCGCCAGTCCGGCGACCCCGAGGCGCCCACCGAACCGGCACCTGGCCTCAGCCGCCTGGACGACCTCGCCGGCACCTTCCACAGCGCCGGACTGCCCGTCGAGGTGGTCGGCGCCGACCAGGACACCGAACTGCCCTCGGCCGTCGACCTCGCCGCCTACCGGATCATCCAGGAGGCGCTGACCAACGTCCGCAAGCACGCGGGGGCCGGCGCGAGGGCCGAGGTCAGCGTCGTCCGCGTGGCGAACGGCATCGAGGTCACCGTCCTCGACGACGGCTCCGGGACGGCCGCCGGAACCGTCCCCCGCCCCGCGGACGGCGGCGGACACGCGGACGGCGGCGGACACGGGCTGCTCGGCATGCGCGAGCGCGTCACCGCCCTCGGCGGCACCCTGACCACCGGCCCCCGCTACGGCGGCGGCTTCCGCGTCCATGCGATCCTGCCCCTCCAGAACCGTCAGACGCCCGCGACGGCCGAGGGGGAGCCCGCATGACGATCCGTGTCCTGCTCGCCGACGACCAGGCACTGCTGCGCAGCGCCTTCCGGGTGCTCGTCGAGTCCGAGCCCGACATGGCGGTGGTGGGGGAGGCCTCCGACGGCGCCGAGGCGGTACGCCTGGCCAAGGAGGAGCGGGCCGACGTCGTCCTCATGGACATCCGGATGCCCGGCACCGACGGACTCGCCGCCACCCGCCTGATCAGCGCCGACCCCGCCCTCGCCCACGTCCGCGTGGTCATCCTGACCACCTTCGAGGTGGACGACTACGTCGTCGGCGCCCTGCGCGCCGGCGCCTCCGGCTTCCTCGGCAAGGGCAGCGAGCCCGAGGAGCTCCTCAGCGCCATCCGGCTCGCCGCCGACGGCGAGTCGCTGCTGTCCCCGGCCGCCACCAAGGGCCTGATCGCCCGCTTCCTGGCGCAGGGCGGCGCCGACCCCGCCGCGGACCCCGTACGCTTCGAACGCCTGGACACCCTCACCTCACGGGAACGCGAGGTGCTCGTCCAGGTCGCCGGCGGTCTCTCCAACGACGAGATCGCCGAACGCCTCGAGGTCAGCCCGCTCACGGTGAAGACGCACGTCAACCGGGCCATGGCCAAGCTCGGTGCCCGGGACCGGGCCCAGCTGGTCGTCATCGCGTACGAGTCCGGCCTGGTCCGCCCGCGGACGGACTGACCTCCACCCGGCCCCGCCGCGCGTCTCCACCCGGACGTACTGCGCGGGGAGTAGGCGCCGGGCGAGGAAATGGACCTGGGGCCTACGGAATCGTCCTCCGGGATGGCTCAGGGTTGTGGGGTGGGCGCGCACCTGTGCGTCCTGGCGAGCTTCTGCCGCTCACAGAAGAAGGAAGACCAAAACAACATGTCCTGGCTGTCCCGATTCAGCCTCGGGCAACGGGCCCTCGTCGGCCTGGTGTCCCTCATCGCGCTCGTCTTCGGACTGATCGCGATACCCCAGATCAAGCAGCAGCTGCTGCCCACCATCGACCTCCCCATGGTGTCGGTCGTCGCACCGTTCCAGGGCGCCTCTCCCGACGTCGTGGAGAAGCAGGTCGTCGAGCCCATCGAGAACGGCCTCCAGGGCGTCGACGGCATCACCGGAGTGACCTCCACCGCCTCCGAGGGCAACGCCGTCATCATGGCGTCCTTCGACTACGGCAACGACACCAAGCGCCTGGTCACCGACGTCCAGCAGGCCGTCAACCGGGCCCGCTCCCAGCTCCCGGACGGCGTCGACCCGCAGGTGGTGTCCGGCTCCACGGACGACATGCCGACCGTGGTCCTCGCCGTCGCCTCGGACAAGGACCAGCAGGCGCTCGCCGACCAGATCGACACCACCGTCGTCCCCGCCCTGAAGGACGTCGACGGCGTCGGCCGCGTCCAGGTCATGGGCGTCCGCGACGTCCAGGTCGCCGTCACCCCGGACAACGCCAAGCTCGCCAAGGCCGGCCTCACCCCCGCCGCCCTCGGCCAGGCCCTCCAGGCCGGCGGCGCCACCGTCCCGGCCGGCTCCTTCGACGAGGGCGGCGCCAACCGCACCGTCCAGGTCGGCGGCGGCTTCACCTCGCTCCAGCAGGTCCGCGACGTGATGGTCACCGGTGAGGGCGTCCGGAAGCCCGTGCGTCTCGGCTCCGTGGCCACCGTCGCGCAGCGGCCCGCCCCGGCCGACTCGATCACCCGCACCGACGGCCGGCCCAGCCTCGCCGTCAACGTCACCATGGACCACGACGGCAGCGCCGTCTCCATCTCGGACGCCGTCAAGGACAAGCTGCCGGGCCTGCGCAAGGACCTCGGCGCCGGCGCGAAGCTCACGGTCGTCAGCGACCAGGGCCCGGCCGTGTCGAAGTCCATCAAGGGCCTGACCACGGAGGGCGCGCTCGGCCTGCTCTTCGCGGTCCTGATCATCCTGGTCTTCCTGGCCTCGGTCCGCTCCACGCTGGTCACCGCGGTGTCGATCCCGCTGTCCGTCGTGCTCGCGCTGATCGTGCTGTGGACCCGCGGTCTGTCCCTGAACATGCTCACCCTGGGCGCGCTCACCATCGCCATCGGCCGGGTCGTCGACGACTCGATCGTGGTCCTGGAGAACATCAAGCGCCACCTCGGCTACGGCGAGGAGCGCGGGGAGGCCATCATCGGCGCCGTGCGCGAGGTGGCGGGCGCCGTCACCTCCTCCACCCTCACCACGGTCGCCGTGTTCCTGCCGATCGGCCTGGTCGGCGGCATGGTGGGCGCCCTGTTCGGCTCCTTCAGCATCACCGTGACGGCGGCCCTGCTCGCCTCCCTGCTGGTGTCGCTGACGGTCGTGCCGGTCCTGTCGTACTGGTTCCTGCGCGCCCCGAAGGGCACCCCCGAGGACGCCGAGGAGGCCCGGCGCCGGGCCGAGGAGAAGGAGGCGAACAGCCGCCTCCAGCGCGCCTACGTCCCCGTCCTGCGCTTCGCCACCCGCCGCCGTCTCACCAGCGTGCTGATCGCGGTGGCCGTGCTCCTCGGCACGTTCGGCCTGGGCGGTCTGCTCAAGACGAACTTCTTCGACCAGGGCGAGCAGGAGGTCCTCACGGTCAAGCAGCAGCTGAAGCCCGGCACGAGCCTCGCGGCCACCGACGCCCAGGCCCGCAAGGTCGAGCACCTGCTCGCCGCCACCCCGGGCGTGAAGGACTACCAGGTCACCGTCGGCTCCTCCGGCTTCATGGCGGCCTTCGGCGGCGGCACCGACACCAACCAGGCGTCGTACCAGGTCATGCTGAAGGACTCGGCGTCCTCCACCGACGTGCAGAAGCACCTGGAGGACGGGCTGAAGAAGCTGGACGGCGTCGGCACGGCCACCGTGTCCGCCGGTGCCGCCTTCGGCAACCAGGACCTCAGTGTCACCGTCAAGGCGGCCGACCCGAAGGCCCTGAGCACCGCCACCGAGCGGGTGCGCTCCGCGGTGGCCGGCCTCGACGACGTCACCGACGTCTCCAGCGACCTCGCGCAGAGCGTGCCGCGGATCTCCGTCAGGGCCAATGCCAAGGCGGCCGCCGCCGGGTTCGACGACCAGAAGCTCGGCGCCGCCGTCGCCCAGGCCGTCCGCGGCACGACCGTCGCCAAGGCCGTCCTCGACGACACCGAGCGCGACGTCGTCGTACGGTCCGCGAAGCCGGCCACGACCCTGGCCCAGCTGAAGAACCTGCGCCTCGGCCCGGTGAAGCTGGGGGACATCGCGACCGTCAAGGTGGTCGACGGGCCGGTGTCGATGACCCGCATCGACGGCCGCCGCGCCGCGACCGTCAAGGCCCGGCCGACCGGTGAGAACACCGGCGCGGTCAGCGCCGAGCTCCAGACGAAGATCAAGGCCCTGAAGCTGCCGGCCGGTGCCACCGCCCAGATCGGCGGCGTCTCGTCCGACCAGAGCGACGCCTTCAAGAACCTGGGCCTCGCCATGCTGGCGGCCATCGCGATCGTCTTCATGCTGCTGGTCGCGACGTTCCGCTCGCTGGTCCAGCCGCTGATCCTGCTGGTGTCCATCCCGTTCGCGGCGACCGGCGCCATCGGCCTGCTGGTGATCACCGGCACCCCGATGGGCGTCCCGGCGATGATCGGCATGCTGATGCTGATCGGCATCGTGGTGACCAACGCGATCGTGCTGATCGACCTGATCAACCAGTACCGCGCGCAGGGCCACGGCGTCGTCGAGGCCGTGGTGGAGGGTGGCCGTCACCGGCTCCGCCCGATCCTCATGACGGCACTGGCGACGATCTTCGCCCTGTTGCCGATGGCCCTCGGGGTCACCGGAGAGGGCGGCTTCATCGCGCAGCCGCTCGCGGTCGTGGTGATCGGCGGTCTCGTCACGTCGACCCTGCTCACCCTGCTCCTGGTCCCCACGCTCTACGCCATGGTGGAACTCCGCAAGGAGCGCCGGGCGAAGAAGCGCGCCGACAAGCGGCAGGCGAAGGAGACGGCGGCGACGGACACGAAGGAGGTGCCGGAGCCCGCGGGCGTCTGAGCACCGGTGAACGAGGCCCGGCCCCCGACGGCGACGCGTCGGGGGCCGGGCCTCGGCCGTTCCCGGGTGCCGCGGTGCGGCGGCCGGGACGGGTGCCTTGCGGCAGCGTCGGCAACGGTGCCTTGCGGCAGCGTCGGCAACGGGTGCTTTACGGCAGCGCCAGCATCCGCTCCAGCGCCAGCTTGGCGAACGTCTCCGTCTCCTCGTCCACCTCGATGCGGTTGACCAGGGTGCCCTCGGCGAGGGACTCCAGGGTCCAGACCAGGTGGGGGAGGTCGATGCGGTTCATGGTGGAGCAGAAGCAGACCGTCCTGTCGAGGAAGACGATCTCCTTGCCCTCGGGGGCGAATCGGTTCGCCAGGCGGCGGACCAGGTTCAGCTCCGTACCGATCGCCCACTTGGAGCCGGCCGGAGCCGCCTCCAGCGCCTTGATGATGTACTCGGTCGAGCCGACGTAGTCCGCCGCGGCGACGACCTCGTGCCGGCACTCGGGGTGCACCAGGACGTTCACGCCGGGGATGCGCTCGCGCACGTCGTTGACGGAGTCGAGGCTGAAGCGGCCGTGGACGGAGCAGTGGCCCCGCCACAGGATCATCTTCGCGGCGCGCAGCTCCTCGGCCGTCAGACCGCCGTTCGGCTTGTGCGGGTTGTAGAGGACGCAGTCCTCCAGCGACATGCCCATGTCCCGCACCGCGGTGTTGCGGCCCAGGTGCTGGTCGGGCAGGAACAGCACCTTCTCGCCCTGCTCGAAGGCCCACTCCAGGGCGCGCTCGGCGTTCGACGAGGTGCAGATCGTGCCGCCGTGCTTGCCGGTGAAGGCCTTGATGTCGGCGGAGGAGTTCATGTACGAGACGGGCACGACCTGTTCGGCGATCCCCGCCTCGGTCAGCACGTCCCAGCACTCGGCGACCTGTTCGGCCGTCGCCATGTCCGCCATGGAGCAGCCCGCGGCCAGGTCCGGCAGGACGACCTTCTGGGCGTCGGAGGTCAGGATGTCCGCGGACTCGGCCATGAAGTGCACACCGCAGAAGACGATGTACTCGGCCTCCGGGCGCGCGGCCGCGTCGCGGGCCAGCTTGAAGGAGTCGCCCGTGACGTCGGCGAACTGGATGACCTCGTCGCGCTGGTAGTGGTGGCCGAGCACGAAGACCTTGTCACCGAGCTTCTCCTTGGCCGCGCGGGCGCGCTTCACCAGGTCCGGGTCGGACGGCGAGGGCAGGTCGCCGGGGCACTCGACGCCACGCTCGCTCTTGGGGTCGGCCTCGCGGCCGAGGAGCAGCAGGGCGAGCGGCGACGGCTGTACGTCGAGTTCCGGGGTCTGGGCGGTGGTCACGACACGCACCCTTTCTATTTTTCGTCTAACTGACGCTATCTATCATAATCGCTTCACGTCACTTTGACGATGTCCATAGCGTCCATGTGACGTGAATCCCGCTCGGGGAGCACCGCGAGGACCCGGGACCGGTGCCGCTGTGCGTGCCCCCGGGCATGTGCGAGCATGAGAAAGAAGCAGAAGCGCGACCACGCGAATGCCCGGCCCGGAATGAATCCGCGGACGCACCGGTTGCACTCGTCTGAAAGCAGTCTCCGTACAACCCGGGAGAGATGTAGATGTCCGTATCGGACGAGACCACCACCGTCACCGACGGCATCATCCTGACCGACGCCGCCGCGTCCAAGGTCAAGGCCCTGCTCGACCAGGAGGGCCGCGACGACCTCGCCCTGCGCGTCGCCGTCCAGCCCGGCGGCTGCTCCGGCCTGCGTTACCAGCTCTTCTTCGACGAGCGCTCGCTCGACGGCGACGTGGTGAAGGACTTCGACGGCGTCAAGGTCGTCACCGACCGCATGAGCGCCCCCTACCTGGGCGGCGCCACCGTCGACTTCGTGGACACCATCGAGAAGCAGGGCTTCACGATCGACAACCCGAACGCGACCGGCTCCTGCGCCTGTGGCGACTCCTTCAGCTGATCGGGCCACGGCCTGACGACAAAGGCGGCGGACTCCCTCGCGGAGCCGCCGCCTTCGTGCGTCCCGGGCCCGCTCCGTCGCGGGCGCGGGCTCGTCCGGGTGTCCTCAGAGGTGCCCCTGGCGGGTGTCTCTAGCGGGCGCCCCCGGCCGGCACGCCCGGCCTGCCCTCGGGAACCGGCCGGCCGTCGGTCCCGGTCACCTTCCGGCCGGCCAGTGCCGTGTCCAGCCGTACGGTGTGCACGTACGACCTGGCCATGGCCACGCACACGGTGTGCGGGCGGGACCGCTCGGTCACCCTCACCGTCACCCGGTCCGCGCTCTCCTTCGCCGACACGCTGTAGGTGGCGCACACCCCGCCCGTGAAGCCCACGGAGAGATTCCGGCCGTCGGCCGTCCAGACCTCCGCCCGCACGTCCCGTGTCGTCGTGCCCGAGGTCGGCTCCGGCGCGGGGGAGACCGCCGACGGCGAGCCGGCCGACGGCGGGGCCAGGTACGCCGGGTCGACCGCGGGCCAGGTCACCGTGAAGGCGCCCCGGGCGGCCGTGCCGTGCACCTGGAACAGCCAGGACGGCACCAGCGTCCGCCGGCCCGCGACCCCGTACGAGGCCAGCCCGAACTCCGCCTTGTCCACCGTGACGCTGTTCCTCCCGCCCCCGGTGCCCGCGCCGGGCGCCGGAGCGGACCGGCCGCAGGGCCGCTCCAGCCGGTCCTTCGGGGCCACGGGGCTCGGGCAGCCGCCGATGCCCATCCGGTGGCCGTCCGGCTCCGCCGGCTCCGCGGCCGCGTTCATCCGGTCCAGCGTCCGCCGCGCGTCCAGCACCGGGTACGTGGCGCCCTCGGCCGGCGCCGCCAGCAGCCCGTGGCCGCCGACGATCTCCCCCTGGACGTCCACGGTCAGCCCGGTCGTCCAGCCGTACGTCGGGAGCCCGCCCACCACGGGGTCGGCGTCCACCACCCGCCGCGCCCCCATGACCTGGCTCGCGTCGGTCTTCGCGTCGTCCTCACCGAGCGCCTTCAGCACCGGCGCGGCCGTCCGCAGCGCCGCCGCCTCGCTCACCGGCTCCGCCGCCGGGGCGCCGGGATCCTGCGCGCACACGACGATCTTCCGGCAGTCGTCGGTGCCGGGCGCGTACCGGCTGTACGTCCAGCTGCCCTGCGCGTCCCCGCTCACCCGCAGCACCGGCCCGGACGGGTCGCCGCCCCGGCCGACCCGCCAGCCGCCGCCGTCGGCCACGGGGGCGTCCGTGAGCCCGAGCGCCTTGGCGAGCCGCGCCACCGCCGCCTTGCCGACCGCGTGCCCCGGCGCGTACACCGGCGCGGTGCGGGGGCCGTCGGGCAGCTTTCCCGCCGCCGTGTACGTCACCCCCGACGGATCCGGCTCCCCGGGCGCGATGCCGCCCGTGCCGCCCCGCGGCACGCCGTCCAGGGCCAGCGGCGGGGGAGTGGCCCCGGCCCCGGCGGCGCCGGGTGCCGTACGGCCGCCGCCCTGGCCGTCGGCCGCGGCCAGGTACGCCCCGCCGCCCCCGGCCAGCAGCACGGCGGCGGCCACGGAGGCGACGACCAGGGGGCTGCGGCGCCGCCCGGACGGACCGTCGGCCCGGTCCTCACCGGCAGATCCTGCGCCACCCCCGTCCGCCGGACGCGCCGCACCCGGCAGATCGGCACCGGCCGGACCGGTGGTCCCGGACGCCTCGGGTGTGCCGGACACCTCAGGGGCCTCGGCGGCCTCCGGGGTCTCGGGGGCCTCGGCGACGTGCGGAGCCTCGGGGGTCTCGGCGGCCTCAGGGACCTTCGATGTCTCGGGGGAGGTTCCGGCGTCGGCGGCCGGGGGGACCGCGGTGTCCTCCGGTTCCTCGGGACTCTCGGGGTTCTCCGGCCGCTCGGTGTTCACCGCATCGCTCCTCGCTGGATCGTGTCCCGTCGTCCCCGGCACGGGGGACGGCGATGGGACGCGCGAGGGGAGCGCACGGTTCCCGTGCGTGCGCCTCTGGGATCAGTCGCCGTAGTCCGACATGGCGTCCAGCAGCCGGGCCGACCGGGCCGGCACGGACACACCGTGGATCAGGGACAGCGGGACCGGAGGGGAGCCGGGGGACGCGGGAGCCGTCCAGTGCGGGGCCATCCGGGCGGCCTCGCCGCGCAGGGACGCGAGATCGCCCTCCGGGTCGGCCGGGGCGGGGGAAGCGAACTTGAGGTTCGTCATGACGGCACCGTAGACATGCGGACCGCCGTGAAGAAAGATCTACTATCGGGTAGTTTCGCCGACTTCAGCGGCTGCCCTCGAACGGGTAGCGTGAACCGTCAACCCCACCTCCCGCAGGAGACCCCCGCCGTGCGCATCGCAGTCACCGGCTCCATCGCCACCGACCACCTCATGACCTTCCCCGGCCGATTCGCCGACCAGTTCGTCGCGGACCAGCTGCACACGGTCTCGCTCTCCTTCCTGGTCGACAACCTCGACGTCCGCCGGGGCGGCGTCGGGGCCAACATCGCCTTCGGCATGGGCCAGCTCGGCACCCGGCCGGTCCTGGTCGGCGCCGCCGGCTTCGACTTCGACGAGTACCGCGCCTGGCTGGACCGGCACGGCGTGGACACCGAGTCGGTCCGCATCTCCGAGACCCTGCACACCGCCCGCTTCGTGTGCACCACGGACGCCGACCACAACCAGATCGGCTCCTTCTACACCGGCGCCATGAGCGAGGCCCGCCTCATCGAGCTGAAGACCGTCGCCGACCGCGTGGGCGGCCTCGACCTGGTCCTCATCGGCGCCGACGACCCGGAGGGCATGCTCCGCCACACGGAGGAGTGCCGCTCCCGGAACATCCCATTCGCCGCCGACTTCTCCCAGCAGATCGCCCGCATGGAGGGCGAGGAGATCCGGATACTGCTGGAGGGCGCGACGTACCTGTTCTCCAACGAGTACGAGAAGGGCCTCATCGAGGCCAAGACCGGCTGGAGCGACGAGGAGATCCTCGCCAAGGTCGGCCACCGCGTCACCACGCTCGGCTCGCGCGGCGTGCGCATCGAGCGGGTCGGCGAGGACCCGGTCGAGGTCGGCTGCCCCGACGAGGAGCTGAAGGCCGACCCCACGGGCGTCGGCGACGCCTTCCGCGCGGGCTTCCTGTCCGGCCTGGCCTGGGGCGTCTCCCTGGAGCGCGCCGCCCAGATCGGCTGCATGCTCGCGACGCTCGTCATCGAGACGGTCGGCACGCAGGAGTACCAGCTGCGCCGGGCGCACTTCATGGACCGCTTCACCAAGGCGTACGGCCAGGAGGCCGCCGAGGAGGTCCAGGCCCACCTGGCCTGACGGTAGAACCCTCCGGGCGGGGCGCGGGCGCGGAGCACCGACGCCGCGCCCCTGCCCGGCACGGGGTACTCCGCCCAGCGCCGGTACGGGGTCCTGCTCCGCCTCGCCCCGGCACGGGTACTCCGCCCCGCGCCGGAACGGGGTGCTGCTCCGCCCCGCCGCGCGCGGCCCCGCGGGACCCGGTGCCCCGCCCCTCCGGCAGGGCCCGTGCCGCCGCCGTTCAGGCGACGCGGCGGACGACGTACGCCGAGCCCCGGTCCGCCGGTTCCTCGCCGACGTACTCCTGCCCGCGCATCTCGCACCACGCGGGGATGTCCAGGCGGGCCGCCTCGTCGTCCGAGAGGACGCGGACCGTGCCGCCCACCGGGACGTCCCCGATGACCTTGGCCAACTCGATGACCGGGATCGGGCACCGCTTGCCGAGGGAGTCGACGACGAGGGCGTCCTCACCGGCCCCGGCGGTCACCGCCGCATGCGGGGCGGACCGCTCCCGCACGTCCTGCCGTACGTCCGCGACCACCTCGGGCAGCACCCGCAGGAAGCGCTCCACGTCCTCCTCGGCGGTCCCCGCCGGGAGCGAGACGCGCACGTTCCCCTCGCTCAGCACCCCCATCGCCCGGAGCACATGGCTGGGCGTCAGCGTGCTGCTCGTGCAGGAGGAGCCGGACGACACGGCGAAGCCCTCGCGGTCCAGCCCGTGCAGCAGGGCCTCCCCGTCGACGTACAGACAGGAGAAGGTGACGATCCCGGGCAGCCGCCGCTCGGCGTCACCCACCACCTGCGCGTCCGGCACCAGCCCGGGCACCAGGGCCCGGATCCGCCCCGTCAGCTCCCGCAGCCGTACCGCCTCCCGCTCCGCGCCGGCCCGTACCGCGCGCAGGGAGGCCACGGCCGCCACGATCGCCGGGATGTTCTCGAAGCCGGCCGAACGCCCCGACTCCCTTTCGTCCACGGGCCCTTGGGGGGCGAACCGGACCCCCTTGCGCACGACGAGCAGGCCCACCCCCGCCGGGCCGCCCCACTTGTGCGCGCTGCCCGTCAGCAGCGACCAGCCGCCCTCGACCGGCCCCCAGCCCAGCGACTGGGCGGCGTCCACCAGCAGCGGCACCCCCGCCGCCCGGCAGGCCTCGGCCACCTCTGCCACCGGCTGCACGGTCCCGACCTCGTGGTTGGCCGACTGCAGACACGCCAGCGCGGTGTCCGGACGGAGCGCCGCCGCGTAGGCGGACGGATCGACCGCTCCCGTCCGGCCGACCCCCACATGGGTGACGGAACCCCCGTCCGCCTCGAACGATTCCGCCGAATGGAGGACGCAAGAGTGTTCGACGGCAGACACGATCAGGTGACGTCCCACGCGTCGCCGTCCGGCCAACGCCCCCGCGACACCGGTGTGTACGGCCCGGGTCCCGGACGCGGTGAACACCACCTCGTCGGCCCGGCACCCCACCGCCTCGGCGGCCGCCTCCCGGGCCGCGTCCAGCAGCATCCGCGCCTTCCGGCCCTCCCGGTACAGGCGGGCGGGGTCGGCCCACCCGTCGTCGAGGGAGGCCAGCAGCGCCTGACGGGCCACGGGGTGCAGGGGGGCGGTGGAAGCGGCGTCGAAGTAGGACACAGGGCAACGTTAGAACGCCGTGTGAAAAACGGGCGGGCGGGGCCGGTCCCGCCCGGGGGCCGGGCGGCTCACCGCGCGGCCGCGCGCGGGCGGACGGGCCGGGCGACCAGGCACGACGTGTCCGCCGCCCTGCCCAAAACGCCCCAACCCGCAGCGATTAGGTGCCCGATCCCACCCCTTCGGAGTGACCGGCGGCGCGTATGCCCCCCTCCCCGCGAACCCCTGGAAGGGGTGGGCTAGGGTTTGGTCCGCATAAACATCCAAACCCCTGCCCGACGCAGGGCGGCGACCGACCAGCGAGAAGGCCGCAGCCGACCGCGCGGGCGAGACTCTCGGGAAGGCGCTACGTGAGTCCCAACGGCTCCGACCGCTCGCCGCGGCGCCCGATGCGGCGGAAGCTGCTGATGGCAATGACCGCGGGCCTGGTCCTGGCGACCGCAACCGGTTGCACATACAAGGACTTCCCCCGCCTTGGTATGCCCACCCCGACCACGGAAGAGGCTCCGCGGATCCTCTCCCTGTGGCAGGGCTCCTGGGCTGCCGCGCTCGCCGTCGGCGTGCTGGTGTGGGGCCTGATCCTGTGGAGTGCTTTCTTCCACCGGCGCAGCCGCACCAAGGTCGAGGTTCCTCCGCAGACCCGGTACAACATGCCGATCGAGGCCCTGTACACGGTGGTCCCGATCATCATCATCTCGGTGCTCTTCTACTTCACGGCCCGGGACGAATCGAAGCTCCTCAGCCTCGACAAGAAGCCCGACGTCACGGTCAACGTGGTCGGCTTCCAGTGGAGCTGGGGCTTCAACTACATCGAGAACGTCCCCGGTTCGACGGGTGACGCCAAGACGGACCCGAACCTGGAAGCGATTCCGGACCGGTTCGTCAAGCAGTTCCCGGCGAACGCCGGCGGTGTCTACGACGTCGGTACGCCCGGCACGCGGAACCCGCAGACCAACAACCCGGGTCCGACGCTGTGGCTGCCCAAGGGCGAGACCGTCCGCTTCATCCTCACCTCGCGTGACGTCATCCACTCCTTCTGGGTGGTGCCGTTCCTGATGAAGCAGGACGTCATCCCGGGCCACACCAACGCCTTCCAGGTGACTCCCAACAAGGAGGGCACCTTCCTCGGCAAGTGCGCGGAGCTCTGCGGCGTCGACCACTCCCGGATGCTGTTCAACGTGAAGGTCGTCTCCCCCGAGCGCTACGAGCAGCACCTCAAGGACCTCGCCAAGAAGGGGCAGACCGGTTACATTCCCGCCGGCATCGCGCAGACGAGCCACGAGAAGAACCGGGAGACGAACAACCTGTGAGCATCCTCAACGAACCCCAGGGTGCCGCGGCGGCTGAGGACTCGTACGAGAACGAGCTTCCGGTCAGGCGCAAGCAGCCCGGCAATTCCGTGGTGAAGTGGCTGACGACCACCGACCACAAGACGATCGGCACGCTGTATCTGGCGACGTCGTTCGTGTTCTTCCTGATCGGCGGCGTGATGGCGCTGCTCATGCGCGCCGAGCTGGCGCGCCCGGGCCTGCAGATCATGTCGAACGAGCAGTTCAACCAGGCGTTCACGATGCACGGCACGATCATGCTGCTGATGTTCGCGACGCCGCTGTTCGCCGGTTTCGCGAACTGGATCATGCCGCTGCAGATCGGCGCGCCCGACGTGGCGTTCCCGCGGCTGAACATGTTCGCCTACTGGCTCTACCTGTTCGGCTCGACCATCGCCGTCGGCGGCTTCCTCACCCCGCAGGGTGCGGCCGACTTCGGCTGGTTCGCCTACTCCCCGCTGTCGGACGCGGTCCGCAGCCCGGGCATCGGCGCCGACATGTGGATCATGGGTCTGGCCTTCTCCGGCTTCGGCACCATCCTCGGCTCGGTCAACTTCATCACCACGATCATCTGCATGCGCGCCCCTGGCATGACGATGTTCCGCATGCCGATCTTCGTGTGGAACGTGCTGCTGACCGGTGTCCTGGTCCTGCTCGCCTTCCCGGTCCTGGCCGCCGCGCTGTTCGCCCTGGAGGCGGACCGCAAGTTCGGCGCCCATGTCTTCGACGCGGCCAACGGCGGAGCACTGCTCTGGCAACACCTCTTCTGGTTCTTCGGACACCCAGAGGTGTACATCATCGCCCTGCCGTTCTTCGGCATCATCAGCGAAGTCATCCCGGTCTTCTCCCGCAAGCCGATGTTCGGCTACATGGGTCTGATCGCCGCGACGATCTCGATCGCCGGTCTCTCCGTGACGGTGTGGGCCCACCACATGTACGTCACCGGCGGTGTCCTGCTCCCGTTCTTCTCCTTCATGACGTTCCTCATCGCCGTTCCGACGGGTGTGAAGTTCTTCAACTGGATCGGAACGATGTGGAAGGGTTCGCTGTCCTTCGAGACCCCGATGCTCTGGGCGGTCGGCTTCCTGATCACCTTCACCTTCGGTGGTCTGACCGGTGTCATCCTGGCCGCGCCGCCGATGGACTTCCACGTCTCGGACTCGTACTTCGTGGTGGCGCACTTCCACTACGTCGTGTTCGGCACGGTCGTCTTCGCGATGTTCTCCGGCTTCCACTTCTGGTGGCCGAAGTTCACCGGCAAGATGCTGGACGAGCGCCTCGGCAAGATCACGTTCTGGACGCTGTTCATCGGCTTCCACGGCACCTTCCTGGTCCAGCACTGGCTGGGTGCCGAGGGCATGCCGCGCCGGTACGCCGACTACCTGGCGGCCGACGGCTTCACCGCCCTGAACACGATCTCGACGATCAGCTCCTTCCTGCTGGGCCTGTCGATCCTGCCGTTCCTCTACAACGTGTGGAAGACGGCCAAGTACGGCAAGCCGGTCGGCGTCGACGACCCGTGGGGCTACGGACGTTCGCTCGAGTGGGCGACCTCCTGCCCGCCGCCGCGGCACAACTTCCTCACCCTGCCGCGGATCCGCAGCGAATCCCCGGCGTTCGACCTGCACCACCCCGAGATCGCGGCCCTCGAGCAGCTTGAGCACGCCGGTCACGGTGGCGCCATCGCGGACACCAAGGAGGCCGGCAAGTGAAGATCCAGGGCCGGATGTTCATCTGGCTGAGCTTCTTCATCCTGATCATGGCCGTCGTGTACGGCGTGTGGTCGAAGGATCCGGCCGGTACCACGGCACTCTTCCTGGCCTTCGGCCTGTGCATCATGATCGGCTTCTACCTGGGCTTCACCGCCCGGCGGGTCGACGCGGGCGCGCAGGACGACAAGGAGGCCGACGTCGCGGACGACGCGGGCGAGCTGGGCTTCTTCAGCCCGCACAGCTGGCAGCCGCTCGCCCTGGCGGTCGGCGGTGCCCTCGCCTTCCTCGGTATCGCGGTCGGCTGGTGGCTGCTGTACTTCTCGGCGCCGATCATCATGGTCGGTCTGTTCGGCTGGGTCTTCGAGTACTACCGCGGTGAGAACCGCACCCAGTAGCACGCACCGAGCTGGTCAAGAGCCCGGACACTCCCTCAGGAGGGTCCGGGCTCCTGCTTTTGCCGCAGTGTCTGTCCCTCGTACGAGGGACGTACCGCGCTTATAGGGTCTTCACCCCATAGCGTGATCATATGAACCACACTGCGCGGACCCGCACCGTCGTCAGCTGCACCTTGCTGGTGACCGCCCTCGGCGCGGGCGTCACGGCCTGCGGTTCGAACGGCAGCGCCCTGTCGGCCACGCCGTACGACGCAGCGGGCCAGATCTCCTTCAGCAGCCCCACCGGAGACGGGAAGCGGGCCGATCCGGGCAAGCCCCTGGAAGTGACCGTCAAGAGCGGCGAGGGCCGCATCACGGACGTCACCGCCCAGGACGCCACAGGACGCTACGTCGCGGGCGAACTGGCCGCGGACGGCAGCCGCTGGCACAGCACCTCTCCGCTGGCCGCCAGCGCCCACTACACGGTCCGTGTCAGCACCGAGGACGCCCACGGCGCCCCCGGGCGCAAGGTCCTGGAGTTCGACACCACCAAGCCCGCCGGCAAGAAGCGGCTGGCCGTCCTCTTCGGGCCGAAGTCGGGCGAGTACGGCGTCGGCCAGCCCATCACCGCCCAGCTCGGCCAGGAGATCAAGGACAAGGCGCAGCGGGCCGTCGTGGAGCGCGCCCTCAGAGTGGACTCCGTACCGGCCGTGCAGGGTTCCTGGTACTGGGTCAGCGACAAGGAGCTCCACTACCGCCCCAAGGACTACTGGCCCGCGCACGCCACCATCCAGGTGCACAGCAACCTCGACGGCGTCAGGATCAGCGACAGCCTCTGGGGCGGCACGGCCGCGCCCCTGAAGATCACCACGGGCGACCGGATCGAGGCGGTCACGGACGCCGCCGCGCACCAGCTGACCTTCTACAAGAACGGCCAGGTGATCAACCAGATCCCGGTCACCACGGGCAAGCCCGGCTTCGAGACCCGCAACGGCGTCAAGGTGGTCCTGGAGAAGCAGTACTTCGTACGCATGCGCGGCACCACCGTCGGCATCGCCGAGGGCAGTTCCGACTCCTACGACCTCCCGGTCTACTACGCGACCCGGGTCTCCTGGTCCGGCGAGTACGTCCACGCCGCCCCCTGGTCCGTGGGCTCCCAGGGCTACGCGAACGTCAGCCACGGCTGCACCGGCATGAGCACCAGCAACGCGGCCTGGTTCTTCGAGCACGTCCGCGAGGGCGACGTCGTTAAGGTCGTGAACTCCAACGGCGACCCGATGGAGCCCTTCGGCAACGGCTACGGCGACTGGAACGTCGACTGGAAGAAGTGGCTCGCGGGCAGCGCCCTGGGCGGCGGCGCCCCGGACGGCCCCGCGCCCCAGGACGCCCTGCGGCTGAAGCCCACGGCCGTGTGACACCCCTTCGGGGGACACGGCGCGCGGGGCGGGTGACGCCCGCCCCGCGGAACCGCCGGACGGCCCCTACGCGCTCAGCAGCCGCTTGCGGCGCAGCAGGGAGGCCAGCGAGGCGGCGAACTCCACCGGGTCCACCGGCAGCGTGGCGGCCGCGTCCGCGCGGCTCCACGTGGCCAGCCAGGCGTCCTGGGGCCGGCCCATCAGCAGCAGCACGGGCGGGCAGTCGAACACCTCGTCCTTGATCTGCCGGCACAGCCCCATGCCGCCCAGCGGTACGGCCTCGCCGTCCAGCACGCAGACGTCGATGCCGCCCTTGTCCATCTCGCGCAGAACGGCCTGAGGTGTCGCACACTCCACGAACTCCAGCAGGGGCCCGTCCGGAGCGGGCCTGCGCCCCGCGGCCAGCCGTACTTGTTCGCGGGTGTTGGAGTCGTCGCTGTAGACCAGCACGGTGGCGGTCGGCTGCATTGTTCCTCCGGAGACGTCAGCGTCGTACGGACAGCACGGACAGGGTCCGTGGGGCCGGATGCTACTCCCCTGAACACCACGTCAACACCGGTTCGGCGGGCGGCAACACTCCGAACGGCACCCCCCGGAGTGAGCGCGAGATAAGCGACCGACATAATGTCGGTCGTGGCGACAGCAACGACAGTAGAAACCGGGCACGCGCACCCGTCGGTCAACCGGCCGAACCTCACCAGCGTCGGAACCATCATCTGGCTGAGTTCCGAGCTGATGTTCTTCGCGGCCCTCTTCGCGATGTACTTCACCCTTCGATCGGTGACTGGACCAGCTCACTGGAAGCACATGGCCGACGCGCTCAATGTGCCCTTCTCGGCGACGAACACCACGATCCTGGTGCTCTCCTCGCTCACGTGCCAGCTCGGCGTGTTCGCCGCCGAGCGAGGCGACGTGAAGAAGCTCCGTGCCTGGTTCATCATCACCTTCGTCATGGGTGCGATCTTCATCGGCGGCCAGATCTACGAGTACACCTCGCTGGTGAAGGAGGACGGGATCTCCCTGTCCTCCGACCCGTACGGCTCGGTGTTCTACCTGACCACCGGCTTCCACGGCCTGCACGTGACGGGTGGTCTCATCGCCTTCCTGCTGGTCCTCGGCCGCACCTACGCGGCGAAGAGGTTCACGCACGAGCAGGCGACCGCCGCCATCGTCGTGTCCTACTACTGGCACTTCGTCGATGTCGTCTGGATCGGCCTTTTCGCCACGATCTACCTGATCAAGTAGCCGGGACCGCTCCCGCACATCCAGAAGCACCGACGCAGAAGATCCTGACACCGGGGTAATCCGTGAAAAAGCTCTCCGCACGACGACGCCATCCGCTGGCGGCGGTCGTCGTCCTACTCCTCGCGCTGGCGGCCACCGGGGGGCTGTACGCCGCGTTCGCACCCGCGAGCAAGGCGCAGGCCGATGAAACCTCCCAGTCCCTGACCATCACAGAGGGCAAGAAGCTCTACGAGGTCGGCTGCGCCAGCTGCCACGGCACCGGTGGCCAGGGCTCCTCCGACGGGCCGAGCCTGGTCGGCGTCGGCGCGGCCGCGGTCGACTTCCAGGTGGGTACCGGCCGTATGCCGGCCTCCTCCTCGCAGATGGCCCAGATCCCGAGCAAGAAGACCATCTACACGCAGGACCAGATCGACCAGCTCGCCGCGTACATCGCGTCGCTGGGCGCCGGTCCGAGCGTGCCGACGAAGTCGCAGTTCGGCCCCGAGGGCGCGGACATCGCCAAGGGTGGCGAGCTGTTCCGCACGAACTGCGCCCAGTGCCACAACTTCGTGGGCAAGGGCGGTGCCCTCACCGAGGGCAAGTTCGCGCCGAGCCTCGAAGGCGTCGCGCCGAAGCACATCTACGAGGCCATGCAGACGGGCCCGCAGAACATGCCGTCCTTCCCCGACACCACGCTGACGGAGAAGAACAAGAAGGACATCATCGCGTACCTGAACGCGGTCAACGGCAGCGAGACGGAGAACCCGGGCGGTCTCTCCCTGGGCGGCCTGGGGCCGGTCAGTGAGGGTCTGTTCGCCTGGATCTTCGGCCTCGGCGCGCTGATCGCGGTCGCCGTCTGGGTCGCCGCTCGGACCGCAAAGGCCAAGAAGTCATGAGTAGCCAAGACATTCCAGAAGAGAACCTGCCCGCCGAAGCGGGCCACGCGCACGGCGCGGTGAGCGTCGCGGACGAGGAGAACCCGTTCGCCGACCCGGGGCTGCCGCCCCATGAGCACCGGATCCAGGACATCGACGAGCGGGCCGCCAAGCGGTCCGAGCGCGTCGTCGCCCTGCTGTTCACGATCTCGATGCTGGCCACCCTCGGCTTCATCGCGTCGTACGTGACGATCCCGCGCGACAAGTCGATCTTCGTCTTCCCGATCGGGCACCTCAGCGCGCTGAACTTCGCGCTGGGTCTGACCCTCGGCACGGCGCTGTTCTGCATCGGCGCGGGCGCCGTCCACTGGGCGCGCACCCTGATGTCCGACGTGGAGGTCGCCGCCGAGCGTCACCCGATCGCCGCGGCCCCCGAGGTCCGCGCGAAGGTCTTCGAGGACTTCCGCGACGGTGCCCGTGAGTCGGGCCTCGGCCGCCGGAACCTGATCCGCAACACGATGTTCGGCGCGCTGGCCCTGGTGCCGCTCTCCGGCGTCATGCTGCTGCGCGACCTGGGCCCGCTGCCCCACAACTCGCTCCGGCACACGCTGTGGGCGAAGGGCAAGCTCCTCGTGAACGTGAACACGGGTGAGCCGCTGCGTCCCGAGGACGTCGCCGTCGGTTCGCTCACCTTCGCCCGGCCCGAGGGCCTGGAGGAGACCGACGAGGACTTCCAGAACGAGATCGCCAAGGCCGCCCTGATGATCGTCCGGCTCCAGCCGAGCAACATCAAGGACAAGCGCGAGCTCGACTGGTCGCACGAGGGCATCGTCGCCTTCTCGAAGATCTGCACCCACGTCGGTTGCCCGATCTCCCTGTACGAGCAGCAGACGCACCACGTGCTGTGCCCGTGCCACCAGTCCACCTTCGACCTCTCCGACGGTGCCCGAGTGATCTTCGGTCCCGCCGGTCACGCCCTGCCGCAGCTCCGCATCGGCGTGAACGACGAGGGTTACCTCCAGGCGCTCGGCGACTTCGAGGAGCCCGTCGGTCCTGCATTCTGGGAGCGCGGATGAGTACTGCAGCGAACGAAGCACCCCGCTCTCGCGGGAAGGCCCCGGCCGGCGAGCGCGTCGCCGACTGGGCCGACGGCCGGCTCGGGATCTTCTCCCTGGCCAAGGCCAACATGCGGAAGATCTTCCCCGACCACTGGTCGTTCATGCTGGGCGAAGTCTGCATGTACAGCTTCCTCATCATCATCCTGACCGGTGTCTATCTGACGCTGTTCTTCCACCCGTCGATGAACGAGGTGGAGTACCACGGCAGCTATGTCCCGCTCCAGGGGCAGCTGATGTCGGAAGCGTTCAACTCGACCCTGCACATCTCCTTCGACGTGCGCGGTGGTCTGCTCATCCGGCAGATCCACCACTGGGCCGCGCTGATCTTCCTCGCCGGCATGTTCGTGCACATGATGCGCGTGTTCTTCACCGGCGCGTTCCGCAAGCCGCGTGAGATCAACTGGCTGTTCGGCTTCCTGCTGTTCGTCCTGGGCATGTTCACCGGTTTCACCGGTTACTCGCTCCCCGACGACCTGCTCTCCGGCACCGGTGTCCGCTTCACCGAGGGCGCGATCCTGTCCATGCCGATCGTCGGCACGTACATCTCGTTCTTCCTCTTCGGCGGTCAGTTCCCCGGACACGACTTCGTGGCCCGGTTCTACTCGATCCACATCCTGCTGCTGCCGGGCATCATGCTCGGCCTGATGGTGGCGCACCTGATCCTGGTCTTCTACCACAAGCACACGCAGTTCGCGGGCCCGGGGAAGACCGAGACCAACGTCGTCGGCATGCCGCTGCTGCCGGTGTACATGGCCAAGGCCGGAGGCTTCTTCTTCCTGGTCTTCGGCACCATCGCCGCCATCGCCGCGATCGCGCAGATCAACCCGATCTGGGCCATGGGCCCCTACCGGCCCGACCAGGTGTCCACCGGCGCCCAGCCCGACTGGTACATGGGCTTCGCCGAGGGCCTGATCCGCTACATGCCGGGCTGGGAGATCAACTTCTGGGGTCACACGCTCGTCCTGGGCGTGTTCATCCCGCTGGTGCTCTTCGGCCTGGTGCTGATGGCCATCGCGGTCTACCCCTTCATCGAGTCCTGGGTCACCGGCGACAAGAGCGAGCACCACATCCTGGACCGCCCGCGCAACGCCCCGACCCGTACCGGCTTCGGTGTCGCCTGGGTGACCGTGTACCTGATCGGTCTGGTCGGCGGTGGCAACGACCTGTGGGCCACCCACTTCCACCTGTCGATCAACCAGGTGACGTGGTTCGTCCGCATCGGCTTCTTCGCCGGTCCGGTCCTCGCGTTCATCATCACCAAGCGGATCTGCCTCGGCCTCCAGCGCCGTGACAAGGACAAGGTGCTGCACGGTCGCGAGACCGGCATCATCAAGCGCCTGCCGCACGGTGAGTTCATCGAGGTGCACGAGCCGCTCAGCCAGGAGCAGCTGCACACGCTGACGGCGCACCACCAGTACGAGCCGGCCGAGATCGGCGCGACGGTGGACGAGAACGGTGTCGAGCGCAAGGTGAAGGCCACGGAGCGGCTGCGCGTCAAGCTCTCCGGTGCCTACTACGGCGAGGACAACCAGATCCCGAAGCCGACCGTCGACGAGTACAAGGAGATCACGAGCGGCCACGGCCACCACTGATCCCAGCGTCGCCACGCCACGGCAGAAGGGCCCCCTCCGGTGCGGAGGGGGCCCTTCCCCGTTCCGGCGGACCCCGGCGGGCCCCATCGGCCCCCCGGGCCCCACGAGCGGCGGACGCGGCCCTGGGGGGTCTGCGGGCTGGATAGGGTGGGGGGTGGGAACACACGGTTCCCGAACACACCCAGGAGCGGCTGATGAGCGCTGTGACCCCCGCCGGAGGCGACACCGCGGCGGTCCGTTCCTGGCCCGCCCTGCTGAACGGTCTGCTGGACGGCCGGAACCTGTCCGCGGACGACACCGCCTGGGCGATGGACCTGATCATGCGCGGCGAGGCGACCGACGCCCAGATCGCCGGGTTCATGGTGGCGCTGCGCGCCAAGGGCGAGACCGTGGAGGAGATCACCGGCCTCGTACGGACCATGTACGAGCACGCCAACGTGATCGAGGTCCCCGGTCCGGCCGTCGACATCGTCGGCACCGGCGGTGACGGCGCCAGGACCGTCAACATCTCCACCATGTCCTCGATCGTCGTGGCGGGCACGGGGGAGCGGGTCGTCAAGCACGGCAACCGTGCCGCGTCCTCCGCCTCCGGGTCCTCCGACGTCCTGGAGAAGCTCGGCATCAACCTGAACCTGACCCCGCGGCGGGTCGCCGAGGTCGCCGAAGAGGCGGGCATCACCATCTGCTTCGCGGTGAAGTTCCACCCGTCGCTGCGGCATGTCGCCGCGGCCCGCGGCCAGCTGGGCATCCGTACGACCTTCAACGTGCTCGGCCCGCTGACCAACCCGGCCCGGGTGACCTCGCAGGCGGTCGGCGTGGCGAACGCGGCCATGGCCCCCATCGTGGCCGGTGTCTTCGCCGAGCGCGGCAACTCCTCCCTCGTCTTCCGCGGCGACGACGGCCTCGACGAACTGACGACGACGTCCACCTCCCGGGTATGGACGGTGCGCGACGGCAAGGTGACCGAGGAGACCTTCGATCCGCGTGACGTCGGCATCGAGCTGGTCCCCGTGGAGGCCCTGCGCGGCGGCGACCCGTCGTACAACGCGGAGGTCGCCCGCAGGCTGCTGGACGGCGAGACGGGGCCGGTGCGCGACGCCGTCCTGCTGAACTCCGCGGCGGCGCTCGCCGCGCTGCGGCCGACGGGCGGCCCGCTGGCCGGGCAGATCGCCGACGGCATGGCGCGGGCGGCCGAGTCGATCGACTCCGGGTCGGCCAAGCGGGCGCTGGAGCGCTGGGTGGCCGCGACCAACCGGTAGCCGCGCACGGCACGAAGGGCCGGCACCCCGACGGGGCGCCGGCCCTTCGCCGTACCCGGCACCCCCGGTCCGCCCGGCGCCCCCCGGCCCGACCGGTCCGTCGCGGCCGCGATCGTCCCGGTCCGCCGGGCGCCGCATCCTCACCGCGCATGTCCCGGCATCCGGACAGCGGTTGCGTCCCGCGGACAGGCCCCGCTAGCTTTTCGATCAGGTCATGAGCGACAGTCACACGGCCCCGGCCGGCTGTCCGGCAACCCTCCGTCCGTGGCGGGGTGCCCCGGGTGAGGACCAGGCCGTGGACCACAAGGCCCACGGCAAGCGCGGACCCCTCGCGCGCCGCTCCGCCGGCGTGGGCCCAGGGGTCCTGGTCGCCCGAGGGAGCCTTCTGTGAGCCAGCGAATGCGCTAGGGGGCGTCTCCCCGGTCTTCGTGGACCCCCGACGCCCGGCACGCCACCTCGCCGCACGGCCGAACCACCCCTGTACGCCCCGTACGAGGGTGATCCGGCCGCACGCCGAGGCACCGCACCGGACGCGCGGCCCGATCCACGACGACCGCGGAGACACCCCCTCGGTCCTGCCGTCAGGACCCCGCCCGCTCCACGACGTCACCCACGCGCCCCGCCGCACGGCCCCCGCGTCCCGCGTACCTCCCGTACGAGGGCCACGGCCCGGCGTACCGGGGAGCACGCACCCGACGCCGCGGAGTCCGCCCACCGCGGCGGACGGCGGGAGTCCGGCGGCAGGACCCGGGGCCGCAGCGCCCCACCGCACACCCCTTCACCGTCACCGCGTCCTGCCTCACGGGAGTCCCGCCATGTCCGTGCACACCGCTGCCGCCGCCACCGTCCTCGCCCCGCTGCCCGTTCTGGGCCGGGACGTCACCGTTCCGCTCGTCACCGGCGGCGAGGCCGGGTACGCCGCCCTCGACTACGCCGCCAGCGCCCCGGCCCTCCAGCGGGTCTGGGACGACGTCGCCGCGTACGCCCCGTACTACGGCAGCGTCCACCGGGGCGCCGGTCACCTCTCGCAGCTCTCCACCGGCCTGTTCGAGGACGCCCGCCGCACGGTGGCGGGGTTCCTCGGCTGCCGGGAGGACGACCAGGTCGTCTTCACCCGGTCGACCACCGACTCCCTGAACCTGCTGGCCCACGCCCTGCCCGCCGGCTGCCAGGTCTTCGTCTTCGCCACCGAGCACCACGCGGCCCTGCTGCCCTGGCGGGGCGCCGAGGTGACCTGGCTGGACGCCCCCCGCACCCCGGAGCAGGCCGTACGGACCCTGGAGCGGGCCCTCGCCGGCCGCGACGCCGGTGCCCCGGCCCTGGTCTGCGTCACCGGCGCCTCCAACGTCACCGGCGAACTGTGGCCGGTGCGCGAACTGGCCGCCGCCGCGCACGCGCACGGCGCCCGGATCGTCCTCGACGCCGCCCAGCTGGCCCCGCACCACCCGGTGAGCGTGACGGAGCTGGACGTCGACTGGATCGCGCTCTCCGGCCACAAGCTGTACGCCCCCTTCGGCGCCGGGGTGCTGGCCGGACGCGCCGACTGGCTGGACGCGGCCGAGCCCTACCTCGCGGGCGGCGGCGCCAGCCGTACGGTGGCCCGGCGGGAGGACGGCGGGGTCGAGGTGGAGTGGCACGAGGGCACCGCCCGCCACGAGGCCGGCTCCCCGAACGTGATCGGCGCCTACTCCCTCGCCTCGGCCTGCAAGGCCCTCACCGAGGCGGGCTTCGACGCGCTGGTCGCCCGCGAGCGGCACCTGATCGCCCGGGTACGGACGGGCCTCGCGGACGTCCCCGGCGTGCGCGTGCTCTCGCTCTTCGGCGAGGACGCCCCGCGCGTCGGCGTCCTGTCCTTCGTGGTCGAGGGCTGGAACAGCTCCCACCTCGCCGCCGCCCTGTCCGCGGAGTACGGCATCGGCGTGCGCGACGGCCTCTTCTGCGCCCACCCGCTGGTGCGCACCCTGCTCGGCGGGACCCCGCAGGACCAGGGCGAGTGCGGCGCCGCCGGGGACGCGCCCGGGGAGAGGTCCCTGAACGCCGTCCGCGTCAGCTTCGGCGCGGGCACCCCCGACGAGCACGTCGACCGGTTCGTCGGCGCCGTAGGGGAACTCGTCCGGGACGGCGCGAAGTGGTCCTACCGCACGGAGAACGGCCGCTGCGTCCCGGTGGCCTGAGGCACGCCGCGACCGCCGGGGCCGCGTCCGCCGCCCCGGCCCGGGGACACGGCCTAGTTGTCCAGGCCGATCGCGAACGCCGCCTCCAGGTCGTGCTGGGAGTAGGTGCGGAAGGCGACGTGGGTGTCGGTGCCCTCGACACCCGGGATCTTGCTGATGCGGCCCGGGATGACCTCGGCGAGGTCCTCGTGGCGGCTGACGCGGACCATCGCGATGAGGTCGTAGGTGCCGGTGACCGAGAAGACCTCGCTGACGCTGTCCAGTGCGGCGATCTCCTCCGCGATCTCGGGGATCCGGTCCACGCTGGTCTTGATCAGGACGATCGCGGTGATCACGGCTGGTTCTCTCCCTTGGGTGCCGGGGCTGGGGCGGCCTTCACTCTAGTCGCCCGCCCGTCCGCCGCCGCCGCCGTGCCGGGGCCGTCCTGCGCGCTCTTCCCCCGTCCCGCCCACGGCCTGCCGTACCGCATCCAGGCGTAGCCGAAGCCGAGGCAGAAGCCGACGACGTGGGCGAGGTAGGCCACCCCCGGCCCCTCGCTCGCCCGGCTCGCCGCCAGCCACTGCAGGGCGGCCCAGAACGGCAACACGACCCAGGCGGGAAAGCGCAGCGGGAGGAAGAACAGAAAGGGGAGGAGACTGGTCACACGGGCGCGCGGGAACAAGTACAGGAACGCTCCGAGCACCGCGGAGATCGCCCCGGAGGCGCCCACCAGGGACTGCCCGGAGCCGGTGTTGGCGGCCGCGTAGCCGAGCAGGGCCAGGTATCCGCAGCCCGCGTAGAACAGGGTGAACTCCACCCGGCCCATCCGCTCCTCGGTCATCACCCCGAAGACGAAGAGGAACAGCATGTTGCCGAGCAGATGCACCCAGCTGCCGTGCACGAACAGCGCGGTGGCCGGGGCGAGGAGGTGGTCCAGGGGCGCCTGGAAGAGGTCCGCCGGGATCACGCCCCAGTGCCGGAAGTACGCCCGCTGCGCGGCGGACAGCGCGTCCCCGGAGCCGTACGCCGGGGTGAGCCCGGAGGCCGGGCCCAGGACGAAGATCAGGCAGCACAGGACGATGAGGGTGTACGTCATCGGTGCCGAGATGTCCCGGACCCCTCTGCTGGTCCGGCAGGCCGTCGTGCTCGAGTCGCTGATCATGAATACAGAGCATGACGTAACCGGACGCAGTGGTGCAGACCGCCTCGCCGCCGTGGATGGACGGGCGACGAGGACCCGCCAGGCCTTAGGGTTACCACCCACACGCGTCGGGCGACGGCGCGGACCGGCCCGAGAAGCGCTTCGGGGAGTCGTCCCGCCGAGCGGTTCCCGGGAGCGATGCCCGAAGGAAACCGAGAAGGAAGCGGACAGCCACGATGACGGTTCCCCTGCCGACCGCCACCACGCGTTGGCGCTGCACGCTCTGCGGCAACCTCACGCGTTTCGACGTCACCCGTTCGTCCAAGGCCGTCGAGTACGTGCATCTCGACCTCGCCGGTGAGCCCACCGTGGAGGAGCGAGAGGTGGTCAGTGAGACCATCGAGTCGGTCCGCTGCCGCTGGTGCAACGCGGTGGACCAGGTGGAACTCGTGGACAGGCCGGGCGCCGGCTCCTGAACGGAGCGGGCCCCGCAAGGGTATTGGGGTGTGACGGATGGTGGAGACCGCAGGCGGGGGGCCGGGCGACGGCACCGCTGAGGTGCTTGACCGTCCGCTGCCCGACGGCGTGCGCCGGCGGGTCGTGCAGATCGTCGCGGACGGATTCGGCGGCCTGACCGTGACGGAACTGCCCGCCCAGCTGAGGCAGTACGCCCGGTTCGCCCCGAACCGGCGGGCCAAGTTCGCCGGGAACGCGATGGCCGCGGCGCTGGAGACCGACCCCCTGTTCCGGCAGCGCATCGGGGAGAAGTTCAGAGAGGCGCAGCCGGAGCTGTCCGGCGCCCTGGACTCCGGCTCGCCGCCCCCGGCCGCGGACCCGCTCGACGTGGCGGCCGCGGCCTATGTGCTGCGTCCGGCGGGCTGGGTGAAGCTGGTCGCCGCGGCCGGCGAGGAGGCCCAGCGCGCCGACGCCGAGCGCGCGGACGAGGAGAGCCGGGCCGAGCTGGAGCGGCTGCGCGAGGAACTGGCGCACGCCCGCGAGCTGACCCGTACGGAGAACGAACGGCTGCGGGCCGAGCTGGACGCCGCCAAGCGCGAGGCCGAGTCGCTGCACCGCAAGCTGCGTTCCGCCCTCAGCGACGTCAAGCGCGGTGAGGCCGCGCTGCGCAAGGTGCAGGGCGAGGTCGAGGCGGCGCGCGCCGAGGGGCACACGCAGGTGTCGGCCGCGGAGAGCGAGTCCCGGCGGCTCAAGGGCCGCCTCGGCGAGGTCGAGGCGGCCCTCGAGGCCACCCGCAGGTCCGCGCGCGAGGGGCGCAGCGTCGAGGACATGCGGGTACGGCTGCTGCTCGACACCGTGCTGGAAGCCGCGCAGGGGCTGCGCCGGGAGCTGGCGCTGCCGCCGGTCTCGGTGCGCCCCGCCGAGACCGTGGACGCGGTCGAGCCGGGCCGGATGACCCCCAAGGACATCGCGGCCCGCGCCCTGTCCGAGAACGACCCGGCGATCCTCGACCAGTTGCTGGCCCTGCCGCAGGCGCATCTGGTCGTCGACGGCTACAACGTCACCAAGACCGGCTATCCGCAGATGCCGCTGGAGAAGCAGCGGCTGAGGCTGCTGGGGCAGCTCTCGGCGCTCGCCGCGCAGACCGGCGCCGAGGTCACCTGTGTCTTCGACGGCGCGGAACTGGCGGCGCCGGTGCTGCTCGCGCCGCCGCGCGGGGTGCGGGTGCTGTTCTCCAAGCCGGGGGTGACGGCCGACGAGCTGATCCGCCAGCTGGTGCGCGCCGAGCCGCCGGGCCGGCCGGTCATCGTCGCCTCCACCGACCGGGAGGTGGCGGACGGGGTCGCCCGCGCCGGTGCCCGACCGGTCGCCTCTGCGGTACTTCTGAAGCGACTGTCCTGAAGGTTCGACAGGCATATGCATTGCCCGAATTGAACACATCTTCACGCAACGTAGCGTCAACCGCGCATCACCGCACGTGAGTTGTGTGCAAAGAATGCATTGCGTGACCGGTTTTTTTGCGGTCAGGATTTGAACTGATCACAACCAGGTCACTAGGGTCGTGTCTCGAACCTCCGAACGGGTGATCACTCAGAAGAAGGAGTTCATCCTCCGTGGCGTCCCATCGTCGACCCAAGAAGCCGAGTCGCACGCGAGTCACCGTGCTGACCACCGCAGCAGCCGCCGCCGTCGTACTCAGTGCGAACGCCGCGAACGCCGCGCCGAGCGAGAAGCTCAGCAAGGACCAGGTGAAGTCCAAGGTCGACGAGCTCTACGAGCAGGCGGAACAGGCCACCGAGAAGCTGGACGGGGCGCAGGAGAAGCAGCACAAGCTGCAGAAGGAGATCTCCACCATCCAGGACAACGTCGCGCGCGGTCAGCAGGACCTCAACGCGCTGCGCGACGGCCTGGGTTCGATGGCCACGGCCCAGTACCGCTCCGGCGGCATCGACCCCTCGGTGCAGCTCTTCCTGTCCTCCAACCCGGACGACTACCTCGACAAGGCCTCCACGCTCGACCAGTTGAGCAGCCAGCAGGTCGAGGCCCTGCAGAAGGTCCAGGACAAGCAGCGCGAACTGGCCCAGGTGCGCGCCGAGGCCACGGAGAAGCTCAAGGACCTCTCGGCCACCCGCACCGAGCTGGGCAAGAAGAAGTCCGAGGTCAAGGCGAAGCTCGCCGAGGCCCAGCGACTGCTCAACACCCTGACCGCCAAGGAGAAGGCCAAGCTCGCCGCGGACCAGGAGCGCGCCAGCCGCTCGTCCACCGAGCGGGTCGACCTCGGCGCCCCCGCCACCTCCTCCGGCCGCGCCGCCGCGGCGTTCAACGCCGCCCGGAGCCAGATCGGCAAGCCGTACTCCTACGGCACCGCCGGCATGGCCACCTTCGACTGCTCGGGCCTCACCTCGTGGGCCTACGGGCAGGCCGGTGTCTCCATCCCGCGCACCTCCGAGGCGCAGACCACCCTCGGCCCCCACCTGGGCATGAGCCAGCTCCAGGTCGGCGACCTGGTGTTCTTCTACGGCGACCTCCACCACGTCGGCCTCTACGCCGGCAACGGCCAGGTGCTGCACGCCCCGCACACCGGCGCCGTGGTCCGCTACGAGGCCATGAGCGACATGCCGTTCCAGTTCGGCGTCCACGTCTGACCGGCCGCCCAGGCCCGCACGACCGGACACGCCAGGCGCCCGAACGGGCGAATCCCGGCGACCGGAACTGACTCCACGCCCCGCCGGTGACCTGCGTCAGCGGCGGGGCGCCGCGTTTCCCCGCGCCCCCGGGTCTTTGGCCCGGGCGCTTCCGCACGGCTACTGTCTGCCCCGTTTCCCCGGCACCCGGGCCACCCCGTGCCCGGCGCCGGGGAGGCGACACCTGTCCGCCAGCAGAAGGACTGCCGTGGGGTCCCATCGCCGCCTTGCCGCCTCCGGATTCGACCGGGGCTCCGCCGCCCTCTGCGCGCTCTCGGCCGCGGCCGCCGCGCTCGGCGCCGTACCCGCGCACGCCTCGCCGCACGAGGACGCCCGTGCCGAGGTCGACCGGCTCTACGAGGAGGCCGAGAAGGCGACCCAGGACTACGACCGGGCCGACGAGCGCGCCGACCTCCTGCGCCGGGAGATCCGCGACGCCCAGGACCACATCGCGCGCCGCCAGGCCTACGTCAACACCGTGCGGGAGCGGCTCGGTTCGCTGGCCGGCGCCCAGTACCGGTCCGGCGGCGTCGACCCGGCCGTCGCCCTGCTCTTCTCCGACGACCCCGCCGACTACCTCGACAAGGCCACCACCCTCGACCGGATCCACACCCAGCAGGCCGGACAGCTCAGGGAGTTGAGCGACGCGCTGCGCGAACTCGCCCAGGAGCGGGCCGAGGCCTCCGGGAAGCTCGCCGACCTGGAGCGCAGCCGCACGGCGGTCGCCCGGCACAAACGGGCCGTGGAGAAGAAGCTCGCCGAGGCCCGGCGGCTGCTCAACGCCCTGCCCGCCGCGCAGCGCGCCGCCTACGACCGCGCCTCCCGCTCCGGCCGCGCCGGCCTCGGCCCGGTCGGCCTCGCCGGCCTCGCCGGGGACGCCGCGCCCGGCTCCCGCGCCGCGGCCGCGCTCGCCGCCGCCCGCTCCGCGCTCGGCCGCCCCTACGTGTGGGGCGCGAACGGGCCCTCCGGCTTCGACTGCTCGGGCCTGATGCAGTGGTCGTACGCGCACGCGGGCATCCATCTGCCGCGCACCTCCCAGGAGCAGCGCAACGCCGGCCGCCGCGTCCCGCTCTCCCAGGCCCGCCCCGGCGACCTGATCGTCTACCGCTCCGACGCCGGCCACGTGGCGATGTACGCCGGGAACGGCCGTGTCATCCACGCGCCCTACCCGGGGGCCCCGGTGCGCTACGACCCGGTCGGGATGATGCCCGTCTCCTCGGTGACCCGGCCCTGACCTCCCGCGCCACGCCGTACGATCGGAAAATGGCGGTTCTCGGACAGGCGCGGCGGACGCCGCGGGTGCGGCGGACGTGGCCCGCGCTGGCGGCGGCCCTGTCCCTGCTGCTCGCCGCGCCCCTGTCCGGCTGCGCCGGAAAGGCCCCGGGCGACGCGGCGAAGGCCGAGGTGCAGCGGGTGCTCGACCGGCGGTCGGCCGCCCTGCTCCGGCACGACGAGAAGGCGTACGACACGACCGGCGCCGCCGCCGAGTACACCCGGCTGCGCGCGCTGCCGCTGGCCTCCTGGACCTACCGGGTCACCGCCCTGCACCGCTCCGGCCCGGGCGCCACCGCCGACGCCGAACTGCGCTACCGCATCGCCGGCTACGACCGGGCCCCCATCGGCGTCCGCCGCGTCCTCACCCTCGGCCGTGCCGCCGACGGCACCTGGTACGTCGCCGCCGACCGGCCCGCCCGCGACGCCGGACAGCAGCTGTGGGACCAGGGCGGCGTCACCGCCGTGCGCGGCACCCACAGCCTGGTCCTCGGCACCGGACAGGGCGCCGCGGCGCTGCGCGCCTACGCAGGGCTCGCCGACCGGGCCGTGCCGGCCGTCTCCGGCGCGTGGGGCACCGACTGGAGCCGCCGGGTCGTGGTCCTCGTCCCGCGCTCCCTGAAGGACATGGGCGGCCTCCTCGGCTCCTCCGCCGCCGACTACCGGGGCATCGCCGCCGTCACCACCGGCGAGGCGGGCGGATCGGGCCGGGCCCCCGCCGACCGGGTGGTCGTCAACCCGGAGGCGTACGCGGTCCTCGGCGACCTCGGCAAACAGGTCGTGCTCACCCACGAGACGACCCATGTGGCCACCCGCGCGCACACCACCGCCGCCACCCCGCTGTGGCTCTCCGAGGGCTACGCCGACTGGATCGGCTACCTCGGCACCGGCCGCACTCCCGCCGAGGCCGCGCCGGAACTCGCCCGCGCGGTCAAGGACGGCCACGCCCCGGCCGCGCTCCCCACCGACAAGGACTTCGGCTTCACCAGCGACCCGACCCGGCTCGCCCAGGCCTACGAGAGCGGCTGGCTGGCCTGCCGGATGATCGCCGGCCACTGGGGCGACGCCCGCCTCGGCGCCTTCTACCGCGCGGTCGGCGACCACGCCGGACGCCCGGGCGCCCTGGAGAACGCCCTGGCCCGGACCCTCCACACCACCCCGGCCGCCTTCACCGACCGATGGCACGCCTACCTGCGCGCCGAACTGACCTGAGCCCTCCGGCCCGGGTTCAGGAGGAGACCGGGGTGTTCTTCGCCCGGGTGGCCTGAGGGGGGATCGTGGGGGGCGTCAGCGGGGCGACCGTGGACGCCCAGAGGCGGCGGGCGGCCGAGAGGGAGGCCGCGACCAGGAGGCCGTTGCGCACGGCCAGCAGGGCGATGCCGTACCAGTCGCTCGTCACCACGTGGATGAAGCCCAGCGGGAACTCCAGGACCGTCACCAGCGACGCCACGACCACCATGACGGCCGGCGGCGCCATCCGGCTCGCCCGGAAGCACAGGCACACCGCGGCCAGGCCGATCAGCCACACCAGGTACTGCGGGCTGATCACCCGGCTGGTGACCGTGAACAGCAGCACCGCGGTGAACGCGGCGTCGGCGAGCGTGTGCGGGGTCGTGCGGGTCGCCCGCAGCCGCCACAGCAGCAGCCAGCCGAACGCCCCTCCGGTCAGCGCCAGCGCGGCGGTGCTGACCACGCCGACGTACGGGCCGAGGAACTCGATCGACCCGTAGTTCAGCAGCGTCTGCCCCTGCCAGCCGAAGTGCCGGGCCACATGGAAGACCAGCGCGCCCAGCGACTCCACCTCGGTGCCGCGCTCCTGCTGGAAGGACAGGAAGGCGAACGCGCCCGGCATCGACACCGCGGACAGCGCCGTCAGCCCGGCCGCCACCACCACCGCCGACGCCCACGGCCGGCGCCGGAAGGCGCCCGCCAGCAGCAGCGCCGGCCACACCTTCAGCAGGGCCCCGGCCGCGGCCAGCGCGCCCAGCACCCGGGGACGCCCCACCCCGGCGAGCAGCGCAGCCACCGCCACGGCGGTCACCATCACGTCGTACCGGGCGTACACCGTCGGGCCGAGCAGCGGGACGCCCGCCGTCCACACCCAGGCCCCGCGCGCGGAGCGGCCCGGACGCCGGCCCGTGTACACCAGCAGGGCCAGCACGGCGGCGTCCGCGAGGAACGCCAGCACGTAGAAGGCGTGCGGGTAGCTCAGGAACGGCAGCACGGCGGGGGAGAGGATCGCGAGCGCGGCGACGGGCGGGTACTGCCAGGTCTCGTCGTCCAGCGGAAACGTTCCTTGGCGCAGGACGTCGTACCACTGCCGGTAGATCACCGACACGTCCGAGGTGACGTCGGGGCCCGGGACGACGTACACCCGGAACACCAGGAGCAGCAGCACCGCACGGGTCACCGCCCAGGTCACGAGCAGCCATGCCCAGGACCGCCCGGAGGTCCTCGTCTCCACGTGTTCCCCCGCCGTCCGGTTCCGCGCCGCCGGTCACATGATGTCCTGCCCGCCCCCGGGCGTGCCACCGGGTCGCTCGCTCCGGGTGCGGGGCGCCCGGTTCGGTAGGGTCGGCGGCGATGCACAAGACCCTGATCGTGACCAACGACTTCCCGCCCCGCCCCGGCGGCATCCAGGCCTTCCTGCACAACATGGCGCTGCGCCTGGACCCGGACCGGCTGGTCGTCTACGCCTCCACCTGGAAGCGCGGCGAGGAGGGCGCCCGGGCCACGGCCGCCTTCGACGCCGAGCAGCCCTTCACCGTCGTACGCGACCGTACGACGATGCTGCTGCCCACGCCCGCGGCGACCCGGCGGGCGGCCGGGCTGCTGCGCGAGCACGGCTGCACCTCCGTGTGGTTCGGCGCCGCCGCGCCGCTCGGCCTCATGGCACCCGCGCTGCGCCGGGCCGGCGCCGAACGGCTCGTGGCGACCACCCACGGGCACGAGGCCGGCTGGGCCCAGCTGCCCGCCGCGCGCGGGCTGCTGCGCCGGATCGGGGACTCCACCGACACGATCACCTACCTCGGCGAGTACACCCGCTCCCGGATCGCCGGCGCGCTGAGCCCCGCGGCCGCCGCCCGGATGACTCAGCTGCCGCCCGGGGTCGACGAGAAGACCTTCCACCCCGGCTCGGGCGGCGACGAGGTCCGCGCGCGGCTCGGGCTCACCGACCGCCCGGTCGTCGTGTGCGTCTCCCGGCTGGTGCCGAGGAAGGGGCAGGACACCCTGATCCTGGCGATGCCCCGCATCCTGGCCGCCGAGCCCGACGCCGTGCTGCTGGTCGTCGGCGGCGGACCCTACGAGCGCGACCTGCGCCGGCTCGCCCGGGAGACCGGCGTCGAGGCCTCCGTGCGCTTCACCGGCGCGGTGCCCTGGTCCGAACTGCCCGCGCACTACGGCGCCGGTGACGTCTTCGCCATGCCCTGCCGCACCCGGCGCGGCGGCCTCGACGTCGAGGGCCTCGGCATCGTCTACCTGGAAGCGTCCGCCACCGGGCTCCCCGTCGTCGCCGGCGACTCGGGCGGCGCGCCCGACGCCGTGCTCGACGGCGAGACCGGCTGGGTGGTCAGGGGCGGCGAGCCCGCCGACACCGCCGAGCGCATCACCGTCCTCCTCGGCGACGCCGGGCTGCGCCGCCGGATGGGCGAGCGGGGCCGCCGCTGGGTCGAGGAGAAGTGGCGCTGGGACCTGCTCGCGGAGAAGCTCAGGACGCTGCTGTAGAACGGCGGTCCGCGGTCGGCGGTCCGCCGCTGGTGGCCGGCGGTCGGTGCGGGTCTCCGCCGCCGCCTCTGCCGCCTTCGCCGCCCAGCCCAGCCCGGCCCAGCCCGGCGCGGCGCCCGTCCCGCCGTACGCGCGAAAGGAGCGGCCCCCTCGTCGTGAGGGGGCCGCTCCTTTTCGCGTGCGGGCAACCGCGGGCGCCGGGAGGCTACTTCGTGTACAGCGCCTCGATCTCGTCCGCGTAGTCCTTCGCCACCACGTTCCGCTTCAGCTTCAGCGACGGCGTGAGATGGCCCGACTCCTCCGAGAACTGCGAGGCGAGGACACGGAACTTGCGCACCGACTCGGCCTTCGACACCGCAGCGTTGCCGTCGTCGATCGCCGTCTGGATCGCCGCGAGCAGGTCCGGGTCGTCCCGCAGCGCCGCCGCCGTGGAGCCGGACGGCTTGCCGTGGTCCGCGGCCCAGCGGCCGAGGAACTCGTCGTCGATGGTGACCAGCGCGCCGACGAACGGCCGCCCGTCGCCCACCACCATGCACTCCGCGACCAGCGCGTGCGCCCGGATGCGGTCCTCGATCACGGCCGGGGCCACGTTCTTGCCGCCCGCGGTGACGATGATCTCCTTCTTGCGGCCGGTGATCCGCAGATAGCCGTCCTCGTCGAGGGTGCCGATGTCACCGGTGTGGAACCAGCCGTCGGCGAGCGCCTCGGCGGTGGCGGCCGGGTTGTTCCAGTACTCCCGGAACAGGTGCTCGCCGTGCAGCAGCACCTCGCCGTCGTCCGCTATGCGCACCACCGAGCCGGGCAGCGGCTGGCCGACCGTGCCGATCTTCTGCCGGTCCCAGGGGTTGAACGTGGTCGCCGCGCAGGACTCGGTCAGGCCGTAGCCCTCCAGCACGGTGAAGCCGATGCCGCGGAAGAAGTGGCCGAGCCGCTCGCCGAGGGGGGCACCGCCGGAGATGGCGTACTCGCCCCGGCCGCCGAGCACCGCGCGCAGCTTGCCGTAGACCAGCTTGTCGAAGACCCTGTGCTTCAGCCGCAGCTTCAGCGACGGGCCCGCCGGGGTGTCCAGCGCCCTGCTGTAGGCGATCGCGGTGTCCGCCGCCTTGTCGAAGATCGCGCCCTTGCCGTCCGCCTGGGCCTTGGCCCGCGCCGAGTTGTAGACCTTCTCGAAAACGCGCGGGACGCCGAGGATCATCGTCGGGCGGAACGCCGACAGCTCGTCGGTGAGGTTCTTGATGTCCGGGACGCAGCCGAGCTTGATCGGCGCCATCATCGGGGCGATCTCCACCACCCGCCCGAAGACGTGCGCGAGCGGCAGGAAGAGCAGGATGGAGCACTCCCCGGTGCGGAACAGCGGCCGCAGCCGCTCCACGATGTTCCCGCACTCGGCGAGGAAGCTGCGGTGGGTGAGCACACATCCCTTGGGGCGCCCGGTGGTGCCGCTCGTGTAGACGATCGTCGCCGCGTCGTCGGCCTTGGCGAGCGAGCTGCGCTCGTTCACGGTCGCGTCCGACACGTCCTGGCCGAGCCGGCCCAGCTCCTCGATGCCGCCGGCCTCGATCTGCCAGACGTGCTTGAGGGCGGGCAGCGACTCGCGCACCGACTCCACGGCGGCCGCGTGGCCGTCCAGCTCCACGACGCAGGCGGTCGCGCCCGAGTCGGACAGGATCCACTGCACCTGCTCCGGCGAGCTGGTCTCGTACACCGGCACGGTGACCGCGCCCGCGCTCCAGATCGCGAAGTCCAGCAGCGTCCACTCGTAACGGGTACGCGACATCAGGCCGATACGGTCGCCGGGCTGCACACCGGCGGCGATCAGACCCTTGGCGGCGGAGTGCACCTCGGCCAGGAACTGGCGGGCCGTCACATCCTGCCAGGCGCCTCCCGCCTTGCGGGCGATCACGGCGACGTCAGGGTGCTGCGCGGCGTTTCTGCGGACGATGTCGGTCAGATTTCCGTCCGCAGGGACCTCGTACAAAGCCGGAAGGCTGAACTCGCGCAAGACTGCTGCTCCTCATAGGGCGCCGGCGCCACGACGGTGTGTGATGCGACGGTGCGGTCCAAGGCTCGGGGCTGGTGCCCGGAACTTCACTTGTCGAAATCCAGAGCACGAGTGGACTGCCCGGACGTTACCCGCCGGTATGGCCCCCACGACAGGGGTTCCGGGCGAGATGTTCGCTGCGTCACACAGCTTGGGCTTCCCAGCCGCACAGTAGTCCACGACCTGACCGACCGGCGAGTAACCGCAGGCCGGACCGCCACTGTTCACGTACACCGCACACGCCTACCCTTGATCACCATGGCATTCACACGCGACGGCGGACGCACGAACCGTGTCCATGTGGTCAGCGACGTGCACGGCAACGCCCGCGATCTGGCACGGGCCGGCGAGGGCGCGGACGCCCTGCTCTGTCTGGGCGATCTCGTCCTCTTCCTCGACTACCACGACCACTCGCGCGGCATCTTCCCCGAGCTCTTCGGCGAGGAGAACGCCCACCGCATCGTGGAACTGCGCACCGCGCGCCGCTTCGAGGAGGCCCGGGAGTTCGGCGCCCGGCTGTGGGCGGGCCTCGGCACCGACCGCCGTACGGCGATCGAGGAGGCGGTGCGCCGGCAGTACGCCGAGCTGTTCGCCGCGTTCCCCGTCCCCACCTATGCCACCTACGGCAACGTCGACATGCCGCCGCTGTGGCGGGAGTACGCGGGCCCCGGCACCACCGTGCTGGACGGCGAACGGGTCGAGATCGGCGGCTGGACCTTCGGTTTCGTCGGCGGCGGCCTGCGCACGCCGATGCGGACGCCGTACGAGATCGACGACGAGGAATACGCCGCGAAGATCGAGGCGGTCGGCGAGGTCGACGTGCTGTGCACGCACATCCCGCCGGAGGTGCCGGAACTGGTCTACGACACCGTCGCGCGCCGTTTCGAGCGCGGCAGCCGGGCCCTGCTGGAGGCGATCCGCCGCACCCGGCCCCGGTACTCCCTCTTCGGCCACGTCCACCAGCCGCTGGCGCGGCGGATGCGGATCGGCTCGACCGAGTGCGTGAACGTGGGGCACTTCGCCGGCTCGGGCACACCGTGGGTCCTCGAGTGGTGAAGCCGGACGCGGGTGAAGGGGGCGGGCCGGCGGCGCGGTAGCCTTCACGCTGCACACACGTGCGCAGCCCGCGCGCGAGAATGACGTCTCTTCGGTCAGCCTCTGGAGGAGCCACGGCGATGGCGGAACACACCAGTTCGAGCATCACGATCGAGGCGGCCCCGGCCGACGTCATGGCGGTGATCGCCGACTTCGCCCGCTACCCGGACTGGACCGGCGAGGTCAAGGAGGCGGAGGTCCTCGCCGCCGACGCGCAGGGCCGCGCCGAGCAGGTCCGGCTCGTCATGGACGCCGGCGCCATCAAGGACGACCAGACCCTCGCCTACACCTGGACCGGCGAGCACGAGGTCTCCTGGACCCTGGTGAAGTCGCAGATGCTGCGCTCGCTGGACGGCACCTACCTGCTGCGGCCCGCGGGCCCGGGCGCCACCGAGGTCACCTACCGCCTCACCGTCGACGTCAAGATCCCCATGCTCGGCATGATCAAGCGCAAGGCGGAGAAGGTCATCATCGACCGCGCCCTGGCCGGCCTGAAGAAGCGCGTGGAGTCGGACAGCTAGTCCGGCCCCCTCGCCCCCCGGCCCGGGCCGGACGCGGAGAAGGCGGCACGGGGCGCCGCCCCGCCTCCGTTACCGTTCACCCTCATGCGCACCATCCTGATCACGGGCCCGGGCGGCGGCGGCCGTACGACAGTGGCCGCCGGCACCGCGCTGGCCGCGGCCCGCGAGGGCCTTCGCACGCTCGTCCTCAGCGCCGACCGCGCCGACACGCTCGGCGCGGCGCTGGGCACCGCCACGGGAGCCACGCCCACCGAGGCCGGTGAGCGGCTGACCGCCTGGCGGCCCGACGCGGCCGAGCGCTTCCAGCAGGACCTCACGGCCTTCCAGGGCCGCGCCGCGAACGTCCTCGAACTGCTCGGCGCCGCACGCCTGGACGCCGAGGAGGTCACCCCGCTGCCCGGCGCCGAGGAGCTGTCCTTCCTGCGGGCGCTCAGGGACGCCGCCCTCTGCGAGCGCTACGACGTCCTCGTCGTCGACCTGCCGGCCCTGCCGCAGGCCCTGGCCCTGCTCGCCCTGCCGGAGGAACTGCGCCGCTACCTGCGCCGCCTGCTCCCGCCCGAGCGGCAGGTCGCCCGCTCCCTGCGCCCCGTCCTCGGCCGCCTCGCGGGCGTCCCCATGCCCGCCGACTGGCTCTACGAGACCGCGGCGCGCTGGGACGTCGAGCTGGCCGCCGTCGAGGCCGTCCTCACCGACCCGCACACCGCCGTGACCCTGGTCGCCGAACCCGGCCCGGCCGGCACCGAGGCCGTCCGTACCGCGGTCCTCGGCCTCGCCCTGCGCGGCCTGCGCACCGAGACCCTCGTGGCCAACCGCGTCCTGCCCGAGGCCGCCGCCGACTCCTGGCTGTCCGGGCCCCTCGCCCAGCAGCGCAAGGCCCTGGACGACTGGGCGGACCCGCACCTGCCGTACGCCCTGCACACCGCCGCGCACCTCGGCCGCGACCCGCACGGCGCCGACGACCTGGCCGCCCTCGCCGTGCCCGGCGTCAACCCCGCGCCCGCCCCGGTCGAGTGGCCCGTCGCCGACCGGCTCGCCGACGACGGCGTGCTCGTCTGGCACATCCCGCTGCCCGGCGCGATACGGGACGAACTCGATCTCGTACGGCGCGGCGACGAACTGGTGATCACCGCCGGTCCCTTCCGCCGGATCGTGTCCCTGCCGTCCGCCCTGCGGCGCTGCACCGTCGCGGGCGCCGGGCTGCTGGAGGGGGAGCTGCGGGTCCGCTTCGCCCCCGATCCCGCGCTGTGGCCCGCCCGCGGACGGTGAACCGCGTACCGCCGTTCGGGTAACGTCGGAGGTGCGAACCGTAGTCAGGAGTCCGCCATGAGCGAAGAGCGCCCCGCATCCGGTCCCCCCGAGGAAGAGCAGGCGCGGGCGACCGACGCCGACGCCTGGGCCACGGCCTGCGCCGAGGACCTCGCGGAGGAGAAGAACCGCCGCCGCGACGCCTACGGGCCGCCCCCCGGCTCCGCCGCCGAAGAGCTGAAGAAGCTCATGGACACGGTGGCCGACAAGCTGTCCGGCCTGAACTCCCCGCTCCTCGGAGCCGTGGCCGGACCCGCCGCCCAGCAGGTGGTGCGGCAGGTCGTCCAGCAGGCGAAGGCCGCCGTCGAGCCCGTCATAGAGCGCAACCCGGACGTCTTCGGCCATCTCGCCGCGGCCGGCGGTGAACTGCTGGCCGCCTACCGTTCGGCCGTCCAGGCCCAGGAGCACCGCTGGAGCGCCGGCCCCGCCGGACCGCGCGCCGAGGACGGCGACGGCCCCGGCCCGCACCGCGACCGGGGCGAGGGCACGGGACCGGGAGAGCGCATCGACCTGGACTGAAGGTCTGTACCGGCAGGGCCTCGGGTACGGTTGGCCATAGCGGGGCTCGACCGGAACTGAGGGATTTATGGGACTCACCATCGGCGTCGACATCGGCGGCACGAAGATCGCGGCCGGCGTGGTCGACGAGGAAGGCAACATCCTCTCGACCTTCAAGGTGCCGACCCCCACCACGCCCGAGGGCATCGTGGACGCCATCGCCTCGGCCGTGGAGGGCGCGCGCGCCGGGCACGAGATCGTCGGTGTGGGCATCGGCGCCGCCGGATACGTGAACCGGCAGCGCTCCACCGTGTACTTCGCGCCCAACATCGACTGGCGCCAGGAACCGCTCAAGGAGAAGGTCGAGGCCCGTGTGGGCCTCCCCGTCGTGGTCGAGAACGACGCCAACGCCGCGGCCTGGGGCGAGTACAAGTTCGGCGCCGGCAAGGGCCACCGCAACGTGATCTGCATCACGCTCGGTACGGGCCTGGGCGGCGGCATCATCATCGGCAACAAGCTGCGCCGCGGCCACTTCGGCGTGGCCGCCGAGTTCGGCCACATCCGGATGGTCCCGGACGGCCTGCTGTGCGGCTGCGGCTCGCAGGGCTGCTGGGAGCAGTACGCCTCCGGCCGCGCCCTGGTCCGCTACGCCAAGCAGCGCGCCAACGCCACCCCGGAGAACGCCGAGGTGCTGCTCGGCCTCGGCGACGGCACCCCCGACGGCATCGAGGGCAAGCACATCTCGATGGCCGCCCGCCAGGGCGACCCGGTGGCCGTGGACTCCTACCGCGAGCTGGCCCGCTGGGCCGGCGCCGGTCTGGCCGACCTCGCCTCGCTCTTCGACCCGTCCGCCTTCATCGTCGGCGGCGGCCTCTCCGACGAGGGCGAGCTGGTCCTGGACCCGATCCGCAAGTCCTACAAGCGCTGGCTGGTCGGCGGCAACTGGCGCCCGGTGGCCGACGTCATCGCGGCCCAGCTCGGCAACAAGGCCGGCCTGGTGGGCGCGGCCGACCTGGCCCGGGAGCCCGACCCGATCATGTGACGTCCGACGCTCGGTACACGGCCGCACGGCCGACCGAAGGGGCGCGGGGAACCGCGCGACCGGCCTCACCCGGCCGGCATCGCGCACGTACCTCGCGCCCCGAGTCGTATCCGTCCCCCGCCGCCGCGCGACGTACATTGACCGCATGGCAACCCCACTGCTCCCCAACTCCCGCACGGAGCCCGACGGTTCCGCGGTCATCAGGGTCATGGGCTACAACATCCGCTCGATGCGCGACGACACCGACGCCCTGGCCAGGGTGATCACCGCCTGCGCCCCCGACCTGGTCCTCGTCCAGGAGGCGCCGCGCTTCTTCCGCTGGCGCAAGAAGCTCACCCGCCTCGCCGCCGCCTCCGGCCTCGTCGTCCTGACCGGCGGAGCCACCGCCGCAGGCCCGGCGATCCTCTGTTCGCTGCGGGCCACCGTCGAGCGGACCGAGGACGTGCTGCTCCCGCTCACCCCCGGTCTGCACCGCAGGGGCCTCGCCACCGCCGTCGTACGGTTCGGGGGCGTCCGGCTGGGCGTGATCAGCTGCCACCTCAGCCTCCGGAGCGACGAGCGCCTGGAGCAGGGCGGCGCGGTCCTCGACCGGCTCGCGGGGCTCGGCGTCGAGCACGCCGTGGCCGGTGGCGATCTCAACGACGGCCCCGAGGGCCGTACGTTCCGCCTCCTCGCCGGGAACCTCCAGGACTGCCGGGCCACGGCCCCCTGGGGCGGTGAGCACACCTGGGACTCAGGGCGCCCCCACCGGCGCATCGACGCCCTCTTCGCCACCAAGGGCGTCGAGGTCCTCGGCTGCGGGGTGCCCCTGGGGCTGCCCGGCGTCACGGAGACGGACCTGAGGGCGGCCACGGACCACCTTCCGGTCCTCGCCGCCCTCAGGATCCCGGCCCGCTAGGCCCCTCGGGGTCCGGGGTCCGGGGCGCCGGGCGGGAACCCCGCGGGCCCGGCCCGGAGCCGCAGCCGGGCCGGAGCCGGAGCGCCCTTCCGGGGCGCCGGCCCCGAGCCCCGGTTCCCGCCCTCAGACCACGGCCCCGCGCCCCGGGTCGTCGTCATCGTCGTCGTCCGTCCGCATGCGCGTCACGAGCGTGACGAACCCGCCGAGGAAGCCGCCGATGCCGGCGGTGGCGAGCCACCAGGTCATCTCCCAGCCGAGCAGCACGGCGAGCAGCAGCAGGACGGGCCCGCCGACCACCCCGAGCCAGGCGAACCTGGCCGTCGTGTCGGCCGACGGCAGCGGCGGCGGCTCGGGCGGCACGAAGTGCCCCTCGTCGTCCTCGTCGAAGTCGTCCTCGGACCCCTCCGGCGCGATGTGGTCGCGCGGGCCGACACCGGGCGCGAAGGACACCGAGCCGCCCAGCGGCCGTACCGGCGCCGGCTCCTCGCCGCCGTCGGCGCGCCCCGGGCTCGCGGCGCCCTCGGCACCCTCGGTGCTCTCCGTCTTCCCGGTGCTCCCGGTGCTCCCGGCGCTCCCGGTGTTCCCGGCGTGCTCCGTGTGCTCGGCGTTCTCGGTCTTCTTCGTCCTCTCGGCGCTCTCGCCGCTCCGGGCGCCCTCGGGGCCCTTGCCGCTCTCCGCGCCCTTCGCCGGGAGATCGTTCTCCAGCAGCGCGAGATCCTCCACCGGCCGGAACGGCCGGGAACCCGGCGGGTCCGGCGGCTCCTCGCCGTATCCCGCCACGATCGCCTTCCAGGCGGCGTCCTCGTCGAAGGGCACCCCCTGGTCGTCGGGGTCGCGTTCCTCGCGGCCCTCGCGGTCGGAGCCGTGCTCAGCCAACTGCGGCCGTCCCTTCCTTGCTCGTTCCGGCACCGGGTGCGAGCCGGCCGATGAAAGCAAGACTCTCCTCGAAGATCCGGTCCGCGTCATGGTCCAACGTCGCGACGTGGAAGCTCTGTTCCAGCACACTCTCGGTGACGTCCGCGGACGACACCCGGCTCAGCACCCGGGCCGAGTCGGCCGGCGGAACCACGTGGTCCTGGGCGCTGTGCAGCAGCAGCAGCGGCTGCGTGACCTGGGGCAGCTCGCCGTCCGTGCGGCGCAGGAACTCCCGCAGCGAGTGCGCCGCCGCGAGCGGCACCCGGTCGTAGCCCAGCTCCTGGACGCCCTCGGCGGCGATGTCGCTCGCGATGCCCTTCGTGGAGCGCACCAGATGCCGGGCCACCGGGAGGGCGTACGCGGCGAGGCCGTGCACACGGTTCGCGGGATTGACCACGATCACCCCGGCGACGCTCTCGCCGTGCCGGGCCGCCAGCCTGAGGGCCAGGGCGCCGCCCATCGACAGACCCGCGACGAACACCGTGGAGCACCGGTCGGAGAGCAGCCGCAGCGCGCGGTCCACCTCCGCGTACCAGTCCTGCCAGCCCGTGACCGCGAGGTCCTCCCAGCGGGTGCCGTGTCCGGGCAGCAGCGGCAGCGACACGGTCAGGCCGTGTGCCGCGTGATGCTCCGCCCAGGGGCGCAATGACTGAGGCGAGCCGGTGAAGCCGTGGCAGAGGAGGACACCCACCTCCCCGCCTTCGTGGCGGTACGGCTCGGCTCCGGGAAGGACCGGCACCTGACGGACTCCATTCCTGAAAGAGGCGTGAAGAACTGGCGGATGTGCCTCACCGTACGCGACCGCACTGACACCGACCAGGGTCGTCGGCGTCATTGGCCGCGGACCGGGTTAAGGTCTGACCGACGCAAACAGGAGGCACACGGGTGTTGTACGGCACGATGAAGGTCGCCATCGGGGGACCGCTGAAGCTCGCCTTCAGGCCCTGGGTGGAGGGTCTGGAGAACATTCCGGACGAAGGCCCCGCCATCCTGGCGAGCAATCACCTGTCCTTCTCGGACTCGTTCTTCCTGCCCACCATGCTCGACCGCAAGGTCACCTTCATCGCGAAGGCCGAGTACTTCACCACCCCCGGCGTGAAGGGGCGCCTGACCGCTGCCTTCTTCAAGGGCGTCGGACAGCTCCCGGTGGACCGCTCCGGGGCGCGCGGCGCCGGCGAGGCGGCGATCAAGAGCGGCATCGAGGTGCTCAGGCGCGGCGAGCTGTTCGGCATCTACCCGGAGGGCACCCGCTCGCCCGACGGCCGTCTGTACCGGGGCAAGCCCGGCGGCCTCGCGCGCGTGGCGCTCGCCACCGGCGCCCCGGTCATCCCGGTGGCGATGATCGACACCGAGAAGATCCAGCCGCCCGGCCAGGTGATGCCGAAGCTGATGCGTCCCGGCATCCGCATCGGCAAGCCCCTGGACTTCAGCCGCTACCACGGCATGGACCACGACCGGTTCGTGCTGCGCGCGGTGACCGACGAGGTCATGTACGAGATCATGAAGCTCTCCGGCCAGGAGTACGTCGACGTCTACGCGACCGTCGCCAAGCGGCAGATCGCGGAGGCCGCGAAGGCGGCGAAGGAAGCCGAGCAGGCGGAGAAGGCCGGGAAGGCCGACAAGGCACACGGCACCGAGGGGTAGCCGGACACACGGGGAACCAGGGGGGCGGGGGCATGCCCAGGCGTGAACGGGTCATGCGGATGTCGGTGGAGCTGCCCCTGTGGCGTGCCCTGTCCGGCTACCGCGTGCTGGCGATGCTGTACGCGACCGGTCTGGCGGCCACCGGCTACAGCCATTTCGTGCGCCCCTGGATCGCCCTCGTCTACTACGCGGTCCTCGCCGTCTGGACCCTCGCCACGCTGCCCCTGGTGTCGGGCGCGGCCCGCTGCACGCGGCGGTTCCTGGCCGCCGACCTGACCGTCGCCCTGTCCGGCATCCTGCTCACCCCGCTCGTCGACAGCCACGAGCGGATCGCGGGCGACGGCCCGACCCTGCCGTCGATATGGACCGCGGGCTCGGTGCTCGCCTTCGCCCTCAAGGGCGGCTGGCGCTGGGCCGCCCTCGCCTCCACGCCCGTCGCCGCCGCCAACCTGATCGAGCGGGGCGCCCCGACCCGGGACACCGTGCACAACGTGGTCCTGGTCTGGGTCGCCGCCCTCGCCATCGGCTACGTCGTGGAGGTCGCCCGCGCCTCCGAGCGCACCCTCGCCCGCGCCCTGGAGATCGAGGCCGCCACCCGCGAGCGGGAACGGCTGGCCCGGGACATCCACGACGGCGTGCTCCAGGTGCTGGCGATGGTGCAGCGGCGGGGCGCGGTGGTCGGCGGCGAGGCGGCCGAGCTGGGCCGGCTCGCCGGCGAGCAGGAGGTCGCGCTGCGCACCCTGGTCTCCGGCGGTCTGCTGCCCGTCTCCCGCGTCTCGCGGGACGCGGCGGACGGCGCGCTGGTCCACGCGGTCGAGGAGCCGGACGACGACGGCCCCGTCGACCTGCGCACCCTGCTCGCCCCGTACGCCGGAGCCCGCGTCAGCCTCGCCGAGCCCGGCGCCCCGGTGCCGCTGCCCCCGGCCGCGGCACGGGAGCTGGCCGCCGCGGTGGGCGCGGCCCTGGACAACGTGCGCGCGCACGCCGGCGCGGAGGCGCGCGCCTGGATCCTGCTGGAGGACGAGCCCGGCGAGATCGTCGTCACCGTCCGGGACGACGGCCCCGGCATCCCCGAGGGCCGGCTCGCCCAGGCCGAGGGGGAGGGGCGGCTCGGGGTGGCCCAGTCGATCCGGGGACGGCTGCGCGACCTGGGCGGCGGCGCCGAGCTGATCTCGGTCCCCGGGCAGGGCACGGAAGTCGAGCTGAAAGTACCGAAGGACGCCGGGAAGGCGCGGGGGAAGGCGGAGAAGCGATGACGCGGCAGCAGGACCAGCACGGTCAGCAGGACCAGCACGGACGGGGGGACCAGCAGGAACAGCACGGAGGGCGGGGACCGCTCAGGGTCATGGTGGTCGACGACCACCCCATGTGGCGCGACGCGGTCGCCCGCGACCTGGCCGAGTCCGGCTTCGAGGTGGTCGCCACCGCCGGGGACGGCGAACAGGCCGTCCGCCGCGCCAAGGCGGCCGGGCCCGACGTCCTCGTCCTGGACCTCAACCTGCCCGCCAAGCCCGGTGTCCAGGTGTGCAAGGAGCTCGTCGCCCACAACCCGGCCCTGCGCGTCCTCGTGCTGTCCGCCAGCGGGGAGCACGCCGACGTCCTGGAGGCCGTGAAGTCCGGCGCGACCGGCTACCTGCTCAAGTCGGCCTCCACCGGCGAACTCCTGGACGCGGTGCGGCGGACCGCCGTCGGCGATCCGGTGTTCACCCCGGGCCTCGCCGGACTGGTGCTCGGCGAGTACCGCCGGCTCGCCTCCGAGCCGGCGCCGGCCCGGGACGCCGGCGCCCCGGACGCGCCCCGTCTGACGGACCGGGAGACCGAGGTGCTGAGGCTGGTCGCCAAGGGCCTGAGCTACAAGCAGATCGCCGAACGCCTCGTCATCTCCCACCGCACCGTGCAGAACCACGTCCAGAACACCCTCGGCAAGCTCCAGCTGCACAACAGGGTGGAGCTGGTGCGCTACGCCATCGAGCGGGGCCTCGACGACGAGTGAAGCGGGCGACCGATCCGCTTCCCGACAATTCACCGGAATCGCCCTTCCGGCCTCTCGCCGTGTGACGCACATCACCACTACCGTGACTGAGCGTCAGGCCATCGCTGCGAAGGGACATTTCCATGCGGGTCGGAGTACTGACCGGAGGCGGCGACTGCCCCGGGCTCAACGCCGTCATCCGGGGCGTCGTCCGCAAGGGCGTGCAGGAGTACGGCTACGACTTCGTCGGTTTCCGGGACGGCTGGCGCGGGCCGCTCGAAGGCGACGCCATCCGTCTCGACATCCCCGCGGTGCGCGGCATCCTGCCCCGCGGCGGCACCATCCTCGGCTCCTCGCGGACCAACCCGCTCAAGCTGGAGAACGGCATCCGCCGCATCAAGGAGAACCTGGCCAAGCAGGAGGTCGAGGCGCTCATCGCGATCGGCGGCGAGGACACCCTGGGCGTCGCCGCCCGGCTCTCCGACGAGTACGGGGTGCCCTGCGTCGGCGTGCCCAAGACCATCGACAACGACCTGTCCGCCACCGACTACACCTTCGGCTTCGACACCGCCGTCGGCATCGCCACCGAGGCCATCGACCGGCTGCACACCACCGCCGAGTCCCACATGCGGGTGCTGGTGTGCGAGGTGATGGGCCGGCACGCGGGCTGGATCGCCCTGCACTCGGGCCTCGCCGGCGGCGCCAACGTCATCCTCATCCCCGAGCAGCGCTTCGACCTCGACCAGGTGTGCGACTGGATCGCCTCCCGCTTCAAGGCGTCGTACGCGCCGATCGTCGTCGTCGCCGAGGGCGCCATGCCCAAGGACGGGGACGTGGTCCTCAAGGACGGGACGCTCGACTCCTTCGGGCACGTACGGCTGTCCGGGGTCGGCGAGTGGCTGGCCAAGGAGATCCAGAAGCGCACCGGCAAGGAGGCGCGCACCACCGTGCTCGGGCACATCCAGCGCGGCGGCACCCCCAGCGCCTTCGACCGCTGGCTCGCCACCCGCTTCGGACTGCACGCCATCGACTGCGTGCGCGACGGGGACTTCGGCAAGATGGTCGCCCTGCGCGGCACCGACATCGTGCGCGTCCCGATCGCCGAGGCGACGGCGAAGCTGAAGACGGTCGACCCCACGCTGTACGAGGAGGTCGGGGTGTTCTTCGGCTGACCGGCCGGACGGGCCGCCCGGGGTCCGCGACCCCGGGCGGCCCGCCGCGCCCACCTCACCGCGCCCGCCCCACCGCGCCCACCCCGCCTCACCGTGCCGCGGGCGTGTCCGTCGTGCGCAGGCCGGCGATCAGCTCCCGCAGCACCGCCGCGCCGTCCAGGCTCAGCACCGACTCCGGATGGAACTGCACCCCGGCGAACCCGGGACCCCTGAGCGCGTGCACCTCGCCGTTCTCCGCCCGGCTCACCTCCACACCGTGCGCGGCCAGCTCCCGTGCCGCCCCGTCGTCGCAGTACGCGGTGAAGCTGTTGTAGAAACCGACCGTCTGCGGCCGTCCGAACAGGTCGACCGTGGTCTGCGCGCCCTGGTACGGCACCTGCTTGCGCACGAGGTCCAGCCCCAGGGCGGCCGCGATCAGCTCGTGCCCGAGGCAGACGCCGAGCACCCCGTGCCGGTGCTCCCGCAGCACGGTGGCCGTCAGGTCCCGCAGGAACCGCATCCTCGGGTCGGACGGGTCGGCGGGGTTCCCCGGGCCCGGACCGAGGACGACCGGCCCCTCGTGCGCGCGCACGGCCTCGCGCAGCCCCGGCTCGTCGTGGCGCCGCGCGGTCACCTCCAGGCCGCCCGAGCGCAGCACGTGCGCCAGCATCGCCGTGAAGGTGTCCTCGGCGTCCACCACCAGCGCGTGCTCACCGCCGGCCGCGGCCGGCTCCCGCATCCGCAGCCAGAACGGCGCCAGCGCCGAGCGGCGCCCGTCCAGCGCGGCCCGCACACGCGGGTCGTCGGCGAGCCGGGGCCTGGCCTCCTCGCCGCGCGGCCGGGCGGGCCGCACCCCGAGGGCGGCCAGCACGCCCGCCGCCTTGGCGTGGGTCTCCGCCACCTCGCCCGCCGGGTCCGAGCCGCGGACCAGGGTCGCCCCGACCGGCACCCGCAGCCGGCCGTCCGCCGAGATGTCGGCGGTGCGGATCAGGATGGGGGAGTCCAGGGTCTGCGCGCCCCCGCCGTCCCGCCCGAGCAGAGCCAGCGCGCCCGCGTAGTAGCCGCGCCCGGAGCCGTCCGGCCCGGCGGGCTCGTACCGCTCGATGACCCGGCAGGCGTTCTGCACCGGCGAGCCGGTGACCGTCGCCGCGAACATGGTCTCCCTGAGCACCTCCCGCACGTCCAGGGAGGACCTCCCGCGCAGCTCGTACTCGGTGTGCGCGAGGTGCGCCATCTCCTTCAGCCGCGGTCCGACGACCACGCCGCCCCGGTCGCCGACGGTGCACATCATCTTCAGTTCCTCGTCGACGACCATGGAGAGCTCCTCCGTCTCCTTGCCGTCGGCGAGGAAGTCCAGCAGGTGCTCCGGCGTCGGCCCGCCGTCCGGATAGCGGTAGGTGCCGCTGATGGGGTTCATGACGACCGTGCCGCCGGACATCCGGACATGCACCTCCGGACTGGCCCCCACCAGTGTCCGCCCGCCCGCCCGGTCCCCGGTGTGCACGACGAAGGTCCAGTACGCGCCGCGCTCACCCTCCAGCAGCCGCCGGAACAGCGCGAGGGCGTCCGCGCGCCCGAACCCCGGCACGGAGCCCTCGTACGTCCGCCGGATCACGAAGTTCGCGCCCTCGCCCCGGCCGATCTCGTCCCGCAGCACCCGGGCGACGATCTCGCCGTACTCCTCGTCGCCGACGTCGAAGCCGCCGCCCTCGACCCGCACGTCGTGGCCGGGCAGCGACCGCAGGGCGGCCTCCAGCGGGATCTCGTACGACTCCTCGGGCGTCAGCACCAGCAGCGGGGTGCCGTCGTCGCGGACGTCGAAGCCGCGCTCGCGGATCTGCCGGAACGGGATCAGCGCCAGGCCCTCGCCGGGCAGGTCGGCCAGCCGCTCACGGGCGGTGACCGGGCCGATCAGCACCTCCACCGTGTCCTCGGCGCGGCCCGGGGTGCGGCGGCGGAGCAGCGCGAAGGGGCGGGGGTCGTCGAGCAGCTGTGTCAGGTCCTGTGCCAGGTCCATGGGGCGGGTCCTCTTCCGTCGTTCGGTGAGGAACGGCCCCGGACACACCGAAGGCCGCCCCTCGGGCGGCCTTCGCGAAGTCTTTTCGAGTACGCGCAGTCAGCGGGCCGCCGGAGAAGCGGTCCACCACCAGTTCTGGATCGAAAGCGCGAACATGGCGTGAACCCTACCGGATGCCGGACCGCCGGAAGTGGACATCGCGTCTCATCAGCCGGTCGGTGGGGCAGACCATCCGATGCGACCCCGTAATGTTTACAAGGTGACCGTGAACGCTGATACCCACGCCCTCGCCGCCAAGGCGAGCTGGCGAGACCTGCCCGCGGCGCAGCAGCCCGAGTACCCGGATGCCGAGGCTCTGCGCGAAGTGATCGCGGACCTCGAGTCGTATCCGCCCCTCGTCTTCGCCGGTGAGTGCGACCAGCTGCGTGCCCGCATGGCGGCCGTCGCCAAGGGGGAGGCGTTCCTGCTCCAGGGCGGCGACTGCGCCGAGTCCTTCGACGCCGTGGGTGCCGACCAGATCCGTGCCAAGCTCAAGACGCTGCTCCAGATGGGCGCCGTCCTCACCTACGCCGCCTCCGTGCCGGTCGTGAAGGTCGGCCGGATCGCCGGCCAGTACTCCAAGCCGCGCTCCAAGCCGACCGAGACCCGCGACGGCATCACCCTGCCGGTGTACCGGGGCGACTCCGTCAACGGCTTCGACTTCACCGAGGCGAGCCGCATCCCGGACCCGCAGCGCCTGAAGCGGATGTACAACGCCTCCGCCTCGACGCTGAACCTGGTGCGCGCCTTCACCACCGGCGGCTACGCCGACCTGCGCCAGGTACACGCCTGGAACCAGGACTTCGTGAAGTCGTCCCCGTCGGGCCAGCGCTACGAGCAGCTCGCCCGCGAGATCGACAACGCGCTGAACTTCATGCGGGCCTGCGGCGCCGAGCCGGAGGAGTTCAAGACCGTCGAGTTCTACGCCTCGCACGAGGCGCTGCTGCTCGACTACGAGTCCGCCCTGACCAGGGTCGACTCGCGCACCGGCAAGCTGTACGACACCGCCGGCCACATGGTGTGGATCGGTGAGCGCACCCGCCAGATGGACGGCGCGCACATCGAGTTCGCCTCGAAGATCCGCAACCCGATCGGGATCAAGCTCGGCCCGACCACCACGGCCGAGCAGGCGCTGGAGTACATCGAGCGCCTCGACCCCGAGCGGGAGCCGGGCCGGCTGACGTTCATCGTCCGCATGGGCGCCGACAAGATCCGCGACCGGCTCCCCGAGCTGGTCGAGAAGGTCACCGCGTCCGGTGCGACCGTCGCCTGGGTGACCGACCCGATGCACGGCAACACCTTCGAGGCGGCCTCCGGCCACAAGACCCGCCGCTTCGACGACGTGCTCGACGAGGTCAAGGGCTTCTTCGAGGTCCACAAGGCGCTGGGCACCCACCCGGGCGGCATCCACGTGGAGCTCACCGGCGACGACGTCACCGAGTGCGTGGGCGGCGGCGACGAGATCTTCGTCGACGACCTGCACCAGCGCTACGAGACGGCCTGCGACCCGCGGCTGAACCGCAGCCAGTCGCTGGACCTGGCGTTCCTCGTCGCGGAGATGTACCGGGACCAGTGACGGTCCGGCCCGGAAACGGGTCCGAAGGGGCAAGTGGGGCGCGGATCACAGAGGATCCGCGCCCCTCGCGCTGTCGCCCGTCCCGGCTCGTGGGTAAGGTTAGGTTTGCCTCACTGAGAAGGGGGCGGCAGTCGGACCAGCGATCCGGTCGGGAGGTGACCCGCGTGTACGTCTGCAGTTGCTTCGGCATCACCGAGCAGCAGGTCATGAAGCACGCGGAGGACGGTGCCTGCACCCCCCGCCAGATAGCCTCCGCCTGCAAGGCGGGCACGGACTGCGGTTCGTGCGTGCGCCGCATCCAGGCCATCCTCGGCCGGGGCGCCTGCCCGCGCCGCGAGCTGGCCGACCAGGGCAGGCCGGTCCTGTCCGACATCCCGGAGGTCCCCGCCCTTTCCGGCGCCCAGGACCACCCGGGAGTGCCGGGGCTCCCGGAAGCGGCCTAGGGGACGCCCCCGACGGCTCCGGCCGGCCCGCTAGCCCTCCGGCTGCTCGATCAGCTGCGCGAGGTAGAGCGCCTCGCCGAGCTTGTCCAGCAGCTCCAGCTGGGTGTCCAGGTAGTCGATGTGGTGCTCCTCGTCGGCGAGGATGTCCTCGAAGATGTTGGCGGACGTGATGTCGCCCTTCTCCCGCATCACCTTCGCGCCGCGCGTGAGCCGGTCGATCGCCTCCACCTCGACCTGCCGGTCGGCCTCGAACATCTCCCTGACCGTCTGGCCCACCCGCACGTGGAACAGCCGCTGGTAGTTGGGCAGCCCGTCCAGGAACAGGATCCGGTCGGTGAGCACCTCGGCGTGCTTCATCTCGTCGAACGACTCGTGGCGCGTGTACTTCGCGAGCTTCGTCCAGCCGAAGTTCTCCTGCATCTTGGCGTGCAGGAAGTACTGGTTGATCGCGGTCAGCTCGCCGGTGAGCTGCTCGTTGAGGAACTCGATGACCTCGGGGTCGCCCTGCATCGCAGCGGCTCCTTCCACACGGAGGGACGGGTGAGGCATGCGGCGGCATGATTGCACCGGCAGAGAAGATCGTCCAGTAAGTGCGCGCTTAGTAAGTATGTGCTGAGTTCTCAGCAGTTGTCCGTTTCGTGGCCGGGTGGTCGGGGCACCGCCCGGGGTCTGTCAGGATGGAGACATGGGTCAGCCGGTGGAGCGTACGTCTGGAGCGGAAGCGGAATCTGAACTTCCACCGGGGCAGCGGCTCCAGCGGGGCTGGCCGGTCATGCACTACGGGCCCGTGCCGAGATTCCGGCCGGAGCGCTGGGAGTTCAAGGTCTTCGGGGCCACCGCCGACGGCGGCGAGCGCACCTGGAAGCACGAGGAGTTCACGGCCCTGCCGTACGCCACCGTGGTGGCCGACATGCACTGCGTGACGAAGTTCAGCATGCGCGGCGCCGAATGGGGCGGCATCCCCGCCCGGTCGTTCCTGGACCTCGTGCCGCCCGCGCCGGACGTCACCCATGTGATGGTGTGGGCCGAGTACGGCTTCAGCGCCAACCTGCGCCTGTCGGACTTCGCCTCCGACGCCGCGGTCTTCGCCACCCACAAGGACGGCGAGCTGCTCACTGCGGAGCACGGCTTCCCGGTGCGTCTGGTCGTGCCGCACCTGTACGCCTGGAAGGGCCCCAAGTGGGTGCGCGGCGTGGAGTACATGACCGCCGACCGCCGGGGCTTCTGGGAGGAGCGCGGGTACCACAACATCGGCGACCCCTGGAAGGAACAGCGCTACTCCTACCAGGAGGTCCCCGGGGACGGCCCCGGGCTTCCCGGGCTCTGACGCCCCGCAGCCGCCCGGCCTGCGGCCGCCCCGCCCCGCGGCCGGCCGCCCGGCGGGGGACCGGCCGGGCGAGCCCGGACCCGGCCGCCGAGCGGACTCGGGCGTCGAGTGAACTCGGGCGTCGAGTGGGCTCGGCCGTCGAGCCGGGGCTCAGCCGTCGCGGAGCTTCTTCAGCCGCTCCACGTCCGCCGCGTGCCCTTCCGGGCCGCCCGGGGTCTCGATGACCAGCGGGACGCCCGCGGTCGCCGGATGGGTCATCAGGGCGCGGAAGGGGTCCTCGCCGATGTGCCCGGCGCCGATGTTCTCGTGCCGGTCCTTGTGGGCGCCCGCCACGTCCTTGGAGTCGTTGGCGTGGATCAGCTTCAGCCGGCCCTCGCCGACCGTGTCCACCAGCAGGTCCAGGGTCCGGTGCATGCCGTCCGGGCCGGTCAGGTCGTGGCCGGCGGCGAAGATGTGGCAGGTGTCCAGGCAGACGCCCAGCTTCGGGTGGGCGTCCAGCGCCTCGAAGTACGGGCCGAAGTCCCAGGTGCGCGAGCACAGCGAGGCGCCCTGCCCGGCGGTCGACTCCAGCAGCAGGAACGGGTCGTCGTCGTGGGTCAGCTCGTCCAGCAGCGGCAGCATGTGCTCGCGCACCTGCCGCAGCGCCACCTCGCGCGCCCGGCCGCCGGTCGCGCTGCCGGTGTGCACGACCACGCCGAGCGCGCCGATCTCCCGCCCCCGCCGCAGCGAGTGCCGCAGGGACTCCACCGACTTCTCCACGGTCGCCTCGGTGTGCGAGCCGAAATTGATCAGATAGGGCGCGTGCACATAGGCCGGCAGCGCCTCCTCGGCGCACGCCTGGCGGAACGCCTCGTCCTGCCGCGGGTTCCCGGCCGGGGTGGCCCACCCGCGCGGGTTGGCGACGAAGACCTGCACGGTCTCCGCCTTCAGCTCACGGGCGTACGACAGCCCCACCGTGTGCAGTCCGCCCGCCACCGGCACATGGCCGCCGACGGGGTTGCGGGAACGGCCCGCCGCGGCGGAGGGGGCGGGGAGAACGGGGGAGGGGGACTGCGCGCTGGTCACCTGTTCAGGGTGTCATGCCTGATGGGCCGCCCGGACCGCGTGCCCGGTGACCCCGGTCACCGGGCACGCGCTCCGGGAGCCGAGGTCACCGGGGCGCGCGCGTCACCGGATGGTCAGGGTGATCGTCGACCCCTTGGGCGCCCGGTCGCCGCCGCGCACCGACTGCTTCTTCACGGTGTCGCCGAACAGGCCGAGCAGCCCGCGGTCCTCCTCGACCTGGAAGCCCGCCCGCTCCAGCCGCTGCTTGGCGTCGTCCACGTTCGACCCGGTCACATCGGGCACCTCGATCGTCTCCGGGCCCTTGGACAGCGTCAGCGTGACGGTGTCGCCCTCGGCGGCACGGCTGCCCTCGTCCGGGGTCTGCCGCGCGACCTGCCCCTTGTCGTACTCGGAAGTGACCCGCTCGGCGGCGACCTTCACCTTCAGCCCGGCGTCCGTCAGGTCCTCCCGGGCCGTCGCCAGGTCCTCGTCGGTGACGTCCGGCACGTCGACCGGGCTGCCCTTGCTGACGACCAGCGAGATCGCCGAGCCCGCGTGCCGGTCGGTGCCCGCCGGCGGGGTCGAGACGATCACCGCGCCCCGGGGGACGTCGTCGCTGAACTCGCGCGTGATCATGCCCTGCTCCAGGCCGGCCGCCTTCAGGCGGGCGCGCGCCTTGTCCAGTGCCACGCCCCGCAGCCCGGGCACGCGGACCGTCTGCGGGCCGAGCGACACGGTCAGCCGCACCGAGTCGTGGTCCCGGATCCGGGCGCCGGACGCGGGGTCGGAGCCGATGACCGTGCCCCGCGCGACGGTGTCGCTGTACGCGCGCTCGACGCCCTTGACCTCGAGGCCGGCCGCCTTCAGCCGCTGCTCGGCCTGCGCCTCGGTCCGCGACAGCAGCGGCGGGACCCGGGTGAACTGCCCGGCGTTGATGTACCAGACCCCGGCGCCCAGACAGAGGACCGCCAGCACGGCGGCCACCAGCGTCAGCACCGGCCGCCGGCTCCGCCGGCCCGGCCCGGGCGGGGGCACCGGCGGAGCCTGGAGCCTGCTGGTGCGCTGCACACCGTCGCCGTCGCCGTCCGCGCCGGCCGGCAGCCGCCGGGGCACGGTCAGCGAGCGCGGGATCACGCTCGTACGGTCCTCGGCGTTGTCGTGCCCGGCGGTCAGCGCCCGCGGCGGCAGCGCGTCCAGCTGCGCGTCGCTCAGCGCGGCGCGGGCCTCCAGGACGTGGCCGAGCAGCGCCGCCGCGTCCGCGGGCCGGACGTCCGGCGTGCGCGCGGTGGCGGAGGCCACCAGTTCGTCCAGCCCGTACGGCAGCCCCGGCACCAGCGCCGAGGGCGGCGGCACGTCCTCGTGCAGGTGCTGGTAGAGCACCTGGGCGGGGGAGTCCCCGGAGTGCGGTCTGGCGCCGGTCAGCATCTCGTACAGCACGACACCGCACGCGTACACGTCGACGCGCGGGTCGGCGGTGCCCCGCTCGATCTGCTCGGGCGCCAGGTACGACACCGTGCCGAGGACGGCACCGGTGGTGCTGGTCACGGTGTCCACGGAACGCACCAGGCCGAAGTCGGCGACCTTGACCCGGCCGTCGTCCCCTATCAGCACGTTCTCGGGCTTCATGTCCCGGTGCACGAACCCGGCCCGGTGCGCGGCGCCCAGCGCGGCCAGCACCGGTTCGAGGATGTCCAGCGCGGCCCGCGGCTGGAGCGCGCCGCGCTCGCGCAGCACGTCCCGCAGGGTGCACCCGGCGACGTACTCCATCGCCAGGTACACGTACGACCGGTCGGTGCCCTGGTCGAAGACCTGCACCACGTTGGGGTGGGCCAGCCGGGCGACCGACCTGGCCTCCCGGATGAACCGCTCCACGAACGCCCCGTCCGCGGCCAGCGCCGGGTGCATCACCTTGAGCGCGAGCACGCGGTCCAGGCGCATGTCCAGCGCCCGGTAGACCGTGGCCATCCCGCCGACGGCGATCCGCGCCTCGACGCGATAGCGGCCGTCGAGCGTCTGCCCGACGAGGGGGTCCTGAAGGGTCGTATCCACGCAGCGAGTCTACGAGGGGCCGCCGGACGTGCCGCGCCCCGAGCGGTCCGCCGGGCGTAATGCAGCAGAGCTGTGACTGTGCCGGGGCGGCCCGCCGGTACCCGTACCGGCCCCGTCCTCCGGGCGTACGGCGCCCTGTCCGGCCCCGGCCGGGCGGACCGGGCGCTGTCAGGGGGCGTCCTGGAAAGCGGGGCGTTCGGGGTCCAGGCGGGCGAGGCCCTCGGCGGGCGAGGAGGCCTCGGCGAAGTGCCGGCGGGGGATCCGGCCCGCCAGCCGGGCCAGCCGCCCCGCCCGCACCGCGTGCCGCATCGCCGCGGCCATCGCCTCCGGGTGCTGCGCCCGCGTCACCGCCGAGGCGAGCATCACACCCGCGCACCCCAGTTCCATCGCCAGCGCCACGTCCGACGCCGTGCCGGCCCCCGCGTCCAGGATCACCGGCACGCGCGCCTGCTCCACGATCAGCTGGAAGTTGTGCGGGTTGCGGATGCCGAGCCCGGAGCCGATCGGCGAGCCCAGCGGCATCACCGCCGCGCAGCCCACGTCCTCCAGCCGCCGGGCGAGCACCGGGTCGTCGCTGGTGTACGGCAGCACGGTGAAACCGTCGTCGACCAGCGTCTCCGCCGCGTCCAGCAGCTCCACGGGATCGGGCAGCAGCGTCCGCTCGTCGGCGACGACCTCCAGCTTGACCAGGTCGGTGCCGAGCGCCTCCCGGGCCAGCCGGGCGGTCAGCACGGCCTCCCCGGCGGTGAAACAGCCGGCCGTGTTCGGCAGCACGGCGATCCCCAGCCGCTCCAGCACCGACAGCACCGAGCCGTGCGCGGAGGGGTCCACCCGCCGCATCGCCACGGTGGTCAGCGCGGTGCCCGAGGCGACCAGCGCCTTCTCCAGCACGTCCAGGCTGGGCGCGCCGCCGGTGCCCATGATCAGCCGGGAGCCGAGCGGCATCCCGCCGAGGACGAAGTCGTCGCCGTCCACGCTCAGCCTCCCTGGACCGCGGTGAGGATCTCGACCCGGTCGCCCTCGGCGAGGGCCGTCGCGGCCCACCGCGTGCGCGGGACGACGGTCTCGTTGACGGCCGCCGCCACCCCGGAGGGCGCGGCGGTCAGCTCCCGTACGACGCTGTCGAGAGCGGTGCCCGGGGCGAGCTCCCGGCGCTGTCCGTTGACGGAGATGTTCACGCGGGCTGCTCCGTCCGTGCGGTGCCGGTGGTGCCGGTGGTGCCGGTGGTGTCCGTGGTGCCTGTGGTGGCCGTCATGGGCGGTGCGGCTCCGAAACGCCGAGGGGTGAAGGGGAGGGCCTCCTCCGGAAGGCGGCCGTGGACCAGCAGATGCGCCATGGCGTCCCCGGTGACCGGGGTGAGCAGCACACCGTTGCGGTGGTGCCCGGTCGCCAGCAGCAGGCCGTCCAGACCGGACGGCCCGAGCAGCGGCGCGTTGTCGGGGGAACCGGGACGCAGCCCGGCCCCGGTCTCGGTCAGCGGCAGCTCGGTGATGCCCGGGACCAGCTCGTGGGCGTCGCGCAGCAGCTCGTACACGCCGCCCGCGGTCACCGTCGTGTCCCAGCCCAGCTCCTCGCTGGTCGCCCCGACGACCAGCTCGCCGTTCTCCCGGGGCACCAGATAGACGTGGCTGCCGCGCACCACGGCCCGCACGGTACGGCTCAGGAACGGGGCGTACCGGGGCGGCACGGTCAGCCGCAGCACCTGCCCCTTCACCGGCCGCACCGGAGGCCGTACCGCGTCCGGCACGCCCGCCAGCCGGCCGCTCATGCCGCCGCCAGCGAGCACCACCCGGCCCGCGCCCAGCGCCGTGCCGTCGGCGGTGGTGACCCCGGCGGCCCGGTCCCCCGCGACGTCCAGGCGCGCGGCCCACGTCCGGTGGAACTCCACCCCGGTCCGCTCGCACGCGGTGACCAGGGCCGACGCCAGTCTGCGCGGGTCGATCTGGTGGTCGCCGTCGGCCCGCAGCCCGCCGCGCACCCCCGGCGCAAGCATCGGCTCCAGGCGGCGGCAGTCCCGCCCGGACAGCCACTCCGACTCCAGTCCGCAGCGCCGCTGGAGCGCGTGCAGCTCGCGCAGCTGGGCACGGTCGTCGGCGTCCAGCGCGACCGCGAGGGTGCCGCAGCGGCGGTAGCCGAGGTCCTGGCCGGTCAGCTCGGTCAGCTCGGCCGCGAAGTCCGGGTAGCGGCGGGCCGACTCCACGCCGAGGGCGAGCAGCTTCTCCTCGCCGTAGTGCAGTTCGGTGACGGCGGCCAGCATCCCCGCGGCGACCCGCGCGGCCCCGCCGCCGGGCGCGGGGTCCACCACGGCCGTGGCGAGCCCCTCCCGCGCGGCGCGCCAGGCGGTGACCAGGCCGATGATCCCGCCTCCGACGACGAGGACGTCCGGTGTACGTGACGGCATGGGCGTCCAGCCCCTCCCTTCGCCGGCATGACCCGGATCAGGTTCGTACGGTCGGAGGCCGTCCAGCCTCCCTCTCAGCCCGGTGCGTCCGGGCTCCCGCGAGTGCGTGTACGGCGGTCAGCCTAGGGCCTGTCCGGCGGTTCATGGCGCAGACGCGGGGTCTGGCACGCCCATCTGCGGCGTTGTCGTCGGTTGTCGACGCGCCGCGTCGACGCCCTCCTCCGCCTTGCACCTGGACGCACCAGACCCCGCTCACCCTCGTCGGCCCGCGCCGCCGCTCTCCTGCACCACGATCCGCCGGACAGGCCCTAGCCCGCGCCGCCCCGCCCCGTGCGGCGACCCGGGTCAGTCACCGGCGAGTCACCGGCGCGTCCCCGGCCGGGCGGCCACGGGACCCGGAGCGCGCCGATGGCTGACGGGACGTCAGGTGACTATGGTGACCGGGTGAGCGAGCAGACAGTGCGAGAAGGCACCCCGAAGGAACGGCGCGTGGTCGTCGTCGGCGCGGGCATGGCCGGGGTGCAGACCGCGGTCGCCCTGCGGGAACAGGGATTCACCGGAACGGTGACCGTCATCGGGGCCGAACCCCATCAGCCGTACGACAGGCCGCCGCTCTCCAAGGCGGTGCTGCTCGGCACCTCCGAGGGCTCCGCCTTCGAGGTCGACTTCGACTCCCTCGGCATCGACCTGCGCCTCGGCTGCGAGGCACTGGCCGTGCGCCCGGCCGACCACGAGGTGGACACCGCGTCCGGCCCCCTGCCGTACGACGTCCTGGTCCTCGCCACCGGCGCCGAACCGCTCCTGCTGCCCGGCACCGAGGGCGTTCCCGGCGTGCATCTGCTGCGCACCCTGGACGACGCCGAACGGCTGCGGCCCGTCCTCGCCCGGCGGCACGACATCGTGGTGGTCGGCGCCGGATGGATCGGCGCCGAGTTCGCCACGGCCGCCCGCGAGGCCGGGTGCGCGGTGACCGTCGTCGAGGCCGCGGACCGGCCGCTGCCGGGCGCGCTGCCCGCCGAGGTCGCCGCGCCGATGGCCGCCTGGTACGCCGACAGCGGCACCGAGCTGCGCACCCACGCGCGCGTGGAGCGGGTCGAGCCGGGCGCGGTGGTGCTCACCGACGGCTCCCGGCTGCCCGCCGACGCCGTCGTCGTCGGGATCGGCGCCCGCCCCGCCACCGGCTGGCTGGCCGGGTCCGGGATCGAGCTCGGCCCGGACGGCGCGGTCCTGGCCGACGCCCACCTGCGCACCTCCGCCGAGGACGTGTACGCGGTCGGCGACTGCGCCTCCTTCCCCTCGGCCCGCTACGGCACCCGGCTGCTGATCCACCACTGGGACAACGCCCTCCAGGGCCCGCGCACGGTGGCCGCGCACATCCTGGGCGAGGAGACGCCGGTCTACGACCCGGTGCCCTACTTCTGGTCCGAGCAGTTCGGCCGGTTCGTCCAGTACGCGGGCCACCACGGCCCGGACGACCGCGCGGTGTGGCGCGGCGACCCCGCGGGCCCCTCCTGGTCGGTGTGCTGGCTGCGCGGGGACCGGCTGGTCGCCCTGCTGGCCGTGGGCCGGCCGCGCGATCTGGCCCAGGGACGACGGCTGATCGAGTCGGCCAGGCCGATGGACCCCAGCGCCCTGGCCGACCCGGCCCGCCCCCTGAAAGAGGCCACGGCCGGCTGATGAAAGAGGCCACGGCCGGCTGACCGGCGCCTCCCCCGGGAACGCGGCAGGGGCGCGGGGGGAGCGCGCGAGCGGGTGCGGCGGCACCTCGGACGAATGGCGACACGTCGCGGTCAAACGGGCGGAGCGCCTAGGCTTGGTCCCGTGACCGAGATTGACGCAAAACTCGAAACTCTCGTCCCCGCCTGGCTCACCCTCCCCGACATCGCCGAACAGCTCGGCGTCGAGGTGACGCGCGTACGGCAGCTGGTCAAGGAGAACCAGCTCATCGCCGTACGCCGAGGTGAGAACCGGGCGCTGTACGTCCCCGCCGCCTTCATCGACGGGGACAAGATCGTCAAGGGCCTGACCGGCACCCTGACGCTGCTGCGGGACGACGGCTTCACGGTCGAAGAGATGATCGAATGGCTCTTCACCCCCGACCCCTCCCTGCCCGGCACGCCCGCGCAGGCCCTGAACGAGAATCGCGGCACGGAGGTGAAGCGCCGCGCCCAGGCGCTCGCCGTCTGAACCATCCTGATCCGCACCACGGGTGGCGTACCGGGCCCGGCCCGTACGCCACCCGCTCGTACGCCCGCAGTCGCCGGGCGCCGACCGCGCCCAGCGCGCCGAACCCGGGGGACCCACGCATGACCGACGCCGCCCGCACCGCCCGTACCGCGCTCGCCGACGCCCGGCTCTACCTGTGCACGGACGCCCGCCGGCGGCAGGGCGACCTCGCCGGATTCCTGGACGCGGTCCTGGCCGGCGGCGTCGACGTCGTGCAGCTGCGCGACAAGGGCATGGAGGCCGCCGAGGAGCTGGAGCACCTCGAGGTCGTCGCCGACGCCTGCGCCCGGCACGGCAAGCTGCTCGCGGTCAACGACCGGGCCGACGTCGCCCACGCGGCCGGCGCCGCCGTGCTGCACCTCGGGCAGGGCGACCTCCCGGTCCCCGCGGCCCGCGCGATCCTCGGCGATGACGTCCTGATCGGCCGCTCCACGCACACCGAGGCGGAGGCGGCGGCCGCCGCCGTCCAGGAGGGCGTGGACTACTTCTGCACCGGCCCGTGCTGGCCCACCCCGACCAAGCCGGGCAGGGCCGCGCCCGGACTCGGCCTGGTCCGCGCCACCGCCGCGCTCCGCACCGACCGCCCCTGGTTCGCCATCGGCGGCATCGGCCTGGACAACCTCGACGAGGTGCTCGACGCGGGCGCCCGCCGGGTGGTCGTGGTCCGCGCCCTCACCGAGGCCGACGACCCCGGCGCCGCGGCGGCGGAGTTCGCGAAGCGGCTGCGCCAGGCCTGAGCGGGACTCCGGCGGGGGGTGAGCGGGGCCGGAGCAGGGCTCGACCTGAGCGTGAGCGAGGCCGGAGCGGGCTTACCCGGAGCGTGAGCGGGGTCGGAGCGGGCTCGACCGGGGCGTGAGCGGGGCTTTTCCCGCCGTCACCGCGGGGCCGGTCACGGAGGGTCTCCCCGGACCCCGCGCGGCCCGGCGTCCCAAGGGGTGGACAGGAAGCCGGTAATTCGGTCAATTCGCCGATGCCCGGTTGGGAGTCGGCCCGCCCGTGGCTAACCTGCGGGTATGGCCCTTGGAACCGCATCGACCAGGACCGATCGCGCGCGCACCGTGCGCGAGATCCTGGCCACCGGCAAGACGACGTACTCGTTCGAGTTCTACGCGCCGAAGACCCCCAAGGGCGAGCGCGGTCTGTGGGACGCGCTGCGCCGGGTGGAGGCCGTGGCGCCGGACTTCGTGTCCGTCACCTACGGTGCCGGCGGTTCCACGCGCGCGACCACCGTCAAGGAGACCCAGCAGATCGTCGTCGACACGACGCTCACCCCGGTCGCCCACCTGACCGCCGTCGACCACTCCGTCGCCGAGCTGCGCAACATCATCGGCCAGTACGCCGACGCCGGCATCCGCAACATGCTCGCCGTGCGCGGCGACCCGCCCGGCGACCCGATGGGCGAGTGGGTGGCGCACCCCCGCGGCCTGGCCTACGCGGCCGAACTCGTGCGCCTCATCAAGGAGTCGGGCGACTTCTGCGTCGGTGTCGCCGCCTTCCCGGAGATGCATCCGCGCTCCGCCGACTGGGACACCGACGTCGCGCACTTCGTCGACAAGTGCCGTGCGGGCGCCGACTACGCCATCACGCAGATGTTCTTCCAGCCGGAGTCGTATCTGCGCCTGCGCGACCGGGTCGCCGCCGCGGGCTGCGAGACCCCGGTCATCCCCGAGGTGCTGCCCGTCACCAGTGTGAAGATGCTGGAAAGGTTGCCCAAACTCAGCAATGCGGCTTTCCCGCGGGAGCTCAAAGAGCGGATCCTCGCAGCGAAGGAGGATCCGGCGGCTGTACGCTCCATTGGCATCGACTTCGCCACGGAGTTCTGCGCACGGCTGCTGTCCGAGGGAGTGCCCGGACTGCACTTCATCACGCTCAACAACTCCACGGCGACCCTGGAAATCTACGAGAACCTGGGCCTGCACCACCCCCCGCAGGCCTAGACCGGCCGCACGGTCATACGACACACTGCGTAGCGGTCACTGGGAGAGGGGCGTACATGGGCTGGACGGTCCTCTACATCGCGTTCGGCATCGTCGCGCTGTGGTTGCTCGGCGAGGTTCTGCTTCAGTACAAGGCGCGACTGCGCTGGCGGCTGCTGGCGTTCGGCGGCTTCCTCGGCGTCGTGCTCGGTGTGCTGATCCCGTCAGTCGTCGTCATCGGCCTGGGCGCGATCGCGTTCGCGATCGGCCAGACCTACGTCACGCTGTCCTTCCGGCGCGGCTTCTCGGCCGGCTGGGCGGTCAAGCGTCCCGACGAGGACGGTGACGAGGGCGGCGCCGTCACCAAGCGTCGCCGCGGCAAGGCGGACCGCGAGGACCACGGTCCCGACGACGAGGGCGACCTCGGTCACGCCGAGGACGCCGCGGGCGGGGAACCCGGCTACGGCCAGGACGACCGGGCCGACGCGGGCCGCGGCTACGGCCAGGAGGCCTACGCGCGCGACGAGTTCGACTCCGACGACGTGTTCACCCCGGCCCGCGCCCCCGAGGCGGCCGCCGCCGAGACCACCGCGGTCTACGAACCCCAGCCCATGCCCGAGGACACCGGCTCCTACGGCGTCTACGGCGACCCCGCCCACGCGGGCGCCGCCCAGCCCCAGCCCCAGGGCGCCGACCAGGCCTACGCCTACGACTACTCCGGCTACGGGCAGCAACAGCAGTACGGCTACGACGCCTCCGGCCAGCAGGGCTACGCCAACTACTCCGACCCGTACGTCGGCAGCCAGTCCTACGGCGACGGCTCCTACGACGCCGGCTACGGCCAGCAGAACTACGCCCAGCAGGGCTACGGCCAGGAGGCGTACGGCACCGGCGGCTACGGCGAGACGCCGGCCGGCGGGGTCTGGGTGCCGCAGCAGCGCACCGACGAGACCTACGGCGGCGAACTCCCGCAGGAGCAGCAGGCGTACCCGTACCAGGGCCACGCGCAGCAGCCGGGGAACGGGTACGACGAGCAGTACCGCTACTGACAGCGGCCGCGGTTCACTGCGAGCCGCGGAAGTCCGGTCCCTCCACGATCAGTCCGGCCACCAGCGCACCCGACATCCCGGCGTGCGCCAGCCCGCCGCCCGGGTGGGACCAGCCGCCCACCCGGTACAGACCGGGCAGCCGGGTGGTGTTCGCCGGGTGCAGGAAACGGCCCCCGCCCGCCGCGAGCGCCGGAGCGGGCACGGAACCCGCGCCGCTGCCCGTCTCGGCCCCGGTGTCCGCCGGAGTGCGCGCCTCGTGCCACAGCAGACGCTCGCGCAGACCGGGCACCGCCCGCCCGGCGGCCTCCAGAAGGAAGTCCGTGTAGGCGCGGACCGTGTCCCGCGACTCCCAGCCGGCCCGCGCCGGCACCGTCGCGGACACCACCACCGACTCATGGGCGTCGTCCGGCCGCAGGGCGGCGTCGTCGGGGCGCAGCACCGTCACCGTGGGGCACACGGGCGCGTCGCCGCCCGCGGAGACCAGGAGGTCCAACTCCCTTCGGGTGTCCGGCGCGTGCACGACCGTACGGTGCGCCGCGTCCGCCTCGCGTCCGCCGCGCAGCGCCAGGAGCAGACCGAACCGGCCGGCCGGCGGCGCGACCGGATCGGGCCGCACGTCACTCTCCGCGTCCAGCGGACGCTCCGTCAGCGCCCGCAGCCCCGCCGGGTCCAGGTCCGCGACGACGTGGTCCGCCTCCGCCACCGTGCCCCCGGCCAGCTCCACCCCGGCGGCCCGGCCGTCCTTCTCCACGATCCCGGTGACCTCGGCACCGAAGACGAACTCGACGCGGCGCTCCACGCACCGCTCGTACACCGCGCGTGCCAGCTCCCGCAGTCCGCCGCGCACGTACCAGGTGCCGAAGGCGTGCTCCATGTACGGCAGCACGGCCGCGCTCGCCGGTGCGCGGCGGGGGTCGAGGCCGTACGCGAGCGCGTGGCCGCCCAGCAGGTCCGCCAGGCGCTCGTCGCGCAGCTCCCAGGCGCCGACCTCGGCGAGGGTGCGGGCCCGGCGCGTGCGCAGCAGGCGCTTGTGGGGTACGGCCGGATACGGCTCCTGCTCGGCCAGGACCTGCCAGTTCGGCCACAGGGGCTCCTCCAGCAGCGGCCGGCGGGTACGGTCCCAGGCCTCGCGGGCCCGCACCAGGAAGTCGCCCCAGCGCTGTCCGGCTCCCGCGCCCAGGGCCTCGTCCAGAGCGGTGACGACACCCGCCCGCGAGGCGTTGGGCAGGGACACCCGGGTGCCGTCCGCGAAGACGTGCCGCGCGGAGGGGTCGACCTGGACCAGCTCGACCACGTCCTCCAGCGGCCGCTTGCCGGTCTTCACGAACAGGTCGCGGTAGACGGCGGGCAGCGTCAGCAGCCCGGGCCCGGTGTCGAAGGAGAACCCGTCCCGCTCGAAACGGCGCACCGCGCCGCCGTACGTCTCCGTACGCTCGTACACCGCCACCCGGTGGCCCGCGACGGCCAGCCGGGCAGCGGCCGCCATCGCGCCCATCCCGGCGCCGATCACCGCAATCCGTGCCATGACCGCGACTTTATCGACCGCCGCCGGCGGCCCGGCGCGCGGGCGGCCCGGCGAGCGGCCTCAGCGGGGCGGTCCGGGCGGGCCGGAAGGCCCTGGCGGCGCGGGCGCTCCCGGCGCTCCGGGGGTTCCCGGCGCGTCGGGCGGTCCGGGTGTCTCCTGCCGGTCCCGGTGGCCGTGGTGGCCGGCCTCCCGCGCGGCCAGCCGCCGTTCCTCCCGCCGCTGCGCCCGGCGCCGCAGGAAGCGCCGGACCCGGGAGGCCAGGAACCACAGGACCGCCAGCCCGGCGAGGAGAGCCACGCCCGCGATGATCGCCGCCGCCTCCGGGTGGAACATTGCCAGCGAGACGATGCCGCCGACCCCGAGGTCCTCGGCGAAGCTCAGCACGAAGTTGCTGACCGGCTCGGGCGAGGTGTTGACGGCCATGCGGGTGCCGGCCTTCACGGTGTGGCTGGCCAGCGCGGTCGAACCGCCGAGCAGACCGGCGGCCACGTCCGGGAGCGAGCCGCTCTGTCCGGCGAGCAGGGCCCCGATCCAGGCGCCGGCGAGCGGCCGGACCACCGTGTGCACGGAGTCCCACACCGAGTCGACGTACGGGATCTTGTCGGCGACCGCCTCGCACAGGAAGAGCACGCCGGCGGTGATCAGCACCTCGGGGCGCTGGAGCGCCTGGGGGATGTCGTCGCTCACCCCCGTCCTGCCGAAGAGGCCGAGCAGCAGCACCACCACGTAGGCGTTGACACCGCTCGCCCAGCCGCTCGTGAAGACCAGGGGGAGTACATCCACGGACGCGATGGTAACCAGGCCGCGGCGCGATGGGGCGGGCACGCGCACGGAGAACTGAGTATCCGTACCTACCCGGCGAGATGAGTATCCGCGCGGATGGGCCGCGGCCTGCGGAAACGGCAGAGTGGAGCACGGCAAGAGGGCGCGGCCCCGGCACCGCCGACACGGGGCGGCGGAACGGTGCCCGCCCGCCTGCCGCTCCCGCACGGGGACCCGGGGGAACACGGGGAAGCACGGGGGAACACGGGGAAGCCGGGAGGCGCCGGTCCTTGAGGGGACCGGCGCCTCCCGCCGTGTCGTGCCGCCCGCTCCCCGGGCCCGGCCGTCGCCCTCCGCCCGGCCCGGCCGTCGCCCTCCGCCGGGCTCGGCCCCTGTCCTCCGCCCGGTTCAGCCCTTGCCCTCCGCCCGGTTCAGCCCTTGCCGCTCACGCGGCCCTGGAGCAGCCGGGACAGCGCCGCGTGGACGTCGTCCAGGGAACGCTCCGGCTGGAAGGCCTTCCAGTCCAGCGCGGCGACCAGGACCATCCCGACCAGCGCCGCCGCCGTCAGCTGGACGTCGATCTCCTCGCTGAACTCGCCCGCCGCCACGCCCTCGCGCAGCACGCCCTCGACGACCGCGACGGCGTCCTGGCGCACCACCATCAAGGTCGACTGCCAGGCGCGGTTGGTGCGCCACAGCTCCGCGACGTACAGCTGGGTGAAGGCCGGGTAGCGGTCGATGAAGACCAGGCCCGCGCGGACCATCGCGTCCAGGGCGTCCACCCGGCTCCCGCCCCCGGCCGCCGTCCGCTCGGCCGCCTCGCGCAGCGAAGCGGTGAGCAGGCCCACACCGTGCCGCAGCAGCTCCTCGAAGAGGACCGACTTGCTCGCGAAGTTGTAGTAGACCGTGCCCTTCGCCACCCCGGCCCGCTCGGCGATCTCGTCCACCGTGGTGGCGGAGAAGCCCTGTTCGGCGATGAGGGTGACGGCCGCCTCGTACAGCCTCTGCCGGGTCGCCTCGCGGCGCGTGCTGGCGCCGGACGCGCTGCTGGTGCTTTCCATGGACCCGATTCTCACAGGTGCGCGGGCCCCCGGGGTCTGCTTGGGGATCACAGGCTCAGCTCGGGGTGCAGCCGGGACAGCGTCCACACCTGGCGGCGCCGGGCCGCCAGCGCGGTCAGCGCGAGGGCGCCCGCGGTGAACGCGGCGAGCACGGCGCACGCCTGCCACACCGGGCCGGTCCCGCCGCCGGTGATCAGCCGGCGCAGCGCCGCCACGACGTAGCTCATCGGCAGCAGCGGGTGGAGCACGTTGAAGAAGCGCGGGCTGGTCTGCACCGGGTAGGTGCCGCCCGCGGAGGTCAGCTGGAGCATCAGCAGCGCCAGGACGAGGATCCGGCCCGCCGCGCCGAAGCGGGCGTTCAGCCACTGCACGATCGCCGCGAAGCACGCCGTGACCAGGAACAGGAAGCCGACCGTTCCCGCCGCCCGGGCCATCCGCAGCCCGAGGCCCCAGTGCAGGACCGACATCAGGGCCGCCGTCTGGAGCACGCCCAGCGCGACCACCGGCAGCCAGCCGGCGAGCGCGATCCGCACGGCGGAGGAACCGGCCGCGAGGGCACGCCGGTTGAGCGGCGGGATCAGCATGTAGGCGACCATCGCGCCCACCCACAGCGACAGCGGGATGAAGTACGGGGCGAACCCGGTGCCGTAGTTCGGCGCCTTGTGCAGGTCCTGCGCGGACAGCCGGACCGGGTCGGCCATCACGCCGGTGCGCCGGTCGCGGTCCGGCTTGTCGTAGTCGGGGATCCGCCGCGCGCCGTCGTGCAGGCCCGTGGCGAGCTCCCCGGAGCCGCCGGTCAGCCGGTACAGGCCGCTGTGCAGGGTCTTCGCGCCCGAGGCGGCGGTGCCGATGCCCTTGTCCAGCCGGTCCGCGCCGGTCCGGGCGGTGCCGAGTCCGGCGTGCAGCCTCTGCGCGCCCGCGGCCACCCGGGCCGCGCCGTCGTTCAGCTTGTCGATCTTCTCGACGGCGTCGGCGACGTCCTCGGACAGATGCGGCGCGCGGGCGGCCAGGGCCCGGGCCTGCTTCTGGAGGGTGCCCAGGTTGTTCCGCATGGTCGTCAGATCGCCGTTCTGGTCGGCGATCAGGGTGTTCAGGTCGTCCCCGACCTTCGCCACGTCGTCGGCCGCCTGCCTGGCCCTCTTGAGGTCCGGGCACACGGGGTCGGGGAGGACGGGGGTGGACGGGGCGGCGCTCGCGCAGCGCGCCCGGTAGACGCCGTCGAGGACGGCGGCGGAGGCGTGGGCCGTCCTGGCCGCGCCGGGGGCGAGCTTCACCAGGACGTCGAGATTGTCCTGGACCGTGGCTGCCGAGTCGGCGACCAGCCGGGCGGAGTCCCCGATGGTCTTCTGGTTGTCCTTCAGGTAGGGGCCGGCCTTGCCGTAGACCCCGTCGACCTTGTCCGCGAGGGTCTGCGTGCCCGCGGCGACCTGCCGTGAGCCGTCCTCCAGCGTCCCCGCGCCCTTGGTGAGCTTCGTCAGTCCCTTGGAGAGCCTGGCGCTGCCGCTCCTCGCGTCCTTCAGTCCGTCGGCGAGGTCCTTGGACCCCTTCTCCGCCTTGTCCAGGCCGCGTTCCAGCCGGTCGGCGCCCCGGGCGGCCGTCTCCGTCCGGTCGTGGAGGGTGGAGAAGGAGACGAAGATCCGGTCCAGGAAGGTGCGGGAGGTCCTGGCGGAGGCGGCCGAGCGGACCTCGTTGAAGACCGTCCGGGAGATCTGGCCGACGATGTAGTTGTTCGCGTCGTTCGTGCGCACCTGGAGCGCGCCCGTCTCGGGGGAGCCGCCCGAACTCGACGCGATCCGCTCGCTGAAGTCGGCCGGCATCGTCAGGGACAGGTAGTAGGTGCCGTCCTCGACGCCCCGGCGGGCCTCGGCGTCGTCGACCTCGTGCCAGTCGAAGGTGCGGCTCCCGCGCAGGGCGGCCGTGATGCCGTCCCCGGCGGCGACCCGCTTCCCGTCGACGGTGGCCCCCTTGTCGTCGTTCACCAGGGCCACCGGGACGCGGTCCAGCCTGCCGTACGGGTCCCAGAACGACCACAGGTACAGGGCGCCGTAGAGGAGCGGCAGCAGGAGCAGCGCGGCCAGGGCGGCGCGGGGCAGCCTGCCCCGGGTGAACCGCCTCAGCTCAAGCGCGGCCAGTCGGGGTGAGCGCATCGGCCTGCTCCTTCCGGTCACGGGGGCGGGTGGGTACGGCGACGCAGTCCTCCGGGGCGGTACGGCACACCGCCACGACCGTTGTCCCCGCGCGTGTGAGCGAGCGCAGCAGCTTCCACACCTCGGCGCGCTCGTCCGCCGAGAGCTTCAGCTCGACGTCGTCCACCGCGAGCAGCCGGGGCCGGCCGATCAGGGCCAGGGCCACGGACAGCCGCAGCGCCTCCAGCCGCTCCAGGTCCCGCACCGCCGTGCGGGAGCCCTTGGGCAGCGACTCCAGGTCCAGCCCGGCGGCGGCCAGGGCCGCGTCCGCGCGCAGCCGCGCCTCGTGCGTCCGGTCCGGGCGGGGCTGCAGCGCCTCGCGCAGCGAGTCGCCGAACCGGCGCTGCAGCAGGGCCCGTTCCCGCAGGTGCTCGCCGACGGTCAGGGCCGGCTCCAGGTCGGTGACACCGGCCACGTTGGCCACCGCGCTGGTCCGCCGCACGGCCGCCATGCGGCGCGGCAGCGCGAGGCCGCCGACCGAGGCCGTCCCCGCCGTCGGCTTCATCCGCCCCGTGAGCGCGAGCAGCAGACAGGTGCGTCCCTCGCCGGAGGCTCCCTCCACCGCGATCAGCGAGCCGGGCTCCGCCCGGACCGTCACCTCGCGGAACACCCACCCCTGTGGCCCCTTGAGGCCGAGCCCCTCGGCCACGACGTCGACGCCGTGCACAGGCTTCCCCCACCTTTTGAACTGACTGGTCAGTACAAAAGTATGCCCGAACCGGCGGGCGGGGCAAGAAGACAGGCGTGGGCCCCGCGTCACACCGTGGGTGCGACGCGGGGCCCACGCCTGCCGGGGCCCACGAGCGGCCGGTCCCGGGGGAGTTCAGCCGCCCACGTACAGGGCGAGATGCTCGCCCGTGCGGGTGGAACGGGCGGCGACCAGGTCGGCCGGGGTGCCCTCGAAGACGACCGAGCCACCGTCGTGACCGGCGCCGGGGCCGAGGTCGATGATCCAGTCGGCGTGCGCCATGACCGCCTGGTGGTGCTCCACGACGACGACCGACCTGCCGGAGTCCACGAGCCGGTCGAGCAGCCCGAGCAACTGCTCGACGTCGGCCAGGTGCAGGCCGGCGGTCGGCTCGTCGAGTACGAGGACGGCCGGGCTCCCGCCCTTGTCCGCCATGTGCGTGGCCAGCTTCAGCCGCTGCCGCTCGCCGCCGGACAGGGTGGTCAGCGGCTGCCCCAGGGTGAGATAGCCGAGCCCCACGTCGGACAGCCGCCGCAGGATCCGGTGGGCGGCCGGGACGCGCGCCTCGCCGTCGGCGAAGAACTCCTCGGCCTCGGCCACCGGCATCGCCAGCACCTCGCTGATGTCCCGCCCCCCGAGGCGGTATTCGAGCACCGAGGCCTCGAACCGCCTGCCCTCGCACTCCTCGCAGGTGGAGGCCACGCCCGCCATCATGGCCAGGTCGGTGAAGACGACCCCGGCGCCGTTGCAGGTCGGGCAGGCGCCCTCGGAGTTGGCGCTGAACAGCGCGGGCTTGACGCCGTTGGCCTTGGCGAAGGCCTTGCGGACCGGGTCCAGCAGACCGGTGTACGTCGCCGGGTTGCTCCGCCGCGAACCCCGGATCGCGCTCTGGTCCACGGACACCACGCCCGCGCCCGCCGGGATCGAACCGTGCACCAGCGAACTCTTCCCGGAGCCCGCCACACCCGTCACGACGGTCAGCACCCCGAGCGGGATGTCCACGTCGACATCGCGCAGGTTGTGCGTCCTCGCGCCGCGGATCTCCAGCGCCCCGGTGGGCCTGCGCACCGCCTCCTTGACCTTGGCGCGGTCGTCCAGATGACGCCCGGTCACCGTGTCGCCGGCGCGCAGCTCCTCGACGGTGCCCTCGAAGCAGATGGTGCCGCCCGCCGTGCCGGCGCCCGGACCGAGGTCCACCACATGGTCGGCGATCGCGATGACCTCCGGCTTGTGCTCCACGACGAGCACCGTGTTGCCCTTGTCCCGCAGCCGCAGCAGCAGGCCGTTCATCCGCTGGATGTCGTGCGGGTGCAGACCCGTCGTGGGCTCGTCGAAGACGTACGTGACGTCCGTGAGCGAGGAGCCGAGATGGCGGATCATCTTCACGCGCTGCGCCTCGCCGCCCGACAGGGTGCCCGCGGGCCGGTCCAGCGAGAGATAGCCGAGGCCGATCTCCGAGAACGAGTCGAGCGACTGCCGCAGCGCCGTCAGCAGCGGCGCCACCGACGGCTCGTCGAGACCGCGGACCCAGTCGGCCAGGTCGCTGATCTGCATCGCGCACGCGTCGGCGATGCTCACCCCGTCGATCCGTGACGTCCGGGCCGCCTCGCTCAGCCGCGTCCCCTCGCACTCCGGGCACGTGGTGAAGGTGACCGCCCGCTCCACGAAGGCCCGCACATGCGGCTGCAGCGCGTCGACGTCCTTGGACAGCATCGACTTCTGGATCTTCGGGATCAGACCCTCGTACGTCAGGTTGACGCCGTCGACCTTGATCTTGACCGGCTCCTTGTGGAGAAGGTCGTGCAGCTCCCGCTTCGTGAACCTGCTGATCGGCTTGTCCGGGTCGAAGAAGCCGCAGCCGCCGAAGATGCGGCCGTACCAGCCGTCCATGCTGTAGCCGGGGATCGTCAGCGCGCCCTCGTTGAGCGACTTGTCCGCGTCGTACAGCTGCGTCAGGTCGATGTCCGTGACCGCGCCCCGGCCCTCGCAGCGCACACACATGCCGCCGGTGCGGGTGAAGGTCGCCTTCACCGCCTTCCGGGCGCCCCGCTCGACGGTGATCGCGCCGCTCGCCCGGACCGAGGGGACGTTGAACGCGTACGCGCTCGGCGGCCCGATGTGCGGCGCCGCGAGCCGGCTGAAGAGGATGCGCAGCATCGCGTTGGCGTCGGTGGCGGTGCCCACCGTGGAACGCGGATCGGCGCCCAGCCGCTGCTGGTCGACGATGATCGCCGTCGTCAGCCCGTCCAGCACGTCGACGTCGGGGCGCGCGAGCGAGGGCATGAAGCCCTGCACGAACGCGCTGTACGTCTCGTTGATCAGCCGCTGCGACTCCGCCGCGACCGTGCCGAACACCAGCGAGCTCTTGCCCGAGCCGGAGACGCCGGTGAAGACGGTCAGCCGGCGCTTGGGGATCTCGACGCTGACGTCCCTGAGGTTGTTCACGCGCGCGCCGTGCACGCGGATCAGGTCATGGCCGTCGGCGGCGTGCGGCGCGGGCGACTGCGGGTCCTGGCCCGTGGCCGTGGTCATCGTGTCTCCATCTGTCCGGGGCTGCATCAGCCTGTGGCCGCATCGGTCCGGGTCTGCGGCTCCCTCTGTCCGTCCGGGGCTCCGGACCGCTCAGCGCACCTCGTTGACGCGGATCAGGTTGCCCGCGGGGTCCCGGAAGGCGCAGTCACGGATCCCGTACGGCTGCTCGGTCGGCTCCTGCACGACCTCGGCGCCGGCCGCCTGGATCCGGTCGAAGGTGCCGTCCAGGTCGTCGGTGGCCAGGGTGACGATGGCGTACGTCCCCTTGGCCATCATCTCGGCGATGGTCCGCCGCTCCTCCTCCGTGACCCCGGGATCCGCGGCCGGCGGATGCAGCACGAGCGCCGTGCCGGCCCCGCCGGGCGGCCCGACCGTGATCCAGCGCATTCCGCCGTACCCCACGTCGTTGCGGACCTCGAAGCCCAGGATGTCGCGGTAGAAGGCCAGGGAGGCCTCCGGGTCGTCGTGCGGCAGGAAGGCCGCGTGGATGTCCAGGTTCATGGCGGCCACGCTAACCGCGGCCCGACGGCCGTGCTTCTCGATTCCTGACCGGTCTCGTGACCTGCTTCACCACGCACGACGGCATCCCGGCCGTCGCCCGCGCCGCCTGCTGCCGGTAGGCGCTGGGCGGAATGCCGACCAGTTCGGCGAAGCGGGTGCTGAACGTGCCCAGCGACTGGCAGCCGACCGCGAAGCAGACCTCGGTGACGCTGAGATCGCCGCGGCGCAGCAGCGCCATCGCGCGCTCGATCCGCCGCGTCATCAGATAGCCGTAGGGCGACTCGCCGTAGGCGCGCCGGAACTCGCGGCTGAGGTGTCCGGCCGACATGTGCACCCCGCGGGCGAGCGCCTCGACGTCCAGCGGCTTCGCGTACTCCCGGTCCATGCGGTCGCGGACGCGGCGCAGCCGGGCGAGGTCGCGCAGACGCTGGGCTTCGGAAGGTGGGGTGGTCACGCGAACGAGCCTGCCACACCCCACTGACAACCGGCCGGGCGTTCACGGAGAGAGACCGTGGGCGGGCGGCGCCGGATCCTGCGGGACGCGAGCCCGGAGCAGCGGGAGACAGCGGGAAACAGCAGGTCAGAACGGATTGTCAGTGCCATACCCCACGATGGGCGCATACGGCACCCCCGTACCGGGACGTGCCGTGACCCGGACGACAGGAGGTTCGTCATGGCCAACCCCTCCGCAGCCGCCTCCCCCCTGCGCCGCGCCGGCGCCCCCTCACCGGCCGGCCCGCCGGGCGACGCGCACCCCGTGCCCCACCGTGCCCCCGTCCCGCCCGCCGCCCTCGGCCTGCTCGCCCAGGCCCACGCCGGACTCGACGAGGCCGCCGTCCTGGAGAACCCCGACGAGCGGTACGCCACGGCCCACCTCGCCGCCCTGCGCACCGCCGCCGCCGTGCTCGCCGCCCGCGGCCGGCCCGAGACCTCCCCGCGCCGCCGGGCCCGGATCCGCAGCGCCTGGGAGGTGCTCCCCGAGGTCGCCCCCGAACTGACCGAGTGGAGCGCCCTGTTCGCCTCCGGCGCCGCCCGCCGCGCCCGCGCCGAGGCGGGCATACGGGGCGCGGCCTCGCCGCGCGACGCCGACGACCTCCTGCGCGACGTGGCGATGTTCCTCCGCCTCGTCGAACGCATGCTCCTCCGCCCCGCGCTGCCCCCGCCCCGCGGGAACGCGGCCGGCGACCCGTCCGACCTGCGAGACGCGCCCGTCCCAGGTGGCCGGGGGCGGCGGCCCAGGCAATAGGGTGAGGCCCTGAGACCTCCCGTCCCCCCGCACCGGGACCGGAGGGGAACCCCGATCGCGCCGCCGGGCAACAGGCGGTGCCGCGCCGAGGAGTCAACTGCCGTGCCGGACCCGATGCGCCCCCGCGCCTCCGCCCGTACCGCCGTGGTCTGGGAGGTCCTCCAGGACGCCCTCGACCGGCGGGTCAAGGCCACGGGACGGGACGCGCTGGACGTGCTCGACACCGGGGGAGGCAGCGGCAAGTTCGCCGTCCCCGTCGCCCGCCTGGGCCACCACGTCACCGTCGTCGACCCCAGCCCCAACGCCCTGTTCGCGCTGGAGCGCCGCGCCGCCGAGGCCGGGGTGGCCGACCGGGTCACGGGCGTCCAGGGGGACACCCAGGGCCTGTTCGACGTGGTCGGGCGCGGCGACTACGACGCCGTGCTCTGCCACGGGGTCCTGGAGTACGTCGACGACCCCGCGGAGGGCGTGCGCAACGTCGTCGCCGCGCTGCGCCCCGACGGTGTGCTCAGCCTGCTCGCCGCCGGACTCGGCGGTGCCGTCTTCGCCCGTGCCCTCGCCGGCCACTTCACGGAGGCCAGGCACGCGCTCACCGACCCCGAAGGCCGCTGGGGCGCCGGGGACCCGGTCCCGCACCGCTTCACCGCCGAGCAGCTCACCGCGCTCGTCGAGGGCGCGGGCCTCGCCGCGGGCGCCGTGCACGGCGTACGGGTCTTCGCCGACCTGGTGCCCGGCGTCCTCGTCGACACCGAACCCGGCGCCCTCGACGCCCTGCTCAGGCTGGAGGCCGCCGCGGCCGAACTGCCCGCCTTCCACTCCGTCGCCACCCAGATCCACGTACTCGGCGTGCCGCGGGGGGCCGCGGAGGCCTGAGCGTCACCCGCGGCGCGCCGCTGATCAGGGGCGCGACGGCAGATGGAGTACGCCACAAGCCCCCCGATCGAGGGGTTTGCGCCGTATGATCGAGGTACACCGTCCGGCATGACGGGTCGGCCGCCGGGGAATGCAAGCCTCAGCGAGCCGGGCCGGTCATGGCGGGCTCCGGTTGGCCGATTGGCGTAGAGGGGCGGGTTTCTCGGGGGCGATTCCCTGCCTATCCTGAAGGGACCCCCCGGGTCGCCCCGGCGACTGCACGATGAGGAGGACTCCGTGCCGCTCTCGGAGCACGAGCAGCGCATGCTCGAGCAGATGGAGCGAGCGCTGTACGCCGAAGATCCCAAGTTCGCGTCAGCGCTTGAGGGAAACGGGCTGCGGACGTACACCCGGCGGCGGGTCTACCAGGCGGTCGCGGGCTTCCTCGTGGGTATCGCGCTCCTCATGGCCGGGATGGTCGCCCAGCAGATCTGGATCAGCGTGGTGGGCTTCCTCGTCATGCTCGGCTGCGCCGTGCTGGCCGTCACCGGCTGGCGCAAGGCGCCCAAGCCCGGCGAGCACCCCGCGGGACACGTGGGCCGTGCCGGCCGCGGCGGTCCCTCGGGTGCCGCGCGCCGAGGGGTGCGCCATCCCCGGCAGAAGCGCTCCATGATGGACCGGATCGAGCAGCGCTGGCAGCGCCGCCGGGACGAACAGGGGTACTGACCCCGTCCGCGCCGGACGCGGACCACAGCGGACATGCGTGAGGGGTGGCCCACCAGCCGGTGGACCACCCCTCACGCATGCCTCCACCCACCACCGCCCCGACAGGACCCACCGGTCCCGGCGCACCCCCCGTGCCGCCGCCCTCACCGGACCCGTCGGCCTGCCCGAAGGCCCGCAGGCCGGGGCCCAGCAGGTCAGTCCGGTGAGGCCGACAGGGCTGAGCCGAGCCGGCGGCCCCGAGCCGACAGGCCCGCGCCGCGCCGGGCGACCCGCGCCGCGCCGACAGGCCCGCGCCGCGCCGGGCGGCTCGCAGTCAGGCCGCCCGGCGTGGCCCGGTGTCAGCCGCGGGGGCCTGTCGGTCGTGGGCGCAGGGGCGGGAGGGCGCTGGTGACGCGGGTGCCGAGGGCCGTCCAGCGGGCCCGGAGCGACCACAGCGCGCGTACCGCGGAGCGCGGCGCGAACCGTGCGCGCAGCCGGGTCCTGCGGTCCGCCGCGCCGTTCAGCGCGGTGACCACCCGGCGCACGTCCTGGGCCAGCCCCGTCACCGGACGCGGCCGGGGCGCGTACAGCACCTGCTCCAGCGCCTCCGCCACCCGGTGCACCGCGGCCCCCGCCTCCGGGTCGAGCCGCCCGAGCCGCACGATCCGGGCCGCCGCCCCGCGCGGGGTCTGCGACTCGTCCGGCACGATCCCCAGGTCCCAGGCGCTGTCGGTCAGCTCCCGCCAGGCCGCCAGCGTGTGCGCCGCCGCGCCCTCCTCGGACCGGTCGCGCCCGCCCAGCCGCAGGGAACGCGCCCGGAGCCGCCACAGCATCGGCGACAGCGGCACCGCGAGGACCGCCAGCGCGCCCAGCGCGATCAGCGCGGCCCACAGCCCGGTCCAGGGACCGCCGCCCCCGCCCGGAACCGCCACCGCGGCGGTCGGGCCGCCGCAGTCGTCCGGCCGGTGGGCCACACCCGCGCAGCGCGCGGCCTCCGAGGCCGCCGCCGACGGCGCCGAGGACGCCCCGCGGGACGGCAGCTCCGGGTCCGGCTGGGCGGTGCCCGGCTTCTCGGACCGCGTGTACGACGGCACGGTCCCCCGGCTCGGGGTGGGCTCGAAGCGGGTCCAGCCCACCCCCTGGAAGTACAGCTCGGGCCACGCGTGCGCGTCCTTCAGGCTCACCGACACCGAGCCGTCCGCCTGCGGAGTGCCCGGCGCGAAGCCGACCGCCACCCGGGCCGGGATGCCGAGGGTGCGGGCCATCGCGGCCATCGTGAAGGAGAAGTGGACGCAGAAACCCTGCTTGTCCCGCAGGAAGTTGGCGATGGCGTCCGGACCGTGCCCGACCTCGACCCGGGTGTCGTAGGTGAAGCCCCCGTCGACCGCGAACCAGTCCTGCAGCCTGACGGCCTCCTCGTAGTGGTTCGCCGCGCCCGCGGTGACCTCCCTGGCCGTGCGGGCCACCACCTTCGGCAGCCGGCCGGGGACCCGGGTGTAGTCCCGCTCCAGCGCGGCCGGCGGCGCCGGGGCCCCGGCCAGCTGCTCCGACGTCGGCCGCACCTCCAGGCTGTCCACCACGTAGGCCGCGCCCCGCGTGGTCTGGCCGTGGTCGCCCACCAGCGTCATCCCCGCGGGCTCGTACCGCCAGTGCCCGCCGATGCGCACACCGCTCGGCGGGTACGGCATCGGCAGCCAGTCCTGCGCGTACCAGTCGGCGGCGTTCACCGTGGTCCTGACCGTGGTGTGCCTGACGTCCGGGGCCAGTCCGGGCGGCGCCGGGAAGACGTCCGGCACGCCCACGATCCGCCGCTGGGCCGGCTTCCAGGTGGTGCCGTCGAAATCGTCCAGGGAGACGATCCGCACGTACAGGTCCGAGAGGTCGTCCGCGCTGGTCCGCAGGGACAGGACCTGCCGGTCGCTGTCCGCGTTCAGGCTGTCCCGCAGGGACACCAGCGGATTGACCGCGGAGATCGTGCCGCCGCCGTCGCCCGCGCCGGCCCCCGCCCCGGCGGGCCCCAGCAGACCCTCCCGCATCGTGGGCAGCGCCATGGGCACCACCAGGGCGACGCCGAGCGCCACCGCGCCGATGCGCCGCCCGGTGCGCACCGGGGCCACCGCGCCGCTCTCGGGGGCGCCCGGAACGCGGGGCGCGCCCGCGAAGACCCGGCCCCACTGCGCCAGCCGGTCCCGGCCCTCCGCGAGCAGCAGCATCAGATAGCCGGCCGCCGCCACCAGGAACCACAGCCAGTCCGCCGCGCCGTCGGACAGCCCGGCGGCCACCGAGTACAGCGCGAGCAGGGGAAGCCCGGCGGGGGCCGCGCCGCGGAAGGTCACCGCGAGGGTGTCCACCAGCAGGTGCACGGCCAGCACGCCGCCGATCAGCATCAGCCGGATGCCGTCGGTGACCGGCGCGGGCGCCGCGTACCTGCTCACGTCGTGCGAGCCCTGCCGGAGCAGCAGGGCGAAGTGCTGCGCGGCGTCCGGACCCGGGACCAGCCCGGCGAGCGCGTGCTCCCGGGCGAAGAACAGGGTCAGCAGCATCACCGAGACCAGGGCCTGGACGGCCACGGTCAGCGGCCGCGCCAGCGGCACCCGCCGGGCCGCCGCGCCCACCCCGGTCTGGGCGGCCACCAGCAGCGCCGCCTGGAGCAGCCACATGGGCTCGGCGACCAGGGGCAGCAGCGCGCAGGCGGCCATCAGCGTCGCCGCCGCGGCGCACAGCGCCAGTCGTGCCCGCCCGCTCATCCCCGTGCCTCCCCGCTCGCCACGGTCAGGCCCGACCGCTCACGGTCCGCCTGCCGCCACAGTCCGTCCAGCGAGGACCCGCGCGGCACGCTCATCGCCGTCCAGCCGGCCTCGCGCAGCATCCGCAGCCGGTCCTCGTGCCGGCCGCCGCCGGGAGCGGGGCCGTCGGCCGTCTCCCGCACCCAGGTGTCCGGGTCCAGCGCGAAGGCGACCGCTCCGCCGCCGGACCGGCACATCCGGGCCGCCAGCGTCGCCTGCTCCTCGTCGAGGTCGCCGAGGAAGGCGATCAGCAGTCCCTCGTTCCCGCCGCGCAGCACGTCGTACGCCCGGGACAGGCCCGCGCCGTCCGAGTGGCCGATCACGGCGAGGGTGTCCATCATCAGCCCGGCCGCGTCCGCGGCCTCCTGGCCGGTGCCCGACCAGCCGTCCGCGCCCTCGCCGGGCACCGCGCTGCCGCTGTCCGTCAGCAGCCGCACCGAGAAGCCGCGTTCGAGCATGTGCGCCAGGACCGAGGCGGCGCCGGAGACGGCCCACTCGAACGCCGAGTCGGGGCCCGCGCCCCGGTAGGCGAGGCTGCGGGTGTCGAGCAGCACGGTGCAGCGGGAGCGGCGCGGCTGCTCCTCGCGGCGCACCATCAGCTCGCCGTGGCGGGCGGTGGAGCGCCAGTGGACCCGGCGCAGGTCGTCGCCGTAGCGGTAGCCGCGCGGGATCACGTCGTCCTCCCCGGCCAGCGCCAGCGAGCGCTGCCGCCCGTCGCCGTACCCGGAGGCCTCGCCGCCGAACCGGACCGGCGTCAGCGGCTCCACGCGCGGTACGACCGTGAGGGTGTCGTACGCCGCGAAGGACCGGGTCAGTTCGCACATCCCGAACGGATCGCTCAGCCGCAGCTGGAGCGGGCCGAGCGGATAGCGGCCGCGCAGGTCGGAGCGGACCCGGTAGGACACCTCGCGCCGGCCGCCCGGTTCGACCCGGTCCAGGACGAAGCGGGGCCGGGGCCCGAGGACGTAGGGCACCCGGTCCTGGAGCATCAGCAGGCCCGTGGGCATCCGGGAGACGTTGTCCATCCGCAGGTGCACACGGGCCTCGGACGCGGCGGGCACGCGCGCGGGGGAGAGGCGGCGGTCCGCGGCCACCCGGTAGCGGGTGCGGTACAGCACGGCCGCGCAGATCAGGGGCAGTACGGCGAGCAGCAGGCCGACCCGCAGCAGGTCGCTCTGGCCCAGCACGTAGGCGCACACGGCCGCGGCGATCCCGGCGGCCAGGAAGGACCTCCCGCGGGTGGTGAGGCCCGCCAGGGCGGTCCGCACACCGCCCGTCTCCCCCTGGCCGGTGTCCGCCCCGTCCGTCCCCCCGGTGTTCATCAGCGGCTCCGCGGGGGCCGCTGCGGATACGCCGGAGCGGATCCCGCGGAGCCGCCCGAGCCGGTCCCCGTCTGCGGGGCCGAGGGGACCGGGGTGCGCTGGATGATCTCCAGCACGACCTGCTCGGCCGTACGGCGGTTCAGCTGGGCCTGGGCGGTGGGCAGCAGGCGGTGGGCGAGGACGGCGGCGGCGAGCGCCTGCACGTCGTCCGGCAGCGCGTAGTCCCGGCCGCTCAGGGCCGCGGAGGCCTTCGCCGCGCGCAGCAGGTGCAGCGTCGCGCGCGGCGAGGCGCCGAGTCTCAGATCGGGGTGGCTGCGGGTGGCCGCCACCAGTTCCACCGCGTATCTGCGGACGGCCTCGGCGACGTACACCCCGCGCACCGCCTCGACCAGCTTCACGATCTCGTGGGCGTGCGCCACCGGCTGGAGGTCGTCCAGCGGGGAGGCCCCGCCGTGGATGTCCAGCATCTGCAGCTCGGCCTCGATGCTCGGGTAGCCGACCGAGACCCGGGCCATGAAGCGGTCGCGCTGGGCCTCGGGGAGCGGGTAGGTGCCCTCCATCTCGACCGGGTTCTGGGTGGCCACCACCATGAAGGGGCTGGGCAGTTCGTAGGTCTGCCCGTCGATGGTGACCTGCCGTTCCTCCATCGACTCCAGGAGCGCCGACTGGGTCTTGGGCGAGGCGCGGTTGATCTCGTCGCCGATCACGATCTGCGCGAACACGGCGCCCGGTTTGAACTCGAAGTCGCGGCGCTGCTGGTCCCAGATGGACACGCCGGTGATGTCCGACGGGAGCAGGTCGGGTGTGAACTGGATGCGCCGCACCGAGCAGTCGATGGACCGGGCCAGCGCCTTGGCGAGCATGGTCTTGCCCACGCCGGGCACGTCCTCGATGAGCAGGTGCCCCTCGGCGAGCAGCACGGTCAGCGCGAGCCGTACGACCTCGGGCTTGCCCTCGATCACACTCTCCACCGAACCGCGGACACGCTCCACGGTGGCGGTCAGGTCCGCCGCCCCCGTACCCGGTTCCACCCGAGCGGGGGGACCCCCGTGGCTCGCCTGATCGTCATAGATCGTCACCCGGCACTCCTCGGCCCGTTTTTTGCCCGGGCCGGCGCTCTGCGATGCGAATCCGGCCCACCCCGAAACACGGACACCGCGCGGAACGGATCAGTTCCGCGCGACGCCACCCCCGCATTCTTGCCGCCGTTACCGATTCGTGTCACTCGCCTGTGGACAACTGCGCGCACGATGTCGGTCTTACGGCTTTTCGACGGTGTATTCGAGCCCGGGAGCGCGGAGTTCCGTCCGGATCGGGTCCGTCCGGGCGTCGCCCCTCGTGCGGGGCGGCACCCGGACGGGCGGCCGGGCCGGGCGCGCCGGCGGCCGGGGTCAGGCCGGGTCGACCTCGCGCAGCAGACCGGTGCGCACGTCGAAGACGAAGCCGCGCACGTCGTCGGTGTGCAGCAGGAACGGCGAGGTACGCACCCGCTGCATGGACTGCCGCACGTCCTGGTCCACGTCGCGGAAGGACTCCACCGCCCACGCCGGGCGCTGGCCGACCTCCATCTCCAGCTCGTGCCGGAACTCCTCGGTGAGCGATTCCAGACCGCACCCGGTGTGGTGGATCAGCACCACGCTGCGGGTGCCGAGCGCCCGCTGGCTGATGGTCAGCGAGCGGATCACGTCGTCGGTGACGACGCCGCCGGCGTTGCGGATCGTGTGGCAGTCGCCGAGCTGGAGGCCGAGCGCGGCGTGCAGGTCGAGCCGGGCGTCCATGCAGGCCACGACCGCGACCTGGAGGACGGGCCGGGCGTCCATGCCCGGGTCGGTGAACGCGGCCGCGTACTTCTGGTTGGCCTCGACAAGGCGGTCGGTCACCGAGTGGCTGCCCGTTATGGCGCCTTCGGATCCAGTGGGAACTGCTGCGGAAGTCGACATACACAAGACGTTACTGGTCGCCTACGGTCCCGGCCCGCTGTGAGAGGGGACAAAGAACGTCATTGCGGCTTGTTGTGAGCTAACCCATACGGAGGGCAAAACAGAGCCGGGCGGGTGAATCACGCCGGATTGCGGCTCCGGTCCGGATGCGCTACGCGACGCGCAGGCCGGTTGATTGACCGCGAGACAGGGTGGACTAAAGTGACGCGAAGCGGGAGGCCCGTCTTCCCTGCTGGTGAAACCCATGGAGACCCGGCACCCGCCCGGTGTCTCCCCGCGTGCGCGGCGCGTACGTACGGCTCGGCCTCCTGCCGCTCCCGGTCGGCTGACGCTTCCGGCGCCGGCCGCCTCCCCTTCACCGGGGGCACCCCGGCGTCGGCCGGGAGGGCGGGGACCCGGCGGTACGTCCGGCCCGCCGGAACTGAGAGGCCCCCTTGAGCCAGAGTCGACACGTCCCGGTGATGCTCCAGCGGTGCCTGGACATGTTGGCGCCCGCCCTCGGCGAGCCGGGAGCCGTGGTCGTCGACTGCACCCTCGGTCTCGGCGGGCACAGCGAGGCACTGCTGACCCGGTTCCCCGAGGTCCGGCTGATCGGCCTCGACCGCGACAAGGAGGCCCTGCGGCTCTCCGGCGAGCGGCTCGCCCCCTTCGGCGAGCGCGCCACCCTCGTGCACGCCGTCTACGACGAACTGCCCGAGGTCCTGGACCGCCTCGGCATCCCCCGTGTGCAGGGCATCCTGTTCGACCTCGGTGTCTCCTCCATGCAACTGGACGAGGCCGACCGCGGGTTCGCCTACGCCCAGGACGCCCCCCTCGACATGCGCATGGACCAGACGTCCGGTATCGGCGCCGCCGAGGTCCTCAACACCTATCCGGCCGGTGAGCTGGTACGGATCCTGCGCGCCTACGGCGAGGAGAAGCAGGCCAAGCGGATCGTCTCCGCGATCGTCCGTGAGCGTGACAAGGAGCCGTTCAGCAACAGCGCGCGGCTCGTCGAGCTGATCCGGGACGCCCTGCCGCAGGCCGCCAAGCGCACCGGCGGCAACCCGGCCAAGCGCACCTTCCAGGCGCTGCGCATCGAGGTCAACGGCGAGCTGTCCGTCCTGGAGCGGGCCATTCCGGCCGCGGTGAAGGCGGTCTCCGTCGGCGGCCGCGTGGCCGTGCTGTCGTACCACTCGCTGGAGGACCGGCTGGTGAAGCAGGTGTTCGCGGCCGGCGCCGCCAACACCGCGCCGCCCGGGCTGCCCGTCGTGCCCGAGCGCTACCAGCCCCGGCTCAAGCTGCTCACCCGCGGTGCCGAACTTCCCACCGAGGAAGAGATCGCCGAGAACCGCCGGGCCGCCCCCGCGCGACTGCGCGGGGCCGAGCGGATCAGGGAGGACGCCGAGTGAGCGAACGGTGCCTGCTGGACGACCGAACCCTCCGGAGGGGCCCGTGCGACCCGCCGGAGGGCCAGTGAGCAGGAAACCCGCGCTGAAGGGGAGGGCGGCCCGGCTGGCCCGGCTCCTGCCGGCCGGCCGCGCCCGGGCGGCCCGCACCCCGTTCGTGCTCCTCGTCGTCCTGCTCCTCGGCGGCGGTCTCATCGGCCTGCTCGTGCTCAACTCCGCGCTCAGCGAAGGCTCGTTCCGGCTGGACGACCTCCAGCGGCGGACGAAGAGCCTGACCGACGAGGAACAGGCGCTCCAGCGGGACATCGACGCCTACTCGTCCCCCGACGCCCTCCAGCGCCGCGCCCGGGAACTCGGCATGGTCCCCGGCGGCGACCCCGCGTTCCTCGGCCCCGGCGGCACCGTCAAGGGCGTGCCCAGCGCCGCCCCCGAGTCCGCCGCCCTCACCGGCCCGCTCGCCCCCGAGGCGCTCACCCCCGGCGCCGGCCACGCCGCCGCCTCCCCGGCCCCGGGCTCCGCCACCGCACCACCGCCGGCCTCCCCGGCGCCGGGATCACCGAGCGGCCCCGCCGCCCCTGCCGCACCCGCCGCGCCGGGGTCCGCCTCCCCGAGGCTCCCGCGGCCCGCGGCCCCGCAGGCCCCCCGGGCCGAGCGGCCCGCGGCCTCCGCGCCGGGCGCCGCCCCGGCGGCACCGCCCGCCACGCTCAAGCCCGCCTCCACCCCGACGACCCCCGGCAGGTGACGGAAGTGTCCGACAGGCAAGCGCCGCGCCGCCGCGTGCCCGGGCCCGCCCGGCCTCCCCGGCCGCGCAACGCCGTGCGGCGGCAGCCCGGCCCCGGGGCCCGCCCCGCCCGCCGCCCGTCCGGCCCCAGGCCCCCGGCGCAGCGCACCCTCCGGCTGGGCAGCCCCCGGCCCCGGCTGCGGCTGGTCGGCCTCGCGCTCACCCTGGTGATGCTCGCCTTCGTCGTACGGCTGCTCCAGGTGCAGGCGGTCGACGCGAGCACCTACGCGGCCAAGGCCGAGCAGAACCGGTACGTGGTGCACACCCTGACCGCCGAGCGCGGCGGGATCACCGACCGCGACGGCGTCGCGCTCGCCGTCAGCGAGGACGCGTACGACATCACGGCCGACCCGATGATGTTCTCCAAGGAGCAGCTGAAGATCGCCGACGGTCCGGAGCAGGCCGCCGCGCTGCTCGCGCCGATCCTGGACCAGGACCAGGCCGACCTCGTGCGCAAGCTCAGGCCCGCCAACACGGCCTCCCGCTACGCCCGGCTCGCCACCCGGCGCACCCCGCAGGTCTGGAAGCAGATCAAGGACCTCAAGGCCGCGCTCGCCAAGAAGGCCGAGCAGGACCCCGCGTCGGCCAACGTGCTCGCCGGGGTCTTCGCCGACCCCAGCAGCCAGCGCGTGTACCCGGGCGGCGAACTGGCCGCGGGACTGCTCGGCTGGGTCAACTCCGAGGGTCAGGGCGGCGGCGGCATCGAGCAGGAGCTGGACAAGCAGCTGTCCGGCAAGAACGGCAAGATCCGCTACGCCCAGTCCGGCGGCCGCGAGGTGCCCACCGCGGGCTCCACCGAGACACCGGCCGTGCCCGGCTCGGACATCGAGCTGACCATCGACCGCGACATCCAGTGGGCCGCGCAGAGCGCCATCTCCGAGCAGGTGAAGAAGTCCAGGGCCGACCGCGGCTACGTCGTCGTCCAGGACACCCGCACCGGCCAGATCCTGGCCATGGCCAACTCGCCCGGCTTCGACCCCAACGACCTGACCAAGGCGCACGCCGACGCCATGGGCAACGCGGCCCTCCAGGACGCCTACGAACCCGGCTCCACCGCCAAGGTGATGTCGATGGCGGCCGTACTGGAGGAGAACGCGGCCACCCCGCTCACCCATGTCGTCGTACCCAACCGGCTGCACCGCGGCGACCGGCTCTTCCAGGACGACGTCGACCACGGCACCTGGCACCTCACCCTCAACGGGGTGCTCGCCAAGTCCAGCAACATCGGCACCATCCTCGCCACCGGCCAGCTCGGCAGGACCCAGCCCGAGGCCAACAAGGTCCTCTACTCCTACCTGCGCAAGTTCGGCATCGGCGGCTACACCGGGCTCCACTTCCCCGGCGAGACCCCCGGCATCCTCGCCGCCCCCGGCAAGTGGTCCACCTCGCAGCAGTACACGATCCCTTTCGGCCAGGGCTTCTCCATCAACGCCATGCAGGCCGCCTCCGTCTACTCGACGATCGCCAACGGCGGCGTGCGCGTCGCGCCGACCCTGGTGCGCGGCACCAAGGGCGCCGACGGCCGCTTCACCCCCGCGCCCCGGCCCGCCGGCACCCGCGTGGTCAGCGCGAAGACGGCCCGGACCCTGGCCCAGATGCTGGAGTCGGTCGTCGACGACGAGCAGGGCACCGGCATCAAGGCCCGCATCCCCGGGTACCGGGTCGCGGGAAAGACCGGCACCGCCAACCGGGTGGATCCGGCCACCGGCCGCTACCACGGCTACACCTCCTCGTTCGCCGGATTCGCCCCCGCGGACAAGCCGCGCATCACCGTCTACTGCGCCATCCAGAACGCCACCAGCGGCAGCTACTACGGCGGCCAGATCTGCGGCCCGATCTACAAGCAGGTGATGGAGTTCGCGCTCAAGACCCTCCAGATCCCGCCGACCGGCGCGAAGGCCGCCAACCTCCCCGTCGACTACAAGCCCTGATCAGCGCCCCCTGAGAGACCCAGGAACGAACCCGTGACAACGATCACCCCGGACCCCGGGAACCAGGGCGCCCCGAGCCCCTCGCTTCGCTCGCAGGCGGGTGCGCCCGGTACGCTCACCGCCGTGCCACACGCTGATCAGTCCCAAACCACCCAGAAGGGCGCTTCCGTGACATATCCGGGACCGCCGCGACCGGTTCAGGTCTCCGCCACCCCCCTCGCGGAACTGGCCGATCAGCTGGGTGCCGCCGCTCCTGCCGGATCCGCCGACGTCACGGGGATCACCCACGACTCGCGCGCCGTCCGGCCCGGTGACCTGTACGCCGCCCTGCCGGGCGCCCGCGCGCACGGCGCCGACTTCGTCACCCAGGCCGCCGGCCTCGGCGCGGTCGCCGTGCTCACCGACCCGGCGGGCGCCGAGCGCGCCGGGGCGACCGGACTGCCGGTCCTCGTGGCCGCCGACCCGCGCGCGGTGATGGGCGAGCTGGCCGCCACGATCTACGGCCGGCCCGGCCGCGATCTGCTCCAGATCGGCATCACCGGAACCTCCGGCAAGACCACCACCGCCTACCTGGTCGAGGGAGGTCTGAAGACCACCCGCGCCACCGGCCTCGTCGGCACCGTCGAGATGCGCATCGGCGAGGAGCGCATCAAGTCCGAGCGCACCACCCCCGAGGCCACCGACCTCCAGGCCCTGTTCGCGGTCATGCGCGAGCGCGGCACCGAGGCGGTCGCCATGGAGGTCTCCAGCCACGCCCTGGTCCTCGGCCGCGTCGACGGCTGCGTCTTCGACATCGCCGTGTTCAACAACCTCAGCCCGGAACACATGGAGTTCCACTCCGGGATGGAGGACTACTACCAGGCCAAGGCGCAGCTGTTCACACCGCGGCGCAGCAGGCTCGGCGTCGTCAACGCGGACGACGAGTACGGCCGCAGGCTCGCGAAGGAGGCGACCGTCCCCGTCGTCACCTTCTCCGCCGAGGGCCACCCGGACGCCGACTGGCGCGCCGAGGACGTCCAGATCGGGCCCATGGACTCGACGTTCACCGCGCTCGGCCCGAACGGCGAGCGCGTGCACGCCAGATCGCCGCTGGCGGGCCCGTTCAACGTGGCGAACACCCTCGCCGCGCTGGTCGCCCTCGCCGTCGCCGGGCTCGACCCGCAGGCCGCCGCCGACGGCATCGCCGCCGTCCCCGGTGTCCCGGGCCGTCTGGAGCGCGTGGACGCGGGGCAGCCCTACCTCGCGGTCGTGGACTACGCCCACAAGACCGACGCGGTCGAGTCGGTGCTCAAGGCGCTGCGCAAGGTGACCAAGGGCCGGCTGCACATCGTGCTGGGCTGCGGCGGCGACCGCGACCAGACCAAGCGCGCCCCGATGGGCGCCGCCGCGGCCCGGCTCGCCGACACGGCCGTGCTCACCTCCGACAACCCCCGCTCCGAGGACCCCCTCGCGATCCTCGCGACGATGCTCCAGGGCGCGGCCTACGTGCCCGCGCACGAGCGTGGCGAGGTGCTCCTCTTCGAGGACCGCGCCGCCGCCATCGCCGCCGTCGTGGGCCGGGCCGCTCCCGGCGACACCGTGCTGATCGCGGGCAAGGGTCACGAGCAGGGCCAGGACATCGCCGGCGTGATCCGTCCCTTCGACGACCGCCAGGTGCTTCGCGAAGCTATCCAGAAGACCCAGGGATGAACTTGTGATCGCCCTCTCCCTCGCCGAGATCGCAGCTGTCGTCGGCGGGCAGACACACGACATACCGGATCCGTCCGCGCAGGTCACGGGACCCGTCGTCCGGGACTCACGTGAGGTGGTGCCCGGCAGCCTGTTCGCCGCGTTCACCGGTGAGCGCGTGGACGGCCACGACTACGCGCGCGCCGTCGTGGACGCGGGCGCGGCCGCCGTACTGGCGTCGCGCCCCGTCGGCGTGCCCGCGATCGTCGTCGACGACGTGCAGAGCGCGCTCGGCGCCCTCGCCCGCCATGTCGTCCAGCGGCTCGGCGCGACCCTCGTGGCGCTGACCGGCTCGGCCGGCAAGACCAGCACCAAGGACCTCATCGCCCAGGTGCTCCAGCGGCACGCGCCGACCGTGTTCACGCCCGGCTCGCTCAACAACGAGATCGGGCTGCCGCTGACCGCCCTGTCCGCCACCGAGGAGACGAAGTTCCTCGTGCTGGAGATGGGCGCCCGCGGCATCGGGCACATCCGCTACCTCACCGGCCTCACCCCGCCGAGGATCGGCCTGGTGCTCAACGTCGGCTCCGCCCACATCGGCGAGTTCGGCGGCCGCGAGCAGATCGCCCAGGCCAAGGGCGAGCTCGTCGAGTCGCTCCCCGCGGACGGGGCGGCGATCCTCAACGCCGACGACCCGCTGGTCCGCGCGATGGCCTCCCGTACCAAGGCGAAGGTGGTCCTTTTCGGAGAGTCGGCCGAAGCGGACGTTCGGGCCGAGAACGTGCGACTCACGGACAGCGGACAGCCTTCCTTCAGGCTTCACACACCCTCCGGTGCAAGCGATGTGACCATGCGCCTGTACGGTGAGCATCACGTGTCGAACGCGCTCGCCGCGGCCGCCGTCGCCCATGAGCTGGGCATGCCCGTGGACGAGATCGCCACCGCGCTCTCCGAGGCGGGCTCCCTCTCCCGCTGGCGCATGGAGGTCACCGAGCGACCGGACGGCGTGACCATCGTCAACGACGCCTACAACGCCAACCCCGAGTCCATGCGGGCCGCCCTCAGGGCACTCGCGGCCATGGGCAAGGGGCGCCGCACGTGGGCCGTGCTCGGCAAGATGGCCGAGCTGGGGGACGAGGCGCTCGCCGAGCACGACGCCGTCGGACGGCTCGCCGTCCGGCTCAACGTCAGCAAGCTCGTCGCGGTCGGGGGCATCGAGGCCTCCTGGCTGCAACTGGGCGCATATAACGAGGGTTCGTGGGGTGAGGAGTCGGTGCACGTGTCCGACGCACAGGCGGCGGTCGACCTGTTGCGCAGCGAGTTGCGCCCGGGAGACGTCGTACTCGTGAAGGCGTCCCGGTCGATCGGGCTCGAGAGCGTGGCGCAGGCGCTGGTCGAGAACGGTACCGAGGGTGAGGTTGCCGCCCGATGATGAAGCAGATCCTGTTCTCAGGAGTCATCGGTCTCTTCCTGACCCTGATCGGCACCCCGTTGCTGATCAAGCTCCTGGCCCGCAAGGGCTACGGCCAGTACATCCGTGACGACGGCCCGCGCGAGCACGCCAGCAAGCGCGGTACGCCGACCATGGGCGGCATCGCCTTCATCCTGGCGACGATCGCGGCGTACTTCCTGAGCAAGCTCATCACCGGCTACCCCCCGACCTACTCCGGACTGCTGGTCCTGGGCCTGATGTTCGGCATGGGCCTGGTCGGCTTCCTGGACGACTACATCAAGATCGTCAAGCGGCGGTCGCTGGGTCTGCGGGCCAAGGCGAAGATGGCCGGCCAGCTGATCGTCGGCATCTCCTTCGCGGTGCTGTCGCTGATGTTCGCCGACAACCGCGGCAACACCCCGGCCTCCACCAAGCTGTCGTTCATCACGGACTTCGGCTGGTCGATCGGCCCGGTGCTGTTCGTCGTCTGGGCGCTGTTCATGATCCTCGCGATGTCGAACGGCGTGAACCTGACCGACGGTCTGGACGGCCTCGCCACCGGCGCCTCCGTCCTCGTCTTCGGCGCCTACACGTTCATCGGCGTCTGGCAGTTCCAGGAGTCCTGCGCCAACGCGCAGACCCTGACCAACCCGGCCGCCTGCTACGAGGTCCGCGACCCGCTCGACCTCGCCGTGGTCGCCTCCGCGCTGATGGGCGCCTGCCTGGGCTTCCTGTGGTGGAACACCTCGCCGGCGAAGATCTTCATGGGCGACACCGGTTCACTCGCCCTCGGCGGTGTCCTCACCGGCCTGGCCATCCTCTCCCGCACGGAGCTGCTGGTGGCCATCATGGGCGGCCTGTTCGTCCTCATCACCATGTCGGTGGTCATCCAGGTCGGCTCCTTCCGGCTCACCGGGAAGCGCGTCTTCCGGATGGCACCGCTCCAGCACCACTTCGAACTCAAGGGCTGGTCCGAAGTCCTTGTCGTGGTCCGCTTCTGGATCATCCAGGGCATCTGCGTCATCGTCGGACTGGGCCTCTTCTACGCAGGATGGGCAGCGGACAAGTGACCTCCTCGGTGCCGGCTGGGTCTTCCGACTTCCAGGGCAAGCACATCACCGTCGCGGGTCTGGGCGTCTCCGGCGTCCCGGCCGCCAGGGCGCTGCACGAGCGCGGCGCGATCGTCACCGTCGTCAACGACGGCGACGACGCCCGCGCCCGCGAGCAGGCCGCACAGCTGGAGGCGCTCGGCATCACCGTGCGCCTCGGCGACGGCGACACCCTGCCCGACGGCACCGAGCTGATCGTCACCGCGCCCGGCTGGAAGCCCGACAAGCCCCTGTTCCTCGCGGCCGCGGAAGCGGACGTGCCGGTCTGGGGCGACGTCGAGCTGGCCTGGCGCCTCAGGGGTCCCGGCGCGGCCCCCTGGCTGGCCGTCACGGGCACCAACGGCAAGACCACGACCGTGCAGATGCTCGCCTCCATCCTGAAGGCGGCGGGCCTGCGCACGGCCGCGGTGGGCAACATCGGCGTCTCCCTGCTGGACGCGGTCCTCGGCGAGGAGGAGTACGACGTCCTCGCCGTGGAGCTGTCCAGCTACCAGCTCCACTGGGCGCCCTCGGTACGGGCGTACTCCGCGGCCGTCCTCAACCTCGCGCCCGACCACCTCGACTGGCACGGCTCGATGGAGGCCTACGCCGCCGACAAGGGCCGCATCTACGAGGGCAACAAGGTCGCCTGCGTCTACAACGTCGCCGACGGGCGCACCGAGGACCTGGTGCGCGAGGCCGACGTCGAAGAGGGCTGCCGGGCCGTCGGGTTCACCCTCGGCACTCCGGGACCGTCCCAACTCGGCGTGGTGGAAGGCCTCCTGATCGACCGGGCCTTCGTGGAGATGCGGCACAAGAACGCGCAGGAACTGGCCGAGGTCTCCGACGTCGACCCGCCGGCCCCGCACAACATCGCCAACGCCCTTGCCGCGGCGGCCCTCGCGCGCTCCTTCGGGGTGCCCGCGAGCGCCGTACGCGACGGTCTGCGGGCCTTCCGGCCCGACGCGCACCGCATCGCGCACGTCGCCGACATCGACGGCGTGGCGTACGTCGACGACTCCAAGGCGACCAACACCCATGCCGCGGAAGCCTCGTTGGCGTCCTATGAGCAGATCGTATGGATTGCCGGCGGTCTGGCGAAGGGCGCCGAGTTCGACGAGCTGGTCGCGAGGTCCGCGAAGCGGCTGCGCGGTGTCGTCCTGATCGGCGCCGACCGCGGGCTGATCCGCGAGGCCCTGGCGCGACACGCCCCGGAAGTACCCGTCGTCGACCTCGACCGGACCGACACTGAGGCGATGCTCCAGGCGGTGACGGAGGCGCGGCGGCTGGCCCGGCCCGGCGACACGGTGCTGCTGGCCCCGGCCTGTGCCTCCATGGACATGTTCACCAACTACAACCAGCGCGGTGACGCGTTCGCGGAGGCGGTCCGCGGACTCGGCGCCTGACCCCGGCCGCCCGCCGGGCGGATCTTGGGAGGGACGCGTGGGACGGTCGACGTTCAGTGGAGGCGTTGATGCCCGGTAGCCGAACCGGCGGGCCACCCGTGCAGCGGGCGCCCCGCCGGCCCGCCGCCCGGCCGGTGCGGGACAACCCCCTGCGCCGGCTCCACACGCGTGCGCAGAAGGCCTGGGACCGCCCGCTGACCGCCTACTACCTGATCCTCGGCGGCAGCCTGCTGATCACCGTGCTGGGGCTGGTGATGGTCTACTCGGCCTCCCAGATCACCGCGCTGCAGCTCTCCCTGCCCGGCTCGTTCTTCTTCCGCAAACAGTTCCTGGCCGCGCTCATGGGCGGCGCCCTGATGTTCGCCGCCGCCCGCATGCCGGTGAAGCTGCACCGCGCCCTGGCCTATCCGATCCTGGCCGGCGCCGTCTTCATGATGGCCCTGGTCCAGGTCCCGGGGATAGGCGTGTCGATCAACGGCAACCAGAACTGGATCTCCCTCGGCGGCTCCTTCCTGGTCCAGCCCAGCGAGTTCGGCAAGCTCGCGCTGGTGCTGTGGGGCGCGGACCTGATCGCCCGCAAACAGGAGAAGCGGCTGCTGGCCCAGTGGAAGCACATGCTCGTGCCGCTGGTGCCGGTGGCCTTCCTGCTGCTCGGACTGATCATGCTCGGCGGCGACATGGGCACCGCGATCATCCTCACGGCGATCCTGTTCGGCCTGCTGTGGCTGGCCGGCGCCCCGACCCGGCTGTTCGTCGGCGTGCTGTCGATCGCGGCCGCGATCGGTGTGATCCTCATCAAGACCAGCCCCAACCGGATGGCGCGCCTGGCCTGCATCGGGGCCACCGAACCCAAGGCCGGAGTCACCGACTGCTGGCAGGCCGTGCACGGGATCTACGCGCTGGCATCCGGCGGACTGTTCGGATCCGGCCTCGGTGCCAGTGTGGAAAAATGGGGCCAACTCCCGGAAGCCCACACCGACTTCATCTTCGCGGTCACCGGTGAGGAACTGGGCCTCGCGGGGACGCTGTCGGTGCTCGCCCTGTTCGCGGCTCTAGGCTATGCGGGTATCCGCGTGGCCGGACGCACGGAGGACCCCTTCGTGAGGTACGCCGCGGGAGGCGTGACCACGTGGATCACCGCCCAGGCGGTGATCAACATCGGTGCGGTGCTCGGCCTGCTGCCGATCGCCGGGGTCCCGCTCCCGCTGTTCTCCTACGGAGGGTCAGCCCTGCTGCCGACCATGTTCGCCATCGGGCTGCTGATCGCCTTCGCACGCGACGAGCCCGCTGCGCGGGCGGCGCTTGCGATGCGGCAACCCCGCTTTGGTAGAAAGCGGAGTGCCGGGGGCCCCACGGGGTCCCGGAGATGGAACACGATGCGACGGCGTGCCTCGGCGGCGCGCTCGTCCGGAGAGCGGTGAATTTCGGTGCATGTCGTACTCGCCGGCGGGGGAACCGCGGGCCACATCGAGCCCGCGCTCGCCCTCGCGGACGCCCTGCGCAGGCAGGACCCGACCGTGGGGATCACGGCCCTGGGCACGGAACGGGGGCTGGAGACCAGGCTCGTGCCGGAGCGCGGCTACGATCTGGCGCTCATCCCCGCGGTGCCGCTGCCCCGCAAGCCCACGCCTGAGCTGATCACCGTCCCGGGCCGGCTGCGCGGCACGATCAAGGCCGCTGAGCAGATCCTGGAGCGCACCAAGGCGGACGCCGTGGTCGGCTTCGGCGGCTACGTCGCCCTGCCCGGCTACCTGGCCGCCAAGCGCCTCGGTGTGCCCATCGTCATCCACGAGGCGAACGCCCGCCCCGGCCTGGCCAACAAGATCGGCTCGCGGTACGCCGCCCGGGTCGCCGTCTCCACGCCGGACAGCAAGCTGCGCGACGCCCGCTACATCGGCATCCCGCTGCGCCGCTCCATCGCCACCCTGGACCGTGCCGCGGTCCGCCAGGAGGCACGCGCCCGCTTCGGCCTCGACCCCAACCTGCCCACGCTGCTGGTCTCCGGCGGCTCCCAGGGCGCCCGGCGCCTCAACGAGGTCGTCCAGCAGGTCGCCCCCTGGCTCCAGCAGGCCGGCATCCAGATCCTGCACGCGGTCGGCCCGAAGAACGAGCTGCCGCAGGTGCACCAGATGCCGGGGATGCCCCCGTACATCCCGGTGAGCTACCTGGACCGGATGGATCTCGCCTACGCCGCGGCCGACATGATGCTCTGCCGCGCCGGCGCGATGACCGTCGCCGAGCTCTCCGCCGTCGGACTCCCGGCCGCCTACGTCCCGCTGCCCATCGGCAACGGCGAACAGCGGCTCAACGCCCAGCCGCTGGTCAAGGCCGGCGGCGGACTCCTCGTCGACGACGCCGAACTCACCCCCGAGTGGCTTCAGCAGAACGTGCTGCCCGTCCTCGCCGACCCGCACCGGCTGTACGAGATGTCCCGTGCCGCCGGTGAGTTCGGCCGCCGGGACGCCGACGACCTGCTCGTCGGCATGGTGTACGAGGCGATCGCCGCCAACCGGCACTAGCATCGGCGGATGAGCCGGAGGAGCGCGCCGCGGCCGGAAGGCCGCGGCCGCGCCTTTCCCGCTCGGACGCAACGAGGAGCCCGGGGAGCGCGAAGGCACGGAGCGCCGCGCGCCGCCGGGCTCCCGGCACCGGCCGGGGCGCCCCGGAGGCGGCCCCGGCCAGGAAAGGGAGCACGCGTGGCCGGACCGACGACCGCCGAGCGCGGTGAACGCCAGCAGGAGTCGTCCGGACCCCCGCCGGTCCGGCGCCCGCTACGGCCGCGCCTTCGCGGGATCGTCGTCCTGGCCGTGGCGCTCGTCCTCCTCGGAGCCGGTTCCGTCTGGGTGTTGTACGGCTCCGAGTGGCTGCGGGTGCGGCACGTCCCGGTGTCGGGCACCCGCGTGCTCACCCCGGCCGAGGTGCGCGCGGCCGCCGCCGTACCGGTCGGCGCGCCCCTGGTCTCCGTCGACACCGACGCCGTCGCGGCCCGTGTCCGGCGCACGTTGCACCGGGTCGACACGGTCGATGTCGTCCGGTCCTGGCCGCGTGCCATCACCCTGAAGGTCACCGAGCGCACCCCGGTGCTCCTCGTACGCCGGGGCGGCGGTTTCACCGAAGTCGACCACGACGGCGTCCGGTTCGCCACGGTCGTCCGGGCGCCCGCCGGCGTGCCCGCGCTGGAGATGGCCGCGTCCCGGTCCGGTCCGGGCGCCGCGAGCTTCCGGCGCTTCGGCACCGACCGGCTGGTGCGGGAGGCCGTACGGGTCGCCGGAGACCTGCCGGCGGCGGTCGCGAAGAGCGCACGGGCCGTCAAGGTCCGTTCCTACGACGACATCTCACTGGAGCTCGGCGACGGCCGCACGGTGGCGTGGGGGAGCGGCGAGGACGGCCGTGCCAAGGCACGGGCCCTCACAGCTCTCATGAAAGCATCTCCCGGCGCACGGCACTTCGATGTCAGCGTTCCCACCGCCCCTGCGTCAGCCGGGAGTTGACGCACATCAGCGCAGGCCAGCACCCTGGTTGGGCACTGCTACGGCTGATCACATAGGGTGAAAAGAAAAACGGGAGGTTCGGCGTGTTCGTTGAACGGGCGCCGCTTGTCGACTTAGTGTCCTGTTCAGAAGACTCCAGGGAACAGACACACTGGTAACCCTAAACTTCAGGTTCAGGGTTCGGGTCGGCGTTCGGACCGTCCCATTCGGCATCCGTCGTCCCGGTACGGGCAACCGCCCGGCGACGACAACGTAATTCGAGGCGAGAGGCCTTCGACGTGGCAGCACCGCAGAACTACCTCGCAGTCATCAAGGTCATCGGTGTCGGCGGCGGTGGTGTCAATGCCATCAACCGGATGATCGAAGTCGGTCTCAAGGGTGTCGAGTTCATCGCCATCAACACCGACGCTCAGGCGCTGTTGATGAGCGACGCCGACGTCAAGCTCGACGTCGGCCGTGAACTCACCCGCGGACTCGGTGCCGGCGCCAACCCGGCCGTCGGCCGGAAGGCCGCCGAGGACCACCGCGAAGAGATCGAGGAGGTCCTCAAGGGGGCCGACATGGTCTTCGTGACGGCCGGCGAGGGTGGCGGCACCGGAACGGGCGGCGCGCCCGTCGTGGCCAACATCGCGCGCTCCCTCGGCGCCCTGACCATCGGCGTGGTCACGCGCCCGTTCACCTTCGAGGGACGGCGCCGCGCGAACCAGGCCGAGGACGGCATCGCCGAGCTGCGCGAAGAGGTCGACACCCTCATCGTGATCCCCAACGACCGGCTGCTGTCCATCTCGGACCGCCAGGTCTCGGTCCTGGACGCCTTCAAGTCCGCCGACCAGGTCCTGCTCTCCGGTGTCCAGGGCATCACCGACCTCATCACCACCCCCGGTCTGATCAACCTCGACTTCGCCGACGTCAAGTCGGTCATGTCCGAGGCCGGTTCGGCCCTGATGGGCATCGGCTCCGCCCGCGGCGACGACCGCGCGGTGGCCGCCGCCGAGATGGCGATCTCCTCGCCGCTGCTCGAGGCGTCCATCGACGGCGCCCGGGGCGTCCTGCTCTCCATCTCCGGCGGCTCCGACCTCGGCCTGTTCGAGATCAACGAGGCCGCCCAGCTGGTCAGCGAGGCCGCCCACCCCGAGGCCAACATCATCTTCGGCGCCGTCATCGACGACGCCCTCGGTGACGAGGTGCGGGTCACCGTCATCGCGGCCGGCTTCGACGGCGGCCAGCCGCCGGCCCGCCGGGACAACGTCCTCGGCTCGGCCTCCGGTTCGTCCTCCGGGTCCTCGGCGTCCGCGCGGCGCGAGGAGCCCGCTCCGGCCCGGCACCAGCCCGAGCGCCCGTCGTTCGGCTCGCTCGGCAGCGTGACGCCCAAGGAGGAGCCGGCACCCGCCCCGGTCCCCGAGCCGGCGGCCGAGATCCCGGTCGCCCCGCCGGTGCCGCAGTCCCGCTCCTACGCGGACAGCGGGATCGAGGAGCTGGACGTGCCGGACTTCCTGAAGTGATAGGACAGCGCGAAAGCGCGAGCGGCGCGCACTTCGCCTTCACCGACAGGTGGGGCGGGGTGAGCGCCGCTCCGTACGCTCAGCTCAACCTCGGCGGCGCGGTCGGCGACGACCCCGCCGCGGTGCGTGCCAACCGCGACATCGCGGCGGGCTCCCTGGGCCTGGACCCGGAGCGGGTCGTGTGGATGAACCAGGTGCACGGCGCGGGTGTCGCCGTGGTGGACGGGCCCTGGGGCGAGAAGCCGGTGCCGGAGGTCGACGCGCTCGTCACCGCCCGCCGCGGTCTCGCCCTCGCCGTGCTCACCGCCGACTGCGTCCCCGTGCTCCTCGCCGACCCGGTCGCCGGTGTCGTCGCGGCGGCGCACGCCGGACGGCCCGGGATGGTCGCGGGCGTCGTCCCCGCCGCCGTCGAGGCGATGGCCGCGCTCGGGGCCGAGCCGGGGCGGATCGTCGCCCGGACCGGACCCTGCGTGTGCGGCCGGTGCTACGAGGTCCCGGAACCGATGCGCGCCGAGGTGGCGGCCGTGGAGCCCGCGGCGCACGCGGTGACGAGCTGGGGCACACCGGCGGTCGACGTGAGCGCCGGAGTGCACGCGCAGCTCGAACGGCTCGGGGTGGACGACCGGGCGCAGTCCCCGGTGTGCACGCTGGAGTCGGACGATCATTTCTCTTACCGCCGCGACCGCGCCACCGGGCGCCTCGCGAGCTATGTGTGGCTGGACTGATGGGGTATGACGGACCGTAGGACCGAACTCGCCGCGAACCTGGCGAGCGTGGAGGAGCGCATCTCGGCCGCCTGTGCGGCGGCGGGGCGCGACCGGGGGGACGTGACCCTGATCGTGGTCACCAAGACCTACCCGGCGAGTGATGTGCGGATCCTGGCCGAACTCGGCGTGCGCGATGTCGCCGAGAACCGCGACCAGGACGCGGCGCCGAAGGCCGCCGCCTGCGCGGACCTGTCGCTGAACTGGCATTTCGTGGGGCAGTTGCAGACCAACAAGGTCCGTTCCGTGGTCGGTTACGCCGACTTCGTGCAGTCGGTCGACCGGGACCGGCTCGTGTCGGCGCTCTCCCGGGAGGCCGTGCGGGCCGGGCGCGAGGTGGGATGCCTCGTCCAGGTCGCCCTCGACGCGGGCGAGAGCGCGCGCGGCGAGCGGGGCGGCGTGGCTCCCGCCGGGATCGAGGAGTTGGCCGCGCTCGTCGCCGGGGCACCCGGACTGCGGCTCGACGGACTGATGACCGTCGCACCCCTGACCGGGGAGTACGCGGGAGACGAACGGGCCTCGTTCGAACGGCTCATGGATTTGTCGACTGACCTGCGCCGAGCCCATCCGACTGCAACCATGGTGTCGGCAGGGATGAGTGCGGACCTCGAGCAGGCCGTGGCGGCCGGAGCGACACATGTGCGCGTCGGCACTGCGGTACTCGGAGTCCGCCCCAGGCTCGGGTAACGTCGCCAGGAAGTCGGACCACAGCAGAAAATATGGTCAGTGCCACCGAAGACGGGCACAACGACCACGTGGATCGCGGGAACTTGGCAGTCGTCACCCGATCCACCACAGAGCGGAGGACTCAGAGCATGGCCGGCGCGATGCGCAAGATGGCGGTCTACCTCGGCCTCGTGGAGGACGATGGGTACGACGGCCGGGGATTCGATCCCGACGACGACTTCGAGCCCGAACTGGACCCGGAACCCGAGCGGGACCACCGGCGGCACGAGCCGTCGCACCAGTCGCACAGTGCACATCAGCCCCAAAGGGACGAATCGGTGCGAGTGGTTCAGCCCCCCGCGCCTCGTGACCCGGTCTCCCATTCCGCCTCACTGGGCGCCGAATCGGGGCGCCCGGCGCGGATCGCGCCCGTGGCGTCCATCACACAAGAACGTCAGCCCCTGGAGAAGAACGCGCCGGTGATCATGCCCAAGGTCGTGTCCGAACGAGAGCCGTACCGGATCACCACCCTCCACCCGCGGACCTACAACGAGGCCCGTACCATCGGGGAACACTTCCGTGAGGGCACTCCGGTGATCATGAATCTCACGGAGATGGACGACACCGACGCCAAGCGACTTGTCGACTTTGCGGCCGGTTTGGTCTTCGGTCTCCACGGCAGCATCGAGCGGGTGACGCAGAAGGTGTTCCTGTTGTCTCCTGCTAACGTCGATGTCACGGCGGAGGACAAGGCCCGCATCGCAGAGGGCGGGTTCTTCAACCAGAGCTGAGACGTTCCACCGGTAGGAAGCACGAAACAGGGGAGAGGGAAGCGCAGACCATGAGCGTGTTCGCGCAGGTGATCTACATCGCGCTGATGGTGTTCCTCGTCGTGCTGATCTTCCGGTTGGTCATGGACTACGTCTTCCAGTTCGCCCGCTCGTGGCAACCCGGCAAGGCGATGGTGGTCGTACTGGAGGCCACCTACACTGTCACCGATCCACCGTTGAAGCTTCTGCGGCGTTTCATCCCGCCGTTGCGTCTCGGGGGAGTGGCACTCGACCTGTCCTTCTTCGTACTGATGATCATCGTCTACATTCTCATCACCGTCGCGCAGAACTTCGCGAGATGACAGTGGACGATACGGTCTTGCCGACTGCCGATGACTACGTTGAGGTGAAGAGATGCCGTTGACCCCCGAGGACGTGCGGAACAAGCAGTTCACGACCGTCCGCCTCCGAGAAGGCTATGACGAGGACGAGGTCGATGCCTTCCTCGACGAGGTCGAAGCCGAACTGACGCGACTGCTCCGCGAGAACGAGGACCTGCGCGCCAAGCTGGCCGCGGCCACGCGCGCTGCTGCCCAGAACCAGCAGAACATGCGCAAGCCCCCGGAGCAGCAGGACCAGCAGCAGCAGCCGCCGCAGCAGCAGGGCATGCGAGGCCCGGGCGCCCCCGTGCCCGCCGGCATATCGGGCCCGCCGCAGCAGCAGATGGGCGGCCCCATGGGCGGCCCGCCGCAGCTGCCGAGCGGCGCCCCGCAGCTGCCCGCCGGTCCCGGTGGTCAGGGTGGTCCGCAGGGTCCCGGTCCGATGGGTCAGGGTCAGATGGGCCAGGGCCCCATGGGTCCCGGTCCGATGGGCCAGGGCCCCATGGGCCAGGGTCCGATGGGTCAGGGTCCGATGGGCCAGGGTCCGATGGGTCAGGGTCCGATGGGCCAGGGTCCTATGGGTGGTCAGCCCCCCATGCCGCAGCAGATGGGTGGCCCGATGGGCGGCCCCATGGGCGGTCCGATGGGCGGCCCCGGTCAGGGTCCCGGTGGCGACAGCGCCGCCCGCGTCCTCTCGCTGGCCCAGCAGACCGCCGACCAGGCGATCGCCGAGGCCCGTTCCGAGGCCAACAAGATCGTCGGCGAGGCCCGCAGCCGCGCCGAGGGTCTGGAGCGTGACGCCCGTGCCAAGGCCGACGCCCTGGAGCGGGACGCGCAGGAGAAGCACCGCGTCGCGATGGGCTCCCTGGAGTCCGCCCGCGCCACGCTGGAGCGCAAGGTCGAGGACCTGCGCGGCTTCGAGCGCGAGTACCGCACGCGTCTGAAGTCGTACCTCGAGTCCCAGCTGCGTCAGCTGGAGACCCAGGCCGACGACTCGCTCGCTCCGCCGCGCACCCCGGCCGCCGCGTCCCTTCCGCCGTCCCCGTCGCCGTCCATGGCGCCGGCCGGTGCGGGAGCCCCGTCGTACGGCGGCAACCAGGGCATGGGCGGCGGCCCGGCCCCTGCGGGCCCGTCCTACGGCGGCCAGCAGCAGATGACCCCGGCCATGACCCAGCCGATGGCTCCGGTCCGTCCGCAGGGTCCGTCCCCGATGGGCCAGGCTCCCTCGCCGATGCGCGGGTTCCTGATCGACGAGGACGACAACTGAGCAGTACGCCATAGGCGTCGGCAGCGCTGAGGGGCGGGGCCCCGGATCTCCTGATCCGGGGCCCCGCCCTATTTACGCGTGTTGACAGAGGCGGGCGTGGGATGTGCGGGGCCGACGCCCGTGGTGGCTCGTGTCCGGTCGCCGGTGAGAGGACGGCCGCCCGGCCCGCCGACGGGCCCGTGGGGCCGTGTGCCGAAGGCGGAGCGGTCCGGCGGCCCGTGACGGGTTGTCCGGACGGGTTGTCCGGACGGGGGAACGGACGAGGGGCGGACAGGGGGCGGACCGGGGGCGGGAAACGCGACGGCGGCCGCCCGCGAGCCTCAGGCCCGTGGGCGGCCGCCGTTTGGCGTCCGGTGAGGACTACGCCTTGCGTAGGCGGAACGTCAGCGACAGCCCCTCGTCGGTGAAGGCGTCCCCGTAGGTGCCGTCCGCGTCGCCCTGGCCGAAGTCGGTCGCGAGGACCTCCTCGGCGATCAGGCCGGCGTGCTCGGACAGGGCGGCGGTGACCGCCGGGTCCGCGGAGGACCAGCGCAGCGCGATGCGGTCGGCGACGTCCAGGCCGCTGTTCTTGCGGGCCTCCTGGATCAGCCGGATCGCGTCACGGGCGAGGCCCGCCTGCCGCAGCTCGTCGGTGATCTCCAGGTCCAGCGCCACCGTGGCACCGGAGTCCGAGGCCACCGACCAGCCCTCGCGCGGCGTCTCGGTGATGATCACCTCGTCCGGGGCGAGGGTGACGGTCTCCCCGTCGACCTCGACCGACGCCGTGCCCTCGCGCAGCGCGAGGGATAGCGCGGCCGCGTCGGCGGCGGCGACGGCCTTCGCCACGTCCTGCACCCGCTTGCCGAACCGCTTGCCGAGGGCGCGGAAGTTGGCCTTGGCCGTGGTGTCGACCAGCGAGCCGCCGACCTCGGACAGCGACGCCAGCGCCTCGACGTTCAGCTCCTCCGTGATCTGCGCGTGCAGTTCGGGGTCGAGCCTGTCGAAGCCGTTCGCGGCGACCAGGGCGCGGGAGAGCGGCTGGCGCGTCTTGACGCCCGACTCCGCGCGCGTGGCACGGCCCAGCTCCACCAGCCGGCGCACCAGGACCATCTGCTTCGACAGCTCCGGGTCGATCGCGGACAGGTCCGCCTCGGGCCAGGAGGACAGGTGGACGGACTCCGGGGCGCCCGGGGTCACCGGCACCACCAGGTCCTGCCAGACCCGCTCGGAGATGAACGGGGTGATCGGGGCCATCAGCTTGGTGACCGTCTCCACCACCTCGTGCAGGGTGCGCAGCGCGGCCTTGTCGCCCTGCCAGAACCGGCGGCGCGAGCGGCGCACGTACCAGTTCGACAGGTCGTCGACGAACGCGGACAGCAGCTTGCCGGCGCGCTGGGTGTCGTACGACTCCAGGGCCTCGGTCACCTGGTCGGTGAGGGCGTGCAGCTCGGACAGCAGCCAGCGGTCCAGGACCGGGCGGTCGGCCGGGGCCGGGTCCGCCGCGCTGGGCGCCCAGTCCGCCGTACGGGCGTACAGCGCCTGGAAGGCGACCGTGTTCCAGTAGGTCAGCAGCGTCTTGCGCACGACCTCCTGGATGGTGCCGTGACCGACGCGGCGGGCCGCCCAGGGGGAACCGCCGGCCGCCATGAACCAGCGCACCGCGTCCGCGCCGTGCTGGTCCATGAGCGGGATGGGCTCCAGGGTGTTGCCCAGGTGCTTGGACATCTTCCGGCCGTCCTCGGCCAGGATGTGACCGAGGCAGACCACGTTCTCGTACGACGACTCGTCGAAGACGAGCGTGCCGACGGCCATCAGCGTGTAGAACCAGCCGCGGGTCTGGTCGATCGCCTCGGAGATGAACTGCGCCGGGTAACGGCTCTCGAACAGCTCCTTGTTCTTGTGCGGGTAGCCCCACTGCGCGAACGGCATCGAGCCCGAGTCGTACCAGGCGTCGATCACCTCGGGCACGCGCGTGGCGGTGTCGCCGCACTCCGGGCACGGGAAGGTGACCTCGTCGATGAACGGGCGGTGCGGGTCCAGCTCCGACTGGTCGGTGCCGGTCAGCGCGGTCAGCTCCGCACGGGAGCCGACGACCGTGAGGTGGTCGTCGTCGCAGCGCCAGATGGGCAGCGGGGTGCCCCAGTAGCGGTTGCGGGAGAGCGCCCAGTCGATGTTGTTGCTCAGCCAGTCGCCGAAGCGGCCGTGCTTGACGGTCTCCGGGAACCAGTTGGTCTTCTCGTTCTCCGCGAGCATCCGGTCCTTGACGGCCGTGGTGCGGATGTACCAGGACGGCTGCGCGTAGTAGAGCAGCGCGGTGTGGCAGCGCCAGCAGTGCGGGTAGCTGTGCTCGTACGGCAGGTGCCGGAAGAGCAGGCCGCGCTCCTGGAGGTCCTCGGTGAGCTTCTCGTCGGCCTTCTTGAAGAAGACGCCGCCGACCAGCGGGACGTCCTCCTCGAAGGTGCCGTCGGGGCGGACCGGGTTGACCACGGGCAGGCCGTAGGCGCGGCAGACCAGGAGGTCGTCCGCACCGAAGGCGGGGGACTGGTGGACCAGACCCGTACCGTCCTCGGTGGTGACGTAGTCGGCGTTCACCACGTAGTGCGCCGGCTCCGGGAACTCGACCAGCTCGAACGGGCGCTGGTAGGTCCAGCGCTCCATCTCGGCGCCGGTGAAGCTCTGGCCGGTGGTCTCCCAGCCCTCGCCGAGCGCCTTGGCGAGCAGCGGCTCGGCGACGACGATCTTCTCCTCGCCGTTCGTCGCCACGACGTAGGTGACGTCCGGGTGCGCGGCGACCGCCGTGTTGGACACGAGGGTCCACGGGGTCGTCGTCCACACCAGCAGCGAGGCCTCGCCGGCCAGCGGGCCGGAGGTGAGCGGGAAGCGGACGTAGACCGAGGGGTCGACGACCGTCTCGTAGCCCTGCGCCAGCTCGTGGTCGGACAGGCCGGTGCCGCAGCGCGGGCACCACGGGGCGACGCGGTGGTCCTGGACCAGTAGGCCCTTGCCGAAGATCTCCTTCAGCGACCACCAGACCGACTCGATGTACTCGGGGTCCATCGTGCGGTACGGGTCGTCGAGGTCGGTCCAGTAGCCCATGCGGGTCGTGAGCTCGGCGAAGGCGTCCGTGTGCCGGGTCACCGACTCGCGGCACTTGGCGTTGAACGCCGCGATGCCGTACTCCTCGATGTCCTGCTTGCCGGAGAAGCCCAGCTCCTTCTCGACCGCCAGCTCCACGGGCAGGCCGTGGCAGTCCCAGCCGGCCTTGCGGCCCACGTGGTAGCCGCGCATGGTGCGGAAGCGGGGGAAGACGTCCTTGAAGACGCGTGCCTCGATGTGGTGGGCGCCGGGCATGCCGTTGGCGGTGGGCGGGCCCTCGTAGAACACCCACTCGGGGCGGCCCTCGGACTGCTCCAGGGTCTTGGCGAAGATCTTCTGGTCGCGCCAGAAGTCGAGCACCGCGTGCTCCAGCGCGGGCAGGTCGACCTGGGCGGGCACCTGGCGGTACGTCGGCTCTGTCATCTGCGAGCATCCTCCAACGGAACTGGCTGCCTTCCGTCGGAGGGACGAGAGCCTTCCATCTGCGGACGCCTTGTGCGGCGCGCTCCCGCGGTACCACCCTCCTTGGCCCCCCGCCGCGCCGTACACGCCGGTGAGCCCCCTCATTGGGGTCGCGAATCCGGTTCTACTCCCCGTGAGGCTCCTCGCGGCCCCTCACGGCTTTCTTCCGGCGGCTCCGGGGTGATCTTCACCTCGCGCTGGCCCCCGGGCTCACACCGTCCCCGGGTCGCTCTTGGCTGCGTACGACGCTACTCGTCCCCATCCATGCTTTTCGCTCCGCCCAGTGTACGGCGCCACGCGGACAGCGGCCGACCGCATTTCCGCCCGGCGCCGCAAGGCTCCGGACCGGTGCCGGGAAGGGGCGGGAGTGACCCGAATGGCGAGGGTGGCGGTGGGTTTCGTCCGGGAGCGGGCCGCACGGGCGGATTACCCGGCGGGGAGCTGGGCACAACGGATGCAGGTCCGCTGCGCGGGGGGTGCGGGACGACCGGATCGGGCGGCGTGCCCCGTTGCCGCGGGACTCAAGTCGATTTATCGTCCCAGCACGATTCGCGAGCAAGATCACAGTATGTGAAGGGGCCGCGGCCATGGTGGCGAAGAAGACCGCCGTACAGCACCCGGAGCACCCGGCGACCGGCCGGTCCAGGGGCGCGGTCGCCTCTGCCACGGGCTCCGGTCCCGCCGTCGCCGAGGCCGGTGAGGCCGACGGCACGAAGACCACGCGCGCGCGTGCGGGTTCCGCCGGACGAGCGGCCGGCCGCGCGGCCGGGACGACGACGGCCGGGACGGCGGCGGCGAAGAAGGCGGCGGGCGGCAAGGCGGCGGCCGGGAAGGCGGCGGCCGCGGGAGACGCGAAGAAGACGGCGCCGAAGAAGTCGACGGCGACGAAGGCGGCACCGAAGACGGCGGCGACGAAGACGGCGGCCGGGACTACGGCCGGGACGAAGACGGCCGCGAGGAAAACCGCTGCCCGCAAGACCGCCGCGGAGAAGGCCACCTCCCAGCAGGCCCCTGGGGAGAAGGCCCCCGAGGAGAAGGCCCCCGGGGAGAAGAGCACCCCCCGGAAGGCATCCGCGGAGAAGACCACCGGCCGGAAGGCCACCGCGAAGACGGCCGCTGCTAAGACGGCCGCCGCTGAGACGGCCGCCGCGAAGAGAGCCGCCGGCCACAAGGACACCGGGAAGACGGCCGCCGAGAAGAAGGGCGCAGCCACGAAGACGCCGGTCGCCGCCAGGACCGCGGCCGGTAAGAAGGCGGCCGCGAGCGCGGCGAAGAGCACGGGCGACAAGGCGGGCGCGGCGCGGGCCGCGGAGCAGACGGGAGCCACGACAGTGGTTGCGAAGAAGACTCCTGGCACGGCCACGGCGGCGCAGACCGCCGTACCCAAGGCGCGCGCCGCCGCGGTGGAGCCCGGCGAACTCGCGGTGCGCCCCGGCGAGGACCCCTGGACCACCGAGGAGGTCGAGGAGGCCCGTGCGGAGCTGACGGCCGAGGCCGAGCGCCTGTCGGAGGAGATCAGTTCCTCCGAGGCGTCCCTGGTGGGTCTGATGCGGGACTCCGGGGACGGAGCCGGCGACGACCAGGCCGACACCGGGACCAAGAACATCACGCGCGAGCACGAGATGGCGCTGGCCGCCAACGCGCGCGAGATGCTGACCCAGACCGAGCGCGCCCTGGAACGGCTGGACGCCGGCACCTACGGCCTGTGCGAGAACTGCGGCAATCCCATCGGCAAGGCCCGCATGCAGGCGTTCCCGCGGGCCACCCTGTGCGTGGAGTGCAAACAGAAGCAGGAACGTCGCTCCTGAGCAGGAGTGACCGACGGGGCGTGCCGTAGTCTCGTCCCCAGTCAGGCACCTAGGTTGAGGGACTCACGTGACAGAGGCGGAGCGCATCATCGGTACGCCGGACATCCCGGGGGACGGCGGCGAGCGGACGGGGGCGGCCGGAGTGCCCGCCGGGTCCGGCGCGCCCCAGGGATCCGGCACGCCAGGCGCGGGGGAGCAGGGTCCGGAGCCGCAGCGCAAGGGCCGGCGCGGGCGCCGGATCGCCGTGCTGTTCGCGGTGGCCGCGTTCGCCTACGCCCTCGACCTGATCAGCAAGATGCTCGTGGTCGCCAAGCTGGAGAACCACGCGCCGATCAAGGTGATCGGCGACCTGCTGGAGCTGAACGCCATCCGGAACCCGGGCGCCGCCTTCGGCTTCGGCGCGGCCTTCACGGTCATCTTCACCCTGATCGCCGCCATCGTGATCGTGGTGATCATCCGGCTGGCCCGCAAGCTCTACAGCACGCCCTGGGCCATCGCGCTCGGCCTGCTGCTCGGCGGCGCGCTCGGCAACCTCACCGACCGCGTCTTCCGCTCGCCCGGCCTCTTCGAGGGCAAGGTCGTGGACTTCATCGCGCCCAAGGGCTTCGCCGTCTTCAACCTCGCCGACTCGGCCATCGTGTGCGGCGGCATCCTGATCGTGCTGCTGTCCTTCCGCGGCCTCGACCCGGACGGCACCGTCCACAAGGACTGACGACGGGCCCGCGACGGCCGCCGCCGGCCCGGCGCGGGCCCGGCGGACCGGGTTGTCCACAGGCTCGTTCGGCGCGGTCGGGGCCGTCCGTCATACTCGACGGGTGAGCACGATTCCCGAGATCCGTACCCTGCCCGTGCCGGACGGCCTGGAGGGCGAGCGCGTCGACGCCGCCATCTCCCGCATGTTCGGCTTCTCCCGCACGAAGGCGGCGGAGCTGGCCGCGGCCGGCAAGGTCCAGGTCGACGGTGCCGTGGTCGGCAAGTCCGAGCGGGTGCACGGCGGTGCCTGGCTCGAGGTCGAGATGCCGCAGGCGCCCGCGCCCGTGCAGATCGTGGCCGAGCCGGTCGAGGGCATGGAGATCGTGTACGACGACGACGACGTGGTCGTCATCGTCAAGCCGGTCGGCGTGGCCGCGCACCCCTCTCCGGGCTGGACCGGCACGACCGTCATCGGCGGCCTGGCCGCCGCCGGCTACCGGATCTCCACCTCCGGCGCCGCCGAGCGCCAGGGCATCGTGCACCGCCTCGACGTCGGCACCTCCGGCCTGATGGTCGTCGCCAAGTCGGAGCGCGCGTACACCTCGCTCAAGCGCCAGTTCAAGGAGCGCACGGTCGACAAGCGCTACCACACCCTCGTCCAGGGCCACCCCGACCCGACGAGCGGCACGATCGACGCGCCCATCGGCCGCCACCCGAACCACGACTACAAGTGGGCGGTCATCGCCGAGGGCAAGCCCTCCGTGACCCACTACGACCTCATCGAGGCCTTCCGCGCCGCCTCCCTGCTCGACGTGAAGCTGGAGACCGGCCGCACCCACCAGATCCGCGTCCACATGTCGGCCCACCGCCACCCCTGCGTCGGCGACCTGACCTACGGCGCCGACCCCACGCTCGCCAAGCGGCTGGGCCTGCAGCGCCAGTGGCTGCACGCCGTACGGCTCGGCTTCGAGCACCCCGCGGACGGCGAGTGGGTCGAGTTCGAGAGCGAGTACCCCGAGGACCTCCGGCAGGCGCTCGACCAGGTCCGCGAGGAGACCTACGCGTGAGCGCGCCGTACACGGTCCGCGTCGCCGAGGACCCCGCCGACCGCGAGGCCTGCTTCGGCCTGCGCAAGGAGGTCTTCGTCGCCGAGCAGCGCGTCCCCGAGGACATCGAGTACGACGTGTACGACGCCGTCGCCCTGCACGTGCTGGCGGTCCGCGAGGACGGTGTGCCGCTGGGCACCGGGCGCCTGCTGTACGGCGAGGCCGCGGCCGGGAAGACCGGCGGCGACCCTGCCGTCGGCTCCCTCGGGCGGCTTGCCGTCGCCCGGGAGGCACGCGGCCTGGGCGTCGGGGTGGCCCTGGTGCGGGCCATCGAGGACGCGGCCCGCGCGCTGGGGCTGAAGACCGTCGACCTGCACGCCCAGACGCACGCCCTCGGCTTCTACGAGCGCCTCGGCTACGAGCCGTACGGCCCGGAATACCCCGAGGCCGGCATCCCGCACCAGGGGATGCGCCGCACGCTGTAGGTCCGCCGCGGCACGCTCCGCGCCCCGGGCGCGGAGCGGACCGGTCGGCACGGTCGCATGGCAGGCTGGGGCCCCTGCGTGATCGTCGACTCCGAAAGTGCCGGCCGTGGATCAGTTGGGCCTGTTGTTCTTGCTGCTGCTCGGGGCCGTGGTGAGCGTTCCGGTGGGAGACCGGTTCGGGCTTCCGGCGCCGGTGCTGATGACCCTGTTCGGCGGGGTCCTCGCGGTGGCCGACTTCGTGCCCGAGGTGACGGTTCCGCCCTCGCTGATCCTGCCCACGGTGCTGCCGCCGCTCCTCTACGCCGCCGTGCGCCGCACCTCCTGGCGGCAGTTCGCGGCGAACGTACGCCCGATCTTCCTGCTGGCCGTCGCCCTGGTGTTCGTCACCACGGTGTGCGTGGCGGCGGCCGCCCACGCCATGGTGCCGGGCCTGCCGGTCGCCGCCGCGGTGGCGCTGGGCGCCCTGATCGCCCCGCCCGACCCGGTCGCCGTGACCGCCGTGGCCGGACAGCTCGGGCTGCCGCGCCGCCTGGTGTCCATCCTGGAGGGCGAGGGCCTCTTCAACGACGTCACGGCGATCGTGCTCTACCACGTGGCCATCGCCGCCGCCGTCAGCGGCGAGTTCTCGGCCTGGCGCGCGGGCCTGGACCTGGTGCTGTCGGCCGTGGTCGCCGTCGTCGTCGGACTCGCCCTGGGCTGGGGCGCGAACCGGCTGCTGGACCTGCTCGGCGACGCGACCCTGCAGATCGGGCTGACCCTGCTGGTTCCGTACGCCTCCTACGTGCTCGCGGAGGAACTGCACGGCTCCGGGGTGCTCAGCGTGCTCGTCGTCTCCCTCTACCTCGCCGAGTACGCCACCGACGCCGACGACGTGCTGACCCGGCTGGCCGGTTACACCTTCTGGGACATCGTCGACACGCTCGTCACCGGGGTGGCCTTCGGGCTGATCGGCCTCGAACTGCACAACGCGATCACCACCGCGCCCGGACGCTGGGGCACGCTCCTCGGCTACGCGGCGGCGGTCGCGGCCGTGGTCGTCGTCGTACGCCTGGTGTGGCTGATGCCCGCGACCTGGCTGACCAGGCGGCTGCACGCCAGCCGGGACTACGAGGAGGAGATCCCGCTGGGCTGGCGGGAGACCCTGGTGATGTGGTGGTCCGGGATGCGCGGGGTGGCCTCGGTGGCGCTCGCGCTGGCCATCCCGCTGGAGACCGACGCCGGGACGCCCTTCCCCGACCGGAACGAGATCGTGTTCATCGCGTTCGGGGTGATCGCCGCGACGCTGGTGCTCCAGGGGATGACCCTGCCGTGGCTGGTGAAGCGCCTGGGGGTCAGGGCCGACTCCGAGCGCGAGAAGGAGTTCGAGAAGGAGCTGGCCGGCCGGGCGATGAAGGCCGCCCGGCAGAAGCTGCGCGAGATCGAGCAGGTGGAGGAGCTGCCGGAGGAACTGTCCGAGCAGATGCTGCGGCGGGCCTACGACATCGGGATCCGGATCAGCCCGGAACTCGGGGAGGAGGAACGGCGGGAGGCCCATGAGAAGAGGGCGCTGCGGCTGAAGCGGGTGCGGAAGATCCAGGGGGAGCTGATGAGCGCGGCCCGGCACGAGGTGCTGGCCGCCCGCAGCGAGCCGGGAGCGGACCCGGAGATCGTGGACCGGGTCCTGCGCCACCTCGACGTACGCAGCCTGCGCTGACGGCCCGCCCCGGCATCCGCGCATGTCGGCGGCCGGGCGACACACCCGTCCACACGGGGCCGAGGTGCCCGGGCGGCGGAGGCTGCTGGCACCATGGGTCCATGAACATCATGCTCTTTCACTCCGTCTACGGGCTCACCCCTGCCGTGCGCGAGGCCGCCGAGCGGCTGCGTGCGGCCGGGCACGAGGTGTGGACGCCGGACCTCTTCGAGGGGCGCACCTTCGGCACGGCCGAGGAGGGCATGGAGTTCAAGGAGCAGCTCGGCAAGGAGGAACTGCTGAAGCGCGCGGTGCTGGCCGCCGCGCCCTACTCGGACCGGGGACTGGTCTACGCGGGCCTCTCGGTCGGCGCCTCCGTCGCCCAGACCCTGGCCCTCGGCGACGAGAAGGCGAAGGGTCTGCTGCTCCTGCACGGCACCTCGGACATCGCGCCGAACGCGCAGGCCGAGGACCTGCCGGTGCAGTTGCACGTGGCGGAGCCCGACCCGTTCGAGACGGACGACTGGCTGAGCGCCTGGTACCTGCAGATGGGCCGGACCGGCGCCGACGTGGAGGTCTACCGCTACCCGGGGGCCGGCCACCTCTACACCGACCCCGAGCTGCCGGACTACGACCGGGAGGCCGCCGAGGCCACCTGGCGGGTGGCGCTCGGCTTCCTCGACAGCCTGGACTGACCCGGCAGGCCGGACCGGCGCCTCACACCGGGTCGTAGGTCCGCTCGACGCGCTGGCTGCCGCTCGCGGTGCGGTACGACCGGACCCAGGCCGAGGTCGCGGCGGGGTCGGTGCGGTCGGACAGCACGTAGTAGTCCATCTGCGCCCGGTCGGCCGTGATGTCCAGGACGCCGTAGCCGTGACGGTCGGTGTCCAGCCAGTGGACGTGCCGGTTCGCCGCCCTGATGACCGGCGAGGCGACCGCCGAGACCGTGCCCTCGGGGACCTTCACGATGTCGTCGAGGTTGTCGGAGGTCACCGAGGTGACGACGAACTCGGTGGCCGCCGAGGCCGACAGCGGGTAGGTGCCCGCGTCGTAGGGCACGTCGTTGGCCCACGCCATGTGGATGTCACCGGTCAGGAAGACGGTGTTGCCGATGGCGTTGGCGCGCAGGTGGTCCAGCAGTTCGCGGCGGTCGTCGGTGTAGCCGTCCCACTGGTCGGTGTTGACGGCGATGCCCTCCTGCGGCAGCCCCAGCAGCTTGGCCAGCGGCTTCAGCAGGTCCGCGGAGAGCGAGCCGAAGGCGACCGGCGAGATCATCACCGAGTTGCCGACCAGCCGCCACCGGGTGTCGGAGGCCTTCAGACCCGCCTTGAGCCAGTCGAGCTGGGCGCGCCCGGTGATCGTGCGGTCCGGGTCGTCCACCGCGCCGCTGGCCGTGGCGGCCTGCTGGGAGCGGAAGGAACGCAGGTCCAGCAGGGACAGATCGGCGAGCTTGCCGAAGCGCAGCCGGCGGTAGGTGGTGCCGGCGATCGCGGGGCGGACCGGCATCCACTCGAAGTAGGCCTGCTTGGCGGCGGCCTGACGGGCCGTCCAGGTGCCCTCGGCGCCCTCGGTGTGGTTGACCGCGCCGCCCGACCAGGCGTTGTCGGCGAACTCGTGGTCGTCCCAGATCGCGACGACCGGGGCCTTCAGGTGGAGCGCCTGGAGGTCGGGGTCGGTCTTGTGCGTGGCGTGCCGGATCCGGTAGTCGGCGAGCGTGAGGATCTCGTGGGCCGGGGCGTGCGGGCGGACGACCTTGCCCCGGGCCGCGTACTCGCCGGACTTGTACTCGTAGATGTAGTCGCCCAGGTGGAGCCAGGCGTCGAGGTCGCCGCGGGCCGCGAGGTGGCGGTAGGCGGAGAACCAGCCCGCCTCCCAGTTGGCGCAGGAGACCACGCCGAAGCGCAGGCCGGGCACGGCCGCGTCGGCCGCCGGCGCGGTGCGGGTGCGCGCCACCGGGGAGACGGCGGTGCCGGCCGAGAAGCGGAAGTAGTAGTCGCTGGCCGGCTGCAGGCCGCGGATGTCCGCCTTCACGGTGTGGTCGGCGGCGGCCGTGGCGGTGGTGGAGCCCTGGGCCACGACGTTCGTCAGCGCCCTGTCCCGGGCGACGGTCCAGGTCACCTCGGTGTCCGGGCCGGTCCCGGAGCCGGGGGTGGCATCGGGGGTGGGGGTCACCCGCGTCCACAGCAGGACGCCGTCGGGAAGGGGGTCGCCGGAGGCCACACCGTGCAGGAACGCGGGGGCGTCCGCGGCCGCGCGGGCCGGGAGCGCGGCGGCCAGCGGTCCGGCCAGGGCCGCGGTGGCCGCCGCGGCCTTCACGACCGTACGGCGGCTGGGGGCAGGCGGGTTGAGCCCCTGGGAAGCCCGGGGCGAATGCTGTCGACTGGTCACGAGCGATCAGGTTACTGATCGGTACGCACGAGAGCGGGCGAACTCCGAAAGTTCGCCCGCTCTTCACGCGGTGACCGGTCCCGCGACGTCGGCCGGTGTCCGGACGGGCCGTCAGCCCTTGAGGGCCGCGCCCACCACCTTCTCGAAGTCGGCCACCGTCATGGGCGGGTTGCCCTGGGCGTCGGCGCTGAGCTTCTTGCCGTCCATGACGAAGCTCGGGGTGCCGCTCACGCCGTCCTTGTTGTCGTCGAAGGTCTTCGACATGGCCATCGCCCAGGCGTCGTAGGTGCCCTTCTCGACCGCGTTCTTGAACGTGGCGTTGTTCTTGAGGGCGGGGACGGTGTCGGCCGCCTTGAGCAGGTAGCTGTCGTCCTTGAACTTGTCGGTCGTCTCGTCCGGGTGCCACTTCGTCGAGTACAGCGCGGTCTTGTACTCGGCGAACGCCTCGGGGCTGACGTTCAGCGCGGCGCCCAGGGCGCTCAGCGCGTTCTTGGAGCCCTCGCCGTTGTCGTGGCTGTCGATGAACGTGGCGCCGACGTACTGGATCTTGAACTTGCCGGCGTCCAGGTCCTTCTTCACCGTCGAGCCGACCGTCTGCTCGAACTGGGCGCAGATCGGGCAGCGCGGGTCCTCGTAGACCTTGAGGGTCTTCTTGGCGGTGTCCTTGCCGATGACGACGGTGGTGCCGTTCGTGCCCGTGGTGTTGGCCGGGGCGACGACCTTCGCCTTCTTCATGGCCTCCCAGTGGCTGGGCTTGTTGGCCTGGACGACGGCGTAGCCGATGCCGCCGGCCGCGGCCAGCACGGCGACGACCGAGGCGGCCACGACGAGCTGGCGCTTGGTCTTGTCGCGCCTGGCCTGCCGCTCGCGCTCCTCGCGCAGCCGCTCCCGGGCCGCCGTCTTCGCCGACTGGCTGTTGCGCTGGCTCATGCTGGTGATCTCCCTGTGGGACGCGCATCTGTCGTGCGCGGGACGTGTGTGGGGACGTGCGGGTACGGACCGGTCGTGCGCGGTCCGCCGCCCGGCGAGGGCCGGTGCCGTCGGTCAGGCGGAGGCGAGGACGGACGGGCGCGGCGGTCCGCGGCGTCCCAGGGAGTGCGTGCGCAGCAGGTCGCGGACGGCGGCCGGGCGCGGGGCCGGCCGCGGCAGCCGGCGGGCCGGGGACAGCCCGGCGGTGACCGCGGAGACGGCCAGCAGCAGCGGCCGGAAGGTGGTCGTGGCGACCGCGCGCAGCAGCTCGGCCAGCGCCCGCTCGCCCCGCCGCAGCCAGGCCGCGGCCAGCAGCCCCACCCCGACGTGCGCGGCGAGCAGCAGCCAGACGGCGGCCGGGTGCGCGGGCGCGAGCAGGGCGCCGGTGCGGCCGGTGCCGCCCGCCACCCGGGCGAGCGGGGCGAGCGGGGCGCCCACGGAGCCGCCCTGGCACAGCAGGTCCAGGCCGACCGCGCGCAGCGGTCCGGTGACCGGGCCGCCCGCCGGGCCGTAGCAGGTGTGCTGGCCGGTGGTGAACACCGTGTCCGCGGCCAGTTCCAGCGGGATCAGCAGGGCCGCGATCCGGCCGAAGCCGCGCTCGCGGCCCGCCAGCGCGTACGCGGTGACGAACACCCCGGCGGCGACCGTGAGCACGGTCGCCGCCGGCAGCGGGGCCCGCGACAGCAGCACGTGCGACGCGGTGCCGAGCGTCACGACGAAGGCCGTGAACAGCACCGCGCGCGCGGCTCTGAGCGGGATCCCGGATATGTCCATAGCGAGACGAGAGTCTGTCACGTACGCGAGTAAAGAACCCCTAAAGGGTCGCTGTGGGTCCGCCCGCGCTCACAGGCCCGGGATGCGGCCGTTGCGGAACAGGTCCACGAAGATCTGGTGGTCGGCACGCGCGCGTGCGCCGTAGGCGTGCGCGAACTCCACCAGCACCGGCGCGAAGCCCTCCTCGTCGGCCGCGAGCGCCGCGTCGATGGCCCGCTCGGTGGAGAACGGCACCAGGGACTCGCCGGAGGTCTCGTCGGCGGCCGCGTGCATCGTGGCCGTGGCCCGGCCGAGGTCGGCGACGACCGCCGCGATCTCCTCCGGGTCGTCGATGTCGCCCCAGTCCAGGTCGACGGCGTACGGGGAGACCTCGGCGACCAGCTGGCCCGCGCCGTCCAGCTCGGTCCAGCCCAGCCACGGGTCGGCGTGCGCCTGCAGGGCGCGCTGGGAGATCACCGTGCGGTGGCCCTCGTGCTGGAAGTATCCGGCGATCTCCGGGTCGGTGACGTGCCGGGACACGGCCGGCGTCTGGGCCTGCTTGATGTAGATCACGACATCGTTCTCCAGGGCGTCGGTGGCGCCCTCCAGCAGGATGTTGTACGACGGCAGCCCCGCCGAGCCGATGCCGATGCCGCGGCGGCCGACGACGTCCTTGACCCGGTAGGAGTCCGGGCGGGCCAGCGAGGAGTCGGGCAGCGTCTCCAGGTAGCCGTCGAAGGCGGCGAGGACCTTGTAGCGGGTGGCCGCGTCCAGCTCGATCGAGCCGCCGCCGGCCGCGAAGCGGCGCTCGAAGTCGCGGATCTCGGTCATCGAGTCCAGCAGCTCGAAGCGGGTCAGCGCGCGGGCGTCGCGCAGCGCGTCCAGCAGCGGGCCCTGCGCGGAGTCCAGGGTGAACGGGGGCACCTCGTCGCGCTTGGCGCCGGTGGCCAGGGCGTGGATGCGCTCGCGGTAGGCCTCCGCGTAGACCGTCACCAGCTCGGTGATCTGCTCGTCGCCGAGTGCCTTCGCGTACCCGATCAGCGCGACGGAGGCGGCGAAGCGCTTGAGGTCCCAGGTGAACGGGCCGACGTAGGCCTCGTCGAAGTCGTTCACGTTGAAGACCAGGCGGCCGTTGGAGTCCATGTAGGTGCCGAAGTTCTCGGCGTGCAGATCGCCGTGGATCCACACCCGCGAGGTGCGCTCGTCCAGGTACGGGCCGCCGCGCTTCTCGGCGTCCAGGTCGTGGTAGAAGAGGGCCGCCGTGCCCCGGTAGAACGCGAACGCCGACGCCGCCATCTTGCGGAACTTCACCCGGAAGGCGGCGGGGTCGGCGGCCAGGAGCCGGCCGAAGGCGGTGTCGAAGACGGCGAGGATCTCCTCGCCGCGCTGCTCGTCGCTGAGCTGGGGGACCGGCATCGCGGGGTGCCTCCTGGTGCTGGAGTGGTGCTGGAGTGGTGCGTGGATGTGCGGGACCGTGCACGGCGGCACGTCCGCCGTCTCCAACGGGCGACGCCACGCGGGAGTGCCCGGTTCCCGCATGAAGGTACGCGGCCAAAGCCCTCCGGTGTCAGTGGCCAGAGCCCTCGGGTGTCAGTGGCGGGGCATAGACTTCCGAGCTGTCCCCCCGCCCGCCGCCGAACGGTCCGCAGCCGGTCGCACGCCCGCTGTCCGCCGTTCTCCCAGGAGGCCGAAACCGTGTCCAAGCCGCCCTTCACGCACCTGCACGTCCACACCCAGTACTCGCTGCTGGACGGTGCCGCGCGGCTCAAGGACATGTTCAATGCCTGCAATGAAATGGGCATGACGCACATTGCCATGTCCGACCACGGCAACCTCCACGGGGCGTACGACTTCTTCCACACCGCGAAGAAGGCCGGAGTCACCCCGATCATCGGGATCGAGGCGTATGTCGCCCCCGAGTCCCGGCGCAACAAGCGCAAGATCCAGTGGGGCCAGCCGCACCAGAAGCGCGACGACGTCTCCGGCTCCGGCGGTTACACCCACAAGACGATGTGGGCCGTGAACAGCACCGGCCTGCACAACCTCTTCCGGCTCTCCTCGGACGCCTACGCCGAGGGCTGGCTGCAGAAGTGGCCCCGGATGGACAAGGAGACCATCGCCCAGTGGTCGGAGGGCATCGTCGCCTCCACCGGCTGCCCCTCGGGCGAGCTGCAGACCCGGCTGCGCCTCGGCCAGTACGACGAGGCCCTGAAGGCGGCCGCCGACTACCAGGACATCTTCGGCAAGGACCGGTACTTCCTGGAGCTGATGGACCACGGCATCGAGATCGAGCACCGGGTCCGCGAGGGCCTGCTCGACATCGGCAAGAAGCTCGGCATCCCCCCGCTGGTCACCAACGACTCGCACTACACCTACGCCCACGAGGCGCAGGCCCACGACGCGCTGCTGTGCATCCAGACCGGCAAGAACCTCTCCGACCCCGACCGCTTCAGGTTCGACGGCACCGGCTACTACCTGAAGTCCACGGACGAGATGTACGCCATCGACTCCTCGGACGCCTGGCAGGAGGGCTGCGCCAACACCCTCCTGGTCGCCGAGATGGTCGACACCGCCGGCATGTTCGAGGCCAAGAACCTCATGCCGAAGTTCGACATCCCCGACGGCTACACGGAGATCACCTGGTTCAAGGAGGAGGTGCGCCGCGGCATGGAGCGCCGCTTCCCCGGCGGCGTCCCCGACGACCGCCAGAAGCAGGTCGAGTACGAGATGGACGTCATCATCCAGATGGGGTTCCCGGGCTACTTCCTCGTCGTCGCCGACTTCATCATGTGGGCCAAGAACAACGGCATCGCCGTCGGCCCCGGCCGAGGCTCCGCGGCCGGCTCGATCGTCGCCTACGCCATGGGCATCACCGACCTCGACCCGATCCCGCACGGCCTGATCTTCGAGCGCTTCCTCAACCCCGAGCGCGTCTCCATGCCCGATGTCGACATCGACTTCGACGAGCGCAGGCGCGTCGAGGTGATCCGGTACGTGACCGAGAAGTACGGCGCCGACAAGGTCGCCATGATCGGCACCTACGGCAAGATCAAGGCCAAGAACGCGATCAAGGACTCCGCGCGCGTGCTGGGCTACCCGTACGCCATGGGCGACCGCCTCACCAAGGCCATGCCCGCCGACGTCCTGGGCAAGGGCATCGACCTCAACGGCATCACCGACTCCTCGCACCCGCGCTACAGCGAGGCGGGCGAGATCCGCGCGATGTACGAGAACGAGCCGGACGTGAAGAAGGTCATCGACACCGCGCGCGGTGTGGAGGGCCTGGTGCGGCAGATGGGTGTGCACGCCGCCGGCGTGATCATGTCCAGCGAGCCCATCGTCGACCACGCCCCGATCTGGGTCCGGCACACGGACGGCGTGACCATCACGCAGTGGGACTACCCGCAGTGCGAGTCGCTCGGCCTGCTGAAGATGGACTTCCTCGGCCTGCGCAACCTGACGATCATGGACGACGCCGTCAAGATGGTGAAGTCCAACAAGGGGATCGACATCGATCTCCTGAGCCTCCCGCTGGACGACCCGAAGACCTTCGAACTCCTCCAGCGCGGCGACACCCTCGGCGTCTTCCAGTTCGACGGCGGCCCCATGCGCTCCCTGCTGCGCCTGATGAAGCCCGACAACTTCGAAGACATCTCCGCCGTGTCGGCGCTCTACCGTCCCGGCCCCATGGGCATGGACTCGCACACCAACTACGCGCTGCGCAAGAACAAGCTCCAGGAGATCACCCCGATCCACAAGGAGCTGGAGGAGCCCCTGGAAGAGGTCCTGGCCGTCACCTACGGCCTGATCGTCTACCAGGAGCAGGTGCAGAAGGCCGCCCAGATCATCGCCGGCTACTCGCTCGGCGAGGCCGACATCCTCCGCCGCGTGATGGGCAAGAAGAAGCCCGAGGAACTGGCGAAGAACTTCGTCCTCTTCCAGAAGGGCGCGCGGGACAAGGGCTACAGCGACGAGGCCATCCAGGCCCTGTGGGACGTGCTGGTCCCGTTCGCCGGCTACGCGTTCAACAAGGCGCACTCGGCCGCGTACGGCCTGGTCTCGTACTGGACCGCGTACCTGAAGGCGAACTACCCGGCCGAGTACATGGCCGGACTGCTCACCTCCGTCAAGGACGACAAGGACAAGTCGGCGGTCTACCTCAACGAGTGCCGCCGCATGGGCATCAAGGTGCTCCCGCCGAACGTCAACGAGTCCCAGTCCAACTTCGCCGCCCAGGGCGACGACGTGATCCTCTTCGGCCTCTCCGCCGTCCGCAACGTCGGCACCAACGTGGTCGAGGCGATCATCCGCAGCCGCAAGGCCAAGGGGAAGTACGCCTCCTTCCCCGACTACCTCGACAAGGTCGAGGCGGTGGTCTGCAACAAGCGCACCACGGAATCGCTGATCAAGGCCGGCGCCTTCGACACCATGGGCCACACCCGCAAGGGCCTCACCGCGCAGTACGAGCCGATGATCGACAACGTGGTCGCGGTCAAGCGCAAGGAGGCGGAGGGGCAGTTCGACCTCTTCGGCGGCATGGGCGAGGAGAGCGGCGACGAGCCCGGCTTCGGACTCGACGTGGAGTTCACCACCGAGGAGTGGGACAAGACCTATCTGCTCGCCCAGGAGCGCGAGATGCTCGGTCTGTATGTGTCCGACCATCCGCTCTTCGGACTGGAGCACGTGCTGTCCGACAAGGCGGACGCGGGCATCTCCCAGCTCACCGGAGGCGAGCACGCCGACGGCGCGGTCGTCACCATCGGCGGCATCATCTCCGGCCTCCAGCGCAAGATGACCAAGCAGGGCAACGCCTGGGCCATCGCCACCGTCGAGGACCTCGCCGGCTCCATCGAGTGCATGTTCTTCCCGGCCACCTACCAGCTGATCTCGACCCAACTCGTCGAGGACGCAGTGGTGTTCGTCAAGGGCCGCCTCGACAAGCGCGAGGACGTGCCCCGGCTCGTCGCCATGGAGCTGATGGTCCCCGACCTGTCCAACGCGGGCACCAACGCCCCGGTGATCCTCACCATCCCGGCCACCAGGGTCACCCCGCCCATGATCAGCCGCCTCGGCGAGATCCTCAGCCACCACAAGGGCGACAGCGAGGTCCGCATCAGGCTCCAGGGCCCGCGCAAGACCACCGTGCTCCGCCTGGACCGGCACCGGGTCAAGCCCGATCCCGCGCTCTTCGGCGATCTGAAGGTGCTGCTCGGCCCGTCCTGCCTGGCGGGCTGAGCCGATGACGCGGGAAGGGGCGCACCCCGGGCGGGTGCGCCCCTTCCGCGTGCCTGGGCCTCAACTGCCCTTTAGTTGTGCCCGAAGCTCTTCTGCTTCTTGCGGGCCACGTCGGACGGGCTGCCCGGAACGTGTGCCGGGGTCTCGTGCGACTCCCCGGAGCGCTGCTCCGGGGACTCGGCCTGGGAAGCGCGGCTCTGCGGGGCACCACTCTGCTTACGGTTCTGGTTCTTGTTCTTGGCCATGGTGATCTGCCTCCTGAGGGGGATCTAGGGGCCAGGGCCGGATTCAGATTCACATACGCCGACAACAGGCGCATGTCGGATAATTACCGTCTGTGACAGGGGAACTGGGCGCGGAGAACGCGCAAACGCCACGCCGAAGATCGAGTTCCGGCCGTTAACCCCCGCGCGGTCGGGCAGACTCGAAGGAAGTCCGAAGCAAAACCTCCCGGGAAGAGGGTGAGTCGCGTGGACCGTTGCATCGTCCTGGTGGACGCCGGATATCTGCTGGGGGCCGCCGCCAGCCTCCTCGCCGGTGAGCCCTCGCGGTCCCGGATCACCGTCGACCACGCCGCCCTGATCCAGGCCCTGCGCGAGCGCGCCGAGTCGGACACCGAGCGCCCCCTGCTGCGCATCTACTGGTTCGACGGCGCCCCCGACCGGGTCCCCCAGCCGGAGCATCGCCGGCTGCGCGTGATGCCCCGGGTCACGGTCCGCCTCGGCGCCCTGACCCGCAGCGACGGCCGCTGGGCGCAGAAGGGCGTGGACGCCGCCATGCACGCCGAGCTGACCGAGCTGGCCCGCAACCGCGCCTGCTCCGACGTCGTCCTCGTCACCGGCGACGGCGACCTGCTGCCCGGCATGATGGCCGCCAAGGAGCACGGCGTCGCCGTCCACCTGTGGGCCGTCCAGGCCGCCGACGGCGACTACAACCAGTCCGAGGACCTGGTCGCCGAGGCCGACGAGCGGCGCGTGCTGGACCGGGCCTGGATCACCCAGGCCGTCCGCGCCAAGGAGCTGACCGGCGTCTGCGCGCCGCCGCCCGTGCCCCGCCCCGAGATCGCGGCGATCCTCTCCGCGCCGCTGCCCGACTCCGCGCTCGCGGCCGCCGCCGAGCAGGGCGCCCAGGAGAGCGCGGGTCCGGCGCCCGCCCCCGCCGACGCCGGCGTCCCGGAGCGGCTGCCCGCCCCCAAGGGCGTCCCGACCCCCAAGGACCTCGCCGGGCTGCGCGCGCCCGGCGCGCCGCCCGCCCAGCATCCCGCGACGGCGACCCTGCGCTGGTCGTCCGACAAGGGCTGGGTGGACCGCCCCGGCGCGGTGTCCGAGCCGCCCGAGGTCGCCGCGATGCCGACGCTGGCCCAGCTCACCACCGCCGAACAGCGGTGGGCCGACCGCGAGGAGGACATCACCACCGTCGGCGGCGACCCCTACGAGGTGGGGCAGGTCTTCGCCCGCCGCTGGATCTCCCGGCTCGCCGACCAGGGCCAGCTCCAGCGGCTGTCCACGATGTACCCGCGCATCCCGCACCGCATCGACGGCGAGCTGCTGCGCTACGCCGCGCGCTTCGGGCTGCTGGCCCACAAGGACGACCAGATCGACGAGCACGACCGCTACGCCATCCGGGCGGGTTTCTGGCGTGAGGTCGACGTACCCGCGGCCGCCGAGAACGTCTCCGCGGGGGAGTGAGACGCGCACCCGGCCGGAACGCGGAGGCGGGCGGGACACGGCACGCCGGACACCGCCCCGCCGGCCGTGACCCCCGGGACGTGAGAAGCGGCCCCGAGGGCGAGCGGAGGGTTCGCACCCCGTACCCTCGTCCCTTGTGAGTACGGGCGCGGGACAGGCACTTCGGCAGAGCGAGGCCGTCCGCGTACGCGGGCTCAGCAAGACCTATCCCCCCGTCGGGCAGCGGCGCGGCACCCCCGGCACACCCGAGGTGCGCGCCACCGACGACGTGACCCTCCAGGTGCGGCGCGGAGAGATCTTCGGGCTGCTCGGGCCGAACGGCGCCGGCAAGTCCACCCTCGTGCGCCAGCTCACCGGACTGCAGCGCCCGGACACCGGCAGCGTCGAGATCCTCGGCCACGACATCGTGCGCCACCCCGAGCGGGCCGCGCGGCTGCTGGCCTACCTGGGCCAGGAGTCCTCCGCCCTGGACGAGCTGACCGTGGCGCTCGCCGCCGAGACCACCGGACGCCTGCGCGGCCTGGACGTCAGGCGGGCGCGGGCCGAACGGGACGCGGTCCTGGAGGAACTGGGGCTCACGGAGATAGCCGGGCGCGCCCTGAAGAGGCTGTCCGGCGGACAGCGCCGGCTCGCCTGCTTCGCCGCCGCGCTCGTCGGGGAGCGCCCGCTGCTCGTGCTGGACGAGCCGACCACCGGCATGGACCCGGTGGCCAGGCGCGCGGTCTGGGCGGCCGTGGACCGCAGGCGTGCCGAGCGCGGGACGACCGTGCTGCTGGTCACCCACAACGTCATCGAGGCCGAGGCCGTCCTCGACCGGGTCGCCGTCCTCGACCGGGGCCGGGTCATCGCCTGCGACACCCCGGCCGGACTCAAGGAACGGGTGTCCGGCGAGGTGCGGGTGGAACTGGTCTGGCGGGAACGGGCGCCGCTGGAGGTGCCCGAGGTCGCCGCGCTGCGCGAGCGGGCCGTGGAGTCCGGCCGGCGCTGGACGCTGCGGCTCGTGCCCGAGGAGGCCCGCGCCGCCGTCGCCACGGTGACCGGCGGCGCCGCGTTCGCCGCCCTGGACGACTTCACCCTCACCACGCCCAGCCTGGAGGACGTGTACCTGGCGCTGGGCGGCGCGGCGCGGCAGGGACTGGTGAAGGCGTGAGGGAACGGTCCAGCGCGGCCGCGGGGCCCTCCCGTTCCCCGCGCGTCCGGACCCCGTGGTCCCCGAGGAACGGCGGCCCGGCCGCCGTCGGCAAGAGGAGCAGCTCGTCGTGAGTGTCGTACCCGCGCAGGCCGCGGCGGACGCCGGCCGGACCGTGCCGGGACAGGCCCTGGCCGCGGCCGAACTCGGGCCGCCCGCGCGGCTGTGGCCGTCCCTGGCGGCCGTCTACCGGGCGCAGCTGTCCCGGGCCCGGGTGGCGCGCATCCCGCTGCTCTTCGTGGCGACCTTCCAGTCCGTCGGCATCACCGTGATGATGCGGGGCGTCGTCGACAGCGGCGGCGAGGCCCGGTCCGTGGTGGCCGGATCGTCGGTGCTGGTGGTCGCGTACGTCGCGCTGAACCTGCTCTCCCAGTACTTCGGGCAGCTGCGGGCCAGCGGCGGCCTCGACCACTACGCCACCCTGCCGGTGCCCCCGGCGGCGGTGGTGCTGGGCGCGGCCGCGGCGTACGCCTCCTTCACCGTGCCCGGGACGCTGGTGACCGCCGTCTTCGGCTGTGTGCTGTTCGGCCTGCCGCTGGCCAACCTGTGGGTCCTGCTCGCCGTGATCCCGCTCGCCGGGGCCGCGCTGTCCGGGCTCGGCGCCGCCTTCGGACTGCTCGCGCCCCGGCCCGAACTGGCCACGCTCCTCGGGCAGCTGGGCATGTCGGCGGCGCTGCTGCTGGGCGTGCTGCCGGCCGACCGGATGCCGGGGATCATCCGGCTGGCCCGGGATCTGCTGCCCTCCACCTACGGCGTGGAGGCGTACGCGCGCACCTTCGCGGCGCACCCGGACTGGGCCGCCGTCCTCGGTGACCTGGGGGTCTGCGCCGGCGTCGGGGTGGTCTCGCTGGCCGCCGCGGCCCGGGCGTACCGCAGGGCCGCCGTCCGGTGACGCGGCGCGCGGCGCGACCTGGCACGATGTCAGGGTGACCGCACCGCTGACGCCGCCCCCGCCGCCGCACGACGACTCCGCGCACCAGGTCCGGCGGGTTCCGCCCGCCGGGGAGACCGCGGACGGCCAGGAACAGGACGGCCCCGGGATGAGGACCGAGGTGCGGGAAGCCGTCGTGGTCACGCTGGGTCTGACGGTGCTCGGGCTGCTGCTCGGGGTGCTGTGGTGGTGGCTGGCGCCGCACGTGCCGCTGGTGGGGGACGAGGTCGACCGGAGCTGGGTGGTCTACCTCAAGGACTCCGAGGGCGAGCAGTCGGCGGGTGTCGACGGAACGTTCACTCTGCTGGGTCTCGGCTTCGGCCTGCTCACCGCGGTGCCCGTCTTCCTGTGGCGCAGGCGCGGCGGCGTGCCGCTGGTCGTCGCCCTCGGCGTCGGCGGCCTGCTCGGTTCCCTGCTGGCGTGGCGGCTCGGGGTGTGGCTCGGACCCACCTCCGACGTGATCGCTCACGCCAGGGCGGTGGGCAAGGGGGTCACCTTCGCGGCGCCGCTGAAGCTGGGCGCGAAGGGCGCGCTGCTGGCGTGGCCGCTGGCCGCGCTGGTGGTGCACCTCGGTCTCACGGCGCTGTTCGGGCCCCGCGACCCCGAGCCGCCGTACCCGCACGAGCAGCTGCCCGGCGACGGGTTCGGGGCACCGCAGGCCTGACCGGGGGCCTTTCCGTGGCCCTCCGCCCGACCGGGGCCGGGGACGGGGTGCCTCAGCCGTGCCCGACCGGTGGGGACGGGGTCTCTCAGCTGTGCCCGACCTGGACCTGGGAGGCTGTGCCCGACCTGGGCCTGGAAGGGGGTTCTCAGCCCCGCCCGATCGGCGCCAGGACCGCGTCCGTCAGCTTCGCGAGGTCTCCCGGGGAGAGCTCGACCTCCAGGCCACGGCGTCCCGCGGAGACGCAGATCGTGGTGTGGGCGGCCGCCGAGTCGTCGAGCACGGTGCGCAGCCGCTTGCGCTGGCCGAGCGGGGAGATGCCGCCCCGGACGTAGCCCGTGGTGCGCTCGGCGAGCACCGGGTCGGCCATGGCGGCACGCTTGCCGCCCACGGCGGTGGCGAGCGCCTTGAGGTCGAGGCTGCCCGAGACCGGGACCACCGCCACCGTCAGCGCGCCGTCGACGTCGGCCACGAGGGTCTTGAAGACGCGGTCGGGGGAGACGCCCATCGCCTCGGCCGCCTCCTCGCCGTACGACGGGTGGGCCGGGTCGTGCTCGTAGGCGTGGACCGTGTGGTCCATGCCGGCCGCCGTGAGGGCGACCGTCGCGGGCGTACCGCCCGCCTGCTGCTTCTTGCCGGACTTCTTCGCCATCGGAAGGTGTCTGCCTCGGTTCCTCAGTTGAGACTGGTCGGGGTCCGCGTCAGCTCGAACGCGGGCAGCGACGGCAGGCTGCGGATGATGGACGTCTCCGAGCGGAGGAGCTTCAGCTCGTCCCGCAGCCGGGAGGCGGTGTCCGGGGCCTGCAGCAGCCGCTGCTTGGTCGGGGTGTCCAGGACCATGGCGGCCGCGACCAGGTAGGAGACCACGCTGGGGTCGTCCGGCAGGTCCGCGCCGGTGGACAGGGACCGCTCGCGCGCCCCCGCCAGCCGCTTCTGGTACTGGCGGAAGGACCGCAGGACGCCCTCCGCCAGCGCGCCCGCCTCGTCGCCGGGCTCCTCCGTCAGCTCCTCCAGCTCCGCCACGAGGAACGGCCCCGAGGCGTCCACCGAGACCAGCCGCACCCGCGTCGTCCCGGTCGCCAGCACCTCGAAGGTGCCGTTGTCCCGCTCGCGGATGCTCGCCGCGTCGGCCACGCAGCCCACCCCGTGGAGGGCCTTGCGCGGGTCGGGACCGAAACCGGCGGACGGGCCGTGTTCGGGCCGCGCCGTCGGGTCCGGCATGCCCGGGGCGCTCGGCGCCACCTCGTGGCCGTCACGGATCGCCACGACGGCGAAGCGGCGCGGTTCGTCCTCGGGGGTCTTCAGAAGCTCGCGCATCATGGCGCGATAGCGCTCCTCGAAGATGTTCAGCGGCAGCACGAGGCCCGGGAACAGCGCCGAGTTCAGCGGGAAGAGAGGCAGACGGACGGTGGTCACGGCGCCCCAGCCTAATGGTCGGGGGCGGTGCCGCGCCCGCGGAGATCGCCGCCCGGCCGTGGCGGGGCCGGCAGCAGCCGCGCCACGGCGGCTTTCGGGGCCTGTCCGCGCAGGCTCTCGCGCAGCCCCAGGAAGAGGCCGAGCGCGTCCTCGGACATCCGGCTCCAGGGCGAGGACGTGGCGTACGGGCCGATCAGGGGCAGCTGGGCGCGGGCGTCCTCCCAGCGCTCCAGGCGCAGCAGGACGTAGAGCAGCTGGTTGCGGAACTCGGCGGCCCGGGGGTCGGCCGCCGGGAGCCGGCCGGAGAGCGCCACGGCCCGGTCCGCCGCCGCGTCCAGGCGCTCGCGCGGCACGTCGGGCCCGCAGACGTCCGCCAGGTAGCCGAAGGCCGCCCGGACCGGCAGGCCCTGGACCAGCGATTCCGGCGCGGCGTCCTGCGCGGCCAGCTCGGCGAAGTCGAAGCACTCGTGGTGCGAGCCGTGCCAGAAGGTCGCCAGGTAGCGCAGGGCGGCGACATGGCAGCCGTGGTGATGGGGGGCGCGGCGGACGGCCGCCTCCCACAGTTCCTCGAAGTACCGGTGGCCCGCGCTGGAGCCGCGCGCGTGGTCCAGGGCTATCCGCCACGGCACCGGGTCCCGGTCGTCGGCGCGGGCGGCCGCCGTGATCAGCGGGCTGGCCTCGCGCAGCAGCTCGGACCTGGCCGGCGAGGGCCAGGCGCGGTCCACGGCCAGCTGGGCCGCCACGAGCAGCGCGCCCTGGTCCTCCGGGGCCGCGGCCCGCCACGCGTCCAGCCACCCGGGGCGCGACCGGGCGAAGGCGGCGAGGCCGGTCACGTACCGGTCGCGGTCCTCCCACTCGGCGGCCGCGCGGGTGGCGTCGAGCAGATCGCGGGCGGCGGTGTACTCACCGCGGGCCGCCGCGACCAGTGCCGGGGCCAGCCGGTCGTCGGGCGCGTCGAGGACGGCCTCGTCGTCGGCCGGCGGGGGTGCGTCGGGGAGCGAGGCGCGTCGTGTCATCCGGGCGGTGCGGAGAAGCGCGGACAGCAATGCCATGGTGTCGACCATTGAAAGTCCGCAGGTCGGGGCTGCGCCAGAGGGTCCGGCCAAGTTGTGGAAAGTTGTACGGCGGGTGGTCAAGACAGCGTAAAGCTTGATTGTTCAATCATTGTCGGGCAGCTGTCGCCACTCGGGCATCGGCGGCCGGACACGGCAACCCCGGCATCACGGGCCACACCCCCGCCGCCGGCCCCGCGGAGACCCCGCTGCACCGCCCCTCTGGCCCCCCGCGGCCGGTACCGCCCCTCGGGCCCCCGGCGGGCGGTATCGCCCCTCGGGGGCCCGGCGGGCGCGACCGCCCCTCGGGCCCCCGGCGCCCCACCCGTGCCGTGCCCGTCCGCCGCCGACGCGGCTCACCCGCGCCGCAGCAGCCGGGTCGCTCCCGCCGCCACCGTCGTGGCGAGGATCCAGCCGAGCAGGATCAGCACCGCCGCGAGCCACTGCCACCCTCCGCGCAGCTGCCACTGGCCCACCTGGCCGAGGTCGATCACCGGCAGCAGGAGGTCCAGCGTGAACAGGGCCGGGCTCCAGGCCGGATGGCCGCTCGCGTTCACCGGAGGATGCGCGGCGTGCGCGAACGCCAGCGTGCCCGCCGCCCACAGCACCGCCATCCACACCGCGGCCCGGCCCGGCCGGTAGCCGTACGCGACCGTCCAGTCCTGGGCGTACCCCCAGAGCTTGGCGGCCAGCGGCAGGGTCTCGCGGCGCCGGCGCTGCTTGGCGAGCAGCACCTCGCGGGCGTCCTCGTCCTCCCCGGCCGCCCGCAGCACCGCGGCCAGCCGCTCGTACGGCTCCGGGTGGTACTCGGCGGTGGCCGCCGCGACCCAGTCCAGGCGCCGGGTCAGCGGGAACGGGCCCTGCGGCACCAGGCTCTCGTACGCGAAGCCGCCCATGTGCAGGTTCCCGGGCTCCGGCCAGCTGCCCGCGTGGTCCACCAGGTTGACGATCCGGGCGCCCGACAGCACCACCTTGCCGCGCTGCGGCCTGTCCCCGAGGAAGCGCAGCTCCGGGGTCTGGATCCGGCGCAGCGACAGCTCCTGGTCGTCCGAGAGGGCGAACCGGGCCCGCTCCAGGTCCACGGCGTCCCCGAACCGCCCGTCGTCCAGCCGCATCCCGCCCCGGCACTCGAACCGCCGGATCCGCGTCCCGCGCGCGGGCGTGGTCCCGCTCAGCTGCGGACTGCCCACGGCGGCCGGGGTCAGGTACAGCGTCCGCCCCACCGTCAGCTGCGGGGCGTTCAGCGCGAGGCGCGCGTAGGGGTTGGCCAGCCGCGCGCCGCGCAGGCTCAGCGAGACCCCGACCTTGGCGCTGCGCAGGCTCAGTTCCCCGTGCGACTCCAGCAGTTCCGCCTGGAGGTCCTGCCCGACGGTCAGGCCGTCCGCGGCGATGGAGCGGCCGCTGCGGTCGCGGTACACGACCGCCTGGTTGAGCAGCAGGTCCGTGCCGATGTGCGCGTCGGTCAGCCGCACCCCGTTCTGGAAACGGCAGCGCGGCAGATGCAGATCGCCCTCGGTGTGCACCCGGGCCGCCTCCAGGCGCGGCACCGCGCAGTCCACCAGGCGCAGGGTCGTGAAGCGGGCCTCCGGCACCAGGACCTGCGCGTCGAAGCGGCAGCCGCGCAGCTCCGCGTACGGCGTGACGGTGCCGCCCGCCAGGTCCAGGACGCCGGTGACGCGGACGCCGGCCAGCTTCAGCGCGGGCACCCGGCCGGCGAGCGCCGGCGGCCCGTCCAGCAGCAGCCAGCAGACGATACGGGCCCGGACACTGCGCCCGGGCCCCCACGGGTGCCCGCCGTGCGGATCGTCCACGACCCGGTCCCCGCTGCTCAGGTCGTACACGCTGCCGTTGCGGAAGGCCTGCCACATGCCCGCCTCGGCCGCGGTCAGGTCGTCCGGCAGGTCCCCGGCGTGGATGCCGGTCCCCTCGGTCACCGCAGTCCTTCTCTCTCGTCTCTCGCGTGTCTCTCGCTCTTCCGGGCCCTTGGGCCGCTCGGCGCGCTCGTGACCCGGCTACTCGCCGGTCACCGCCCCGGTACAGCCGGTCATGCCCGCTGAGTGACTTCCGCAACACAAGACGTGAACGCGATCTTCCGGGTTCCGGCCACCCTCTGTGCCGTCCGTTGTCCCACGTTCTGTATCAGCCACTGATACGTGCGGACGGGTCCCGCGGCCGGTCTGAGAGAATTGGGACTGTGATCTCCCGAATCGATCTGCGCGGCGACACCCTCCCCGAGGGCCCCGCCCTGCGCGACCTGCTGCCCCGAGCCGACTTCGACGTCTCGGCCGCCCTCGAGAAGGTGCGTCCGATCTGCGAGGCCGTGCATCATCGTGGCGACGCGGCGCTGATCGACTTCGCCGAGAAGTTCGACGGAGTACGGCTGGAATCCGTCCGTGTCCCGGCCCGGGCGCTCACCGACGCCCTCGAGACGCTGGACCCGGCCGTCCGCGCGGCCCTGGAGGAGTCCATCCGCCGGGCCCGCCTGGTCCACCGCGCCCAGCGCCGTACGACGCACACCACCCAGGTCGTGCCCGGCGGCACGGTTACCGAGAAGTGGGTGCCGGTCGAGCGGGTCGGGCTCTACGCCCCCGGCGGCCGCTCCGTCTACCCGTCCTCCGTGATCATGAACGTGGTGCCCGCGCAGGAGGCCGGTGTCGAGTCGATCGCCCTCGCCTCCCCGGCGCAGGCCGAGTTCGGCGGACTGCCGCACCCCACGATCCTCGCCGCGTGCGCGCTGCTCGGCGTGGACGAGGTCTACGCCGCCGGCGGCGCCACCGCCGTCGCGATGTTCGCCCACGGCACCGAGTCCTGCCCGCCCGCGAACATGGTCACCGGCCCCGGCAACATCTGGGTGGCCGCGGCCAAGCGCTACTTCACCGGCAAGATCGGCATCGACGCCGAGGCCGGCCCGACCGAGATCGCGGTCCTCGCCGACGACACCGCCGACCCGGTGCACATCGCCGCCGACCTCATCAGCCAGGCCGAGCACGACCCGCTCGCGGCGGCCGTCCTCGTCACCGACTCGGCGGAACTGGCCGACGCGGTGGAGAAGGAGCTGGAGCCGCAGATCGCGGCCACCAAGCACATCGAGGACCGCATCCGCCCGGCGCTGGCCGGCCGGCAGTCCGCGATCGTCCTCGTGGACGGTATCGACGAGGGCCTCAGGGTCGTCGACGCCTACGGCGCCGAGCACCTGGAGATCCAGACCGCCGACGCCGCCGCCGTGGCCGACCGCGTGAAGAACGCGGGCGCGGTCTTCATCGGCCCCTGGGCGCCCGTCTCGCTGGGCGACTACGCGGCCGGATCCAATCACGTGCTGCCCACCGGCGGCTGCGCGTGCCACTCCTCGGGCCTGTCCGTGCAGTCCTTCCTGCGGGGCATCCACATCGTCGACTACACCCGGGAGGCGCTGGCCGACGTCGCGCACCACGTGGTGACGCTGGCGGAGGCGGAGGACCTGCCCGCGCACGGCGCGGCGGTCAAGGCGAGGTTCGGCTGGAAGGTACCGACGAGCAAGTGAGCGGCAACTCCTCCCCGTCCCCCTGGGACGAGCTCCCCATCCGCGACGAGCTGCGCGGCAAGTCCCCGTACGGCGCGCCCCAGCTGGACGTCCCCGTACGGCTGAACACCAACGAGAACCCCTACCCGCTGCCCGAGCCGCTCGTCGAGCGGATCGCGGAGCGGGTGCGCGAGGCCGCCCGCGACCTGAACCGCTACCCCGACCGGGACGCGGTCCAGCTGCGCACCGAGCTGGCCGCGTACCTGACGAAGACGGGCAAGTACCCGCTCGGCATCGAGAACGTCTGGGCGGCCAACGGCTCCAACGAGGTCATCCAGCAGCTGCTGCAGACCTTCGGCGGACCCGGCCGCACCGCCATCGGCTTCGAGCCGTCGTACTCGATGCACGCGCTCATCGCGCGCGGCACCGGGACCGGCTGGATCTCCGGGCCGCGCGACCAGGACTTCGACATCGACCTCGCCGCGGCCGAGCGCGCCATCGCCGAGCACCGGCCCGACGTCGTCTTCATCACCACCCCCAACAACCCCACCGGCAACGCGGTCCCGCCCGAGACGGTCCGCGCGCTGTACGACGCCGCCCAGGCGGCGAAGCCGTCGATGGTCGTCGTGGACGAGGCGTACGTCGAGTTCAGCCACGGCGACTCGCTGCTGCCGCTCCTCGAAGGCCGCCCGCACCTGGTGGTCTCGCGGACGATGTCCAAGGCGTTCGGCGCGGCCGGCCTCAGGCTCGGCTACCTCGCCGCGCACCCGGCGGTCGTGGACGCCGTACAGCTCGTACGGCTGCCGTACCACCTCTCCGCGATCACCCAGGCGACCGCCCTGGCCGCGCTGGAGCACACCGGCACGCTGCTGAAGTACGTCGAGCAGCTCAAGGCGGAGCGGGACCGGCTGGTCGCCGAACTGCGCGCGGCCGGCTACGACGTCGTCGAGTCCGACGCGAACTTCGTGCAGTTCGGGCGGTTCGACGACACCCATGGGGCCTGGCGGAGGATCCTCGACCGAGGCGTCCTCGTCCGGGACAACGGCGTGCCCGGCTGGCTGCGGGTGTCCGCCGGGACCCCCGAAGAGAACGACGCGTTCCTGGACGCGGTACGGGCACTGAAGAAGGAGCTGGACGCATGAGCCGCGTCGGGCGCGTGGAGCGCACCACCAAGGAGACCTCCGTCCTGGTCGAGATCGACCTCGACGGCACGGGGAAGACCGACATCGCCACCGGCGTCGGCTTCTACGACCACATGCTCGACCAGCTCGGCCGGCACGGTCTGTTCGACCTCACCGTGAAGACCGACGGCGACCTGCACATCGACTCCCACCACACCATCGAGGACACCGCCCTCGCGCTCGGCGCCGCCTTCAAGCAGGCGCTCGGCGACAAGGTGGGCATCTACCGCTTCGGCAACTGCACCGTCCCGCTGGACGAGTCCCTCGCCCAGGTCACCGTCGACCTCTCCGGCCGCCCCTACCTCGTGCACACCGAGCCCGAGAAGATGGCGCCGATGATCGGCGAGTACGACACCACGATGACCCGGCACATCCTGGAGTCCTTCGTCGCCCAGGCGCAGATCGCGCTGCACGTCCACGTGCCCTACGGGCGCAACGCCCACCACATCGTGGAGTGCCAGTTCAAGGCGCTCGCCCGGGCGCTGCGCTACGCCAGCGAGCGCGACCCGCGCGCGGCCGGAATCCTCCCCTCCACGAAGGGCGCGCTGTAACCCATGACCGGTCTGTCCACCGTTCTCATCGTCGTCGGCCTCTTCCTGGTCGGCGGCATCATCTCCTTCGTCAAGCAGGGCATGCCGAGGAGCCTCGTCGTCCTGCTCTCGATCGGCGCCGGCATGTGCCTGGTCGCGGGCGTCATGCGGCTGGGGGTGTGGAGTTGAGCGGCGCGAAGAAGGTCGTCGTCTTCGACTACGGCTTCGGCAACGTCCGTTCCGCCGAGCGCGCCCTCGCCCGCGTCGGCGCGGACGTCGAGATCACCCGTGACTTCGAGGCGGCGATGAACGCCGACGGCCTGCTGGTGCCCGGCGTCGGCGCGTTCGCGGCCTGCATGGAGGGCCTGCGCGCGGCCCGCGGCGACTGGATCGTGGACCGCCGGCTGGCCGGCGGCCGGCCCGTGATGGGCATCTGCGTCGGCATGCAGATCCTGTTCGAGCGCGGCATCGAGCACGGCGTGGAGACCGAGGGCCTGGACGAGTGGCCCGGCACGGTCGGCCCGCTCGACGCCCCCGTCGTCCCCCACATGGGCTGGAACACCGTGGACGCGCCCGCCGACTCGGAACTGTTCGCCGGCCTCGCCCCGGACGACCGCTTCTACTTCGTGCACTCCTACGCCGTCCAGGACTGGGCCTTCGAGCAGCTCAACGCGGCCATGGTGCCGCCGAAGGTCACCTGGTCGACGTACGGGAAGCCCTTCGTGGCCGCGGTGGAGAACGGCGCCCTGTCGGCCACCCAGTTCCACCCCGAGAAGTCCGGCGACGCCGGCGCCCAGCTCCTCACCAACTGGATCGGAACCCTGTAGACCATGGCCAAGCTCGAACTGCTCCCCGCCGTCGACGTCCGCGACGGCCAGGCCGTCCGCCTCGTGCACGGCGAGTCCGGCACCGAGACGTCCTACGGCTCCCCGCTGGAGGCCGCCCTCGCCTGGCAGCGCGCCGGCGCCGAGTGGCTGCACCTGGTCGACCTGGACGCCGCGTTCGGCACCGGTGACAACCGGGACCTGATCGCCGAGGTCACCGGGGCGATGGACATCAAGGTGGAGCTGTCCGGCGGCATCCGCGACGACGACACCCTCGCCGCCGCCCTCGCCACCGGCTGCACCCGCGTCAACCTCGGCACCGCCGCGCTGGAGACCCCGGAGTGGGTCGCCAAGGTCATCGCCGAGCACGGCGACAAGATCGCCGTCGGCCTCGACGTGCGCGGCACCACCCTGCGCGGCCGCGGCTGGACCCGCGACGGCGGCGACCTCTACGAGACGCTGGAGCGCCTGAACAAGGAGGGCTGCGCTCGCTACGTCGTCACCGACATCGCCAAGGACGGCACCCTCCAGGGCCCCAACCTGGAGCTGCTGCGCGGCGTCTGCGCCGCCACCGACCGCCCGGTCGTGGCCTCCGGCGGCGTGTCCTCGCTGGACGACCTGCGCGCCATCGCCGAACTGGTCCCCCTCGGTGTCGAGGGCTCCATCGTCGGCAAGGCCCTCTACGCCGAGGCGTTCACGCTGGAAGAGGCGCTGGAGGCTGTGGCCCGGTGAGCGACGTACGACGCGTGAGCACGGGCGCGCCCTGGGAGGAGCAGTTCGGCTACTCCCGCGCGGTGGAACTGCCCGGCGGCCTGGTGCTGGTCTCGGGCTGCACGTCCGTCGTGGACGGGCAGATCGCCGGGGGCGGCCCGTACGAGCAGGCGGTGAACGCCTTCAACGTCGCGCTGGACGCGCTCCAGCAGTTGGGCCTCGGCCGCGACGACGTCGTGCGGACCCGCATGTACATCACCCACGCACGGGACGTGGAGGAGGTCGGGCGCGCCCACAAGGAGCTGTTCGACAGCGTCCGGCCCGCCGCAACGATGATCATCGTCTCCGGTTTCGTGGACCCCGGTCTGGTCGTCGAGATCGAGGTCGAGGCGTTCCGAGGAGCACCCGCATGACCCTGGCCGTACGAGTCATCCCCTGCCTGGACGTGGACAACGGCCGGGTCGTCAAGGGCGTCAACTTCCAGAACCTGCGCGACGCGGGCGACCCCGTCGAGATGGCCAAGGTGTACGACGCCGAGGGCGCCGACGAGCTGACGTTCCTGGACATCACCGCCTCCTCGGGCGACCGGGAGACCACCTACGACGTGGTGCGCCGCACCGCCGAGCAGGTGTTCATCCCGCTCACGGTCGGCGGCGGCGTCCGCACCGCCGGGGACGTGGACAAGCTGCTGCGCGCCGGCGCCGACAAGGTCGGGGTCAACACCGCGGCCATCGCCCGTCCCGAGCTGATCCAGGAGATCGCCGAGCGCTTCGGCCGCCAGGTGCTGGTGCTGTCGGTGGACGCGCGTCGTACGGACTCGGGCTCGTTCGAGGTGACGACGCACGGCGGCCGCAGGGGCACCGGCATCGACGCCGTCGAGTGGGCGCACCGGGCCGCCGAACTGGGCGCCGGGGAGATCCTGCTGAACTCCATGGACGCCGACGGCACCAAGGACGGCTACGACCTGGAGATGATCGCCGCCGTCCGGGCGCACGTGTCCGTCCCCGTGATCGCCTCCGGCGGCGCGGGCCGGCTGACCGACTTCCCGCCGGCCGTCGCCGCCGGAGCGGACGCGGTCCTGGCCGCCTCCGTCTTCCACTTCGGCGACCTGCGCATCGGCGACGTGAAGCGGACCCTGCGGGAAGCGGGCCACCCGGTGCGCTGACGCCGTCCGGCGCGGTGGCATCGCCGGGTGCGGTGCGCCGCGCCGTGCGTGCACCGCACCGTATGTGACGCCGCCGGGCGTGGTGCGCCGCGCCCGGCGGCGTTCCGCCGTACCGGCCGGGGAGCTCCCGGTGCGGCCGGACCTGCCGGCCATGTGAGGAACCGGCCCGCGCCGGCGGGGAGGTACGACGCGGCGAGCCGGCGTGCCCCGGCCGCCGGCTCCCGCCCGAGGACGCGCGCACGTCGCGCCGCACGTGTACGGCTTCCCGTCCCGTGTCTGAGAAGGACTGCTGACTTGACCACCGTCACCGCCGCATCCGTCGCGCAGCGGCACGCCCACCGTGACCCCCGTGTCCTGCGCTGGCTGGGCGCCTACACGTCCTCGATGCTCGGCGACAACGTCTACTACCTCGCCCTGTCCTGGGCCGCCGTCCAGGCGGGCACCCCCGCGCAGGCCGGGCTCGTGCTGTCGGTCAGCGCGCTGCCGAGGGCCGTGCTGATGCTCGGCGGAGGCGTGATCGCCGACCGGTTCGGTCCGCGCCGGGTCGTCATAGCCAGCGACGCCGTGCGCTGCGCGGCGGTGCTCGCGGTGGCCGCCCTGCTCCTCCTCACCCGTCCCGGGCTGTGGCCGCTCGCGCTGCTGGCGCTGCTCTTCGGCACCGTCGACGCCGTGTTCATGCCCGCGGTGGGCGCGCTGCCCGCCCGGATCACCGGCCCGGACCAGCTCGCCCGGGTCCAGGGCATGCGGGGCCTCTCCATCCGCTTCGCCAGTGTGGTCGGCGCCCCGCTCGGCGGGCTCGGCGTGGCGGCGGGCGGCGCGGCGGCCGCGTTCGGCCTGGCCGGACTGCTCATCGCGGTGTCGCTGCCGCTGCTGATCTCGGTACCGATGCGGGACCTGCCCGGCGAGGAGGCTTCCGGGCAGGTCTCCGGGGCGGGCTCCGCGGAGGCCCTGGAGGGGCTGTCCGGCGGGGTCGGCCCGGCCGTCCCGGCGGGGGCCGCCGGAGCCGCCGAGGCCGTGGCGGCGGACCTCGCCGCTTCCGCCGACGTCGTGGCGGCCGTCTCCGCCGCTTCCGCCGACGCCGTGGCGGCCGCTCCTGCCGGTCCCGCGGCTTCCCCCGCTCCCTCGGCCTCCGAGGCTCCCGCCACTCCCGCCACTCCCGCCGCGCCCACTGCGCCCTCCGCTCCCGCAGGGGAGCGTCTCGCCGCGGGGGCCTGGCGGGATCTGAAGGCCGGGCTCTCCTACATCCGAGGCCACCGCGTCCTCGCCCCGCTGATGCTGGCCATAGCCCTCGGCGACCTCGGTTTCGTCGGACCCCTCAACGTCGGCCTGACCCTGCTCGCCGACCACCGCGGCTGGGGAGCCACCGGAATGGGCTGGGTGCTCGCCGGGTTCGGCGTGGGAGCGGGCGCGGTCTCGCTGCTGCTGACCGTGCGGGGCAGACTGCCGCGCGCCGGACTCGTGGCCGGGTGCGCCTGCACCACCGGCGCCGTCGCCGTCGGCTTCCTCGGCCAGGCCGGCAGTCTCCCCGCCGCCGTCGGCACCGCCCTGCTTATCGGGCTGGCCACCGGACTCAGCGGCGCCATGTGCGGCGCCCTGCTCCAGACCCAGGGCGACCCCGCCTACCTGGGCCGGGTCAGCTCCGTCGCCGGCCTGGTCAGCCTCGGCTTCGCCCCGCTGAGCATGCCGTTCGCCGCCGCCGCGATCGGGGCCTGGGGACTCGGCCCGGTGTACGCCGTCAGCGCGGCCGTCTGCGGGCTCGGCGGACTCGTCTTCCTGTGCTTCCCGGCCCTGCGCCGCGCCGAACTCCCGGCCTGACGGACCGTCCGCGAGCACGGCGACGGCGGCTGTCCGCGAGCACGGCGACGGCGGCCGTCCGCGAGCACGGCGACGGCGGCCGTCCGCGAGCACGGCCACGGCGGCCGTCCGTCAGCACGGACACGGCGGCCGTCCGCGGGCGCGGCCGGACTCCCCGTCCGCACGCCGGTGTTCAGCCCAGCGGCTCCGTCAGCTGGACCAGGTTGCCGACCGTGTCGTCGAACACCGCCGCCAGTACCGGCCCCTGCGCCTGCGGGGGATGCGTGAAGCGGACGCCCAGGCCGCGCAGCCGCTCGTACTCCCCGGGCAGGTCGGTCACCGAGAAGACGATGCAGGGGATCCCGGCGTCGTACAGCGCCGTCCGGTACGGCTCGGCGACGGGTCCCTGGCCCGGCTCCAGCAGCAACTGCACGTCCCGCTGGGCCCCGTGCGGCGCGCCGACCGTGACGAACAGCGTGCCGTCGCCGAGGTCCATGTGCAGCCGCGTCTCGAACCCCAGGACCTCGGTGTAGAAGGCGTGCGCCTTCGCCACGTCCTCCACGTACACATGGGTCATCGCGACCTTGATCATGGCGGCGCCGTTCCCGGGGCTCTCAGATGCCCAGCTGCCTGGACTCGTTCATCTTCTCGACCGCGTCCGCGTCCCCCTCCAGGGCCACCCGGGCGACGCCCTGCCTGCCGTACGCGTACATCAGCAGCTCCGAGGGCTCGCCGGTCACCGTGACCACCGGGGTGCCCCGGTGCGCCACCGCCGTGCGGCCGTCCGGGCAGCGCAGCACCAGGCCGGTGGGCGCGCCCCGGTCCATCATCCGGGCCGAACGCTCCAGCGCCGACCACAGGGCGTCCTGGAACACCGGGTCCAGCTCGCGCGGGCTCCAGTCGGGCTGCGCCCGGCGGACGTCCTCGGTGTGGACGTAGAACTCGACCGTGTTCGCCGCCTCGTCGATCTGCTTCAGCTTGAACGGTGAGAACCGCGGCGGCCCCGTGCGGATCAGCTGCACCAGTTCCTCGTACGGCTTCTCCGCGTACTCCGCCATCACCCGGTCCAGCCGCGGCGCGAGCTGCTTGATGACGAGGCCGCCGGCCGCGTCCGGGCGCCGCTCGCGCACCACCACGTGCGCGGCCAGGTCCCGCGTGCGCCACCCCTCGCACAGGGTCGGGGCGTTTGGTCCGACGGTTTCCAAAAGGTCGGCGAGCAGCAGCCGTTCACGCTTGGCGAAGGTCGACATGGGGCCAGCGTACGACCATACAAAACGTCTGCCCAGCGGACACGCACCGTGACCGCCGCTCTCACGCGGCACAATGGCACCCATGACCCGTACGACCGGCAGCCCCCGCCCCACCAGCCTCGATCCCGAGATCGCCGCCCGCCTCAAGCGCGACGCCGACGGACTCGTCCCCGCCATCGCCCAGCAGTACGACACCGGCGAGGTGCTCATGCTCGGCTGGATGGACGACGAGGCACTGCACCGCACCCTGACCACCGGCCGCTGCACGTACTGGTCCCGCAGCCGGCAGGAGTACTGGGTCAAGGGCGACACCTCCGGGCACTACCAGTGGGTCAGGTCCGTCGCCCTGGACTGCGACGCCGACACCCTGCTGGTCAAGGTGGACCAGGTGGACGCTGCCTGCCACACCGGCGACCGCACCTGCTTCGACGCCGACGTCCTGCTGAAGGACGGCAGCGCCTCCGGCGTTCCCGGCACCCCCGCCTCGGATCAGTAAGGTCTGCCGCCATGGATCTCGAGACCTTCCGCAAGCTCGCCGCCGACCGGCGCGTCGTCCCGGTCACCCGCAAGCTCCTCGCCGACGGCGACACCCCGGTCGCCCTCTACCGCAAGCTCGCCGCCGAGCGCACCGGCACGTTCCTGCTGGAGTCCGCCGAGAACGGCCGCTCCTGGTCCCGCTACTCCTTCGTCGGTGTCCGGTCCGCCGGGACCCTGACCGAGCGCGACGGCCAGGCCCACTGGCTCGGCACGCCGCCCGTCGGCGTCCCCGTCGACGGCGACCCGCTCGCCGCCCTGCGCGCCACCCTCCAGGCCCTGCACACCCCGCACCAGGAGGACCTGCCCCCCTTCACCGGCGGCATGGTCGGCTACCTCGGCTACGACATCGTCCGCCGCCTGGAGAAGATCGGCCCCGGCGAGCGCGACGACCTGAAGCTGCCCGAGCTGACCATGCTCCTCACCAGCGACCTCGCCGTGATGGACCACTGGGAGGGCTCGGTCCTGCTGATCGCCAACGCGATCAACCACAACGACCTCGACACCGGCGTCGACGAGGCCTGGGCCGACGCCGTCGCCCGCCTGGACGCCATGGAGGCCGACCTGGCCCGCCCGGTCGCCCAGCCCCCGGCCGTCCTGCCGCCCTCCGAACTGCCCGACTACACCGCGCTGTGGGGCGGCCCCGACTTCCAGCAGGCCGTCGAGGACGTCAAGGAGCGCATCCGCGCCGGCGAGGCCTTCCAGGTCGTGCCCTCGCAGCGCTTCGAGACCCCGGTCACCGCGAGCGCGCTGGACGTGTACCGGGTCCTGCGGGCCACCAACCCCTCCCCGTACATGTACCTGTTCCGCTTCGACGGCTTCGACGTCGTCGGCTCCTCGCCCGAGGCGCTGGTCAAGGTCGAGGACGGGCGCGCGATGGTCCACCCCATCGCCGGCACCCGGCACCGCGGGGCCGGACCGCAGGAGGACCAGGCGCTCGCCGAGGAACTGCTCGCCGACCCCAAGGAGCGCGCCGAGCACCTCATGCTCGTCGACCTCGGCCGCAACGACCTCGGCCGGGTCTGCGAACCCGGCTCGGTGGAGGTCGTCGACTTCATGTCGATCGAGCGCTACTCCCACGTGATGCACATCGTCTCGACGGTCACCGGCAAGGTCGCCGACGGCCGCACCGCCTTCGACGTGCTCACCGCCTGCTTCCCGGCGGGCACCCTCTCCGGCGCCCCCAAGCCCCGCGCCATGCAGATCATCGACGAACTCGAACCCTCCCGCCGCGGCCTGTACGGCGGCTGCGTCGGCTACCTCGACTTCGCCGGCGACTCCGACACCGCCATCGCCATCCGCACCGCCCTGCTCCGGGACGGCACCGCGTACGTGCAGGCCGGCGCCGGGATCGTCGCCGACTCCGACCCGGTCGCCGAGGACAACGAGTGCCGCAACAAGGCGGCCGCCGTGCTGCGCGCGGTGCACACCGCCAACCGGCTGGGACGGCCTTGAGCGGAGCCGTGACGAACCCCGGGTGACACTTCGCCCGGGGTTCAGGCGATAGTGGAGGGCGTGACTACTGCCGTACCCCACCCCCGTGCAGACTCCTCGACGGCCGCCGCACCCGTCCGGTCCGGCCGGCGCAGCCTCGCCCTGGCCCTGCTGTTCGGTGCGCTCGGCGCGGCCGTCTCCCTGCTCGCGACCCGGCAGCGCTGGTCGGAGGGCACCACGACGGTGGCCGGCGGAGCGTTCCCGCTGATCGCCAAGGGCAGCGACGTCACCGGCGTCCCCGCCGCCCTCGCCGTCGTCGGCCTCGCCGCGCTCGTCGCCGTGTTCGCCGTGCGCCGGGCGGGCCGCCTCCTCGTCGCCGCCCTGCTCGCGCTCTCCGGCGCCGGCATCGTCGCCGCCGCGCTCTCCGGCGCCTCGGACAGCACCGCGCTGGACGACAAGGCCGCCGAGGCCACCGGCGACGCCTCCGCCACCGTGGCCGCGCTCACCCACACCGGCTGGCCGTACGTCGCGGCCGCCGGCGGTGTGCTGATCCTGCTCGCCGGACTGCTCGCCCTGCGCTACGGCAGCCTGTGGCCCGCGATGTCCGGGCGCTACGAGCGCGGCGGCGAGCGTCCGCGGCGCACGGCCCGGCCCGTCGACCCCGAGCGTCCCGAGGAGATCTGGAAGGCCCTGGACCGCGGCGAGGACCCCACCGGAGCCTGAGCCCCGGGGCCCGCCCGCCGGGCCCCGCCGCCCGTCCCGCAGCCGCCCGGTGTCCGCCTCGCAGCCGTCCGCTGCCCGCCCCGCACCCGCCCTGTGGCCGCCGTCCCCGGTGCCTTCCCGCGGCCCAGGTCCGGCCCTCCGCGGCAGGCCGCGCGGAGTGTGGCGAAGCAGACCCCACCCCCGCGTCCGGCACCCGCACGCGTACGGGACAATGGACGGCGAGCGTCCGGCTCGGACAGTGACGGACGGGCTCGGAAACGTACGACACGTACGTCGCCAACTACGACACGTACACAGCAACGAGGAGCATGTCATGGCGGGCAGCAGCCACGGTCACACCCCGGCCGCCTGGACCGGCGTCACCATCGCCTTCATCGGGTTCTGCGTCGCGGGCGCCTTCATGGTGATGGCCCAGCCGCTCGGCTTCTGGGCCGGCATGGTGATCGTGGCCCTCGGCGGCGTCGTGGGCGCCGTCATGCGGGCCATGGGCCTCGGCATGCCGAAGCAGGCCGGCATCCTCACCTACCAGGCCGCCCCGGCCACCCCGGCCGCGGTCCGCGAGCCGGCCGGCGCCGAGAGCTGAGCGACCGCCCCGCACGTCCCGCGAGGGGCGGCCCGCGCACCCCACCGGTGCCGGGCCGCCCCTCGCGCGCGTCACGGGGCCCGGCCGGGCAGAATGCCCGCGTGAACGCCGACCGCGGTCCCGTGCCCGTCCAGCCCGCCCCGCCCGCCGCACCGGGGGCGGCCGCCCCGCCCCGCCCGCTGTGGCGGCGTCTCGCCGTTCCCGCCGCCACCCTCGCGGCCGTGGCCGCGGCGTTCGCCTACGTCGGTGCCGTCGACCCGAACGAGCCGGGCCACTATCCGGTGTGCCCCCTGTACCGGTTCACCGGCCTGTACTGCCCGGGCTGCGGCGGCCTGCGCAGCGCGCACGCGTTCGTCCACGGAGACCTCCTCACCGCCCTCCACGACAACGCGGGTGGCGTGGCCGCCTATGTGGCCTTCGCGGCGCTGTGGACCGCCTGGGTGGTCCAGGAGGTGCGCGGCAGGCCCGTGCGGCTGGATCCGGGACGGGTACCGGCCGCCGTCGCCGGCGCGTTGCTGCTGGTCTTCACGGTTGTCCGGAACCTGCCGTTCGGTGGCTGGCTCCACCCTTGATCGAACCGGGCGTGTCCGGGTATAGGGAGCGAAGACCGTGAAGGTGAACCCTCGGCCCCGCTCCGGATACCATCGCAGTGACCACGGGTTTTCGAACCCGTCAGGAACCACCGTAGGTACCACCGTCTGAAAGGGGGCCGCTCGCGTGAGTGTGCTCGACGAGATCATCGACGGAGTCCGGGCCGACCTCGCGGAGCGGCAGGCACGCGTCAGCCTCGACGAGCTCAAGGAGCGCGCGGCCAAGGCGCCGGCGGCCAAGGACGGCGTGGCCGCCCTGAAGGGCGACGGCGTCAAGGTCATCTGCGAGGTCAAGCGCTCCAGCCCGTCGAAGGGCGCGCTCGCCGCCATCGCCGACCCGGCCGGCCTCGCCGCCGACTACGAGGCGGGCGGCGCCGCCGTCATCTCCGTCCTCACCGAACAGCGCCGCTTCGGCGGCTCGCTGGCCGACCTGGAGGCCGTCCGCGCCCGGGTCGACATCCCGGTGCTGCGCAAGGACTTCATCGTCACGTCGTACCAGCTGTGGGAGGCCCGCGCGTACGGCGCCGACCTCGCGCTGCTGATCGTGGCCGCCCTGGAGCAGCCCGCCCTGGAGTCGCTGATCGAGCGTGCCGTCTCCATCGGCCTCACCCCGCTGGTCGAGGTGCACGACGAGGACGAGGTCGAGCGGGCCGTGGACGCGGGCGCGAAGATCATCGGCGTCAACGCGCGCAACCTCAAGACCCTGGAGGTCGACCGCGGCACGTTCGAGCGGGTCGCCCCGGAGATCCCCGACCACATCGTCAAGGTGGCCGAGTCCGGCGTGCGCGGACCGCACGACCTGATCGCCTACGCGAACGCGGGCGCCGACGCGGTCCTGGTCGGCGAGTCCCTCGTCACCGGACGCGACCCCAAGACGGCCGTCGCCGACCTGGTCGCGGCCGGGGAGCACCCCGCGCTCCGGCACGGCCGCAGCTGACCAGCCGGTAAGCTGACGCCGATGAACCGGACCCTCACCACCGTCGACCGGCACGCCCGCCTCGCGCGCGGCTGCCGGCCGCGGGGCTGCCGTGCCCCGGCCCGCAGGGTCCACGGCCGCAGGGTCCGGTACCACATCGGCGCCGAGCCCGGTCAGATCAACGGCATGCGATGGCAGCGGTCGCCCTTCAGGGGCGCGGGGAACCGCGCGATCGCCCACTGACGGTCCGCGGCCGACACACCACACCCCGCCCCCACGGCGAACAGTGTTCTTTCCACACACTCACCGTGAGGTACTGGCATGCCCAGCAACTACTTCTTCCCTGACCCGGAAGGTCACGTCCCCACCGCCGAGGGCTACTTCGGCGCGTTCGGCGGCAAGTTCATCCCGGAGGCCCTGGTCGCCGCCGTGGACGAGGTCGCCGTCGAGTACGACAAGGCGAAGGCCGACCCCGAGTTCGCCCGCGAGCTCGACGACCTGCTCGTCCACTACACCGGCCGCCCCAGCTCCCTCACCGAGGTGCCGCGGTTCGCCGAACACGCCGGTGGCGCACGGGTGTTCCTCAAGCGCGAGGACCTCAACCACACCGGATCCCACAAGATCAACAACGTGCTCGGGCAGGCCCTGCTCACCAAGCGCATGGGCAAGACCCGCGTCATCGCGGAGACCGGCGCCGGCCAGCACGGCGTCGCCACCGCCACCGCCTGCGCCCTGTTCGGCCTCGAATGCACCATCTACATGGGCGAGATCGACACCCAGCGCCAGGCCCTCAACGTGGCCCGCATGCGCATGCTCGGCGCCGAGGTCGTCGCGGTGAAGTCCGGCAGCCGCACGCTGAAGGACGCCATCAACGAGGCCTTCCGCGACTGGGTCGCCAACGTCGACAGCACCCACTACCTGTTCGGCACCGTCGCGGGACCTCACCCGTTCCCGGCGATGGTCCGCGACTTCCACCGCGTCATCGGCGTGGAGGCCCGCCGCCAGATCCTCGAACAGGCCGGCCGGCTGCCCGACGCCGCCATCGCCTGCGTCGGCGGCGGCTCCAACGCCATCGGCCTCTTCCACGCCTTCATCCCCGACGCGGACGTCCGCCTGATCGGCTGCGAGCCCGCCGGACACGGCGTGGAGACCGGCGAGCACGCGGCCACCCTGACCGCGGGCGAGCCCGGCATCCTGCACGGCTCCCGCTCCTACGTCCTGCAGGACGAGGAGGGCCAGATCACCGAGCCGTACTCGATCTCGGCCGGCCTGGACTACCCCGGCATCGGCCCCGAGCACGCCTACCTCAAGGACTCCGGCCGCGGCGAGTACCGCGCGGTCACCGACGACGCCGCCATGCAGGCCCTGCGCCTGCTGTCGCGCACCGAGGGCATCATCCCGGCCATCGAGAGCGCCCACGCCCTCGCCGGCGCCCTGGAGGTCGGCAGGGAGCTGGGCCCGGACGGCCTGATCGTCGTCAACCTCTCGGGCCGCGGTGACAAGGACATGGACACCGCCGCCCGCTACTTCGGCCTCTACGACACCGACGCCGAGGTACCCGCCGACGAAGCCGGCACCGCCGAGATCGAGGGAGACGCCAAGTGAGCGGGAACATCCAGCTGCTGTCGGACACCCTCGCCGCCGCGAAGGCGGAGGGGCGCGCCGCGCTCATCGCCTACCTCCCGGCCGGGTTCCCGACCGTGGACGGCGGCATCGAGGCGATCAAGGCCGCCTTCGACGGCGGCGCCGACGTCGTCGAGGTCGGCCTGCCGCACAGCGACCCGGTCCTCGACGGCCCGGTCATCCAGACCGCCGACGACATCGCGCTGCGCGGCGGCGTGAAGATCGCCGACGTCATGCGCACCGTCCGCGAGGCCCACGAGGCCACCGGCAAGCCGGTGCTGATCATGACCTACTGGAACCCCATCGACCGCTACGGCGTGGAGCGCTTCACCGCCGAGCTGGCCGAGGCGGGCGGCGCGGGCTGCATCCTGCCCGACCTCCCCGTCCAGGAGTCGGCGCTGTGGCGCGAGCATGCCGAGAAGCACGGTCTCGGCACGGTCTTCGTCGTCGCCCCCAGCAGCAGGGACGCACGGCTCGCCGAGATCACCGCGGCGGGCAGCGGCTTCGTCTACGCCGCCTCGCTGATGGGCGTCACCGGCACCCGTGAGTCCGTCGGCGCGCAGGCCCACGACCTGGTGGACCGCACCCGGGCCACCGGCAGCGGCCTCCCGGTCTGCGTCGGCCTCGGCGTCTCCGATGCCACCCAGGCCGCCGAGGTCGCGGGCTTCGCCGACGGCGTCATCGTCGGCTCGGCGTTCGTCAAGCGGATGCTGGACGCGCCCGACGACGCCGCCGGTGTCGAGGCGGTCCGCGAGCTCGCCGCCGATCTGGCGAAGGGCGTGCGCCGCCGGGCGTAGCCGTACGGGAGCGCCCGGCGCTCCGTCACTCCGTGTGCCCGGTCACTCGAACGGGTGGACCTCCGGCCGGGGAGGCGCGCTGCGCCTCCCCGGTTCGTTCTGGGGGTGTGAGCGAGAAGAACCGTGACGGAAAGCGGACCGCCCGCGAGCGGCTGGCGGTCGAGCGCGAGAAGCAGAAGTCCGCGGAGAAGCGCCGGCGCGCGCTGATCGTGGGCGCGAGCGTGGTCTGCGTCCTCGGGCTCGCGGCGGTGATCGGCGTGGTCGCCGCGAACGCGGGCAAGAAGAAGGCGAGCACCGGCTCCGGGCCCGTCGTCGCGCCCTCCGGGGCGCAGGGCAAGGACAGCCTCGCGATCCCGGTCGGCAAGGACGGGGCCAAGGCCACGCTCACGGTCTGGGAGGACTTCCGCTGCCCGGCCTGCCAGGACTTCGAGACGCGCTACCGCCCGGTCCTGCACGAACTGACCGACGCGGGCAAGCTCCGGATCGACTACCACCTGGTCCGGCTGATCGACGGCAACCTCGGCGGCACCGGCTCGCTGCGCGCAGGCAACGCGGCGGCCTGCGCCCAGGACGCCGGGAAGTTCCGCGAGTACCACGACGTGCTGTACGCCAACCAGCCCCCGGAGAGCAGCGACGCCTTCGACGACGCGAAGCTGATCCAGCTGGCCGGCAAGGTGCCGGGCCTGGACACCCCCGCCTTCCGGGCGTGTGTGAAGAACGGCACGCACAACAGCTGGGTCGACAAGTCCCACGCGGCCTTCCAGGCCGGCGGCTTCACCGGGACACCGACCGTGCTGTTCGGCGGGAAGAACATCTACGCGGACCAGACCATGACGCCCGACAAGCTCAAGCAGATGGTGGAGGAGGCCGACCGAGGGTAAGCGTGTTTTCTCACGCGCCCGTTATGGAGCCGTAGCCGGTCCGCCTGCCGTCCACCCGGCCCGGCACGGTAGCGTCGACCCTGCCATGGAACTTGCCTACATTCCCAGCCCGTCGCACGGGGTGCTGTACCTCGGCCCCGTTCCGCTGCGCGGTTACGCCTTCTGCATCATCATCGGCGTCTTCATCGCCGTATGGCTCGGCAACAAGCGCTGGATCGCCCGTGGCGGCCGCCCCGGCACGGTGGCCGACATCGCGGTCTGGGCCGTGCCGTTCGGTCTCGTCGGCGGCCGCCTCTACCACGTGATCACGGACTACGAGCTGTACTTCAGCGAGGGCCGTGACTGGGTGAACGCCTTCAAGGTGTGGGAGGGCGGCCTGGGCATCTGGGGCGCGATCGCCCTCGGCGCGGTCGGCGCCTGGATCGGCTGCCGCCGCCGGGGCATCCCGCTGCCCGCCTACGCCGACGCCATCGCCCCCGGCATCGCGTTCGCGCAGGCCATGGGCCGCTGGGGCAACTGGTTCAACCAGGAGCTGTACGGCCGCCCGACCCACGTCCCGTGGGCGCTGCACATCACCTCCTCCGAGGGCGGCCGGGTGCCGGGCTACTACCACCCGACCTTCCTGTACGAGTCCCTGTGGTGCATCGGCGTCGGCTTCCTCACCATCTGGGCCGGCCGCCGCTTCCAGCTCGGTCACGGGCGGACCTTCGCCCTGTACGTCGCCGCCTACTGCGTGGGCCGCGGCTGGATCGAGTACATGCGCGTCGACGACGCCCACCACATCCTGGGCCTGCGCCTCAACGACTGGACCGCCCTGATCGTCTTCCTGCTGGCGGTCGTCTACATGGTGCTGTCCGCGAGGCTGCGGCCCGGCATCGAGGCCGAGGTCGAACCGGCCGGCCCCGACGCCGGCACGGAGGACGCCTCCGACGCCGGGGCCGAGCGCGCCGAGGACGAGACCGCGGCCGAGGCCGAGAGCGGAACCGAGTCCGAGACCAAGGCCGAGACCAAGGCCGGGACAAAGTCCGAGGACAAGACCGGGACCAAGGCCGGGACGAAGTCCGAGGGCAGGGCCGGGACCGTGGACACCGGCAAGGCCGCCGACCACGCCGCGCCCGAGGGCGGCACGGACGAGACGGACGCGGCGAACGACGCCGAGGCCGGCTCCGGGACCGCTCCCGTGGCGGCGAAGGACGCCGCGGAGCCGGCGAAGAAGAGCTGACGACCCCGTCGTACATCTGCCGAAGGGCGCCCGGAACCGTACCGGGCGCCCTTCGGCGTGTGCGGCGCGTGAACGGCGGCCCCGCCGCCGGGACGCCTCAGCCCCTCCGGGTCAGGGACAGGATCCGCTGAGCCTGCGCGACCGCCGCCGCGTCGATGAAACGCCCGTCGGGCAGCGCCTGGGCGCCCTGGTCCGCGGCCGCCGCCTTCAGGACCGTCTCGGCCTCCTCGATCTCGTAGGAGGTCGGGAGGTAGGCGCGTTCGATCACGGGGAGCTGGCGGGGGTGGATCGCCGCGCGGCCCAGGAAGCCGAGGGTGCGGCCGTGGGCGCAGGAGGCGGCGAGGCCGTCCAGGTCGCGGATGTCGGGGTGGACGGACTGGGCCGGCGGCGCCAGGCCGGCCGCGCGGGCGGCGACGACCACCCGGGAGCGCGACCAGTCGAGCCCCGCGTCGGCCCGCACCCCGAGATCGGCCCGGAGATCGGCCTCCCCCAGCGAGATGCCCCGCAGCGACGGGTGGGCGGTCGCGATCGCGTAGGCGTGCTCGATGCCGAGGGCCGACTCCAGCAGCGCGTACAGCGGCAGCGGGGTGGCCACGGCGATCTGCCGGATCTCGGCCGCCGACGACACCTTGGGCAGCCGCAGCCCGGCCACTCCCGGCAGCCCGGCCAGCGCGGCGAGGTCCGCCGCCGCCCGCTCGCTGTCCAGGGCGTTGAGGCGGACGTGCACGGGGACCTGCTGCGGATCGGCGAGGCGCTCGGCGGTGGCGGCGCGGGCGTACTCCTTGCGGTCCGGGCCGACCGCGTCCTCCAGGTCGATCACCACCACGTCGGCGCCCGCGGCCAGCGCCTTGGTCACCACGTGCGGGCGGTCCCCGGGGACGTACAGCCAGGTGAGGGGGGACTTCGGGAGCTCGGTCACAGGGCACCCTCCTCGCGCAGGGCGTGCAGGTCGGACGGGGTCAGGCCCAGCTCCGTGAGGACGGCCTCGGTGTCGGCGCCGTGCGGACGGCCGGCCCAGCGGATCGCGCCGGGGGTGGCGGAGAGCCGGAAGAGGACGTTCTGCATGCGCAGCGGCCCCAGCTCCGGGTCGGGCACGGTGGTGACCGTGTCCAGCGCCTGGTACTGCGGGTCGTCCAGCACGTCCCGGACGTCCTGGACGGGGGCCACCGCGGCCTCCGCCTTCTCGAAGGCCGCCAGGACCTCCTCGCGGGTGCGGGCCGCGATCCACGGGGCGACCGCCCCGTCGAGCACGTCCGCGTGCGCGGCGCGCTCCGCGCCGGTGGCGAACCACGGCTCCTCGGCCAGCTCCGGCCGGCCCACCAGCCGTACGACCCGCTCCGCCACCGACTGCGCGGAGGTGGAGACGGCGACCCAGGAGCCGTCGGCGGTGCGGTAGGTGTTGCGCGGGGCGTTGTTCGCCGAGCGGTTGCCGGTGCGTTCCTGGACGTAGCCGAGCTGGTCGTACCAGGTCGGCTGGGGTCCGACGACCGCGAGCATCGGCTCGATGATCGCCATGTCCACGACCTGGCCCTCGCCGGTCCGCTCCCGCGCCGCCAGCGCCGTCATGACGGCGTAGGCGGTCGTCAGGCCCGCGATCGAGTCGGCGAGCCCGAACGGCGGGAGCGTCGGGGGCGCGTCCGGTTCGCCGGTGAGGGCCGCGAAGCCGCTCATCGCCTCGGCGAGGGTGCCGAAGCCGGGCCGGTGCGCGTACGGGCCGAACTGCCCGAACGCCGTGACCCGGGCGAGGACCAGCCGTGGATTGACGGCGGACAGCTCCGGCCAGCCCAGGTCCCACTTCTCCAGGGTGCCGGGGCGGAAGTTCTCGATCACCACGTCGGCGGTGGCGGCGAGCCGCAGCAGGGTGGCCCGGCCGCCGGGCCTGGACAGATCGAGGGTGATCGTCCGTTTGTTGCGGCCGAGCACCTTCCACCACAGGCCCACCCCGTCCTTGGACGGGCCGTGGCCGCGCGAGGGGTCGGGCCGCCCCGGATGCTCCACCTTGATCACCTCGGCGCCGAAGTCACCGAGGAGCGTGGCCGCCATCGGACCGGCGAAGAGCGTGGCCAGGTCGAGCACCCGCAGCCCGTCCAGAGGCCGGACGGGCGCGGATCCCGCCGGAGCGGCGGCGGGGCGGGGCGCCGGAGAAGCAGGGGATGCCGGGGAAGCAGGGGGCGCCGGGGAAGCAGAGGGGACGGAGGCGGAGGAGGCGGAGGTACTCGGGGACGGAGAAGTGGGGTGTGCGGAGGAGACGGGGTGCGGAGAAGCGGGATGCGCGGGGGAGACGGAGGACGGAGAAGAGGGGCGCGCGGGGGAGACGGGGGACGGAGAAGAGGGGCGCGCGGGGGAGACGGGGGACGGAGGAGAGGGGCGCGCGGAGGAGAGGGGGTGCGCGGGAGCGGCGGGGGACGGGGGAGTGCGGGGGGTGTCCCCGGGGAGCGGGCTCGTGTTCATGCGGTGTACTGCGCCTCGATCTCCGGGCGGTACGGCATCGACGCCGACGCCCCCTCCCGTTGCACGGACACCGCGGCCGCGGCGGCGGCCCAGGTCAGTGCCTCGCGCACCGGCTTCTCCTCGGCGAAGGCGACCGCGAGCGCGCCCACGAAGGTGTCGCCCGCGCCGGTCGTGTCCAGCGCGGTGACCCGCGGCGCGGGGACGGCCAGCGGTTCGGCGCCCCGGGCGACGTACAGGACTCCGGCCTCGCCCAGGGTGACCACGACCGCCGGGACCACCTCCAGCAGGGCGGCGGCCGCCTCGCGCGGGTCGGTGCGCCCGGTGAGGGTGACCGCCTCGTACTCGTTGGGGACCAGCAGGTCGGCCGCCGCGAACAGCTCGGGCGGCAGCGGCTGGGCGGGGGCGGGCGTCAGGATCGTACGGACCCCGTGCCTGCGGGCCGCCTCCGCGCCCGCGACGACCGCGTCGAGCGGGATCTCCAGCTGCAGCAGCAGGGCGTCGGCGGAGGAGATGACGCCCTCGTCGCCCGGGGAGAGGTGGTCGACGGTGCCGTTCGCGCCGGGGACGACGACGATCGCGTTGCCGCCCTCGTCGTCCACCACGATGTGCGCGGTGCCCGACTGGCCCTCGACCGTCCGCAGGGAGTCGGTGTCCACGCCGGAGTGTTCGAGGGTGTCGCGCAGGCGCACGCCGTAGGCGTCGTTGCCGACCGCGCCGATCATCGACACGGTGGCGCCGGCGCGGGCCGCCGCGATCGCCTGGTTGGCGCCCTTGCCGCCGGGGATCGTACGGAACTCCCGTCCCGTCACCGTCTCACCGCGCTGCGGGGCCTTGGCGACGAAGGTGACGAGGTCCATGTTCGTGCTGCCGAGGACGGCGATGTGGGTCATGGGCGGGTCGCCTCCAGGTGGGTGAGGTGGGCGAGGGTGTCGAAGCCGCTGCCGTCGAAGTCCGCGACGGAGGTGGCGAGCCGGTTCTTCAGCGGGGCACGCCAGCGCTCGGGCAGCGCGTCCGGGGAGCCCGCGAGCAGACCGGCGACGCTGCCGGCGGTCGCGCCGTTGGAGTCCGTGTCCCAGCCGCCCGACACCGCACGGCAGACAGAGCCGGTGAAGTCGCCGTCCGCGTGGGCGAGGGCGGCGACGGTGAGGGCGGTGTTGGGCAGGGCGTGCACCCAGTGGTGGGTGGCGGAGTAGACGGCGTGGAGCCCGTCCACCACGTCGTCGAAGTCCGTGTGCCGGGAGGCCAGTTCGAGGGCGTGACCGAGGGCCCCGGCCAGCCGGGAGCGCGCCGGGACCACCGCGCGTCCGGCGCGCAGGCAGGCGTGGACGTCCGCGGTGCCGGTGGCCGCCGCGGCGATGACCGCGGCCGTGAACATCGCCGCGTACACGCCGTTGCCGGTGTGGGTGAGGGTCGCGTCGCGGTACGCCTGCTCGGCCGCGGCCGCCGGGTCGCCGGGGTTGGTCCAGCCGTGCACGTCGGCCCGGATCAGGGCGCCGATCCACTCGCGGAAGGGGTTGCGGTGGCGGGCGGTCTGCGGGGGTTCGACGCCGTTGAGGAGATTGCGGTGGGCGACGCGCTCGGCGGTGAAGGTCCGGCCGGGCGGAAGCTCGTCGAGCCAGAGCCGTGCCACGTCGTCGGTGGTGAAGGCGCGGCCGTGGCGCTGGAGCAGCAGGAGGTTGAGCAGCGGGTAGTTGAGGTCGTCGTCCTCGGGCATGCCGTCGATGTTCTCGGCGAGCGAGGTGGCTGCCGAGCGGCGGTTCCACGGGTGCCGGGCGAGCAGGTCCGCGGGGACGCCCTTCGCGGTGAACCACGTGGTGAGGGGCCAGTTGCCGGTCGCCCGGGCCAGCTCTCGGATGGCGTCCAGCGGGAGTTTCTCCACCGGCTTGCCCAGCAGGCAGCCGGCGGCCCGGCCGAGCCAGGCCGCCTCCAGGGCGCGCGGGGTCGTCCGTGCGGAGGAGGGCGCGGCGGTGTGCTCCGCGCAGGCGTGCGGGGCGGCGGAGGTGCCGTCGGCGGTGCCGGGGTGCGGGGCGGTCGCCGGGGTGAGGGCGGCAGGCCAGTCCGGGCAGGCGGCCCTGATCCCCGTCAGGTCCGCGGGCTCGTCGTCGGCCAGCGTGCTGGGCAGGTCGGCGAGTTCGTCCAGGAGGTCCTCCGCCAGCAGCCGCAGATAGCGCGAGGCCCGGTCGGGGGAGGCGCCGGCCCGCTCCGGGGCGTCCAGTCCGCCGGCCGCGCGCCAGCGCGCCGCGATGCGCGACGGTTCCCGGCCGTCCAGCAGGGCCTGGCGGAGTTCGTGGCCGAGCAGGTCCTCGGGCTGGACCCAGGTCAGTCGGAGCATGCCGTGCCTCCCAGTCGTGCGAAGGCCCGCTCGTGGGCGCGGTGGCGCCGCACGTCCCGGGCGAAGATCTCGACGGTCACCTCGGTCAGCTCGCGGGCCGGTGCCCACAGGTCCAGACGGCTGGCCTCGGCCACCGTCTTCGACCACTCCTCCGGCACGGGCGAGCCGAGGGCGCCCGCGAGGGCCCCGGCCATGGTGGCGATGGAGTCGCAGTCGCGGCCGTAGTTGACCGAGCCGAGGACCGCGTGCCGGAAGTCGCCCCCGGACACCAGCAACATGCCGAGCGCGACGGGGAGTTCCTCGATGGAGTGCAGCCGGGAGGGGCGCCGGGCGCCGAGCGAGGGGGCGCGGTAGTCGGGGCCGACCGTGTCGTACGGGGCCACCGCCTCCCTGAGCGGGACCAGCGCCGACTCGAAGTCGCCGAAGGACACGGCCGCTTCGCAGACCTTCTCGATCGCCTCGCGCGTGCCGTCCTTGGCCAGGGCGAGGCACTCCGTCACCACCGAGTCCGGGGTCGCGCCAGGGGTCGCGGCGGCGGCGACGGCCGCGGCGAACACCCCGGCAGCCTCCCGGCCGTACGACGACTGGTGCGCGCCCGCGACGTCCAGGGCCTCGGCGTACGCGGCCGCCGGGTTCGCCGCGTTGACCAGGCCGACCGGCGCCATGTACATCGCCGCACCGCAGTTGACGATGTTGCCGGTGCCCGCTTCCCGGGGGTCGGCGTGGCCGTAGGCCAGCCGGGCGACCAGCCACTTCTCGGCGAGGAAGAGGCGCTGCAGCGGCAGCGCCTCCGCCTCCAGCTCGGGGATCCAGCGCGGGGTCGTCATCAGGTCCGGGACCAGGTGCTCGGCGACGGCGTAGGCGTCGAGGTGGTCGCGGACGCGGGAGTAGACCCGGACCAGCGCGTGGGTCATCAAGGTGTCGTCGGTGACGTGGCCGTCGCCCTTGTGGTACGGGGCGATGGGGCGGGCGGTGCGCCAGGCGTCGCCGTGCCAGGGGCCGACGACGCCGTGCACGCGGCCACCGTGCCGCTCGGTGATCTGCTCGGGGGAGTACCCCTCGACGGGGCCGCCGAGCGCGTCGCCGACGGCGGCCCCGACCAGGGCCCCGGCGATCCGTTCACCGAGACCGGTCGGGCACGTTTCGCCGCTTTCTTCTCTTGTGGGCGTCATGCCCCGAATCATCCTCCTGGTCGGGCCCGTTGCGCGGTTTCCAGGAGTCCGGCGAGTTCCACCAGATCGGTGCCGGTGAGGCGGGGCAGCGCGCAGCCGGACAGGGTGCGGCAGGCCTCCCGCCAGGCCGCGGGGACGCAGTCGCCGCCGCCCAGCGCCCCGGTGAGGGCGCCGGCGAGGGCGGGGGCGGAGTCGGCTACCCGGGACAGACAGGCGGCGGCCGGCACCGCCTCCGCGATCCGGCCGCCGGCGGCGGCGGTCAGCGCGAGCGCGACCGGGACCGTCTCGGCGGCGGCGATGCCGTAGCTGTAGACGTGGTCGACGATCTGGTGTTCCAGGAGGGGGACCAGCGCGAACGCCGGGCCGGCGTGCTCGGCCAGGGCCAGCGCGTGGCGTGCGTTACGGCCGATCTCCGTCTCCGCGGGGAGTTCGGCCAGCGCGGCCGCCACGCACGCGTCCGGGTCCGACCCGTCGAGGGCGAGGGAGAGGGCCGCCGCCATGGCGCGGGCGCCGTGCACGCCGTCGCCGTCCTGGGTGTAGCGGGCGTCGAACTCGGCGAGGTCCGCGGCGCACCGGGGGTCGCCGGGGTGGGCCACCGCGAGGACGCAGGCGCGGACGCAGGCGGCGTCGTCGAAGTAGTGCGGGTTGTCGTGCCCGGTGGCGGGCGGGCGCAGTCCGGCGGCGAGGTTGCCGAGGCCGGCGCGGACCGAGATGCGGGCGCGCAGGGGGAGTACGGCGGACTCGATCTCGGGGGCGCGGTCCGCGGCGGCGGAGACCTCGGCGGCCACGGCGGTCCAGGTGAGGTCGATCGCGGCGCGCATGCGGCGGTCGCGGCTGAGGTCGCCGAGGACGTCGTCGTCGCCGGCCCGCAGCACCGCCTCCGCGGCGAAGGCCGCCCACTCGGCGTCGTCCGAGGGGCCGAGGCGCAGGGGCTCGGGGGGCTGGTTCAGGGCGATCGGTACGGGGAGGGTGGTGGTGGCGTTGTGCTCGGCGAAGGTGTCCAGTTCGCGGGTGAGGCGGCGGGTCCACTCGGGCATGCGGGCGGCTCGGTGGCGGGCGGCGGGCCAGCCGGCGGCGTCGCCTGCGGCCAGGCCGAGGAGGAGTCCCTCGATGCGGCGGGTCACTGGGGGGCCTCTTCTTGTCCGAGGCGGGTGCCTGCGGCGCTTTGGGGGTGGGGGCCTGCGTTGGGTTCGTACCCGGGGTTCCCTGGGCCTTGCAGTGGGCCTGTGCTGTCTCCGTACCCGGGGTTCCCTGGGCCCTGCAGGGGGCCTTCGCCGGGTCCTTGCCCGGGGTCCGCCGCGTCCACCAGGGGGCTGCGCCCCCTGGACCCCCGCTCCTTTGCCCACCCACCACCCGAAACTGTCGGCTGTGAGGTGAGGGCAGGGGGCTGGGCCGGATCCGTCGGCTGTGAGGTCGCGGCAACGGGGTGGGGCGCAGGAGGGCGGGGTGGCTCGGTCGGCTGTGAGGTGAGGGCAGGGGGTTGGGCCGGATCCGTCGGCTGTGAGGTCACGGCAACGGGGTGGGGCGCAGGGGGGCGGGGTGGTTCGGTCGGCTGGGAGGTGAGGGCAGGGGGTTGGGTCGGGTCCGTCGGCTGGGAGGCCGGGGCAGGGGGTTGGGTCGGATCCGTCGGTCGTTTGGGGAGGGCGGGGGGCGGGGGTGGTTGTGGGGTGGCTGGGGGGAGGGGGATGGCCGGTGACGGGGGGAGGGGGATGGGGGGTGTGCCACCCGGGGGGATGGGGGGTGTGTCACTCGGTTGGGGGAGTGGGGGCTGGTCGTTGCCGGGGCCGGCCGTGGGGAGGATCTCCGCGGTGGCCTTGAGGGGCAGGAAGTCCGGGGTGACCACGCCCGCGCCCCATTTGCCGCCCTCCTCCGGGACCAGGAGTTCCGCCACGTCGAGGATGTGGTGGCCGGTCATGGAGGGCAGGCAGCGGCCCCGGGCGGGGCCGATCGCGGCGGCCCACTCCGCGGGGATCGCCCCGGCGCCCTGGGTGGCGCCGGCCAGGGCGCCCGCGACCGCCGCCGTCGTGTCCGCGTCGCGGCCCATGTTGACGGCGGTGAGGACGGCCTCGCGGAAGTCGCCGTCGGCCGCCGCGTACGCCCCGAAGGCGAGGGCGACGGCCTCGGGGGCGAGGTCGGTCCAGGGGTAGCCGCCGATGACCACCGCGGAGCGGACCGCGCGTTCGCCGCGGTGGGCGACGGTGACCGCGCGGCGCAGGGAGCGGGCGGTCCAGGAGTCGTCGGGGACCGCGGCGAGCGCGGCGGCGACCACCACCGCGGGCGCCGCGCCCGCCATCGCCGCCGCCACTCCCGCCGCGACCGCCTGGCCGCCGTAGATGCCCTCGCCCTCGTGGCTGACCGAGCCGTCGATCGCCACCAGCCGGGCCGCCTCCGCGGGGCGCCCCGCGGCGAAGACCCCGAAGGGGGCCGCGCGCATCGCCAGGCCGTCGCTCCAGGCGTGCCGGTGCTGGGCGGAGATGGGGGCGGCCAGCCCGCGGCGGAGGTTCTCCAGCGTGCCGCGCTCGCTGAACCCGGCGCCCCGGAAGGGGCCGTCGGCGTGACCGGCGATCCATCGGTGCCAGGCCGCCTCGACATGCGCCGGGGTGAGCGCCGAGCCGTGCCGGGCCAGCAGCAGTCCCGAGAAGATCGCGTACTCGGTGTCGTCGGTGCCCGAGGGGTTCTCGCTGACGTACCCGGTGATGCGGCCCCAGCGGGCGCGGATCTCGGAGGGCTTGAGGTTCTCCGCGGGCGCCCCGAGCGCGTCGCCGACCGCCAGGCCGAGCAGCGCGCCGCGCGCCCGCTCGCGCGGTCCGGCAACGTCCCCGGGAGCCGGGACCGGGGGAGTGCAGGCGATCGATGCCATGGGGCCTCTCCTTCAGCGGGGCCACCGGGCCCCTTTGCGGATGTGTCCCACGGGACGGCCCCGCACCAGCCTGCGAGAGCCCAGCATCACCCGCTCGGCATCTGAGCGGATACAAGCACGAATGAGCAAGAAAAGGTAAAGCCGCAGGTTAGTGGAGCCTTTCCTTGCTGGCGGGGTAGAAGGACACGGCGTACGTTTGGGTACGTCGAAAAATAGAACTGGTCCAAAGTTAGCTTTGGCTAAGCTTCCCTGGGGGTCCGTATGGCCATCATCGAAACCGAGGCCGCGCTGCACGAGGCGCACCGCGACAACCACACGCACCGCGACGTGAACGGCGGCTGGCTGCGCCCCGCCGTGTTCGGCGCGATGGATGGCCTGGTCTCCAATCTCGCCCTGATGACCGGTGTCGCGGGCGGCGCCGTCAGCCACCAGACGATCGTGATCACCGGGCTGGCCGGGCTCGCCGCCGGAGCCTTCTCCATGGCGGCCGGCGAGTACACCTCCGTCGCCTCCCAGCGGGAGCTCGTCGAGGCCGAGCTCGACGTGGAGCGCCGGGAGCTGCGCAAGCACCCGCAGGACGAGCAGGACGAGCTCGCGGCGCTGTATACGGCCCGCGGTGTCGAGCCCGCGCTGGCCAAGGAGGTCGCCCGGCAGCTCTCCAGAGACCCCGAGCAGGCCCTGGAGATACACGCCCGCGAGGAGCTCGGCATCGACCCCGGCGACCTGCCGTCCCCGCTGGTCGCCGCCGTCTCCTCGTTCGGCTCCTTCGCGCTGGGCGCCCTGCTGCCCGTCCTGCCGTACCTGCTCGGTGCGACCGTCCTGTGGCCCGCCCTGCTGCTCGCGCTCGCCGGGCTCTTCGGCTGCGGCGCCGTGGTGGCCAAGGTGACCGCGCGGAGCTGGTGGTTCAGCGGGCTCCGTCAGCTCGCGCTGGGCGGCGCGGCGGCCGGTGTGACGTACGCCCTGGGCGCGCTGTTCGGAACCGCTCTAGGATGATCGGGCCTGGGTATGGAATTTATGCAATCGACCGTATAAGTTCCCGTTACTCGCTGGTTTCGAATGCTCGATGAACGGGCATGAGCCGTAAGCGCTGCGGGCAATGACGCCTGTGGCGCACCCGCGGGACGGGCGAAGACGCTCCCCCGCCTGCTTTCACGGCCCGACAGGGCGACGGTCAGACCGATCGCGTCCGCCTCGGGCCCCATGATCTTCAATGATTTCCAGCCACCGGTGGACGGCCCTCGCCGTCTCTTCGGGGCACCCGCGACAACCCCTGCGGTGTCCGCATATTGGAACGCTGTATCCAGTTTCCGAGAACCGCCCCATCATGTAACCTGCACGAAATTTTGCACCCCGCAGAGGGCCAGCGTCGTCCCTCGGCACCCCCATATGCCACTTGTTGACGACGACGGGAGAGCCGATGCGTACGACGCGCCAGCCGTCCCAGCATTCCGCGAATGGCCAGAACTGGTCGTTCATGGATGCTCGCCCTGCCGCGCAGGGTATGTACGACCCCCGCGACGAGCACGACGCCTGCGGTGTCGGTTTCGTGGCCACCCTCACCGGTGAGGCGAGCCATGCGCTGGTCGAGCAGGCGCTGACCGTTCTGCGCAATCTCGAACACCGCGGCGCCACCGGTTCCGAGCCGGACTCCGGGGACGGCGCGGGTCTGCTCTCCCAGGTCCCCGACACCTTCTTCCGCGAGGTCGCCGGATTCGGCCTCCCGGCCGCCGGGTCGTACGCCGTGGGCATCGCCTTCCTGCCCCCCGAGGGCACCGGCGAAGCCGTCTCCGCGATCGAGGCGATCGCGGCCGAGGAAGGACTGAACGTCCTCGGCTGGCGCGAGGTCCCGGTCGCCCCGGAACTGCTCGGCGCCACCGCCCGCTCCACCATGCCGGCCTTCCGGCAGATCTTCGTCGCGGACGGCACGAGCGAGGGCATCGCCCTCGACCGCAAGGCCTTCGCGCTGCGCAAGCGCGCCGAGCGCGAGGGCGGCGTGTACTTCCCGTCGCTGTCCGCCCGCACCATCGTCTACAAGGGCATGCTGACCACCGGCCAGCTGGAACCCTTCTTCCCGGACCTGTCCGACCGCCGCTTCGCCTCCGCGATCGCGCTCGTGCACTCCCGGTTCTCCACGAACACCTTCCCGTCGTGGCCCCTCGCGCACCCCTACCGGTTCGTCGCCCACAACGGTGAGATCAACACCGTCAAGGGCAACCGCAACTGGATGCGCGCCCGCGAGTCCCAGCTCGCCTCCGGCCTCTTCGGACCGGGCTCCCTGGAGCGGACCTTCCCCGTCTGCACCCCGGACGCCTCCGACTCCGCCTCCTTCGACGAGGTCCTGGAACTCCTGCACCTCGGCGGCCGCTCCCTGCCCCACGCGGTGCTGATGATGATCCCGGAGGCCTGGGAGAACCACGAGTCGATGACCGTCAAGGACTCGGCCCGGCGCGCCTTCTACCAGTTCCACTCCACGATGATCGAACCGTGGGACGGACCCGCCTGCGTCACCTTCACCGACGGCACCCAGGTCGGCGCCGTCCTCGACCGCAACGGACTGCGCCCCGGCCGCTACTGGGTCACCGACGACGGCCTCGTCGTCCTCGGCTCCGAGGTCGGCGTCCTGGACATCGACCCCGCCCGGGTCGTCCGCAAGGGCCGCCTCCAGCCCGGCCGGATGTTCCTCGTCGACACCGCCGAGGGCCGCATCATCGAGGACGACGAGATCAAGGCGTCCCTCGCCGCCGAGCAGCCGTACGCCGAATGGCTGGAGGCGGGCGAGATCGAGCTGGGCGACCTGCCCGAGCGCGAGCACATCGTCCACACCCACGCCTCGGTCACCCGCCGCCAGCAGACCTTCGGCTACACCGAGGAAGAGCTGCGCGTCATCCTCGCGCCGATGGCCAAGTCCGCCGCCGAGCCGATCGGCTCGATGGGCACCGACTCGCCCATCGCCGCGCTGTCCGAGCGCCCCCGGCTGCTCTTCGACTACTTCACCCAGCTGTTCGCGCAGGTCACCAACCCGCCGCTGGACGCCATCCGCGAGGAACTGGTCACCTCGCTGCGCAGCTCGCTGGGCCCGCAGGGCAACCTCCTCGACCCGACCGCCGCCTCCTGCCGGTCCGTCGTGCTGCCCTTCCCCGTCATCGACAACGACGAGCTCGCCAAGCTCATCCACATCAACGCCGACGGCGACATGCCCGGCTTCAAGGCCGCGACCCTGTCCGGCCTGTACCGGGTCGGCGGCGGGGGCGACTCCCTCGCCGCGCGCATCGAGGAGATCTGCGCCGAGGCCGACGCGGCCATCGGCAACGGCGCCCGCCTGATCGTCCTGTCCGACCGGCACTCCGACGCCGAGCACGCGCCGATCCCCTCGCTGCTGCTCACCGCGGCCGTCCACCACCACCTCATCCGCACCAAGCAGCGCACCCACGTGGGCCTGCTGGTCGAGGCCGGCGACGTCCGCGAGGTCCACCACGTCGCCCTGCTCATCGGCTTCGGCGCGGCCGCCGTGAACCCCTACCTCGCCATGGAGTCCGTCGAGGACCTGCTGCGCGCCAGCACCTTCATCAACGGCATCGAGCCCGAGAAGGCCATCCGCAACCTGATCCACGCCCTCGGCAAGGGCGTCCTCAAGGTCATGTCGAAGATGGGCATCTCCACCGTCGCCTCCTACCGCGGCGCCCAGGTCTTCGAGGCCGTCGGCCTGGACGACGCCTTCGTCGAGAAGTACTTCAACGGCACCACCACCAAGATCGGCGGCGTCGGTATCGACGTCATCGCCCGCGAGGTCGCCGCCCGCCACGCCAAGGCCTACCCGGCCAGCGGCATCGCGCCCGCCCACCGCGCCCTCGACATCGGCGGCGAGTACCAGTGGCGCCGCGAGGGCGAACCGCACCTGTTCGACCCCGAGACGGTCTTCCGCCTCCAGCACTCCACCCGCTCCGGCCGCTTCGACATCTTCAAGAAGTACACCGAGCGCGTGAACGAGCAGTCCGAGCGCCTGATGACGCTGCGCGGCCTGTTCGGCCTCGACTCCGGCCGGCAGCCGGTCCCGGTGGAGGAGGTCGAGCCGGTCTCCGAGATCGTCAAGCGGTTCTCCACCGGCGCCATGTCGTACGGCTCCATCTCCCAGGAGGCGCACGAGACCCTCGCCATCGCCATGAACCAGCTGGGCGGCAAGTCCAACACCGGTGAGGGCGGCGAGGACCCCGAGCGGCTGTACGACCCCGCACGCCGCTCGGCGATCAAGCAGGTCGCCTCCGGCCGCTTCGGCGTGACGAGCGAGTACCTCGTCAACGCGGACGACATCCAGATCAAGATGGCCCAGGGCGCCAAGCCCGGCGAGGGCGGCCAGCTGCCCGGACCCAAGGTCTACCCGTGGGTCGCGAAGACGCGGCACTCCACGCCCGGCGTCGGCCTCATCTCCCCGCCGCCGCACCACGACATCTACTCCATCGAGGATCTCGCCCAGCTGATCCACGACCTCAAGAACGCCAACCCGGCCGCCCGCGTCCACGTGAAGCTGGTGTCCGAGGTCGGTGTCGGCACGGTCGCCGCGGGCGTCTCCAAGGCGCACGCCGACGTCGTCCTGATCTCCGGCCACGACGGCGGCACCGGCGCCTCCCCGCTCACCTCGCTCAAGCACGCGGGCGGCCCCTGGGAGCTCGGCCTGGCCGAGACCCAGCAGACCCTGCTCCTCAACGGCCTGCGCGACCGCATCGTCGTCCAGACCGACGGCCAGCTCAAGACCGGCCGTGACGTCGTCATCGCCGCGCTCCTCGGCGCCGAGGAGTTCGGCTTCGCCACCGCCCCGCTCGTCGTCTCCGGCTGCGTCATGATGCGCGTCTGCCACCTGGACACCTGTCCGGTCGGCATCGCCACCCAGAACCCGGCCCTGCGCGAGCGCTACACCGGCAAGGCCGAGCACATCGTCAACTTCTTCCGGTTCATCGCCGAAGAGGTCCGCGAGCTCCTCGCCGAGCTGGGCTTCCGCTCCATCGAGGAGGCCGTCGGGCACGCCGAGGTGCTCGACGTGGCCCGCGCCGTCGACCACTGGAAGGCACAGGGCCTGGACCTGCAGCCCCTGCTCCACGTGCCCGATCTGCCCGAGGGCGCCGTCCGCCACCAGCTCGTCGCCCAGGACCACGGCCTGGAGAAGGCCCTGGACAACGAGCTGATCAAGCTCGCCGCCGACGCGCTCGCCGCGTCCGACGCCACCGAGGCGCACCCCGTGCGCGCCCAGGTCGCCATCCGCAACATCAACCGCACGGTCGGCACCATGCTCGGCCACGAGGTGACGAAGAAGTTCGGCGGCGCCGGCCTGCCCGACGACACCATCGACATCACCTTCACCGGCTCCGCGGGCCAGTCCTTCGGCGCCTTCCTCCCGCGCGGCATCACCCTGCGCCTGGAGGGCGACGCCAACGACTACGTCGGCAAGGGCCTGTCGGGCGGCCGGATCGCCGTCCGCCCCGACCGCGCCGCCGACCACCTCGCCGAGTACTCGACGATCGCGGGCAACACCATCGCCTACGGCGCCACCGGCGGCGAACTGTTCCTGCGCGGCCGTACCGGAGAGCGGTTCTGCGTCCGCAACTCGGGCGCCACGGTCGTCTCCGAGGGCGTCGGCGACCACGGCTGCGAGTACATGACCGGCGGCCGCGCGGTCGTCCTCGGACCCACCGGCCGCAACTTCGCGGCGGGCATGTCCGGCGGCATCGCGTACGTCATCGACCTGGACCCCGACCACGTCAACGCCGGCAACGCCGGTGCCGTCCAGCCCCTGGACGACACCGACCGGCAGTGGCTGCACGACACGGTGCGCCGCCACGCCGACGAGACCGGCTCGACCGTCGCCGAGAAGCTGCTCGCCGACTGGGACGCGGCCGCGGCCCGCTTCAGCAAGATCATCCCCAGCACCTACCAGGCAGTGCTCGCCGCCAAGGACGCCGCCGAGCGAGCCGGTCTCTCCGAGACCGAGATCACCGAGAAGATGATGGAGGCGGCGATCAATGGCTGACCCGAAGGGCTTCCTGAACCACGGCCGCGAGGTCGCCAAGACCCGTCCCGTCGGTGAGCGCGTCAAGGACTGGAACGAGGTCTACGTCCCCGGCTCCCTGCTGCCGATCATCAGCAAGCAGGCCGGCCGGTGCATGGACTGCGGCATCCCGTTCTGCCACAACGGCTGTCCGCTCGGGAACCTCATCCCCGAGTGGAACGACTACGCCTACCGCGAGGACTGGGCCGCCGCCTCCGAGCGCCTGCACGCGACGAACAACTTCCCGGAGTTCACCGGCCGGCTGTGCCCCGCGCCCTGCGAGTCGGCGTGCGTGCTCGGCATCAGCCAGCCCGCGGTCACCATCAAGAACGTCGAGGTCTCCATCATCGACAAGGCGTGGGAGACCGGGGACGTCGCCCCGCGCATCCCCGAGCGCCTCTCCGGCAAGACGGTCGCGGTCGTCGGTTCCGGCCCCGCCGGCCTCGCCGCCGCCCAGCAGCTCACCCGGGCCGGCCACACGGTCGCCGTCTACGAGCGCGCGGACCGCGTCGGAGGTCTTCTCCGGTACGGCATCCCCGAGTTCAAGATGGAGAAGCGGCACATCAACCGCCGCATCGAGCAGATGCGCGCGGAGGGCACCCGCTTCCGCACCGGCGTCGAGATCGGCCGCGACCTGAAGGCGACCGACCTGAAGAAGCGGTACGACGCCGTGGTCCTGGCCGTCGGCGCCACCACCGCCCGCGATCTCCCCGTCCCCGGGCGCGAACTGTCCGGCATCTACCAGGCGATGGAGTACCTCCCGCTGTCCAACAAGGTCCAGGAGGGCGACTTCGTGGCGCCGCCCGTCTCGGCCGAGGGCAAGCACGTCGTCGTCATCGGCGGCGGCGACACCGGCGCCGACTGCGTGGGCACCGCCCACCGCCAGGGCGCGGCCTCCGTCACCCAGCTGGAGATCATGCCCCGCCCGAACGACGAGCGGCACCCGGTGAACCAGCCCTGGCCGACCTTCCCGATGCTCTACAAGGTCACCAGCGCCCACGAGGAGGGCGGCGAGCGGGTCTACTCCGTCTCCACCACCCACTTCGAGGGCGACGAGGACGGCAACGTGCAGTGGCTGCACCTCGCCGAGGTCGAGTTCGTGGACGGCCGGCTCACCCAGAAGCCCGGTACCGAGCGGAAGATCCCCGCCCAGCTGGTCACCCTCGCCATGGGCTTCACCGGCACCGACCGCGACAACGGCCTGGTCGAGCAGTTCGGTCTGGAACTCGACGAGCGCGGCAACATCGCCCGCGACGCCGACTTCCGCACCAGCGTCCCCGGCGTGTACGTCGCCGGCGACGCGGGCCGCGGCCAGTCCCTCATCGTCTGGGCGATCGCCGAGGGCCGCTCCGCCGCCCGCGGCGTCGACCGCCACCTGACCGGCTCCAGCGACCTGCCGGCGCCGATCCGCCCGACCGACCGCGCCCTCGCGGTCTGACCCGCCCGGGAGCCCCGCGGCTCCCCCCGCACGTTCCGTACAACGGCGTACGGACGAACACCGACGGCACCTGCCCCACAGTCCCCGACCGGACGCCCGGGCAGGTGCCGTCGCACACCCGCGACCCGCCGGGCGCGCGAGGCCGCCGGGCCATGGCCGGACCGCACGGCCGGGCCGTGACCCGTCTAGGCGGCCGGACCGCCCGTGAACGACGACACCTTCACCACGGCCAGGACCACCAGCAGCGCCAGCAGTGCCGCGCACGCTCCGGCCTGGACCAGCGCCCGGCGTCCGTCGCGGGGCGCGTAGGCGTAGGCCAGCGTGACGACGCCGCCCGCCAGCAGACCGCCGAGATGCCCCTCCCAGGACGTCATCCACGCGGAGATCACCAGCCACAGCAGCAGACCCGTCATGTACTGGTTGACCGCCCGCATGTCGTAGCCGAGGCGGCGCCCCATCACCCAGTACGCCGCGCCCAGACCGAACACGGCCCCGGACGCGCCGAGCGTCGGCTGGTCCGGCGCGATCAGCAGGACCAGCACCGAACCGCCGAGCGCCGACAGCAGATACAGCGCGAGGTAGCGCACCCGGCCCAGCTGGGTCTCCACCACCTTGCCGATGCTCAGCAGCGACGCCATGTTCATCACGATGTGCAGCACCCCTATGCCGTCGCCCGGCGGCATGTGCAGGAACGCTCCGGTCAGCAGCCGCTCCCACTCACCGCCCGCCAGCCCCTCGGGCCGCAGGACCGGGTCGTACGGGTACTGCCACAAGTAGTGCCCGCCGTCAGGGCCCTTGAGGCCCGCGCCCAGCATCTCGAACCGGTCCGTGACCGACGGCCGGACCAGCTGTGCGAGATAGGCGAGCGCGTTCAGCGCGACCAGGACGTACGTCACCAGCGGCACCGTGGAGATCCGGCCGCCGAACGCCGTCCGCGCCTGCCGTACCGTCCGCGCCCCCTCCTTCACGCACTCCACGCACTGGTGGCCGACGGCCGCCTCGCGCATGCAGTCGGGGCAGATGTAGCGGTCGCAGCGGGTGCAGCGGACGTGCGACTCCACCTTGGGATGACGGAAGCACGTGGTCACGGCGGACTCGGCGGTCACGGCCGGCTCCTCTGGAGAGTGGGACGGAGAACGGGGGGAGAGCCGGTGGGGGCGGCGGCGAACAAAATAGCGAACGGCGGTGACAGCGGGGCAAGGAGGGCCACCGCAGGCACCGCAGGCCGGCGGCACCGGCAACACCGGCAGGACCGCCCGCACCGGCAGCATCGGCCGCACCGGCAACACCCGCAGGATCGGCCGCACCGGCAACACCGGCCGGCCGATCCGCCGGACACCTACGTGTCGCACTCCAGGACCGAGGTACACAGCCCGCACCGCGCCCGCACCCGCCCCCGTACCGGTACCCGGATGCGCTGATGGCAGGTGGGGCAGGGGAAGTCCACCCGCAGGGCGCCCCCGGGAGCCGACGAGAAGCCGTAAGCCGCGCTCCCCGCACCCCCAGTGCTCCCCGCACCCTCCGCCGGCCCCTGCGCCTGCCGGCGGTCGTGGGCGTACCGGCGCCGCCCCGCCCAGCCCGCCGCCGTCAGCGGAGGCTGCCGCCCGTCCCGCCGCGCCCGCTCCATGCCCTTGCCGTACGCCGTGTACGCCTGGGCACTGGTGAACCACACCGACGGATCCTCACCGAAGAACAGGGCGCGCTTGGCCAGCACGTAGCCGAACTCCTCCGGGGTGAGATAACCCAGTTTCTGCGAAGCACCCCCCTGCTCGCGGTAGGCGTCCAGCAGCAGCCAGCCCGCGCCGAGGTACGCCGTCACCGTGTCCGTGAGGATCTCGTTCTCCGCCGTCGTCGGGAACGCGAGCCCCAGACGGTGCAGATACACATGTGCCACCTCGTGCGCGAGCGCCGCCCCGATGTCCCGGCGATGCTCCCGGAACCGGTCGTTCAGCTCGACGAAGTACTCCGGCCCCGATGCCAGCTCCACATGCGCCGCGTGCGTCATCTCCCGGAAACCGACGATCAGCCGGGCATCCGGCAGCCGGAAGTGCCCCACGATCTCCCGGGCCACCCGCTGCGCGCCCAGATGAAGATCGTCCGCGTCGCCGAACGCCACGTCGGCCGGGGCCACACTCGTGGAGAACGTCCGCAGCACGTCGTACGACAGCCGCCGGTACAGCGCCGTGACCGCGGCCCGCACCGTCTCCAGATGCGGGAAGCCGTGCTCGACCGGTCCGCCGTTCGCCACGCCCGCACCCCCAAAGACGCCGGAGTCCCCGTCCACTGTATGACTGCCCCGCCCCGCCCCGCGCGGCACACCGCCCCCCGCCGGGGCGGCCGCCGGAGCCGCCGGTGAAAGGGCGCCCCCGGCCCCGTAGGGTTGAGGCCCATGACCCACAGCAACACCGGTACCGGTGACGTCGACCCCGCGGTGCGCCAGGAACTCGAACGGCTGCGCGCGAGCATCGACAACATCGACGCGGCCGTCGTCCACATGCTGGCCGAACGGTTCAAGGCCACCCAGCAGGTCGGCCGCCTCAAGGCCCTCCACCGGCTCCCGCCCGCCGACCCCGCCCGCGAGGCCCGCCAGATCGCCCGCCTGCGCGACCTCGCCGAGAACGCCCGGCTCGACCCCGCCTTCGCCGAGAAGTTCCTGAACTTCATCGTCGCCGAGGTCATCCGCCACCACGAGCGCATCGCCGAGGACACCGCCAACGGGCAGCCCGCGCAGACCGACTGAGCCGGCGCCCGGCCCGCGCCCCGCCCAGACACCCGCACAACCGGACATACGGCAACTACCGGTCCACCCCTGTCCGCCATCGCCCTGATCAGGCAGCATGGCGTGCATGTCCGTACTGACGCGCGACGAAGCGCAGCTCCGAGCACAGCTCCTCGACGTCCACCGCTACACGGTCGAACTCGACCTCACCACCGGCGACGAGACCTTCGACTCCCGCACCACGATCCGGTTCACCGCACGGACCGACGGGAACACGTTCGTCGAGCTGAAGCCGGCCGAGCTGCGCACCGTCACGCTCGACGGACACCCCCTCGACCCCGCCGCCCTCCACGACGGCCGGCTCGCCCTGGACGGCCTCACCGCCGGCGAGCACGAACTGCGCGTCGACGCCCGCATGCGCTACTCCCGCACCGGCGAGGGCATGCACCGCTTCACCGACCCCACCGACGGCGAGACCTACGTCTACACCCAGATGTTCATGGACGACGTCCAGCGCGTCTTCGCCGCCTTCGACCAGCCCGACCTCAAGGCCGTCTTCGACCTCTCCGTCACCGCGCCCGAAGGCTGGACCGTCCTCGCCAACGGCGTCACCGAACACCTCGGACAGGGCCGCTGGCGCGCCGCCACCACCCCGCTCATCTCCACCTACCTCGTCGCCGTCGCCGCCGGCCCCTGGCACTCCGTGACCACCGAACACCGCGGCCTGCCCTTCGGCATCCACTGCCGCCGCTCGCTGGCCCCCCACCTCGACGCCGACGTCGACGAGATCCTCGACATCACCCGCGCCTGCTTCGACCGCTACCACGAGAAGTTCGAGGAGCCGTACCCCTTCGACTCCTACGACCAGGCGTTCGTCCCCGAGTTCAACGCCGGCGCCATGGAGAACCCCGGACTCGTCACCTTCCGCGACGACTTCGTCTACCGCTCCGCCGTCACCGACACCGAGCGCCAGACCCGCGCCATGGTCATCGCCCACGAGATGGCCCACATGTGGTTCGGCGACCTCGTCACCCTCCAGTGGTGGGACGACATCTGGCTCAACGAGTCCTTCGCCGAGTACATGGGCTACCAGACCACCCTCGAAGCCACCCGCTTCACCCAGCCCTGGGTCGAGTTCGGCGTCACCCGCAAGGCCTGGGGCTACGACGCCGACCAGCGCCCCACCACCCACCCCGTCGCACCCGAAGCAGTCGACGACACCGCCTCCGCCCTCCTCAACTTCGACGGGATCTCCTACGCCAAGGGCGCCTCCGCCCTGCGCCAGCTCGTCGCCTGGCTCGGCGAGAAGGACTTCCTCGCGGGCATCAACATCCACTTCCAGCGCCACCGCTTCGGCAACGCGACCCTCGCCGACTTCATCGACTCCCTCGCCGCCGCCACCGAACGCGACGTCCACGCCTGGGCCGACGCCTGGCTGCGCACCACCGGCGTCGACACTCTCACCCCCGTCCTCACCGCGGACGGCACCGACGGCACCCGCACCCTCACCGTCGACCGCGCCGGCAGCCGCCCCCACCGCGTCACCGCCGGCCTCTACGACCGCGACCTCACCGACGACGGCCGCCTCACCCTGCGCGAGCGCATCGACCTCGACATCCCCCAGGCCGCCCCCCAGCCCCTCGGCAAGCGCCCCGCCCTCCTCCTGCTCAACGACGGCGACCTCACCTACGCCAAGATCCGCTTCGACGCCGACTCCTCCGAGGCGATCCGCACCGGACTGTCCGCACTGCCCGACCCGCTCACCCGCGCCGTGGTCTGGAACGCCCTCCGGGACGCCGTCCGCGACGGCGAACTCCCGCCCGCCGCCTACCTGGACACCGCCCGCGCCCACCTGCCGCTCGAAACGGACCTCGCCCTCGTCCAGGGCGTCCTCGCCTTCGCCTCCGCCCACATCGCCGACCGCTACCTCACCCCCGAGGACCGCCCGGCCGCCCTCGCCACCCTCAGCGACCTCTGCCGCGACCTCCTGCGCCGCACCGAGGACGGCGACAACCCCGGCCTGCGCCTCATCGCCGTACGCCACTTCATCGACGTCGCCGCCCACCCCGACACCATCGCCGCCTGGCTCGCCGACGGCACCGTGCCCGGCGGGCCCGAACTCGACCCCGAACTGCGCTGGCGCATCCTCGCCCGGCTCGCCGTCCTCGGCGCCGCCGACGAGGCCGCCATCGCCGCCGAACTCGCCCGCGACCCCTCCGCCAGCGGCCAGGAAGGCGCCGCCCACTGCCGCGCCGCCCTGCCCGACCCCGAGGCCAAGCGCGCCGCCTGGGACGCCATGTTCCACGGCGACGACCTCTCCAACTACCTCTTCGCCGCCACCGCCAAGGGCTTCTGGCAGCCCGAACAGGCCGACCTCGTCGCGGAGTACGTGCCCCGCTACTACGAGGACGCCCTCCCCGTCGCCGCCCGCCGCGGCCCCGCCATCGCCATGGCCGCCGGCCGCTGGGCGTTCCCCCGTCACGCCGTCGACGGCGCACACCTCACCCTCGGCCGCACCTGCCTCGACGCGTCCGACCCCGTACCCGCCCTGCGCCGCACCCTCGGCGACGAACTCGACGACCTCGCGCGGGCCCTGCGGGTACGCGGCGCCTGACACCACCGGTCCGCCCCCCGCTCACCACCCCCGACCAGCGGTCCACCACCGGTCGGGGGCCGGTCCGTCACTCCACGATCGGTCCGTCACCTCACGGCCGGTCCGACCCCACGGCCGGTCCGACCCCACGGCCGGTCCGACCCCACGGCCGGTCCGCCGTCCCGCGGCGGACCGGCCGCACCCATACCCGCTCGCCCCCTTCGAGCGGGTTTTCCCCGCACGGCAGTGCCCCCAACGGGCTACCGTCGTTGGGCTTTCCGGACGCACAGCGACCTTCCACCGCAACACGGAAGAAACCTACGGAAACATCCGCACACGCCCCACCGGGAACCCGCCGGACAGCACCCGCCCCGCACCCGCACCACCCCCATGGAGACCCCCACGCCCCGCGCCACGGAGGAGAGCCCATGACCACCCCGCCCCTCGCCTCGGGACCCCACGGCCCCCACGCGCTCCGGCCACTGCTCGACACTGTCCTCGACGCACTCACCACCGGCACCCATGCCCGGGGCGGCCCCCTCCCCGCCGGCGGCCCCGACGTCGTCACCGCGCGACTCACCGGCGCCCTCGGCGACCTCCTCCCCGAACACGGCGACCCCGACGCCCTGCGCACCCTGGTCCACGCCCTCGCCGAAGGTGCCGCCGACCCCGCCGACCCGCTCTGCGCCGCCCACCTCCACTGCCCGCCCCTCGCCGTCGCCGCCGCGGCAGACCTCGCCGCCGCCACCCTCAACCCCTCCCTCGACTCCTGGGACCAGGCCCCCGCCGCCTCCGCCCTCGAAGCGGAGGTCACCCGCGTCCTCGCCCACGAGACCGGTCTCGCCGACGCCCTGATCACCACCGGCGGCACCGAGTCCAACCAGCTCGCCCTCCTCCTCGCCCGGGAGACCCACGGCCCCGCCCTCCGGCTCGTCCACGGCGCCAACGCCCACCACTCCCTGCACCGCGCCGCCTGGCTCCTCGGCCTCCCCGCCCCCGTCGTCGTCCCCACCCCCGCCGGCACCCTCGACCCCGCGGCCCTCGACACCGTGCTCGCCGCACTCCCCGGCCCCGTCGTCGTCGCCGCCACCGCGGGCACCACCGACGCCGGGCTCATCGACCCCCTCCCCGGGATCGCCGCCGTCTGCGCCGCCCACGGCGCCCGCCTGCACATCGACGCCGCCTACGGCGGAGCACTCGCCCTCAGCCCCCGCCACCGGCACCGGGTCGACGGACTCGCCGCCGCCCACACCGTCACCCTCGACCTCCACAAGATCGGCTGGCAGCCCGTCGCCGCCGGCCTCCTCGCCGTCGCCGACCCCGGCGAACTCGCCGCACTCCACCAGCACGCCGACTACCTCAACGCCGACGACGACACCGACGCGGGCCTGCCCGACCTGCTCCACCGCTCCCTGCGCACCACCCGCCGGCCCGACGTCCTCAAGATCGCCGTCACCCTCAGGACCCTCGGCCGCACCGGGCTCACCCACCTCATCGACCAGATCTGCGCCCGCGCCCACGACCTCGCCGACCTCATCGAGGACCACCCCGCCCTCGACCTCTACGGCCGGCCCGCCATCAGCACCGTCCTGTTCCGCCCCGCCGGCGCCGACGACACCACCGTCGCCACCGTCCGCCGCACCCTCCTCCAGCACGGCCGGGCCGTCCTCGGCCGCGCCCGCCCCGACGGCCGCCTCTGGCTCAAAGCCACCCTCCTCAACCCCCACACCCGGCCGGACGACCTCGCACACCTCCTGGAACTCGTCGAAGGACACACCCGCACATGAACCACCCCGCGCCCCCACCGCACCAGCCCGGCACCCCCCACGACCTGGTCGGCATCGGTATCGGCCCCAGCAACCTCTCCCTCGCCGCCCTCGCCCACCCCCTCACCCCTCTCGACGCCGTCTTCTACGAACAGCGCCCCGACTTCCAGTGGCACCCCGGCCTCCTCATCGACGGCGCCACCGTCCAGGTCCCCTTCCTCGCCGACCTCGTCACCCTCGCCGACCCCACCAGCCCCTGGAGCTTCCTCAACTACCTCAAGACCCGCGAACGCCTCTTCCCCTTCTACTTCGCCGAGCACTTCCACATCCAGCGCGCCGAATACGACGCCTACTGCCGCTGGGTCACCCGGCAACTCCCCGCACTCCGCTTCCGCCACCAGGTCGACGCCGTCCGCTGGAACCCCGAACACAGCGTCTTCGAAGTCGACTTCACCCAGCTCGACGCCGACGGCGAGGCCCAGGCCCTCGGCCGCACCCACACCCGCAACATCGCCCTCGGCATCGGCACCGCCCCCTACGTGCCCGACCCCCTCAAGCCCCTCACCGACGCCCACGCCGTCCCCGTCGTCCACGCCGCCGACTACCTCGACCACCGCCCCACCCTCCTCGCCGCCGGACACGTCACCGTCGTCGGCTCGGGACAGTCCGGCGCCGAGATCTTCCTCGACCTCCTCCGCCACCGCCCCGCCGGCCAGGAACGCCTGCACTGGATCGGCCGCACCGAGGCCTTCGCCCCCATGGAGTACTCCAAACTCGGCCTCGAACACTTCACCCCCGACTACACCCGCTACTTCCACGCCCTCGCCGAACCCGTCCGCGACCGGCTCACCACCGCCCAGTGGCAGCTCCACAAAGGCATCGACGCCGGCACCCTCGCCGCCATCCACGACGAGCTCTACCGCCGCGCCCTCCACGGCGGCTGGCCCGACGCCGTCCTCACCCCCGGCGTCCGCGTCCGCACCGCCGGCCGCCTCGCCACCACCAAGGTCGAACTCCACCTCGAACACGTCCAGCAGGGCACCCGTAGCCGCCTCACCACCGACGCCGTCGTCCTCGCCACCGGCTACCGTCAGCGCCCCCTCGACCGCCTCCTCGCCGGCATCGACCCCTACCTCCGCCGCGACAACAGCGAACGCCCGCGCATCGACGAACAGTTCCGGCTCGTCCTCGACCCCGCCGTCACCGCCACCGGCTGCGGCATCTACGTCCAGAACGCCGAACTCCACACCCACGGCGTCGGCGCCCCCGACCTCGGCCTCGCCGCCTGGCGCAGCGCCACCATCCTCAACTCCCTCACCGGCGAACAGCCCTACCCCCTCGCCGCCCGGACCGCCTTCACCTCCTTCGGACTCCAGAACGCCGCACCCCGCGTCCCCGAAGCCCGCCAGGCACCCCGGCTCACCCCCCTCGTCGAAGGCAGATGACGGGCCGCACCCCGAACGGCGGCGGCGCGCGGCGGCGGGCGGAATCCGCAGCCGCCGCACGCGGCCGGACGGACTGCCGCACCGTCAACTCCCTGTGCAGAAAGGGTGGATACCGGACGAGGCGCTCGTCCCGCCCGGGTCCGGCACCGCCCTCCCCGCACCCGCACAGGTCAGCGGCCGCATGACAGAGTGAGCCGCATGACCACCACGCCGCCCCCCGCCCACGGCACCCCCGAAGCCCCCCTCCTCACCACCCGCGGCCACGCCGAGTTCGACGTCGAACCCGAACTCGCCTCCATCGGCGTCACCGTCACCGCCCGCGGCCGCGACCGCCGCACCACCCTCGACGACCTCACCCGCCGCAACACCGACGCCCTCGACCTGATCAAGTCCTACGGCCAGGCCGTCACCCGCGTCTCCACCGGCACCCTCACCCTCACCCCCGAACTCTCCGAGCACGGCCGCGGCGAACGCGTCCGCGCCTACCTCGGCCACGTCCACCTCAGCGCCGAACTCACCGACTTCACCGCTCTCGGTGAACTCACCACCCGCCTCGCCGACCTCGAACTCACCCGTGTCGAGGGCCCCTGGTGGTCCCTCCGCCTCGCCTCACCCGTCCACACCAAGGCCAGGCAGCGCGCCGTCGCCGACGCCCTCCAGCGGGCCCGCGAGTACGCCGAGTCCCTCGGCACCACCATCGCCGCGCTCATCGAGCTCGCCGACACCGGCTCGGAAGCCGGCGCCCCCGGCCGGGCGCCCTACGGACGCTCCGCCCGCACGGCCTTCCCCGGCGGTCCGGCCGCGCCCGCCGGCCCCGCCGCGCCCCTCGACCTCGAACCCCCGCGCCTCCGCGTCAGCGCGCAGGTCAGCGCGCAGTTCACCATGCGACCCCCGCGGCTCTGACGGGACCCGGCCCGCGGCCCCGGAAATCGCTCAAAGGAGCGGGTCATCGCACACTTCAACACTTGTCAACAGCCCTTTACGCAAAGGTCCTTGAGCGGACACCCGGCCCGGAGTCTCTACCCACCGGTAAGGCCTAGGCTCGACCCATGCGCCGAGCGAAAATCGTCTGCACCCTGGGACCCGCCACCGACTCGTACGACCAGATCAAGGCACTCGTCGAGGCCGGAATGGACGTCGCACGCTTCAACCTCAGCCACGGCACCCACGCCGAACACGAGGAGCGGTACCAGCGCGTCCGCAAGGCCGCCGACGAAACCGGCCGCAGCGTAGGAATCCTCGCCGACCTTCAAGGCCCGAAGATCCGCCTCGGCCGCTTCACCGAAGGCCCCGTACTCCTTGAACGCGGAGACACCTTCACCATCACCGTCGAGGACGGCGTCGAAGGCGACCGCCACAAGTGCGGCACCACCTACGCCGGCCTCGCCGCCGACGTCACCCCCGGCGAACGCGTCCTCGTCGACGACGGCAAGGTCTGCCTGGAGGTCACCGCCGTCGACGGCCCCCGCGTACGCACCCGGGTCGTCGAGGGCGGCATGGTCTCCGACCACAAGGGCCTCAACCTTCCCGGCGTCGCCGTCTCCGTCCCCGCCCTCTCCACCAAGGACGAGGACGACCTGCGCTGGGCCCTGCACACCGGCTTCGACGCCATCGCCCTGTCCTTCGTGCGCAGCGGCAACGACATCACCCCGGTGCACCGCATCATGGACGAGCACGGCCGGCGCCTCCCCGTCATCGCCAAGGTCGAGAAGCCCCAGGCCGTCGACGCGGTCGAGGACATCGTCGCCGCCTTCGACGGGATCATGGTCGCCCGCGGCGACCTCGGCGTGGAGATGCCCCTGGAGCAGGTCCCCCTCGTCCAGAAGCGCGCCGTCAAGCTCGCCAAGCGCAACGCCAAGCCGGTCATCGTCGCCACCCAGATGCTCGACTCGATGATCGACAACTCCCGCCCCACCCGCGCCGAGGCCTCCGACGTCGCCAACGCCGTCATCGACGGCACCGACGCCGTGATGCTCTCCGGCGAGACCAGCGTCGGCAAGTACCCCGTCGAGACCGTCCGCACCATGGCGAAGATCGTCGCCGCGGCCGAGGAGGACATCCTCGCCAGGGGGCTGCCGCCCCTGACCGAGCGCAACAAGCCCCGCACCCAGGGCGGCGCGGTCGCCCGCGCGGCGGCCGAGATGGGCGACTTCCTCGGCGCGAAGTTCCTCGTCGCCTTCACCCAGTCCGGGGACACCGCCCGCAGGCTCTCCCGCTACCGCTCCCCGATCCCGCTGCTCGCCTTCACCCCCGAGGCGGCCACCCGCTCCCAGCTCAGCCTCACCTGGGGGATCGAGACCTTCCTCGGCCCGCACGTCGACTCCACGGACGCGATGGTCGCCCAGGTGGACGAGCTGCTCCTGAAGTACGGCCGCTGCCGCAAGGGTGACGTCGTCGTGATCACGGCGGGCTCACCCCCCGGCGTCTCCGGCGCCACCAACATGGTCCGCGTCCACCACATCGGCGAGGACGACAGCCCGAAATAGAGAAGGATTCGCGGCGACACGCAGAAAGAAGCGGACGTTCACGAGATCGTGTACGTCCGCTTCTAGCGAACCATGCAATCGAAGGAAAGGTGCCCCAGGTGGGATTCGAACCCACACTGTCCGCTGTTTGAGAGCGGCCTCTCTAACCAGTTGGAGTACTGGGGCCTTAGAAAACAAGGGATAATGCAACCCCTGGCGCGACCACCATACCGCAGCTAGGTAGGCTCTTGTCAGCAGACCCCTGCCCGAAAGAGGAGCCTCCGTGACCGCCCCCGAGTCGCCCCAGCCCGTAGACGCGCCCGACGACGAGAAGTCGCACGTGCCTCCGCTGACGACCCGTGTCGTCATCGCCGAGGACGAGGCACTGATCCGGCTGGATCTGAAGGAGATGCTGGAGGAGGAGGGGTACTCCGTCGTCGGTGAGGCCGGGGACGGCGAGGAGGCCGTGGAGCTGGCGCGCGAGCACAAGCCCGACCTCGTGATCCTGGACGTGAAGATGCCGAAGCTCGACGGCATCTCGGCGGCGGAGAAGATCGCCGCGGAGTCGATCGCCCCGGTGCTCATGCTCACCGCGTTCTCGCAGCGCGACCTGGTGGAGCGGGCCCGGGACGCCGGTGCCATGGCCTACCTGGTGAAGCCGTTCAGCAAGAGCGACGTGGTGCCGGCCATCGAGATGGCCGTGTCCCGGTTCACGGAGCTGAAGCAGCTGGAGCAGGAGGTCGCGGACCTCTCGCTGCGGCTGGAGACCCGGAAGCTGGTGGACCGGGCGAAGTCCGTCCTGCAGACGGAGTACGGCCTGACGGAGCCCGCCGCCTTCCGGTGGATCCAGAAGACGTCGATGGACCGCCGGATGTCGATGCAGCAGGTCGCGGAGGCGGTCATCGCGGACGCGCAGGAGAAGAAGTCCAAGAAGGGCTGAATTCCCGCAAGAACCGGCACGTCGTGCGGCGAGGCCCGCACCCCTCGGGGGTGCGGGCCTCGCCGTCGTGGTGCGGGGTGTCCGGGATCAGTCCTCGCCGAGGTACGCCTTGCGGACGGACTCGTCGTGCAGGAGGTCCTGGCCGGATCCGGAGAGGACGATACGGCCGACCTCCATCACGTGGCCGTGGTCCGCGAGGGACAGCGCGGCCTGGGCGTTCTGCTCGATGAGCAGGATGGTCGTGCCCTGGGACTTGAGTTCCTGGATGGTGGCCATGATCTTCTGCATCATGATCGGCGAGAGGCCCATGGAGGGCTCGTCGAGCATGAGCAGCTTGGGCCGGGACATGAGGGCCCGACCCATGGCGAGCATCTGCTGTTCGCCGCCGGAGAGGGTTCCCGCGGCCTGCCTCTTGCGTTCTCCGAGAATGGGGAACAGGTCGTAGGCGCGCTGGATGTCCTTTTCGATGCCTTCTTTGTCGCTGCGGAGGAAGGCGCCGAGGCGGAGATTGTCCTCGATGGTCATGCGGGGAAAGATGTGGCGGCCCTCGGGGGAGTGGGCCAGTCCCAGCGAGACGACTTTGTGGGCCGGGATTTTCCTGAGAGATCTGCCGTCGAAGCGGATTTCGCCGGAAAGCGGCTGGAGCAGCCCGGAGAGGGTGCGCAGTGTCGTGGTCTTGCCGGCGCCGTTGGTGCCGATGAGGGTGACGACTTCGCCCGCCTCGACCTTGAAAGAGATGCCCTTGACGGCTTCGATCTTGCCGTAGGCGACTCTGAGGTCCTCGACCTCCAGAAGTGCGGTCACTGGGCCTCTCCTTCGGTGGTGCTGCGTGCCTCGGCCGCCTCCGCCGCCTCCGCTGTGTCCGCTGTGTCCGTCGTCCCGGATGTGCCGGCCGCTTCGGCCGCTTCGACCTCGGCCGCCTCCTCCGCGCCGGGGGCGCCCTCGAAGGGGGTGCCGAGGTAGGCGGCGATGACGCGTTCGTCGGCCTGGACGGTCTCGGCGGGTCCTTCGACGATCTTCTCGCCCTGGACGAGCACGGCGACACGGTCGCAGAGGTTCATGATGAACCGGATGTCGTGTTCGATGACGAGGATGGCGATGCCCTTGTCCCGGATCGCGAAGATGAGTTCCTCGGCGGCCCGGGTCTCCTGGGGGTTCATGCCGGCGGTGGGCTCGTCGAGCAGGAGCAGCCCGGGTTCGCTCGCGAGGGCCCGGGCGATCTCCAGCTTGCGCTGTTCGCCGTAGGGGAGGTTGCGGGCGAGGTGGTCGGCCTTGGCGGCGAGTCCGGTGAACTCCAGGAGTTCCATGGCGCGTTCGCGGGACTCCTGCTCCGCCTTCTTGAAGCTGGGCAGGCGCAGGAGGGCGGACCAGAGGCCTTCCTTGGTGCGGGTGTGCCGTCCGACGAGCACGTTCTCCAGGACGGTCATGTTGGCGAAGAGCCGGATGTTCTGGAAGGTGCGGGCGATGCCGGCCTGGGTGACCAGGTGCGGCTGGGGCGGCAGGACGGTGTCCTTGTACGTGACGGTGCCCTCGGTGGGGACGTACAGGCCGGTGAGGCAGTTGAAGAAGGTCGTCTTGCCGGCGCCGTTGGGTCCGATGAGGCCGACGATCTCACCGCTGTTGACGGTGAGGTCGACGGAGCGCACGGCGGTGAGGCCGCCGAAGCGCATGGTGACACCGGTGGCGTCGAGGACCGTGGTGGTGGTCGCGGTGGTGGTCATGGAGGTCACGCACCTGCCTTGGCGATGCCGGTCGTGTCGGGCAGTGGTGTGTCCGTGGGTACGTCGAGCTGCCCGGTCTCGTGGAATTCGAGCTGCTTCCTGCGGTCGGCGACCAGGCCCTCGGGGCGGAAGCGCATGAGGAGCATGAGCGCGATGCCGAAGAGGAGGAGCTGGTAGTCGGCCATGAACTGGAGCTTCGCCGGGATGAGGTAGAGCAGGGCGGCGCCGATGAGGGGGCCGCTGATGGTGCCCATGCCGCCGAGGATGACCGCGGCGAGCAGGAAGGCGGAGTTGGGGGGCACGGAGCCGGCGAACTGGTACTGCTCGGGGGTGACGCTGTAGGAGACGTGGGCCTGGACGGTCCCGGCGAGTCCGGCGAGGGAGGCGCCGAGCGCGAAGGCGAGGAGCTTGAGGCGGAAGCCGTTGATGCCCATGGCGGTGGCGGCGGTCTCGTCCTCGCGGATGGCGACCCAGGCGCGGCCGATGCGGGATTCCGCGGAGCGGCGGAAGACCATGACGACGATGGCCGTGAACAGCAGCATCAGCAGGTAGTAGTTGCCGGAGCGGGTGAGCTCATGGCCGAGGACGTCGTGCGGCAGGCCGAGGTTGAAGCCGAGGATCTGCAGGTCGGGGATGTTCGGGATGCCGTTGGAGCCGTTGGTGACGTCGGGTCCGCTGTTGCCGTTGAGGTTGTTCATGGTGATGCGGAAGATCTCACCGAAGCCGAGCGTGACGATGGCGAGGTAGTCGCCGCGCAGTCGCAGGGTGGGTGCGCCGATCACCACGCCGAAGATCAGCGAGGCCGCGGCGCCGGTGAGGGCGGCCGCCCAGAACGGGAAGTGGACGCCGATGGTCGACTGCGGGGAGCCGGAGACCAGGGCGGCGGCGTAGGCGCCGACGCCGAGGAAGGCGACGTAGCCGAGGTCGAGCAGGCCGGCGAGGCCGACGACGACGTTGAGGCCCAGGGCGACCGTGGCGAAGATGAGGATGTTCGCGCCGATGAGGGCGAACTGGTCGTTGGACTGGGTGAAGGGGAAGCAGATCGCCGCGGCGAAGGCCGCCGTCAGGGTGACGTTGCGGTGCTTGGCGGTGAGCGCGGACAGGCGCTTGAGCAGGCCCGCGCGGGTGACGGCGGTGAAGCCGAAGCCGGCGACGACGAGGAAGCCGATGAAGGCCTCGGAGTACTCGGTGCCGATGCCGTACGCGAAGACGTACAGGCCGGCGCCGAAGCCGGCGGCGATGACGAGGATCTCGGCCCAGGCGGGGAGGTCCTTGGCGCGGGCCGGTTCGGGGGCGCTGAGGGCGTGGCGCAGGCGGCCCCAGAGGCCGGGGGTGTCGTGGTCGCCGTGGGGCTGGTCGGCGGGGAGGCCGAGGGCGCCCATGACGGCGAGGAGGGCGCCGATGCCGGAGACCGAGGCGCCGGGTTCCAGGTTGACGACGCCGCCGAGTTCGTAGGCGATGGCGCCGAGGGTGTAGCCGGTGGTGCCGAGGACGCCGAGGGCCATCAGGAGGGTGGCGCTGCTGTTGCCGCCGGGGGTCAGCCAGCGCAGGCCGCGGATGCCCTTGGTGTCGCCCGGGCGGGTGGTTCCCCAGCCGGCGAGGGCGAACAGCAGCGTGATGAGTGCTCCCACGAGCGTGAGCACCTGCAGGCCGCCGGGGTAGCCGTCGACGGTGAGGTCGCCGGGGAACTCCTGGGTCCAGGTCCAGGCGAGGAAGGTGCCCGCGAGGGCGATGGCGGAGCCGGCGACGGTGATCGCGCGGGCCGCGGTGGGCGGCAGCGGGACGATCGGCTTCGCTGTCGCGGTGGTGGTGTCGCGGGTGTCGGTCGTGGTGTTCGTCATGGGTGTCACGCCCTGTCCGCGACGCGTTCGCCGAGCAGGCCCTGCGGCCGGACGAGGAGGACGAGGATGAGCAGGGCGAAGGCCCACACGTCCTTCCAGGCGCCGCCGCCGAAGAGGCTCATGCCGGGGATGTCGCCGATGTAGCCGGTGGCGAGGGCTTCGGCGACGCCGAGGGCGATGCCGCCGAGCATGGCGCCGTAGATGTTGCCGATGCCGCCGAGGACGGCCGCGGTGAAGGCCTTGAGGCCCATGAGGAAGCCCATGCGGAAGCCGACCTGGCCGTTCTTGAGGCCGTAGGCGACGGCGGCGACGGCGGCGAACGCGGCGCCGATGGCGAAGGCCATGGCGATGATGCGGTCGGTGTTGATGCCCATGAGCTTGGCGGTGTCGGGGTCCTGGGCGGTGGCCTGCATGCCGCGTCCGGAGCGGGTCTTGGAGACGAAGAGGCCGAGGGCGACCATGCAGAGGGGGGCGCTGACGAGGACGAAGATGTCACCGCGCTGGATCGTGGCGCCGAGTATGTCGAAGGGGGCGCCCTGGAACTGCGGGAAGGGGTGGTCCTTCTTGGCGTCCGGGTACCACATCCAGACGGCCTGCTGGAGGACGATGGACAGACCGATGGCGGTGATCAGCGGGGCCAGCCGCGGTGCGGTGCGCAGGGGGCGGTAGGCGAACCGTTCCGCCGTCATGGCGACACCGACGGAGACGACGATCCCGCCGATGATCATGAGGGGGATCGCGATGCCGAGAGCGAAGCCGTCGGGGAGGACGAGCCAGACCGTGAGGGCCCCGAAGCCTCCGACCATGAAGATCTCGCCGTGGGCGAAGTTGATGAGCTGGACGATGCCGTAGACCATCGTGTAGCCGATCGCGATGAGTCCGTACATCGCGCCGAGGATGAGTCCGTTGGCCAGCTGTTGCGGCAGTTCGTGCACCGCGGGGCCTCCGTGGAGTGGTTCGGATATGGAGCCGCGCGGGAGCGCTGGTGGGCGCTGCCCGCGCGGCCTGGTTCAGTGCGTGAACGGGGTCTGCTGCTTCTTCCCCCGGTCAGCCGAGCTTGGGCTGGCCGATGAACTCGGGCGCCCACTCGTTGTTCTGGATCTTGTAGGCGGTCATCGTGTGGTTCGTGGTGTCACCGAACTCGTCGTAGGAGATGGTGCCGGTGACGCCCTCGAACTTGACCTTGGCCATGGCGTCCAGGACGGCCTTGCGGGAGTCGGAGGGGAGCTTGCCGTTGTTGCCCTCGACCGCGAGCTTGACGGCCTCGATGATGGACCAGGTGGCGTCGTAGGTGAGGCCGCCGTAGACCTGGTACGGGTCGCTGTAGCCGCCGGCCTTGTAGTCCGCGATGAACTTCTTGGCGGAGTCGAGCTTCTCGACGGGCTGGCCGACGGAGGTGCCGAGGTCGCCCGCGGCCTTCTTGTTCAGCTTGGGGTAGTCGCTGGAGACGATGCCGTCGCCGCCCATGAGCGGGATGTTCTGGCCGCTGTCCTTGAGCTGCTGGCTCAGCGGGCCGGCCGCCGGGTACTCGCCGCCGTAGTAGAGGGCCTCGGCGCCGGTCTTCTTGACCTTGGCGACGACGGCGTTGAAGTCGCGGTCGTCGGGGTTCACGTGGTCGCTGCCGACGATCTTGCCGCCGAGCTTGGTGAAGTTCTCCTTGAAGGAGGCGGCGAGGCCGGCGCCGTAGGTCTTCTGGTCGTCGATCAGGTAGACCTTCTTCTTCTTCGCCTGGTTGAAGAGGTAGTCGGCGGCGAAGGCACCCTGGATCTCGTCCGTGGTGGCGGTGCGGAAGTACGTCTTGAACTGGCGGACGGACTTGCCGGACTTCCAGTCGGGGCCCTGGGTCAGCTCGGTGCCGGTGTTGGCGGGGGAGATCTGGGTGAGGCCGGCGTCGTTGAACGGCTTCTGCATCTGCTGGGAGACGCTGGAGTTCAGCGGGCCGACGACGCCGACGACCTCCTTCTCGCTGATGAACTTCTGGGCGTTCTGCTGGCCGACGGAGGGCTGGGCCTGGTCGTCGAGGGGCTCGATCTTGAACTCGACGCCCTTGACGTATCCCTGCTTGGTGGCGGTCTTGGCCGCGAGGTCGGCGGAGTTCCTGATGCCGAGGCCGAGGGCCGACAGGTCGCCGGTGAGCGGGGCGTCGACGCCGATCACAACAGTGGTCTTGCCGCCGCCGTTGTCGTCGCCCTTGCTGTCGCGCGAGCCGCAGGCGGTGAGGGTGAGCGCTCCCGCGGCCAGCGCGGCGGTGATGGCGATGAGCGAACGTTGACGCACGATCAGTCCTTTCCCGTGGACAACCATCTCCCCGTGGAAACGGTTGAGCCGCGCGCGTGGCCGAAGTTGAGAATCCGACGGCGCGGTGACTGGCCGTGACTCTAGGCGTGTGTGAGGAACGTGGAGGAGAGTCTGACCAATGCTGTGACGCTCTTGTTATGACACGAGGTAATGCGGAGCGGTGCAGCGTGGGGGGATCGCTGGAATTCACGTCGGTTCGTGCTGTCCGCATGATGAGAACCTGCAGGACCCACCATGATCGTTTCAGGAGTGTCAGGCGTTTTGGTGGTGACTCGACATCGTTGCCAGGAGTGACTTCCGTGGCTTGCGGGACGGGTGATGCGCCGGTGGGAACAGTGGGGGAAAGGGGATTCCTTATTGCCCGCGCATTACGCACGGTTACTTCCGGGAAACGGATTCCGTTAATCCGCAGGACTTTTACCGGTTTCGCCGGGTGCGGGCACGCTCGTCGCGGCTGTCGCGGTTCGTGGAGCCGGTTCCGGCCACACGGGTCCGGGGGCCGGCGCGGGAGCCGGCGCGGGGGAGGGGGGCGCTCCGAACGGCGGGAGAAGGGCGCGCGGTTGCCGCGGGGCGTGAGCAACCCGGGCGGGGCGAGCGGGAGATGCGGGGCCGCATGGACCCGGTGCGGGCCGGTACGGACCCCGCGCGGGTGCTCCATGGATCCTGTGAGGACTCTGTACGGCCTCTGTACGGCCTCTGTGCGGGCCCTTGGCGGGCCCGCACGGGCTGGGCGGCTGTTCCTACCGGCAGGGCGTCACGCGGGCGCCTGCGTGTCGCGCAGCAGGCACGTCAGCCGGGCGCTGCACACCCGGTGCCCCTTCTCGTCGCTGATCACGATCTCGTACGTCGCCGTCGACCGGCCGCGGTGCACCGGCGTGGCCACACCCGTCACCAGCCCGGAGCGCACCCCGCGGTGGTGCGTGCAGTTCAGGTCCACGCCCACCGCGACCTTCGAGACACCGCCGTGCAGCATGGAGCCGACCGACCCGAGGGTCTCGGCGAGCACCGCGGAGGCACCGCCGTGCAGCAGCCCGTACGGCTGGGTGTTGCCCTCGACCGGCATCGTCCCGACGACCCGCTCGGGAGAGGCCTCCAGGATCTGCACGCCCATCCGCATCCCGAGGTGCCCGGCGGAGAACAACGCGGGCAGATCGACACCGAGGGCCGCGTACTCGTCGATGATCTCCTGCGGGAACTTCACGTGCTGCTGCTCGCCCATGGGACCAGGCTCCGTTCTCGTCGTGCGCGTCGATCCGGTCGATCCGGTGTCGGCTGAGCAAACGCTCAGTCGGTCGCCGATTGTTCCAGACGGACCACCACGGACTTGCTGGCCGGGGTGTTGCTGACGTCCGCCGTGGCATCCAGCGGCACCAGCACGTTCGTCTCCGGGTAGTACGCCGCCGCGCAGCCCCGGGCCGTCGGATAGTGCACGACACGGAAGCCCGGCGCCCGCCGCTCCACGCCGTCCTTCCACTCGCCCACCAGGTCCACGTACGCGCCGTCGGCGACCCCGAGGGCCCGCGCGTCCTCCGGGTTCACCAGCACCACCCGGCGCCCGTTCCTGATGCCCCGGTAACGGTCGTCCAGGCCGTAGATCGTGGTGTTGTACTGGTCGTGCGAGCGCAGCGTCTGCAGCAGCAGCCGCCCCTCGGGCAGCTCCGGGAACTCCACCGGCGCGGCCGTGAAGTTCGCCTTGCCCGTCGCCGTCGGGAACCGGCGCTCGTCGCGCGGGGCGTGCGGCAGCGTGAACCCGCCCGGACGCTCCACGCGCGCGTTGAAGTCCTCGAAACCGGGGACCACCCGCGCGATACGGTCCCGGATCGCCGCGTAGTCCCGCTCGAACTCCTCCCACGGCACGACGCTGTCCTCGCCGAGCACCGCGCGCGCCGTCCGGCACACGATCGCCGGCTCGGACAGCAACTGCCCGCTCGCCGGCTCCAGCCGCCCGCGCGAGGCGTGCACCATGCCCATCGAGTCCTCGACGGTGACGAACTGCGCCCCGCCCTCCTGCACATCGCGCTCGGTGCGGCCGAGTGTCGGCAGGATCAGGGCGCGCGCGCCGGTGACCACGTGCGAGCGGTTGAGCTTGGTCGACACGTGCACGGTCAGCCGGGCCCGCCGCACGGCCGCCTCCGTCACCTCGGTGTCAGGGGTGGCGGAGACGAAGTTGCCGCCCATCGCGAAGAACACCTTCGCCTCGCCGTCACGCAGCGCCCGTATCGCCCGTACGACGTCGAAGCCGTGCTCGCGCGGGACCGTGAACCCGAACTCCTTCTCCAGCGCGTCCAGGAACGCCGGCGCCGGCCGCTCGAAGATGCCCATCGTGCGGTCGCCCTGCACGTTGGAGTGGCCGCGCACCGGGCACACGCCCGCGCCCGGCCGGCCTATGCTGCCGCGCAGCAGAAGGAGGTTGACCACCTCGCGGATGGTCGGCACGGAGTGCTTGTGCTGGGTGAGCCCCATGGCCCAGCAGACGATGGTCCGCTCCGAGGCGAGCACTATGGCGAGCGCTTCCTCGATCTCCGCACGGCCGAGACCGGTCGCCTCCTGGGTCTCCTCCCAGTCCGCGGCGCGGGCGGCGGCCGCGAACTCCTCGTAGCCGTGCGTGTGGGCGCGCACGAACTCCTCGTCGACCGCGCCCTCCGTCTCCAGGACCAGCTTGTTGAGCAGCCGGAACAGGGCCTGGTCGCCGCCTATGCGGATCTGCAGGAACAGGTCGGTCAGCGCGGCGCCCTTGAGCATGCCCTGCGGGGTCTGCGGGTTCTTGAACCGCTCCAGGCCCGCCTCGGGCAGCGGGTTGACGCTGATGATCCGCGCGCCCGCCGCCTTCGCCTTCTCCAGCGCCGACAGCATGCGCGGGTGGTTCGTCCCCGGGTTCTGCCCCGCGACGATGATCAGGTCGGCCTGGTACAGGTCGTCCAGCAGGACGCTCCCCTTGCCGACGCCTATCGTCTCCGACAGCGCCGAACCGGACGACTCGTGGCACATGTTCGAGCAGTCGGGCAGGTTGTTGGTGCCCAGCTCGCGCGCGAACAGCTGGTACAGGAACGCGGCCTCGTTGCTGGTACGGCCCGAGGTGTAGAAGACGGCCTCGTCGGGGGAGTCCAGCGCGCCGATCTCCTCGGCGATGATGCCGAAGGCGCGCTCCCACGACACCGGCTCGTAGTGCTCCGCCCCCTCGGGCAGGTACATGGGGTGCGTGAGCCGCCCCTGCTGCCCCAGCCAGTACCCGCTGCGCCCGGCGAGGGAGGGCACGGAGTGCGCGGCGAAGAACTCCGGGGTGACGCGGCGCAGCGTGGCCTCCTCGGCCACCGCCTTGGCGCCGTTCTCGCAGAACTCCGCCGTGTGCCGGTGCTCCGGCTCCGGCCACGCGCAGCCGGGGCAGTCGAAGCCGTCCTTCTGGTTCACCCGCAGCAGCGTCAGCGCCGTGCGCCGCACTCCCATCTGCTGCCGCGCGATCCGCAGCGTGTGCCCGATGGCGGGCAGCCCGGCCGCCGCGTGCTGGGGTTCCGTGACCTCCGGCGCGTCCTGGACCGGATCACCCGTGGGCGGCTTCGTCGCCATCGCGCGCTCCCCTTCGACTGTGCGGTACATCCACCTCCGCCGATCCTCCCACGCCCCACCGACAATGCCCCCGCCCGCCCCCAACCCCCTTACAGAACCCAAGAACCCCCCACCCCAGGGGCACGGGGAACCGCGCAATCCTCCCCACCCTCCCGCACGGAACCCGCAACCTGAGCCCCCACCCCAAGGGGCGCGGGGAACTGCGCAATCCCACCCACCGCCCCGCACGGAACCCCCGACCTGAGCCCCCACCTCAAGGGGCGCGGGGAACTGCGCAACCCCACCCACCGCCCCGCACGGAACCCCCGACCCCAGCCCCCTCCCCAAGGGGCGCGGGGAACTGCGCACATCCCCCCAGCCCCCACCCACCCGCACCCGAAACAGCCCCCCCACCCCCGGCGAAGCCACGAGCGGAGCCCCACGTGTCAGTGCGCCGTGGCAGGATCGTCCACGTGGCAGAAACAGCATCGAAGAAGACGAACACCCCCGGCGCCCGCCCCCGGCTCCTCCTCATGGACGGCCACTCACTGGCCTACCGCGCGTTCTTCGCGCTGCCCGCGGAGAACTTCACCACCGCGACGGGCCAGCCGACGAACGCGATCTACGGCTTCGCCTCGATGCTGGCCAACACTCTGCGTGACGAGGCGCCCACCCACTTCGCCGTGGCCTTCGACGTCTCCCGCAAGACCTGGCGCTCGGAGGAGTTCACCGAGTACAAGGCGAACCGCTCCAAGACCCCGGACGAGTTCAAGGGCCAGGTCGAGCTGATCGGCGAGCTCCTCGACGCGATGCACGCCCCGCGCTTCGCCGTACCCGGCTTCGAGGCGGACGACGTCATCGCCACCCTCGCCACCCAGGCCGAGGCCGAGGGCTTCGAGGTGCTGATCGTCACCGGCGACCGCGACTCCTTCCAGCTGGTCACCGAGAACACCACCGTCCTGTACCCGACCAAGGGCGTCTCGGAGCTGACCCGGTTCACCCCGGAGAAGGTTCTCGAGAAGTACGGGTTGACGCCCGCCCAGTACCCCGACTTCGCCGCCCTGCGCGGCGACCCGTCGGACAACCTCCCCGGCATCCCCGGCGTCGGCGAGAAGACGGCGGCGAAGTGGATCAACCAGTTCGGCTCCTTCGCCGAGCTGGTCGAGCGCGTCGAGGAGGTCAAGGGCAAGGCCGGCCAGAACCTCCGCGACCACCTGGAGGCCGTCAAGCTCAACCGCCGCCTCACCGAGCTGGAGCGCCAGGTCGAGCTGCCGAAGGCGGTCGGCGACCTGGAGCGGGCCGCGTACGACCGCAAGACCGTCGCGATGATCCTGGACACCCTGGAGATCAGGAACCCGTCCCTGCGCGAGCGGCTCTACGCCGTCGACCCCGGCGCCGCCGAGGCCGAGACCGCCCCGGTCGTGACCGAGGGCGTCGAGCTGGACGGCACCGTCCTGCACACCGGCGAGGTGGCCGCCTGGCTGGCCGAGCACGGCACCGGGCCCCTCGGCGTCGCCACCGTCGACACCTGGGCGCTGGGCACCGGCTCGGTCACCGAGGTCGCGCTCGCCGCGGCCGGGGGAGCGGCCGCCTGGTTCGACCCCACCACGCTCGACGAGTCCGACGAGAACGCGTTCGCGGCCTGGCTGGCCGACGCCGGCCGCCCCAAGGTGTTCCACAACGCCAAGGGCGCCATGCGCGTCCTCGCCGAGCACGGCTGGAGCGTCGGGGGTGTCACCATGGACACCGCGCTCGCCGCCTACCTGGTCAAGCCCGGCCGCCGCTCCTTCGACCTGGACGCGCTGTCCCTGGAGTACCTGCACCGCGAGCTGGCCCCCGCCGCCGCGGCCGACGGCCAGCTGGCCTTCGGCGCGGACGAGGGCGCCGAGGCCGAGGCCATGATGGTCCAGGCCCGCGCGATCCTCGACCTGGGCGAGGCGTTCGAGACGCGCCTCGAGGAGGTCGGCGCCGCCGGCCTGCTGCGGGACGTGGAACTGCCCACCTCCGCCCTGCTCGCCCGCATGGAGCGCCACGGCATCGCGGCCGACCGCGCCCACCTGGAGGCGATGGAGCAGACCTTCGCGGGCGCCGTGCAGCAGGCGGTGAAGGAGGCGCACGCGGCCGCCGGGCACGAGTTCAACCTGGGCTCGCCCAAGCAGCTGCAGGAGGTCCTCTTCGGCGAGCTGGCCCTGCCGAAGACGAAGAAGACCAAGACCGGCTACACCACCGACGCCGACGCCCTGGCCTGGCTCGCCGGCCAGACCACCAACGAGCTGCCGGTCATCATGCTCCGCCACCGGGAGCAGGCGAAGCTGCGCGTCACCGTCGACGGCCTCATCAAGACCGTCGCCGCCGACGGCCGCATCCACACCACGTTCAACCAGACCGTCGCCGCCACCGGACGCCTGTCCTCCACGGACCCCAACCTCCAGAACATCCCCGTCCGCACCGACGAGGGCCGTGCGATCCGCCGCGGCTTCGTGGTCGGCGAGGGCTACGAGTCCCTCATGACCGCGGACTACAGCCAGATCGAGCTGCGCGTCATGGCCCACCTCTCCGAGGACGAGGGCCTTCTGGAAGCCTTCAGCTCCGGCGAGGACCTGCACACCACGGTCGCCTCCCAGGTGTTCTCGGTCGAGCGGGACGCGGTGGACGCAGAGATGCGCCGCAAGATCAAGGCGATGTCGTACGGCCTGGCCTACGGCCTGTCCGCCTTCGGCCTCTCCGGGCAGCTCAACATCGAGGCGGGCGAGGCGCGCGCCCTGATGGACACCTACTTCGAGCGCTTCGGCGGCGTACGGGACTACCTGCGCCGCGTCGTCGACGAGGCCCGCGCGACCGGCTACACCGAGACCCTCCTCGGCCGCCGCCGCTATCTGCCCGACCTCAACAGCGACAACCGCCAGCGCCGCGAGATGGCCGAGCGCATGGCCCTCAACGCGCCGATCCAGGGCACCGCGGCCGACATCGTCAAGGTCGCCATGCTCAACGTCGACCGGGCCCTGCGCGCGGCGGACCTCAAGTCCCGCATGCTCCTCCAGGTCCACGACGAAATCGTCCTGGAGATCGCCCCCGGCGAGCGCGCGGCCGCCGAGGAGATCGTCCGCCGCGAGATGGCCGACGCCGTCGACCTCCGCGCCCCGCTGGACGTCTCCGTGGGCGTGGGCCCGGACTGGGAGTCCGCCGCCCACTGATCCACGCCGTGACAGGTCGGGGGCACCACCGGGTACACCGGGGGCGCCCCCGACCTGTACGAGAGGGCCGTCCCTCACCCCGGTCACGCCGCACCGGAAACCGCGGCGGGCGTCACGCCGGCCGGCACCCTCGTGCCGCTGCCGCTGCCGCTGCCGCTGCCGCTGCCGCCGCCCCTGCCGCGGGCCGGTACGGGCCCCGCGCCCCTCCCGTCCGTACACCCCCGGCCGAACCCCCGGAGGGCGTTTCACTCACGTGGCCCCCGCCAGAACGCCCCCCGCCGCGCGCACCGGCAACACTGCGAGCATGGGTATACGCATGCTCCACCGCCGGACGCCCGAGGCGCGCAACGGCATCCTGGTCTGGACGGACACCGTCTCGGACCGGACCGCGCCCGCCTCACCGGTCCCGCCCCTCGCGGACGACGCAAGCACCGCCCGCATCCCCGCCGACCCGGCCACGGCCGTACGCAGGACCGTCACGGACCTCGGACACCGGATCACCGCCCGGACCCACCGCGCCCCCGACTGGCGCGGATGGCCCGACCTCGCACGCGGCTACCTGGCGCTGATGCTCGCCGCGGTGCCCAAGGCACGCCCCCGGCGGACCCTCACCGTCTTCGTCGCGTCCCTCACCGAGCGCCCGACCGGTCCCGCTCCCCACCGGCCGTCCCACCCGGACGCGCCACACGCACAGGGCCCCGCGGGCCCTCAGGACCCCCGGGACGCCCGGAGCGGCCCCCAAGCCCGTCCGGAGCCCCGTCCGGAACCCTGACGGCAGCCCCCTCCGGAACCCCGACGGGAACCCCGTCCCGAACACCGACGGCAGCCCCGCCCCGAACCCCGTCCCGAACCCCGGCGGGCAGCCCGTCCGGGCGCCGCAGCCTGACCCCCGCCGCGTACAGCAGCACGCCCAGGAGCAGCCCGGCGCCCGCCCCGAAGCACAGGGTGGGCACCAGCTCCCAGAGCCGTACCGCGCCCGAGCGGTGCTCCCACCACCGGGCCGTCCGCAGCACCGCCCCGGCCGTCGCGCAGCCGCCGATCACCGCACCGGCCCGCCACCGGTCCCCCGGGGACAGCGCGGGCACCCCCACCGGCTCCCCGGCCGGGACCCGCCGCAGCGCCCGTACCCAGAAGAGCGCGACCACCAGGGCACCCAGCGCCGACGAGCCGTACTGCAGCCAGGTGTACAGCGGCATGCCCGCGAGGTCCTCGCCGAGGGCCGGGATCACGCGTGACCCCCACCGGTCGTGGTGTGTGAACGCGTCCCAGCCCACGTGCGTCAGCGCGCCGAGCACCGCGCACCCGTACCACCGCGCCACGGAGACCGCCCGCACACGCGCGCGAGGCGCACCGCAGCGCAGGAGCGCGGCCGGCCGGCCCTGCCGGGCCCGGGGCAGCAGCGCCACGAGCGGCTCCCGCACCAGCAGCCACACCGCCACCAGCGTCCAGGCGATGAGCACGTCCACACCCACCACTCCGGCGAGGGAGTGCGTGACCGCCCCGAACTCCATGCCGCCCGGGACGACGCTCGCCGCGAAGTACGGCAGGTCGGGAGCGAAGGAACCCGCGACGAGCACCGAGGGCACCAGCCCGGCCCGGCCCCGGCCGTCCCCGCGGACCGCGGGCAGAACGGCAGCCGCGTGGCTGAGTGTGAACGGCAACAGGGCCTCCTCGGGCGCATGCCGGCCATGACGGGGTACCGGAGACCGGGCCGGACCAGTATGCGCGAGGGCCCGGCGGGTGACGGGCAGTGGGACAGGCGGTGAAAACGGGACCGAACAGGTGCCCGCGGCAAGCAAGTTGTCGTAATGTCACCTGGGTCGACCGGCGGGATCCACGACGGCACACACGTCGCACCGGTGGAAGTACGGAACAAGGGCAACCAGAACACCGGCTCAACCGTCACACCAGAGCGAGGCAGACAGACGGAGAAGGACGTCACCGACGTCCCTGGGAGGGGTTCACTCTATGGCGGCGCATTTCGGCAGGCGGCTGCGCAAGGGAGCGGCGACCACCGCCGTGGCCGCGGCGGCGGTCGCGGCTCTGTCCGCGTCCCAGGCTCCGGGCGCGACCGGCGGCGAGGACCACGGCAGACAGGCCGCCGCCGGGGCCAGCACCCCCCTCCCCGACCCCGGCGTCGACGGGACCGCCACCGGCAACTCCCGCTACTACACCGACCTTCCGCCGCTCGACAGCCCCGCCCCCGCCCCGTCGCCGTCGCCCTCCGGCGACGGCACACCGGTCGTCCAGGGCGACGCCGACGCGGGCATCCCCGCCACGGTCCTCGCGGCCTACAAGAAGGCCGAGACCGAACTGCGCGCGGCCAAGCCGGGCTGCAACCTGCCCTGGCAACTCCTCGCCGCCATCGGCAAGGTGGAGTCCGGGCAGGCCCGCGGCGGCAGGGTCGACGCGAACGGCACCACGCTCGGCCGCATCCTCGGCCCGCAGCTCGACGGCAACGGCTTCGCCCTCATCGCGGACACCGACCACGGCGTCTACGACGGCAACAGCACCTACGACCAGGCCGTCGGCCCCATGCAGTTCATCCCGTCCACCTGGGCCTGGGCCGGCCGCGACGGCAACGGCGACGGCAAGGCGGACCCCAACAACGTCTACGACGCCGCGCTCGCCGCCGGCCACTACCTGTGCCGCAACGACTGGGACCTCTCCCACGACACCGGCCTGCACAGCGCGATCCTCAGCTACAACAACTCCCAGGACTATCTCAACCTGGTCCTGAACTGGATGCGCTACTACGGCAAGGGCACCCACTCCGTGCCCGACGGCACCGGCAGTCTGCCCTCCCATCCGAGCGACGACGGCCCCCGGACCTCCGCGCCCGGGACGCCTCCCACCCCGCCGAAGCACCCGTCGGCCCCGCACCACGGCAAGCCCGGCGACACCGGACAGAGCCCGCACCCGAAGCCCCCGGCCCCGGCCCCGCCGACGACGCCGACCCCTCCGGCCCCGCCGACGACGCCGACCCCTCCGGCCACGCCGTCCGCCACCGTGGACCACCTGGCCGACGCCGGGACCGCGAAGCTCACGGCGACGGCCGGCGACGCGTTCGGCGCGCACATCGCCACCCGCGCCGAGACCGCGACCGGGACGGCCGTGGGCAAGGTCCGCGTCCGCTTCACCATCACCGGCGACACCGACGCCACCTTCGCCGGCGGCGAGAGCGTCGCCACCATCGCCACCGACGCCAAGGGCGTGGCCACCGCCCCGGAGCTCCGCGCGGGCGAGAAGACCGGCGACTTCAAGATCACCACCGCGGTCGTCGGCCACAAGGCCAAGGGCGTCAACTACACCGCCACCGTCACCGCGCGCGCCGCCGACACCGTCGCCCGCACCGACGACACCCCGCAGACCTGCACCCCCGGCGGCGAGTTCGCGGGCCAGATCCAGGTGAAGGCCACCTACAAGGGCGCCGTCGCGGACAAGGTCGCGGCCACCGCCACCCTCGTCGGGGCGGCCGCCGACACCACCGCGAACGACAAGGGCCCCTACTTCAAGGACGCCGACGGCAAGCCCGTCCGCACCCTCACCGGCCTGCTGACCGACGACAAGGGCCTGCTCACCCTCCCCAAGCTCTACGCCGACGACACCGCGGGCACCTACCTGCTGCGCGTCACCCTCACCGGCGGAGCCACCCTCACCGTCGAACTGAAGGTCGCCCCGGCCGACCCCTCCACCGACCCGACCCCCGACCCGTCGGCCGGCTCGTCCACCGACCCGTCCCCGGGCACCCCGGCGGGCTCCTGACGGACCGCCGGCACCCGGTGTCCCCGCGCCGCCCCGCGCGGGGACACCCGGTGCGCGCGGGGCGGGTCAGCCCCTGAGACGCGCGTTGGTGTGACGGGTGGGCTCGGCCGCCGCCGGGTCCTCGGGCCACGGATGCTTCGGATAACGCCCGCGCAGCTCGGCCCGCACACCCCGGTAACCGTCCCGCCAGAAAGAGGCGAGGTCGGCCGTGACGGCGGCAGGGCGCCCGGCGGGGGAGAGCAGGTGCACCAGCAGCGGCACCCCCGCCACGGACGGCGTCTCCCGCAGCCCGAACATCTCCTGCAGCTTCACTGCGAGCACCGGACGCTCCGGATCCCCGTAGTCGATCCGGATCCGCGACCCGCTCGGTACGGCGATCCGCTCGGGCGCCAGCTCGTCCAGCCGGGCGGCGTCCCCGCTCGCCCAGGGCAGCAGCCGCGTCAGCCCCTGCCCGGCGTCGATCCGCCCGAGATCGGCCCGCCGCCGCGCCCGGCCCAGCTCGGGCTCCAGCCACTCCTCCACGCGCGCGTGCAGCGCCTCGTCCGACACGTCCGGCCACGGCTCCCCGAGCCGCGCGCGCAGGAACGCGAGGCGCTGCCGCAGCACCAGCGCCTCCGGCGACCACCGCAGCAGCCCGAACCCCTCCTGCCGCAGCCCGTCCAGCAGAGCACCGCGCACCAGGCCGGGCGCCACGTCCCGCAACGGCCGTACCGCCAGCTCGATCGCCCCCAGCCGCTCGACCCGCCGCACCACGACGTCCCCGTCGGACCAGCGCACCTCGTCGCGCTCCTCCAGCAGCGAGGCCGCCGCCGCCCGTGCCACGTCCTCGCGCACGGCCGCCCCGAGCCGCACGCGCGCGTGCCCCTTCCCGCCGGGCCGGTCGGCGACCGCCACCACGATCCACGGCGCACCCCGCAGTGCCGACCCCTCGGTGAGCTCGGCCCGCGTCCCGGACACCATGAGGTACGACCCGCCGTCGAGCCTCGCGACCCGCTCGGGGAAGGCCAGCGCGGCGGTCAGCCCGACCAGCGCGTCGTCCCCGGCCTCCGCCCGTCCACCCGCGCCGGACGGCGGCACGCCGAGCGACGCCGCGGCGGTTCCGGCGCCCCTGCGCGCGGCCCCGCCCCGGGCGGGAGCGGCCGTATCGGCGGCACCCGCCCCACCGGTCGCACCGGCCGCGCCACGAGGGCCGGACCCGCCCGACCCGCCGGACCCGCCCGACCCGCCGGACCCGCCCGACCCGCGGGAAGGGCCGGAGCCGCCGGGTCCGCCTGGTCCACCGAAGCCGGTGGAATCAGTGACCCCACCGACACCACCGACCCCACCGACACCACCGACACCACCGACACCACCGACACCACCGACACCACTGGAACCACCAGCATCACTGGCATCACCAGCACCACCGGATCCGACGGAGGAGGCCGCCAGCGGGGCGCGGGCCGGGAGGCGGGAGAAGCCGCCGGAGACCCCCCGCAGCCGGCGGACCTCGCCACGCCACCGCCCCGCGTACGCGTCACCGCCCTGGCGGGCCCGCCGCAGCGCGCCCGCCAGATCGTCCCCGTACTCCCGGGGCGCCTCCTCGGAGAGCAGCGCCACCACCCCGGCACCCTCACCGGAGGTGTCCAGCAGCGCCCGGCCCAGCCGGGGATGCACCCCCAGCCGCGCCAGCCGCACACCGAGCTCGGTGGCCCGTCCGGACCGGTCCACCGCGCCCACGGCCGTCAGCACCTCCCGCGCCGCCGCCATCGCCCCGCCCGGCGGCGGATCCAGCAGCGCCAGCCCGGAGGCGTCCGGCTCACCCCAGCAGGCCGCCTGCAGCGCGAACGCCGTCAGATCGGCCACCTTGATCTCGGGCGCCGGGAACGCCGGCAGCCGGCCGTCCTCGGCCTCCGGCCAGCACCGGTACACCACGCCCGGCGCCTCGCGCCCGGCACGTCCCGCCCGCTGCCGCCCCGCGGCCCGCGACGCCCGTACCGTCGTCAGACCGCTCAGCCCGCGCGCGTGATCCACCCGCGGCTCACGGGCCAGGCCCGCGTCGACCACGATCCGCACCCCCGGCACCGTCAGCGACGACTCCGCCACGGACGTCGCCAGCACCACCCGGCGCCGCTCCCCGGCCGTCAGCACCGCGTCCTGCGCCGCCGCCGGAGCCCTCCCGTGCACCTGGAGGACCTCCACGTCCCCCAGATCGCCCAGCAGACCCGCCACGCGCGTGATCTCACCGACCCCGGGCAGGAAACACAGCACGTCCCCGTCCCGCTCGGCCATCGCCCGCCGCACCACCGAGGCCACGTGCGCGAGCAGCGCCGGATCGACCCGCATCCCGTGCGGCGGCCGCACCGGACGCGCCGGGGGAGCCCACACGGTCTCCACCGGGTGCGCGACGCCCGCCGCCTCCACCACCGGCGCACCGCCCAGCAGCCGCGACCACCCCTGCGCGTCCGTGGTCGCTGACGCGGCCACCAGCCACAGGTCCGGCCGCAGCGCCTGCCGCACGTCCCACAGGAACGCGGCCGCCGTGTCGGCGTCCAGATGCCGTTCGTGACACTCGTCGAGCACGACCGCGTCGACGCCCGCCAGTTCCTGGTCGCGCTGGAGCCGCTGGAGCAGCACACCGGTCGTCACGACCTCCACGCGCGTGTGCGGCCCCACGACCCGCTCGCCGCGCACGGTGTACCCGACGCTCTCGCCGGGCTTCTCGCCCAGCAGCCACGCCATCCGCCGGGCCGCCGCCCGCGCCGCGATCCGCCGCGGCTCCGCCACCACGACCCGCCGCGCCGCGCCCCCGCCGGCCAGTCCCGCCAGCACCACCGGCACCAGCGTCGTCTTGCCGGTGCCCGGCGGCGCCACCAGGACGGCCGTGCCGTCCCCGTCCAGGGCGTCGGTCAGTGCGGGCAGGGCGGTGCGTACGGGCAGCGCGTCCAGGGCGTCGTAGCGGATCACGCCCCCAGTGTCGTACGACCGCGGGCACGCGCCCCACGCGCGTGCCGCGGTCGCTCACACCCCGGCTCTCCACGCGCGCGTGCGTCCCACGCGCGCGTGGATCTAAGGAGAGTGCTCAGTCCCGCTCGCAGACGAAGATCGCCGTACCGGGGATCAGGTTGCCGCGCAGCGGGGACCAGCCGCCCCACTCCGAGGTGTTCCAGGCCGGCCACTCCGGCTCCACCAGGTCCACCAGCCGCAGGCCCGAGGCGACGACGTCCCGGACGCGGTCGCCGACGGTCCGGTGGTGCTCGACGTACACCGCGTGCCCCTGGTCGTCCTGCTCGACGTAGGGGGTGCGGTCGAAGTACGACGACACCACCGTCAGTCCCTCCGGGCCGGGCTCGTCGGGGAGCGCCCAGCGGATCGGGTGGGTCACCGAGAAGACGAACCGGCCGCCCGGCCGCAGCACCCGCCGCACCTCGCGCAGCACCAGCCGCGGGTCGGCGACGAAGGGCAGCGCCCCGTAGGCCGAGCAGACCAGGTCGAAGGAGGCGTCCGCGAAGGGCAGCGCGCCCGCGTCCGCGCAGACGAGAGGGAACGATCCGCCGATGCGCAGCGCGTGCTGGAGCTGGCGGTGCGAGAGGTCCAGGGCCACCGGCCGGGCCCCCTGCGCGGCCAGCCAGCGCGCGCACTGGGCCGCGCCGGCGCCGATCTCCAGGACGTCCTTGCCCTTGAGTTCCTCGGCCGGGCCGAGCAGCTCGGCCTCCACCTCGTCCAGACCCTCCGGGCCCCATACGAAGCGGTCGTCACCGAGGAACGTGCCGTGCTCGACCTGGTACTCGTCCGCGTTGCGGTCCCACCAGCCGCGGTTGGCCCGGCTGCTCTCCGCGACCCCGGCGTCACGCCGGGTGGCTTCGGGCTCGAACCCCTCGGGGTCGAGCTGTTCCGGCTCTTGGATGATGGGCTCCCTCGTCGTACTCTTCCGTCCATCCCGCTCGGCGGCGCGTGTCACAGAACGCGTCTCATCGAAGGGGTTTCGCAGTCCTGCGCGGCCTGTTGGGACATTTCTTGTGCCGGATATGCGGCGATCCGCCCCGGGTGTGCGCCTTCGCGCATTGACCCTGTCCGGCTGCCCCCGTATGCTACAAGTTGCGCTGCGAGCCTGCGCACCTCAGACGTAGCAGGCTGTGCTCGCATCTGTTGTATGTCCCCTCGGTTCTCGAGGCGTCACAGAGCACCTGGTGCTCGCCATGTGGCGCTTCCTTGGCTGTCCGGCTTCATCAGTGTGCGAAACGGGCTCCCGGCGTTAGCAGTACCTACGACTTCAATGTCCGTACCGGAGCCCTTTTCCACATGACGAGCAGCACCGAGACCACCGCCACCACTCCGCAGGTTGCGGTCAACGACATCGGTAACGAGGAAGCCTTCCTCGCCGCGATCGACGAGACGATCAAGTACTTCAACGACGGCGACATCGTCGACGGCGTCATCGTGAAGGTCGACCGGGACGAGGTCCTGCTCGACATCGGTTACAAGACCGAAGGTGTCATCCCGAGCCGCGAGCTCTCGATCAAGCACGACGTCGACCCCAACGAGGTCGTGGCCGTCGGCGACGAGATCGAGGCCCTGGTCCTTCAGAAGGAGGACAAGGAAGGCCGCCTGATCCTCTCGAAGAAGCGCGCCCAGTACGAGCGTGCCTGGGGCACCATCGAGAAGATCAAGGAAGAGGACGGCATCGTCACCGGTACCGTCATCGAGGTCGTCAAGGGTGGTCTCATCCTCGACATCGGCCTCCGTGGCTTCCTGCCGGCTTCCCTCGTCGAGATGCGCCGTGTCCGCGACCTCCAGCCCTACGTGGGCAAGGAGCTCGAGGCGAAGATCATCGAGCTGGACAAGAACCGCAACAACGTGGTCCTGTCCCGCCGTGCCTGGCTGGAGCAGACCCAGTCCGAGGTCCGCCAGACGTTCCTCACCACCCTGCAGAAGGGTCAGGTCCGCTCCGGCGTCGTTTCCTCGATCGTCAACTTCGGTGCCTTCGTGGACCTGGGTGGCGTCGACGGTCTCGTCCACGTCTCCGAGCTCTCCTGGAAGCACATCGACCACCCCTCCGAGGTTGTCGAGGTCGGCCAGGAAGTCACCGTCGAGGTCCTCGACGTCGACATGGACCGCGAGCGTGTCTCCCTGTCGCTGAAGGCGACGCAGGAAGACCCGTGGCAGCAGTTCGCCCGGACCCACCAGATCGGTCAGGTCGTCCCGGGTAAGGTCACCAAGCTGGTTCCGTTCGGTGCGTTCGTCCGCGTGGACGAGGGCATCGAGGGCCTGGTCCACATCTCCGAGCTGGCCGAGCGCCACGTGGAGATCCCGGAGCAGGTCGTCCAGGTCAACGACGAGATCTTCGTCAAGGTCATCGACATCGACCTCGAGCGTCGTCGCATCAGCCTCTCGCTGAAGCAGGCCAACGAGGCCTTCGGTGCCGACCCGGCCACGGTCGAGTTCGACCCGACCCTGTACGGCATGGCCGCGTCCTACGACGACCAGGGCAACTACATCTACCCCGAGGGCTTCGACCCCGAGACCAACGACTGGCTCGAGGGCTACGAGACCCAGCGCGAGGCGTGGGAGGGCCAGTACGCCGAGGCGCAGCAGCGCTTCGAGCAGCACCAGGCCCAGGTCATCAAGTCCCGCGAGGCCGACGCTGCCGCCGCCGCCGAGGGTGGCGAGGCTGCCGCTCCGGTCGCGACCGGTGGTTCGTACTCCTCCGAGGGCGCGGACACCTCCGGTGCCCTGGCCTCGGACGAGGCGCTCGCCGCGCTGCGCGAGAAGCTGGCCGGCGGCCAGAGCTGATCTCCAGCCGGGCGCATAGCCCCCGTCACGGGGACTAGCCGGTAGTACCTGCAGGGCCCGTACCTCTCGAGGTGCGGGCCCTCAGGCGTATCCGCGGCCGTTCTCCCCGCGCCCCGGAGGGTTGGCGGCCGTCTCCCGGGGAAGTGATTTCTTCCTTCCGCGGCCCGCTTGCTGACGGAACGTCAACGTGAGGGGGAATGCTCCTGTCGTACGGAGTGTTGTGCAGTACGAACACGAGGAGGAGCGGTCACAGTGCTTGATCCGCAGGGTTTGTACGCATGGGAGCCGAAGGGGCTGGCCGTCGTCGACATGGCGCTCGCCCAGGAGTCGGCCGGTCTGGTCATGCTCTACCACTTCGACGGATACATCGACGCGGGCGAGACCGGCGACCAGATCGTCGACCGGATCCTCGACTCACAGCCCCACCAGGTCGTGGCCCGGTTCGACCACGACCGGCTCGTCGACTACCGCGCCCGCCGCCCCCTGCTGACCTTCAAGCGGGACCGCTGGACCGACTACGAGGTCCCCTCCATCGAGGTCCGCCTCGTCCAGGACGCCACCGGCGCCCCCTTCCTGCTGCTCTCCGGCCCCGAACCGGACGTCGAGTGGGAGCGGTTCGCGGCGGCCGTACGGCAGATCGTCGAGCGGCTCGGCGTGCGCATGTGCGTGGACTTCCACGGCATCCCCATGGGCGTGCCCCACACCCGTCCCGTGGGCCTCACCCCGCACGGCAACCGCACCGACCTCGTCCCCGGTCACAGCAGCCTCTTCGAGGAGGCCCAGGTGCCCGGCAGCGCGGCGTCGCTGGTCGAGTACCGCCTCATCGAGGCCGGCCACGACGTCCTCGGTGTCGCCGCGCACGTCCCCCACTACATCGCCCGCTCCGCGTACCCCGACGCCGCGCTGACCGCCCTGGAGGCCATCACGGCCGCCACCGGGCTCGTCCTCCCCGGCGTCGCCCACTCCCTGCGCACGGAAGCGCACCGGACGCAGACCGAGATCGACCGCCAGATCCAGGAGGGCGACGAGGAGCTGACCGCGCTCATCCAGGGCCTGGAGCACCAGTACGACGCCGCCGCCGGCGCCGAGACCCGGGGCAACATGCTCGCCGAGCCGGTCGACATCCCGTCCGCGGACGAGATCGGGCTCGAGTTCGAGCGGTTCCTCGCCGAGCGGGAGGGCGAGGGCTAGGGCCGGGGCCGGGACACCGGCACGGACCGGGGTAGTGCCGGGGCCGGGGGAGGTGCCCCCTGGCGGCGGGCCGGGCCGGCGCGCGAGGCCCGGAGCCCAGCACCCTGGACCCAGCACCCGGGGTCCAGCACCCGGGGTCCAGCACCCGGGGTCCAGCACCCTGGACCCAGCACCCGGGGTCCCCTGCACCGGGGCCCGGCACCGCGGGGCCCGACCGCCCGGAGCCGGGGACGGCTCCGCCCACGGCAGGGCCTAAGCTTCCGCTCATGCTGAAAGTGGGCCTGACCGGCGGCATCGGCGCCGGCAAGAGCGAGGTGTCACGGCTGCTCGTCGGGCACGGAGCCGTACTGATCGACGCGGACCGCATCGCGCGCGAGGCCGTCGCGCCCGGAACCCCCGGTCTCGCCGCCGTGGTCGAGGCCTTCGGCCCGGACATCCTCGCCCCCGACGGCAGCCTGGACCGCCCGCGGCTCGGCGCCCTCGTGTTCGCCGACCCCGCGAAACTCGCCACCCTCAACGCCATCGTGCACCCCCTCGTCGGAGCCCGCTCCCGCGAACTGGAGGACGAGGCCGCCGCCGACGCCGTCGTCGTCCACGACGTCCCGCTCCTCACCGAGAACGGCCTGGCGCCCCTGTACGACCTGGTGATCGTCGTCGACGCCGCCCCCGGGACACAGCTCGACCGGCTCGTCCGGCTGCGCGGCATGACGGAAGCGGACGCCCGCGCCCGGATGGCCGCGCAGGCGACCCGCGAACAGCGCGCACGGATCGCCGACATCGTCATCGACAACGACGTCCCCCTGGACGCCCTGACGAAGCGGGTGGCGGAGGTGTGGGACGACCTCGTACGCCGGGCGCACGCCACGGCGGCCGACGGGAACCCCGGAGGGGCCGGCGCGGAATAGCAGGCCACGTACGGGCGTTGACACCCCGCAGCAAGGGAAGGACTCAGCCGTGCCCGAGACCAGCGGTTCGACCGGACGTACTCCGGAGACGCATGTCATCGACTTCCGCGCCGCCGAGCAACTGCTCAACGCGCGGGACCCGCGGGGCGCGGTGAAACTGCTCGACGAAGTCATCGCCGCGTACCCCGAGAACACCGCGGCCCGCCTGCTGCGCGCCCGAGCGTTCTTCGCCGCAGCCCAACTACGTCCGGCCGAACTTGAGTTCACCATCGTGCTGGAGCGCGAGCCGGACAACGCCTTCGCCCACTTCGCACTCGCCCGCACCTACGAACGCCAGGGCCGCGACGCCCAGGCCAAGCGCCACTTCCGGCTGGCCGCCGCGCTCGACCCCAACCCGCAGTACCTGAAAGCGGCCCGCTTCGACTCCTGACCAGGATGCCCCGACCCCCGGCCCCCGGTCCTGGACGGCACCGGCCGGCCGGTCAGGGGCGGCCGTGCCGCGACGGCGACCGGAAGGGCGGCCCGCTCTCCGGCGGACGGTACGGCGGCACGCCAGGGCCCGGCTGGTAGTGGGGTCCCTGCCGGAGATGCCTGAGGATCATCGTCAGGTCGACGGTCACCACCATCCACAGCACCCCGCACGCGGCCGCCCAGCCGGGACGCCCGGCGAGCGAGAACGCCGCCGTGCCGAAGACCGCCCAGGCGAGACCCCAGACGCTCAGCCACAACCGCACCCGCAGCGCACTGCGCGCGGTCGCCGGTTCACTGCCCGTACGCATCGGACCATCACTCCTGTCTGCAACGTACTCCCCGGCAGGGGCGTACACCACCGCCGTGTGCCGAAGGGGGACGTGCCGTGTTACCCGACGCCGAAGACCTGCCCGAACTGCTGCTGGACCTCGCCGTACCGCACGAGGACATCAACGAACTGATCGCCCTGAGGCGCACCGTCACCGGCGATCCCGGCAGCCGCCGCCTCCTCGCGGAGTGCGTCGACGAGCTGTTCCGGGGCCTCGACGAGCCCGGACGCGACCCGGGCCTCGACGAGCGGCTCGCCGAGGCCCCGCGCTCCGCCCACGACACCTTCGCCGCGTTCGTCTTCCTCGCCGCGCATCCGCACACCCTCGCCCTCCACCGGGAACGCGGCATCCCGGCCGGGACGACCCGGCGCACCCTGGCCGACCTGGGGCGCCAGATGGCCGTGCACCGCCGCCGCCACGGCAGCACCGGACTGCGCTCGCCGCGCTGGCTCGCCCGCCATTTCCGCGGCGAGGTGTACCAGCTGGGACGGCTGCAGTTCGAGCGGGCGCGGCTCGGCGAGCGCACCGCCGCGGCGGTCGCGGCGAACGGCGTGCCGGCCCGGCCGGGCACCGCCTGTCTGAACCTGCACATCCCCGACTTCCGCGGCCCGCTGACACCCGCCGCCTGCGACCGGTCCCTGGAACAGGCCCGGGACTTCTTCCCGCTGCACTTCCCCGAGGAGCAGCCGGTCGCCGCCGTCTGCCATTCCTGGCTGCTCGACCGGCAGCTGAGGAACCGTCTGCCGGCCGATTCCCACATCGTCCGCTTCCAGAAGCGGTTCGGCATCGCCCACGAGGACACCGGCCCCGCGGACACCGAACCCGTCCAGTTCGTCTTCGGCGACCCGGGCCTCCCGGTCGCCGGGCTGCCGGGACGCACCTCCGTGGAGCGGGCGGTCCGCGACCACCTGCTCGCGGGCGGGCACTGGTACATCGGGCACGGCTGGTTCCCCCTGCCCCTGGTTGCCCGTCCCGAGTCGAATCCTTCGAACGAGTGAACATGGATAGAACGGGAACGCGTTCGCGGAGCCGGTCCGTTGTCCGGGCATGACAGTCGAAATGCGTGAGGGACACGAGGGAACCGGCCCCGGTGCGATCACTCCGGACGGCTGCGCGGTCGAGCTGTACTCACGGCTCCCCGTCGGTGACGAACCGGACATCATCGCCGCGGCGGTGCCCGCCGGGGCACACATCCTGGAACTGGGCAGCGGCGTGGGCCGGGTGACCCACGCCCTGCTGGAACGCGGGTTCACGGTCACCGCGGTGGACGAGTCCGCCGAGATGCTCGGCCGCGTGCGCGGGGCGCGCACGATATGCACACCGATCGAAGGCCTCGCGCTGGACGAGAAGTTCGACGTGGTGATGCTCGCGTCGTTCCTCGTGCACGCCGGAGACGCCGAGGTGCGCCGGGGCCTGCTGCGCACCTGCGTCCGGCACGTGGCCGAGGGCGGCTGCGTCCTCATCCAGCGGGAGGGCCTGGACTACCACACGAACGTCCCACGGGAACGGGCCGATCCGAGCGGCTTCACCGTCCGGATCGTCTCCGCGGAACCGGCGGGCGACGGAGTGGACTCGGTACGCGCCGAGTACGACTTCCCGGACGCCTCCTGGACCCAGACCTTCCGCAGCCGTCCCCTGACCAGGCAGCAGTTCGAATCAGCGCTGGAGGAAGCGGGACTGGAGGTCCAGACGTATCTGACCCCGGACGGGATCTGGGTCAGGGCCGTGCCCGCGGCCTGAGCGGCCACGCCGTCCCTGTCCGGTGCGCCGGGGCGGTTCAGGAGTGCTGCGGTGAGGGCGGCCCGGGAGCACCGGAGGTCTCCGGCTCGGGTCAGCGGCCGCGGCTGTCCGGCCGGCCGGACCGGCCCGTGCCGCCGGATCCGCTCCGCCTGCCGCTGCCACCGTGCTCGCCGGTCCCGCCCGCTGTCCCGAGCGTGCCAAGACCCGCCGGCCCGCGCAGACGCTCCAGCTCACGCCGGTCGCGCTTGGTGGGGCGGCCGGTACCAGGATCGCGCAGGCCCGCGGGGGCCACGGACTCGCGGGGCGGCGGAGGAGGGGAGTTGTCGATGTAGCACTGCACGGCCACCGGGGCACCGACCCGCTTGCGGATCAGGCGCTTCACGATCACGACACGCTCCCGGCCCTCGCTCCGCACGCGCACCTCGTCGCCGACGCGCACGGAATAGGCGGGCTTCACCCGCTCACCGTTGACGTGGACGTGCCCGCCCCGGCACGCGGTGGCGCCCTGGGAGCGGGTCTTGATCAGACGCACGGCCCAGATCCAGCTGTCGATCCGCACGGACTCACCGGCCGCGGGACCCGCCGCGACGGCCGCGGCCGTCGCGGCGGCGACCTGAGCATCGAGAGGGCCCCCGTCCGGCCCGGACCCGTCCCGCTCACCGGGCCGGGGATCGGCCTGAGCGCCGGGGTGCGGTCCGGCGGTGGAAGCGGCGCCGGTCCGCGGCGCGCCCGCCCCGCCCGGACCACCGGTGTGACGGTGCCCGTCGTCGTCCACGCCTTCGGAAGCCAGAGCCATACTGCCGACCTTAACGCGACGCGGGAGAGGACCGGGACACGATTTCCGGCGAGGGAGGGGCCCTTCTGGTCCGGCCGGGGGCGAAGGCCAGTAGGTTCGTGTCGTCGGGGACGGGGGCCGAGCCGTGGGGGTGCGCATGGGTGATGGCCAGGTGTCGATCAAGCTCACGAGTGACGAGGCGCTGGTGCTGTCGCACTGGCTGGAGAGGCTGCAGATGACGGACCTCAGCCGCGTCGTCGACGATCCGGCGGTGTGGGCACCGATCCGTCGCATCGCCGGAACGCTGGACAAGGCGCTTCCCGATCTGTTCGCGCCCGACTACGAGCAGCGGCTCGCGGCAGCTCGTCAGCGGCTTCGGCCGGAGGACCGATCGAGCGGTCCGAACTTCGGGGCCTGAGTCGCCTTCGTGTCGCGGCAGGTCCGGGGAGGCGGCCGGCGCGGGGAGAGGCGAGGGGCGTGTTCGGGGGGCTCCGGATTACCGTGGGCGTATGGACGGCGAGGGCGGCCTTGCGCGGCTGGACCGGCGTATCGAGGGCTGCCGGGCGTGCCCCCGGCTCGTGGAGTGGCGCGAGGAAGTGGCCCGGACCAAGCGGGCCGCGTTCGAGGAGTGGACGTACTGGGGACGCCCGGTGCCCGGGTTCGGGCCCGCCGACGCCCGCCTGCTGATCGTCGGGCTGGCTCCCGCCGCGCACGGCGGCAACCGTACCGGCCGCATGTTCACCGGCGACCGTTCCGGAGACGTGCTGTACCAGGCGCTGTACGACGTGGGGCTGGCCTCGCGGCCCACCTCCGTCGGTGTCGACGACGGCCTGGAACTGTACGGGGTCCGCGTCACCGCCCCCGTGCACTGCGCACCGCCCGCCAACAGACCCACCCCGGGCGAGCGCGACACCTGCCGCCCCTGGCTGGTGCGCGAACTGGAGCTGCTGCGTCCCACGCTCAGGGCCGCCGTGGTCCTGGGCGGCTTCGGCTGGCAGGCCGCACTGCCCGCGTTCGGTGCGGCGGGCTGGACCGTCCCCCGTCCCCGGCCGGTCTTCGCCCACGGCGCTCACGTCGCGCTCGACGGCCTGGACCTCTTCGGCTGCTTCCACGTCAGCCAGCGCAACACCTTCACCGGCCGTCTGACCCCGGAGATGCTCCGTGAGGTCCTGCGCACGGCAGCGGACGCGGCGGGTCTGCCGTAGGGGACGACGTCTCCCCGGTCTTCGCGGGTCCGCGAGGCGTGGCTCAGGGGCGCCACTCGTACCGTACGTCCGGTTCCCGCTCCTCGTTGCCGCTGCCGTCGGTGAACTCGGCGGCGGTGAAACCGTGCCGTTCGTAGAAGCGGTGGGCGGGCTTGTTGACCTGGAAGGTCCACAGCGAGAGTCCGCCCGGACTGCGTTCCTTGGCCAGCGCGACGAACCGGTCGCCCAGGCCGCGGCCCCGCCAGGCGGGATCCAGGTAGAGCTGGGACAGATGGTCGCCGTCGAGCACCATCAGCCCCACGATCACACCGGCCCTGTCCCCGCGCCCGGCCCCCTCTCCGCCGCTGCCCTCGTCGCCCCCGGCGCCCTCTCCGCCGCCCCCGCCCACGGCCGTGGTCTCCGCGACCCAGGTCTCCCGGAGGGGGATGACCACGTCACGGATGTGGGCGCGCACGTCGTCGTCGGAGCGTGGCCGGACGACCGTGGGCAGCGCGGCGTCGAAGGACCGCAGCCAGACACCGGCGGCTGCGTGGGCGTCGGCGGCCACCGCGCGGCGCAGGACGACGGGGGACGTCATCACGCGTCCTCACCTTCCAGGGCCGCGGCGCCTTCCAGGGCCTCGGCAGCTCCCAGGACCGCGGCACCCTCCGGGACCACCGCCGTGGCCGTGATCTCCACCAGCTGGCCGGTGTAGCCGAGGCAGGAGACCCCGAGGAGGGTCGAGGAGTGCGGCCCCCGGCTCAGTCCCGAGGACTCGACCACCTCCCACACCGCCGACAGCGCCGAGGTCTCCTCGCTCACCACGTACACCTCGGTCGCCAGTACGTGTTCCAGGCCGCTCCCCACGGCACGCAGTTGTTCCCGCAGGTTGCCGATCACCTGCTCGGCCTGCCGCACCGGGTCGCCCGGTCCGACCAGCTCGCCCATCTCGTCCAGGGGCACGGCACCCGCGAGGAACGCGATCGCGGTGCCCGCCTCGACGACGGAGGCGTGGGAGTAGGTGGGCGGCGGAAACAGCCCGGGTACGGTAACTCGCTTGATCACGGCGGCTCCTGGGATCGGCGGCGGACAGCCTTCCGATCATCCGGGGACGGCCCGGTCCCGCGCACGCGATTTTCGCCGCGCGCGCCACCGGCAACGCGGTTGCCGTACCCCGGCCGCGCGCGCCACCGGCAACGCGGGCGCCGCCCCGGCCGTACGCGCCGGGGGCGATGCGGCCCCGTACCCCGGCCGTGTGCGCCGGGGGGCAATGCGGTCGCCGGAGCGGCCGGGTCCGCCCTACGATCCCCGCACCGGCCGTTCGCCCCTCCCGGAAGGACCGTCATGCCCGCCCTCTCCGACGCCGAGTTCCTCTCCGCCACGGCCGGCCGGCTGGCCGCCCTTCCCACGGTCCGCGCCGTGGCCCTCGGCGGATCACGGGCCCAGGGCACCCACACCGCCGACAGCGACTGGGACCTGGCGGTCTACTACCGCGGCCCCTTCGACCCCGACGACCTGCGGGCCCTCGGCTGGGAGGGCGAGGTGTGCGAGGTCGGCGCCTGGGGCGGCGGCGTGTTCAACGGCGGCGCGTGGCTGACCGTCGACGGCCGGCGGGTCGACGTGCACTACCGGGACCTCGACGTCGTGGAACACGAACTGGCCGAGGCGGAACAGGGACGGTTCCGCGTGGAGCCGCTCCTCTTCCACCTCGCCGGGATCCCCAGCTACCTGATCGTGGCCGAGCTGGCCGTCAACCAGGTGCTGCGCGGCCGGCTGCCCCGCCCCGCCGCCTACCCCGAAGCCCTCCGCCGCAGCGCCCCCGAGCGCTGGTACGGCACCGCCCGCGCCACCCTCTCCTACGCCAAGGCCAACCACGCGCCGCACGCCCGTCTCACCGAGGTCGCCGGCGCGCTCGCCCTGGCCGCCGCGCAGACCGCCCACGCCGTGCTGGCGGAGCGCGGGGAGTGGGTGACGAACGAGAAGCGGCTGCTGGAACGGGCCGGACTGCGGCGGATCGACACCGTGGTGGGCGCGCTGCGGCCGCGGCCGGAGGCCCTGGCACGGGCGGTGGAGGAGGCCGAGGAGGTGCTGGGCCTGAGGTCCTCGGGCTGATCTCCCGCAGCCGCGGCGAAAAAAGCGAAAAAAGAGTCGCGGCGCTCCGATGAGTTCTGCGCGCGACGGCGGTCAGCACCCTGAACCGACCGTCGTACAGGAGGGCCCATGTCGCTTCCGGAGATCGTCTCGCGCGAGCAGTGGCGCGCGGCGCGCGAGGAGTTGCAGCGCAAGGAGGAGGCGGTCGGCGAAGCGCGGGCGGCGCTCGGCGCCGAGCGGCGGCGGCTGCCCATGGTCGAGGTCGACCCGGAGTACGTCTTCGAGGGCGGCGACGGGAAGGCGACCCTGCGCGACCTCTTCGAGGGCCGGGCCCAGCTCGTCGTCCACCACTTCATGTTCGCGCCCGAGTGGGACGCGGGCTGCCCGTGCTGCTCGGCCTTCCTCGACCAGGTGGGGCACCTCGCCCACCTGCGGGCCCGCAACACCTCCTTCGCGGCCGTCTCCCGGGCGCCGTTCACCCGGATCCTGCCGTTCAAGGCACGGATGGGCTGGGCCGTGCCCTGGTACTCCTCCTGCCACAGCGACTTCAACCGCGACTTCGAGGCGACCGTGGACCGCGCCGGGCAGCCCGTCGAGCGCCCGGGTCTCAGCTGCTTCCTCCGGGAACGCGACCGGGTCTTCCACACCTACTCGGTCCACGACGACGGGCTGGACGGACTCGGCACCATCGGGGGCCTGCTCGACCTGACGGCACTCGGGCGGCGCCCCCAGGGCAGCGACCGGCTCCGCCATCACGACGAGTACGACGACTGACACGGAACGTCGCACTCCTGCGCCAAAGGTGTCGACCATGTATCGGTCGCATCACTGGGCGAGGCGTTTTCCTCCTCCCGGGCGTTAACTCCAATAAGTACGACGCCTTCTGGAGGTGCGAGATGGTGAACGGGCGAACGGTGGTCGGCCGCTTTCCCGCCGGCGGTCCGCGGGGATCGTGGCCCGCGGAGGAATTCGCGCGAGCGCGGCGGCTCGAGGGGCTGCCCGCCGAGGTCGTGATGGACCTCGCGACGGACACCTTCCTCGTGATCGTGCGCGGTCACGACTCCGCCGACTGAGCGGGAGCGGGGCCGTACACCCGGCACCGTCCGAGCCGCTCAGGCCGCCGGTTCGGGGGCGGACACCGGCGCCGTGAACTGTTCCGCCTGCAGCGCGTACAGCTCCGCGTAGACCCCGCCCCTGGCCAGCAGCTCCTCCGGTGTCCCGGACTCGACCAGCCGCCCCTGCTCCAGGACGTGCACCAGGTCGGCGTGGCGGACCGAGGCGAGCCGGTGGGTGATCAGGACGACGGTCTGGCCGTTGCCCGCCAGCGCCCTGATCTTCTCGAAGACCTCCAGCTCCGCCCGCGCGTCCAGGGCCGCCGTCGGCTCGTCCACGATCAGGATGTGCCCGCGCCGGTAGGCGGCCCGCGCGATGCCGAGCCGCTGCCACTGACCGCCCGACAGTTCGTGGCCGCCGCTGAAGTTCCGGGCCAGCAGCGTGTCCAGACCGTGCGGCAGGTCGGCCACGACCTCCTCGGCTCCCGCCTCCGAGACCGCCGAGGCCAGCCGCTCCTCGGTGAGGGGGGCGGACGAGCGGCCGACGGCTATGTTCACCCGGGCGGTGAAGGGCCACCGCTTGAAGTCCTGGGCCACCATCGCGATGCGCTCGGCGAGCATCCGTCGGTCCGCGGTCGCGGCGTCGACCCCGTCCCAGTGGATCCGGCCCCGGTCCGGCGTGTACAGGCCGGCGAGCAGCTTGACCAGAGTGGTCTTGCCCGAGCCGTTCTCGCCGACCAGCGCGATGATCCGGCCGAGCGGCAGCGAGAGGGAGACGTCGTCGAGGGCGGGACGGGCCGCGTCGCCCGGGTAGCCGAAGGTGACGTTCTCGAAGCGGATCTCCTTGGGATCCTCGGGCAGCGGTTCCCCGCCGGCCGGGATGGCCCGCTCGGCCGCCTCCACGTACAGCCGCTGGAGATCCCCCACGAACAGGGCCTCCTCGTGCAACTGGTTGATCTCCAGCACCAGCGTGTCGAGGCTCGCCGACCCCGTGCGGATCGCGATGACCGCGGTACCGGCCACCGACAGGGCCATCGTGCCGCCCAGCAGCAGCGCGCCCAGTGTGGCGTACGTGGCGAGGGTGGCGACACCGGTCCAGGTGGCGGCGATCAGGCCGGTACGGGCGGCCAGCCGGGACAGCCGGGCCTGCTCCGTCTCCGCCGTCTCCGCCATGGCCCGGAAGTGCCGCAGCAGGAACGGGCCGACGCCGTGCACCCGGATCTCCGGTGCCGCGCCCGGCTCGGTGAGCAGACTGCCGATCAGATGCCCGGCGCGGGCGTGCTGCACCCACGTGTGGAAGGACTCGTACCGGCGCCGGGCGTTGGTCAGGGCGCTCCAGGCGCTGGGCAGCGTCATGGTGACCAGCAGCGGCAGCAGCGCGGGGTGCAGCACGGTCAGCACGCCGGCCGCCGCGATCAGCGAGATCATCGCGTTGATCACGCGGGCGCTGTACGAGATCATCCGGCGCGCGGACTGGGCACCGTACTGCGCGGTGTCCAGCAGTTTGTGGAAGGCGTGGTCCTCGATCGCGGCCAGCTCGACGTTCGCCGCCCGCTCCAGGTACAGCTCGGTCGCCACCCGTTCCACCTTGGGTTCGAGCCGTCCGGTCGCGTAGACGGAGGCGGCCCGCAGCAGCGCCGCGACCAGCAGGACCGCGGCCATGACCGCCAGCGCGGGAACGGCGGCCCGCAGCCGCTGTCCGACGTCCGGTCCGGTGAGCAGGCTGCCCAGCGCGCTGTTCACGGCCAGCAGGCTCACCGCCTGGGCCACGCCCCGCCCCACCTCGGCGAGCAGCACCGTCCGCGCGGCCGCGGGGTCCGCCTGCCGGGCCAGCCGGAGACTGGACGCGAGCATGCCGGGCAACCGCGCCATCATCGCCCGGAAGCCGAGCTCCAGGAACGCGTCGGAGTGCTCGTTCCACCCCATGTCGTACCGCAGCGGCCCTCCGAACAGCAGCCGTTCCGACTGCGACACCTCGGGACCGACTTCCTCCCGCCTGCTGCGCACCGCGAACCTCCCCGGGACCGGACCAAACGGCCACTATCCCGGGCCGGACGGCGGCGGGGCAGGGCGCGTGCGGAGGTGCCGGGGGCGTGAAGGGGTCGCGGGAGGCGGAGGCGTGAGGGGGAGGGGCGCGGACGGCGGGAGGGGGTCGGCGGGGGCCGGTCCGGAGCGGGACAGACCGTCCGGTCGGGATGTCTAGGCCGTGAGAGGACGGGACCAGTCCGGGTTCGTTCCGGTGACCCGGCACAGGGCCAGATAGAGGGGGATCGGCGGGGTGTACGGGATCGTGCCCTCGGGACGGTGGATCAGCCGGGCCTCGTGCGGGACGCGCGCGCCGGACGCGTAGTGGGCGGGCGCCGGCCAGGGGAGGGCGTAGTCGGAGTCCGCCGGCACGATCCACCACCAGCGGGTGCCGTCGGCGTACACGCACCCGACCCGCGGCAGCCGGGGGACGATCATCTGTCCGACCAGAGCCGGCACGGCCACGGCGTCACAGCCGAGCGGCGCCGTCATGCCCTCCGGCACGGCCAGAGCGTGCGCCGGCCGCGGCTCCGCGGCGGGTTCCGGCGCCGGGCGCATCCGTCCGAGGTGGACGAGCGTGTCCAGACCCAGCGGACGGCCGTGCGCGGCGGCGCCGTTCACCCGCGCCCTCATCCGTGCTCCCGCTCCGCCGGGTGCCGTCCCGGCTCCGCGACCCGTCCCGGCTCCGTACCCTGCCGCGGGACCCGCACCGGCTCCGGTTCCGCGCCGTTCCGGGGCTTCGGCGGCACGCTCTCGTCCTGGTCGCCCGTCGGGCCCGGCTTGGGACGCGTGCCCCAGCCGAGGTCGTCGCGGCAGCCCAGATCGTCCGCCGCGGGGCGGACACCGGGTGCGCCGGGGGCGGCGGACCGGCCGGCACCGCCGACCGTGCCGTGCTCGCCCGCCTCGCCGTACGCGGCCGGTCCGCCGGGGAGTTCACCCGTGCCGCGGGCCGCCGCCGTCCGGTGGGGGAGGTCGGCCCAGACCAGCAGGCCCGTGCCGTGCTCGTGGGCCCCCCAGGCCCTGCACAGCGTGCCGACGAGGAGCAACCCCCTCCCGTGCTCCTCGTCGGGCCGCCGCGGGTAGGGATGGGGGGCGTCGGAGGCGCAGCCCTCGTCGAGCACGGCGACGCGCACCGTGCCGTCCTGGTCGCGCAGTTCGCACACCACCCGGCTGCTCGCGGTGTGCACCACCACGTTGGTGACCAGCTCCGAGACGACCAGGACGGCGTCGTCACGGGTCTCGGCGCACACCGACCACGCGTCCAGCCGGGCACGCGCCAGCCGTCTCGCCTGCGCGGGGCAGCCCGGATGGACGGCCAGCTCGAAGTGGAACCGGCGTTCTGCTGCACCTTCGCCGGATGCTGCTGCCTCCCCCGTGCTCGACCGTGGACGAGCGGGGAGAACCCCATCGGCACCCGGACCGGGGCGGTCCGGGGCGACGTCTGTTCCTAAGGGCGCGGACGGAATCACGCTTGCCACTATCTCGGTGCCATGAACACTTGGCAAGTGTCACTCTGAAAAATGCAGAGTGTTGTGTGACTCGGTCAAAGGCCGTGGCACACTGCTCGCAACAGCACTCAGAGCGGCGCCAATTGGGACCGCCGCCGACCCGTGACGGGCCGGCGGAGAGGTCGTCGAACGGCGCCGCAGGCCTGTGGAGCCACCCCCGGCCGGAGACGGACCGGAGCGGGATCTCCCGGGCCGCGAGGGGTCTTTCAGCAGCAGGCGCCGGAAGTGCCGCACGCGCGGCAGGCGCCGGCAGGTGTCGGGAACGAGGGAAGTGTCGGAGGTGGGAGCGTGAGCGAACCCCGGTCCGCGCCGACCGTGGGCCAGGTCGTCCTCGGTCGGCGTCTGCTGGACCTGCGGGAGCGTGCCGGCCTGAAACGCGAGGAAGCCGCACGCGTCCTCCGGGTCGCCCCCGCCACCGTCCGCCGCATGGAGACGGCCGAGGTCGCCCTCAAGATCCCGTACCTCCAGCTGCTGCTCAAGGCCTACGACGTCCCCGACGACGAGGCCGAACTCTTCGTCCTGCTGGCCGAGGAGGCCAACAGACCCGGCTGGTGGCAGCGGTTCCACGACATCCTGCCCGGCTGGTTCTCGATGTACGTCAGCCTGGAGGGCGCGGCCGCCCTGATCCGCTCCTACGAGCCGCACTTCGTGCCCGGACTGCTCCAGACCGAGGACTACGCGCGCGGTGTCCTCAAGTCCGGCGCCATCGGCGAGACCAGCCCCGAGGACATCGAGCGCCATGTCGCCCTGCGCATGCAGCGCCAGGCACTGCTCACCCGCTCCGACGCCCCCCGCTTCTGGGCGGTCATCGACGAGACGGCACTGCGCCGCCCGGTCGGCGGCCCGGACGTGATGCGCGCACAGATCGACCGACTGCTCGACGCCACGATGCTGCCCCATGTGACGCTCCAGGTGGCCCCGTTCGCCAACGGCCCCCACGCGGGGACGTACGGGCCCTTCGTCCTGTTCCGGTTCGCCGTGCCGGAACTCCCCGACATGGTCTACAGCGAGTACCTGACCGGCGCCGTCTACCTGGACGCGCGCTCCGAGGTGGCGGCCCACCTGGAGGTCATGGACCGCATGGCGGCACAGGCCGCCACGGCACAACGCACGAAGGAGATCCTGCGGGATCTCCGCAAGGAGCTGTGAATGGACCTCATCAAGCCGCGAGTCCGCGTCTACAACGGCATGCCCGCGCGGGAGCTGGGCAGCGAGGGCTGGCACAAGCCCTGGAGCGGCGGCAACGGAGGCAACTGCCTGGAAGCGATGAAACTGGCCGACGGACGCATAGCCCTGCGCCAGTCGACCGACCCCGACGGCCCCGCCCTGATCTACACCACGGACGAGATGACCGCCTTCATCCTGGGCGCGAAAGCCGGGGAGGCGGACTTCCTGCTGTCCTGAACAACCCTTGTTTTTACCGCGTGTCTCGACTTGCCTGGCCCGGAACCGACGTGATCCACCCTCACCCGCCACAGCGACCACCCCCTACGCCCACGGAGCGCCGCATGACAGGGCAGGACCCCACGGCCGTCGTGATCGACACCAGCAGACCGCATCCCGCCCGGATGTACGACTGGTACCTCGGCGGCAAGGACAACTACCCCGTCGACGAGGAGATGGGCCGCCAGATGCTGGCCCTCGAACCCCGGGTGCCGGTGATGGCCCGCGTCAACCGCGCCTTCATGCACCGCGCCACGCGCTGGCTGGCCCAGCAGGGCGTGCGGCAGTTCCTGGACATCGGCACCGGCATCCCCACCGAACCCAACCTGCACCAGATCGCCCAGCGGGTCGCGCCGGACGCCCGCGTCGTCTACTGCGACAACGACCCCATCGTGCTCGCCCACGCGGCGGCCCTGCTGCGCGGCACACCCGAGGGAACGACCGAGTACCTCCAGGCCGACGTACGCGACCCGGACGCCATCCTGGCGGGCGCGAAACAGACCCTCGACCTCGACCGCCCGGTCGCGCTGTCCCTGGTCGCCGTCCTGCACTTCGTCCCCGACGAGGACGGCGCCCACGAACTGGTCGCCCGGCTGCTGTCCGAACTGGCCCCCGGCAGCCACCTGATGATGACCCACGCCACCGCCGACTTCACCCCCGAGGAGTCCGCGGTCGCCACGGCCCGGCTCAAGTCGGCCGGCGTCACCCTCGCCCTGCGCTCCCGCGCCGAGTTCACCCACTTCTTCGACGGCCTCGACCTGGTACCGCCCGGCGTCGAGACCGTCCACCGCTGGCACCCCGAACTGGGCGACCCGGTCCCCGGGCAGGACGACGGCGTGATCCCGGGATACGGCGCGGTGGCACGGAAACGCTGACCGGCCGACGGTGACCGGGCCGGGCGGCCTGACGCGGTGCCGGCCGACGGTGACCGGGCGAGGTGCCTTGACGCGGTGACGGCCGACGGTGACCGGGCCGGGCGGCCTGACGCGGTGACGGCCGACGGTGACCGGGCGAGGTGCCTTGACGCGGTGACGGCCGACGGTGACCGGGCGAGGTGCCTTGACGCGGTGACGGCCGACGGTGACCGGGCCGGGTGGCCTGACGCGGTGCCGGCCGTCGGTGACCGGTGGGGTGCTCTGACTCGGCGACGGCCGACGGTGACTCTTACGCGGTGCAGGGGCCGTCACACGGCCATCGGGCGATCGTGGGGCGTTATCGGCGCCGGCAGCCACGAACTGCCGGTCAGATAACGGTCCACGGCGGCCGCCACCGCCCGCCCCTCCGCGACGGCCCACACGATGAGCGACTGGCCGCGCGCCGCGTCCCCGGCCGCGAACACCCCCGGCACCCCGGTCCCGAAGCCGGAGTCCCGGGCCAGCCTGCCACGGGCGTCCACAGCCAGACCCAGCTGACCGACGAGCCCGTCCCCGAGGTCCGGCCCGGAGAAGCCGAGGGCCAGCAGGACCAGATCGGCCGGAACCGTACGACCGGGCCCCGGCAGCGGCTGCCGCAGCTCATCGACCTCCACGAGGTGCAGCGACCGCACGTGCCCCCCGCCGTCCCCGTCGAACCGCAGCGTGGACGCCGCGAACAGCCGCGCGTCCGCGTCCGCCGCGGGAGCGGTCCGCAGCTCCCGCGCCTCCTCGTGCGCCGCCGACAGCCGGTAGATCTTCGGATACGTCGGCCACGGCTCCGCGTCCTCGTCGCGCGCCTCACCCGGCTGCGCGTAGATGTCCAGCTGGGTGACCGACGCGGCCCCGTCCCGCACCGCCGTCCCCAGACAGTCGGCGCCGGTGTCGCCACCGCCCACGATCACCACGTGCCGGCCCGCCGCGGACAGCGGCGAGACCTCCAGATCCCCCTCGCGCACCCGGTTCGCCAGCGGCAGGTACTCCATCGCCTGGTGGATCCCGGCCAGCTCCCGGCCCGGCACCTGGAGCTCCCGCCACGCCGTGGCCCCCGTGGCGACGACCACCGCGTCGTACCGCGCCCGCAGCTCGTCCGCCGGCACGTCCCGCCCCACCGCCGTCGACGTACGGAACCTGGTCCCCTCGGCCCGCATCTGGTCGAGCCGGCGGTCCAGATGCCGCTTCTCCATCTTGAACTCGGGGATGCCGTACCGCATCAGCCCGCCGATCCGGTCGTCCCTCTCGTACACGGCGACCGTGTGCCCCGCCCGCGTCAGCTGCTGCGCCGCCGCGAGCCCCGTCGGACCCGAGCCGATCACCGCCACGGTCTTCCCGGACAGCCGCTCCGGCGGACGCGGCGGGACGAACCCCTCCTCCCACGCCCGGTCGGCGATCGCGCACTCGACGTTCTTGATGGTGACCGCCGGCTGATTGATCGCGAGCACACACCCCGCCTCGCAGGGCGCCGGACACAGCCTGCCGGTGAACTCCGGGAAGTTGTTCGTGGCGTGCAGCCGTTCGCTCGCCGCCCGCCAGTCGGCGCGGGAGACCAGGTCGTTCCACTCGGGGATCAGATTGCCCAGCGGGCACGCGTCGTGGCAGAAGGGGATGCCGCAGTCCATGCAGCGGTCGGCCTGCGCGCCGATCAGCGGCAGCAGCGCGTCCGGGACGTAGACCTCGGCCCAGTCGTGGACCCGTTCCCCGACCGGGCGCCGCGGCCACTCCCGGCGCGGCGTGTGCATGAACCCCTTGGGATCGGCCATGGTCGTCTTCCTCGCGTACGCAGACCGGAGCACCGGGGCCGGCCGGGGCCCGTGCGTCTCGGACAGCACGTCTCCGGCTCGCTCCCGGGGTGCGTCCGGCACACATCCGGCAGTCTCACGACATCGTGCGGGCACTCTTTCCGCTCAGGGCGCGTTCTCGGCTCCGCGGGCACGCTTTCGGCCACGATACGTCGCCGGGGACATCCCCGCAGAGCGGCCGACGGCCCGCCGCCTGCGCCGGTCCGCGTCCCCCGTGCCCGCATCCGCCCGCGCCCGGCCGCGTGCCGTGCCCAGCCGTGTCCGCCCGCGTCCCCGTCGCCCGCGCCCGTCCGTGCCGGTCCGCGTCCCGTGCCCGCATCCGCCCGCGCCCGCCCGCGCCCGGCCGCGTGCCGTGTCCAGCCGCGCCCGCCCGTGTGGCCGCGCACCCGCCCGTCCGCGTGTCCACGTCGGTCCCACGTGCGCTCAGCCGGCATCGGCCGCCTCCCGCCGGCCCCAGCCCCGCAGCACGTCCTCCACCGGCGCGGCGATCCGCCGCCGCGCCTCCTGCCGGGACAGGCCGCTCATCAGCAGCTGGTCGTACGGCGTGTCCAGGTGCCGTACGGAGGCCGTCACCGCCGAGACCACCGCCCCCTGCGACAGCGCCCGCCCGTCCGCGGTACGCCCGACCCGCCCACTGCCCCGCTGGGACGCGTGAGCGGCGATCTCCCGTGCCCGCTCCCCGGGGCACCCCGGGAACAGCCGGCGGATCTCCGCCGCGAACGTCTCCGTGAAACGCCCGTCCTCCACCGCCCTGCGCTTCGCGTCCCGTGCCCGCCGCCGGTCCCTCGCCTCGGCGTCCGCCAGGCACCTGGCCTCGGCCCGCGTCAGGGCACCCTCCTCCACGAGCAGGCCCTGGCGCTCGTACCGGCTCCGGCGCCGGTTGTACCGCACCACCACCGCCCACAGCGCGCTCTCCTCCCGTGCCCTGCGCGTCAGCGCGGCGTCACCGCGCGGCAGGAACACCAGATGCCCCAGGTCGGCACAGTCCAGGCAGCGCGGCGCCCCCTCCTCCAGCATCAGCAGCGACAACGGCCCGCGCCGGCACCCGGCACACCGCTTGCGCCGCAGCGGCTGCACGACGACGGGTCCCCCGGGGGAGGGCGGAGGGACAGGACGAGTCATACGCGGTTCATTCCCGCTCCCGCCGCCGCGCACCATCCTGGGGGACTTCCCCCCCTCCCCTCCCCTCCCCCCGCCCCACCCCACCCCACCCCACCTCTCCCCTTCCCGCCCCGCCCGCCGAGCAAGGGGGCTTCCCGGGGGCGTGTCAGCACCCGGCATCATGGGTCTGTGCGACTTGAAGCGATCACCTGGGACCGGCTTGCCGATCAGCTCGCGGACCGGCTGCTCGCGCTGGAGCCGGCGGACGGGAGCGTCTGGCCCCGTGTCGCGGTCGACGGGGCGCCCGCCGCGCGGCCGGGAGAGCTGGCCGAGCGGGTCGCCGAGGCGCTGCGGGTGCGCGGCAGACCGTCGCTCGTCGTGGACACGGAGGGCTTTCTGCGTCCCGCCTCGCTCCGCCTGGAGCACGGACGACGGGACGTGGAGTCCTACTACGGCGGCTGGTTCGACACGAGTGCCCTATGGCGTGAGGTCTTCACCCCGCTCGATCCAGGGGGCGACGGCCGCGTCCTGCCCGACCTGTGGGATCCGGTCGCCGACCGTGCCACGCGGAGCTCCTACGTCCAGCTCCCGCCGGGCGGTGTGCTGTTGCTGCACGGCCCCTTTCTGCTGCGTCACTGGTTCCCCTTCGACCTGACCGTCCACCTCCTGCTCTCCCCGGGCGCCCTGCGCCGCCACACCCCGGAGAGCGGTCACTGGACGCTCCCCGCCTTCGAGCGCTACACCTCCGAGACCGACCCGGCCGGCACCGCCGACGTCCTCGTCCGCGCCGACGACCCGCGCCACCCCGCCTGGACGGGCTGAGCCGCGCGACCGGTACCCGCCGCGGCGCCCCTGCGCGCCGGCCCCGGCGGTGTCAGAGCCAGCCGTTGCGCCTGAAGCCCCGGTAGAGAGCGGCGCAGGCGAGCGCCATCACGCCCATGACGAGCGGATAACCGAAACGCCAGTGCAGCTCCGGCATGTGATCGAAGTTCATGCCGTAGACGCCGCAGACCATCGTCGGCACCGCGATCACCGCCGCCCACGCGGTGATCTTCCGCATGTCCTCGTTCTGGGCGACGGTCACCTGCGCGAGGTGCGCCTGCAGAATCGAGTTGAGCAACTCGTCGAACGAGGCGATCTGTTCCTTGGCCCGCATCAGGTGGTCCAGCACATCCCGGAAGTAGGCCCGTATCTCGGGGTCGACCACACGTATCTGCTCGGTCGCCAGGTCCTCCACCGGCCGTGCCAGCGGCACCACCGCCCGCTTCAGCTCCAGGAGTTCCCGCTTCAGCTGGTAGATCCGCCCGGGGTCCGCACGGGCGCCGCTCTCCGAGAACACGTCCGTCTCGACCTGGTCGATGTCCGCCTGCACGGCGTCCGTGACGTTCAGGTACTCGTCCACCACGTGGTCCGCTATCGCGTGCAGCACCGCCGACGGTCCCTTCGCGAGCTGGCGCGGGTCGGCCTCCAGTTCCTCCCGGAGCGGGCCCAGCGAGCCGTGCCGCCCGTGCCGCACCGTGATGACGAAGTCCTCACCGACGAACAGCATGATCTCGCCGGTGTCCACCACCTCGCTGGTCGCCGTCAGCTGTTCGTGCTCCACGTAGCAGACGGTCTTGAACACCGCGAAGAGCGTGTCCCCGTACCGCTCCAGCTTCGGCCGCTGATGGGCCTCGACCGCGTCCTCCACCGCCAGGGGGTGCAGGTCGAACAGCTCGGCGATGCCGGTGAACTCACGGTCCGTCGGTTCGTGCAGCCCCAGCCAGACGAAACCCTCACCGTTCTTGCGCACCGCCTTCACGGATTCCACCAGGTCCGCGCCGCCCGGAACCCGGACACCGTCCCGGTAGATGACGCAGTTCACCACCGAGGAGCCCAGCGGCGACCTGGCGGGATGGCTCAGGTCCACGCGCGGCCGCCGCCGGCCCAGCCGCGCCACCTTGCGCAGGCCGCCGACCCGGCTCAGCCCCGTGACCTTCCGCAGATTTCCTGCCATGGACATCTGGATCTCCTCGCGTGGATCTCCCCGTGCAACGCTTTCGCGCCGTGCCCGGTCAGTGTGCCAGTCCGGCGCGAAGTGCGGGTAAGCCTGTGGGAGCAGCCAGTTCCGCTTTGTTCCCGCCTGTGGACGGAGCGTCGGGAGTCTCCGGTGAGGAGGGCGGCTGGGATGATCGTCGGCATGACGCGACCCGACGGCTACCTCCTGGACAACCGGCAGAGCGAGGCGGGGGAGCGCTTCGACGCCTTCGCCTCCCTCTTCGACCCCACGACCTTCCGGCACCTCGAGCGCCTCGGTGTCGGAGCCGGCTGGCGCTGCTGGGAGGTCGGTGCGGGCGGCACGTCCGTGGTGACCTGGCTCGCCAAGAGGACCGGGCCCACCGGCAAGGTCGTCGCCACCGACATCGACACCTCACGGCTCGCCGCGGCGGCCCGGCCACCGGTGGAGGTGCGGACCCACGACGTGGGCGCGGAGGAGCCGCCGGGGGAGGGATTCGACCTGGTGCACGCACGGCTGGTCCTCGTCCATGTGCCGGACCGGGACCGTGCGTTGCGGTCCATGGTCAAGGCGCTGCGCCCCGGCGGACGGCTCCTGATCGAGGACGCCGACCCCGCGCTCCAGCCGCTGCTCTGCCCCGACGAGCACGGTCCCGAGCAGCAGCTCGCCAACCGGCTGCGGCAGGGCTTCCGCAAGCTCCTCGCCGACCGCGGCGCCGATCTGTCCTACGGCCGCAGGCTCCCGCGTCTGCTCCGTGAGGCCGGGCTGCGCCAGGTGGAGGCCGACGCCTACTTCCCCATGACCTCGGCCGCCTGCGCGGCCCTGGAGTCCGCCACGGTCCGTCAGATCCGCGACCGGCTCGTGAGCGCCGGCCTCGCCGACGACGAGGAGATCGACCGCCACCTGGCCAACGTGGAAGCGGGCGGCATGGACCTGGCCACCGCGCCGATGATCTCGGCCTGGGGCCGCAAGGGCTGAGAGCCGCCCGCCACGGTCCGCCTCCCGTGAGCCGGCGTCAGGACTCCGCCCGGGAAAGCCCTTCCCGTGCGGCCGGGCGCGACGGCCGGGCGGGCCGGGCGCCCACCTGTTCCACCGCCCGCGCTCCCGCCCCGCACCCGGCCTCCGCCGCCGCCACGGGATCCGCGCCCGCGAGCAGCGCGGCGAGGAACGCCCCGGTGAAGGCGTCACCCGCGCCGGTGGTGTCCCGCGGGGTCGCCGGCACCGCCGGGACGCGGCCGAGCACGGACCCCGACCGGGCCACCAGCGCCCCGTGCGCACCGGACTTGGCCACCACCCAGGGGACGATCCCGCTCAACCGGGCCGCCGCGTCCGCCCAGTCGGACACCCCGGCCAGGAGGCAGGCCTCGTCCCGGCTGGGCAGCAGCACGTCCAGCCTCTTCGCGAACTCCAGGAAACGGTCCACCCCGAGGCGCGGGAGGAAGCCCGCCGACGCCGGGTCGAGGCTGACCGGAATCCCGCGTGCGCGGGCCGCCGTGACCGCCAGCCCCGCGAGGGCCCGGCTCGGCTCCGAGAACAGCAGATAGCCGGACAGGTGCAGTCCTGCCACCCCGTCGAGCAACGCGTCCGACCAGTCGGCCGGTTCGAGCCGCAGCGAGGCCCCGCTGTCCGTGAGGAAGGTGCGCTCGGCGGACGACCCCTTGTCGACCAGGCAGATCACGGTGCCGGTCGCCGCCTCCGTATCGGCCACCAGCAGCGGCCGCACCCCGGCCGAGGCCAGCTCCCGCGCGTGCCGGTCCGCCGCGTCCGCGCCGACGCGCCCCAGCAGCCGTACGTCCGGGCAGCCCGCGTCGGCGGCCCAGCACGCCACGTTGGCGCCCGCACCGCCCGGCAGGGTCCGGATCACGGCCGCGGTGTCGGTGCCCGTCGCGAGCGGACCGCGGTGCCGGACGACGACATCGTCGACGACGTCCCCGACGACCAGCAGCGCCCCCGCCCGGCCCCTGGTCATCGCCGTGTCCACGCCACGGCGATACGCGCCGCCAGCCGTACGTTGCCGCGCACCGCCGCCAGGTTGGCCTCCAGCGAGGCACCGTCGGTGTGCCGGACGAGGTAGCCGAGCAGGAAGGGCGTCACGGCCTGGCCGGTGATCCCCTCCGCGTCGCAGGCGTCGAGCGCGTCGGCGAGCACGCGCGCGTGGAGAACGGGATCGAGCTGCTCCCGCGGCGGCACCGGGTTGGCGACGATCAGCGCGGACTCCCGCGCGCCGAGCGCGTCCTGCGCCCGCATGACCTCCGCCACCTGCTCCGGGCTGTCCAGCGTCCAGTCGACCGGATGCCCGGAGTCGGACAGGTAGAAGCCGGGGAAGCGCCCGGTGCCGTACCCCGCGACGGCCACGCCCAGCGTCTCCAGCCGTTGCAGGGTCGCCGGCACGTCCAGGACCGACTTCACGCCCGCGCACACCACGGTGATGCGCGTCTTCGCCAGCAGACCCAGATCGGCCGACTCGTCCTGCGTCACCGTCCACTGACGGTGCACCCCGCCCAGGCCGCCCGTGGCGAACACCCGGATGCCCGCGAGCGCCGCCAGCTGCGCGGTCGCCGACACCGTGGTCGCCCCGCTCGCCCCCGCGGCCACGGCCGGCGGCAGATCGCGATGGCTCAGCTTGCGGATCCCGTCCTCGGTCGCGACCCGCTCCAGCTGTTCGCCGTCCAGCCCGACGCACGGGCGCCCGTCCAGCACGGCGACGGTCGCGGGCACGGCACCCTCCTGGCGGACCACGTCCTCCAGCTCCCGCGCCACCCGCAGATTGTCCGGACGCGGCAGCCCGTGCGCGATGATCGTGGACTCCAGGGCCACCACGGGCCGTCCCGCGCCGAGCGCCTCCCGGACCTCTTCCGCCATCACCAGCACCATGCGCCCGCCTCCAGTCCGCCGGTACGTGCTCACCCCTGGATCTCTGGCGGGCCGCGGGCCCGGCCAAACGCCCAGGGGCGCTCCTTGGCCGGCCGGTGACCGTCGCGGGCGCGGTGAGGCGGTACCCGGAGGCGCCCGCCGGCCGTCAGAACAGCGGCTCGGGCAGCACGCCCTCCAGAGCGAGCAGCTTCCGCTTGGTCTCCAGGCCGCCTCCGAAACCGCCGATGCCGCCGTCGCTCTCCACCACCCGGTGGCACGGCACGACGACCGGCAGCGGGTTGGACCCCATGGCGTTGCCCACCGCCTGCGCCCCGTCCGGGCGGCCGACCCGCCGGGCCAGATCGCCGTAGCCCACCACCGTGCCGTAGGGGACGCCGGAGGCCAGCTCGCGCAGCACCTGCCGGTTGAAGCCGGAGATCAGCGACCAGTCCAGGGGCAGCTCGAAGGACCGGCGCCCCCCGGCGAAGTACTCGTCGACCTGCCGTATCGCCTCGGCGAGCAGCGGCGAACCCGGATCCTCCACGGGGGCGGTGCCCAGCCGGGCCGTCAGTCCCTCCAGAGCCCGCGCGCGCACGGCGTCGGTGACGTGGAAGACCACGTTGACCAGTCCGTCGGGCGTGGTGGCCAGCAGCAGCGGACCGATCGTGGTGTCCACCACGGCCCACACGACCCGACGCTCGTCCTGTCCCTGGGTACCGGTGCTGTTCATGGGCCCACCGTACGGCCCGCCACCGACAACGCGGCCCGCTTCCCGATCCTTCGGCGCACCGTCCTTCAGTGCGCCCTGAGCGCCGCGCGCACCACGTCCGGCTTGTTGGAGATGATCCCGTCGACGCCGTAGCCCCGCACCTTCCGGGCGGCGGCCGCGTCGTTCACGGTCCAGGCGAACACCCCGAGCCGTTTGGTGTGCGGTCCTGTGAAGGAGTGCACGGAGGAGACGTAGCCGGCGGAGAGCGACCCGTACGAGGGATTGATCAGATCGGTGAAGCGCGCGTACTCGTGCAGTTCCGACACCGGCGGCTTGCCCAGGAAGCCGGTCACGACGGCCGGTTCGAGATCGTGCACGGTCCGCACGCTGTCCGCGCTGAAGCTCTGCACGATCAGCCGCCCGCGATGCTGCCGGTCCAGCCAGCTCTCGTTGCCGAGGAGCTTCAGGATCTGCTGCTCGATGCCCGGGTAGAGCTCGGGGTTCTTCACCTCCAGGAGCAGCTTTTCGTGATTGCGTTCGACCCGGTGCATGTACTGCTCCAGGGTCGGCACGCGCGTGCCCCTGTAGGCGGGGGAGTACCAGCCGCCCGCGTCCAGCCGGGCGATCTCGGCCGCGGTGAAGTCCTTCACCTTCCAGGGCGCGCGGCCGGGAAAGACGTCCTCGACGTTCGTGGTGCGCGCCAGGGTGTCGTCGTGGATGACCACCAGCCTGCCGTCCCTGGTGCGCTGGACGTCGTTCTCGACCCAGGTGAAGCCCAGCTCGGCGGCCTTGTCGACGGCGGGCAGGGTGTTCTCGGGAGCGTAGGCCGAGGCACCGCGGTGCGCGACCACCGTGGGCGCCGCGGACTCGCCGGCCCGGGCGGCGGACCCGGGCCACAGCAGTGCCGCGGTGCCCAGGATCGCGGTGGCCGTGACAGCAGCGGCACGCGCGTGCATGCGTACTCCTCGCGTCGAACGAATACCGACAGCATCAGATTGTCCGCAGCGGATCAAGAACACGCACGCGCAGGACGACCACAGAATGAACGTCCGCGCCCAACTCCGCTCACGAGTGCCGCACAACTGGGGCAAGGCCGTGTTTCTTTGCCGGAACATCGTTCGGCCATTCCGGTGGGAGTCATACTCTCAGCGTCAACCCTGATCGCCGTCGCGGTCCTGGGACGGGTGAACATCTCGGATGTTCCGCGACGCACAGAGGGCGGGAGGGCAGCCGCGCATGCAAGGCACGGTCGACGGATTCAGCTACGGGGTGGTGACCCCTGTGGTCGGCTTTCTCATGGCCTGCCTCGGGGGCGCCCTCGGCCTGCGCTGCACCACCCGGTCACTGCTGGTCACGGACCGCTGGCGGCCCGCCTGGCTGGCGCTCGGCTCGGCCGCCATCGGCTCCGGCATCTGGACCATGCACTTCGTGGCGATGATGGGCTTCAGCATCCAGAACGCGCCGATCCACTACGACCAGCCGATGACCTACGCGAGCCTCGGCCTGGCCATCCTCATGGTCGGCGTGGGGATCTTCATCGTCGGCTACCGGGGCGCCACCGGCACCCCCCTGTTCACCGGCGGCACGATCACCGGTCTGGGCATCGCCTCGATGCACTACCTCGGCATGGCGGGCATGCACTTCGACGGGCGGTTCGCCTACAACACGCTCACCGTGGGCGCCTCCGTCGTCATAGCGGTCGTGGCGGCCACCAGCGCCCTGTGGGCCGCCGGACGCGTCCAGGGCTTCCTGCGGAGCGTCGGGGCGAGCCTGGTCATGGGCCTGGCCGTCAGCGGCATGCACTACACCGGCATGGCCGCCGTCACCGTCCATCTGCACGCCGCCCCGGGCGCCGCCACGACCGGCTCACCGGCCGGCGTGCTCGCCCCCATGCTGATCGGACCGCTGGTCTTCCTGATCCTCGCCGGCGCCGTCGTGGTGTTCGACCCGCTGGTGATCACGGGCAGGCGGCCCCGGACCCCCGCCGAGGGCAAGCCGGGCGTCCCGGCCGCCGCCGTCGCCTCCCACCAGGACCGTCACCCGGCCCTGAACGGCGCTCGTGGACCGGTCCGCCGGTCCGGCTCCCTCGCCTCCCGGGCCCCGCAGAACCGCTGATCCGGGCCGGTTGTCAGTACGGGGCCGTACGGTGGATCCCATGCGGCCCGTTTCTCACATCGAACGCACGGTGGCGCCCTTCGAGGTCGTCAGCTCCTACCAGCCCAGCGGCGACCAGCCGGCGGCCATCGCCGACCTGGCCAGGCGCATCGAAGCCGGCGAGCAGGACGTCGTGCTGCTGGGCGCGACCGGCACCGGCAAGTCCGCCACCACCGCCTGGATGATCGAGAAGCTCCAGCGCCCCACCCTGGTGATGGCGCCGAACAAGACGCTGGCCGCCCAGCTGGCCAACGAGTTCCGCGAGCTCCTGCCGAACAACGCGGTCGAATACTTCGTCTCGTACTACGACTACTACCAGCCCGAGGCGTACGTCCCGCAGTCGGACACCTACATCGAGAAGGACTCCTCGATCAACGAGGAGGTCGAGCGCCTGCGCCACTCGGCCACGAACTCCCTGCTCACCCGCCGTGACGTCGTCGTGGTCGCCTCGGTGTCCTGCATCTACGGCCTGGGCACGCCGCAGGAGTACGTGGACCGGATGGTCCCCCTCCGGGTCGGCGACGAGATCGACCGCGACGACCTGCTGCGCCGCTTCGTCGACATCCAGTACACGCGCAACGACACGGCCTTCACCCGGGGCACCTTCCGGGTGCGCGGCGACACCATCGAGATCTTCCCGGTCTACGAGGAGCTCGCCGTCCGCATCGAGATGTTCGGGGACGAGATCGAGGCGCTGTCCACGCTCCACCCGCTCACCGGCGAGATCATCAGCGACGACCAGCAGCTCTACGTCTTCCCGGCCTCCCACTACGTCGCGGGCCCCGAGCGCCTGGAGCGGGCCGTCAACGACATCGAGAAGGAACTCGTCGAGCGCCTGACCGAGCTGGAGAAGCAGGGCAAGCTCCTGGAGGCCCAGCGCCTGCGGATGCGCACCACGTACGACATCGAGATGCTCCGCCAGATCGGCAGCTGTTCCGGCGTCGAGAACTACTCGATGCACTTCGACGGCCGCTCGCCCGGCTCCCCGCCCAACACCCTGCTCGACTACTTCCCGGACGACTTCCTGCTCGTCATCGACGAGTCGCACGTCACCGTCCCGCAGATCGGCGCCATGTACGAGGGCGACGCCTCCCGCAAGCGCACCCTCGTCGAGCACGGCTTCCGGCTGCCCTCCGCCCTGGACAACCGTCCCCTGAAGTGGGAGGAGTTCCAGGAGCGCACCGGTCAGACCGTCTACCTGTCGGCGACCCCGGGCGCCTACGAGCTGTCCCGCGGGGACGGCGTCGTGGAGCAGATCATCCGCCCGACGGGCCTGGTCGACCCGGAGGTCGTGGTCAAGCCCACCGAGGGCCAGATCGACGACCTGGTGCACGAGATCCGCAAGCGCACCGAGAAGGACGAGCGTGTCCTGGTCACCACGCTGACCAAGAAGATGGCCGAGGACCTCACCGACTACTTCCTGGAACTCGGCATCCAGGTGCGCTACCTGCACAGCGACGTCGACACCCTGCGCCGCGTGGAGCTGCTGCGCGAGCTGCGCGCCGGCGAGTTCGACGTCCTGGTCGGCATCAACCTGCTGCGCGAGGGCCTCGACCTGCCCGAGGTGTCCCTGGTGGCCATCCTCGACGCCGACAAGGAGGGCTTCCTGCGCTCCGGCACCTCGCTGATCCAGACCATCGGCCGCGCGGCGCGCAATGTCTCCGGCCAGGTCCACATGTACGCCGACAAGATCACCCCGGCGATGGAGAAGGCCATCGACGAGACCAACCGGCGCCGGGAGAAGCAGGTCGCCTACAACAAGGCCAAGGGCATCGACCCGCAGCCGCTGCGCAAGAAGATCAACGACATCGTCGCGCAGATCGCCCGCGAGGAGGTCGACACCGAGCAGCTGCTCGGCTCCGGGTACCGCAAGCAGAAGGACGGCAAGGGGGCCAAGTCGCCCGTTCCGTCGCTCGGTGACCAGGCGGGCAGGGCGGCCAAGGGCGCGAAGGCGGGCAAGGCCGCCAAGGGCAAGGCGGGTGCCGCGGTGCCCACGGACCGTCCGGCGGCCGAGCTGGCGGAGCAGATCGAGGAGATGACCGAGCGGATGCGCGCGGCGGCCGCCGAGCTGCAGTTCGAGATCGCGGCCCGGCTGCGCGACGAGGTCTCCGAGATGAAGAAGGAGCTGCGGCAGATGCGGGAGGCGGGGCTCGCGTAGGCGCGGGGCGAGCGGAGCCGGGTCCGGCCGCGCCGGGCCCCGGTTCCCGGTCACAGCAAGGGAATGATCGCCGGCATCAGGTCCTGGAACGTGCGGCCGTTGGCCGGGACCTGGAGCGCGGTCACCTGCCAGTCCGTGCCCAGGCGGCTGAGCTTGGCCAGGACGTACGCGGTGCTCGTGCCGTTCGCCGGAAGGGCACAGGCGGCGAGCTCGCGTCCCGCCGTGTCGTCGAACAGACGCAGCGTCACCGTCCTGACCTCGGCGAACGTCAGCCCGGTGAAGGAGTTCAGCGTGAAGACGACGGCGTCGACGTGCACGGGGACCCGGGCGAGGTCCACGGTGATCGACTCGCTGGTGGGGCCCGGCGTGGTGAGGCTGTCTCCGCTGTGGCGGATGGACCCGTCGTCGCTGACGAGATGGCGGAAGAACACCACGTCCACCGGCTGCCCCTGGCTGAAGCACACCGCGGAGGCGTCCAGATCGAGGTCACTCGGCTCGCGGAACCTCCTGAGAAGTCCGCGCGGGCGCTGACCGATCCAGCTCGTCTCGACGCGCAGGACCTCCACGGCACCGTTCCCGGCCCGCGGCAGGCGGAGTGTCTGTCCCGGCCACAGGACGACGCGTTCTCCGGCAGGGGCCGCCGTCGCCCCGCCGCCCTGCCCCGGCTCCGCCGTGTCCTCGTCGTCGGCTCCGGCAGGTCCCCCGGCACCGCCGATGCCGTCGGTCTGCTCCGCCTGTTCCTCGACCGGTTCCTCGGTCTGCTGCTGCGCCTGTTCCTCGACCGGCTCCTCTGCCTGTCGGCCGACCGGTTCCTCGGTCTGCTGCTGCGCCTGTTCCTCGACCGGTTCCTCGGCCGGCTCCTGGGCGAGTGCGATTCGCAGCAGTCTCAACACCTGTGCCGGCGCCTCCGCCAGGGACGAACCGCCCGCCAGGGCCGCCCAGGCGCCCCCGCCCGGCAGCCCCCCGGCACCCCGCGGGCCGGTCCTGCGCACCGGGCCACGGGCCACGGCCCGGGTCAGCGCGTCGTACAGCCGCCACGCCTCGCGCGTGCTGAGCAGCGAGATGAAGTGCTCCCGCACCGCGGGCCGGTACCGCACCCACGCCGATTCGTCGTCCCCGGCCGGGACCCGCTTGCCGGGGACGACGGGACCTCCGACGAGGAACTCCGCAAGGTCCGACTCGGTGGCCTCGGGCACGAGGTCCTCCGCGATCAGCCGAAGCAGCGGAATGCCGAACTCCGGGAAGGGGGAGCAGAGCACGGCCAGCCGTACCGCCGCGACCGAGGCCCTGTCCTGGAAGGCCTTCGCCAGCGCGCCTTCGTCACCCTGCGCGTCGCCCCCTCCGGCGTCGGCCGGCCCCCACCGTTCCACGGCCTGTCCGCCGCCGGAAGCGGGCACCAGCAGCGCGTCGCACCCGGCGGGACCGCACCGCATCAGCGTGCGCGTCCAGCGCGCGAGGGACGGTGCCGACAGCGTGACCGTCGGCACCGGCAGTCCCCGCGTCCCCGGAGGGGCCCTGAAGATCAGCCCGCCGTTCGGGGCCCCCGGCATGCCCGCGGACGTGACCCGGACCGCGGCGAGTTCCACGCCCACGTGCCGCCAGACGCGGACGGGAAGCGGGTTGACGAGGGCGGTCACGTTCCCGCGCGCCCATCGGTGCAGCCGTCCCCACAGATGCCCGCTGCGCCACGCGCGGGCCGTGCAGTCCGAGAAGACGAGGACGAGGCCGCGCCGTCCGGGCCGTGCAGGACCCGACAGCGCGGCGCCGTTCGCCGGACGCCGCGCGGAGACGTGCAGCCCGGGAGCGGGCAGATCGGCGTCGATCGTGAGGATCCGGACCGTACGGAAGGCGTTGAGGGAGCCCAGCAGACGGACCAGTTCGCCGGCCGTCTCCTGCCACACGGACATGGACGTACTGGAGTCCACCACCAGCGTCAGGTCGAACCAGCGTTCCGGCGCGGGGGAGAACACGGGCGAGAGTTCGCCGGTGCGGCCGTACTCCGCCACGGTGGAGCCGACGTCCAGCTGCCGCAGGCGGCCGTGCGGCCATGGCTGCCGGAGCGGGTACAGCGCGCGGAGCAGGTCGCGTTCCCTGAGGAGCCGCTGCCGGCCGGGAACCGCGACGGGGCGTTCCGGGACCTCCTCGTCCTCGCGGCCGGGTTCCTCGGCACCGGTGCCCGGGTCCGCCACCGGGGGCGCCGCCTCGTCCGCCGCGCGGACCACGGCCGGCCGCGCGGTGGGCGTGGGCACGTCGGTGGACGCCGGTTCTCCGCCGGCGGGCGCCGGCGGCGGGGGTGCCCCGAGCCCGGCGAGCCACAGGAGTTCCGCGATGCCCAGGGCGTCGCGTCCGGGGTCCGCGCGCAGCACCGCCCGCACGACGTGCGCCAGCGCGTCGCCCGGCTCCCCGGCGGGCCGCGGATCAGGCACGGGAGAGGTCCTTCAGCAGCAGCCTTTTCACCCGCTCCCGTTCGGCGGCGTCGGTCACCGCGGTCCCGTTGAGCAGGTGGATGGTGCTCAGCAGCTGGTCGACCGCGACGGTCTCGCCCGCCGCGACGCGCTCGACGAACTCCCGGACGAGTTCCGCCTCGGGGCTTCCCTCGTGGACCTCCAGACCCAGGTGGCTCCGTACCACCTCCCGCATCAGCGACACCGTGGGAGGCGGCATGGTGTAGCGGACGCAGCGGCGCAGGAAGGCGGGCGACAGCTCCTGGTCGCCGTTGCTCGTCATGACGATGAAGGGGAACTCCGTGCAGCGGACCCGGCCGTTCTCGACACCGTGCACGACCTCCGGTTCCCAGGTGCGCACCTCGGCCGTCCTGCGGTTCTCCCGCAGCAGTTCGACGACGGTGTACTCGCCGCGTTCCAGCACGTCGAGGAGGTCGCCGGGCAGATCGAGGTCGGCCTTGTCGATCTCGTCGACGAGCAGGGCGCGCGGCCGGCGGGCCGGCAGCAGGGCGGTGCCCAGCGGGCCGAGCTGCAGGAAGGAGGCGATGTCGTCCGGCGAGCCGGGGGCGTCCGCACGGTCCCGGGCGAGCCGGTGGGCGTGGATCCGGCCCAGGGCGTCGTAGCGGTACAGGGCGTCGGCCAGGGTGCTGCGGGAGGTGATCTGCCAGCGCAGCACCGCCCCGAGGCCCAGCTCCAGGGCCACCTGCTCGATCACCGTCGACTTGCCGGAGCCCGGCGGCCCGGTGATGAGCAGCGGGCGCCGCAGGCACAGGGCGGCGTTCACGGCGTCGGTCAGCCCTTCGGGCGGCTGGAAGACGTCCCCGGCCGGCCGGTGCGGGAAGGTCCGCCAGGGTGGCGCGGGCGGCAGCCAGGTGTGCGGCCGGGGCTCTCCGGTCCCGGTGTAGAACGTGTTCCAGGTCATGTCTCCTCCTTGCCGGGGCAGGACTCGGCCGGCGGCACACGCCGGGAGATGCCGCGGCAGAACGCCAGCCACTCCCCGCTGTCCCACACGGCCCGCAGATCGGCCACCGGCTCCCCGTCGTCGCCGAGCCAGCGGCGCCGGTAGGCGTGGGTCAGCCCCACGGGCATGGTCGGCCAGTACCGTTCGAGGCAGTCCCGGCCGGCGGCGTGGTGGCTGTCGCGGCGGGGCCAGAGAAACACCGGGGTGTACGACAGGAGCGTCTCCATCAGCGTCTCGTCGCCCGCCGGGTGGTACAGCAGTCCGATGCCCCGGGCGTAACGGCCCCTGCGCAGCTCGCCGCGGAGCACCTCGGGGTCGCGCACGGCCTGCCGGTCCAGCCAGTCCACGGGTACGCCGGCGGTGCTGCTCAGCATCCGCTCCCAGCGGTCCATCACCACGTTCTGCAGCCTTCTGAGCGGCCGCGTCGGCGCGAGCCGCCCGCTCCAGTGCAGGACCACGACGAACTGGTGGCCCAGCCACACGCCCAGGCCGGCCTCCTCCGGGTGCCAGTCCAGCAGTCTGGCGGCGGGCAGCGCGACATCGAGCCGGTGGAGCCCGAGGCCGCGTTCCCTGGCCTCGTCCTCGGCCCAGAGCACCGCCTCGTCCAGCACCTCCTCCACGCGCGCCTGGTCGGCGCCGGGTGTGTCGTACTGCTCGTGGCCGACCACGGCACCGTCCTGCAGCAGCCACGCGTCCACCGAGTCGGGCCAGTCGCCGGTCAGCGACGCGTGCAGGCTGACCACCAGGCTCAGTTGCTGGTCCTCGCGCAGCTCGCGGGCGAAGGCGAGGGCGTCGTTGAGGGCCACGGAGGCGTCGATGGAGCGGGCCCAGCGCCTGACGGCCGGGTCGGCGGGATCCTGTCCGGCCTCCGTGCCCAGCAGCACCACGAACCGGGTGAGCCAGCGCAGACAGTCCGGATCGGTGACCGGGTGCTCGTGGACGAAGTGGTCGACGGCCTCCGGGAGCGTGGGACGGGGCACCGCCGTGGGGCGCTGCGCCTCGGCCGTCAGCACGGCGCTGAGCGCCCGGCGCAGATGCGCGGTGGTGACGTCGCCGCCGAGCCAGCCGGACAGCAGGTCCATCGTGCGGAAGGTGATGACGAGGGCTTTCACGGCGCGTACGGCCCGCTGGGTCATGGGGGTCGGGGGACGTGCGGTCAGGGTGCCGAGCAGGGCCGTGGCGTCGTCGAGCGAGGCCGGCACGTGGCCGTGGTCGAGCGGCGGTTCCAGGGCGGCGAGGGCGGCGGCGAGTTCCTCCCGCGCCCGTGGCCCGAGGGCGCCGGAGCGTACGGCGGACCGCTCGGGGTGGCGTGGGTTGGGCGCGAGCCACAGCGGTTCCCGCGCGAACGGGTGGCCGTCCCAGTCCTGGAAGCCGACGTTCTGGCCGGGGAGCCGGCCCCGCAGCGCCCTGGCGGCCGTACCGGCGTCGATGAACCGGCCGCCCTCGTCGGCGCCCCGCTGGAGGAGGCCGGCGAGTTCCCGGGAGAGCCTGAGGTCGATGGCGGGCTGCGCGGCCCCGCAGGAGGTCAGCACCGCCAGCCGCGAACTGCCGCCCCGCACACCGGCCGCCAGCTCGCGGGAATCGGGCATCGCGCCGCCGGCGTGGCACGTGTCCACGACGCAGACGACCCCGTGCACGCCGTCGCGGTCGGCCGCGTCCCGCAGCAGCGGCCCCACCTCGACGGCTCTGTCGCGCTCCTCGGGACGGGAGTCGGCGCCCATGTAGTAGAGCGAACTGGTCGCTCCGGGGACGAAGCCGTGCCCGAGCAGCGCCAGTACGAGCACGGCTCCGCGCTCGCCGGCGAAGCGGTACGCGTCGCGTACGTGCCCGTCGATGCTCCCGGCCGCCAGATCCGGTCCGACCAGCAGCGAACGGCCGTCGGGCAGCCCCGGGGCGCAGCCGCCGAGGTCCGGGTCGGACAGCACACCGTGCAGCAGCGTCGCCGATTCGGTCAGCCGGTCGAGGTGCCCCATGGCGGCGCACTGGGCCCCGACGACCAGCAGATGACGCGGTGGGGGCGCGGAGGCCAGGGTCATCGCTCTTCGGCGGTGGCCGCCGCGGCGCGCAGCGCCTCGGCGATCGGGCCGGCCACGGCGGGCTGCTCCAGGTACAGCCTGGCCGGGTGGACCCAGAATCCGGTGGAGTCGACCCGTCTGCTGACCGGTCCGACCATCGCGCTGTTGGGGCCGAAGTCGTCCTCCAGGCGCTGGCGTACGGCGACCGGGTCGTCGTGGTCGAAGAAGTTCAGCCACGCGTCGACCTTCTCGGGGGTGCGCTGCGGGCGGGGCACCAGCCGCGGCCAGACGACCGTGCGCATGCCGAGCGGCGAGCCGAGGGTCACCAGGAGCCCTGTCCGTGCGGGGCGTTCGTGCAGGGTCTCCCAGGAGACGACGGTGCCCAGGGAATGGGTGACCAGGACCGTCGTGGCGGGACCCAGTTCCGGGGCCACCCGGTCGCGGACGCGGGCGTCGAGGGTGAGGCCCGAGGCGTCGGTCTCCCGGCGGGCGAGATAGCGCGCCACCTGGCCCAGGTCGCGGACCATGAGCTTCGGCGCGGTCCACTGCCCCAGTCCGCGGAACATCCGTGTGGACAGCACCGTGGTGGCCGCGTTCAGGGCGCGCCGGGCCCCGGCCATCGTGCCCTGCTCCTGCGCACGCGGGGCGGTCTGCACGCGCGCGTGGGCGAGGATCCGGGCCGCCTGTTCCTCGTGCTCGGAGCGGGGCGTCTGCGGGAGGGCGCCCGCGAGGCCGGCGAGCATCTCGTCGAGCAGCTGGAGGAGGATTCCCGCCGTGGCCTCGTCGGCCTCGTCCCCGGCCCCCGAGCCCTGGGCCTGCGCGGGCCGGAAGAGATCGGCGTAGTGGACGAAACGTCGGTCGACCTCGCCGTCGGACAGGCCGTCGGCCACGTCGGAATGGCCGGCGGCCCGCATCCCCGACGCCAGCGCGGCCGTCCAGCCGGCAAGTTCGGCCGCCGCGTCCCGCGGACCGCCCACCCCGTGCACGAACACCAGCCGAGGTCTCATCGCACCCCCGTCGCCCCCGTGCCGCACCTTCGGCCGGTGCGGCTGATCCCGTTCGCCTCTCCGACAGCAGCGTAGAGGCGCGGAGGGCACCGGGGCTGCCCGTTCACCGCTTTCGACGGGCACCGCGCGGTGGGGCCTCGTGCCGCCGCCCGGCGCTCGTGCCGTCGCCCAGCGGTCGTGCCGCCGCTCGGCGCGCGGCCGGCCGCGGCGCCCGGCGCCTGTGTCCCAGCCTTGCCACAAACCCTCCGACCGGGTGGGAATGCCCATGACCTCGGCTCATAAGGTGGCGGCAGAGCACACAGATTCGCCGGTTGCCGGGGTTCTGGGCCGACGACATGGCATGAGGAGGGACCCGCGTGAGCGTCAACTTGTCCAAGGGGCAGGCCGTCAGTCTGCGGAAGTCCGGCGGCGGCACCCTGACGTCGGTCCGGATGGGCCTGGGATGGAAGGCCGCCAAGCGCCGGGGCCTCTTCGGCAGCCGCACCCGGGAGGTCGACCTGGACGCCTCCGCCGTCCTCTTCGCCGGCAAGGAGGCGGTGGAGGTCGTCTGGTTCCGCAACCTCGTGGGCATGGACGGGGCGGTGCGTCACACCGGTGACAACCTGGTCGGCGGTGCGGGTCAGGGCGGCGACGACGAGTCGATCTTGGTCGACCTCCAGCGTGTCCCGGCCCGCGTCGACCAGATCGTCTTCACGGTGAACTCCTTCAGCGGGCAGACGTTCGCCGAGGTGGAGAATGCTTTCTGCCGGCTGGTCGACGAGGCGGCCGGCCAGGAGCTGGCCCGCTACACGCTCACCGGCGGCGGTCAGGCCACGGCCCAGATCATGGCGAAGGTGATCCGCCAGGGCGACGGCTGGAGCATGCAGGCCATCGGCGAGCCCGCCGGCGGCCGGACGATCCATGACCTGGCCCCCGCGATCGTGCCTCACCTGTGAGCGTTCACCCAGGCGGCGGGCGCCCGGCCCATGAATGAGTAAAGTGCCGCTGAGCAGCCTTTTTGGGCTCCGCTTTACTTTCCCCTTTACCTTTTCTTGGTGATTGGGGTAGTGTTCTCCGTGCGGAGGGGAGTACTCCCTGAGTGCGGCGCACCCGTCAGTACGGATCCACGTGGATCCCGGGGCGCCGGCCCGTCCCGGGTGGAAGAGACCTCCGGCAGCGACAACGCTGATGTGTTGGTTGTTTCGACATGCCGGAGGTGCTGTGAACGTCTCCATGACCCTGTGGGTCCTCACCGTCGTGGGCCTGGCCGCCCTGATCGCCATCGACTTCTTCATCGGGCGCAAGCCCCATGACGTCTCGATCAGGGAAGCGGGCATCTGGACCGCCGTCTGGATCGCCCTGGCCGGCCTCTTCGGTCTCGGCCTGTTCCTCTTCGCCGGCGGCAAGCCCGCGGGCGAGTTCTTCGCCGGCTTCATCACCGAGAAGTCGCTGAGCGTCGACAACCTCTTCGTCTTCGTCCTGATCATGGCGAAGTTCGCGGTGCCCTCGCAGTACCAGCAGCGGGTGCTGCTCGTCGGCGTCCTCATAGCCCTGGTCCTGCGGGCCGCCTTCATCGCCGCGGGAGCCGCGATCATCGCGAGCTTCTCCTGGGTCTTCTTCCTCTTCGGAGCCTTCCTGATCTGGACGGCATGGAAGCTGATCAAGGAAGCGCGGGCGGAGGAGCACGACGAGGAGTACGAGGAGAACAAGCTGCTGAAGGCCGCCGAGCGCAGGTTCGGCGTCGCCGACCGCTACCACGGCACCAAGCTGTGGATCCTGCGCGACGGCAAGCGGGTCATGACCCCGATGCTGGTCGTGATGCTCGCGATCGGCACCACCGACGTGCTGTTCGCGCTGGACTCCATACCCGCGATCTTCGGCCTGACCCAGGACCCGTACATCGTCTTCACCGCCAACGCCTTCGCCCTCATGGGCCTGCGGCAGCTGTACTTCCTCATCGGAGGCCTGCTGAAGAGGCTGGTCCACCTGTCCTACGGCCTGTCGGTCGTCCTCGGGTTCATCGGCGTCAAACTGCTGCTGCACGCCCTCCACGAGTCCGGCGTCCACGTCCCCGAGATCAGCACCCCGGTCTCCCTCGGCGTGATCTGCGCGGTCCTGGCCGTCACCACCGTCACCAGCCTCCTGGCGTCCAGGAAGCAGGCCGCCGCCGAGGCGGCGCACACGGGCGGCGGTGGCGCGTCGAAGGACAGCGTCGACGTCTGACAAGCCCCCGGTGAGCGCCCCCGCTCCGGGCCGGCATCCGCGCCGGGACCGGGGGCGGCCGGGAGCCGGGAGGGCGGAAAGGCCGGAGTGCGAAGCCTGTACGCGTCTGCCACGATCACCTCATGATCACTCGGCTCAGGGCGCTCGCCGGGCACTGGACGACCGTCGTCCCGGTGCTCGCGGTCGTCCTGCTGATCGTCACCTGGGGACGGGGACAGCCGGGTGCGGTCATCGCGCTCATGGGGCTGCTCCTCGCGGGGGCCGTCCTCGCGGCGGTGCACCACGCCGAGGTGATCGCCCACCGCGTCGGCGAGCCCTTCGGTTCGCTGGTCCTGGCCATCGCGGTCACGGTCATCGAGGTGGCGCTGATCGTGACCCTGATGGCCGACGGCGGCGACAAGACCTCCACCCTGGCCCGCGACACCGTCTTCGCCGCGGTGATGATCACCTGCAACGGCGTCGTCGGGCTCAGCCTGCTCGTCGCCTCCCTCCGCCACGGCACCGCCGTGTTCAACCCCGAGGGCACCGGAGCGGCCCTGGCGACGGTGGCGACCCTGGCCACGCTCAGCCTGGTGCTGCCGACGTTCACCACCAGCAAGCCGGGGCCGGAGTTCTCCACCGTGCAGCTGACGTTCGCCGCGCTGTCCTCGCTGGTCCTGTACGGCCTTTTCGTGGCCACGCAGACCGTGCGGCACCGGGACTACTTCCTGCCCATCACCCGGCAGGGCGACGTGATCATCGTCGACGGCCATGCCGTGGCCCCCACCGCGCGCGCCGCGTGGCGCAGCCTCGGCCTGCTCGCGCTCGCCCTCGTCGGCGTCGTCGGCCTGGCCAAGGGGGTCTCGCCCACCATCGAGTCCGGGGTGCAGGCGGCGGGCCTGCACCAGGCGGTCGTCGGTGTGATCATCGCCCTGCTCGTGCTGCTGCCGGAGACGATCGCCGCCCTGCGCTCCGCCCGCCGCGACCGTGTGCAGACCAGCCTCAACCTCGCGCTCGGCTCCGCGATGGCCAGCATCGGCCTGACCATCCCCGCCGTCGCCCTCGCCTCCGTCTGGCTGTCCGGACCCCTCGTCCTGGGGCTCGGTTCCACCGACATGCTGCTGCTCGCGCTGACCGTGGTGGTCAGCTCCCTGACGGTGGTGCCGGGCCGGGCCACACCCCTGCAGGGCGGCGTCCACCTGGTGCTGTTCGCGGCCTACCTGGAGCTCGCGATCAACCCCTAGGGGGCGTCTCCCCGGTCTTCGTGGGCCCGGGGGACGCCCCCGGGGGTCTCCGGCCCCTCCGGTCGCCCCAGCGGTTCCTCAACGGCCACCATGGCCGACGCGGTCGGTTCGTCCTGTACGGCCACCGTGGCCGACGCGGTCGGTTCCTGTACGGACACTGTGGCCGACGCGGTCGGTTCCTCTACGGCCACCGTGGCCGGCGCGGCCCGCCCGGCCCCCTCGCTCAACCGGCCGCGGGTTCCGCCGCCGGGACGGGTACCGGCCGGGTCTCCGGGAGCAGGGCGAAACAGCCGAGGCTCAGCAGGGCCATCCCCGTCAGATACCAGCCCACACCCCATGGGACCCGCCCGCCGTGCTCGGCGAGCGCCGTCGCCACGATCGGGGTCAGCGCGCCCCCGAGCACCCCGCCGAGGTTGTAGCCCACGGCGGCGCCCGTGCAGCGCACCCGCGCCTCGAACAGCTCCGGCAGATACGCGGCGATCACGCCGAACATCGCGACGAAGGCGATCAGCGCGCCCAGGATGCCGAGGAACATGTACAGCGGCTCACCGGTCGCCAGCAGCGCGACCATCGGGAGCATCCACAGCGCGCACGCCGTACAGCCGGCCATGCACATGAAGCGGCGCCCGTACCGGTCGCCGAGCAGCGCCATGACCGGGGTGAGCGCCCCGTGCACCGCCACGGCCGCCATGACGCAGACCAGCATGACGGTACGGCTGACCCCGAGCCGTTCCGTCACGTACGCCAGCGACCAGGTCGTCACCGCGTAGAACACCGCGTACCCGGCGGCCAGCGCGCCGGCCGCCAGCAGCACCAGGCGCCCGTGATGCCGGACCACCTCCACGAGCGGCACGCGCGCGTGGTCGTCGATCTCCAGGAACCGGGGGCTCTCGGCGAGCGAGGAACGCAGCCACAGCCCCGCCAGCGCCAGTGCCCCCGCGGCCCAGAACGGCACCCGCCAGCCCCACCGCGCGAACTGCGCGTCGGACAGCGAGGCCGACAGGACGAGCATGATCCCGTTGGCGAGCAGGAAGCCCAGCGCGGGCCCCACCTGCGGGAAGCAGGACCACAGGGCGCGCCGCTCCGGCGGGGCGTGCTCCGCGGTCAGCAGCACGGCACCGCCCCACTCGCCGCCGAGCCCCAGTCCCTGGAGGAAGCGCAGCGCCAGCAGCAGCACGGGAGCGGCGACACCGAGCGACCCGTACACCGGCAGGCATCCCACCGCGACCGTGGACGCGCCGGTCAGCAGCAGCGAGATCACCAGCACCGGCCGCCGCCCGCGCCGGTCGCCGAGATGCCCGAACAGCACCGAGCCCAGCGGCCTGGCCACGAACCCCGCCCCGAACGTGCCGAACGCGGCCAGGGTCCCCGCCAGCGGCGAGAACGTGGGGAAGAACAGCGGCCCCAGGACGAGAGCGGCCGCGGTGCCGTAGACGAAGAAGTCGTAGAACTCGATCGCGGTGCCGGCGAGCGAAGCGCCCGCGAGTCGCGCCATCGAGGGGGCCCTTACGGTGCGTACACGATGCATGCCGCGTCAACTACCCACGGTCACGAGCGGTTACGGGGGCGTGCGGTGGTGATCACGGCGGGCGCGGCGCGCTCCGGGGCGGACGCCGTGACGTGGCGGCAGGCCACCGGGCGCACCGTGATAGACCGGGGCCGGAAGGCGGTCGCACCGGCGCCGCACCGAACGGACCGGAGGAACCGTGACCCGAACCCTGGCGAGCGCCCCGATCATGATCCTCAACGGGCCCAACCTGAACCTCCTCGGTCAGCGCCAGCCCGAGATCTACGGCAGGGACACGCTCGCCGACGTCGAGGCGCTGTGCGCGGAGGCGGCGGCGGTGTACGGCGGCACGGTGGACTTCCGGCAGTCCAACCACGAGGGCGAACTGGTCGACTGGATCCACGAGGCGCGCCTCGGCCACGCCGGGATCGTCATCAACCCCGGCGCCTACTCCCACACCTCGGTCGCGATCCTGGACGCGCTCAACACCTGCGACGGGATGCCGGTGCTGGAGGTGCACATCTCCAACATCCACCAGCGCGAGTCGTTCCGGCACCACTCGTACGTCTCCCTGCGCGCCGACGGGGTGATCGCGGGCTGCGGGGTGCAGGGGTACGTGTTCGGCGTCGAGCGCGTCGCCACGCTCCTGGGCGCCGCGCGCGCGGCGGTCTAGCCCCCCCAGCGTCCTCGCGCGGCGGTCTGGCGCCCCCCGCCGCGCGCGGCGGTGCAGCGCCCCCGCGCCTCCGCGCTCGGCACCCCGCGCCCGGGCTCACCAGCCGCGCGCGTGCCACTCCGGCAGGTGCGGGCGCTCCGCGCCCAGCGTGGTGTCGTCGCCGTGGCCGGGGTAGACCCAGGTCTCGTCCGGCAGGACGTCGAAGATCTTCGCCTCGACGTCGCCGATCAGGGAGGCGAACGCCTCGGGGTCCTTGTGCGTATTGCCGACGCCGCCCGGGAAGAGGCAGTCACCGGTGAAGACGTGCGGATGGCCGTGCGGGTCGTCGTAGACCAGGGCGATGGAACCGGGGGTGTGGCCGACGAGGTGGCGCGCGGTGAGTTCCACCTGTCCCACCCTGATGACATCGCCGTCGTCCACCGGGACGTCGGTGGGCACCGGGATGCCGGCGGCGTCCTCGCGGCCGGCGTACGTACGGGCGCCCGTGGCCGAGACCACCTCGGACAGGGCCTGCCAGTGGTCCCCGTGCTGATGGGTGGTGACGACGGAGGCGATGCCGTCGTCACCGATCATGCCGAGGAGCGTCCGCCCCTCATCGGCCGCGTCGATCAGCAGCTGCTCGTCGGTGGCCCGGCAGCGCAGCAGATAGGCGTTGTTGTTCATCGGGCCGACCGCGATCTTCGTGATCATCAGGTCCTTCAGCTCGTGCACGTCCGCCGGGCCACCGACCTTGACCTGTCCGCTGTACGTCATGACGATCAGCCTATAGCGGGCCGGTGCCCGGCGGACCGCCGTCGCGCTACAGCGGGGGAAGCGCCGGCAGGGTGCCGCCCCGGACCTTCAGCGCGGAGCCGTCGCGGCGGCCGGAGAGCCAGCCGAGCAGCTCGGCGGCCGGACCCTCGACCTCGACCGGGCCGCCCGCGGCGCCGCCGCCGGTGTTCCAGGTCCGTCCCTCCCCGGCGGCCAGCGCGGTCGGGGGCACGTCCTCGTGCCCGGCGAAGCGCTCCGCGAGGAAGCCGATCTCCCGCTCCGTGAACTCCGCCGGGAGATCTTCCAGTTCGTAGCCGATCCCGAGGTCGACGTGGTGCAGCTCGACCTCGGCCCACCGCCGCAGGGGCACCCGGGCCGCGGAGTCGGTGACCCCGTTGCGCAGTTCGACCGTGCGGCTCCAGTCGGCGGGTTCGGCCCCCGCGTGCTGGAAGCGTGCGGCGCTCTCGCGCACGTCGGCGAGCTGCGTGGCCGGCGGGCGCGGGGCGTCCCGCTCGATGTCCGCGTCACGCGCTCCGGCGCTCGGATACATGGGCCGGCCCTGGAGGACCTCGACGAGCGCGTCGGCGTTGCGGGCGATGTGAGCGAGAACATGTCCCCGCGTCCAGCCGGGAAGCCGTGACGGCGCGGCGGCCGCCGCGTTGTCCAGTACGGCGGCTCCGGCGAGCAGGCGGTCGGTCGCTTCACGTACACAGGCCAGGTCATGGGCGTGATCCGTCATGGGCCGACCCTAGACCGGGTCACACCTTCGGGTGAAGGAGGTGAAGCCCGGCCGTAAATCGAAAGCACGTGCTATATCGTCGGCGGTGACGTCGGGCATGCTGGAAGGCCGGGGATTGTTATGCCACCGGGAATCCGACCGGCGTTGTCAGTGGCTCCCCCTAGTCTCGAAGAACCATGGGGGCTCTGCCCCTGTCACTTCTCTGAAGAAAGGTGCGGACCGGCGTGGCCGACCGTCTCATCGTCCGTGGCGCGCGCGAGCACAACCTGAAGAACGTGTCGCTCGACCTGCCTCGTGACTCGCTCATCGTCTTCACGGGCCTGTCCGGGTCGGGCAAGTCCTCCCTGGCCTTCGACACGATCTTCGCCGAGGGCCAGCGCCGCTACGTGGAGTCGCTCTCGTCGTACGCCCGGCAGTTCCTCGGCCAGATGGACAAGCCGGACGTCGACTTCATCGAGGGCCTCTCCCCGGCGGTCTCCATCGACCAGAAGTCGACCTCCCGCAACCCGCGTTCGACGGTCGGCACCATCACCGAGGTCTACGACTACCTGCGCCTGCTCTTCGCGCGCATCGGCAAGCCGCACTGCCCCCAGTGCGAGCGCCCGATCTCGCGGCAGTCGCCGCAGGCCATCGTCGACAGGGTCCTGGAGCTGCCGGAGGGGAGCCGCTTCCAGGTGCTCTCGCCGCTGGTGCGCGAGCGCAAGGGCGAGTTCGTCGACCTCTTCTCCGACCTCCAGACCAAGGGCTACTCCCGCGCGCGCGTGGATGGCGAGATCATCCAGCTGTCCGAGCCGCCGGCCCTGAAGAAGCAGGAGAAGCACACCATCGAGGTGGTCGTCGACCGCCTCACGGTCAAGGACTCCGCCAAGCGCCGCCTCACCGACTCCGTCGAGACCGCGCTCGGTCTGTCCGGCGGCATGGTCGTGCTCGACTTCGTCGACCTCCCCGAGGACGACCCCGAGCGCGAGCGCATGTTCTCGGAGCACCTGTACTGCGCGTACGACGACCTGTCCTTCGAGGAGCTGGAACCGCGCTCCTTCTCCTTCAACTCGCCCTTCGGCGCCTGCCCCGAGTGCACCGGCATCGGCACGCGCATGGAGGTCGACCCGGAGCTGATCGTCCCGGACGAGGAGAAGTCCCTCGACGAGGGGGCCATCCACCCCTGGTCGCACGGGCACACCAAGGACTACTTCGCCCGGCTGACCGGCGCGCTCGCCGAGGCCCTCGGCTTCCGCACCGACATCCCCTTCGCGGGCCTGCCGCAGCGGGCCAGGAAGGCCCTGCTGTACGGCCACAAGACCCAGATCGAGGTCCGCTACCGCAACCGGTACGGCCGTGAGCGGGTCTACACCACGGCCTTCGAGGGCGCCGTGCCCTTCGTCAAGCGCCGGCACAGCGAGTCCGAGAGCGACGCCAGCCGCGAGCGCTTCGAGGGCTACATGCGCGAGGTGCCCTGCCCCACCTGTGAGGGCACGCGTCTGAAGCCGATCGTCCTCGCCGTCACCATCATGGGGAAGTCGATCGCCGAGATCGCCGCGATGTCGATCAGCGACTGCGCGGAGTTCCTGGGCGAGCTGAAGCTGAACGCCCGCGACAAGAAGATCGCCGAGCGGGTCCTGAAGGAGGTCAACGAGCGGCTGCGGTTCCTGGTCGACGTCGGCCTGGACTACCTCTCCCTGAACCGCGCGGCGGGCACCCTCTCCGGCGGCGAGGCCCAGCGCATCCGCCTGGCCACCCAGATCGGCTCCGGCCTCGTCGGCGTGCTCTACGTCCTGGACGAGCCGTCCATCGGCCTGCACCAGCGCGACAACCACCGGCTGATCGAGACCCTGGTCCGCCTCCGCGACATGGGCAACACGCTCATCGTGGTGGAGCACGACGAGGACACCATCAAGGTGGCCGACTGGATCGTGGACATCGGCCCCGGCGCCGGCGAGCACGGCGGCAAGGTCGTGCACAGCGGCGAGCTGAAGGAACTGCTCGCCAACGCCGAGTCGCAGACCGGCCAGTACCTCTCCGGCCGCAAGTCGATCCCGCTGCCCGACGTACGGCGCCCCCGCGACCCGTCCCGGCAGCTGACCGTGCACGGAGCCCGCGAGAACAACCTCCAGGACATCGACGTGTCCTTCCCGCTGGGCCTGTTCACCGCCGTGACGGGCGTGTCCGGATCCGGCAAGTCCACGCTGGTCAACGACATCCTCTACACGCACCTCGCGCGCGAGCTCAACGGCGCGCGCAACGTGCCCGGGCGGCACACCCGCGTGGACGGCGACGACCTCGTCGACAAGGTCGTGCACGTCGACCAGTCGCCCATCGGCCGCACCCCCCGGTCCAACCCGGCGACGTACACCGGCGTCTTCGACCACGTCCGCAGGCTGTTCGCCGAGACCACCGAGGCGAAGGTCCGCGGCTACCAGCCCGGCCGGTTCTCCTTCAACGTCAAGGGCGGCCGCTGCGAGAACTGCGCGGGCGACGGCACGATCAAGATCGAGATGAACTTCCTCCCGGACGTCTACGTCCCGTGCGAGGTCTGCCACGGCGCCCGGTACAACCGGGAGACCCTGGAGGTCCACTACAAGGGCAAGTCCATCGCCGACGTGCTGAACATGCCAATCGAGGAGGCGACCGACTTCTTCGAGGCCGTCCCCGCCATCTCGCGGCACCTGCGCACCCTGAAGGACGTCGGCCTCGGCTACGTCCGGCTCGGCCAGTCGGCGACCACGCTGTCCGGCGGTGAGGCGCAGCGCGTCAAGCTCGCCAGCGAGCTGCAGAAGCGCTCCACCGGACGTACCGTCTACGTGCTCGACGAGCCGACCACCGGTCTGCACTTCGAGGACATCAGCAAGCTGCTGAAGGTCCTCTCCGGCCTGGTCGACAAGGGCAACACGGTCATCGTCATCGAGCACAACCTCGATGTGATCAAGACGGCCGACTGGCTCGTCGACATGGGCCCCGAGGGCGGTGCCGGCGGCGGCCTGGTGGTGGCCGAGGGCACACCCGAGGAGGTCGCGGGGGTGCCGGCCAGCCACACCGGCAAGTTCCTGCGCGAGGTCCTCGGCGCCGACCGCGTCAGCGACGCGGCGCCCGTGAAGGCACAGCGCGCCACGGCCGCCCGGAAGACCGCCGCGGCCAAGCCGGCCGCGAAGAAGGCGGCCAAGAAGACGGTGACGGCCAAGGTCAACAGCACGACGGCCAAGAAGGCCGCCGCGGCCACGAAGAAGGCCGCCCCTGCCAAGAAGGCGACGCGGGCCCGCAAGGCCTGAGGCGGCGCTCCGGACCTCGGGTCCGGCATCGCGTCACGGATGCGGCGCCCCACGGGACCTTCCCGTGGGGCGCCGCTCGTTCGGCCCGGCCGTGGAAGGGCGTGCACCGCCCCCGCCCCCGGCCGGCCGTTCTGCCCGGGTATCGTCGGCCTGCACGCACCCTGAACAGTGGAGACCAGATGCCCGCCCGACCGTCCGCGAGCCGCCGTACCGTCCTCCGAGGGGCCGCCGCGGTCCCCGCCGCCGGGCTGGGCCTCGCCGCCTGCGCGGCGCCCGGGAACGGCACCTCCACCGCGGCCACCCCGACCGCGCCCGTCGACCTCGGTGCCGAGGGCGACGTCGCCAAGGGCGGCGCCGAGCTGTACCGGGACCACAACGTGGTGGTCAGCAGGGACGGGAGCGGCACCCTCAAGGCGTACAGCACGGTCTGCACGCACGCGGGGTGCGCCATCAACAAGCTCCAGGGGACGACGCTCATCTGCCCCTGCCACGGCAGCCGGTTCGACGCCCTGACCGGCAAGGTGGTCCAGGACCCGGCCACCGTGCCGCTGACCGAGCTGCCGGTGAAGACGGTGAAGGGCAGGATCGTCGCCGGTCCGGGCGCCTGACCGTCCGCTTCCGCTTCCGGTACCGGCCGCGGCCGCTCACCCGCGTTACCAGCTGCTCACCGTTCACACCCGCGGTACCCGCTGCTCACGCGCGGTCCCGGCCGCTCACCCGCGGTCCCGGCCGCTCACTCCCAGTCCCAGGCGATGCCTATCAGGCCCGGTCTGCTCCGGGGCTCGACCACGTGCACGCTGTGGTGCGCCCGGCTCACGGGCAGCTCCAGCCGTCCGCCGCGCGGCGCCGCCGGCCCGGGCTGGGTGAAGCGGTGGCAGCCCGCCGGCAGCGCGGCCGCGTCGAAGCGCACCTGAAGGGCGTACTGCCCGCCGGGCGAGCCGAACCGGTGGACGTACTCCCGCGAGACCCCGGCCGTGCCGTCGCCGATGCCGTACCGGAAGAGGAAGGTGTCGCCGGAACGCAGCCGGGTGCCGAAGAGCAGCTCCGCGACCAGCACACCGGTCTCCTGGTCCACGCGGACGCGTCCGGTACGGCAGTTCTCCAGGGCCTGCACGGTCATGTCGCGCGGCCGGCAGCCCGGGTCGCCGTGGTGGACGGCGACGAACCTGTCCACGCCGTCGCGGTGGGCCTGGACGATGTGCTGGGACTCCCGCCCCACCAGCTCGCGGCGGGCGCCGACACGGACGCGCTCGTGATGGCCCAGGGAGTGCAGCCCGCCGTCCTGGGACCAGCCCAGCTCCCCCCGGAGCCGGTCCAGGGCCCCGGAGGCCTCGATCAGCGAGCGGTAGGAGCGCGGCGCGTGGCGCCCGGCCGGACCGCCGGGGTCGGCGAGCAGCCGGATCAGGGACTCCTCCGGCAGCCGCAGGATCTCCTCCAGGGCGCGCACGGCACGCAGGGACTCTGGCCGCTGCGGGCGGCGCGCCCCCTGCTGCCAGTAACTCAGGCTGGTCACGCCGACCTTCACCCCGTAGCGCGACAAGTGGTGCTGCACACGCTGGAGCGGCAGTCCGCGGGCGGTGATCGCGGCGCGCAGCGCCACGTGGAAGGGGCCGCCCCGCAGGACGTCCTCCAGTTCCTTCAGGACGACGTCCGTGTGCTCGGTGGCATGCCGCATGCACAGGAGCCTTTCTGTGAGGTGTCACGACGGCTGGTCAGACCGTCGTGCGGGGCTCGGGGCCGGCCCCGGAGGGCGCCGCGCGCCTGCGGTACGGCGCGCGGACGGGCGCACGCCGGTGTGCGGGGCCCCGAGTTCCCCCGCATTGAAGCGTGTCGGCCAGACCCCGACAACACCCCGGACACCGGCTCCGGCTCACATCGGCCGGGCGGTCCCCGCGCCGCGCGCCCGGCGGACGCCGCCCCCGGACCGCCCGGGTCCCGGCGTCGTCCACGGGCCCGACGCGGTGTCGGCGCTCGCCAGTAGGGTGTGAGACATGGCCGACCCCTCCAGCTACCGCCCCAGGCCGGGTGAGATCCCGGACTCTCCCGGGGTGTACAGGTTCCGTGACGAGCACCGCCGGGTGATCTACGTCGGAAAGGCGAAGAGCCTGCGCCAGCGCCTGGCGAACTACTTCCAGGACCTGGCGAACCTGCACCCGCGCACCCGGACGATGGTGACCACCGCCGCGTCCGTGGAGTGGACCGTGGTGTCCACGGAGGTCGAGGCGCTCCAGCTGGAGTACTCCTGGATCAAGGAGTACGACCCCCGGTTCAACGTCAAGTACCGCGACGACAAGAGCTATCCCTACCTCGCGGTGACGATGAACGAGGAGTACCCGCGCGTACAGGTGATGCGCGGTCAGAAGAAGAAGGGCGTCAGGTACTTCGGCCCCTACACGCACGCCTGGGCCATCCGGGACACCGTCGACCTGCTGCTGCGCGTGTTCCCGGTGCGCACCTGCTCGTCCGGTGTCTTCAAGAACGCCGCCCGCACCGGACGCCCCTGCCTGCTCGGCTACATCGGCAAGTGCTCCGCCCCTTGCGTCGACCGGATCTCCCCCGAGGAGCACCGCGCCCTGGCCGAGGAGTTCTGCGACTTCATGGCCGGCCGCACCGGCACCTATCTGCGCCGTCTGGAGAAGCAGATGGAGCTCGCGGCCGACGACATGGAGTACGAGCGGGCGGCCCGCCTGCGCGACGACATCGTGGCGCTGAGGAAGGCCATGGAGAAGAGCGCGGTCGTGCTCGCCGACGCGACCGACGCCGACCTCATCGCCGTCGCCGAGGACGAGCTGGAGGCCGCCGTCCAGATCTTCCATGTGCGCGGCGGCCGGGTGCGCGGCCAGCGCGGCTGGGTCACCGACAAGGTCGAGGAGATCACCACCGGCGCCCTCGTCGAGCACGCGCTCCAGCAGCTCTACGGCGAGGAGAGCGGGGACGCCGTCCCCAAGGAGGTCCTGGTCCCGGCGCTGCCCGAGCCGGTCGAGCCGGTCCAGGAGTGGCTGACCGGCCGCCGCGGGGCCAACGTCTCGCTGCGCATCCCGCAGCGCGGCGACAAGAAGGCGCTGATGGAGACCGTGGAGCGCAACGCCCAGCAGGCCCTCGTCCTGCACAAGACCAAGCGCGCCTCCGACCTGACCACGCGTTCGCGCGCCCTGGAGGAGATCGCGGAGGCCCTCGACCTCGACAGCGCCCCGCTCCGGATCGAGTGCTACGACATCTCGCACCTCCAGGGCGACGACGTGGTGGCCTCCATGGTCGTCTTCGAGGACGGCCTCCAGCGCAAGGGCGAGTACCGCCGCTTCCAGATCAAGGGCTTCGCCGGCCAGGACGACGTCCGCTCCATGCACGAGGTGATCACCCGTCGCTTCCGGCGCTATCTCGCCGAGAAGGAGCGCACGGGGGAGTGGACCGACGGCGAGGCCGCCCCCGCCCCCGCCGACGCGCGACCCGCCCCCGCCGACGGGCGGCCCGCCCCCGGCCCCGCCGCGCCGGACGGCGACGCCGACGTGGTCATGCACTCCCTCAAGGACGACGAGGGCCGCCCCAGGAAGTTCGCCTACCCGCCCCAGCTCGTCGTGGTCGACGGCGGACAGCCGCAGGTCGCGGCGGCCCGCCGGGCCCTGGACGAGCTGGGCATCGACGACATCGCCGTGTGCGGCCTCGCCAAGCGCTTGGAGGAGGTCTGGGTGCCCGGCGAGGACGACCCGGTGGTGCTGCCCCGCACCAGCGAGGGTCTCTACCTGCTCCAGCGTGTCCGCGACGAGGCCCACCGCTTCGCCATCACCTACCAGCGCGCCAAGCGCGCCAAGCGCCTGCGCTCCGGCCCCCTGGACGACGTCCCCGGCCTCGGCGATACCCGCAAACAGGCGCTCATCAAGCATTTCGGCTCGGTGAAGAAGCTGCGGTCCGCCACAATCGAGCAGATCCAGGAGGTGCCCGGCGTGGGCCGCAAGACGGCCGAGACCATCGCCGGGTTCCTCGCTCGGGCGGCCCCGGCCGCACCCGCCGTGAACACGGCGACCGGAGAGATCATCGATGACGAGGAACCCGGCACGACGGGGGGTTCCTCGGCGGAGCCCGTCACCGCGGGCGTCCCGGACGAACGACGGGGGCAGGAGACATGACCGAGCACGACGCACAGCCCACAGCGGGCAGGGATCAGGCTGCCGCGGGGGAGCCGCGGCGGACGGCCCAGGAAAACGGAGCACAGGTGAGTACGGACGTCACGCCGGCCGGGGCCACGGAAGCGGCCATTCCCGAACTGGTGATCATCTCCGGCATGTCCGGAGCGGGCCGCTCGACGGCGGCGAAGTGCCTGGAGGACCTCGGCTGGTTCGTCGTCGACAACCTGCCGCCCGCCCTGATCCCCACCATGGTGGAGCTGGGCGCCCGCTCGCAGGGCAACGTGGCGAGGATCGCGGTCGTCGTCGACGTGCGCGGCCGGCGCTTCTTCGACAACCTGCGCGAGTCCCTCGCCGACCTGGAGACCAAGCACGTCACCCGGCGCGTGGTCTTCCTGGAGTCCTCCGACGAGGCCCTGGTGCGCCGCTTCGAGTCGGTGCGCCGCCCGCACCCCCTCCAGGGCGACGGACGCATCGTGGACGGCATCGCCGCCGAGCGCGAACTGCTGCGCGAGCTGCGCGGCGACGCCGACCTTGTGATCGACACCTCCAGCCTCAACGTGCACGAACTGCGCGCGAAGATGGACGCCCAGTTCGCCGGCGAGGAGGAGCCCGAGCTGCGGGCCACCGTGATGTCCTTCGGCTTCAAGTACGGCCTGCCGGTCGACGCCGACCTGGTCGCGGACATGCGGTTCCTGCCCAACCCGCACTGGGTCCCCGAGCTGCGCCCGTTCACCGGGCTCAACGAGGAGGTCGCCGCCTACGTCTTCAACCAGCCCGGCGCCAAGGAGTTCCTGGACCGGTACGCGGAGCTGCTGCGGCTGATCGCCGCCGGCTACCGGCGCGAGGGCAAGCGGTATGTGACCATCGCCATCGGCTGTACGGGTGGTAAGCACCGCTCGGTGGCGACGTCGGAGAAGCTCGCCGCGCGCCTCGCGGCCGAGGGTGTGGAGACGGTGGTCGTACACCGGGACATGGGACGGGAATGACGGAACGTACACGGCGGCTCGGCAGGCTGCGCCGGATGGTGCCGGAGGGGCGGTCCGGCCGCGTCACGGCCGAGACCCGCGCGGCCCGGCCCGCCGAGGCCCGCGGCGCCCGGCCCCGCCGGCGCGGCGCGCAGCCGAAGGTGGTCGCCCTCGGCGGCGGGATGGGCCTGTCGGCCTCCCTCACCGCGCTGCGCCGGATCACCGGCGATCTGACCGCCGTGGTCACGGTGGCCGACGACGGCGGCTCCAGCGGCCGCCTGCGCGACGAGCTGGGTGTGCTGCCGCCCGGCGACCTGCGCAAGGCGCTGGCCGCGCTGTGCGGCGACGACGACTGGGGCCAGACCTGGGCCCGGGTCATCCAGCACCGCTTCCAGTCGCAGGGCGACCTGCACGACCACGCGGTCGGCAATGTGCTGATCGTCGCCCTGTGGGAGCAGCTCGGCGACCATGTGCAGGCTCTGGACCTGGTCGGCAGGCTGCTCGGCGCGCACGGCCGGGTGCTGCCCATGTCCGCCGTGCCGCTGGAGCTCCAGGCCCTGGTCAGGGGGCACGACCCGGAGCGGCCGGAGGACGTGGACACCGTCCGCGGCCAGGCCACCGTGGCCCTGACCCCGGGCGAGGTGCAGTCCGTGCACCTCGTGCCGAACGACCCGCCGGCCGTCCCCGAGGCAGTCGCCGCCGTCCTGGACGCCGACTGGGTGGTGCTCGGTCCCGGCTCCTGGTTCTCCTCGGTCATCCCGCATCTGCTCGTCCCGGATCTGCTGGACGCCCTCGCCCGGACCAAGGCCCGCAAGGTCCTGTCCCTGAACCTCGCGCCGCAGCCGGGAGAAACCGAGGGCTTCTCCCCGCAGCGTCATTTGGAGGTTTTGGGGCGACACGCCCCTAAACTCGCTCTGGACGTGGTGCTGGCCGACGAGGCCGCCGTGCCCGACCGCGACTCGCTCACCGAGGCCGCGAAGCGGCTGGGAGCCGCGGTCGAGCTGGCGCCCGTGGCACGGACCGACGGAACCCCCCGGCACGATCCGGAGCTGTTGGCCGCCGCGTACGACCGTATTTTTCGGATGCATGGAAGGATCGGCCCATGGCGATGACGGCAGCGGTGAAGGATGAGATCTCCCGGCTCCCCGTCACCCGGACCTGCTGCAGGAAGGCGGAGGTCTCGGCCGTCCTGCGGTTCGCCGGCGGTCTGCACCTGGTGAGCGGTCGCATCGTGATCGAGGCCGAGCTGGACACGGCGATGGCGGCCCGCAGGCTCAAGCGGGACATCCTGGAGATCTTCGGCCACAGCTCCGAGCTGATCGTGATGGCGCCCGGCGGTCTGCGCCGGGGGTCGCGCTATGTCGTGCGGGTGGTGGCGGGCGGCGACCAGCTGGCCCGCCAGACCGGTCTCGTGGACGGCCGGGGGCGCCCGATCCGCGGACTGCCCCCGCAGGTCGTCTCCGGGGCCACCTGTGACGCGGAGGCGGCCTGGCGCGGTGCCTTCCTGGCGCACGGCTCGCTCACCGAGCCCGGCCGCTCCTCCTCCCTGGAGGTGACCTGCCCGGGTCCGGAGGCCGCGCTCGCGCTGGTCGGCGCCGCCCGCAGACTCTCGATCGCCGCCAAGGCCCGCGAGGTCCGCGGGGTCGACCGGGTCGTCGTGCGCGACGGCGACGCGATCGGCGCGCTGCTCACCCGGCTCGGGGCGCACGAGTCCGTGCTGGCCTGGGAGGAGCGGCGGATGCGCCGCGAGGTGCGGGCCACCGCCAACCGGCTCGCCAACTTCGACGACGCCAATCTGCGCCGTTCGGCACGGGCCGCGGTGGCGGCCGGCGCGCGGGTGCAGCGGGCGCTGGAGATCCTCGCGGACGAGGTGCCCGAGCATCTCGCGGCGGCCGGCCGGCTGCGCATGGAGCACAAGCAGGCCTCCCTGGAGGAGCTGGGCGCGCTCGCCGACCCGCCGCTCACCAAGGACGCGGTCGCCGGCCGGATCCGCAGGCTGCTGGCGATGGCCGACAAGCGCGCCGCCGACCTGGGCATCCCGAGCACGGAGGCGAACCTGTCGGAGGAGCTGGCGGACAACCTGGCGGGCTGAGCCGGCACGCCCCGCCGACGGCGTCGCCGTCACGCCGGTGCAGTCACCCGTCCGGGTGGCACGCACCGGCGTTTGCGTGTCCGTGAGGCCCCCTTGACTCGATCATGGAGTGACATGAGCCTGGCAACCTGTTCGCCGCTGTGGCGGACCACCGCTAGGGGGGTTCATGCGACACAGAGCGAGATCGGTCCTCGGTATCGCCGCGCTGCTGGCCGGCGCGGCGAGCCTCACACCCATCGCGCAGGCACAGAACGGCAGTCCCGGCAGGGCGGCTTCCGGTGACGGATCCGAGGTCAGGGTCTACCGCGCCGAGGTCACCCGCGAGCAGGTCCCGCTGCTCCTGAAGGCCGGTCAGGACGCCCACGAACTGGGCGACCAGACGGCAGGGAAGGGCAGGACGGCGGTCGAGGTCTACCTCACCGGCGACCAGGCCGGAAAGCTCCGCAAGCAGGGCGTCGGCCTCACCGAGCACACCCTGTCCGCCAGGGCCGAGGCGCGGGTCGAGGACTCCGCGCAGGGCGTGTTCCGCCCGTACAGCGGCGCCGGCGGGCTCAAGGAGGAGATCCTCCGGACCGCTCAGGCCAACCCCGGCCTCGCCAAGGTCGAGTCCATCGGGAAGACCGTCGGCGGCCAGGACATCCTGGCGCTCAAGCTCACGAAGAACGCGAAGACCACGCGGGACGGCTCGAAGCCCGCCGTGCTGTACATGTCCAACCAGCACGCCCGTGAGTGGATCACGCCGGAGATGACACGGCGTCTGATGCACTACTACGCGGACCACTACAGGACGGACCGGCGGATCAAGAAGATCGTCGACTCCACCGAACTGTGGTTCGTCCTCTCGGCCAACCCCGACGGCTACGACTACACCTTCCGCGACTCCGGCACCCGCCTGTGGCGCAAGAACCTGCGGGACGTCAACGGCGACGGCGTCATCAGCACCGGCGACGGCGTCGACCTCAACCGCAACTTCCCCTACAAGTGGGGCTACGACGACGAGGGGTCGTCGCCCAACCCCACCAGTGAGACCTACCGCGGCCCGAGTCCCGAGTCCGAGCCCGAGACCAAGGCCCTGGACGCCTTCGAGAAGCGCGTCCCGTTCACCTACGGCATCAACTACCACTCCGCCGCCGAACTCCTCCTCTACGGCGTCGGCTGGCAGGTCGCCACCCCGACCCCCGACGACGTGCTCTACAAGGCACTCGCCGGGACCCCCGAGAACCCGGCGATCCCCGGCTACCACTCCCAGGTCTCCTCGGAGCTGTACACCACCAACGGCGAGGCGGACGGACACGCCGGGAACGTCAACGGCATGGCGATGTTCACCCCCGAGATGTCGACCTGCCAGACCGCCTCGGACATCGACCCGAACGACTCCTGGAACGCGTCCGACTGCCAGTCGGTCTTCAACTTCCCCGACGACGAGAAGCTGATCCAGCAGGAGTTCGAGAAGAACGTCCCGTTCGCGCTGTCGGTCGCCGAGACCGCCGCCCACCCGGACAGGCCGGTCTCCTCCGTCGGGCTGAAGGCCGCCGACTTCACCCCGGCCGCGTTCTCCACGTCGTACTCCCGCGGCGCCGACCAGGAGGTCTCGGTCACCGTCCGCAAGGCGGTCCGGGACAAGGAGCTCAAGTACCGCGTGAACGGCGGCCGTACGCTCGACCAGGCGCTCAAGCCCTGGAAGGGCGGGCGGACGTACGGCGGGGCGGACCACCTGTACTTCGACGAGTACCGGGCCAAGGTGCAGGACGGCGTCCCGGGCGACAAGGTCGAGGTGTGGTTCACCGGTGAGACCGCGGACGGACGGAAGGTCTCCAGCTCCCGCTTCACCTACACCGTCGCCGAGCGGCCGAAGGCGGACACCCTCGTCGTCGCCGAGGAGGGCGCGGCCGCCACGCAGGCCGGCACCTACGCGGACGCGCTGAAGGCGGCCGGGCACAAGGCGGTCGTGTGGGACGTCGCCACGCAGGGCGCCCCGGACGCGCTCGGTGTGCTGAAGCACTTCCGGAACGTCGTGCACTACTCGGGCACCGCGGGTCCCGGCAACGCCACGCAGCTCCAGCTGCGCGCCTACCTCAACGAGGGCGGCCGGCTGATCGAGGCCGGCGAGCAGGCCGGCGGCAGCGTCGACCTCGGCGACGGCACCCTGTCCAACGACTTCAGCCAGTACTACCTGGGCGCCTACAGCCGCACCTCCACCAAGGGGGCGACCGCCTTCACCGGCGCGGGCGGCCTCGACGGCTACTCCGGCGCCCTCGGTGACGCGCCCGGCAACCCGCTCGACAAGGCGGGCACCTACGGGGTCACCTCCGACGAGCTGTCGCCCTCGGCGTACCCGCAGTTCAGCAGCGCCGGCGCCGGCCGCTTCGCCGGGACGGTCAACCCCTACGGGCCGTACAGCGGCTCCGCCATGGCCGCCGCCGTGCACACCGACGACGCCTACAAGCGCCTCACCCGCACCGTCGACCTCACCGGGGTCACCGCCGCCGACAAGCCGGCCCTGAGCACCCGGCTGCTGTGGGACACCGAGCCGGGCTACGACCACGCGGTCGTCGAGGTCCACACCGTCGGCGCCGACGACTGGACGACCCTGCCGGAGACGGGCGGGGCCACGCGCACCGACGTGCCCGCCGAGTGCGGGGCCGGGTTCCTGATCGCCGAGCACCCCTGGCTCAAGCACTACCTGACGATCTCCGGCAACGACTGCTCCGCGACCGGGACCACCGGCGCGTGGAACAGCCTCACCGGCAGCTCGGCCGGCTGGCAGCAGGTGGGCTTCGATCTGAGCGCGTACGCGGGGAAGACCGTCGAACTGTCCATCACCTACATCACCGACCCGGGCAGCGGCGGACACGGCGTCCTCGTCGACGACGCCTCGCTCGTCGTCGGCGGCAGCGCCAGGGAGACCGAGGGCTTCGAGACCTCGCTGGGCGCGTGGAAGGCGGCCGGACCGCCCGCGGGCAGCCCGGAGGTGCTGAAGGACTGGACCCGCACCGGCACGCTCTTCCAGACCTATGGAGCGGTCACGACCCACGACACCGTGCTGCTCGGATTCGGCCTGGAACAGGTGCCGTCGGCGGCCGACCGGGCGGCCCTGCTGGGCAAGGCGCTGGCCTCACTCGACAAGTGAGCGGAGGCCCCTCTCAACGGTGCGTGGAGAGAGGCCTCCTCAGGTGAGCCGACCCGCTCACGAACGAGTGAAATGACCGTCAGAAAGCACCGTCAATCTCTATCAAATGGGGGTGAAACGAGCCACGATCCAGGGTGGTCCGTACCCCTACTGGTGGGTACGGACCGCCTGCCCTTGTATGCGGCATCTCGATGTCACTGCGGGGCCCCCGGAGGGGTAGGGTCGTGGGTGGTCGGGGACATCCCAAATACAGCTCGCCGGCACCGCATGGCCGGCGTACCAACGAGGAGATCGGTTCGTGACGATCCGCGTAGGCATCAACGGCTTCGGCCGTATCGGGCGTAACTACTTCCGCGCACTGCTGGAGCAGGGTGCCGACATCGAGGTCGTGGCCGTCAACGACCTGGGTGACACCGCGACCACCGCGCACCTGCTCAAGTACGACACGATCCTGGGCCGCCTCAAGGCTGAGGTCACGCACACCGCCGACACGATCACGGTCGACGGTCACACCATCAAGGTGCTCTCCGAGCGCAACCCGGCGGACATCCCGTGGGGCGAGCTGGGCGTCGACATCGTCATCGAGTCGACCGGCATCTTCACCAAGCGCGACGACGCCGCCAAGCACCTGGCCGGCGGCGCCAAGAAGGTCCTCATCTCGGCTCCGGCCAAGAACGAGGACATCACCATCGTCATGGGTGTCAACCAGGACAAGTACAACCCGGAGACGGACCACGTCATCTCCAACGCCTCCTGCACCACCAACTGTGTGGCGCCGATGGCGAAGGTCCTGGACGAGAACTTCGGCATCGTCAGCGGTCTGATGACCACGGTGCACGCGTACACCAACGACCAGCGCATCCTGGACTTCCCGCACTCGGACCTGCGCCGCGCCCGCGCCGCCGCCGAGAACATCATCCCGACCACCACCGGTGCCGCCAAGGCCACCGCGCTGGTCCTGCCGCAGCTGAAGGGCAAGCTGGACGGCATCGCCATGCGCGTCCCGGTCCCGACCGGCTCGGCCACCGACCTGGTCGTGGAGCTCCAGCGCGAGGTCACCAAGGACGAGGTCAACGCCGCGTTCAAGAAGGCCTCCGAGGACGGCGCCCTCAAGGGCTTCCTCGCCTACACCGAGGACCCGATCGTCTCCTCGGACATCGTCGGCGACCCGGCCTCCTGCACCTTCGACTCGTCCCTGACCATGGTCCAGGACGGCAACACGGTGAAGATCCTCGGCTGGTACGACAACGAGTGGGGCTACTCCAACCGCCTCGTGGACCTCACGGTCTTCGTCGGCGGCCAGCTCTGATCGACCCAGCAGGACCTTGAAGCGATAGCAGGGCCCGGGCAGCGCACGGCCGCGCTGCCCGGGCCCTGTCTCGCGCACGGACCACGGCCTTTTACGATCAGGGGCATCACGAGCCCTCCTCAGGAGTCCACTCATATGAAGACGATCGACGAACTTCTCGCCGACGGTGTCGACGGCAAGCGGGTATTCGTCCGCGCCGACCTCAACGTGCCCCTGGCCGACGGGGTCATCACCGACGACGGCCGCATCCGCGCCGTACTGCCCACCGTCAAGGCCCTCGCGGACGCGGGTGCCAAGGTGATCGTCGCCTCGCACCTCGGGCGCCCCAAGGGCGCCCCGGACCCGGCCTTCTCGCTGCTGCCCGCCGCCGAGCGGCTCGGTGAACTCCTCGGCGCCCCGGTCGCCTTCGCGGAGGACACCGTCGGCCCCGCCGCCCACGCGGCCGTCGACGGTCTGGAGCCCGGCCAGGTCGCGGTCGTCGAGAACCTGCGCTTCAACCCCGGCGAGACCTCCAAGGACGACACCGAGCGCGCCGAGTTCGCCGACCGGCTGGCCGCCCTCGCCGACGTCTACGTCGGTGACGGCTTCGGCGCGGTGCACCGCAAGCACGCGTCCGTGTACGACCTCCCGGCCCGGCTGCCGCACTACGCCGGCTACCTGATCGCCAATGAGGTCGGCGTCCTGAAGAAGCTCACCGAGGACGTCAAGCGCCCGTACGTGGTCGTGCTCGGCGGCGCCAAGGTCTCCGACAAGCTCGCCGTGATCGACAAGCTCCTCGACAAGGCCGACCGCCTGCTGATCGGCGGCGGCATGGCCTACACCTTCCTCAAGGCCAAGGGCCACGAGGTCGGCATCTCCCTCCTCCAGGAGGACCAGATCCCGGCAGTCAAGGAGTACATGGAGCGCGCCGAGAAGAGCGGCGTCGAGCTGGTCCTGCCGGTCGACGTCCTGGTCTCCCCGGACTTCCCGGACCTGAAGACCAAGGCGCCGGCCCGGTACACCGTGGTCGACTCGGACAAGATCCCCGCCGACCAGGAGGGCCTGGACATCGGCCCGAGGACCCGGGAGCTCTACGCCTCGAAGCTCGCCGACGCCGAGACCGTCTTCTGGAACGGTCCCATGGGCGTCTTCGAGCACCCCGACTACGCCGAGGGCACCAAGGCGGTCGCCCAGGCTCTCGTCGACTCGGACGGCTTCACCGTCGTCGGCGGCGGTGACTCCGCCGCCGCCGTGCGTACGCTCGGTTTCGACGAGAACGCATTCGGCCACATCTCGACCGGCGGCGGCGCCTCCCTCGAATACCTCGAGGGCAAGACGCTCCCCGGTCTCGCCGCACTGGAGGACTGACCTGTGAGCACGCGCACGCCGCTGATGGCGGGCAACTGGAAGATGAACCTCAACCACCTCGAGGCCATCGCCCACGTCCAGAAGCTCGCCTTCGCCCTGGCCGACAAGGACTACGACGCCGTAGAGGTCGCCGTCCTGCCGCCCTTCACCGACCTGCGCTCCGTGCAGACCCTGGTCGACGGCGACAAGCTCAAGATCAAGTACGGCGCCCAGGACATCTCCCGGCACGACTCCGGCGCCTACACCGGCGAGATCTCCGGGCCGATGCTGGCCAAGCTGAAGTGCACCTTCGTGGTGATCGGCCACTCCGAGCGCCGGCAGTACCACGACGAGACCGACGACGTGGTGAACGCCAAGGTCAAGGCCGCCGTCAAGCACGGCCTGACCCCGATCCTGTGCGTCGGCGAGGAGCTGGACGTCCGTGAGGCGGGCAACCACGTCGCCCACACCCTCGGCCAGCTCGAAGGCGGTCTGAAGGACGTCCCGGCCGAGCAGGTCGAGACCATGGTGATCGCCTACGAGCCGGTGTGGGCCATCGGCACCGGCAAGGTCTGCGGCACCGAGGACGCGCAGGAGGTCTGCGCGGCCGTCCGCGGCAAGATCGCCGAGCTGTACTCCCAGGACGTCGCCGACAAGGTCCGCATCCAGTACGGCGGCTCCGTGAAGGCCGGCAACGTCGCCGAGATCATGGCGCAGCCCGACATCGACGGCGCCCTGGTCGGCGGTGCCTCGCTCGACACCGACGAGTTCGTCAAGATCGTGCGGTTCCGCGATCAGTAGGACGGACCGTGAGTAGGCGGTAGCGGCGATACGTCGTACCCTTGCGGGGGCACAGCCTGGTGCTGTGCCCCCGCAGTCCATCCGAATCCGAGGAAGTTGGTCCAGCCGTGGTTCTGGGGTTCTCGATCGCCCTGATCGTCTTCAGCCTGTTGCTGATGCTGCTGGTGCTGATGCACAAGGGGAAGGGCGGCGGCCTCTCCGACATGTTCGGTGGCGGCATGCAGTCGTCCGTCGGCGGCTCCTCGGTCGCCGAGCGCAACCTGGACCGCATCACCATCGTGATCGGCCTGCTGTGGTTCGCCTCCATCATCGTGCTGAGCATCCTGATGAAGTCGAACAGCTGAAACGCTCTCAGGCGAACAGCTGATCATCGTCTCACAAGCACATACATTCCGTACGTAAGGCCCCATGTTCGGTACGCGCTCCTGAGCGCGGCCTATCATGGGGCTTGCGTCTAGGTGCGGGGTTGGTCGGTAACTCCAATCCCTGGACGCGCGTTGGGCCTTACGTAGACTGAGGCGCTCGCGGCGAAGCGTCACGCCGACTCGCTTCGCGGCACCATCACGCAGGGAGTTACGACCGTGGCAAGTGGCAACGCGATCCGGGGAAGCCGGGTCGGGGCGGGGCCGATGGGCGAGGCCGAGCGCGGCGAGTCCGCACCCCGGCTGCGCATCTCCTTCTGGTGCTCCAACGGGCACGAGACACAGCCCAGTTTCGCCAGCGACGCGCAGGTCCCCGACACCTGGGACTGCCCGCGCTGCGGCTTCCCCGCCGGACAGGACCGGGACAACCCGCCGGACCCGCCGCGCACCGAGCCGTACAAGACGCACCTCGCCTATGTGCGGGAGCGGCGCAGCGACGCGGACGGCGAGGCGATCCTCGCCGAGGCGCTCGCCAAACTGCGGGGCGAGATCTAGAAGTTGTTCCCCGGGCCGCTCCCGGGTTTTCCTGGCCTTCTTCTCCGGTGCGCTGTCCCGATGTACGTCCGGGTGCCCCGCCGGCGGTGTCACGACGGCCCCCGCCCCGGCCTGATCAACTAGGTTGGACCCGCCGCGGGGCAAGGTGCGCAAGCGGACAGGTACAGGAAAGAAGGCGGAAAACGGAAATGAACGCAGACACCCGTACCCGGCTCAACCGGACGCCCGAGTGGGCCGCTCTCACCAAGCACCGCGAGGAGCTGTCGGACACCCGCCTGCGGGACCTGTTCGCCGCCGATCCGGAGCGCGGCACCGGGTACACCCTCCAGGTCGGTGATCTGTACATCGACTACTCGAAGCACCTGGTCAACGACGAGACGCTGCGGCTGCTGCGCGAGCTGGCCGCGGCCACCGGTGTCTTCGGCCTGCGGGACGCCATGTTCCGCGGCGAGAAGATCAACACGACCGAGGACCGGGCCGTGCTGCACACCGCCCTGCGCGCCCCGCGCGACGCGGTGATCGAGGTCGACGGCGAGAACGTCGTCCCGGCCGTGCACGCCGTGCTCGACAAGATGGCCGCCTTCGCCGAGCGGGTCCGCTCCGGCGAGTGGACCGGTCACACCGGCAAGCGGATCAAGAACGTGGTCAACGTCGGCATCGGCGGCTCCGACCTCGGCCCCGCGATGGCCTACGAGGTGCTGCGCGGCTTCACCGACCGCGACCTCACCGTCCGCTTCGTCTCCAACGTGGACGGCGCCGACCTGCACGAGGCCACCCGGGACCTGGACCCGGAGGAGACGCTGTTCATCATCGCCTCCAAGACGTTCACCACCATCGAGACGATCACCAACGCCACCTCCGCGCGCACCTGGCTGCTCGACGCCCTCGGGGACGAAGCGGCCGTCGCCAAGCACTTCGTGGCGCTGTCGACCAACGCCGAGAAGGTCGCCGGGTTCGGCATCGACACGGCCAACATGTTCGAGTTCTGGGACTGGGTCGGCGGCCGCTACTCCTTCGACTCCGCCATCGGCCTGTCCCTGATGATCGCCGTCGGCCCGGACCGCTTCCGCGAGATGCTGGACGGCTTCCACCTCGTCGACGAGCACTTCCGCACCGCCCCGGCCGAGGCCAACGTCCCGCTCCTGCTGGGCCTGCTGGGCATCTGGTACGACAACTTCCACGACGCCCAGTCGCACGCCGTCCTGCCGTACAGCCACTACCTGTCGCGGTTCACCGCCTACCTCCAGCAGCTGGACATGGAGTCCAACGGCAAGCACGTGGCGCGGGACGGCAAGGAGGTCGACTGGCAGACCGGCCCCGTCGTCTGGGGCACCCCGGGCACCAACGGCCAGCACGCCTACTACCAGCTCATCCACCAGGGCACCAAGCTCGTCCCGGCCGACTTCATCGGCTTCGCCGAGCCGGTCGCCGAGCTGAGCGGCGCCCTCCGGGACCAGCACGACCTGCTGATGGCCAACTTCTTCGCGCAGACCCAGGCCCTGGCCTTCGGCAAGACCGCCGAGGAGGTCCGGGCGGAGGGCGTGCCCGAGGAACTGGTCGCGCACAAGACCTTCCAGGGCGACCGCCCCACCACCACCATCCTCGCGCGCGAGCTGACGCCGTCGGTGCTCGGCCAGCTGATCGCCCTCTACGAGCACAAGGTGTTCGTGCAGGGCGCGGTCTGGGACATCGACTCCTTCGACCAGTGGGGCGTGGAGCTCGGCAAGGTGCTCGCCAAGCGCATCGAGCCCGCTCTGACCGAGGGCTCCGACGTGCCCGGCCTCGACCCCTCCACCACGGCCCTCGTCGCCAAGTACCGCGAGCTGCGCGGCCGTAGCTGACCCGGCCTCCCGCACCCGCCGCCCGCCCGGGGCGGGTGCGGGTGTCCCGTACCGGGAGGCCAGGTGCGGGTGTCCTGTACCGGCGGGCAGGTCAGGGCGTCTGGCGGGCAGCCGGTTCCTGACCGGGCGTCACGCCACCGCGCTCAGCGTGCCGGTCAGCCGGCGCCGTGCCGATCTCGCCGCGGGCAGCGCGGCCAGCGCGGCCGCTCCCAGCACGGCCCCCGCGCCTGTCAGCAGCAGCAGTCCGGGGGAGGGCGACCGGGCGATGCCCGCGCCGATCCCGCTGGAGTCGCCCTCGGCGTCGATCAGCCGGTGCGCCAGCGGCAGCCCCAGCACCGTGGCGGCGACGGCCGCCCCGAGGGCCGTACAGCCCGTCGCGGTGACGGTGATCGTGGTGATCTGGCGCGGTGACATGCCGATCGCCCGCAGCGCGAGGACGTCCCGCTCGCTCTCGCGGACGGTCCCGCCGATCGCCCCGAGCAGCTCGACCAGGCCGATGAGCGCCAGCACGGCGACCAGCCCGGCCACCACCGCGCGCAGCGGGGACAGCCCGTCCGCCGGATTGGTCACGGGATGCACGTCCAGGTGCCCGGCACCGGCCGCGGCGAGACCGGCCGCCACCCGGCCGGGGTCGGCGCCCGGACGGAGGCGGAGCTGGTAGAAGGCCGCCGCCAGTCCGGGGTCGTTGGCGCGCAGGGTGTCCAGCGAGGCCGTCACCACCCGGCCCGCGTTCCGCGGCTCGATGACGCGCCCCACGATGTGCAGGATCTGCGGCCGTGTCCCGACCGTCATCCGCACCCAGTCGCCGACCCGCACATGCAGCAGGTCCAGCAGCCCCTGGCCGGCCACCGCCTCGTCCGGACCGCTCGGGACACGGCCCTCGGCGAGCGCGTAGGGGTACGGCCGGGCGCGCGTGCCGAGGCCGCGCAGAGCGATGGTCCCGGTCTGGCCGGGGACCAGCGCGGCCACCTCCACCCCCGGACAGGCCTCGGCGATCCGGGGGTTCTCCGCCAGCAGGGCCCGTACCCGGCCGTCGTCCAGGGCCCCGTCCGAGCGGACCGTGAGCGCGGCCGGCAGGCCCATCCGGGCCGGGCTGGTGCGGAAGCCGTCGATGGTCGTCCACGCGCTGAGCGCCACCACGATCAGCAGCAGCGGAAGCGCCAGCCGGGCCAGCGTGGCCAGCGAACGGCCCCGCCCCGAGAACGCCTTGTGGCAGCCGAGAACCAGAGCGGCCGGCACCCGCAGTCCCAGCGCCCACCGGGCCGCGCCGGTGAGCGAGCCGCCCGCCGGGGCCGACGGACGCGGCACCGGAACCGGCGGCACCCGCCCCGCCCGCCAGGCCGCCAGGCCCGTCGTCAGGCCGATGAACAGCACCGTGCCCACCGCGACGGCACCCACGGTCATGCCGTGCCCGGGCAGCCCCCGCCACACGTCCACCGCGTCGCCGAGCCGCCCCGGGATCCGGGCACCGCGCCCCTCGATGAGCAGGGCGGCGCCCAGCGCGCCCAGCACGGCGTACGCCAGATGCTGGAGCAGGAAGATCCGCACCACCTGGGCGGGGGTGAAGCCGATCGCCTTCAGCACCGAGATGTCCCGCAGATGACCGCGGATCCGGGTGCCGATCGCCCCGTGCACGGCGAGCCCCGCGGCCGCCAGCGCACCCAGCCCGAACAGGCCGAGCACCTGGCCCAGCAGCCGGTTGTCGCCCTGCGCCTCGGCCCGTGCCTGCTCCCAGGTGGAGACCTCGCCGACCGCGCCCGCGCCCAGCACGGTCACCGCGCGCTGCACCGCGTAGTCGGTGTCGGCCGGGTCCCGCAGGCGCAGGCCCGTCACCTCGCCCCCGGCGGCGCGCACGGCGGACGGCGGCGCCCAGATCAGGCCCGGCTGCTCGCCCGGACTGTACGGCGGCTCGGCGCTGTCGGCGACGCCCTCGACGGTGAGCCTGCGGGCGGTGCCCGGCAGGGTGAGGGTGTCGCCCGGTTCGGCCAGCAGGGCCCGGGCGAGCCCGCTCTCCAGCACCACCCCGTCCGGTTCGGCCGGGTCAGGCCAGTGGCCCGCGGTGAGCAGCGGGCGGCCGACCGAGGGCGGGCGCCCGGTGGCCCGCAGCTCCACCGAGGCCCGCACGCCCCGGGCGGCGACGGTCGTGGCCTCGGTCGGGTAGGGACCGGCGACCGCCGTGACACCGTCCAGCCGCGCCAGTTCGCGGGCGTCGGCGGAGGGCAGGGTGTGGATCCACACGTGCGCCCCGCGGGCCTGCGCGAAGGTGCGCTCCCAGGGGTTGGTCGCATAGCCGAAGAGGGCGGCGGCCAGCAGCAGCGACGCGACGATGCCGGCGGTGGCGAGCGTGAGGAACAGCGCCTCGCCCCGGTGCGCGCGCAGATCGGAGTGGGCCCAGCGCAGGGTGGCACGCACGGGCTCAGCCCCTCGTGCGGGGCCGGCGGGCCGGACGGTCGTCCACCACGGTCAGTCCCTCAGTTCCAGTACGCCGGAGATCCCGGAGCGTCCGCGGGGCGGCGCGCTCTCCAGCGCGGCGTCGTCGGCTATCCGCCCGTCGAAGAAGCTGATCACCCGGTCGGCGGCGCTCGCCAGCCGGGCGTCGTGGGTGACCAGGACGATGCTCTGCCCGCGCCCGTGGAAGCGGGACAGCAGCCGCATCACCTCCCGGGTCCCCTTGCTGTCGAGGCTGCCGGCGGGCTCGTCGGCGAGCAGCAGCGGCGGATGGTTGACCAGCGCGCGGGCCAGCGTGACCCGCTGCTGCTCCCCGCCGGACAGCTCGCCCGGCATGCTGCGCTCCTTGCCCTCCAGGCCCAGTTCCGCGAGGAGCGCCGCGCGTTCGGCCCGGGCCCGCTTCGGGGCGGTCCCGGCGAGCAGGGCGGGCAGTTCGACGTTGTCGGCGACCGACAGGTTCGACACCAGGTTGAAGAACTGGAAGACGATCCCGATGGATCTGCGGCGCTCCACCGCCCAGCGGGCCTCGCCGAAGGAGTCCGTGCAGCGGCCGTCGAGCCAGATGCTGCCCTCGTCGGGCCGCAGCAGCCCGCCGAGCAGATGCAGCAGCGTCGACTTCCCGGCCCCGGACGGCCCGGTGACGGCCACGAACTCGCCCCGGGCCACGCTCAGACCGACCCCGCGCACGGCACGCGCGGGCGCGCCCTCGCCGTGATGGGTCTTCACCAGGCCCTCGGCCCGCAGCACTGGGGGCCCGCCGTCACTCACCGAAGCCCCTCCAGCTCCTCCTGGCACCGCTCCAGCCAGTCGAGGTCGGCCTGCAGGTGCAGCATCGCGCCCTCGATGAGCAGATGGGCGACCCGGTTGTCGCGGTCCTCGGCCGCGGCCAGCCGCGACAGGTCCCGCATGGTGTTGAGGTACTGGCGCCGCTGCCGGTTGATGAGGGCGATCTGGTCCGCGAGACCGGTCCGCGGGGCGACGGCGAGCTTCATGAAGAACTCGTCCCGTACCCGCGGCTCGTTCTCGGTCTCCTCGAACCAGGCGTGCAGCGCCTCCCGCCCGGCGTCGGTGAGGTGGTAGACCTTCTTGTTGGGCCGGCCGGCCTGTTCGACGTCCTCGCCCTCGATCAGCCCCGACTTCTCGAGGCGGCCGAGGGTGACGTAGATCTGGCCGACGTTCGGCTGAGGGTACGCGGAGCCCAGCAGTTGCTCAAGGTCCTGCTTCAGCTCGTAGCCGTGGGCGGGGCCGCGTGCCAGGAGCGCCAGGAGGGGCAGACGCACTCGTGCTGTCCTCCTGTCCGCGTGATGTGCCGCACGCCCTAGTATCGCCCATCGTCCAGCGGGTATACATGGCGTCTGTCCCCGGGCGGCGGTGCCCGGTACCGGTGCGCGGGGAGGAACCTATGCGGTGGGTGCGCGCCGCCGGTAGGGGACTTCTCGTTCTGGCCGTGATCCTGACCGGTTGTGTCGCCTCCGGCGCCCGTGCCGGGCAGGGCGGCGACGGCCGGGGCCCGCTCACCCTGGCCACCGCCGGCGATCTGACCGGCTATCTGGGGCCGCTGCTCCAGGGCTGGAACCGCGCCCACCCCGGCGAGCGGGTCACCCTCGTCGAACTGCCGGACTCCGCCGACGAGACCCACGCGCAGATGACCACCGACCTGCGCGGCGGCGACCGGGGCCGCTTCGACGTGCTCAACATCGACGTCAACTGGACCTCGGAGTTCGCGGCGGCCGGCTGGATACGCCCGCTGCCCCGGGACCGCTTCCCGCTGAAGAGCTTCCTGCCCCCGGTGGTGGACACCGCCACCTACGACGGCCGGCTCTACGCCGTCCCGTACGTCACCAACGCCGGTCTGCTGCTGTACCGCAAGGACGTCCTCGCGAAGGCGGGTGTGCGGCCGCCGCGCACCTGGGCCGAGCTGGAGCACGACGCGAGGACCGTCGCGCCCCGGTACGGACTCGACGGCTACGCGGGCCAGTTCCTGCCCTACGAGGGGCTGACCGTCAACGCGGCCGAGGCCGTCTACTCGGCGGGCGGCTCGATCCTCGGCGGCGAGGGCACCCGCGTCACCGTCGACTCGGACGCCGCCCGCGAGGGCATCGGCTTCCTCGCCCGGGGCCTTCGCGAGGGCTGGATCCCGAAGGAGGCGCTGACGTACAAGGAGGAGGAGTCCAAGCGCGCCTTCCAGGACGGCCGGCTGCTCTTCCTGCGCAACTGGCCCTACGCGTACGCCGTCGCCTCGGCCCCCGGCTCCAAGGTCGCCGGCCGGATCGGCGCCGTACCGCTGCCGGGGCCGCACGGGCCCGGGACGAGCGTGCTGGGCGGCTCCGACCTGGCCGTCAACACCCATGCCCGGCACCCCGGTTCGGCCACCCGGCTGATCGCCTACCTGACGAGCGAGCGCGTGCAGCGCGAGGTGCTCACCCGGGGCGCGCTGCCGCCCGTGCGCGCCGCGCTCTACGAGGACCCCGGTCTCGTGACGCGGTTCCCCTACCTGCCGACCCTGCGCACCGCCGTCCTCACCGCCGCCCCGCGCCCCAAGAGCCCGCACTACGACCAGGTCAGCCTGGTGGTGCAGGCGGTGATGCAGGACGCGCTGGCCGGACGCGAGACGCCCGACGCCGCGGTACGGCGACTGGCCAGGGAACTCGACGCCGTGGCCCACCGCTAGCCGGCGACGGTGGTGCACGCGCCCGGCTCTCTAGTTACCTGTTAGGTAACGCCAGCATCTCAACTGGGCGTGGATCGACCGGACAAGTCCTCATTTCAGGGCCCAACTCGGCGATGGCCGCTGTTCTTTTCATTGACACCCTCGTGAAACGCCTACCTAACATGCATGCATTGCTGCTGCCCTTCACGAGACAGGTGTATCGATGATGATGCGACGACGTACCAGCTGGCTCACCGGCTGCACCGCCCTCACCCTGGCGCTCGGCGCGACCGCCTGCGGCAGCGGCACCCCGGTCGCCGCGGGCGGCGGCGACAAGGCGCTCAGCGGCCAGACCGTCACCGTGGCCGGCGTCTGGTCCGGCAGCGAGCAGAAGAACTTCCAGAAGGTGCTGGACGCGTTCACCGCGAAGACCGGCGCGAAGACCCAGTTCACCTCCACCGGCGACAACGTCTCCACCGTCGTCGGCAGCAAGATCGAGGGCGGCAACGCCCCCGACGTCGTCATGGTCCCGCAGGTAGGCGTCCTCCAGCAGTTCGCGAAGCAGGGCTGGCTCGAACCGCTGTCCACGACCGCGGACCGGAGCATCTCCGCCGACTTCGCGCCGGTGTGGAAGAACTACGGCAGCGTCGGCGGCAAGCTGTACGGCCTCTACTTCAAGGCCGCCCACAAGTCGACCGTCTGGTACAGCCCCAGCGCCCTCGCCCAGGCCGGCGTCAAGCCGCCCACGACCTACGCGGACATGCTGAAGGCCGGGCACACCGTCTCCGACTCCGGCCTCGCCGCCTTCTCCGTCGCCGGACAGGACGGCTGGACCCTCACCGACTGGTTCGAGAACGTCTACCTCTCCCAGGCCGGCCCCGAGAAGTACGACGCCCTCGCCGCCCACAAGCTGAAGTGGACCGACCCCACCGTGGTCAAGGCGCTCACCACGCTCGGCAGGCTCTTCGAGGACAAGCAGCTCGTCGCGGGCGGCCAGAAGGAGGCGCTCGGCACCGACTTCCCCGGCTCGGTGGAGAAGGTCTTCGGACCCGAGCCCGAGGCCGGCATGGTCTACGAGGGCGACTTCGTCGCGGGCGTCGCCCACGACCAGTTCGGGAAGACCGTCGGCAAGGACGCCGACTTCTTCCCCTTCCCGGCGGTCGACGGCGGATCGGCGCCCGTCGTCAGCGGCGGTGACGCCGCCGTCGTCCTCAAGTCCGGCAAGAACGCGAAGGCCGGAATGAAGCTCGTGGAGTTCCTGGCCACGCCCGAGGCGGCCGCCGTGTGGGCGAAGGCCGGCGGCTTCCTGTCCCCGGACAAGAAGCTCGACCTCGCCTCCTACGGCGACGACGTCACCCGCGCCACCGCCAAGTCCCTGATCGGCGCCGGTGACGCGAACGCGGTCCGCTTCGACATGTCCGACCAGGCCCCCGCGGCCTTCGGCGGCACGAAGGGCGCCGGCGAGTGGAAGCTCCTCCAGGACTTCCTGCGCGACCCCTCCGACGCGAAGGGCACCGCCGCGAAGCTGGAGGCCGCCGCGGCCAAGGCCTACCAGGGCTGAGCGGACAGATGACCGCCTCACCCCCCGTCAAGGAGCAGGCGGGCCCGCCGGCCGCCGGCGCGGCGCCCACCGGGCGCCGCGCCCGGCGCCGCGGCCGCGCCGTCGCCCTCCTCTTCGTGTTCCCCGCACTGCTGCTGCTCGGCGCGCTCGTCGTCTACCCGGTGCTGTTCTCCGTCGGCCGCAGCTTCTTCGACGCCTCCGGCACCCGGTTCGTGGGCGGCGGCAACTACACCGAGATGTTCCGCGACCCGGCCACCCTGAAGGCCATCCGGAACACCGCCGTCTGGGTCGTCGTGGCCCCGGCCCTGCTGACCGGGCTCGGCCTGGTCCTGGCCGTCCTCGTCGAGAAGGTCCGCTGGGCCACCGCCTTCAAACTCCTGCTGTTCATGCCGATGGCCGTCTCCTTCCTCGCCGCCGGCATCGTCTTCCGGCTCGCCTACGACGAGGACCCCGACAAGGGGGTGCTCGACGCGGCCGTCGTCGCCGTCCACGACACCTTCGAGGGCACCTCGTCCTACCCCTCGGCACGGGCACGCGAGGGGCAGGGGGTGACCCAGGGCCACGACGGTTCGTACGCCACCACGGCGACGGTCTCACCGGGCCACTCGGTGACGTTCCCGATGGTCGGCGTGCTGCCCGGCGATCTGCCCGAGGGAGCAGCGCCCGCGGCCGCGGCCCCGCGCGCGGCGGCGGCCGGCGAACTGCGCGGTGTCGTCTGGCTGGACTTCACCCCCGGCGGGGGAGGGAGGCAGGGCCGGGCCGACCCGCGGGAGAGCGGCCTGCCGGGGATGAAGGTCGAGGCGGTGCGCGGCGGCGGCACGGTCGCGAGCACGACCACCGCGGCCGACGGCTCCTTCCGCTTCACCGGGCTGCGCACGGGCCCGTACACGCTGAGGCTGCCGGGCTCGAACTTCGCCCCGCCCTACCAGGGCGTCTCCTGGCTCGGCCCGGCCCTGGTCACCCCGGCGATCATCGGCGCCTACCTGTGGATCTGGACCGGCTTCGCGATGGTCCTGATCGGCGCGGGCCTCGCGGCACTGCCCCGGGACGCCCTGGAGGCGGCCCGGATCGACGGGGCCAACGAGTGGCAGATCTTCCGCCGCATCACCGTCCCGCTGCTGGCGCCCGTCCTGACGGTCGTCCTCGTGACCCTCGTGATCAACGTGATGAAGGTCTTCGACCTCGTCTACGTCATCGCGCCCGGGCCGGTGCAGGAGGACGCCACCGTGCTCGCCACCCAGATGTGGCTGGTCTCCTTCGGCGGCGGCAACGACCAGGGACTCGGCAGCGCCCTCGGCGTGCTGCTCCTGCTGCTGGTGGTCCCCGCGATGGTCCTCAACGTCCGCCGCTTCCGAAGGAGTCAGCGATGAACGCGGTCCGGCGCGGCCTGGGCAATGGCCTGGTCCAGGCGTTCCTCGTGGTGACCGGCCTGCTCTGGCTCACCCCGCTCGCGGGACTCTTCGTCTCCTCCCTGCGCTCGGCCCGGGACACCGCGAAGGGCGGCTGGTGGACGGCCCTGGCGAGCCCCGGGCAGCTGTCCTTCGACAACTACACGGCGCTGCTGAAGAACTCCGGGATGACACAGGCGTTCTGGAACACCGTGCTGATCTCGGTGCCGGCGACCGTGCTGGTCGTCGTCATCGCGGCCCTCGCCGGATACGCCTTCGCCTGGCTGGACTTCCCCGGCCGCGAACCGCTGTTCCTGCTGGTGGTGGCCCTGCTGGTGGTGCCGGTCCAGATCGGCCTGCTGCCGGTGGCCAAACTCTTCGGCGCGCTCGGCCTGTTCGGCACGATCCCCGGTGTCGTCCTCTTCCACGTGGCCTACGGCCTGCCGTTCGCGGTGTTCCTGCTGCGCAACTACTTCGCCGAGATGCCGAAGGAGATGCTGGAGGCCGCCCGCATGGACGGCGGCGGCGAGTGGCGCATCTTCGTGAGTCTGGTCCTGCCGGTCGGCCGCCCGGCCATCGCCAGCCTCGCCATCTTCCAGTTCCTGTGGGTCTGGAACGACATGCTGGTCGCCCTGCTGTTCGCCGACAGCTCCGCCCAGCCGCTGACCGTGGAACTCCAGTCCCAGATACGCCAGTTCGGCAGCAACATCGACGTGCTGGCACCGGGCGCCTTCCTGTCCCTGATCGTGCCCGTGGCCGTGTTCTTCGCGTTCCAGCGGCACTTCGTGCAGGGAGTCATGGCCGGCTCCGTCAAGTAACGGGCCCACCGAGGAGAAGGGGCGGCGGAGGACCCGAGGTCCTCCGCCGCCCCTCACTCATGACGGCTCGCTCACGGCGAGGCCGGCGGGTACAGCGAACGCGGCAGCTGGGACGCCGCCGTCGTGTCCAGCAGCCACAGGGTGCGGGCACGCCCGGTGGCCCCCGCGGCCGGAGCCTGGATCTCGCCCGCGCCGGACAGCGCGATGGCCACCGCCTCCGCCTTGTCCTCGCCCGCCGCGAGCAGCCAGACCTCACGGGCCGAGCGGATCGCGGGCAGGGTCAGCGAGACCCGGGTCGGCGGCGGCTTCGGGGCGCCGTGGACGCCCACCACCGTGCGCTCGGTCTCCCGCACGGCGGGCAGCTCGGGGAAGAGCGACGCCACGTGCGTGTCCGGGCCGACGCCCAGCATCAGCACGTCGAAGGCCGGCACCAGCGCGTGGTCCTCCGGACCCGCGGCCTTGGCCAGCTCCGCCGCGTACGCCTCGGCCGCCGCGTCGACGTCCGCACCCCACGGGCCGTCGGACGCGGGCATGGGGTGCACGCGCGCCGGGTCCAGCGGTACGGAGTCCAGCAGGATCTCGCGGGCCTGCGTGTAGTTGCGCTCCGGGTCCCCCTCGGGGAGGTACCGCTCGTCGCCCCACCACAGGTCCAGCCGGCCCCAGTCGACGGCGTCCCGCGCGGGGGACGCCGCCAGCGCGGCCAGCAGCCCGTTGCCGTTGCGGCCGCCCGTGAGGACCACGGACGCGTGCCCCTGGGAGGCCTGCGCGTCCACGATCTTCGTGATCAGACGGGCCGCGGCCGCCTGGGCCATCAGCTCCTTGTCGCGGTGCACGACCAGCTGGGGAGTGCTCACTTCGACGCCGCCTTCTTGGAAGGGAACGGCTTGGCGGCCGCCTTCTTCTCCAGCTCCTGCGGAGCCTGGACCACCGGGTCCTCGGACGCGGCCGGTTCCGCCACCGCGGCGGACGCCTCCGGGGCCCCGGCCGCCTCCGCGGAAGCGGCCCGGTCCCCGGACCTCAGCCGCTCCACGCCGAAGCGCAGCGCCGCCGCGTAGGTGTCGTCCGGGTCGAGCCGGCGCAGCTCCTCCGCGATCAGCTCGGCGGTGTCCCGCCGCTTGAGCGCGACCGCGCGGGCCGGCTGGCCCTCGATGGACAGGGTGGCCAGCGAGCCGTCCGCCCGGTCCAGGGTGATCGGGCCGTGGCTGGTGTCCAGCCGGACCGCCGTCAGGCCGGGGCCCGCCGACAGTGTCCGCCGCACGGGCACGTGCAGCCGGTCCGCGAGCCACATCGCCAGCAGCTCGCAGCTCGGGTTGAACTCCTCGCCCTCCACCTCGACGGCCTTCACCGTGCACGTCACCTGGTCCAGGGCCGCCGCCAGCATGGAGCGCCACGGCGTGATCCGGGTCCAGGACAGGTCGGTGTCACCGGGGGTGTAGGCCGCGGCACGGGCCGACAGGTCCCGCACCGGCTGCTCCGACGCGTAGGTGTCGGTGACCCGGCGCTGGGCCAGCGCCCCGAGGGGATCCTCGGCCGGGTCCAGCGGCGCGTTCACCGGCCACCACACCACCACCGGGGCGTCGGGGAGCAGCAGCGGCAGCACGACCGAGTCGGCGTGGTCGGCGACCTCGCCGTGCAGCCGCAGGATCGCCGTCTCGCCGGTGCCGGCCTCCGCGCCCACCCGTACCTCGGCGTCGACCCGCGAGGTGCTGCGGTCGCGCGGGGAACGGGAGACGCGCTTGATGACCACCACCGTGCGCGAGGGGTGCTCGCGCGAGGCGTCGTTGGCGGCCTTCAGGGCGTCGTAGGCGTTCTCCTCGTCGGTGACGATGACGAGGGTCAGGACCATGCCCACGGCGGGAGTGCCGATGGCACGGCGGCCCTGCACGAGCGCCTTGTTGATCTCACCGGCGGTGGTGTCGGTCAGGTCTATCTTCATGGCCGGCGCCAGCTCCGTCCGTCTCGTGCGAGCATCTCGTCGGCTTCCGCCGGACCCCACGTGCCCGACTTGTACTGCGCGGGCTTGCCGTGCGTGTCCCAGTACTCCTCGATCGGGTCGAGGATCTCCCAGGACCGCTCGACCTCCTCGGTGCGCGGGAACAGGTTGGAGTCACCGAGCAGCACGTCCAGGATCAGCCGCTCGTACGCCTCCGGGCTCGACTCCGTGAACGACTCGCCGTAGGCGAAGTCCATGGACACGTCCCGGATCTCCATCGAGGTGCCCGGCACCTTCGAGCCGAAGCGGACCGTGATGCCCTCGTCCGGCTGGACGCGGATCACGATCGCGTTCTCGCCCAGCTCCTCGGTCGCCGTGTGGTCGAACGGGGAGTGCGGGGCCGCCTTGAAGACGACCGCGATCTCCGTGACCCGGCGGCCGAGCCGCTTTCCGGTGCGCAGGTAGAAGGGGACGCCCGCCCAGCGGCGGTTGTCGATGCCCACCTTGATCGCGGCGTAGGTGTCGGTCTTCGACTCCGGGTCGATCCCGTCCTCTTCGAGGTAGCCGATGACCTTCTCGCCACCCTGCCAGCCCGCCGCGTACTGTCCGCGCACGGAGTGCCGGCCCAGGTCCTTCGGCAGCCGGACGGCGCCGAGCACCTTGGTCTTCTCCGCGGCCAGCGCGTCCGCGCCGAAGGAGGCGGGCTCCTCCATCGCGGTGAGCGCGAGCAGCTGGAGCAGGTGGTTCTGGATGACGTCACGGGCGGCGCCGATGCCGTCGTAGTACCCCGCGCGGCCGCCGACGCCGATGTCCTCGGCCATCGTGATCTGCACGTGGTCCACGAAGGACCGGTTCCAGATCGGCTCGAACATCGTGTTGGCGAAGCGCAGCGCCAGGATGTTCTGGACGGTCTCCTTGCCGAGGTAGTGGTCGATCCGGAACACCTGGTCCGGCTCGAACACCTCGTGCACGACCTTGTTCAGCTCCTCGGCCGACTTCAGGTCGTGGCCGAACGGCTTCTCGATGACCGCGCGCCGCCAGGAGCCACCGCTCTGGTCGGTCAGGCCGTGCTTCTTCAGCTGCTGGATGACCACGGGGAAGGAGCGCGGCGGCACCGACAGATAGAAGGCGAAGTTGCCGCCCGTGCCCTGCGCCTTGTCGAGCTCCTCGATGGTGCCGCGCAGCCGCTCGAATGCGTCGTCGTCGTCGAAGGTGCCCTGGACGAAGCGCATCCCCTGGATGAGCTGCTGCCAGACCTCCTCACGGAACGGCGTACGGGCGTGCGCCTTGACGGCGTCGTGCACCTCGGCGGCGAAGTCCTCGTGCGCCCACTCGCGACGGGCGAAGCCCACCAGCGAGAAGCCCGGCGGCAGCAGACCACGGTTGGCGAGGTCGTACACCGCGGGCATGAGCTTCTTGCGGGACAGGTCGCCGGTCACACCGAAGATGACCAGGCCCGACGGCCCCGCGATGCGCGGGAGCCGTCGGTCCGCGGGGTCACGGAGCGGGTTCGCTCCGGTACCAGGAAGACGGGACAACTCAGCCCTCCGTAGGGGCGAGGCGCTTGAGCTCCGCCTCCGTCGACTTGAGCAGATCGTTCCAGGACGCCTCGAACTTCTCCACGCCCTCGTCCTCCAGGACCTGGACGACGTCGTCGTAGGAGATGCCGAGCTTCTCCACGGCGTCGAGCTCGGCGCGGGCCTGCTCGTAGGTGCCGGTGACGGTGTCGCCGGTGATCTCGCCGTGGTCGTCGGTGGCCTCCAGGGTGGCCTCCGGCATGGTGTTGACCGTGTTCGGCGCGACCAGCTCGGTGACGTACATGGTGTCCGGGAAGGACGGGTCCTTCACACCGGTCGACGCCCACAGCGGACGCTGCTTGTTGGCGCCGGCGGCGGCCAGGGCCTTCCAGCGGTCGGAGGAGAAGACCTCCTCGTACGCCTGGTAGGCGAGGCGGGCGTTGGCCAGGGCGGCCTTCCCGCGCAGTTCCTCGGCCTCGTCGGTACCGACGGCCTTCAGGCGCTTGTCGATCTCCGAGTCCACGCGGGACACGAAGAAGGACGCCACGGAACGGATCAGCGACAGGTCCAGGCCGCGCTCCTTGGCCTTCTCCAGGCCGGTGAGGTAGGCGTCCATGACCGCGCGGTAGCGCTCCAGCGAGAAGATCAGCGTGACGTTGACGCTGATGCCGAGGCCGATGACCTCGGCGATCGCCGGCAGACCCGCCTTGGTGGCCGGGATCTTGATCAGGGTGTTGGGGCGGTCCACCAGCCAGGCCAGCTGCTTGGCCTCGGCGACGGTCGCCCGGGTGTTGTGCGCCAGGCGCGGGTCCACCTCGATGGAGACCCGGCCGTCCTGGCCGTCGGTGGCGTCGAAGACCGGGCGCAGGATGTCGGCGGCGTCGCGGACGTCCGCCGTGGTGATCATGCGGATGGCCTCTTCCACGGTCACCTTGCGGGCGGCGAGGTCGGCGAGCTGCTGCTCGTAGCCGTCACCGCTGCTGATGGCCTTCTGGAAGATCGTCGGGTTGGTGGTGACGCCCACGACGTGCTGCTGGTCGATCAGCTCGGCGAGGTTGCCGGACGTGATCCGCTTGCGCGACAGGTCGTCCAGCCAGATCGCGACGCCTTCTTCGGAGAGGCGCTTGAGTGCGTCTGTCATCGGAATTGCATCTCCTACGTGTCGTATATGAGCGTCAGCGCCGGGCGGCGGCGAGGGATTCCCGGGCCTGGGCGGCCACGTTCTCCGGAGTGAAGCCGAACTCCTCGAACAGCACCTTGCCGTCGGCGGAAGCACCGAAGTGCTCCAGGGAGACGATCCGGCCCGCGTCGCCCACGAAGCGGTACCAGGTCAGGCCGATGCCGGCCTCCACGGCGACGCGCGCCTTCACGGACGGCGGCAGCACGGAGTCCCGGTACGCCTGGTCCTGCTGGTCGAACCACTCCACGCACGGCATGGACACCACGCGGGTGGGGACGCCCTCGGCCTGGAGCCGCTCGCGGGCCGCGACGGCCACGTGCACCTCGGAACCGGTGGCGATCAGGACGACCTGCGGCTCGGCGTGCTGCCCGTCGGCGCCCTCGGCCTCGAACATCACGTAGCCGCCGCGCGCGGCGTCGTCGTTCGGCTCGTAGGTCGGCAGGCCCTGGCGGCTCAGCACCAGGCCGTGCGGCTGGCCCTTGCCGTACTCCTTGGTCCAGCGCTTGAGGACCTCGGTCCAGGCGATGGCGGTCTCGTTGGCGTCCGCCGGGCGGACGACGTTCAGACCGGGGATGGCGCGCAGCGCGGCCAGGTGCTCGACCGGCTGGTGGGTCGGGCCGTCCTCGCCGAGGCCGATGGAGTCGTGCGTCCACACGTACGTCACCGGCAGGTGCATCAGCGCGGACATGCGCACGGCGTTGCGCATGTAGTCGGAGAACACCAGGAAGGTGCCGCCGTAGACGCGGGTGTTGCCGGCCAGCGTGATGCCGTTCATCTCCGCGGCCATCGCGAACTCGCGGATGCCGAAGTGGACGGTACGGCCGTACGGGTTCGCCTCCGGCAGCGGGTTGCCCGCCGGCAGGAAGGAGCTGTCCTTGTCGATGGTCGTGTTGTTCGACCCGGCGAGGTCGGCGGAGCCGCCCCACAGCTCGGGGATGACCGGACCGAGCGCCTGCAGCACCTTGCCGGAGGCGGCACGGGTCGCGACGCCCTTGCCCGTCTCGAAGACCGGGACCTTCTCCTCCCAGCCGGTGGGCAGCTCACCCTTGCTGATGCGGTCGAACTCGGCCGCGCGCTCGGGGTTGCGGTCGCGCCACTCCTGGAAGGTCTTGTCCCACTCGGCCTTGGCCTGGCGGCCGCGGTCGAGGGCCTGCCGGGTGTGGGCGAGGACCTCGTCGGTGACCTCGAAGGTCTTCTCCGGGTCGAAGCCGAGGACGCGCTTGGTGGCCGCGACCTCGTCGTCGCCGAGCGCCGAGCCGTGCGCGGCCTCGGTGTCCTGCGCGTTGGGGGCGGGCCAGGCGATGATCGTGCGCATGGCGATGAAGGACGGCCGGTCGGTGACCGCCTTGGCCTTCTCGACCGCCTCGTACAGGGCGTGCGGGTCGATGTCGCCGTTGTCCTTGGAGTCGACGCGCTGCACGTGCCAGCCGTACGCCTCGTACCGCTTCATCGTGTCCTCGGACACGGCCGTCTCGGTGTCGCCCTCGATCGAGATGTGGTTGTCGTCCCACAGCAGGACGAGGTTGCCGAGCTTCTGGTGGCCGGCGAGCGAGGACGCCTCGGAGGAGACGCCCTCCTGCAGGCAGCCGTCACCGGCGATGCAGAAGACGTAGTGGTCGAAGGGCGACTCGCCCTGCGCGGCGTCGGGGTCGAACAGGCCGCGCTCGAAGCGGGAGTCCATCGCCATGCCGACCGCGTTCGCCACACCCTGGCCCAGCGGGCCGGTGGTGGTCTCGACGCCCTTGGTGTGGCCGTACTCCGGGTGGCCCGGGGTCTTCGAGCCCCAGGTGCGGAAGGACTTCAGGTCGTCCAGCTCCAGGCCGAAGCCGGCCAGGTAGAGCTGCGTGTAGAGAGTCAGGGACGAGTGTCCGGCGGACAGGACGAAGCGGTCCCGGCCGACCCACTGCGGGTCCGCGGGGTCGTGCCGCATCACCTTCTGGAAGAGGGTGTAGGCGGCCGGGGCCAGGCTCATCGCCGTACCGGGATGGCCGTTGCCGACCTTCTGTACGGCGTCGGCGGCCAGGACACGGGCGGTGTCCACGGCCCGCTGGTCGAGCTCGGTCCAGTCAAGGTCTGTGGTGGTCGGCTTGGTGCTCACCCTGGTTCAGGGCTCCTCTCCACATATGGGTCGCCGGTCTGCGGGGCGTCTGCCCACCCGGCCGCCGGTGCGCTGCCTGCCCACCGGCCGTGTCGAGCCTACCCCCGCGAGGACGTGCGTTTTTTCGAGTCATTCCAGACTGCCGGGAGTCCGCGCGATCCGCCTCCCGACTGGCCGACAACGCATTCGGCACATGAATACGGAGCCGCTCATCTGACTGCTCAATCGAGCCCTTCGGCACCTCGGACGAGGCCTTCGCCAACACGAGCCGACCCCCGCGAAGGCCGGGGTCTGGGCAACGTCTAAAGTGGCGTGGTACGCGCGAGCCTCCTGTCCGATACCACGGACCTCATCACGGGGAGGTTCGCTGGGATGTCTCTGTCAGGGGTGTGCGTGACGGCCGTCGAATCCCGTCCAGCGGTTCGGGGAACCACCCCTGCCGTCCAGGCCATGGAGGAGCTCGGTGGCACGGGCCAGGACCCGGTCAACCGGTCGTTCGGGGCCCGCGTCAAGGGCTTCGTGGCGCTGACCAAGCCGCGGATCATCGAGCTGCTGCTCATCACCACCGTTCCGGTGATGTTCCTGGCGCAGCAAGGGGTGCCGGACCTGAGGCTGGTCCTGCTCACCTGCCTCGGTGGCTATCTGTCCGCGGGCGGCGCGAACGCGCTGAACATGTACATCGACCGCGACATCGACGCGCTGATGGACCGCACCTCGCAGCGTCCGCTGGTGACCGGCCTGGTGAGCCCGCGCGAGTGCCTGGCATTCGGCATCACGCTCGCGGTCGTCTCCACATTGCTGTTCGGATTCACCGTCAATTGGCTGTCCGCTTGGCTGTCGCTCGGTGCGCTCCTTTTCTACGTCGTCGTCTACACGATGATCCTCAAAAGGCGCACCTCGCAGAACATCGTGTGGGGCGGAATCGCCGGCTGCCTTCCGGTGCTGATCGGCTGGTCGTCCGTCACGGACTCGATGTCCTGGGCGCCGGTCGTCCTCTTCCTCGTCATGTTCTTCTGGACCCCGCCGCATTACTGGCCGCTGTCCATGAAGGTCAAGGAGGACTACGCGCGCGTGGGCGTGCCGATGCTCCCGGTCATCGCCTCCAACAAGGTGGTCGCCCGGCAGATCGTCATCTACAGCTGGGTGATGGTCGCCGTCTCCCTGCTGCTCCAGCCGCTCGGCTACACCGGCTGGTTCTACACCGCGGTCGCGCTGGCGTCCGGCGGCTTCTGGCTCTGGGAGGCGCACGGCCTGCAGAACCGGGCCAGGGCCGAGGTGACCGGGGTGAAGCTCAAGGAGATGCGGCTGTTCCACTGGTCCATCACCTATGTGTCGATCCTCTTCGTCGCGGTCGCGGTGGACCCCTTCCTGCGGTAGTCCCCCTGCGGTTCCGCCCTTCGCTCCGACGGGAGGGGTGCGTGGTCAAGGCCATGCACCCCTCCCGTCGCCGTTCGATCTACTCGTCGGTAGCATCCTGGCCATGGCAGAAACGCAGCAGGTTGACGCGAAGGCCGAGCGCGCGGTGAAGCGGCTCGCCCACCAGATCAGCGCCTTCGCGAAGGCGCACGGCGGGGCCGGCGGCAACGTGGCCCACATCGGCGAGCGCGGCGCCCGGATCGCGCTGGTCGGCGAGGACGGCGAGTGGGGCAACCTCGTGGCCCCCAGCGTCGCGATCGCCGAGCAGGCCCTGGAGAAGGCCGGTGTCACGGTCCACGAGTCCTTCGACGGCGAGTTCGCGGCGCGCGTGAAGACGGGGCCTTACGAGTGGAAGCGGATGGCCGGCATCCAGATCTGATCGCATCCGGGTCCCCGGGGAGGGCGCCGGGGGAGCTGCTCCCCGGGCGCCCTCCCGGAGTCGCGTGCCCTCGCGCACGCCCGCGCCCCGCCCGGTCTCCTCGCGCCCCCTTCACGCTTCAGAGCGTCCGATTCCGCCGGAAGGGTCCGCTCCCGGCCGCCCCGGAGCCGCGTGTTCAGGACAGTCCGGCGCGCTTTGGGCCCGCTGCCGCCACCTGAACCGGGTGTCACCCGTTAGGACGGGTAGCAGCGCAGCGTCCACGCCGGGGAGCCCGGGATGATCGAAACGCCGTCCCTCGTGGACCAGTACTGCCATGGCGTCCTGCGTACGGAACTGGGCCTCGGCACCTTCGAGACGTGGCTGGCGCGCACCGAGGGCCCGCCGGCGCCGGGCACCACCCTCTTCGACACCCAGACCGGCTTCGCCGTACGCCGCTGGTGTCCGCCCCTGCTGGGCCTGGAACCGCACGCGCCGCCCGCCCGCTATCTGGCCCGGCGCCGCGAACTGGGCGTCCTGGAAGCGGGCCGCAGACTGCTGCGCGGCACCGGCATCACGACCTATCTGGTCGACACCGGACTGCCCGGCGACCTCACCGATCCCGCCGAGCTGGGGTCCGCGGGGGACGCGGCGGCCCGGGAGATCGTCCGGCTCGAACTCCTCGCCGAACAGGTCGCCGACACCTCGGGAACCGTCGAGTCCTTCCTCGCCAACCTCGCCGAATCGGTGCACGGCGCGGCCGGGGAGGCGGTCGCCTTCACCTCGGTCGCCGGGGTCAGGAACGGTCTGGCGCTCGCGCCCGAACCGCCGGGGCCGGGCGAGGTGAGGGGCGCCGCCGGGCGCTGGCTGGCCGGGCGGCGGGTCGGCGGCGCGCTGACCGACCCGGTGCTGCTGCGCCATCTGCTGTGGATCGCGGTCGCCTCCGGGCTGCCCCTGCAACTCCACGCCGGCCTCGGCGAACCGGGATCCCGCATCGACCGCACCGACCCGGTGCTCCTGACCGACTTCGTGCGGGCCACGGCCGGCCTCGGCACCGACCTGGTCCTGCTGTACGGCTACCCGTACCACCGCCACGCGGCCCATCTGGCCGGTGTGTTCCCGCACGTGTACGCCGACTCGGGCGCCGCCCTGGCACGCACCGGCGCCCGCGCGGCCACCGTCCTCGCCGAGACCCTGGAACTGGCCCCCTTCGGCAAGATCCTCTTCTCCAGCGGCGCCCACGGCCTGCCCGAACTGCACGTGGTCGGCGCCCATCAGTTCCGCGAGGCCCTGAACCGGGTGCTGGGAACCTGGGTCGCCGACGGCGCGTGGTGCCTGGGGGACGCACGCCGGGTGGCCCGCATGATCGCGGCGGACAACGCCCGCCGCGTCTACGGGCTGGACTGAGCGGCCCCGGCAGAGGGAGGCCGCTCCGGGAAGGGGCGGGGTGCCGTCAGCCGGCGGCGGGTTCGAGATGCTCGCCGACGGCGGGAGCGGGGATCGTCCGCTCGGCGGCGGGGCGCTCACGCAGCGACAGCAGCACCCGCAGCACCCAGATCCAGATCACGCAGGAGCCGAGCATGTGCGCGGCCACCAGCGCCTCGGGGAGGTGGGTGAAGTACTGGACGTAGCCCACGACACCCTGCGCGAGCAGGATCAGGAACAGCTCACGGGTGCGGGCGAGCGGAGCCTTCGGGGCGTCGACCGCCTTCAGCACGAACCACAGCGCGAAGGTCAGCGTCACCACGATCCAGGCCAGCACCGCGTGGAGCTTGGCCACCGTCTCCCAGTCGATGGGGATCCGGTGGACCTCGCGGGTGTCACCGGCGTGCGGACCCGCGCCGGTCACCACCGTGCCGGCCACGATGAGCAGCAGCGAGGCGCCCACCAGGAACCACACCAGCTGCGCCACGGCCTTGCCGACCAGCGGACGCGGGGCCTCGTCGCCCTCCCGGGTGCGCTGCCACATCACCGCGGCCACGGCGATCAGCGCCGTCGACAGCAGGAAGTGCGCGGCGACGGTGTACGGGTTCAGGCCGACCAGCACGACGATGCCGCCGAGCACGGCGTTGCCCATGACCACCCAGAACTGCGCCCAGCCGAGCCGGGTCAGACCGCGCCGCCACGGCTTCTCGGAGCGCGCGGCGACGATGGCCCAGCCGACGGCCGCGCACAGCACGTACGTCAGCATCCGGTTGCCGAACTCGATGGCGCCGTGGACGCCCATCGCGGCCGTGGTGGTCAGCGAGTCGTCCGTGCAGGTGGGCCACGTCGGGCAGCCGAGGCCCGAACCGGTCAGCCGTACGGCGCCGCCGGTGACCACGATCACCACCGACATGACGAGTGCGGCGAGGGCCGCCCGCTGGACCGTCCGGGGGGCCGGGGTCCAGCGTTCGGCGATGAAGGCGAGCGGGTTGCGCAGGGCCGCTGCGGCGTCGGCGGGGGTCAGCTTTGGCACGCGCACCATCGTAGGCGGCGGATTGTGCACGCTTTCACGAGGGGTCCTGCCTGTCACCCGCGCGGGTCTACTCCCAGCGGAAGAACTTCCCGGCCGCGGCCAGTGCCACGACCGCCCACGCGGTGAGAACCCCCAGGTCGGCCCAGGGCATCCCGGCTCCGTCGCGGAGCACCTCGCGCAGCCCGTCGGAGAGCGCGGAGATGGGCAGCAGGCCGAGCACCTGCGAGCCGGCCGCGCCGAACTTCTCCAGCGGCACGATCACCCCGCCGCCCACGAGCAGCAGCAGGAAGACCAGGTTGGCGGCGGCCAGCGTGGCCTCCGCCTTCAGCGTGCCGGCCATCAGCAGGCCGAGCCCGGAGAAAGCGGCGGTGCCGGCCAGCAGCAGGAGCAGCACCGCGGCGGGGTTGCCGTGCGGGTGCCAGCCCAGCACGAGGGCGATCACCGTCAGCAGGATCACCTGGAGGACCTCGGTGACCAGCACGGACGCCGTCTTCGCGGCCATCAGGCCCCAGCGCGGCAGCGGCGAGGAGGCGAGCCGCTTCAGCACGCCGTAACGGCGCTCGAAGCCGGTCGCGATGGCCTGCCCGGTGAACGCCGTGGACATCACGGCGAGGGCCAGGACGCCGGGCGCGAGGAAGTCGACGGCCCTGCCGGCGCCGGTGTCGACGATGTCGACCGAGCTGAACAGCACGAGCAGCAGCGTCGGGATCACGACGGTCAGCAGCAGCTGCTCGCCGTTGCGCAGCAGCATCCGCGTCTCCAGCGCCGCCTGCGCCGCGATCATCCGGGGCAGCGGGGCGGCGCCCGGCCGCGGTGCGTAGATACCCGTGGCGGTGGTGTCCGTCGTGGCGGTCACGAGCGCAGCTCCTTGCCTGTCAGCTCCAGGCTGTGCCGTCCCGGGGGACGACCCCCGGACCCCCGGCCGATCTCGGTGTGGATCCCCATCATGACCGCAGCTCCTTGCCTGTCAGCTCCAGAAAGACGTCCTCAAGAGTGTGCCGCTCCACCGAGATCCGGTCGGGCATCACCCCGTGCTGGGCGCACCAGGAGGTCACGGTGGCCAGCAGCTGCGGGTCTATCTCGCCGACGACCCGGTAGGAGCCGGGGGTCAGCTCGGCGGCCGCGCTGTCGGCGGGCAGCGCCTTGAGCAGCGAGCCCACGTCGAGGCCGGGGCGGCCGGTGAAACGCAGGGTGTTCTCGGCGCCGCCCTTGCACAGCGCCTCGGGGGAGCCCTGGGCGATGACCCGGCCGCCGTCGATGATCGCCACGTCGTCGGCGAGCTGTTCGGCCTCGTCCATGTGGTGGGTGGTGAGGATCACCGAGACGCCGTCGGCGCGCAGGTCCCGCACCAGGTCCCAGGTGGCCCGGCGGGCCTGCGGGTCGAGGCCCGCGGTGGGCTCGTCCAGGAACACCAGCTCGGGGCGTCCGACCACGGCCATGGCGAGCGCGAGGCGCTGCTGCTGGCCGCCGGACAGCCGCCGGTAGCCGGTGCGGCCGCAGGAGCCGAGCCCGAGGCGCTCGATGAGCGCGTCCACGTCCAGCGGATGCGCGTGCAGCCGGGCGACATGGCGCAGCATCTCGTCCGCGCGGGCACCGGAGTACACGCCTCCGGACTGGAGCATCACGCCGATCCGCGGACGCAGCTCCGCGGAGTCGCGCACCGGGTCGAGGCCCAGGACGCGCACCGTGCCGGAATCCGGCTTCCGGTACCCCTCGCAGGTCTCGACCGTGGTCGTCTTCCCCGCCCCGTTGGGGCCGAGCACGGCGGTCACACCGGCCTTGGCCACCAGGTCGAGGCCGTTCACCGCGGTCTTCGTGCCGTACCGCTTCACCAGGGCCTGGACCTGGACCACGGGCTCACTTCGCATGGCTCAAGAGTCTAGGGAGACGCCGGGGCGCTCCGGCGCGGGGGTGCGGGAAGTCCTCCGCACGGGGAGGCGCGCGGGCACGCGGGGGCCGGAGCGCGGCGTGGGGCGGGCTCCCGTACGACCGCGACCGCTCCGCCGTTGACCCGGCCGGGGGAACTCGCGGAGGAATGTACGAGCCGGAGCCCCGGACGCCGGTGAATCGCCTGGTGAACGGCGTCGTGGCGGGTCCGGCGCCGGCTGTGGGACCGCCTGCCGCGAGGTCCCGGAGCGGGCGCCCGGAAGATCGTTTCCGCAGGTCAGGTTAGGTGTGCCTAAGTGATGAAAGGCACCACTCGATGATCCATGCGCGGCTTGTCAGGGCCTGAGGAATTACGCAACAATGGCGTTGTGAAAAACGTCGGCGAGGCTCGGGAAGCCCCGATGGGGTCCCCTCAGGAAGAGCTCGCGACCGGAGAGCGCTCGACGCGCAACCGGGTCGCGCGGTCCATCCTGGACCACGGGCCGTCGACCGTCGCCGAACTGGCCGGCCGGCTGGGCCTCACCCAGGCCGCCGTGCGCCGCCATCTGGACGCACTCGTCGCCGACGACGTCGTCCAGGCCCGTGAGCAGCGCGTCTACGGCACGCGTGCGCGGGGCCGCCCCGCCAAGGTGTTCGCGCTGACCGACTGCGGCCGTGACGCCTTCGACCAGTCCTACGACAAGCTCGCCGTGGAGGCCCTGCGCTGGATCGCGGAGAACGGGGGCGGCCCCGAGGCGGTCGCCGCCTTCGCCCGCGCCCGGATCGGCGCCCAGGCCGGCGAGTACCGCAAGGCGATCGAGGACGTAGGCCCCGAGGAACGCACCGAAGCGCTGGCCAAGGCCTTGAGCGCGGACGGGTACGCTGCTACGGCGCGCAGCGCACCGGTCGGCGAACAGCTCTGCCAGCACCACTGCCCGGTCGCCCACGTCGCCGAACAGTTCCCGCAGCTGTGCGAGGCGGAGACGGAGATCTTCGCCGAACTGCTCGGGACCCACGTCCAGCGGCTGGCGACCATCGCCCACGGCGACGGCGTCTGCACGACGTTCATTCCGAAGAATTCGAAGACCGATCAGAGCCACGCATCTTCAAGCACGGCCGGGAGGAACCCCGCATGACGCTCCCCACGGAGACTGCCCACCCCGAACTCGAGGGTCTGGGCAAGTACGAATACGGCTGGGCCGACTCCGACGTAGCCGGTGCCGCTGCCAAGCGCGGCCTGAACGAGGACGTCGTTCTCGACATCTCGGCGAAGAAGTCCGAGCCGGAGTGGATGACGAAGCTGCGCCTCAAGGGCCTCAAGCTCTTCGCGAAGAAGCCCATGCCGAACTGGGGCTCCGACCTCTCGGGCATCGACTTCGACAACATCAAGTACTTCGTGCGGTCCACGGAGAAGCAGGCGGAGTCCTGGGAGGACCTGCCCGAGGACATCAAGAACACCTACGACAAGCTGGGCATCCCGGAGGCCGAGAAGCAGCGCCTCGTCGCCGGTGTCGCCGCCCAGTACGAGTCCGAGGTCGTCTACCACCAGATCCGCGAGGACCTGGAGGAGCAGGGTGTCATCTTCCTGGACACCGACACCGCCCTCAAGGAGCACCCGGAGCTCTTCAAGGAGTACTTCGGCACCGTCATCCCCGCCGGTGACAACAAGTTCGCCTCGCTGAACACCGCCGTGTGGTCGGGCGGCTCCTTCATCTACGTCCCGCCGGGCGTCCACGTGGAGATCCCGCTCCAGGCCTACTTCCGTATCAACACGGAGAACATGGGCCAGTTCGAGCGGACCCTGATCATCGTCGACGAGGGTGCCTACGTGCACTACGTCGAGGGCTGCACCGCCCCGATCTACAAGTCGGACTCGCTGCACTCCGCGGTCGTCGAGATCATCGTCAAGAAGAACGCCCGCTGCCGTTACACGACCATCCAGAACTGGTCGAACAACGTCTACAACCTGGTCACCAAGCGCGCCGTGGCGTACGAGGGCGCGACCATGGAGTGGATCGACGGCAACATCGGCTCCAAGGTGACGATGAAGTACCCGGCCGTCTACCTGATGGGCGAGCACGCCAAGGGCGAGACCCTCTCCATCGCCTTCGCGGGCGAGGGCCAGCACCAGGACGCCGGCGCCAAGATGGTGCACATGGCGCCGAACACGTCGTCCAACATCGTCTCCAAGTCGGTCGCGCGCGGCGGTGGCCGCACCTCCTACCGCGGTCTGATCGAGATCGGCGAGGGCGCCGCCGGATCGAAGTCCAACGTGCTGTGCGACGCGCTGCTCGTCGACACGATCTCCCGCTCGGACACCTACCCCTACGTCGACGTCCGCGAGGACGACGTCTCCATGGGCCACGAGGCGACCGTCTCCAAGGTCTCCGAGGACCAGCTCTTCTACCTGATGAGCCGCGGTCTGTCCGAGTTCGAGGCCATGGCCATGATCGTGCGCGGCTTCGTCGAGCCGATCGCCAAGGAACTGCCGATGGAGTACGCGCTGGAGCTCAACCGGCTGATCGAGCTGCAGATGGAGGGCTCGGTCGGCTGACCGCCGCCGCTGCCCCCGTCCAAGCCCTTACGCAAGAAAGCGAGCATTACGACAGCCATGGCTGAGGCTCAGAACATCCCGGTCGGTTCCACGACCGCCGGCTCGATCGCGGTCGCCGCGGAGTCGACCGTCGTCTCCCGCATGAGCGCGCCCCCGTCCTTCGACGTCGCGGACTTCCCCGTCCCGCACGGCCGCGAGGAGGAATGGCGGTTCACCCCGCTGGAGCGCCTGCGCGGACTGCACGACGGCACCGCCGTCGCCACCGGCGAGGCCGTCAAGGTCGCCGTCGAGGCCCCCGAGGGCGTCGTCGTCGAGACCGTCGGCCGCGACGACGCGCGCCTCGGCCGCGCCACCCCGGTGGACCGCGTCGCCGCCCAGGCGTACTCCGCCTTCGAGCAGGCCGGCGTGGTGACCGTGCCCAAGGACACCGTGCTCACCGAGCCGATCCGCATCGCGGTGCACGGCGAGGGCGGCACCGCCTTCGGCCACCAGGTGATCGAGCTGGGCGCCTTCGCCGAGGCGGTCGTGGTCATCGACCACACCGGTGACGCGGTGCTCGCCGCCAACGTCGACTACGTCCTCGGCGACGGCGCCAAGCTGACCGTCGTCTCCGTCCAGGACTGGGACGACAAGGCCGTGCACGTGGCCCAGCACAACGCGCTGATCGGCCGCGACGCCTCCTTCAAGTCCGTCGTCGTCACCTTCGGCGGCGACGTCGTCCGCCTGCACCCGCGCGTCGAGTACGCCGGCACCGGCGGCGAGGCCGAGCTGTTCGGCCTGTACTTCACGGACGCCGGCCAGCACCAGGAGCACCGCCTGCTGGTCACCCACAACACCCCGCACTGCAAGTCGAACGTCGTCTACAAGGGCGCCCTCCAGGGCGACGCCGCGCACGCGGTCTGGATCGGCGACGTGCTCATCGAGGCCTCGGCCGAGGGCACCGACACCTACGAGATGAACCGCAACCTGGTCCTCACGGACGGCGCGCGGGTCGACTCGGTGCCGAACCTGGAGATCGAGACCGGCGAGATCGTCGGCGCCGGCCACGCCTCCGCCACCGGCCGCTTCGACGACGAGCAGCTCTTCTACCTGATGGCCCGCGGCATCCCGGAGCACGAGGCCCGCCGTCTGGTGGTCCGCGGCTTCTTCGCCGAGCTGGTCCAGCAGATCGGTGTCGCCGACATCGAGGAGCGCCTGCTCGCCAAGATCGAGGAGGAGCTGGAGGCGTCGGTCGCATGACCAGCACCTTCGACCAAGCCCGCTACGTTCGGGCGTGCGGACTGAGCGAGCTGGAGGAGGACACCCCGAAGCGGGTGGAACTCGACGGCACGCCGGTCTCGCTGGTGAAGACCGAGGGCGAGGTGTTCGCGATCTACGACATCTGCTCGCACGCGAACGTCTCGCTGTCCGAGGGCGAGGTGGAGGACGGCCAGATCGAGTGCTGGCTGCACGGCTCCTGCTTCGACCTGCGCACCGGCAAGCCGGCGAACCTTCCCGCGACGCGCCCCGTCCCCGTATACCCCGTAAAGATCGAAGGGGACGACGTGCTCGTCTCCCTCACCCAGGAGTCCTGAGGCACCCATGGCAACGCTTGAAATCCGAGACCTGCACGTCACCGTCGAGGCCGACAACGCCACGAAGGAGATCCTCAAGGGCGTCGACCTCACCGTGAAGCAGGGCGAGACGCACGCCATCATGGGCCCCAACGGCTCCGGCAAGTCGACCCTCGCCTACTCGCTCGCGGGTCACCCGAAGTACACGATCACCCAGGGCACCGTCACCCTCGACGGCGAGGACGTCCTCGCGATGTCCGTCGACGAGCGCGCCCGCGCCGGCCTGTTCCTCGCCATGCAGTACCCGGTCGAGGTCCCCGGCGTCTCCGTCTCCAACTTCCTGCGCACCTCCGCCACCGCCGTGCGGGGCGAGGCCCCCAAGCTGCGCACCTGGGTGAAGGAGGTCAAGGAGACGATGGCGCAGCTCCAGATGGACCCGTCCTTCGCCGAGCGCAACGTCAACGAGGGCTTCTCCGGCGGTGAGAAGAAGCGGCACGAGATCCTCCAGCTGGAGCTGCTCAAGCCGCGGATCGCGATCCTCGACGAGACCGACTCCGGCCTCGACGTCGACGCGCTGCGCATCGTCTCCGAGGGCGTCAACCGCGTCCGCGAGACGGGTGAGGTCGGCACCATGCTGATCACCCACTACACGCGCATCCTGCGCTACATCAAGCCCGACTTCGTGCACGTCTTCTCCGGCGGCCGCATCGTCGAGTCCGGCGGCGCCGAGCTCGCCGACAAGCTGGAGAACGAGGGCTACGAGGCCTACACGAAGGGTGGCCCCGTGAGCGGAGCGACCTCTGGAGGTGCAGTCGCGTGACGCAGCTGCCGGGCCTCCTCGACACCGAGGCGATCCGCAAGGACTTCCCCATCCTGGGCCGCACGGTCCACGACGGCAAGAAGCTCGTGTACCTGGACAACGCGGCGACCTCGCAGAAGCCGCGCCAGGTGCTGGACGCACTCAGTGAGTACTACGAGCGCTACAACGCCAACGTCCACCGCGGTGTGCATGTGCTCGCCGAGGAGGCCACGGCGCTGTACGAGGGCTCGCGCGACAAGGTCGCCGAGTTCATCAACGCGCCCAGCCGCGACGAGGTGATCTTCACCAAGAACGCCTCCGAGTCGCTGAACCTCGTGGCCAACATGCTCGGCTGGGCCGACGAGCCCTACCGGGTCGACCACGAGACCGAGATCGTCATCACGGAGATGGAGCACCACTCCAACATCGTGCCGTGGCAGCTGCTCGCGCAGCGCACGGGCGCGAAGCTGAAGTGGTTCGGCCTCACCGACGACGGCCGCCTGGACCTGTCCAACATCGACGAGATCATCACCGAGAAGACGAAGATCGTCTCCTTCGTGCTGGTCTCCAACATCCTGGGCACGGTCAACCCGGTCGAGGCGATCGTCCGCCGCGCCCAGGAGGTCGGCGCGCTGGTCTGCATCGACGCCTCGCAGGCCGCTCCCCACATGCCCCTGGACGTCCAGGCCCTCGGCGCCGACTTCGTGGCCTTCACCGGCCACAAGATGTGCGGCCCGACCGGCATCGGCGTGCTCTGGGGCCGCCAGGAGCTGCTCGAGGACCTGCCTCCGTTCCTCGGCGGCGGCGAGATGATCGAGACGGTGTCCATGCACTCCTCGACCTACGCCCCCGCGCCCCACAAGTTCGAGGCGGGCACCCCGCCGATCGCGCAGGCCGTCGGCCTGGGCGCGGCGATCGACTACCTCAACTCGATCGGCATGGACAAGATCCTCGCCCACGAGCACGCGCTCACCGAGTACGCGGTGAAGCGGCTGGCGGAGGTCCCCGACCTCCGGATCATCGGCCCCACCACGGCCGAGGACCGCGGCGCGGCGATCTCCTTCACGCTCGGCGACATCCACCCGCACGACGTGGGCCAGGTCCTCGACGAGCAGGGCATCGCCGTGCGCGTCGGCCACCACTGCGCGCGGCCGGTCTGCCTGCGGTACGGAATTCCCGCGACCACGCGAGCGTCGTTCTACCTGTACTCCACGCCGGCCGAGATCGACGCTCTGGTCGACGGACTGGAGCACGTACGGAACTTCTTCGGCTGAGGGGCTGGCGAGGAAACGCATGAAGCTGGATTCGATGTACCAGGAAGTCATCCTGGACCACTACAAGAACCCGCACGGGCGTGGTCTGAGGGACGGCGACGCCGAGGTACACCATGTGAACCCGACGTGCGGTGACGAGATCACCCTCCGCGTGAAGTACGACGGCACGACGATCTCGGACGTCAGCTACGAGGGCCAGGGCTGCTCCATCAGCCAGGCCTCGGCGTCCGTGCTGAACGAGCTGCTGGTCGGCAAGGAGCTGGCCGAGGCGCAGAAGATCCAGGAGACCTTCCTGGAGCTGATGCAGTCCAAGGGCCGGATCGAGCCCGACGACGCGATGGAGGAGGTCCTGGAGGACGCGGTCGCGTTCGCCGGTGTCTCCAAGTACCCGGCCCGGGTCAAGTGCGCTCTCCTGAGCTGGATGGCGTGGAAGGACGCGACCGCCCAGGCCTTGGGCGAGGGCGCCGAGAGGAAGACGGCATGAGCGAGAACACTGCGACTTCGGGCGAGGGCCTGACGACGAAGCCGGCCACCGAGGAGGAGGTCCGCGAGGCGCTGTACGACGTCGTCGACCCCGAGCTCGGCATCGACGTCGTCAACCTCGGCCTGATCTACGGCATCCACATCGACGAAGCGAACATCGCGACGCTCGACATGACCCTCACGTCCGCGGCCTGCCCGCTGACGGATGTCATCGAGGACCAGGCCAAGTCCGCCACCGACGGCATCGTGAACGAACTGCGCATCAACTGGGTCTGGATGCCGCCGTGGGGCCCCGACAAGATCACCGAGGACGGCCGCGAGCAGCTGCGGGCGCTCGGGTTCAACGTCTGATCCCCCACCGAGCACGACGGAACGGCCATACCTGAGCGGTATGGCCGTTCCGTCGTTGTGGGGGTAGCGCCCCCGGAACTCTCCCCGGAGACCGTGAACTCTCCCGCACCCACCGGGGAACAGGAGGCGACACGCACGCACCGACGAACCAGGGGGAGTCCTTGTGAGCGGACCACCGCCGTCCACGACACGGACGGAGGACGACGCGGAGATCGTCGCCCAGTCGATCGAGCAGCCGGAGCTCTTCGCCCTGCTCTACGACCGCCACGCGCCCGACATCCACCGCTACGCGGCCCGGCGCCTGGGCGACACGGCGGCCGACGACATCACGTCGGACACCTTCCTGACCGCGTTCCGCATCCGTTCCCGCTACGACCTGTCCCGCCCCCACGCGCGCCCCTGGCTGTACGGCATCGCGGGCAACCTCATCGGCAAGCAGCGCCGTGCCGAGGTGCGGGCGCTCAGGGCACTGGCCCGCACCGGCCACGATCCGGTCGCCGCCTCCTGGAGCGGGTCCTGGGTCGAGGACACCGACAGCCGGATCGCCGCACGCGGACCGCTCGCCGGCGCCCTCGCGGGTCTGAGCGCGGGGGACCGGCACGTCCTGCTGCTCGTCGCCTGGGCCGAACTCACCTACCAGGAGGTCGCCGACGCGCTGGCCATCCCGGTCGGCACGGTCCGCTCCCGGCTCAACCGGGCGCGGCGCAAGGTCCGTACGGCGCTGGGCGCCGATCCCGCATTCGTGAGCGACGCGGCGGAGGTGGCGTAGCGATGGACGAGATGACCGAGGTGCGCGGGCTGCGGGCCGGTACGCCGCTGCCCGACCGCGCGCGGCTCGCGCCGGGCCGGGCACGGCTGGCCGAGGCGGCGCGCGCCGGTGAGCGGCGCCGGACGCTGTGGCGGCAGCGGGAGTTCGTGATCACCGGGGTGGTGGCCGCGGTGGCCGCCGTCGCCGTCACCGCCTCGCTGCTGGCGGGCGCGGGCGCGGGCGCGGGGCGGAAGGTGCGCCCGGCGGCCCAGCCGGCGCTGCGGCTGGAGGGCATGAGCGCGGCCGCGTTCCTGCGGAGCGCGGCCGACGTGGTCGACACGGAACCGGACGACGCCGTACCGACGGCAGAGCAATGGATCTACACCAGGCGGGCGCAGGAACTGGTGCGGGCGAGTGGGCCGGGAAGCACGGACCCGCGCGGCCGCGAGCAGGAGACCTGGCTGCGGTACGACGGCACCGCGACGGCCGACCGGCAGTACGACTCCGAGGGCAGGCCCCAAAAGCTCTCCGTCACACCGCTGCACCTGGAGAACGGCGGAGCGGGCGACGAACGCTCGCCGCGCGAGCTCTACCGGGTGCTGGCCGCCCTGCCGGCCGGCGGTGAGCGGACGCTGAAGGTCCTGCGGGAGAAGAACGCCGTCGCCGACGGCGAGGGCGAGTCCCGGACGAGCAGCGACTACGCGGAGATCGCCGTCCTGCTGTCCGCCGACGTCATGCCCTCCAAGGGGCTGGCCTCGCTCTACCGCGCGCTCGCGACCCTGCCGGGCGGGCGGCTCACCGGTCACCTGGTCAGGACGGCCACCGGACGCCGGGTGGTCGCGCTGTCCTACGCCCGGGGGCTCGACCCCAGGAACGGGAAGCCGATGCGGGAGGAGTGGCTGATCGACCCGCGGACGTACCGGATCACGGGGACGCGGACGGTCGAGGACGGCAGGATCATCGCGGGCATCTCGGTGGTCGCGAAGGCCGTGGTCCGGGAGGCAGGCGACCGCGGCTGACACCGCCCGCGTCCGGGCGGCCCGCAGCGGAGGGGGTACGGGCCGTGGTGGAGGGGGGTACGGGCCGCCCGCGCCGGGTGCGGGGGCCCGCGCGGGGGCGTCGGGCCGGCGTCGGGACGTCGGGGCGTCGGGCCGGCCTCGGGGCGCCGGGGCGGCGTCGGTTAGGCCCGGCGACGTCCCTCACGTTAGGTTTTCCGCATGACCGACACTGCTTCCCGTACCACCGGCGCCGTCGCCGCCGGCCTTGCCACCCTCGCCTCCGACGGCACCGTTCTCGACACCTGGTTCCCGGCTCCCGAGCTGGCCGCCGCCGAGGACCTCGGCCCCGCCGGCACCGAGCGGCTCTCCGCCGAGCGGGCCGTGGAGCTCCTGGGCGCCGGCGCGACCGCGGCGATCGGCCCGGACGCCCGCCGCGGCGTCGAGGTGGTTGCGGTCCGTACGGTCATCGCCTCCCTCGACGACAAGCCGGCCGACGCGCACGACGCCTACCTGCGCCTGCACCTGCTCTCGCACCGCCTGGTCAAGCCGCACGGCCAGAACCTGGACGGCATCTTCGGCCACCTCGCCAACGTCGCCTGGACCTCGCTCGGCCCGGTCGCCGTCGACGACGTCGAGAAGGTCCGCCTGGCCGCCCGCGCCGAGGGCCTGCACCTCCAGGTCACCTCGATCGACAAGTTCCCGCGCATGACGGACTACGTGGCCCCCAAGGGCGTCCGCATCGCCGACGCGGACCGGGTCCGGCTGGGCGCCCACCTCGCCGAGGGCACCACGGTCATGCACGAGGGCTTCGTCAACTTCAACGCCGGCACGCTCGGCACGTCGATGGTCGAGGGCCGCATCTCCGCGGGCGTCATCGTCGGCAACGGCTCCGACATCGGCGGCGGCGCCTCCACCATGGGCACGCTGTCCGGCGGCGGCAACGTCATCATCTCCATCGGCGAGCGCTGCCTGATCGGCGCCGAGGCGGGCGTCGGCATCGCGCTGGGCGACGAGTGCGTGGTCGAGGCCGGCCTCTACGTCACCGCGGGCACCCGCGTCACGATGCCCGACGGCCAGATCGTCAAGGCCCGCGAGCTGAGCGGCGCCTCCCACATCCTCTTCCGCCGCAACTCGGTCACCGGCGCGGTCGAGGCCCGCCCCAACAACGCGGTCTGGGGCGGCCTGAACGAGGTCCTGCACAGCCACAACTGAGGTGGGACGGCCGGAGCTCGGCTCTTCACGCAGCCGGTCCCCGACTGCCGTCGCATCGCGGTCGGCGAGCGCCCTCCCGTGAGCCCCGGTACAGGGGCGGCCCGGGAGGGCGCTCGTGCGTGAGCGCCGTGCTGTCCCTGCCTGTTCCGGGCTGAGGTCAGTCCTCTTACGGCGGGCCGGCTCCCGGGGTTCGTGCCCGGGAGCCGGCCCGCCGCTTTCGTGGCCGCCGTCTACTGCCCGAAGCCGTAGGCGAACAGGTGGTCCGTCCCTGTCGAGCCGGTGACGGGGAGGGTGAGGGAGGCGACCTGCTTGGCCGGGTCGAGCGGGACCTTCGTGGCGAAGACGTAGGTCTTCACGCCGTCCCGGCCGCCGCTGCCGGTGTTCCGGTAGCCCGTGGTGACGGCCGTCGTGTCACCCGGCATCGGCTTGGTCGAACCGGCGTTGAGCGTCCAGTCCGAGAAGCCGACCGTCGCCCTGGCCGTGGTGCCGTCCGTGTACGTGACGGTCAGCGTGCCGGAGACCCCGCTGCCGTCGGTCGACGCGTTGGTCGCCGTGCCCAGCAGGCCCAGCGACGCGCCCGAGGTGCCGGCGGCCATCGGGATGGTCTGGCCGGCCATCTCCAGGTTGTCCACCTGGCCGGACTTCACCGTGGGCCACAGGTAGGGGACGCCGTCGACGGTGACGGTCCCGCCGCTCTGGACGCCCGCCGCCGACAGCGCGTTCTGCGAGAACGACCAGCCGCCGCCGTCGAAGCCGCCCGAGAAGGTCGCGCCGTCGGGGTAGACGCCCTCGTTGGTGGCGTACGGCCACAGCGCACCGGCCTTGGCCACGGCGACCCGCAGGGCCGCCCCGTTCAGCGCCGCCCCGCTGCCGTGGTCGGTCAGCGCGAACGTCACCGGGTACGTCCCCTCGTCCGCGCCCGCCGTCACGCGTACCTTCGCCTCGGCGCTGCCCGAGGCCGGTACGGTCACCGAGCCGGACGTCGTGTCCAGCGTGACCCCCGCGGGTGCCGTCGCCTTCCAGTCGACCGTGACGGACGTGTCGCCGAGGTTGGTCAGGTTCAGCGTGCCGTCGCCCGACGCGTCCGGCTGGAGCACCAGGCCGTCGCTCGTGGGCCCGGTCGCGGCCAGCACCCGGCCGCCGCCTGTGGTGTCCGACGGCGGCGCCGCCGAGGGACCGGACGCCCAGGTCGTGTCCGGCTGCGTGCCGAGCGTGAAGGCGACCGTGCCCGCGCCCTTGAGCTGCTGGTACGTCAGCCAGGAGGTCTTCCACTCCTTGCCCTTGACGTCGAGCGACCGGACGTAGGGCGCGTCGGGCGCGGCCTGCGGCGCGTCGATCCGCACCGTCCTGCCGCCCGCGAAGGTCACCTCGGCCACCGGGAACACCGGGCTGCCGAGCGCCAGGGTGTCGGTGCCCGGGGTCTCCGGGTACATGCCGAGCTCGGACCAGACGTACCAGGAGCTCATCGCGCCGAGGTCGTCGTTGCCGAACGAGCCGACCGGGGCGTTGAAGTACAGCTTCCGCTGCGCGTCGCGGACGGCCGCCTGGGTCTTCCACGGCTCGCCCGTGTAGTCGTACTCCCAGGGGATCTCCACGCTGGGCTCGTTGCTCAGGTCGGCGTCGGTGCCGCCCGGCCGGGCGATGTCGTCGAGCAGGCTGTCCAGGTAGGACGAGTACGCCTTCGCGCCGCCCCGGGCCTGGATGAGCTGCTGGAGGTTGAAGGGGACCATCGGCGTGTACTGGGCCGACGTGCCCTCCACGAAGCCGTTGGAGGTGCTCGCGGCGAACCCGCCCACGAACTGGCCGTCCTTGTTCCTGCCGTGCATGTAGCCGGTCTGCGGGTCGAAGACGTTCATCCAGTCCTGGGCGCGGGTGGCGAACTTCCGGTAGTCGGCCGTCTTCCCGAGCGACTTCGCGAAGGACGCGAGGGCGTAGTCGGCGGAGTCGTACTCCAGTTGCGTGGAGACGGGGCCGTAGAAGTTGCAGCAGCCGTAGTCGTTCTCGTCCAGCGGCAGGTAGCCCTTGGCGTCCCGCACCGACTCGCCGGGGCGGTCGTTGTTCGGGGAGGCGGCCTCGTGCTGGAGGGCCGCGAGCGCCTTGTCGGTGTCAAAGTCCCGGGCCCCGAAGGCGTACGCCCCGGCGATGATGCCGGCAGCCGGGTCGCCGACCATCACGTAGCTCTCGCCGTTGTTCGAGGCCCACTTGGGCAGCAGGCCCGTCTGGTCGTAGCCGTTGAGCATCGAGGTGACCACGTCACTGGTGACCTTCGGCTCGACCATCGCCATCAGCTGGGTCTGGGAGCGATAGGTGTCCCAGCCCGAGTAGTTGGCGTACTGGGCCTGCTGTCCCTTCGCCAGCTTGTGGACCTGGTTGTCCATGCCCATGTACTGGCCGTCGGCATCGGAGAACACGTTCGGGTGCAGCAGCGCGTGGTAGAGCGCGGTGTAGAACTGCGTCTGCTGGTCCGGCGTACCGCCGCCGATCCGGACCTTGTCCAGCACCGTGTTCCAGGCGTCGTGGTTCGCGCGCGCCACCGCGTCGGCGTTCCAGTTCCGGATCTCGGCGGAGAGGTTGGCCGCCGCGTTCGCGTCACTGGTGTACGAGATGCCGACCTTCGCGCTCACCGTCGGGTCCGAGGAGGTGTCGAAGGTCAGGTACATGCCGTTGGCGCCCGTCGTGGGCGGCTGTACGGCCTTGCCCGCCACGCCCTTGCCGACGCTGCCCGGAGCGGGGGACGGCGTGCCGGAGGGGGAGGGAGACGGGGAGGGGGCGGAGGCGGAGCCGCCGTGGACGGTCGGGGAGGGCGCCGCGGGGACGGTGAAGTGCTTCTCCTTCAGCGCTCCCGAGGGGTGCGCCTGAAGGTCCTGCCGGGCCCTGCCCGCCTTCAGCGTCTTCGCGCCGGGGTTGATCGTGCCCCCGACCCAGGTGCCGTTCGCGATGAACGGATGGTCGAACTTGATGTCGAAGTGCAGCGTGTACCGGTTGCCCGCGCCGCAGAAGTGACCGCTGTCGACCGCCCCGCTGATCTCCTTGTCGCTCACCACCTGGACGCGTGTCCCGTCCACCTGCGTGGCGCCCCCGCTGAGCTTGAACAGCAGGTTCGCCTGCTGTCCCGCGGGGAAGGTGAAGGTGCCCAGGCCGGCCCGGGTGGTGTCGGTCAGCCGGGTCGTGACGCCGTTCGCGTCGGTCACCCGGTAGGAGCCCGCGACCGCCTGTTCGTCGTCGTGGCTGAACCCGACGGACGTGTTGCCGAGGCTGCCCGAGAGCGCGCCGGTCACCGGCAGGACGGGCAGGTCGCCCGCGACGCCGCAGCCGGGTCCGGAGACATGGGTGAGGCTGTAGCCGGAGATCTTCTTGTCGTCGTACTCGTAGCCGCCGCCCGAGGGCCGGTCGGGTGTGGTGTCCGGACCCCACTGCACCATGCCGGCCGGCATGTCGGGTCCGGGGAAGGTGTCCACCGCACCGGAGGTGCCGATGAGGGGGTTCACGAGGGACGCGGGGTCCTTCACGAAGGCCGGTGTCCCGGCGGTCGCGGCGTGGGCGCCCCCGATCGCCGGAACGGGGAGTACGACGAGGCCCAGGACGGACACCAGGGCGAGGCGTCGGCGGAATCTCTTGGGGGTGAGTGGTGCACCAGAACGTCGAGGTCGGACCATCAGGCTGCCTCCACAGCGGCTCGTGCTTCGCACATCAGGTACCGCCGGCACCGGGGAACCGGCGGCGCCGGCGGCAGGCGACGGTGCCGGCCGCTCCGGAGCGTCCTGACAACGTTGCCACGCACGAGAGTCGAGTGAAACGTCTGCGCCAAGTCTGTGTCAACGAGGCCAACAGGACTTTCTGGTAAGGAAGTTGATTGGCGGATTCGGTCAAGAGCCCCGGGTGTGCAGGCGGCGTTCGGCCGCGAGTCGAGGACCCGGTCGTCCTCGGACCGGACCCGCGCCGGCGGTGAAAACTCGGATGACCACGGCATCCGGTCGGCGTCAACGTGCCGCGGTGATCAGTGACGAGGGAACCCGCCGGGGTGCGGAGGCGGCGCGCCGCCTGGCGGAGACAGGTCTCTACGAGTTCGAGCCCGGACTGACGGACGCCGAGTTCGAGCGCATCGAGCGCGAATTCGGCTTCGAGTTCGCGGACGACCACCGGGCGTTCCTCGCGGCCGGCCTTCCGGTCAACGTCCCGCCCGAGGAAGGGCAGACCTGGTCCAAGCCCTGGCCCGAGTGGCGCGGCGGCGATCTGGACAGCCTGCGCGATCAACTCGCCTGGCCGGTCGCAGGTGTTCTCCTCGATGTCGAGCACGGCAGCTTCTGGTACGAGGGCGGGGGCGAGCGTCCGGCCGACAGAGCGGCGGCCCTGGACGCGGCGCGGCGTCATCTGCTCGACGTGCCGGTGCTCGTGCCCGTGTACGCCCACCGGTATCTGCCCGCCGGCCGGGGAAGTTCCGGGCATCCGGTGCTCTCGATGTGGCAGACCGACATCATCTACTACGGGCTGGACCTGGTCGACTACATGCACCGCGAGTTCGACGAGATACGGGGCGAGGCGGGCGAGAGCTGGAAACCACGAGCAACGGCACCCTTCTGGCGCGACCTCCTCTGACCCGACTCGTCCGGAGGCGTCAGGCGTCAGGCGTCAGGCGTCAGGTGCCGGGGTGAGGCCGACACCTGACGCCCGGTTCGGCCCGGACGTGGAGGGGGCCGATGCCGGGGCGGCCCACCGTACGGCCCGGGTGCTGTCCCGGACGGCGTCAGGGACCGGTGAGGACGACGAGTCGCCGGGTCGCCCGGGTCATCGCGACGTAACGGTCGACCGTGCCTTCGACGCCCTCGCCGAACCGTTCCGGGTCGACGAGGACGACGAGGTCGAACTCGAGTCCCTTCGACAGCTCCGGGGACAGCGAGCGGACGCGGGACGTCGCGGGGAAGGCGGGGGCGCCGATGACGCAGGCGGTCCCGTCGTCATGCGCCGCCAGCCACGCGCCGAGGACCGTGTCCAGATCCGCGGTGGATCCGTGGGTGACGGGGACGCCCGCGGTGCGGACGGAGAGCGGCACGTTGGCGTCGGGGAGCACCGACCGGATGACCGGCTCGGCTTCCGCCATGATCTCCTCGGGCGTCCGGTAGTTGATGCTCAGGGAGGCCAGTTCGATCCGGTCGAGGCCGATCCGTTCCAGCCGTTCCCGCCACGACTCCGTGAAACCGTGCCGGGCCTGGGCGCGGTCCCCGACGATCGTGAAGCTCCGGGACGGGCAGCGCAGCAGCAGCATCTGCCACTCGGCGTCGGTCAGTTCCTGGGCCTCGTCCACGACGACGTGCGCGAACGGCCCGGCGAGCAGGTCCGGTTCGGCCCCCGGCAGTGCGGTCTCGTCGACCAGGGTGTCCCGCAGGTCCTGCCCCCGCAGCATCGTCACCGCGCCCTCGCCGTCATCGTCGGCCGCGAGCACGTTGTCGATGACGCCGTCCATGCGCGCGCGTTCGGCGGCGACGGCGGCCTCGTGCCGCCGCCTGCGCCGCGAGGCCTCCGGATCGCCGAGCCGCTGCCGTGCCGCGTCCAGGAGCGGCAGGTCGGACACGGTCCAGGCCTGGGCGTCCGCGCGCCGCAGCTTCCGGACGTCCTCGGGGCTCAGCCAGGGAGCGCACATCCGCAGATAGGCGGGGACCGACCACAGGTCGCCGACGAGGTCGGCCGCCTCGATCAGCGGCCACGCGCGGCCGAACGCCGCCGACAGTTCCCTGTTCCGGCGCAGCGACTCGCGCAGCCCTTCGGCCGGCGTGTCCCCGCCGTACTTGTCAGCCAGGATCGTGAGCAGTTCCTCCCAGACCTGGTCGCGCGCCTCGTTGTGCGCGGCGCCGGGTTCCGCCGAGTCGAAGGCCGCCGCCCAGTCCCCGGCGCTCAGCCGGATGTCGGACCAGGGCGTCGTGACCGTCATCCCCTCGGTGGGCGGCTCCTCGTAGAACCTGACGGCCTTCTCGATCGCCCCCACCATGCGTGCCGACGACTTCAGGCGGGCCACCTCCTGGTCGGTCTCGGCCGCCGCCGTGGCTCCCTCGGCGACCAGGTCCCGCAGGGTGCAGGTCCGCACGCCCTCCTCTCCGAGGCTGGGCAGGACGTCCGCGACGTAGGCCAGATAGGGCCGGTGCGGACCGACGAACAGCACACCGCCCCGACGGTGCCCCAGGCGGGGGTCGGAGTACAGCAGGTAGGCGGACCGGTGCAGGGCGACCACGGTCTTGCCCGTGCCCGGACCGCCGTCGACGACCAGGGCGCCCCGGGATCCCGCGCGGATGACGGCGTCCTGGTCGGCCTGGATGGTGCCGAGCACGTCGCGCATCCGGTCCGACCTGGTGCCGCCCAGCGTGGCGATGAAGGCGGACTGGTCGTCGAGCGCGGCGTGCCCGGAGAATCCGCCGGAGGTGAACACCTCGTCCCAGTAGTCGCCGATCCGGCCGTCGGTCCAGCGGTATCTGCGGCGGCTCGCCAGCCCCATCGGGTCGGCGTGCGTGGCGCCGAAGAACGGCTCCGCCGCGGGGGAGCGCCAGTCGAGCAGCAGCCGGCGGCCCGCGCTGTCGGTGAGGCCGAGCCGCCCGATGTACACCGGCTCGGGGCTGTCCGCGCCGACCATGCGCCCGAGGCACAGGTCCAGGCCGAAGCGGCGAAGGGTGCGCAGGCGAGCGGTCAGCCGGTGGATCTCCGCATCCCGGTCCAGTGCCTGCCGGCCCGCCCCGCCGGGGGCCCGGCGCTCGGCGGCGAGCAGGCCGGACAGTTCGGAGATCCTCTGCGCGAGGCTTTCCGCGACGGCCGCGAAGTGCTCCTCGTCGGCGGCGATCAGCCCGGGGTCGGCTTTGGCGGAAAGGCGGTCCGGAAGGTCGAACACACCGGTGGTCAGCGGGGTCACGGCATCGGCTCCGATCGGGGTCGCTCACGCTCGGGGCCGTTCGCGACCGGCGCGCGTGTCATCCATGTGGCGGGTGGTGGGTCATGAGTGGTTGTGGTGTGTGGCGGGCGGCGAGTGATGAGTGGTTGTGGTGTGCGGGGCGGGCGGGGGTGGTCGGGCCCGTGGTCGGGTCGGGCAGCGATCCGGCGTGGACCTGCGGCTGTCGGGGGTTCGGGCCGGGAGGGGGCGAGGGTCCACCGGTCCACGTGTTCGGGGGGCCGGAGCCGGGGCCCGGTGCGACGGCGCCGAGGGGGTCCACCCGGTCTCGGCCGACGATTCTGCGCCATCGAGGGGGCCTTGCCGCAAGGCCCCCCATGCGCTATACGTTGAGAGTGGCAAGGAGCGCGTGACCTCCTTGCCTTTGTCATTTCCGCTGTCATTTCCGCCCGCCGCGGACGGATGACCGGCTCCGGCGCCTCCGGCCCCCCGGTCTCCCCGGCGGGCCCTGACGGCGTCGAACGCCCCGCCCCTCCGGGCCGCGCGCCCCCTTCGCGCCTCCCGTCCGCGCCCCCATGCCCCCTCGCGGCAGGCCGGTACGGGCGCCATGGCCGAGGTGATCCGGATTCCCCCTGCCGGACAGGCATAGCCGTACGCCGTCCCGCGCGTCACACAGGATGCAGGGCCCGGACGACAGGCCGGGCCGGGGAAGAGAAGGTGACGATGGATGCCCAAGCGCAGGAGAGTTTCCGGGAGTTCGTGGCCGGCAGATCGACCGCGCTGCTGAGGACGGCCGTGCTGCTGACCGGCGGGGACCGGCACGCCGCCGAGGACCTGCTGCAGAACGCCCTGGTCAAGGCGGCCGGACGGTGGCAGCGGATCGACGAGCCGGAGGCCTACGTACGGCAGGTCCTGTACCGGCAGCAGGTCAGCCGCTGGCGGCTGAAGTGGCCGCGCCGTGAGGTCGTGGTCGCCGCCCTGCCGGAGGCCGCCGCTCCGGACGCCTCCGGCGCCGCCGACCTGCGGCTCGTGCTGCGCTCCGCCCTGTCCCGGCTCACCGCCCGCCAGCGCGCCGTGCTGGTGCTGCGTTACTTCGAGGACCTGCCCGAGGCCGACGTGGCCCGGCTGCTCGGCTGCTCCGTCGGCACCGTACGGTCCACCACCCACCGCTCCCTGGCCCGGCTGCGCACGCTCGCCCCCGAGCTGGCCGCGTTCGACGGTCCCGGCCGGCAGCCGTCCCGTGACTTCTCGCCCGTGGAGGTGCGCCCGTGAACGTCGAGGAAATCCTGCGCGAGACACTGCGGGAGCAGGCCGCCGAACAGGCCCCGGGGCTGCCGGGGTTCGCCGACCGGGTGCTGCGCGTCCGCCGGCGTCGCCGTACCCGCGCGCTCGTCGCCGCGGCCGCCGCGGCGGTCGCGGTGATCGGGGTCGGTGTGAGGGCGCCGCTGCTGGACCCGGGCCCGCGCGACGTACGTCCGGCGGGCGTGCCCGGCGGGTCCGGGGTCCTGGCGCACCCGGACCAGTCGCCGCCCCGGGATCTGATCGCCGCGGGGAAGGTGGCGCTGGTCGCGTACGGCACCGGCCACGTCCGCGTACGGGCGGACGGCAAGGGCGTGTACGAGAGCACCTACTGGCTCCTGGACCCGCGGACCGGGACGTACCGGGAGGACCCCCGGTGGAGAGCGCTCGCCGTCGCCCCCGGGGGGAGGACCGCCGCCGTCCTGGAACGCGACCTGCCCGCCCACCGCGTCGGCCTGCTCGACCTCGCCACGGGCAGGATCGAACGGTGGATCCCCGTGAGCCACGGTGCCGGTGGACTGGCGTACTCGCGCGACGGGAGCAGGCTGGTCGCGACGACGTACAGCGAGGATCCCGGCCTGCGCGAGAGGGCGGACCCGACGAACGGGCCCGCATCGGCGTCGGACTCGTGGCTTCCGCAGGCGGGTGTGTCGAGCCGTACCGGCTTCTCGGTCATCGACGTGGCCACAGGTGAGGAGACCTGGAGCAAGGTCGTGCCCGGACGCCACGACGAGGGCCAGGAGGATTTCGCCTTCTCCCGCAGCGGCTCGCTGGTGTACACCCGCAGTGTCAGCGGCAGCGACGGCAGCGAGCGGTTCTACGACCTCGCGGGCAAGGCGGTCGCGGCGCCCGCGGACGAGCGGTTCCTGCGGGCGGACATCCCCGCCCGGCTCTCCCCGGACGGGCGGCGTGCCGCGCTCGGTGTGACGGCCGAGGCCAAGGGCAGGTCGTGGTCCAGGATCGTGGACCCGCTCACCGGCAAGGAGACCGCCAGGGCGCGCGGCGCACAACTGCTCGCCTGGGTGGACGACCGGCGCCTCCTCGCCTGGGAGAGGGCGCCGGGGGCGGGGCTCTACCGTCCCCGGCTCATGCTGGTCACCGTCGGAAGCGACAAGGCCGTGCCGCTGAGCGGCTCGACATCCCTTGCCGCGACCGGCGAGAAGGGCTGGGAGCCCGTCTTCGCCGAGCGGTGATCGGAGGGCCGTCGACTCCTCGCGCAGCGACAGCGGTCCGCCGGCCGTCTCCCGGCCGGCGGGCAGCGGCGGGGCCCGCGCCGGGGCCGGGGAGCCGAGCGGCCGGCTACCGCTCCGGGTGCGGGGGTTCGATCGTGCCCTCTTCCGAGATGCGGGCGGCGGACGGGCCGAAGTCCTCGTCCGACATGCTCGAGACCAGGCCGATCGCGTCGCCGCCCTGGTCCGGGGTGCCCGGGGGCACGATCCGGGTCGGCCGCAGGCGTCCGGAGGCGTAGGAGCCGTCGGCGTGGAGGGTGACCTGGAGGACGCCGCTGGTCGAGAGGGTGCCGCCGAGGCCGAGCACCTTGTAGCCGGAGAAGTTGCCGAGGCTGTAGGCGATCAGCCGGCCCCGGTAGAACTCCATGCCCCGCATCACGTGCGGGCCGCTGCCCACGACGAGGTCGGCGCCGGCGTCGATCACCGCACGGCTGAAGCGGTGACTGTCGCCCCGGTCCTCGCCGGCGAAGTACTCGGTGCCGGGCTCCACATGGGTGCGGTCCGAGCCCTCCGCGCCCGCGTGCATCGTGACGACCACGAGGTCCGCCGCCGCGGCGGCCCTGGCGACGAGCCGCTTCGCGGCCGGGATGTCCGTGAGGTCGTTCGCCCCCTCGTCCGGCGCGAACCCGACCAGCGCGACCCTGACGCCGTGCACGCGCTGGACGGTGATCTGCCCCAGCCGGCCGGTGAAGGGCAGCCCCACGGAACGCAGCGCGTCGAAGGTGTCGCGGCGCCCTTCCTCCCCGAAGTCGTCGATGTGGTTGTTCGCCACGTTCATGGCCGTGAACCCGGCCTGCTTGAGCCGGTGGCCGTAGGACGGCGGGGCGCGGAACGCGAAGCAGTTCGGGCCCCCGATGTACTCGCACTTGCTGGAGCCGCCGGTGGTGAGCGTCCCCTCCAGATTCCCGAGCACCACATCGCCCCTCAGCAGGTCCTCGACCGGCTCGAAGAACGACGCGCCGTCGTCCGGGGGCAGGTCGTCCGGCAGCGAGCCCATCACGACGTCCCCCACGGCGGCGATCCGCACGTCGGCCAGGGGGCGCGGGGCCGCCGGGGCACCGGCCCGCGGGACCGCGGTCTGCCGTACGGCGGGCCGCGCCGGACCGGCGGAGGGCGTGTGTGCCGTTCCGGCGCGCGACACGAGCGCCGCGGCGACCAGCACACCCGTCCCGGCCAGGCCGAACGCGCCCACGCGGCGGCGCACCGCCCTTTGCCGTTCCCGTTCCGTCTCCTGCCGCTCGCCCCGCCGCCGAGGACGCTGCCCACCGGACCTGATCATCGCCTCATGCTACGAAGCGGAGCCCACTCGTCTACGCAGCGTGATCCTCCGGCGTGTTCCCGGTGCCGGTGCTGGTGGCGGTGCCTGTGGCGGTGCTGGTGGCGGTTCCCGTGGCGGGGGCGGTGCCGGTATCGGTTCCGGCGACGGTGCGGTGCCGGTTCCGCTCTCGGTCCGCCTTCGCCCGGCCCGCCGTTCACAGCGTGCCGACCAGTTCCCCGTACCGTGCCAGCAGTCCGTCCGCCGCCTCCCGGCCGGCGGCCAGCAGGGGCGCCCTGACCGGTCCCGCGGGCAGGCCGAGCCGGGCGAGGAGGGCCTTGGCCGTGACGGTGCCGGGCAGGCCGGCGTCCGTCATCGCCTCGATCAGCGGGGTGGCCCGCAGCTGGAGTTCGGCCGCGCGGGCCGTGTCGCCGGCGTCGAAGGCGTCCAAGACGGCGGCCACCGCGCCCGGTACGGCGTTGGCCACCGTGCTCACGCAGCCCGCCGCGCCGACCGCGTACAGGGCGAGGACGTGTTCGTCGCAGCCCGCGTAGTACGCCAGGTCCGTGCGCGCCAGCACCTTCTGGGTGCCGAGGAAGTCGTAGGAGCAGTCCTTGACCGCCACGATCCGCGGATGCCCGGCGAGGCGGAGCATCGTCTCCGGCTCGATCCGGGTGCCGGTGCGGCCGGGGATGTCGTAGAGCATCACGGGCAGCCCGCTCGCGTCGGCGACCTGCCGGAAGTGCGCCTCCACCGCCTCCTGCGGCGGCCTGCTGTAGTACGGCGTCACCACCAGGACCCCGTCGGCGCCCGCCTTCCCGGCGCCGAGGGCCAGTTCGACGGTGTGCCGGGTGTCCGAGGTGCCCACGCCCGCCACCAGGGGGACGCCGTCGCCGACCGCGTCCCGTACGGCCGCGATCAGCTCCGCCTTCTCCGCGTCCGTGGTGGTCGGCGACTCGCCCGTGGTGCCGTTCAGGACCAGGCCGTCGCAGCCCTCCGCCACCAGCCGGGCGGCCAGCCGCCCCGCGCCCTCCAGGTCGAGCCCGCCCGTCTCGGTGAACGGGGTGATCATCGCGCAGAGCGTGCGGCCGAAGGGCCGGGGTCGGTTCGTCATACGGGCAAGTGTCGGCACTCGTAACGTGAAGCTCTACTTAAATCTTCTACGTCATATCGGTAAGCAGTGCTGAGATGTGGAGCCTCGCTCCGCCGGACGGCGTCGCCGCCGTGGACTCACCGACAGCTTCCCTCTCCTGGACAAAAAAAGTTTTCGGTGCGAGGGTGGGCGCATGCTGGACGTGACCGTGATCGAGGACCCCGAGGCGGCGGCCGTATCGCTCGACCCGATACGGGCCCGGCTCCTCGCCGAACTGGCCGCCGGACCCGCGTCGGCCGCCATGCTGGCCGGCCGGGTCGGACTGCCCCGGCAGAAGGTGAACTACCACCTCAAGACGCTGGAGCGGCACGGCCTGGTCGAACTGGCGGGGGAGCGCCGCAAGGGCAATGTGACCGAGCGGCTGATGCGTGCGACCGCCGCGTCGTACGTCATCTCGCCGGCCGCCCTCGCCTCCGTGCAGCCCGACCCGGACCGCTTCCGCGACCAGCTCTCCGCGCGCTGGCTGCTCGCGGTCGGCGCCCGCCTGGTGCGGGACGTCGGCGCGCTGATCACCGGCGCCGCCAGGGCCCGCAAGCGCCTGGCGACCTACGCCCTGGACGGCGAGGTCCGCTTCGCGTCCGCCGCCGACCGCGCGGCCTTCGTGCAGGAGCTGACGGCGGGCGTGAGCGCGCTGATCCGCAAGTACGACGCCCCCGGCGCGGAGGGCGGCCGCGACCACCGCATCGTCGTCGCCCTGCATCCTTCGGTCCGCGACCGGCCCGAGCAGGTCGAGCAGCCCGAGCAGGTTGAGCAGCCCGAACGGGCCGAGGGCGCCCCGCCGGAGCGGATCGGCGGCCCACCGGAGCAGCCGGACGACGGCGCCCCACCGGAGCCGGACGCCTCGTAGTCCCCGGGAACCTGATGGGGCCCCGAGGCCCCAGGGCCCCAGGGTCCCGAGGCCCCGAGGCCCCAAGGCCCCGTGGCGCCGCCCGGCTCCCCGCCCCGGCATCCCGCAGGCCGGCACTTCACACGTCAGACTTCACACTTCGGAGCAGGAGGGACCTCATGTCCCAGGAGAAGGAATTCGAGATCGTCCGCGAGTTCGAGGTGGACGTTCCGCCCGAGAAGGTGTGGGAGGCGGTCACCACCGGAACCGGTGGCTATCTGTGGCCCATGGAGCCGCCGGAGCCGCGGGTGGGCGGCGCGGGTCCCTTCGGATCCACCGTCACCGCCTGGGACCCGCCCCGGCACTACACCAGCCGCAGCGAGGACGTGCCCTTCCCGACCCAGTCGCTCAACCAGCTCGACTACACCATCGAGCCCCGCGACGAGGGCCGCCGCGCCTGGGTGCGCTATGTGCACAGCGGCATCTTCACCGACGACTGGAACAACCAGTACGACGGCGCGAGCAAGCACACCAACTTCTATCTGCACACCCTGTGCGAGTACCTCACGCACTTCGCGCCCGCTCCGGTCGCCTTCGCCCAGGTGAACGGGCCCGCGGCGTCGGCGACCGCGGGAGGCCTCGCCGCGGCGGCCAAGGCCCTCGGCCTGGCCGACGACGCGGCCGCCGGGGCCGAGGTCGGCGTCCAGGGACCGGCGGGCCGGCCCATGGACGCCGTGCTCGACTACCGCAGCCCCTACTTCATCGGCCTGCGGACGTCCGGCGCCCTCGTCCGCTTCTTCGGGCGCGGCCACTGGGGCGCCCCGCTCGGCGTCAGCGTGCACGACTTCGCGCCGGACGCCGACGCCCGCGCGAACGAGACCGCCTGGCAGGACTGGCTGAACGGGGTGTTCGGCCGGTCCTGACAGCCGGTCGTGCCGCCGGCAGGCCCGGTCCGCAGGCTACGGGCGGAAGCGCAGCACCTGCGGGTCGTGGTCGCTGATCTGGTCGTTGAACTCCGAGTTGATGTGCACGCTGTCGTACGCGAAGTCCCCGTCGTGCCGGATCGCCGGGCTGATCAGGATCTGGTCCAGGACCTGCTCGTTGCCCTGGTAGTCGTAGGTGTAACGCTCCTTCTTCGGCAGCGACTTGATCGCCGACCAGAGCGCGTGGTCACCCTCCAGGATCTTCGCGGTGTCGGAGAAGTCGAAGTCGTTCATGTCGCCGAGCGCGATGACGTCCGCGTTCTTCTGCGCGGCCAGGATGTCCTTGACGAACGCGTTCACCTCGGTCGCCTGCGCGTGGCGCTGGACCTCGGAGCTGCGCGTCGGCGGCTGGTACTGCCCCGTCAGGGGCTGGTCGCCGCCCTTGGAGTTGAGGTGGTTGGCGATCACGAAGACCGTCCGGCCGCGGAAGACGAACTCACCGGCCAGCGGCTTGCGGCTGCTGGTCCAGGCCGCGTTCGCCGGGTCGATCCGGCCCGGCGACGCCGTCAGCTGCGCCTTGCCGTGGACCTGGGTGACGCCCACGGCCGTGGTGGAGTCGCCGCCCGCGCGGTCGGTGAAGGACACCCGCTCGGGGTTGAACAGGAAGACCTGGCGGATGTTGCCGCCGGGCTCGCCGCCGTCCTGGTCGTTGACCGGGTCGATCGAGCGCCAGTCGTACCGCGGGCCGCCCGCCGCGACGATCGCGTCGATCAGCTTGTTCACCGTCGCGCTCGCGCCGACCGTGCCGTCGTCCTTGGCGCCGTTGTCGTCCTGGATCTCCTCCAGCGACACGATGTCCGGCGACTGGAGGTTGTTCACGATCGCGGCGGCGTGCTGACCGAAGGTGGCGTCCGACGGGTCGAGGTTCTCGACGTTGTACGTCGCGACCGCCAGCTCGCGGGACGACTGCTTCCGGGTCGTCTCGCGCTCCAGGCCGCCGCTCTTCAGCGTGCCCAGCTGCCCCGCGACCAGGGTGTAGCCGCCGAACTGGTTGAAGTCCAGCGGGCCGGTGGTCGCGCCCTCCAGGGTGTCGCCGACGTTCGCCTTCGGGAAGTCGGCGGTCGCGCCCAGCGACTGGATCTGCAGACGGCCGGTGTTCTGGGAGTCGTAGGAGCCGTAGAGCGTGCCACCGCGGTGGGTGCGGTGCTCGTGCGGCTTCACCGTCACCCACAGCTCGCTGTACGGGTCGGTGGCGGTGATCACCCGGGCGTCGGCGACCTGGACGTTCATCCCTTCCAGGGACTCGTAGTAGTCCAGCGCGTAGCGCGAGGGGTCCAGCGGCAGGGCGTTGACCGAGCCGGCCGCCGCCGCGTCGCCCGCGGGGGTGTACTCGGACGGCACCGAGTGCTTGCCGATCACCGTCGGCGCCGGGACCGCGTTGCCGGTCGAGACCGTGGTGATCACCGGCTTGGTGATCTCCGTGACCGACTGGTTGCCGGTGGACGCGCCGCCCGGGACGTACTCGGAGACCGTGCCGGTCACCGTCACCGAGTCGCCGACGGCGGCCTTCGGGGTGGAGCTGGTGAAGACGAACACGCCCTCGCTGGTCGCCGGGTCGTCGTCCGGCGTCGGGTCCTGGAGCCAGAAGCCCTTGGAGGAGCCGTAGGTGCGGGTGGCCGTGACGATGCCGGGGACGTCCGTCACCTTCTGGCCCGCGAGCGGCGATATGCGAGTGGTGCCCTGGATGTCGTGGATGCGCACCGAGTCGGCGTGCGCGGGCGACGTGAGGGCGACGGCGGACGCCGCGCTGCAGACGGCGGCGACGGTGAGCGCGGCGAGACGCGCGGAAGACCTGCTCGGCAAGGGAATCCCTCCGGGGGATGTTCGTGAGCGCCGGGACGAGGGTGATGCGTGTGCGTGGGGGGCCGGTGGCCCTGAGTGACACGCGCAGAGTCGAGTGAACAGTTGTCCCCCCCACTTCTACGCGCGTCAATCTCCAGCCTGGCGTGGGGAGTTGTCAAGGTTTCGGCCATGTACGGCCGGAGGCGGCCAGATGAACCAGGCGGCATGGGTGGAAATCCGTCTAGGCTGGCCGCCGAGTCCTTTCACGGTGTCCGAGGAGAACCAGCCGATGTCAGACAGCTCCCCCCTGCCGCCCGTACGGCTGCACCCCGAAGCGGAGCTGGCGCGAGCCGCGCTGTCCACCCCGTTGCTCTCCCGCGCCGCCCGGCTGGCCCGGTGGGCGGGCCCCGAAACCCGCGTGGACGCCGGCGGCGGGCTGGCCGAGGAGCAGCTGCCCGCCGCCGCCGAACTGCTCGGGCTGACCGGGGACGACGCCGCCGCCTCGGCCAGCGAGGCCTGGCGGGTCGCGGTGGACGCCGGACTGGTCGAGATCACCGACGAGGAGGCCGGGACCGTCGCCGCGGGCGAGGAGCTGGCGCTCCTCACCGGCGGGTCCCCGCAGGACGTCCTCACGGTCTGGCTCGCCGCCCTGGAGACCGCCATCGGGGACGCGGGCGTCCCCGACCTCGACGGCCTGGTCGACGCCATGGACGAGGGCGGCGAGATCGATTTCTCGTCGCTCGACTGGGACCCCGAGGCCGAGGCCGACTTCCTCGACGGCGTCCTCGGCAACCTGTATCTGCTCACCGTCAGCGAGGACGGATCCGGTGACGGCCCGGTGCCGCTGCCCGCGCTCGCCGCCTCCATGATCGTCCCCAGCGACATGGACGAGCCGACCAACGACGTGCTGGAGCAGGTCTCCGACGCGATGATGCGGCTCGACGACCAGTTCCGGCTCCTGGAGCCCGTCGGCCTGGTGGAGTACCAGCCCGTCGACGAGGCGCTGATGGCCGACGCGGACGAGGAGCCCGCCGCGCCGGTCGACGACACCGACGTCTCCCGCTACGGCATGGTCCGCCTCACGCCCCTCGGCGCGTTCGGGCTGCGGGCCCGTCTGCTGGAGGCGGGCTTCGACGCCCCGGCCGTCGGAGAACTCGCCGACAAGGGCGCCGACGCGCTCCTCGACGCCACCGCCCGCTTCGGGCAGGCCGCCGCCCACGCCGAGACCGAGCAGTGGCTCGCCCGGCGCGAACCGCTGGCCGCGGCGCACGAGTTGCTCGCGGCCGCGCGGGGCGCCGACACCGGCGCGCCGCTGCGCAGGCTGCGCTGCCAGCAGGCCCTGTCCCTGGTCGGCGCGGAGGCCGAACCGGCGCTGCGCGAGGTCCTCGACGACCCCGAGCTGGGCGGTCTCGCCCGGGTCTGGCTGAGCGAGCGCGGCGCCGCCGATGTGCCCCCGCCCTCGCAGGACCTGGTCTTCTGGCTGACCATCGACACCGTGGCCGCCCAGCTCCAGGCGGAGGGCAACTCCGAGGAGCTCCAGGCCCTGGTGGAGGGTCTCGCCGCCCAGCACGGCGGCTTCTTCGCCGCCGCGTGGCGGGTGGAGCACCCCGACACCGCGGACGTGCTGGAGGCGATGGGACGGCTGCACCCGGACAAGCGGGTCGCCAAGGAGGCGCGCAAGGCCGCGTTCAAGGCGCGCTCGCAGCAGGCGGGCTGAGCGCGGGCCGGGATCCGGCATCCGGGCGGCAGAGGCGCCGACGGCCGGCGGCCGACGGCCGGTCGGTGGCCGGTCGGCGGGCGGCCGCCTGCACGGCCCGACGTGCGGCTCCCCGTGCGGAGGCCCATGAGGCCGGCCCGCCGCTCCGTCACCCGGAGGACCCTGCGGCCGGCCCCGCGGTCCCGCGGGGCCTCGCGTCGGCCGTGGAGCGCACCAGGCGACCGCGGCGGGCGGGTCCGGCCCGCGCTTCCCGCCCTGCGCCGCCGGTGCCCCCGGCCCGGGGCCCGGGCGGCGCAGCGCAGGCCCGGGGCGCCGGTGAGCGTGCCCGGCCGGTCCGCGCGGCGCCCCGCAGGCGTTACAGCGCCTGTGCGCCCGGTTCCTTCATGTTCCGTACCGTGCGGGCCTTCACGAAGTCGCCGAGGGCCGTCATGTCCCACTCGCCGGAGTACTGGCGGACCAGCTTGGCCATCATCACGCCGGTCTGCGGTTCGGCGTGGGTGAGGTCGAAGCGGACCAGTTCCTCGCCCGTGGCCGCGTCCAGCAGGCGGCAGTAGGCCTTGGCGACCTCGGTGAACTTCTGGCCGGAGAAGGAATTCACGGTGAAGACCAGGCCGGTGACGTCCTGGGGGATCTGCCCGAGGTCGACCGTGATCACCTCGTCGTCGCCGCCGCCCTCGCCGGTGAGGTTGTCGCCGGAGTGTCTGATCGCGCCGTTCAGGATGGTCAGCTTGCCGAAGTAGCAGCTGTCGACGTGGTTGCGCTGAGGGCCGTAGGCGATGACCGAGGCGTCCAGGTCGATGTCCTTGCCGCGGAACGCCGGCTCCCAGCCCAGGCCCATCCTGACCTGGGAGAGCAGCGGACGCCCGCCCTTGACCAGGGACACCGTCTGGTTCTTCTGCAGGCTGACCCGGCCCTTGTCGAGGTTGATCTTCCCGGCGCCGGGCGCGGGGGCCGCCGGGGCCGGGGGAGCGGCCGGGGCCTGCGGGGCCGCCGGAGCCTGCGCGACGGGCGGCGCGGCCGGCGGGGGAGGGGCGACCGGCTGCCGGGGCGGGGCGGCCGGGGCGGCGGGGGCCGCGGGCTCCTCCACCGACACGCCGAAGTCGGTTGCGATGCCCGCGAGTCCGTCGGCGTACCCCTGGCCGACGGCGCGGACCTTCCACTGGCCGCCGCGGCGGTAGATCTCGACGACCACCAGCGCGGTCTCGGTGCCGAGCTGCGGCGGGGTGAACGTGGCCAGCTCCGCGCCGCCGTCCGCGTCACGGACGGTGGCCGTCGGCTCGATGCCCTGGAAGGTCTGGCCGGCCGCGTCCGGGCTGGCCGTGACCACGATCTTCTCGATGTCCGGCGGCACGGCACCCGTGTCGACCGTGATCGCGTCGGGCGCCGTGCCCCCGCCGGACCGGTACGTCACGCCCGGTCCCGCGGGCTGGTTGTAGAAGATGAAGTCGTCGTCGGAGCGCACCTTGCCGTCGGCGGTGAGCAGCAGGCCCGACACGTCGAGCCGCACCGGGGCGGTGACGTCCACCGTCACCCGGGCGACCGGCAGAGGGGTGTTCGAGCCAGGGGTCATAGCTGTCATGCCGGGTGAACGAACGACATCACTTTGCCGTTCCCTTACCCGCGGCCCGCCCCCCGATCGGCCCAGAGCCCGGTCTGCCGGAGCCCGGTCTGCCGGCGCCCAGGTCTGCCAGAGCCCTGATCGGCCCAGCGCCCCCGGCCCGGCTCAGGGCACGACGACGATCTTGCGGCCCACCCCCGCCGCGAACTGCTCCAGCGCCTGCGGGTACCGCTCCAGCGGGACGCGGTCGCTGATGAACACCTCCGGGTCGAGCACCCCGTTCGCGAACAGGTCGGCGGCCCGCTCGAAGCTGTGCAGCACCGCCATCGAACCGGTGATGGTGATCTCCTGGTTGTAGATGCGGTACGGGTCGATGGTCACCCGCGTCGCGTAGTCGGCGACGCCGAACTGCAGGAACGTGCCCGCCTTCGCCACCCGGCCCAGACCGTCCTGGATGGCGGCCGCGTTGCCGGTCGCGTCGATGACGACGTCCCAGCCCCGCGGGCGCTCCAGCTCGTCGGCGTTCTCCGCCGCGCCCGAGACACCGAGCCGCCGGGCGGTCTCCAGCCGGGCCGCGTTGATGTCGACCACGTCCACGTTCGCCGCCCCGGTGCGCTTGGCGAGCTCCAGCATCATCAGCCCCATGGTCCCGGAGCCGTAGATCAGGACGTTGGCGCCGAGACGGGAGTTGAGGACGTCGTAGCCGCGCACCGCGCAGGACAGCGGCTCGATGAGGGCCGCGTCCTCGGTGCGCACGTGCTCGGGCAGCTTCACGCAGTTGGCCACGGGGGCCACCGCGAACTGCGCGGCGCCGCCGGCCGTGGTCACGCCGATCGCGGCCCACCGCTCGCACATGTTGTTGTGGCCGTCGCGGCAGAACCGGCACTCGTAGCAGTACAGCGAGGGGTCCACGGCGACCCGGTCGCCGACCGCGACCTCGGTGACCTGGGTGCCCACCCCGACCACCTCGCCCGCGAACTCGTGCCCGGGGACGATCGGCAGCTTCGGGGCGAACTCGCCCTGGAGGATGTGCAGATCGGTGCCGCACAGGCCGCAGGCGGCCACCTCGACGACCACCTCGCGCGGGCCCGGGGTCGGGTCGGGGACCTCGGTGACGACGGCACGGCCCACGGACTCGATGACGGCGGCCTTCATTTCACGGCTCCAAGCGACAGGCCCTGGACCAGCTTGTCCTGGGCGGTGAACCCGGCGGCGAGCACCGGCAGGGAGATGACGAGCGAGGCGGCGCACACCTTGGCCAGGAACAGGCCCTGGCTGGTGATGAACCCGGTCAGGAAGACGGGGGCGGTCTCGGCGACCACGCCCGTCAGGACCCGGGCGAACAGCAGCTCGTTCCAGCTGAAGATGAAGCAGATCAGCGCCGTCGCCGCGATGCCCGGCAGGGCGATCGGCGCCACCACGCGGCCGAGGACCGTGGGCAGCCTGGCGCCGTCGATCTGCGCCGCCTCGATGATCGCCACCGGCACCTCGGCGAGGAAGGACTGCATCATCCACACCGCGATCGGCAGGTTCATGGACGTGTAGAGCACGACCAGCGCCCAGATGTTGTCCAGCAGCCCGGCGTCCTTGGCGAAGAGGTAGATCGGCAGCAGGCCCGCCACGGCCGGCAGCATCTTGGTGGACAGGAAGAAGAACAGGACGTCCGTCCACTTCTTCACCGGCCGGATCGACAGCGCGTACGCGGCCGGCAGCGCCAGCAGCAGCGTCAGCACGGTCGAGGCCACCGACGCCGTGGTCGAGTTGATCAGCGAGGGCCAGGGGCTCGCGCCGCCGTTCAGGCCGAAGAACTCGCGGTAGCTGTCCAGGGTGAGCGGGGCGGTGAGGGAGGGCGGGTTGGTCGCCGCGTCCGTTTCGGAGTGGAAGGACGTCAGGGCCATCCACAGCAGGGGCAGCACGAACAGGACGCCCGCCAGCCAGGCGGCCACCGACAGCACGGTGCCCTTCAGGCCGGGTCCGGAACGGGACGGGCGGGCCGGGGTCGCGGTCCGGCGCGTGGCGGACGCGGGGGAGGAGGGGGAGTCGACGGCCGTCGTCATGCGCGGGACACCTCCTCACGGAACAGGGACGACACGACGCGCAGAGCGAAGGTCGCGAGGACGATCGAGCCGATGACGACGAGGACGCCCGCGGCGGACGCGAGGCCGTTCTCGTGCGCCTGGTAGAAGGTCTGGTAGACGGTGTACGGCAGGTTCGCGGTGCCCAGACCACCGGAGGTGATCGTGAACACGGCGTCGAAGTTCTGCACGATGTAGATGGAACCGAGCAGCACGCCGAGTTCCAGGTAACGCCGCATGTGCGGCAGGGTGATGTGCACGAACACCTGCCAGTCGCCGGCGCCGTCCATCCGCGCCGCCTCGATGAGTTCGGGGTCGCGGCTCTGCAGGCCGGCCAGCAGGATCAGCATCATGAACGGCGTCCACTGCCAGACCAGCGAGGCGGCGACGGCCGTCAGCGGCATCTCGGAGATCCAGTCCGGCTGCGGCGCGCCGTTCCCGCCGAGCCAGTGCAGTACGCCGTTGAAGAGGCCGTACTCGGGGTTGAACAGCACGTGCTTCCACAGCAGGGCCGCCGCGACCGGCACCAGCAGGAACGGGGCGATGAGCATGGTGCGTACGACGCCCCGGCCGCGGAAGCGGCGGTCCAGCAGCAGCGCCAGCACCAGTCCGAGCGCCACGCTGACCAGGACCACGGACGCGGTCAGCAGTACGGTCGTCCACATCGACTGGCGCAGCTCGGGGGTGCTGAGCACATCGGCGTAGTTGGACAGGCCGGTGAAGTGGCGGTCGTCGGGGTAGAGGGCGTTCCACTTGAAGAAGGAGATCACCAGGGTCGCCACGAACGGCAGCTGCGTCACGACGACCATGAAGACCAGCGCGGGCAGCAGCGGGGCCCGGGTGGCCCAGGCGCGCACGCGGTTCGAGGGCCGGGCCCCCGGCCGCGCCGGGGCGGCGGCGACCGGGGCCGATGTCGTCACGGTCATGATCCCTCGTACTTCTTGCCGACGGTCTCGGCGTACTGCTGCGACTTCTTCAGCGCGCTGTCCACGGACTCGCGGCCCGCGATCGCGCTGCTGATCTCCTGGGCGACCTTGGTGCCGAGGTCGGTGAACTCGGGGATGCCGACGAACTGGATGCCGGGCGCGGGCCGGGGCTGCACGCCCGGGTCCTGCGGCCGCGCGTCCGCGATGGCGTCACGGGTGACGTCCGCGAAGGCGCCCGCCTCCTTGGTGTACTCCGGGATGTCGTAGGTCGAGGCGCGCTTGCCCGCGGGCACGTTCGCCCAGCCCGCCGTCTTGCCGACGAGGTTCTCGTAGCCCTTGCCGGACGCCCACGAGATGAACTTCCAGGCGTCGTCGGGGTGCTTGGAGGCCTTCTGGACGCCCCAGGCCCAGGTGTAGAGCCAGCCGGAGCTCTTCGTCCGGTCGACCGGGGCCGGCGCGTATCCGATCTTGCCCTTGACCGGGGAGCCGGCCGCCTCCAGCGAGCCCGCGCCGGCCGTGGCGTCGTACCACATGGCCGTCTTGCCCTGGGTCATGTTGTTCAGGCACTCGGCGTAGCCGGACTGGGCCGCGCCGGACTCGCCGTGCTTGTGGATCAGGTCGACGTAGAACTGGACGGCCTTCTTGAACTCCGGGGAGTCCAGCCGCGCCTTCCAGTCCTTGTCGAACCACGTGCCGCCGAAGGTGTTGACGACCGTGGTCAGCGGCGCGATCACCTCGCCCCAGCCGGGCAGGCCGCGCAGGCAGATGCCCTTCATCCCGGACTCGGCGCCGTCCGTCTTCGCGGCGATGTCCGCGACCTGCTTCCAGGTCGGGTGGGCCGGCATCTTCAGGCCCTTCTTCTCCAGCACGTCCTTGCGGTACATCAGGAAGGAGGACTCGCCGTAGAACGGCTCGCCGTAGAGCTTGCCGTCGGCTCCCGTCAGCGCCTGCCGCATCGGGGGGAGGATGTCCTGCTGGTCGAAGCCGCTGTCGCCCTTGACGTAGGAGTCGACGTCGTGGAGCCAGCCGTTCTTCGCGTAGATCGGGATCTCGTAGTTGCTGAGGGTCGCGACGTCGTACTGGCCCGCCTGGTTGGCGAAGTCCTGGCTGATCTTGTCTCTGACATCGTTTTCCGGCAGCACGGTGAAGTTCACCTTGATGCCGGTCTCCTTGGTGAAGTGCGCGGCGGTGAGCTTCTGGAGCTCCACCATCTGCGGGTTGTTCACCATCAGGACGTTGACGGAGTGGGCGGACGATCCGCCTCCGCCCGCGCCGCCCGCGCCCGCGCAGCCGGTGAGCAGGGGGCTGACGAGCGTTCCCGCGGCGGCCGCGGCGAGGAGGACGCGTGGCGTTCGTCGGCTCTGGGTTCGCATGGAAGGGGTACTCCTGATCGCTGATGGTCCCGGCAAGCGGAAGGGGTGGGTGAGGGGGTGGAGCGAGCGGTGCCCGGGTAGGCGGGACCGGCCGTGCGGCTCGCCGGAGGTACGGCGGACGGCCGGGCGGTGCGGTGGTGCGTGGGCGGTGCGGTGGGCCGCGGGGGATCCGGCGGGGTGGTCAGACCCGGATGACCTGCGGGCCCTGGAGCGAGTAGCGGTGAGCCTCGGCGGCCGGGAGCAGCGTGCTGGTGACGATGGCCTCCAGGTCGCCGGTCTCGGCGAACCGGCAGAAGCTCACCGCCCCGAACTTGGTGTGCGTCCCCGCGAAGATCCTGCGGCGCGAGGCCCGTACCGCCTGGGCCTTGACCTCGCTGACCGCGGGGTCCGGGGTGGTCAGCCCGTGGTCGCGGGAGATGCCGTTGGCGCCGATGTACGCCAGGTCGATGACGAATCCGGCGAGCATCCTGGTCGTCCAGTGGTCGACGGTGGCCAGCGTGCCGGCGCGGACCCGGCCGCCCAGCAGCAGCACCGTCGTGTTCTCGGCCTCCGCGAGCGCCCCGGCGGTGGCCAGGGAGGCGGTGACCACCGTCAGCGGGCGGTCGCGGGGCAGCGCCTCGGCGATGAGCTGCGGGGTGAAGCCCTCGTCGACGAAGACGGTCTCGGCGTCACCGAGCAGTTCGGCCGCGGCGGCCGCGATCCGGCGCTTCTCGGGGACATGGCTGGTGGCACGGAAGGCGAGGGTGGTCTCGAAGCCGGCGCTCTCCACGGGGTAGGCCCCGCCGTGCGTGCGGCGTACCAGCCCGTGGTCCTCCAGGGCGCGCAGATCGCGTCGTACCGTCTCCTTGGCCACGCCCAGTTCCGCGGCGAGCCTGGTGACGTCGACCGACCCCGTGCCGCGGGCGGCCTTGACGATCTCGCGCTGTCGTTCCTCCGCGGTCATCGCCGTCATCGCCGACCACCTCCCTGCCTTGCTGTGCGTCGCCCTGCTGTGCCCGTTCGGGCCCGGTGAGGCCCTCGGGGGAAAGTTCTACAGCGCGTGTGCGGCGGTGACCAGGCCTGTTGCGTGCCCGATGGTGCCCGCATGTGCCCGATCGGTTCTGCTCGTGCCCGCCTCGGACCTGCGCGGCTGTGCGCGGGGACGTGGGATCGGGCAGCGCGGGTGCCCGAACAGGGGGGCGGGCGGGCCCGTTTGCTGCCCGCCCGCCGTGGAGGACGATCATTTTCGGCCTGCTCGGGGCCGTTCGGCGCGGTGTTCGCGCGGCGCTGGTCGCGCCGGATGCGGGTGCCGGATGCGGATGCCGGGGGGGGGTGCCGGATGCGGGCCCGCCGGGGCGGATCAGTACGGCCAGATCGGCGGGTCGTTCACGAAGTGGCCGCCCAGGTGGCCGTGGGCGGGGTTCTCCGGGTCCAGCTCGCCCTGCTCGGCGATCAGGCGGGCGGCGTACGGCTCGGAGTCGTCGCGGGGTTCGTAGCCGAGCGCCCGGGCGGACGACAGGTCCCACCACAGCCGGGTGTTGGCGGAGGAGCCGTGGACGACCGTGTGGCCGACCTCCCCGGCGGTCAGCGCCGCGTGGAAGAGACGGGCGCCGTCGGCGGGGCTCATCCACAGCGAGAGCATGCGCACACTCGTGGGCTCGGGGAAGCAGGAGCCGATGCGCACGGAGACCGTCTCCAGTCCGTGCCGGTCCCAGTAGAGCTGCGCGAGGTCCTCGCCGAAGGACTTGGACAGACCGTAGAAGGTGTCCGGGCGGCGCGGGGTGTCCACCGGTATCAGGTCGCCGGGGGCGACGGCCGCGGTGGAGCCGGGGCCGGCCGGCCGCGGGGCCGGGGTGTAGCCGACGGCGTGGTTGGAGGAGGCGAAGACGATCCGGGGCACGCCCTCGCGGCGGGCGGCCTCGTAGAGGTTGTACGTGCCCTCGATGTTCGCCTTGAGGATCTTCTCGAAGGGCGCCTCCAGGGAGATGCCCGCGAGGTGCAGGACCGCGTCCACGCCCCGCACCGCCTCGCGCAGCGCCTCCTTGTCGGCGAGGTCCGCGGTGACGGCGTCCGGCTCGCCCTCCACGGGGCGCGCGTCGAACAGGCGCAGCGTGTAGCCGTACGCGGGCAGCAGGGACCGCATGAGGGTGCCGAGGCCGCCGGCGGCGCCGGTGAGCAGCAGCGTGCGGGGAGCGGGCATCCTCGGTCTCCTTGAGGTCCTCGAAGTCCTTTGTGGGACTTGGTCCGACGGCCGCGTGCATGGACGTGATTCACATGCGTGGACACGCTAGAGAGGGGTCCGGCGTGCGGTCAAGGGGGTCCCGGGCTGCTGTGGAGTGCGGAAATCCGCTCCCCGGTGGGCAGTTCGCCCGCTTGACCGCCCTCGTGGGCGGCCCTTAGCGTGAGGGTGTTCAGAGATATGGACACCGATCAGATGCGTGCACCTGTGGTACGCACCGACAGGGAGCGCCCGTGACGTCAGCCCCTCTCGCCGCCCGGCTCAGCGATCCCCGCGGGCCGCTGTTCTTCCCCGTCACCGCCTACGGCCCCGACGGCTCGGTCGACCTCGACGTCTACCGCGCCCATGTGCGCCGGGGCGTCGACGACGGAGCCGCCGCCGTGTTCGCCGCCTGCGGCACCGGCGAGTTCCACGCGCTGCTCCCGGAGGAGTTCGAGGCCTGCGTCCGGGCCGCTGTCGAGGCGGCCGGGGGCCGGGTCCCGGTGATCGCGGGCGCCGGGTACGGCACCGCGCTCGCCGTCCGCTACGCGCGCCTCGCCGAACGGGCGGGCGCCGACGGGCTCCTCGCCATGCCGCCGTACCTCGTCGTCGCCGGACAGGAGGGCCTGCTGCGGCACTACCGCGAGATCGCCGCCGCGACCGCCCTGCCGGTGATCGTCTACCAGCGCGACAACGCCGTCCTCACCCCGCCGGCCGTCGCCGCGCTCGCCCGCACCGAGGGCGTCATCGGCCTCAAGGACGGTGTCGGCGACCTGGACCTGATGCAGCGGATCGTCAGCGCCGTGCGCACCGAGGGCGCGGGGGAGTTCCTGTACTTCAACGGGCTGCCCACCGCCGAGCAGACCCAGCTCGCCTACCGCGCCCTCGGCATCACCCTGTACTCCTCCGCCGTGTTCTGCTTCGCCCCCGGGATCGCCCTGGCCTTCCACCGGGCGCTGGAGTCGGGCGACCGGGCCACCGCGGACCGCCTGCTGGACGGCTTCTACCGTCCCTTCGTCGAACTGCGCGCGCAGGGACAGGGATACGCCGTCTCCCTCGTCAAGGCGGGCGTACGGCTGCGCGGTCTGGACGTCGGCGAGGTCCGGCCCCCGCTGCACGAGCCCGCGGAGGACCACGTCAAGCAGCTCGCCCGGCTGATCGAACGCGGCCACGCGCTGCTGGAGGCGGGTGCGTGAAGGCGTCGGCGTTCGTCTACCCCTGGGACGTCGACGGGGACCCCGCCGCCCCGGATCTGATCGCCGGACTCGGCGTGGCACAGGTGACCCTCGCCGCCGCCTACCACTCCACCCGCGCCCTGACCCCGCGCCACCCCCGCCACCGGGTCGTCACCGCCGAGTACGCGGCCGCCCTCTACCCGCCCGACGGCCGCTGGGCGGGCCGGGCCCTGCGCCCGTACCCTGCGGGCCGCTGGGCCCCCGGCGACGCGTGGGGGCGGGCCGCCGAGGCGCTCGGCGCGGCCGGTCTGGAGGTGCACAGCTGGGTGGTCCTCGCGCACAGCTCCCGCCTGGGCGCTGAACACCCGGACACCTCCGTCGTCAACGCCTACGGCGACCGCTACCCGTGGGCGCCCTGCATCGCCCAGCCCGCCACGCGCGCGTACCTGACCGCGCTGGCCGCCGAGGCCGCCGTACGGCCGGGTGCGCGGGGCACCGAACTGGAGTCCCTCGGCTGGTACGGGCTGCGGCACCTGCACGCCCACGACAAGACCGCCGGGGTCGCCCTCGGGGAGGCCGGGCAGTACCTGATGTCCCTGTGCTTCTGCCCCGACTGCCGCGCCGGCTACGGCGGACGGGGCCTGGACCCCGACGCGCTCGCGGCCGCCGTACGGACCGCCCTGGAGCCGTTGTGGCGCGGCGCTCCGGACGACGGGGGCTGGGCGGCGGTGGGCGGGCTCCTCGGGGAGGACACCGCGTCGGCCACGCGCGCGTGGCGGGAGGAGACCGCCCGCACCCTCCAGGAGGCGGCCGTCGCCGCCGTGCGCGCCGCCGCGCCCGAGGGCTTCCAGGTGCTGCTGCACGCGGACCCGGTGCCGTACCACTGCGGCGCCGACGCCGGGGTCGACCCGGCCCACATCCTGTCCGTCGCCGACGGCGTGGTCGTCCCGTGCGCGGGCGGCACGTCCCTGCTGGCGCCCTTCGCCGCACAGGCGCGGGCGGGGGCGGGGGCGGCGGGACGGGCTGAGCGGGAGGGGCGGTCCGGGCGGGAGGGGCGGCCTGAGTCGGAGGGGCTGCCTGAGGGGGAGAGGCTGCCTGAGGGGGAGCGGCGGCCGGTCCGCGCGGCCCCGGTCCTCGCGGCGAACTTCCCGGTGGTCGCCGGCCTGGGCGGCAGCCCCGGCACCCTCGCGGCGGACGCGGCCCGCGCGCGTGCGGAAGGGGCGACGGAACTGCGCCTGTACCACGCCGGACTGGCGTCGGACGCCGACCTGTCCGCGGTCCGCGACGCCCTGTCCGCACGCTGAGCGAGGAGACGGGCGGGACCAGGGGCGGGCAGGGCCAGCGGAGGAGGTACGGGGAAGGAGGTACGGGGGAGGAGGTACGGGACGGCGGTGGCGGGCCGGGCGTGGGCCGGTGAGGGGGCTTCCGATGAGTTCCCGTGCCCGGAACGGTCACTCGTGGGTACGGATGTCACCCCCGCACCCGGCCACGGATGCCCCACGCGCAAGGAGCACGGCATGACCCACCCCGTCTTCGATCTCGGTGCCCAGGCCCGCGTCCTCTCGCGGCTCGCCGACCAGGTGACCGACGAGCGGCTGGCGTACCCCACACCGTGCCCGGACTACTCGGTGCGCGAACTGCTGGCCCACCTGAGCGGGCTGGCCGTCGCCTTCGGGGACGCCGCCCGCAAGGATCTCGGACCGACGACCGACACCAGCCCGCAGGCGGGTCTTCCTCAGCTCGCCCCCGACTGGCGCGAGCGGCTGGCCGGGGCGCTGGACGGGCTGGCCGAGGCCTGGCGCGACCCGGAGGCGTGGACCGGCATGACCCGCGCGGGCGGGGTGGACCTGCCCGGCGCCGTCGCCGGCGCGGTCGTCGCCGACGAACTGGTGATCCACGGCTGGGACCTGGCCCGCGCCCTCGGCGTGCCCTACGAGCCCGACCCCGCCGCCGTCGAGGCGGCCCTCGGCTTCCTCGCCGCCGCGGCGGGCGGCCTCGACCGGGAGAACGGCCCCTTCGGCCCCGTCGTACCGGTCCCGGCCGACGCCCTGCCCCTGGACCGCGCGGTCGGCCTGAGCGGCCGCGACCCCCAATGGCGCCCCTAGGTCTCCGCACGTTCCGCGACGCCCCCAGGGGGTGAACCGCGGTCCGTCCCGCCCGGACCCGGCGGGTTCCCGCGCGTCTTCCGCCGGCGGCATTGACGAAACGCGGGCCCCCTCCTAACTTCGACGCGTCGCGCCTCATACGCCATACGCGATACGCCATACGTCATATACGAGGCGCGGTGGACGAGTTCACGGCCGCGAGCCCGCGCGGCCGTGTCACCGGGAGGCGTCCGTGACCGCTGTGCCCAGCCCCAGGCCCACCCCCGTTCCCGCCCCGATCCCCCCTCCCGCCCCGGACCCGGTCCCGTCCCGCACCCAGTACGTGCTGGACGCGATCAGGCACCGCATCCTCACCGGCACGCTGACGCCCGGACAGCCGCTCGTCGAGACCGAACTGGCCGCGTTCTTCGGGGTGTCCAAGACCCCGGTGCGCGAGGCGCTGAAGACCCTCGCCGGCACCGGACTCGTCGTGATGAGCCAGTACAAGGGCGTCACCGTGCGCACGGTGGACGCCGTGACGGCGCGCGAGGTCCACGACGTACGGCTGCTGCTGGAGCCGGAGGCCCTGCGCCGCACGGTCGCGCGCCGCGCCGCTCTCGACGCCGCGGAGGACGCGCTGGACCGCGCGGACGCCGCGGGCACGACCGCCGAACGGGCCCTCGCCAACCGGGCGTTCCACCGTGCCCTGTACCTGCCGTGCGGCAATCCGCTGCTGGCCCGGATGCTCGACGACGTCCGCGACCAGGCCGCCCTCGTCGCCGCCGTGGCCTGGGCGGCCGACCCCTCCTGGGAGCGGGAGGCGGCCGAGCACCGGGAGATCCTCCGCCTCGCGCGGGGCGGCGACGCGGCCGGCGCGGCGGACGCCCTGCACGCCCACATCACCTCGTTCACCCGGCGGGCCTTCCCCGCCTCGTGCCCGCAGGAGCGGGAGCAGGAGCAGCAACAGCAACTGGAGCAGGAACAGCAAGAGAAGCAGGGACAGGGAGGGGAACAGTGAGCAGTCCGGAGTTCGCGGCCCAGCGGGCCGCCCTGGCCGACGTGGTGGCCATCCCCGTGACCCCCTTCGCCGAGGACGGCTCGGTCGACCGGGACGCCTTCCGGGCCCTGCTGCGCCGCCTGCTCGACGCCGGGATCAGGACCCTCACCCCGGGCGGCAACACGGGCGAGTTCCACTCCCTCGCCCCCGGGGAGCGCCGCCTGGTCGTCGAGCTGACCGTGGACGAGGCGGGGGACCGCGCCACCGTCCTGGCCGGCGTCGGCCACGACCTGCCCACCGCCGTCGCCTCCGCGCGGCACGCCGAGGCCCTCGGCGCCCGGATGGTCATGGTCCACCAGCCCGTCCACCCGTACGTCTCCGAGGCCGGCTGGGTCGCCTACCACCGGGCCGTCGCCGAGGCCGTGCCCGGTCTCGGGGTGGTCCCCTACGTGCGCGACGCCCGCCTGCCCGGCGCCCGCCTCGCCGAACTGGCGGACGGCTGCCCGAACGTCATCGGCGTCAAGTACGCCGTCCCGGACGCCGCGCGCTTCGCGGCCTTCGCCCGGGACGCCGGCCTGGAGCGGTTCGTGTGGGTGGCGGGCCTCGCCGAGACCTACGCGCCCGCCTACTTCGGCGCGGGCGCCACCGGGTTCACCTCCGGACTCGTCAACGTCGCCCCCGCGCTGTCGTTGACCATGCTGGAGGCGCTGCGGGCCGGTGACCACCCGGCCGCCATGCGGGTGTGGGAGCGGATCCGCCGCTTCGAGGAACTGCGGGCCGCCCACGGCTCGGCGGACAACGTCGCCGTCGTCAAGGAGGCGCTCGCCGTCCTCGGCCTGTGCCGGGCCGACGTCCGCCCGCCGAGCACACCGCCGGACGGGGAGGCACGGGCCGAGGTCGCCGCGATCGTCGCCGGCTGGTCGCGGTGAAGCGGCCGGAGGAGCTGCGCAGCCACCAGTGGTACGGCACCGGGGGCCTGCGCTCCTTCAGTCACCGCGCCCGCACCCGCCAGCTCGGCTACCTGCCCGAGGAGCACCTCGGCAAGCCGGTCGTCGCCGTCCTCAACACCTGGTCGGACATCAACCCCTGCCATGTGCACCTGCGCGAGCGCGCCCAGGCCGTCAAGCGCGGGGTGTGGCAGGCGGGCGGCTTCCCGCTGGAGTTCCCGGTCGCCACCCTGAGCGAGACCTTCCAGAAGCCGACCCCCATGCTCTACCGCAACCTCCTCGCGATGGAGACCGAGGAACTGCTGCGGTCCTACCCCGTCGACGGCGCGGTGCTCATGGGCGGCTGCGACAAGACCACGCCCGCCCTGCTGATGGGCGCCGCGTCCGCCGGGCTGCCCGCCGTGTTCGTGCCCGCGGGGCCCATGCTGCCCGGCCACTGGCGCGGCGAGGTCCTCGGCTCCGGCACCGACATGTGGAAGTACTGGGACGACCGGCGGGCCGGACTCATCGGCGACTGCGAGATCGCCGAACTGGAGAGCGGCCTGGCCCGCTCGCCCGGCCACTGCATGACCATGGGCACCGCGTCCACGCTCACCGCGGCGGCCGAGGCGCTCGGCATGACCGTGCCCGGCGCCTCCTCCATCCCGGCCGTGGACTCCGGGCACGAGCGGATGGCCGCCCGGGCGGGCCGGACGGCCGTCGAACTGGTCCACCGGGACCTCGGGCCGCGCGACATCCTCACCCGGGAGGCCTTCGAGGACGCCGTCACCACCGTCCTCGGCCTCGGCGGCTCCACCAACGCCGTGATCCACCTGATCGCGATGGCCGGCCGGGCCGGAGTGCCCCTGAGCCTGGACGACTTCGACCGCATCGCCCGCACGGTCCCCGTCCTCGCCGACGTCCGCCCCGGCGGACAGAAGTACCTCATGGAGGACTTCCACTTCGCGGGCGGCCTGCCCGGCTTCCTCTCCCGCATCCCCGACCTGCTCCACCTGGACCGGCCCACGGTCGCCCACGACACCCTGCGCGAACAGCTCGCCGGTGCCCGGGTGCACCACGACGGCGTCATCCGGCCACGGGACAACCCCCTCGCGCCCGAGGGCGGGGTCGCGGTGCTGCGCGGCAACCTCTGCCCGGACGGCGCCGTCATCAAGCACATCGCCGCCGAGCCCCGGCTGCTCCGGCACACCGGCCCCGCCGTCGTCTTCGACGACTACCGCGTCATGCAGCGCACCATCGACGACCCCGCGCTCGGCATCACCGCGGACAGCGTCCTGGTGCTCCGCAACGCCGGTCCCCGGGGCGGTCCCGGCATGCCCGAGTACGGCATGCTCCCCATCCCCGCCCATCTGCTGGAACAGGGCGTACGGGACATGGTCCGCGTCTCCGACGCCCGGATGAGCGGGACGAGTTACGGCACCTGCGTGCTGCACGTCGCCCCCGAGTCGTACGTCGGCGGCCCGCTCGCGATGGTCCGCACCGGCGACCTCATCACCCTGGACGTGGCCGCCCGCAGGCTCCATCTCCACGTGGAGGAGGCGGAGCTGGCGCGCAGGACGGCGGGATGGACCCCGCCGCCCGCCCGGTACACGCGCGGCTACGGCGCGCTCTACGAGGAGCAGATCAGCCAGGCCGACACGGGCTGCGACTTCGCGTTCCTGTCCCGGCCGGGGCAGGTGCCCGACCCGTACGCGGGCTGACGTCCCGGCCGGTGCCGCTGTTTCCCGATTCCGGCCGTACTGCGGGGGAGTTGGCGCATATCGATCGGGTAACACCCCGTGCGCTCCCGGTGTGATGCGCGTAGACAGTGCGTGGCCTGATCCTCTGCCTTCAGGTCATGTCACGTATCGTCAGATTCCTGCAGATCCGGAGATTCCATGCGGAAGTCCCTCAGAGCGGCCGCCGTCGGTGCCGCCTGTGTCGTCGCCGGTTCGGCGCTGTACGGCGCCGGCGCGGCCACCGCCGGCCAGTCGACGGCGAACTCGACCCACGAGCCGTACAACATCGGGGTCCTGGTGAAGGACATCGACGCCTACTACGGCACGGCCGCCGACAGTGCCGGCGTGTACCAGGCGTCCCCGGACAGCCCGTACGCCAAGGACCTGGCGCGGATCGACTCCGATGCCCGCGGGTACATCGACCGGGCGGCCCGCAAGGCCCACCGGCACGGGAAGAAGCCGGCCGTCGTCTTCGACATCGACGACACGCTGCTGCTCAGCCTCGACTACGAGAAGCGCTACAACTACACGTACAACCCCACGACGTGGAACGACTACGTCAACCGGGCGGACCGCCCGGCCGTGTTCGGCAGCCCCGAGCTGGTCCGGTACGCCCAGTCCAAGGGCGTCGAGGTCTTCTACAACTCCGGTCTCAGCGAGGACCAGCGCGCCGGCGCCGTCGCCAACCTGAAGAAGGTCGGTGCCGACGTGAACCTCGACGCCGCGCACATGTTCCTCAAGAACAAGGCCAACCCGCCCGCCTACCTGAGCGGTTGCGCCACCCCGGGCACCTGGACCTGCACCACCGTGCAGTACAAGGGCGGCACCCGCGGGCACATCGAGGACGACCTCGGCTACGACATCATCGCCAACTTCGGCGACCAGTACTCGGACCTGGACGGCGGCCACGCCGACCGGACCTACAAGCTGCCGAACCCGACGTACTTCGTCTCCTGACGCGCCCCGGCCCTCGTCACCGGCGATTCTCCGCCGGGGCGGGGGCCGGTCCGCGTGCCGCGGCCGATTCCGTAACACGACGGGAACCTGAGACCGCCCTTCCGGGGGAACAATCCAGCCAGCATCCGCGCACAACAGCCTGTTGATGATGAGGAGTTGGTGTCGGTCATGGCCCAGACACAGAAGGCGGACCAGCGGTCCGACGCCGCGCCGCCCCCGGGCGGCAACGGCGTCGACCGGTACTTCAGAATCTCCGAACGGGGATCGACCTTCGGCCGGGAGATACGCGGCGGCTTCGCCACGTTCTTCACCATGGCCTACATCCTCGTCCTGAACCCGATCATCCTGGGCAGCGCCAAGGACAAGTTCGGGCACTCCCTCGACACCGGCCAGCTCGTCACCGCCACCGCGCTGGTGGCCTGTGTGATGACGGTCGTCATGGGCGTCGGCGGCAACCTCCCGCTCGCCATCGCCGCCGGGCTCGGCCTGAACGCCGTCGTCGCCTTCCAGCTGGCCCCGCTGATGAGCTGGCCCGACGCGATGGGCCTGGTCGTCGTGGAGGGCCTGCTCATCTGCCTGCTGGTGCTCACCGGGCTCCGCAAGGCGATCATGGACGCGATCCCGCAGCAGCTGAAACAGGCCATCGGCGTCGGTATCGGCCTGTTCATCGCCTTCATCGGCTTCGTGGACGCCGGCTTCGTCAGCCGTGTCCCCGACGCCGCGCACACCACCGTGCCCGTGCAGCTCGGCGCCGACGGCCGGCTGACCGGCTGGCCCGTGCTGGTGTTCTGCCTCGGCGTGCTGCTGACCGTCGCGCTGCTCGCCCGCAAGGTGAAGGGCGCGATCCTCATCAGCATCGTCGCGACGACGGTGGTCGCGATCGTGATCGACGCCGTCGCGGACATCAAGAGCTGGGGGCTGACCACGCCGAAGCTGCCCGACAGGATCGTCGCGACCCCCGACTTCGGGCTCGTCGGTCACTTCAGCCTGTTCGGCGGCTTCGCCGAGGTGGGCTTCCTCACCGCCGTGCTGCTCGTCTTCACCCTCGTCCTGTCCGACTTCTTCGACGCCATGGGCACCATCGTCGGCGTCAGCGCGGAGGCCGGGCTGCTGGACGAGCGGGGGCAGGTGCCGGGCATCGGCCGCGTCCTGTTCATCGACGGCGCCGCGGCCGTCGCCGGCGGCGTCGGCTCGGCCTCCTCCAGCACCGCCTACATCGAGTCCGCCGCGGGCGTCGGCGAGGGGGCCCGCACCGGCTTCGCCAACCTGGTCACCGGCGGGCTCTTCGGCCTCGCGCTCTTCCTCACCCCGCTGCTCACCATCGTCCCGCTCCAGGCGGCGGCGCCCGCGCTGATCGCGGTGGGCTTTTTGATGATGAGCCACGTCAAGCACATCGACTGGGACCGGTACGAGATCGCCGTCCCGGCGTTCCTCACCATCGCCGTGATGCCGTTCACCTACTCGATCACCGACGGCATCGGCGCGGGCTTCGTGTCCTACGTGGTCCTCAAGGCGGTGCTGGGCAGGGCCAGGGAGGTCAACTGGCTGCTGTGGGCGGTCTCCGCGCTGTTCGTGGTCTACTTCGCGATCGACCCGGTGGAGCAGCTGCTGGGAGTGAAGTAGCCGTCCGGCGCGGGGGGGGGGGGGCGGGGGGCCGCCCCCCCCCCCCCCCCCCGGGCGGGGCCGTTAGGGCGGCGGGCAAACACCGCCGTGGGGCCCGGCGGGCCCCCACCGTTGCGCCGGGCG